>NZ_RAHT01000003.1 GCF_004798935.1 Ningiella ruwaisensis | reverse complement strand
AACCTGACGACCTAACAAGATGTGCTCACGCGTTTGTGGCATCGGGCCATCTGTTGCCGCAACAACCAAGATAGCGCCGTCCATCTGGGCTGCACCGGTGATCATGTTTTTAACATAGTCAGCGTGTCCAGGACAGTCTACGTGTGCGTAGTGGCGCGCAGGTGTGTCGTACTCAACGTGAGACGTCGCGATAGTGATACCACGCTCACGCTCTTCTGGTGCGTTATCAATTTGGTCGAATGCCTGGGCAGAACCACCGTAAGTCTTTGCTAGTACTGTAGTGATTGCCGCGGTTAACGTCGTTTTACCGTGGTCAACGTGGCCGATTGTACCTACGTTCACGTGCGGTTTCGTACGTTCAAACTTTTCTTTTGCCATTGCTCTTATTTCCTAAGTTTAACGCCCGTTCCAACATTAGACCGGACCGAATCAAAAATTTAAATCAACTGAATTACATGCGCGAATCAATAATGGCTTTTGCTACATTATTTGGCGCTTCAGCATAGTTGTGAAATTCCATTGAATATGACGCACGTCCTTGCGTTTGTGAACGCAAATCGGTGGCATAGCCAAACATTTCAGAAAGCGGAACTTTAGCACGCACTATCTTAATGCCCGCTACGCCCTCTTCCATTCCTTCTATCATTCCCCTGCGACGGTTGAGATCACCTACTACATCTCCCATCCATTCCTCAGGAGTCGTTACTTCTACCTTCATCATAGGCTCAAGCAACACTGGGTTGGCTTCTGCCGCCCCTTTTTTGAATCCCATTGAACCGGCAATTTTAAAGGCCATTTCAGAGGAGTCAACATCATGGTACGAGCCATCAAATAAAGTCACTTTAACATCAAGTACAGGATAACCCGCTACTACACCATTTTGAAGCTGTTCTTGAATACCCTTGTCGACGGCTGGAATATACTCTTTTGGTACAACGCCGCCTACAATTTCATTCACAAATTCGTAACCGCCACCTTCTTCAAGCGGCTCTATTTTCAGCCAGACATGACCAAATTGGCCGCGCCCGCCCGATTGACGAATAAATTTACCTTCAACTTCTACTTTCTTGCGAATGGTTTCTCGATAAGCTACTTGCGGTTTGCCCACATTACACTCAACACTAAACTCTCGCTTCATTCGGTCTACAATAATATCAAGGTGCAATTCACCCATGCCTGAAATAATCGTTTGACCCGATTCTTCATCCGTTTTTACTCTAAAAGACGGATCCTCAGCAGCAAGTTTGTTAAGTGCAATTGCCATTTTTTCTTGATCAGCTTGCGACTTTGGCTCTACCGCAATTGAGATAACCGGGTCGGGGAAGTCCATTTTCTCCAGCGTGATCACATTATTTAAATCACAAAGTGTATCACCGGTTGTCACATCTTTTAAACCAATGGCTGCGGCAATATCGCCAGCGCGAACTTCTTTTAATTCGGCGCGATCATTTGCATGCATCTGCACAATTCGACCAATGCGCTCTTTTTTGCCTTTTACCGGGTTATAGACCGCATCTCCAGTCTTAATAACCCCTGAGTAAACACGGAAGAAAGTCAGTGTGCCCACAAATGGGTCGGTAGCAATTTTAAAGGCCAAGGCAGAAAACGGTTCATCGTCGTCAGAATGTCGCTCTGCTTCCGTTTCTTTGCCGTCATCTAAAATGCCAGTAATGGCCTTTACTTCCGTTGGTGAGGGTAAATACTCTACAACTGCGTCAAGCACTGCCTGAACACCTTTATTTTTAAAGGCAGACCCACAAGTAGCCAACACAATTTCGTTATTAAGGGTACGAATACGCAAGCCTTGTTTAATCTCTGCTTCGCTTAACTCTTCTCCACCCAGGTATTTTTCCATTAAATCGTCGTTCGCCTCAGCTGCCGCTTCTATCATTTCCATGCGGTACTTTTCAGCTTTTGCGACGTAGTCAGCTGGAATGTCTTCATATTTAAAGGTGGTGCCTTTGTCTTCTTCATTCCAGTTTATGTATTTCATTTTGATTAAATCAATTACACCAGTGAAATTTTCTTCACTGCCTATATTGATTTGGATCGGCACACAGTTTGCGCCCAAGCGTTTACGTATTTGCCCTACTACACGCTCAAAATCTGCGCCCGCACGGTCCATTTTGTTGACAAACACCATGCGCGGCACTTGATACTTATCAGCCTGGCGCCATACCGTCTCAGACTGAGGTTCTACACCCGAGGAACCACAAAAAACCACAACTGCACCGTCTAGCACGCGCAGTGAGCGCTCAACTTCAATAGTGAAGTCCACGTGTCCCGGGGTGTCGATAATATTAATTCGATGTTGTTCAAACTGCTGATCCATACCCTGCCAGAAACAGGTAGTTGCAGCAGAGGTAATAGTGATCCCGCGCTCTTGCTCTTGCTCCATCCAATCCATCGTTGCGGCACCATCGTGCACCTCACCTATTTTGTGTGAGATCCCCGTATAAAACAGAACGCGTTCTGTTGTGGTGGTTTTGCCGGCATCGACGTGCGCAACAATACCAATGTTACGATAACGTTGTATGGGCGTTTTGCGAGGCATTCATATCCCTTTTGTAAGCTTGTTAATTGAAAAACAGCCTGTCTTTTACAGACAGACTGTTACATGAATATGACAGCAGAAATATGGGCGTTTTATAGATTTTAAATAGCTCATATTCCAAACAAACCTGTGCTTTTATGCGCAGGTTTGCTGCCATTACCAGCGGTAGTGAGCAAAAGCCTTGTTAGCTTCAGCCATGCGGTGAACGTCTTCACGTTTCTTAACCGCACTACCTTTGTTGTCTTGCGCGTCAATCATCTCTGCAGCAAGTCTGGCCGCCATTGATTTTTCACCACGTTTACGTGCCGCTTCTACCATCCAACGCATACCTAGTGCATTGCGACGAACTGGACGAACTTCTACTGGTACTTGGTAAGTAGAACCACCAACACGACGAGATTTAACCTCGACCGTTGGACGGATGTTATCCAATGCATCTTCAAATACTTCTAGCTGTGCCTTGCCAGTTTTTTCAGCAACAATATCAAGCGCACCATAAACGATTTTTTCAGCGGTTGACTTTTTGCCATCTAACATGACGACGTTCATAAATTTTGCAAGTAATTCTGATCCGAACTTAGGATCGGGTAGGATTTTACGTTGACCTACGACTCTTCTTCTTGGCATCTTAATTCTCCGTGGAATTCAGGGATAACCCAAAACTCAAATTTACAGTTTGGCCTTACTAACGGAGAACCGTTAAGACTTAGGCCTTTTCGCGCCGTACTTAGAACGGGCTTGCTTACGATCGCTTACACCAGCGCAGTCTAATGTACCGCGAACTGTATGATAACGAACACCTGGTAGGTCTTTAACACGACCACCGCGAATAAGAACAACACTGTGCTCTTGTAGGTTATGACCTTCACCACCGATGTACGAAGATACTTCGAATCCGTTGGTTAAGCGAACACGACATACTTTACGTAGTGCAGAGTTCGGCTTCTTTGGAGTGGTTGTGTACACACGTGTACAAACACCACGACGTTGTGGGCAAGCTTGTAGTGCAGCAACGTTCGATTTCTCGACCGGCTTTCTACGAGGCTTACGCACTAACTGGTTAACTGTTGCCATTAACTAGCTCCTGATTAATACATTAAAACCCAAAACTATTCTGATTGAATATTCAGGTACCAATACACACTGCCCAGCGGACCAAGTTACCACTAACACAATCTGTAATTAAATTCTGCTTCAAGCATTGCAGCTACTCAGTTGTAGCCATCCATAACGAGGAAGTTTTTACACTTACGCCTTATCGATTTATCAGCGCCTAACAGATATCCCAAAATTAGGGTCGCGAGATGTTATAGATCAAAAGCACTAATGTCAAGCAAACTGAGTGTTTTAGAGCCAATAAGAGATGCCGTTTAGCGGCGCGAGAAGCTTAAGAGAAAGACTCGGTATCAGTGCTGCACAATATGCTGATCTCCTTGAAGAGTAAAATGAACAAACCATAGCCAGCTTCCTGGAGTATGCGAACTACGCATTTTTGCAAGGCCATATGGACGATGACATGCAACACATTCTGACAAATTATCATGAACAGTTAGCAGAAATGAGCCGCCAAGAGCAGGCAGGTGAATTGCTTATGCTGATTTTTACATCGCCCCAATTTGCCATACAAAGATAGACCGTTTGCATTATGCCGAGCCCTTGAGTTTGAGGATAATCATATGGATTCACGTTGAAATTTTATAAAGCGCGCATTAGCAAGCATGCCCGTCAGGAATGTGCCTTATCGAGATGAAAACGCGCTCGGCGCTCAGCTTAAAATACTAGCGGATATGATTTCAGTTCAAGCCGTTCTTGGTCAATCCAGACAGGTTTATTTTGTCGGTTTAGGGGGCTGGGATACGCACGATAATCAGGCGGATCTTCATCCAGGTTTGTTAGCGACACTTTCTCAAGCGCTTGCAGCGTTTAACAACGATATCAATGCACTTGGTAAAGCGAATGAAGTAACGACGATTACTTTGTGTAATAAAAATATGTTAAAAATCAAATAGTATCGGGTTGTGGATGCACATAACCTTCTCGATACTCTCGAGCCAATAATACGGTTGCTTCTTTGTCATCTATTACAGTGCGTGTGTTGGGGTCGTAACGTAGGGGGCGTCCAAGCTCCATTGCAAGATTTGCTAGAATACAACTGGCGGTTGATATATGGGATTGCTCAATATCGGCGACGGGCTCACGACCTGTTTCAATAGCATGAATAAAATCAAGCATTTGTAAGCGTGTTGCTGGCGCGGCATTATGTTCTATGTCCTCTTCAACTAAATCCATGGGGTATTTGTTTTTTTCGTACACCACCTCAAAACGCATGGGCTTAGTGTCTTTATCGTTTGGAATAAATTCAGCTTTCATAGTGCTTGCTATCAAGCTTCCTTTGCTGCCATGAAGCGCAAAGGCCCAGGGGTATTCAGGATTAGGCGAGGTCCCCCAGCTTCGATGCTGCCAAACGCAGTTTAGCTTGTCATGCTCAAATACAGCGCTTTGTGTATCGCTGGTATTGGCTTTGCTCTGTGTTTGAACATAGATCCCGCCCTGAGACGAAACCTGCTTGGGCCACCCTAAATCCAATAACCAGCGCACGGTATCATACATATGTACGCACATATCGCCCAAAATACCGTTGCTATATTCCATAAATCCCCGCCACCACATCCTATGAGGCAAACCATCGTATTCGCGCATGGGCGCAGGCCCAGTCCATGCCTCATAATCAAAATAATCGGGGATAGGCTTAGGGCCAGGATGGCGATTTGCACGCATATGGTAATAACACCACATATCGACGTGATGTACATCACCAAGTAGACCTTTTTCGAGAACCTGTGCTTTTGCATTTAGGATATGAGGGGTGAATCTGCGCTGTAGACCAACCTGGATGACTTTTCCATATTTTTTCGCTGCCGCAACTAAAGCCTCGCCCTCAATCACATCAACACTTATGGGTTTTTGCAAATAAACATGTGCCCCTGCCTTAAGGGCGTCTATGCACTGCAGAGCGTGCCAGTGATCGGGCGTTCCAATAATTACGATGTCTAAGTTTGTGTTAGCCAGCATCGTTTGGTAATTAGAAAATTTCTCCGGTATGTTTTTACTTTTTTGTCGCTGGCTGACTAACGCTGCGGCTTTGTCCAGATGCTTTTGGTCCACATCACAAAGTGCGACAACTTCTACGTTAGCAACTTGTATTAGCTTAAAGAGGTCGCTATTTCCATACCATCCACAACCGATTAATCCCACTTTCCATAACTTGAAACTGTTATGCTGATTTAGCGTTTTAACTGCGTCGATACTTATGGGACCTGTGTGGGATAAGTTGCTAAGAGTGAAACCTAAACCTCCTGCAAGGCCTGTTATCAGTCGTCGGCGCGTTTTATTCAAATTATCTTCTGACATCTACCCTTACCTATGCAGTGGTTTAACCTCAGGATAAAACATCATGCATTTGTTTGCACTTAAATCGGTAAGCTGAAGAAGGCAACATCCTTTTTCAAAAATAGAGGCAAAAATGGGAGGAAGCCTTGTACTCTATACTTTTTTAAAATTCATTTTACTTAATATATGCTTGAGTGATAGTTTAATCCTTTAATTTATATGATTTCAACTTTAGGAACATTTTTGAAACAATTCCAGGATTACATCAAAGGGATCTCTCCTACCGCTCTACTCATACAAGGCTATTTGTTTTACATGATAGTAGGCTGGGCTCTTTTATCACTTCCCTTATCACAAGTAGATGCTATTGGCGCATTAGATAATCTATTTATTGCTGCTTCTGCTGTATCTACCACTGGATTAGTAACAGTTGATCCGGGCTCAAGTTATACGTTTTTTGGTCAGCTTGTCATTTTAGGGCTTATCCAGTTAGGTGGAATTGGCTACATGACTTTCGGGTCGTTTATCTTACTTTCGTTAAGACATAAGGCGTTTCGTAAATCATTGAAGGTGAGCGAAAAAGCTTTTGCGCTTCCAGAAGATTTTAAGATTGCCCATTTTATTAAAAGGGTTATTGTATTTACCTTTATTTGTGAAGCTATTGGTGCAGCAGTGTTGTTTGCCTTTTTTTATCAAGACGGATTAGACAATGCGCTATGGATAGCTATTTTTCATTCAATATCAGCGTTTTGCACCGCTGGTTTTAGTTTATTTTCGAACTCTTTTGAATCCTATGCTGACCACACTGGAATAAATGTTATCATTTCAGCGCTTTCTATTTTAGGAGCAATAGGCTTTATTGTAATGGTAGATGTTTGGGAAAAGATTAGAGGACAGCGTGATTATCTTCATTTTACTTCAAAAATAATTGTCCGTACGACCTTACTTTTTCTTGTAATTGGCACTTTAGTTTTAACCATTATTGAACCCTCCATTCAAAATTTGGACCCCGCTACGAGAGTTCAGGCGGCATTCTTTCAAGTCATGACTGCGACCACAACAGTTGGATTTAACACTATTCCTATTGGTGAGCTTACCTCTGCTGCAATTTTACTGTTGTATTTTTTCATGCTGTTTGGCGCTTCTCCATCTGGCACAGGGGGTGGTTTAAAATCTACAACCTTTGCTGCACTTGGAGGCCTTGTAAAAAGTACGCTTAAAGGACGAGACAAAATTAGACTATCTAAGCGTATTCTTCCCCTTGATAAACTTCAGCTCGCTACTGCCAGTTTTACCTATTATTTTTTAGTGCTAGCAGTAGCAAGTTTTGTGCTTCTCCTGGTTGAATCTGCACCGCTGGAAATCGTGCTCTTTGAAGTGTTTTCTGCATTAGGGACCGTTGGGCTGAGCATGGGTCTTACTGGTGAACTAAGTGATTTAGGTAAATTGGTCATCATTATTTTAATGTTTATGGGGCGAGTAGGTATTCTTACTTTCGGTATTGCAATGTCGATGCACGATGAGAGTAAAATAGAGGAAGGTGACAACGATTTGGTACTGTAAGGATTAGCAAGACCTCATTTTCTTCATAATCGAGTAGGGTGAGACGTTACCGTCTCATCCCTCTCACAGAACCGTACGTACGGACCTCGTATACGGCTCCTGTACATGATTGTAGAGTGTAAACTCTAATAAACTACCGAGTAAAGCAACTGGGTAAATCATATAACCCAATCTCCTCGAACCAGCTGTTCCTCATCGCCATTGTCGCCATAGGGCAATTTGAATTGCGCCATGAGTTCATTTTGATGAAGGTTAGCTTACCTGTTATCCCAAATTGTCGTAGCCGCCTGTGAAGACGACTCGGCTTTTTGTAGAGTGTCAGTTGAATGGCGCGAAGCCGCCTTCTTATCCAAGCACTCAAGTCTTTTAAGACTCGCTTACAGTTCGCTATCTTAAAGTAGTTTTCAAACCCACGTAACACCGGATTCAACTGTTTAATTATCTCTAACAACGGTTTTCCTGTGTTGCGTCTAGTGAGCTGTTTCACTCGTTGTTTGAAGGCCTTAACCTTCTTAGTTTGGATAAATGTGTACCTTGACCCAATTTCCACGCCTAAGAATTTCACGCCATCGTCACTATGTACGATATGCGTTTTGGTCGTATTGACCGTCAATTTGAGTGTCTTTTCAAGGTAGTGCACGGCGATATTCAGTGCATTCTCTGCACCCGCTTTACTTGTACATAAGATAAGAATGTCATCCGCATAACGCACTATTCGGTGCCCCCTGCGCTCCATTTCCTGGTCAAATGCGTCCAAGTAAATATTCGCCAGCAATGGACTGATGACGCCCCCTTGCGGCGAGCCACTTAAGGTCGCTTCTAATCCATCACCTACCATTACACCGCTTTGCAAGAATTGCCTGATAAGTGCCAATACACTGCCATCTGTGATGCGCTTTCTCACACCTTGAATAATCAAGTCGTGATTAAGCGTGTCGAAGCACTTCGATAAGTCCATGTCCACGACCCAACAACGACCATAGTCACGCATGAACACCGTCGCCTTGTTTATCGCGTCATGGCAACTTCGACGTGGACGATACCCATAGCTGCTCGGGTGAAAGTCTTCCTCGAATATCGGTTGCAACAACATCATCAGGGCTTGTTGGACTATTCGGTCTCGAACACAGGGAATACCCAATAATCTTACCCCGCCATCGTCTTTGGGAATTTCTACCCGTCTAACCGGCTGTGCTTGATAGCGTTTTCCTTGAAGTTCGAGAAGTAAGCGATTGAGATTACCTTCTACATCTTGTGCAAAATCACGCAGGCTCTGCCCATCTATTCCGGCCGCACCTTTGCGCCTTGCCACTTGTTTATAAGCCTCATGCAACAATGACTTGCTTAGCAATCGACCGTAAAGACTGTAGTGTACCCTCATCCCTCACCTTATTCATTGTCTGCTCGACAGTCACTAATCATTAAGAGAGCTAAGACATACTGCTTGAGCGTGCTAGGAACATCTGCGTTCCAATCTACTCCAACGTTTATGTATGACCGCGTGATCGACACTTATCTCCAGTTAACTTGCTCCCAAATTATCAGTGATAAGATGTCCCTGCGGCTACGCAGGCTTGTGATCCTCTTGACGTCAATTGTCTGTTTCACAGACCACTTTCATGTACTTCACCCCTTCGCAGTAAATGAGGCTTTTGACCAACATCTACCCCATCAAACCTCATGCTGATGGTCAATCCAGTTTTATCCTCCACACCATTACTGGCTTTCACAGGCCTGATTTTACTCACTACTACGGGCTCATCTGCCACCTCGCACCGACTCATGCCTTGAGTTTCCTCTTGACCAACAGCCACTTACCTACAGTAAGTTTAGGTGTCAGGCTTCCCCAGTTACTGCACTGGCTCCCTGTAGACAATGCCACCCTCAGTCACACTATTGAGCTGATTGAGTATTGGACGTTGCGCTATTTCGCACGCGTATCCCTCAATAGTGCCGAATCAGGTTCACTTGCGTTGTGTACCGTCTACTTCCTATCGCTTCCTTCAGACCACACCGTTAGCCAGTGACGCCCTTGCGATTCGGATTGTCTTCCCCTCAATCAGGGTGACGCAGGCATCTGTTGTCCTGCTGGGTTTGCCAGCTTCGCTAGGCAAATAAAAAACCCGCCAGCTGGCGGGTTTTTATTCATCTAAAACTAGCGCTAACGCTTATTCAGAATCATCGTCATTGTCAGCATTTAGTGCTTCAGCAAGTTGCGCCTGCGCTTCATCTGCCGATACTGATAACTCTTCATGCAGTTCAGCAAGTTTGCGCTCAGCACGTTTTTGATGATAAGCAAAGCCTGTACCTGCCGGAATCAATCGACCAACGATAACGTTTTCTTTCAAGCCACGTAAATCATCTTCCTTACCTTGCACGGCTGCTTCGGTAAGTACTCGCGTAGTTTCTTGGAACGACGCGGCAGAGATGAACGACTCGGTTGAAAGTGAGGCTTTAGTGATACCTAGCAACTGAATTTCGTAAGTTGCAGGGATCTTACCTTGTTTCTCAAGTTCACGATTAGCGATCTTAACCTGCGATACTTCTACCTGCTCTCCTTCCAGGAATCGAGTATCACCCGCGTTCAAGATGAGGCACTTGCGCAGCATCTGACGGATCACTACTTCGATGTGCTTATCGTTAATTTTTACACCCTGTAAGCGGTAAACTTCCTGTACTTCGTTAACTATGTAGTTTGAAACCGCACTGACTCCGCGTAAACGCAAAATGTCATGTGGCGACTCTGGACCGTCTGAAATTACCTCACCTTTCTCAACGCTTTCACCTTCAAACACGTTGAGCTGACGCCATTTAGGGATCATCTCTTCGTATTGACCGTTCGCATTTAAGTCAACTAAACGCGCTGCATCTGCGTCTTTTGGTGTGATAGTTAAACGCTTCTTGCCTTTGGTTTCTTTACCAAAACCAATGGTACCTGAGATTTCTGCAAGAATAGCAGGCTCTTTTGGCTTACGCGCTTCAAACAAGTCAGCAACACGCGGAAGACCACCGGTGATATCACGGGTCTTCGAGCTTTCCTGTGGAATTCTCGCCAATACGTCACCTTCAACAGCCATCTTGCCATCTGTCGCTTCAATGGTGGTAAAGCTCGGTAAGCGGATTTCCTGTAATGCACCGTTTTCGCCTTCAAGAATTAGTTTAGGCTCTTTTGCATTAGCCTTACTCAAATCTTTAACCACGATACGCGTTAAGCCAGTAAGCTCATCTTGCTGCATTTCAGTGTTGGTATCATCAACATCTGCAAAGGTAATCTTTGATGCGCGCTCAGTAACAATTGGGTGGCTATGCGGATCCCACGTAGCAACGATATCGCCAGCATTGATTGCCGCGCCATTGTCAACTGAAAGCGTTGCACCATAAGGTACTTTATAACGTTCTTTCTCACGGCCTTGGTCATCAATAACCGTAAGCTCTGTAGAACGAGAAACAATTACCAGGTTACCGTCGGCATTTCGAACGTGCTTGGCATTGTGAAGTTTCAAGGTACCGGCAGTTTTCACCTGAACGCTGTTCTCAGCAGAAGCACGCGATGCTGCACCACCAATGTGGAAGGTACGCATGGTAAGCTGGGTACCCGGCTCACCAATTGATTGAGCTGCGATAACACCTACTGATTCACCAGAACCAACCATGTGTCCGCGAGCAAGGTCACGTCCGTAACACTTCGCACATACGCCATAGTCGTTATCACAAGTGATAACTGAACGCACCATAACCACGTCAACTGAGTTAGCTTCAAGCATGTCAACTAACTGCTCATCAAGCAGCACGTTACGCTCAACAAGCACTTCGCCTTTCGTACCCGGCTTAATAATATCTTCAGCCACTACTCGACCTAGTACACGTTCACGCAATGGCTCAACAACGTCACCACCTTCAATTAACGGTGTCATTTTAACGCCTTCGTAAGTACCGCAGTCGTCGTTAGTGATCACTAAATCTTGTGCAACGTCTACCAAGCGACGAGTCAGATAACCTGAGTTAGCCGTCTTAAGTGCGGTGTCTGCCAAACCTTTTCGCGCACCGTGAGTTGAAATAAAGTACTGTAGTACGTTTAGACCTTCACGGAAGTTAGCGGTAATTGGTGTTTCAATGATTGAACCATCTGGTTTAGCCATCAATCCGCGCATACCTGCTAACTGACGAATCTGAGCCGGGCTACCACGAGCGCCTGAGTCAGCCATCATATAAACCGAGTTAAATGATTGTTGCTCTTCTTCTTCACCGTCACGGTTAATCACCGTTTCAGTCTGTAGGTTTTCCATCATCGCTTTAGCGACTTTGTCGTTAGCTGTAGACCAAATATCGATAACTTTATTGTAGCGCTCACCAGCGGTAACAAGACCAGACTGGAACTGCTCCTGGATTTCGATAACTTCAGCTTCTGCATCTTCAACAAGCTGCTTTTTCTTCTCAGGAATAACCATGTCGTCGATACCCACCGATGCACCCGCAATCATTGCGTAGTGGAAACCGGTGTACATGATTTGGTCAGCCGCAATAACGGTGTCTTTCAAACCAAGTGTACGATAGCATTCATTGAGTAGTCTTGAGATTTGCTTTTTACCCATCGCCTGATTGATCAGCTCAAAAGGCAAGCCCTTCGGCAAAATCAATGAGAAGATTGCACGACCGACAGTTGTATCAATAATTGAAGTCTTTTCAACTTTTTCACCCGCTTCATTCACTTCGTATTCTGTGATACGCACTTTTACACGTGCATGAAGCTCGGCAGTATCGGTACGGTAAGCTTTTTCAGCTTCATTCGGGCTGGTAAATACCATGCCCTCACCTTTACCGTTTACTCTTTCACGAGTGAGGTAATACAAACCTAATACAACGTCCTGTGAAGGTACGATGATTGGTTCACCATTCGCCGGTGACAAGATATTGTTTGTTGACATCATCAGTGCACGCGCTTCTAGCTGCGCTTCGATAGTTAACGGTACGTGTACCGCCATTTGGTCACCATCGAAGTCAGCATTGTACGCTGCACACACTAGAGGATGTAACTGAATTGCTTTACCTTCAATCAGGGTAGGTTCAAAGGCTTGAATACCTAATCGGTGAAGCGTTGGTGCACGGTTAAGTAACACTGGATGCTCACGAATAACTTCATCGAGAACGTCCCATACTTCAGGCGCTTCGCGCTCAACTAGCTTCTTGGCTGCCTTGATGGTAGTAGCAAGGCCACGACCTTCTAACTTGCCATAAATAAAAGGTTTAAATAGCTCAAGTGCCATCTTCTTGGGAAGACCACACTGATGCAAACGTAACGTAGGTCCAACCGTAATTACTGAACGGCCTGAGTAGTCTACACGCTTACCTAACAGGTTCTGACGGAAACGACCCTGCTTACCTTTAATCATATCAGCAAGAGATTTCAAAGGACGTTTGTTCGAGCCAGTGATAGCACGACCACGACGACCATTATCTAACAATGCATCTACCGCTTCCTGAAGCATACGCTTTTCGTTGCGCACGATGATGTCAGGTGCAGCAAGATCAAGTAAACGCTTCAAACGGTTATTACGGTTAATTACACGGCGATACAAATCGTTTAGATCGGACGTTGCAAAACGACCGCCATCTAGAGGTACTAAAGGACGTAATTCAGGTGGTAATACCGGAAGTACAGTCAGAATCATCCATTCTGGCTTGTTACCAGACTGCTGAAAAGATTCAAGCAACTTCAGACGCTTGGTAATTTTCTTACGCTTAGTTTCAGATGTCACGCTTGGTAATTCTTCGCGCATGGCAGCAACGTCAGAATCAACGTCTAGCTCTTTGAGTAATTCAAATACAGCTTCTGCGCCCATCTTCGCTTCGAAGTCATCTCCGTGCTCTTCTAGAGAATCAAGATACTCTTCTTCATTAAGAAGCTGACCGGCGACTAAATCAGTCATACCCGGTTCTGTGACAACGTAACTTTCAAAATACAACACGCGCTCGATATCACGCAAGGTCATATCTAGCATCAAACCGATACGAGAAGGTAGCGATTTTAAGAACCAGATATGAGCTACCGGACTTGCAAGCTCAATATGACCCATGCGCTCACGACGCACTTTAGTTAAAGTAACTTCAACGCCACATTTTTCACAGATAACACCACGGTGCTTTAAACGCTTGTACTTGCCGCACAAACACTCGTAGTCTTTTACCGGACCGAAAATACGCGCACAAAAAAGACCGTCACGCTCAGGTTTAAACGTACGGTAGTTAATGGTTTCAGGTTTTTTCACTTCACCAAAAGACCATGAACGGATCATGTCCGGTGAAGCAAGACCGATTTTGATATTATCAAATTCCTCGGTCTTGTTTTGCTGTTTAATAAACTTTAATAAGTCTTTCACTATTCTCTCCCAACGGAGTTTTTTTCACGACCCAGTGCTTATTTGCAAGACACTGGGCCAACCTGTCTATTTGCTCGCTTTCACGTTTTGCGAAAGCTGCTTATTGCTCTTCAAGCTCGATGTTGATACCCAATGAACGGATTTCTTTCAACAATACGTTGAAGGATTCTGGCATGCCAGGTTCCATTCTGTGGTCGCCGTCTACGATGTTCTTATACATCTTAGTTCGGCCGTTCACATCGTCTGACTTCACAGTAAGCATTTCTTGCAAGGTATAAGCAGCACCATATGCTTCTAGTGCCCACACTTCCATCTCACCAAAGCGCTGACCACCAAATTGTGCTTTACCACCAAGCGGTTGCTGAGTTACCAAGCTGTAAGAGCCAGTAGAGCGTGCGTGCATTTTGTCATCCACTAAGTGGTTGAGTTTGAGCATGTACATATAACCAACGGTTACAGGACGCTCAAATGCACGACCGGTACGACCGTCGAACAGGGTGATTTGGCCAGACTCTGGAATGTCTGCCAATTTAAGCATTTGTTTTATTTCTTCTTCGCGAGCACCATCAAACACTGGTGTAGCGACAGGAACTCCTTTACGCAAGTTCTCAGCCAAACGCTTAATTTCATCGTCAGAGAAAGTATCTAAATCCACTTCCTGATGAGACTCGCCCAAGCTGTAAACCTCTTTAAGGAATTCACGCAACTTCGCTACTTCTTGCTGCTCTTTGATCATGCGATCAATTTTCACACCAAGACCATGTGCAGCCATCCCCAGATGTGTCTCCAGGATCTGACCGATGTTCATTCGCGAGGGTACACCTAGCGGGTTAAGTACGATATCAACTGGTGTGCCATCAGCATCATAAGGCATATCTTCAACCGGCTGAATGGTTGAAATAACACCTTTGTTACCATGACGACCAGCCATTTTATCACCCGGCTGAATACTGCGTTTCACTGCAAGGTAAACTTTAACAATCTTAAGAACACCAGGCGCTAGGTCATCACCTTGGGTGATTTTACGACGCTTGGTTTCAAACTTCTTGTCAAAGTCATTTTTGATTTCAGCGTGTTGCTCTGCTGCTTGGTCAAGTTCGGTTTGCGCATCTTCATCTTTCAATGCAATGTCAAACCACTTCTCGCGAGGCATGCTGTCAAGCTTAGCTTGATCAATGCCCGATTTAAGCAGAAGATTTTGTGCGCGAGCAAAAATACCGTCGGCCAGTATCTTAAATTCGTCACCCAAATCTTTCTTCACCTGACGAAGCTGCATTTCTTCAATTTCAAGTGCACGCTTGTCTTTTTCAACACCGTCACGAGTAAATACTTGTACATCAATAACCGTACCAGACACACTATTAGGTACACGTAACGACGTATCTTTAACGTCCGATGCTTTTTCACCGAAGATAGCTCTCAAAAGCTTCTCTTCAGGGGTAAGCTGAGTTTCACCTTTCGGTGTCACTTTACCTACTAGAATATCGCCGCCTTTTACTTCAGCACCAATATAAACAACACCTGACTCATCAAGTTTGCTCAACGCAGACTCACCTACGTTTGGAATATCAGCACTGATTTCCTCTGGACCAAGCTTGGTATCGCGCGCAATACAGCTTAATTCCTGAATGTGAATTGTAGTAAAGCGGTCTTCCTGAGCAACGCGCTCAGAAATAAGGATTGAATCCTCAAAGTTATAACCATTCCAAGGCATGAATGCGATTCGCATATTCTGCCCAAGTGCCAATTCGCCTAAGTCAGTAGACGGACCGTCGGCCAGTACGTCTCCTGCTACAACCGGCTCACCCACGTTGCAAGTAGGACGCTGGTTAATACAAGTGTTTTGGTTTGAACGGGTATACTTCGTCAAATTATAAATGTCGATTCCAGCTTCGCCAGGAACCATTTCATTATCATTCACTTTGACAACGATACGGCTTGCGTCAACGTAATCGACCGTTCCACCACGCTTGGCTACCACTGTTACGCCTGAATCAACAGCAACCGTTTTTTCCATACCGGTACCAACAAGCGGCTTGTCCGCACGAAGGGTTGGTACAGCCTGACGTTGCATGTTCGATCCCATCAATGCACGGTTCGCGTCATCGTGCTCCAAGAACGGGATGATACTGGCTGCGATAGACACGATTTGCTGAGGTGAAACATCCATGAACGTGATGTCTTCACGCTGAACAAGCGTCGTTTCACCACGTAATCGACACGGGATCAGATCTTCAACTAAGCCGTTGTTCTCATCTAGCAACACGTTTGCCTGTGCGATAGCGTATTGGCCTTCTTCGATGGCTGACAAATATTCGATATCGTCAGTGACCACGCCATCAACGATTTTACGATAAGGCGTTTCAAGGAAACCAAAGTCGTTAGTACGAGCAAAACTGGCAAGTGAGTTAATCAAACCAATGTTTGGACCTTCCGGTGTTTCGATAGGACATACTCGACCATAGTGAGTCGGGTGTACGTCTCGAACTTCAAAGCCTGCGCGTTCACGAGTCAAACCACCTGGACCTAAAGCAGAAATACGACGCTTGTGCGTCACTTCCGACAATGGGTTATTTTGATCCATAAACTGTGACAATTGGCTTGAACCGAAGAATTCCTTAACTGCAGCAGAAATTGGCTTCGCGTTAATTAAGTCTTGCGGCATCACATTATCAAGGTCACCTAAACTCAAGCGCTCTTTAACAGCGCGCTCAACGCGCACAAGACCAACACGGAACTGGTTTTCAGCCATTTCACCAACTGAACGAATGCGACGGTTACCTAAATGGTCAATATCGTCTACTTCGTCTTTACCATCACGAATGGTAATAAGCTGCTGCATAACAGCAACGATGTCGTCTTTATCAAGCGTACCTGAACCTGTTGATTCTTCGCGACCTAAACGACGATTGAACTTCATTCGACCAACAGCCGATAAATCATAGCGATCTTCAGAGAAGAACAGGTTATCGAAAAGGTTTTCGGCAGCGTCCTTCGTAGGTGGCTCACCAGGACGCATCATGCGATATATTTCAACCAAAGCTTCTAAACGATTGCTTGAAGGGTCGATACGGATAGTATCTGAAATATAAGAACCGTGATCAAGTTCGTTGATGTAAAGCGTGTGGAACTCTTTAATTCCAGCCGCTTTCAAAGCGTCTAATATTTCAAGCGTGATTTCGTCATTCGCGTTTGCGATGACTTCGCCGGTTTCTTCGTTAATATAGGTTGAAGCGATTACACGGCCTAAGAGATATTCCGCCGGAACTGGCAACTCTTTCACTTTTGCTTTTTCAAGAGCGCGTGTATGACGGGCCGAAATTCTGCGCCCCTCTTCAACGATGACGTTGCCTTTCGCATCGACAATATCAAATTGCGCTGTTTCACCACGGAGGCGATCAGCGACAACATCCATCATAAAGTTTTCATCCGCAACGCGAACAGAGACTTTATCGAAGAATAAATCAAGGATTTCTTCCGTACCCATTTCCAGGGCTCGAAGAATAATAGTGGCAGGTAACTTTCTGCGACGGTCTATACGCACAAACAAGTTGTCTTTTGGATCAAACTCAAAGTCTAACCATGAACCACGGTATGGGATAACTCGTGCGTTGTATAATACTTTACCCGAGCTATGCGTTTTGCCTTTATCGTGATCAAAGAACACACCAGGTGAACGGTGGAGCTGAGATACAATAACTCGCTCAGTACCATTGATAACAAAGGTCCCATTTTCCGTCATTAACGGAATTTCACCCATGTACACTTCTTGTTCTTTTATATCTTTTACTGTACCGGGGGCAGCTTCTTTATCAAATAATACGAGTCTTAATTTCACGCGTAGAGGTGCGGAATAAGTCACACCACGGATCTGACATTCTTTAACATCAAATACGGGCTCACCTAAACGGTAAGACACATATTGGAGCTCTGAATTACCAGAATAACTCTTGATGGGAAAAACTGAACGGAAAGCCGACTCAAGGCCGTACTGACCTTCGGGATCCAATTCTATGAATTTCTTAAATGAATCTAATTGTATTGATAGAAGGTATGGAATTTCCAATACCTGTGGGCGTTTGCCAAAATCCTTACGGATACGTTTTTTTTCACTATAAGAGTAAACCATGGGTTCCTCAGCCGACTGATTTTAGACCCAACCTGCTACACCACTTCAATTGTGTAACAAACTTCCAGTACCCTTTTAGGGAACATTGCTTAAGATTAAACCAAAACAGCCGATAATGCTGTAGGGAAATCATAAACTTATGCAATTTTCCAGCGCTTTTATTGTGATTATAATGAAAGGGTAAAAATTATAATTTATATAGCGCAAAAAGGCAGATGGTTAAAAACCATCTGCCCAAGCCTTAATACAGGCCGATTAAGCAATTAATATTAATTACTTAACTTCAACTTCAGCGCCAGCTTCTTCAAGCTGCTTCTTCAGTTCTTCTGCTTCTTCTTTAGAAACGCCTTCTTTGATTGCCTTAGGTGCAGACTCTACCACTTCTTTCGCTTCTTTCAAGCCAAGACCGGTTGCACCACGTACAGCTTTGATTACAGCAACTTTGTTTCCACCGAATGAAGTAAGTACTACGTCAAACTCAGTTTTCTCTTCTGCTGCTGCTTCGCCGCCTGCTGCAGGACCAGCTGCAACTGCAACTGCTGCTTGTGCAGATACGCCGAACTTCTCTTCAGCTGCTTCAATCAACTCTACCAGTTCCATAACTGGCATTTCAGCGATTGCGTTCAATATGTCTTCTTTTGTTAGAGCCATTTCTCTAAACTCCTGGGTATAATGTTAAAAAATTAAAATTCCAAAAACGCCAATTACTTGGTGTCTTTGATCGCCGCCAATACACGAGCAAATTTAGCTGGTACTTCGTTAACAGTTTGAACGAACTTACCAACTGGTGCTTTGAAGGTAGCAAGTAGTCGAGCCAATGCTTCATCACGGGTAGGTAATGATGCTACTGCGTCCAATTTATCTGGACCTAGTAAACCACTACCAATAGATAACGCAGTTACCTTTAACTTATCATTTCCCTTGGCAAAGTCTTTGAAAAGACGTGCCGCACCGCCTGGTGCATCAATAGAGAAACCATAAATTAATGGACCGGTTAAAGCCGAGTCGATGTCAGCAAACTTACTGTCGGCCAATGCACGCTTTGCAAGTGTGTTACGAATAACACGTAGATACACACCTTGCTCACGAGCTTTAACGCGAAGGTCAGTAAGCTCAGCTACTTCCATACCACGGTATTCAGCGACGGCAACGGATAGAGCGTTAGATGCAACATCGGAAACCTCTGCCACAATCTCTTTTTTAGCTGCTAAGCCTAATGCCACTGCTTTCACCTCTTAAAATCTGATAATTTGCTAGCCACACCATGTGGGTTGCGCCTCATCAGGGTTTACAGATTGATATCAACGTACTCAAATAAGCTTGTCGATACCGCTCTACGGTGTACATTCCCAGAGAGTCTGAGTCATACCACCGTCTGCGCAGGCAATTAATTAAGTCGGTCATTGAATGCGGGAGTTCTCTTACCTCTCCTGCTGACTAACACCTGCGGTCTTGGACGGGAGCCGCTGCGAATACTTTCGTATTTTGCATGGCTCCAACCCATAACCTTAAAGAGTAATAAGCTTAAGCTTGTGAACCAAGAGAACCTTGATCAAGCGTCACGCCCGCACCCATAGTGGTGCTTAAGCTTACTTTTTTGATATATGTGCCCTTAGCTGAAGAAGGCTTGGCTTTTCTAAGCGCTTCTAATAAAGCTTCCAGGTTTTCTTTAATTTGCTGTTCTTCAAACGCTATTTTACCAATACTTGCGTGAATAATACCGTTTTTGTCGTTACGGTATCTGACCTGACCTGCTTTAGCATTCTTAACCGCTGTTGCAACGTCTGGAGTAACCGTACCGGTTTTAGGGTTTGGCATCAAACCACGAGGACCCAAGATTTGACCAAGTTGACCAACAACACGCATTGCGTCCGGGCTGGCAACCACTACGTCAAAGTTCATTTCGCCTTTTTTAACCTGCTCTGCAAGGTCGTCCATACCAACAATGTCAGCACCGGCTTCTTTTGCAGCTTCTGCGTTTGCACCTTGAGTAAATACAGCAACACGCACATCTTTACCCGTTCCGTTAGGTAATACAGTTGCACCACGAACGTTCTGGTCAGATTTACGTGCGTCAATTCCAAGATTAACCGCAACGTCAATGCTTTCAGGGAATTTAACTTTTGAAAATTCTTTTAATAATGCCACCGCTTCGCTAATTGAATACTCTTTAGTTGAGTCTACTTTTTCTGCGATTGCGCGCATGCGCTTGCTTAATTTAGCCATTCTATTAGCCCTCTACCTTTAAGCCCATGCTACGAGCAGAACCCGCGATGGTATTTACTGCCGCATCTAAGCTGGCCGCAGTTAAATCTGGTTCTTTTGTTTTCGCGATTTCTTCTAACTGAGCGCGAGTCACCGTGCCTACCTTCTCGGTATTAGGACGGCCAGAACCACTTTTTATTCCTGCTGCTTTCTTAAGCAAATAAGAAGCTGGAGGCGTTTTTGTTTCAAAGGTAAATGAGCGATCTTCGTACACTGTAATTACAACAGGTACAGGAGCGCCTTTCTCTAAAGATTCTGTTTTGGCATTGAACGCTTTACAGAATTCCATGATGTTAACACCGTGTTGACCTAACGCTGGACCAACTGGTGGAGACGGGTTTGCGGCACCCGCACCGACTTGTAGCTTGATTAAGCCAGAGACTTTCTTTGCCATGATATTTATGCTCTCTAATTTGTGGGTTAAACGCCTAATAGATATAGAGAATATCTACTTCGCCGGCTCCCCATCCATAAAAAAGGGCGCAAAGTATAGGTTTTTTAATAGATAGAAGCAAGGATTAATTGCTCATAAACTAACATTTTTGCGTTATTTTTGTTGATTTCAAAAACGAGCGAATAAGATGTCTGCTTTTAAAAATATACAAAGGTATGAAAACTTAAAACTTTCTGTACGCAAATCATACAGATAGTGAGCGTGAAAAGCACTATAATATTCATATAGAAATATTTGCAAGTTCCTGTAGCTGGTCAAATTAGCAAAGGTTTACTTATCTCGTGCTGTTTATTAGCCAAAGCGCTTTTTTACTGGCAATAATATTTTGTGCCACGATCATCGGTAATGCGCTCCTTTGCCTTGTATACAGCACAATTCCTTTAAAATGTCTTTACTTTATTTTATGGCACAAAATATGCTTACATATGCTTAAAAAATACCTAGTATGTATAGATATGCTTAAACAGTCTTGTATAAAAGCCATATAAGATAAAGCGCTATAAATTCGCATATCACAGCCAATTAATTGACGGTTTAGTGCTTCAGTTAAGTCTGTTGAGAATAGTTTGGTTGAATGCGCGAAAGCCTTAATTACACATTTAGACTCGATATTTGTTGAATAAATAGATAAAAGTCAGAACAAGAGAAATTTGAATCACCGATGATCTACCCTTTCGATAAAGTTTTTAGAACAGTTAAACGCATTGCATTGCACTTGCGTCGTTCTGCTTTATCTATTTTTTCCATACCGTTGCTGACAACCGTGCCCCTATTGCTGTCATTCAATGTGAATGCCTATGTTTCTGAAGATGGCACAAGTGACAATTTAGTTGTTGTTGTTAGCACGAATAACAGTACATCGTCACTTTCCAAAAAGGACGTCATCGACATCTATATGGGAAGATTTAATACCTTTCCAAATGGCGATAAGGCCGAACCCATCGACCTGAGCGAGGGGAGTGCCGAAAAGCGAGTTTTTTACGAACAGCTCGTTGGCAAATCTGAGCGCAAAGTAAAGGCTTACTGGTCTCGACTCTTATTTTCTGGTCGTGCCAGCCCCCCATTGCAAGCTAATTCACCAAACGAAGTTAAAGCGCTATTAAATGAATCTGCAAACGCGATTGCATATATTCCGCAGTCAGATGTTACACCGGAGATGAAAATTGTTTATCAGCTTAATAAATAGCACTCGTTTGAGTCTCTTTATATTAATCGTATGCTCTGCAACTGTTGTAAGCGCCAGCGATGACCTGGAATTTAAGTTCAGCGGCTTTGCCAATATCGGTGTGACCTATGCAGAAGGTGAAACCTATGGATTTAGAACCCAGTTGCTAAACGCTGGCCGCGACGGATTTTCACTAGCTCCCGACACATTGTTAGGTTTGCAACTTAACACATCCCTGAGCACCAATTTTGATGCCGTTGTTCAATTTGTCATTCAAGATAGATCTAACAACAATTTTTCAAATTATTTAGAACTTGCCTTTTTGCGCTATCAGTTGAGTCGAAATGTAGATATCAGGGCGGGACGCTTTAGTACAAATAGCTATTTATACACCGATTTTCGCTATGTGAGTCAAGCCACGTATTGGGTCAGGCCCCCATTGGAAATGTACTCAACCGTTGGTTCTTTGGGTAATATGGATGGCGCTCAGTTGAGTTACACCTATCCTCTAGACTTTGGCGCTGCCAAGATAAGTGCTGCATACGGTTTAAGCGAACTGAATAACGACTCAGATGATGGTCCATTCAGAGCAAAATATGAGGACTTGTACGTATTAAACCTTGAACTTCAATCGAACGATTGGCGCATTCAGGGTGCGTATATCAACGCACGATTGAACGATATTCGATTTGCTGGTAGCGACGAAGTGCGGCTAGCGCCATTCACCGCACCTGAAATAGTCCGGCCTGTTTTTGTTCAAGTTGCACGAGCCATCATTCCTGAAGGTGAGCGCGTAAGCTATTATTCGATTAGTGGCAAGTACTATCTTGATGAGCTGGAATTTACTGCCGAATACGGTGATTATGACAGCGACTGGGCGCTCTCCAGTGCGTCTCAATTTGGATATATATCAGCGGCATATAATTTAGGTATGTTCACTCCTTTCGTTACGCTCGCTGCACACAACAGAGATTCAGATCCTGAAATTGTTAATACGCAGAGTTTGATAGCGTCTTTGCCTCGAGATTTGGGCGCGTTTGTAGCTTTATCGATTGAACCTGCCAATGAAGCATCAAAAGATGCATCTATTGATCAGCGTTCACTTAGCGTTGGTTTTCGTTGGGATTTCAATGCTGATTGGGCTTTTAAAGCCCAGATAGACCATTTTAAAATAGGCGAAAACGGCAGTGGACTTTTTTCAATCGAGAAAGGACTCGGCGCACCTGATGAGAAAACGTCATTTAATGTAGCAAGTTTTGGCATAACGACTACCTTTTAGTTTGAGGTAATTTTTATATGTCATTATCCTTTAGAATATCCATCGTAATTGGACTGATTGCCATAGCACTCTCTGCTCTGGTGGCAAGCATCAATTACCATTTTCAAATTAAGCAGGCGCAGCATCAGGGCGAGCAACTTGTTATGCAAATGGCGCAAAACGATGCGGGTACTGCATCAATTGCAGCGTATTTATCTGATGTCGAATTAGCAAAGGAGATTGCTCAAGGTCTGGCAGCAAACGATTTAGTCGCAAGGGCGACAGTGTATTCTCAAACAGAGCAGATAAGCTTGGCGGGCAGGTCCAGGTTTACCAGCAATGCAATTGATGTGGTGCTATTCAATCCATTTGATGAGACCGAGAAGATTGGTATGCTCCGCGTCGAGCCAGATCTTGACTTTATCGAACAACAAGCGTCAGTTAGCGCCTACCAAACAGCATTTACGCTAATTGGATTGAGTCTTTTAATAGCGATTATTGTAGGTTTGTTCGTAAGCCTGAAGTTGACTCGCCCTTTACGTCTGCTCAGTAACTCATTTAACAGCATTGATACGCAACATCCAGACAAAATGCAGGCTCTTGACCTTCGATATTATAAACGAGATGAGATTGGTAAACTGATTCGCACCACAAACAAACTCATCGAAGCTTTACAAGATCAGTTTTTATCAGAAAAACAGCTAAGAGAAACCACCGAAGAATTACAAAAACGCTTTCGGCTTCTATTTGAAAAAGCAACGGCGGGAATAGCGCTACTGACTCACTCCGGCGAGATAAATATTGCGAATCCAGCCTTTTACGAAGTGTTTGAAAACGACGGTTCAGCTACGAATTTCATTGATTTTTTTGATTCTAAAGCGGATGTGCTATCGCTACTCAACACCCTTGATACTGACGAACATTTAACTCAGTTAGAAGAAGACTTTTCATTGCACATCAATGGAAGTAAACGTTATGTGCACTGTCTTTTTTCCAAAATACTGGATAGCAGAGAAACCGATAGACAAGATTCTGATCACCTTATTGAAGTGATAATTTATGATATTACCGAACGAAGAAAACAAGAACTGAAAGCACGATATGAAGCAGACCATGATTCACTTACAGGATTAATGAATCGGCGCTCTGGTCAAGCATCCTTGACTCAGCTGTGCGCACAGTCAATTGACAAGCACTGCTGTTTCGCACTGATGATGATAGATCTTGATAAGTTCAAGCCAGTGAATGACACCTACGGACACGATGCAGGTGATGTCGTACTTCGTGTTATAAGTGCGAGATTACAAACCCGGCTGCAGTCTGAAGACGCTGTTTTTGTGCGCTGGGGTGGCGATGAATTTTTACTCGGCATCAAAGTCATTAACAATGAGGCCTTGGACTTAATTGCAAAACACGTGCTTGAAGATATACAAAACGATATCAGGATAGACGACAATACAAAAGTAGTAATCGGGGCGAGTATCGGCATCATTACTTATTCGCCTCAACAGCATCAATCAGATGAAAGTTTGTCGATTGATAATTTAATAAATCAGGCCGACGAGTTGATGTACACAATAAAGCAACAAGGCAGAAATCGATTTGTTATCGAAGGATCGAAAAGTTCATGAATGAAAGAATCGAAGCTCAACATAGCGCATCTTTTTAGAAACGTGAGCAGTGTCAAACATAAAAAAGTGTGCAAATTGCACACTTTTTTATCGCTTGTACAGTAATGAGTTAATGATTAACTCTTTGGCAAAATCACTTGGTCGATAACGTGAATTACGCCGTTACTTGCGCCAATATCTGTCGCGGTAACAGTCGCATCGTCTACTTTTACTGTTTCACCATCTACAGTTACGGTTATAGCCTGACCTTGCAATGAATTAGCCGAATCGACCATCACTACATCAGATGCGGTGACTTTCCCGGGTACGACATGATAGGTCAACACTTCAATCAACTTTTCTTTGTTTTCAGGCTTGAGCAAATCTTCCACAGTGCCTGGCGGTAGCTTTGCAAACGCTTCGTCAGTAGGAGCGAATACCGTTAAGGGCCCCTCTGCTTTGAGTGCATCAACCAAACCTGCGGCCTTCAAAGCAGCAACCAAGGTTGTAAAATTCTCATTCGACGCAGCAACATCAACAATGTCCATTTTTTCTTGCGTCTTATCCTTCATCTCATCCATTTTGTCCTTATGGTGATCTGCTAATGCTGAAAAACTTAATGCAGCCGCCATAAAGATACCACTGGCTTTTAACAATAATGCTTTCATGATGTTTCATCCCTCGATGTTATTATTTGACAAGTGTCGCTGATGAATACACAGCCGACAGGCTTTTCGGATTGAAGATTAAAATAGTTTAATTTTTGACCATGTTAGCGCAAAGCGAGAAAGAATCTTGTGCGGCTTCTACTAAAATTTTGTCGTCTCGATTATTATCTCGGAACAAGAAGTATTACCGTGATAAAACAAGCAGGTAAGGCATATGATGAAACGATTTAAGTATTTGGTCCTTTTTTTTATGACCGTTCATTTGGGGATGGCCACTATTATTTCGAATCCGGTGATTAGCGCAGTGAATCAGACAAGCGATACAGAAGAAAAAGAACAGAGCGCAAATTCAAATAGCGCAGAAAGCGCTAGTAGCTTAAATAGCATAAACAGCGAAACTCCCTTGTCGATAAGACCTTCAGTCCATACTGCAGAGTGGGCCGTAGACTGGTGGTTAGACCGTCACAAACAAAAATTGCAAGAAGTGAAAGACAGAGAGCAAGATATCGACTTGGTCTTTTTAGGTGACTCAATCACACATAATTGGGAATCGAAAGGTAAGGCTTTTTGGCAGGATTTTTACAAGCATCGCAAGGCGCTTAATCTGGGTTTTGGGGGAGACAGAACAGAACACCTACTGTGGCGATTGCAAAATGGTGCGGTCGATGGCATCTCGCCAAAGCTAGTTGTACTGATGATAGGAACAAATAACACCGGGCATCGACAGGATGCAGCGGCCGAAACCGCCCTTGGTGTTAAGACTATTCTACACGAACTAAAGACGCGTCTGCCAGACAGTAAAATCCTGTTGCTCGCAATTTTTCCGCGGGCTGAATCGCCAGAAGATGAGCTTAGAAAACTCAATGAAGCGGTGAACGCACAAATTCGCTCGTTCGCAGATAATCGTCAGGTGTTTTGGCTTAATATTAATCATCTTTTTGTGGATGAGAGCGGCATGTTATCAAAAGATGTTATGAATGATTTTCTTCATCCTGAATCGCCACAATATAAAATTTGGGCAGAGGCCTTAGAGCCTTATATAGTAAGATTTGTTGATAAGAGCTGATGAATCGCACTGCTTAAAATGAAAGCATAAAAAAACCCTCGCAAAGCAGACGCTATGCGAGGGTCTTTGAATCGAGGACTTAGCCTTTTTCTACTTGACCAAACTCTAGCTCGACTGGCGTTGAGCGACCAAAAATAAGCACCGACACTTTTAGGCGGCTCTTTTCGTAATCGACTTCTTCGACTACGCCATTGAAATCCGCAAATGGTCCATCGGTAACGCGCACCACTTCGCCCGGTTCGAAAAGCGTCTTTGGTTTTGGCTTATCAACGGATTCTTCCAGACGATTCAATATCGCATCTGCTTCACGTTTGCTGATAGGCATTGGACGGTCAGAGGTACCTCCAATAAACCCAAGGACTCGAGGAATACTTTTCACCAAGTGCCAAGAATCTTCGTTCATTTCCATTTCAACAAGAACATAACCCGGAAAGAATTTGCGCTCAGACTTTCGCTTTTGACCGGCGCGCATCTCTACCACTTCTTCCGTAGGAACAAGGATTTCGCCAAAGTACTCTTCCATACCGTGCATTTTGATATATTCTTCAAGCGTTTTTTTAACGCGTGATTCGTACTGAGAAAATGCCTGTACTACATACCACTTTTTTTCCGCCATGCTACGCTCCGATACCTGTAACTAATCCAATCGCCCAAACAAGCACCATGTCGATTAAATAAAGCATCAAACCGACAATTGCGGTAGCAGCTAAAATAATCAAGGTCATACGCACCACTTCCTGACGCGTCGGCCATACCACTTTGCGCACTTCGGTGCGTGCGTCTTTTGCAAACGTTAAAAACGTTTGCCCTTTTGTTGTAGTTGCTGCAATACCTAAAGCAACGACCACTATACCTACTGCTGCTAATGCGCGATAAAGCACTGAAATTTCTTCGTAGGTTTCATATCCGTAAACTAAACCACCTAACAATGCGAAAACTATTAGCCATTTTAAGATGTCTAATGGGTTAGATGAATTTTCTGCCTTTTCACTCATGAGTGTTACCTTAGCAAAACGCCCTTCATGCGGCGTTGAATCATTTGTTTGTAAAAGTGGCAGGGGCGGAGGGACTCGAACCCCCAACCGTCGGTTTTGGAGACCGCTGTTCTACCAATTCGAACTACACCCCTAAACTTTTACCGTAAACTGTATCAGTAACTATTGGCTGTAAATTAAACGTCAGCATCAAGTAGTTACACTACCCTTGTGAAGTTGAGATTTCGTTGGGAAATTGCAGCGTCATAAGGGAGGGACGCGTATTATACTTACCCCATCAAATGATACAAGCAAAAAGCGCAGTTTAATTCGATATCCGGCTCTCAATTTTCAATTACATACAACAGTGCTTAAATTTTTTTCCGCTATCGCAAAAGCATGCTTCGTTTCGCCCTGTTTTGAGTTTACCGGTCGTGCCCAGCAAATCTCCATTATCATATCGCCATTTCCCATTTTCCTGCACAAAATAAGAAAGCTCATGCAAACAATATATAGCGCGTCCATCTTGGTAAAAAGCCTTGAACTCAACGCTGGTTTCATGTGAATTGACCACGTTTAAATGTAACCATTTAGTACTCGCTGCCTGATGCTTTATGAAATCTACGCTGATATTCTGTTCGTTGCGTGCCCTTAATGAATAAGTGTTAACAATGTATTCAAAATTGTTGACGCAATAGGCAGTATAGCGGGAGCGCATCAATTGCTCACAGTTCAGTGCCGGCTTTTCATCGTTTAGGATGGGTAAACAACAATCCTCATATCGTTTCATACTTTTGCAGGGGCAATGTTGTTCGAGAAATATCATATTAATCCTTTTTAAATTGCGTGAATAAAGCTATTGGGCGTAGGGTTCACCTTTTTTATTTGTGAAGAACCAATGACCGTCTTCATTGAGGCTAGCGCATAAATCATCGTTTGGATAATCCACTCGATCATTTGATGTTCGATCACCTACCTCAATAAAAACGAGCAATTCATTGCCAGAATTTATAATTTGATGACCTGTACCTGAGTTCGCTTTAAAACCTATAACGTCACCTGCTGATATATTGAATAGTTTTTTACCCATCCTTACCTGACCAGTTCCACTCAGCACATATACGAATTCATCCTGTTTAGTATGTTTGTGAAAAAGTGCGGAAACAGCTCCACTCTGAAGCTCAGTAAGATTTACCCCAAAATTTGTCAGCCCAAAATGGTCACCAAGTTTACGCTTTTCTCTCCCTTGCATTTGCGAAGCATACGGCTCGGGATAATTTGATTTCTTAATCTGGGGAGCAATATCTTTGGCGCAAATAGGCGGTATTGTGTGTGTTCGCTTCATCAGAATTTCCCTAGTATGATTGTTGAAAATGATCACTGAGAGTGATTGTTAATTACGATGAATTTTACTAACTAGCTATAATCGACAATTAGCTTACAAAGAATAAGAGATTATATGAAAGCCCATGAAAATAAAGTGCTTGATGATTTTATCGAATATCCGCAACACGAAATGCTCAGTCGCTCAGAAACGTTTTTTGAAAATATTAAACGCCGTCACAGTATTCGCAGCTTCAGCAATCGGGCTGTTCCACAAGCGATTATTGAAAACTGCATAAAAGCGGCAGGCAGGGCACCAAGTGGTGCTAACCATCAGCCCTGGCATTTTGTCGCGATTTCATCGCCATATGTAAAAAGGCAGGTAAGAGAGCAAGCCGAAGCACACGAACAACGATTTTATGAAGGCTCTGCGGGTCAGCAATGGTTAGATGCACTGAAACCATTAGGCACCGATGCGCAAAAACCATATTTGGAAACCGCGCCTTGGTTAATTGCTATTTTCTCTCAGAAAAAAGGCGGCGTTGAAGCCGGACAAAAGCAGCAGAATTACTATATTCATGAATCAGTTGGTATTGCCACTGGCATACTCATTACAGCGTTACACAATGCAGGACTTGCAACACTGACTCATACGCCCAAACCCATGAATTTTTTATCAAAAATATGCCAGCGCCCTGATGATGAACGCCCTTACATGCTTATAATCGCAGGCTACCCCGATAAGGATGCAACTATTCCTTTGCATGCTTCAAAAAAGAAAAGTCTGGGTGAAATAGCGAGTTTCTTATAACACTCGTTTTAGTTCGCGACGACTCTCGTGACTCATTATTGTAATCAAGGCGCAAATATGGGCTAAAAGCCGCTTTGGTATAGAGGTATAAGGCCTTCGACAACTAATCCGGTTTCTGTATTTTTCGTCATCACAATGGCTGGAAAATACGCAATATAATTTCCTTGCAGGCCTTTATCAGACACCCAAACAAGGTGACGGCTTTTCGGTAATTGCCCTTTGTATTGCACCTCAATATTCACCAATTCATCTGTATAAGTGAGCAAAGCTTTTTCCAGCCACATATTAAAACCCGCCATGGAAAATGTCTCATCACCGTCAACCATAGGAGCAAGCGATAATGGCATACTGCGCACAGGCAGTTGATGGAAAATGGCTCTTACTACCGCGTTTTGATTTTCAGCCGGCTGCAAACTGCTATCAAGCGAACAACTTAAGTACTGAGACGATAACAACTGATTGGCATAGGTTTCAGCAATTTTAAACACGATACGCGCCTGATTATACGCTCTGCAGCTTTCAACATACTGGCCATTTTCTAATTGCAAGCGAGGCATAGCCGTTTTTTTTTCAGGAGCCGTCTGGCACGAAAAAACAAATAACGCTGAAAACAGGATTACCCAGCGCTTACGCATGCTTGCTTGCATAATCAGCCTCTTTGTTTCGCCTGGATGAGTAGCGGTCCCCAAAGTTGCGCAATTCTTTAATTGCAGCATGCCAATCTTGGGTCGTCACGCAGCGCCAAAAGCTTGGGCAACGTTTCGACGCGTTACCATACTGAAACTCCACGGAAGTAATAACGGTTTGCCATGCAGGCGGAATGTTTTCAAAGGGCAGATCACTGGCTTGATTATATCGTGCCTGTAATTGCTCGATAAACTGTCGTTTTATGCTCTGATTGATGACATTAGCCTGCGCTTGCGTAATTTCTAAGGGATGTTCGTCCAAAAATGCTTTAGCTTCCATCCCTTGAAGCCCCAAATAAGGTGTAAGCTTATCAATTAAATCCGGATTTAGCGGCAACGCGCGTAAATCAGATGCGTTTCTTGCACCTAAGTCAAATCCAACGGATATAGTCACGCCGCTTTTGCTATGTTCTGGGTCGGGAACATAGCCAGTGGTAAGACATCCTCCCTCCAATTGACTAATAAAATCAAAATCAATTTTGGGAAGCCGACTGGATGATTGATCACTTTGTGTTTGTGTCATAGTAACTCCGGGTAGTGTTTTTTATATACAGAACGTCTTACAGACAAGACGTTTCAATAAACAAGACGTTCTTACTGCAACACGTCTGGCTTGCCTAAATTTCAGCATTCTCGAAACACTTCCGAGAATATAACAAAAATAAATTTTTTATCGGATATTTATAATGTTAGCAGATTGTTAATACAATAGGGTTGACATTTAATTTCCGAACTACTAATACTAATAAGACGCTATGGAACAAGTTTAGTGCGAAAGCTGAATTTTCCTATTCAATGCTTTGATGACTTGTTGTTGATGTATCCCGCCTTAGGTCTCGCGTTCCGGAATTAGCCATAAATTTTAAATTTTTAGTGACATGCGTCGCAGGCGTTATTACGCCTTAAAAATGGTGACAGGGAGTTAGTGTGAGATGATCCACTCGGTGTTTGATTATCTTCGTGTAGAGTTGCGCGACCAGCTTGGTGTATCTGATACACAAGTCAGCATTGGGCATTTACACACCTTGCAAAGTTCTGATATCAATCCCGGCTTACGCCTGGCCCTTGTGAATATCGCGCACGAAACCAGCATGCGAAACCAGTCCCATGTTACTCGTACTCTAGCAGGGCAAAATTTCTATAAGCAGCCGCCTGTTTATCTCAATCTTTACATTTTAATGGCTTTTGATTTTGGCACGTATCAAACCGACTTGATTCGCTTATCCCAAGCCATGGCGTTTTTTCAAGACAAGCCATTTTTTGAGTCAGAAAACGCCAGAGCCAGTAATCCCTTTCCTGATGAACTGTCTCGCATCATTTTGGATTTACATACCGTCGATTTTGAAAAGCTCAATCACATCTGGGGCATGTTGGGCGGCACCTACTTTCCAAGCGCCATATACAAAGCCAGACTTGTCAAAGTCGATGCTGATAATCAAGTGGACGCAACGCAAATTGATGAGATTTTGGTCACATCAAAATTTAAAACAAGCAATGATTCTGCAGAGTCAGATCAAGAATAAGAGTAAGACTCAATGCCAACGCAATGTATGTTGACAAACATTAATCAATAACTGATGTGGAATGCACGCATCTAAGGAAACATTATGGCCTTGTATAAAACACCGGGCGTTTATATCGAAGAAATCGCGACTTTTCCACCGGCCGTCGCTGCCGTCGAAACGGCTATCCCGGCGTTTATTGGCTATACCGAAAAAGCCATAAACGAAAAAGGAGAATCGCTGAGTAAAATACCGACTAAAATTACCTCGCTACTGGAGTATGAAGCTCTTTTTGGCCGCTGCCCCAAGCAGACGATAAGCGTTGACGTGAAGCAAACACTCATTAGCGATTCGAACACCATCACGCAAACCTCAGTCAGTTTTGCAGGCACACCTCCCGCTATTCCTGATTACTTACTGTATTACAGTATGCAAATATTTTTTGCTAATGGCGGCGGCGCTTGTTACATCATGTCCATCGGTGACACGACGAGCACGTCTTATAATAAAGATGATTTTATTAACGCCTTTAGTGTGTTGGAAGAATTTGATGAGCCAACTCTCTACGTTTTCCCGGATGCCTGTTCACATCGAGCCAGCAATACCGCCGATGATTCATCAGTGGGCGATATTATTGATGCTGCGCTTAACAGTTGCGCAAAAATGCAAGACCGTTTTACCATCGCGGATGTGCGTGACGCCTTACCGGGAGCAACCGACACAAATGCTGAGGTTACCACAAATTTTCGCGGTGAAATTCTTTCCGACAAAGACATCGTTAAATATGGCGCCGCATATTTTCCTTATCTTCGCACCAGTTTAAGCTTTTTAAGTGATGATGATTCTATTGAGGTGGCCTCTCATACTGTCACCAGTATTGCCAGTGACGGAAGCAACAGTGATGCTGCTGGCAGTATTAGCGCAGATACAAGCATCAGCGATGGCTCGGTAAGAGATAGTCAAACTGAGGTTTATAACGCAATTAAAGCGTTTATTCGCACCAACGCCAAAGTTACCTTGCCGCCCAGTGCTGCTATTGCTGGTGTATATGCGAGAGTGGATGCGTCTAGAGGTGTGTTTAAATCTCCTGCCAATGTCAGTCTCGCCATGGTCGACAAGCCAGCCATCACTATCACCAATTCAATCAACGATGGACTCAATGTAGATGCCGGGACCGGAAAATCGGTCAACGCCATCCGCGCGTTTGCCGGGAAAGGCACCTTGGTATGGGGCGCTCGGACGCTTGCGGGTAACGATAATGAATGGCGCTATGTTTCAGTGCGGCGATTTTTCAACTTTGTTGAGGAATCGGTCAAAAAAGCAACCGCCGGTTTTGTGTTTGAACCAAATGATGCAAACACCTGGACTCGCGCTAAAAGCATGGTCGCTAACTTTTTAACCCTTCAGTGGCGTGCAGGTGCCTTGGCCGGAGCAAAACCCGAAGATGCCTTTTTTGTTCGCGTGGGCTTAAATCAGACTATGTCGGCAGACGACATTCTAAACGGTTACATGATCATCGAAATAGGCATGGCGGTTGTCCGTCCAGCAGAATTCATTGTGCTTAAGTTCTCTCATAAAATGCAAGAAAGTTAAGCCCTAAACAGTATAAACATAGAAGGAAAAACCTATGTCAGCAGCTTATCCTTTACCCAAATTTCACTTTCAGGTGGAGTGGGGCGGCACCTCTATCGCCTTTACTGAAATAACCGGCCTGGATTGCGAAACAGAAGTGATTGAATATCGCCATGGCGCTAGCCCTGAGTTTAGCGTAGGCAAAATGCCCGGAATGCAGAAATTTGCAAACATTACCTTAAAACGCGGCGTTTTCCCGAGCGATAACGAATTTTACGAATGGTACAACAGCGTAAGCATGAACAAAATCGAGCGCCGTGACTTAATCATTAGCTTGCTAAATGAACAGCATGAGCCGGTGATGGTGTGGCGAGTCAAAAATGCCTGGCCCAGCAAAATTCAGTCTACAGAATTAAAGGCAGATGCAAACGAAGTCGCCATTGAATCGATGGAGTTAGTGCATGAAGGTCTTGTCGTTGTCAATGAATAAGCGTTTACGCCAAGTTGACGGAAAACCCCATAGAAGAACAGCAAAAGGGGCAGACAAAGTAATGACGAAACTCGCGGAGACAGGAAAATGAGTCTGTATCCACCGGTAGGATTTTACTTCAATGTCGCGTTTGATTTTGCCCAGGGCGATATGATCGATACTCAGTTTTCAGAGGTGTCAGGAATTAGTTCAAGCCTTGATACTGAAAGCGTAGCAGAAGGTGGAGAAAATCGATTTGTCCATACCTTACCCAGTCGTCCGAACTATGCCAATTTAATACTTAAACGCGGTTTAAGCATTGGCTCTACGCTTCAAGACTGGTGCCTAAACGCTATTGAGAATCTGGATATTTCACCTGCCATGGTGTGGGTCAGTTTACTTAATGAAGCGGGTGAACCCTTAATGACCTGGTCATTTCATGGTGCCTATCCGGTCAAATGGGAAGTAGCGGACTTGAACGCTCAACAAAGCCAGGTGCTTATTGAAACTTTAGAACTAAGCTATCAATACTTTAAGCGAGAATCTTGATGCCTATTGTTATTCATGAATTGGTTGTTACGGCGCACGTCAGAGACCAAAAAAGCGACAAAAGAAAAAGTACTCACCGAGATAACTCATTTGCATTAAGTGCTAATGATAGAGCGCAGCTTATTCGCGAGATAAGCGAAGCGGTAATCAAACAAATCGAGCGGAAGCAGGAAAGATAGCATGGCTTCAGGTCTACTTGATAAATTAAAAATCCTCCCCTTTGCAAGTGCCGATACTATTCAGGGAGGACTGCCTGTTGATGTGCCCTTTGTGTGTCAGTTTAATCCGGAGAGTTTTACGGTTGATAATGAAATTATTCATAACACCGATCAAGTCGCACATGGATCAAACGGTGCAGAAGCAAGGGAGCATAGCATTGCCCCTCGCGAATTTAGCTTTGATTTTTTACTGGATGGTACCGGAGCGAACGGCGCAAAAATTGATGTAAGCGTCTACATCGAATGGTTTAAACGCACAACGGGATTTTTTGGTGAGACACACCGAAGCCGATTTCTATTGATCCAATGGGGGCTGTTTGCGGCTACCTGTGTGCTAAAAAAATACAGCATCAACTACAAGCTATTTAAGGCCAGTGGCTTACCGCTTCGAGCGACCATTAGCGCGACATTTATTGAACATAAAACCCTGGAATTGCAAGAGCTCATCAACAACCTGCAATCCCCTGATGTAACAGAGATGCATCGCGTTGCTCCAAATGAACGTCTCGATACTATTGTACATAAAAAATATGGCGACTATCGATACATTCATGCTGTGGCTAAAGCCAACAAGCTTGATACTATTCGCAAACTTTCTGCGGCCGATACCCTGCGCTTGCCGCCATTAAAAGGAGCGCAATAATGCCAGTCATTCCCCTTCGCTCTGCTGACTTATCCTCATTTCGTATTTTATCTGAAGGAAGCGAAGTATCGCTTGCTTCTCAAATCGAATTTATTGACGTCAGGCATGAAAGCAATCGAATAAGTACTGCAGAGTTTTCGTTGATCGACGGTGATGCAGCCTCGCAAAACTTTGCACTGGCCAGCAGCGAAGAACTGCAAATAGGACGAAAAATAAGCATAGAACTTGGCTATCAAACCAATACTGACCTCGTATTCGAGGGGATTGTTGTCTCAATCAGTGTTAAAGCCCTTCAGGGCGGTAGCTCTCGCACTACGGTGCTTTGTAAACATCCTGCTTTTCAAATGACGCAGGTCATTCAGCATCGATATTTTCAGGATATTTCACTTGATGATTTGTTAAATCAATTATTCGCCCCCTACGACATAGCGCTCAGCATTGAAATATCGTCGGGGATTGGCACTCAACTGTTTGAACAGATTATTCAAATGCATCAAAGCGATTGGGATTTTATGTTGGCATTGCTGTATCAGTACGGCCTTTTCATCGCTTATCGGGACCAGGTTTTGGTCATAAGTGATTTAGAAAGTGCCGCTTCGCCTACAAATCCAGCGGCTTCACTTAACCCATTGGAAGCAAACGGTATTAGTTTTGGACGGGACATTATTGACTGTGATGTGCAAATCTCTGCGCAACACCAGTTTGAGAATGTTGACGTAGCGGCCTGGGATGCCAGCAGTCAAAATCTGGTCAATAGCGAAAGCAGTGCGCAATCAATAAACATTTTGGGCACCAGCCAAGGCGATTTAGCGCAAGCTGCCGGAGAAGCGTCCCAACGTTATGTGCGCGAATCGCAAAGTGATGGTGCCTTGCTTAGTGAAGTCGCCAAAGGCATATCGACCCGACATGCCATGCAAGCTTATCAGGGCACATTGACGATTCAAGGTCGGCAAGGCCTGATCATTGGGGAGCAAATTTCTCTTCAGGGGCTAGGAAAAACCTTTGAAGGTAAGGCGTTTGTAAGCGGTATCATGCACCGTCTTGTCGGCGGTAACTGGACGAGTATTGTGCAAATCGGTTTGCCCAAATTTCCTATTGGCATATCCGGCATCTTTCACAATGGCATGAGTGGCGCACTAATTGATAAAGCCGGCGCAACAGGTCTGCATATTGCCAAAGTTGTTGCGCTACAAGACGATCCGAATGCCAACGAACGCATAAAGGTGCACCTTGTGCATATGCATCTGAACCAGGACGGCATATGGGCGCGTTTGCTTCAGCAGGATGCCGGTGCAGCTCGCGGTGCTGTATTTCGTCCTTCGATTGGTGACGAGGTCATTGTCAGTTTTATTCACTCTCACATTCCGGAACCGGTGGTACTCGGCGCACTGCATAGCAGTGCAAATGCAAGCCCCATTGAAGCCAGTGATGATAATTTCAAGCGCGGATGGACGACCGCATCGGGTATAGAGCTCATCTTTGATGATGATAGTCAGTCAGTGCTGATAAAAACCCCTGAAGGCAAACGAGTTGAATTAAATGACGATAACGCTGAGGTCATCATCGAAGATGAAACAGGTAATATGTACGTAATGGATAGCAGCGGTATATCCTTAAGCAGCGATGGCGATATCAGCATCAGCGCATCAAAAGACGTCAATATCAATGGACTGAACATTAACCTTGAATCACAAACAAACGCATCTTTTAAGGCCGGTGCAAACATGACCGTCGAAGGCAGTGCAATTACGGCGGTAAAAGGCAGTCTGGTTCAAATAAATTAATAAGGAGAAATACTATGGCAAGCCCTGCAGCGCGGATCACTGATATGCATGTTTGCCCAATGGTCAATCCAAATGGTGTTCCTCATGTGGGTGGGCCTGTCACTGCTGGCGCGTCAACTGTGCTTATAGCTGGAATACCCGCAGCCCGACTGGGTGATAGTTTGGTATGTGTTGGCCCGCCCGACTCTATTGTCTCAGGCTCAGCTACGGTACTGATTGAAGGCGTGCCTGCTGCTCGAATGAATGATTCGACTGCGCATGGCGGTACGATTGTTGCCGGCGCTCCCACGGTATTAATTGGAGGCTAGGATGGCATCTGAATACGACATTATCGGCAGAGGTTGGGCGTTTCCACCCAGCTTTGATGCTGAAAATGGCTCAGTCAATATGAGTCAAGATATCCAGGATATCGAACAGAGCCTGATCATTTTATTCAACACATCTTTGGGCGAGCGTGTCATGCAGGCTAAATACGGATGTAGCTTAGCCAATATGGTGCAGGAGCCGCTTAACACACAGGCACTTGGGCTTATTGATACCATAGTGCGAACCGGCATTTTATATCATGAGCCAAGAATTGATGCGCAAAGCATTCAATTTGATATTAGCACTCGCCCGGGTACCTTGTTTATTGACATTGAATATACCGTTCGCGGCAGTAATTCACGCTTTAACTTCGTTTATCCATTTTATGTAAATGAAGCAAGCGCATCAGCAAGTGAACAAACTAGCAGCGCGAAGCCTGAGGCGGGTGAATTGTGACGCATCCTTGTCAAAAACCCAGCTTGATAAAACGAAACGGTACCAATCGCCTAAACCGTTCTATTGCTGCGCTTTCACCGTCTTCGTTTCAGGTAGATGAGCGTAATATTGCCGATTTTATTTTATTTGCCAAGCACTACAGTAAACACATTCGCTTTTACAATACTCCCGCAGATACTTCCGACAAAGAAGCAAGTAAAACGCAATCGTGGCAAGTCTTTTTTGAAAAAGACATTTCGGTCGCACTCGCCAGTATTGCCAATATTGATTGCCGTGAGGCGATGCGAGAGCAGAATTTACTGATTGACTTGATTCAAACGCCTTCTAAACAACTTCTTAATAAAAGACCTGATTTGCTTGTTCATGCTTATGCAGCCTATTTTCACTTGGCTTTTCGGACTTTGCATACCTTGCTGACTGAAATTGCGCACATTCCTGAGTATTCCCACGCATTAGAAACGGCGATAAAGGAGCCTGCAGCAAGTAATGCTATTAAAGGCGCGAGGCCTGCAATCACCAGAAACAACATGCTTAAAGTTCTGAGCACGCATCTTTTACCATCGCTGGAATATATCATCGCATTTATAAAAGGCGCGCAGTTAGCGCTTCCCGATTTTAATGAAGGGCTTATTGAATTAGAGGAAAATGACGCGAGCACAATCGCCAACTTAAGCTCTATCGATGTAAGTCGTTTGCTTTTGCGTTTTGCAGATGGAACCTCTCTTTATGCATTAATTGAACAAACGCTTAACTACCTGAATGCCTTTCTTCTGAAAAATAGCCTTTCCTTTTCAAGCCCAATTTCGAGCCCAATTTCAAGCCAAGGCATTGAGATGGAAGCGATAAGCGCTGAACTTCGTGTATATGGATTAGGCATTGATGCAGAATCTGACAGTGATGCAATAAACGAAATTGACGCTTCGCAGACGCACGCTCGCTTGGAGTATGCAACACGCTACAACTTGTTAAGCGATGGCGTATCAAACCTTTTTAGCAGCATCGAAACGATATCTTCCTTAGGTTTTGAGCAATTGGAGTCGGTACTTTCACTTGAAGGTGCTTCGAATCTTCATCAGCCTCATTACGCGCTATGGCTGGCATTTTTACGTCTTTACCAATATCCGCAAGCTGAGCTCAATCAATTTACGGAGCGTCACCTGCAGTTTTATTTTTCCACTATTTTGCGCATGCAGGCTAAACCCGCGATGGCAGATACTGCACTGATCCATCTTGAATTAAAACCCGGGATAGAAAGTTTATATTTGGAAGCTGGCACCTTATTTGATGGGCAAAAAGACGAATATGGTGAGCAGCGGCTTTACCAGACAAAAGAAGCTTGTGTATTGAATCAGGCAAAAATTGTTAAGATTAAAGCGCTTAATCTTCGCGCAGTCGACAGCAGGCAATCAGCTATGGCAAGCCAGTTTTTGGAAAGCGCCGAAACGCCTTGGCCTCTCTTTGGTTATAGCGCTGATTTTAAAGCATTTTCTGATAACAATAGCAATGAGAATGTCAACGCAACTCCTGTAGTTGCTGGCTTTGCGCTTGCCGACGAAAGCTTTTTGTTAAGTGACGGCGCACGCAGGATCAACCTTCGTTTGAACCTCATCGGCACTGCACCGAGTGTCAGTGCCAACATGTTTAGTGTTGCTGTTACAACTGAGGAGGCTTGGCTAAACATTCCAAGCGCAAAGGTTAACACCTATAAGCGCACAAATCGGGTAGATATCGCTATTGATATAGACGCAGACGCCCCGCCCCTGTTGCCATTAAGCGCAAAAGCAAGTCAGGCGCTAGGTTTTAGCCCTTACATTGAGCCAGGATTGACAACTGCCAAAGAAGCAAGCCGGGCTGTTCGAACAGATTCTATGAGTAATAAAGCATTACCGCTTGTGAAAATCACACTCAAAGCCGGACTCGAAAATGCTAAAGATTGGGAAAAAGTAAAAGTTGCCAGCGTTGAGACCTATAGTGAAGTAGAAGGTAGCCGTGCCTTTAACCTTAGTAATCAACTAGGCGCGCTAGACAAAAGTAAAGCATTTATGCCCTTTGGCGCTCGTCCTACAAAAGGCGATGCATTGATTATGGGTGGTGCGGCCATTTTTGCAAGCCCATTGTCCCAGCTACAATTTGATATTACTTGGCAAACACCTCTTGTTGAGGACGATGTTTTCTACAACGATAATTCTCAGACAGCGAGCCAGGTCAAGGTCAGTAAGTTAGTTCAGGGGCGCTGGCAAAGTCACGCTCAAAGCAGACTTGCGTTTTTTAACACTTCGGCGCCGTCAAGCGCGGTTTCACTTTCAAATGTGGGTGGAGGCGTCGAATTTCAAACGGTCGAATCACTCAATGACGCTTTCAGTGCCACTGCAAAAAATGGCTTTATTAAACTGACACTCGATAGTGATTTTGGTCACGCTGCCTATCCTCAAGAAAACGCGCTAGCCATTATGGGTAAGGCCGAAGGCTTTTCTTATTCACCAAAATCCAACATCAATTACAATACTGATGGCTTGCCTAAAGCGCCCTTTTTGCCAGTTATTGATGACATGCTAATTAACTATACAAGCATTCGAAAAACACCGGCTCGGCGCTACCACCTCCATCCGTTCGGACTGGCTTACACCTCTTCAAATAGCTTGTTCGCTCAATATTCATCTGAGGGAGAATGTTATTTTGGTGTTGAAAATCTCAAGCCCGGACAGCTGGTATCCTTGCTATTTGATGCAGTTGATGGAAGTGGTAATCCCTTATCTGATTTGGCCAAGCTAAATTGGTCTTACCTTTTAGATGATGAGTGGAAAGCACTCACTCTCGAGCAAGTTCAAGATACTACTTTATCTTTATCAGGTAGCGGCCTTATTCGATTTACGTTACCCATGCATGAAAGTGCTAACAATCGATATCACACATTTATGCGCAATGACTTTGATTCAGACCTGACTTGGATAAAAGTCGAAGCGCTTGAAAATAGCGCAGCTGTCGCACAAATACATAGTGTGTATCTGCAAGGCCTTGAACTTGAACGCAGTCGCTCTCTGTATGATTCTGATGTGCTTGATGCCAGCTTGCTTAAGTCTTCGACCGATATGAACAAAAGCAGCTTTGGTAAGACCATTGCTGAAAATACGATTTCTAAATTATTTAATTTACAAAGTACGCTCAGCGCTGCTCAAGCTGCCGATGCTGCGCGAGCCATCAAAAAAATTTCTCAAACAAAAGCGAGCTTTAAAGGCAGAGCGGCTGAAACCGCTGATGACTTTTATCAACGAAGCAGTGAAAGGCTACGGCACAAAGATCGTGCTGTTTGCGTATGGGACTATGAGCATCTTTTATTAGGCGAATTTGATGATGTCTTTAGTGTTAAGTGTTTAGCACATACTCACCTTTGCAGTAATGACTGTAATGAAGGCATAAACCAGGATAAGGACCACAGCAGCGCAAGCCCTGAGCATAAAAGTGCGGTTAATGCTCAACATCCCGGAAAAGTTTTGGTTGTGCCCTTACCTGATTTAAGAAAGCAGTCAAATGTCGATGCATTTCGCCCCTACAATAGCCTTCAGCGTATTGCTCAGATGCAGAGCTTCATAAACGCTCGTAAACCCATTTTCGCAGACGTAAAAATTATCAACCCTAAAATAGAGGTCTTGAAACTTTCATTTGATGTCGCATTAGCTGATTTTGTGACCGACAGTAGCTACTATTTGCACTTACTTAATACTGCTATCAATCATTTTTTAATGCCCTGGGCTACTGACTTAAGCGCATCAGAGACTTTAGGAAATGCTAGCTCTAAAAATGGCGCGCACTCTTTAGTTGCACCAAAATTCACTGAAAAATGGCACAAAGCGAGTATCGTTGATTTTATTGATGAGCTACCTTACGTGCACTATGTGAAAAATGTAATGATGTTCCATCAAAGCGACATCCAAGCACTGTCAACAAGTAATAGCGCTGTTCTTGGCGCTAAAAGCTGGCTCAGTCAGGACTTTGAGACATTGATTGCCAGTAGCCCTTATTCTTTAATAGTGGGTGATTACCAACACGATATCCGCCTAATTGAGGAGGCTTTGACATGAGCAAAGTCGCCAAGAAAGAAATAAACAGAAAAGAAATGACCGCAACAAAAGTGCCCGATAGCATGCAAAACGCGTCAAATTCTCAGACTATTAATCGGGCAACAGATTTGAGTAAGGCGCAGGATTTCAGCTTTTTGCGCAAAGAAGGCATTGCTCACATCCAGCGACTGGCAGGCCACATTTGGACAGACCACAATCTGCATGACCCGGGCATAACAACGCTTGAAGCCCTGTGCTTTGCAATCAACGATTTAAGCTACCGTAACAGCTTTGACACACAGAGTATTTTAAGCAATAAAAAAGGCTACCTCTCAGACGCATCCTCATCCAGTTTGTTCCCTGCGCACGAGGCACTCACATGTGCGCCATGTACAGCCTTGGATTATCGACAGCTTCTTGTAAGAATTGAAGGCGTAAAAAACGCCTGGGTGATGCCTCATGAGGATAAATCATCAGACACCAAAATTTACATCGACCGACTGGCGCAGCAGTTAACGTTTGACGAAAGCAATGCCAAGGGCCAAATAAACGAAGCCTTGCAGTTAAATGGGCTATTGGATGTCAGGTTAGAACTTGAGGCAATTCCTGGCATGGGCTCGTTGAACGAAAACGCCCTGCCTGTGCAGCTAAGTGGCGCCAAGTTTAATAGTCAAAGCGCCCTGATTGCGCTTGTTTTTTCCGGCGGCTTCAGCGACAGACAATCATTAGAGCATGAAACCCATATCCAGTCTCTGCAAAGGCAGTGGGCCGAGAAAGCAAGTGTTTTAGCAGATGCTCAAAAAGCAGATAAGCTAGATGATGTTGTCGAGTTACAATTGCGGCGTATCGATACGCAAAGCACGTCTATCCTATGTAAAATTGATGGGGAAACAATGCCCGAGTTGGTGATTCGATTTGATGTAGATGAGGCACCTCGGGTAACCCCGCAGCATTATAAACAAGTGTTATTGCAACCACCCTGGTTTTTACTGATAGATTACGCTCAAAAACAAGCTCATATACAAACGGTATTAGAGCGCGTTCGCTGCGCCATGCATCATCACCGTGGCCTGTGTGAGGATATTGCCAGCATTGCGCCTATTCAAGCCGAATATCTTGGGATTTGCAGCGATATTGATGTCTCGCCAGATGCAGATTTAGAAAAGCTACAGGCGCAAATATGCTTTGAAATCGAGCAGTATCTTAATCCACCTGTACAGTTTCAGTCGCTTAGCGCCTTGCTCGAAAAGGGGCATCGCACGGAGGAAATATTTAATATTCCTTATATTGATAAGTCGCTCACCTGCGACGTTAACGAAAAATCTAACACAGAAGAGACGGAGGCAAATAACAACAGGGCACACAAGCTGTTTAGTAAATCCGGCTTTGTGCTCAATGAAGACTTAAGTCAGAGCGATTTAAGCGCTGCTGTTTATGGCTCAGACCTAATCAATATCATCATGGATATTCCGGGCGTGGAGAATGTACGCGCTTTATCCATGAGAAAATATTCAGCGCAAGGTCTGAAGCAAGATATCAAAACAAGTGAAACGACAGCATCTCAAGCTCGTCCTGAAAGCGAAAAGTGGGTAATGCCTGTAGCCCCACAGCATCAGCTCTTGCTCTCACTGGATAAAAGTAAGTTTTTATTATTTAAACAAGACATCCCTTTCCAGGTAAGACAGCTTGAGTTTAAGGCAAGTCTCGCGCATTTGCGCAATATTGCGCGCCAGCAAGCCTATATCCCTTCGCCAGATTCTTTGCAAACGCCAATCGAAACGCCAGTTGATGTGCTAAGTCACTATCCTTTATCGAATGATTTTCCGCAGGTGTATCAGATTGGAGAGGCCGGAATAAGCGAGCAAGCTGGCATAAAAAGAGTCAATCAGGCGCGACAGTTTAAAGGCTATTTAATGGTCTTTGAGCAAGTGCTTGCTGACTATCTTGCCCAGCTTCATCATTTGGCGGACTTATTTTCGCTTGATGGCAATGAAAAGATAAGTAATGAGGAAACAAGCGGCGAAGGGATAAGTAGCGAAGGGACAAGTAGCGAAGAGAATGCCTCAAGTGACGCCTGTAACACATATTATTCGCAATACTTAAAGGATTTACCCGGCACGCTGGGGCGGTTTTCAGACGAGTTCTATATCGACCCGAATAAAATGGCGCAAGATAGCTATCGCCAATCAATGTATGAATCCCAGAATCAGGCTTTAGCCCGCAAGAATCGGCTACTGGATCATCTGCTTGCGCGATTTAGCGAGCAATTTTCTGACTATGTGATGCTGATGGTAAATGAGCAGGGCGATACGCTGCGCACCCAGTCTGAAATACTTAAGGATAAAAAAGCCTTTTTACGACAACAGCCTGTTTTGTCTCGGCAAAGAAATATGGGCTATTGCTACTTGGCCAGTGCTAGCGATTCAGCAAGTCAAAACACTCTGACAAAAAGCAAACAAGCAGCATTGCATAAAGGTTTGTGGGATAGCGAAAATGTATCTGGATTGCAAAAGCGACTGTCTCGCCTTGCCGGCATATCGGATATGAGACGGCGAGATCTTCACTGTAAAGACTTTGCAAAAACCTTAATGGATACCCGGCAAACAGGCGATGAATTCAGGCTGGAAATAAAAGACGAAAATAACCGATTGCTATTTAAATCCTGGGAGCTTTATATTTCAAGAGAGGCGGCAATGGAAGATGCCCAGCGTCTGTACCCTCAAGTTGGCCGCGCCAGCGCCTTTAAAATTGCAGGCTTTTCTCGTTCAAATGATGATGCTCTCTTGCTTGAGAGCGACGAAGAAAACAGTGCGCTAGAAAGTGCTGAAACTGAGGCCAGTGATGAAAGTGCAAATCAGGATGGTGAAAAGAAATTTACCTGGTTTATTCAAACAGAAGATATCAAGCTCAGACAGGACAAAGTATTTAATGATAGACAAAGCGCTCAGAAAGATATCGACAAAGTTCGAGCTCGGATACGAGAGGTCAAACAGGCGCGACTAGATTATGAGATCTTGTTTGATACTCGTGAATATGGGCGCGATCATCGCATCGAAATAAAAGACAGCCAACAGAACGTATTATTTAAATCTAAACGCATATACGAGACCCGTGAACAAGCTCGCAATGATGCCAATACCCTTTTTTCAGCACTGCACTTACCAAGCGCCTACGAAATTGTGCGCGACAGTGGAACGGGTGCAGTGTCGCTTTTCATTCAAGCAGGCGAACTTCGCCTAAAACATGATGCGCTTTTTGACAGTATCGCTCAAGCACAGCGAGCAATAGACAGCATAATCAGGCGTTATTATGAAGTGCTTGAAAGCGAGGTATGTAATCAGGAAGGGTTTCACTTAATTGAACATATTTTACTTCGCCCCTTTAGTGAACCGGCAGCATTGCTAAATGCATGCATTGATCAACATATGGCTTGCAGTGACGATGACCCATACAGCTTTAGAGCCTCTATCGTACTTCCCTACTGGCCAAAACGCTTTTTGAATATCGCATTTCGTGAATTTTTTGAGCAACTGGCGCGAAAAGAAGCGCCCGCGCATATTCAGTTGAAAATCTGTTGGATTGATGATCACCAGATGCGCGAATTCGATAAGGCTTACAAAGACTTTGTTATCGCCTTGTCGAAATTTAGAAGTGGGCAGATTGCACCAAACACGTTTAATCAATCCCAGCGCGCCTTAATTGACATTTTGAGTGAGCTTAAAACGGTATTTCCAGATGCTGTATTACACGATTGTGATGATGATGACGATGCCGACCCTGTGCGGCTGGGACATACCAATTTGTCGTTGTAAAAACGAATGATGGTCCGCTGAACAAACCCGCTGATTAAAGATGCACAGCGAATTCAACTTGAGAGAAAGGATGAGCAGATGCAACAGACATACCCTGTATTTGAGAGTGGCCAAGTTCTCACAAATGCACACCTTAATCAGCTAAGCACTTGGCTCAACGAGCAGCAGCGATACACGCGCTCACGCCTCTTTGGTGTGGGAATTGTATGTGGCTTTCAGGCGCACAATACCAGCGAAATCAGTTCTCGTCCTAGCATCACTGTCACAAAAGGGGCTGCCCTTACAAGCGCTGGTCATTTGATGCAGCAAGAGCGGGACCTCACCTATACGCAATATCGTGATTACCGCTTGCCGGTTTCAGATGCGCCAGTGGGTATTGAGGGCAGTGACAACAGCTCGGATGAACAAACTCATGAGTCAATTGGCATGAACATTTTGCAAGATATTTCCATGAGAGAGCTGTTAACGGATGCGTTTGTGCCCTCTCCTGGTGAGTCAGCTCCCACTGCCTTAAGCCGTGAAAATGTTGAGCAAATGCAAGTATTATTGCTGCTTGAGTCTAAACAGCTTGCACTGAAAAATTGTGACATTAACGACTGTGCAGATAAAGGCGCAAGGCAAGAGTATGTGCTTCGCACACTCCTGATCAGCACCGAAGACGCCACGCGGCTTTGGCAATCTGAAACGCAATCAAATGGCGATGGCCAATCAAACGACAAAATCTTATTTCCTAGTGATTTAAATTGGCAGGCGCTTAAAGTACAGCTGACCCCGCTCAATATGCCTAAACTAATGATTTCAGCGGCCGGCGAAGATAGTCTGCTGGCCATATCCAATCAGGCAACTAATTTGGTCAACACAGTTTGGCCATCGCTGAAAAAGGTATTAAGCGCGAGTTTTACTGTATTTGAGCATGTATTAAAAGTCCGTTTTCCTGCCAATGTGGTGAACGAAGACCCCTGGCAGTCCATTGATTTAAGCATAAAGGGCCCTGCGCAAAACGAGGTAGCGCTTATGCAGCGCATACATGCTTACGATATACTTTGCGATATAAGCGCAAGCTACAATGAATTTTTAGAAGTCGCCATTGAATACGACGCGCTTTGCTGCCCTACCGAATTACGATTCGCTTATCATGTCATGCTGGGGATTAGCCAAACACCCGACGCAATTAGCAATACTGAAGACCTGAACTTTAATATAGGCGCCAAACTGCCTAGCATTAGTATGCGGCATCGATTTTACCCCTCACCGCCTCTGCATCATCAAGATGCCTTATCAATCAAAATGCAGGACTTATACTATCGATGCTATTTATTGTGTAAGCGCATTGCCTTACCAGATACCGCAAACAAACCCATTGGCATAACACCCAGCATTGAGCAGGGTCACTTATCGCAAAAAGCCATCCCCTACTATTACGCCATGCAAATGGGCGATGACTTGCACCGCAATTGGTCACCTGAAAAAACCCGCAAACAGCAACTTAACCGCGTTTACGCGCATGCCTTTAATGGCTCAGCCAAGGATATTCACCCCTTGCAGTTACATAGCAGCATACATGATTTTTATCGAGTGGAGGGCGTACACGGCAAAGGACTGGCGCAAAGTATTAAAACCCTGAATGCGCTTAAATTGCGGCTAGGGCTAGATTTTGCAATTGAGCCTGTGCTTTTGCCTTTGGACAACAGTGACGATGTAGAAGCGCGCAATCAATTGCTCGCGCTATTGCTCAAAGATAATAATTTGCAGCGTTTATTTCGCTGTAAAACCTCTGATCTGGATCGACTGTTCATGCTGGTAATGGCGGTTATCTTTCAGCTGCTCGTTGCGCTTATTTACCTCTTATCTAGAGCGGGTGGCTCACAAACAGCAGCGGGCTCAGCCTCCGTTGAAGTCAGCACCGGCGATGACTCTGCCAATATTGGTGCCAATAGCGGTGCCAATATCGGTGCCAATATCGAAAATAATGCCGGAGCAAATACTTCAGCTGTTTTCGTCAATCCGCTGGTGAACGATGCCATCGTCTCAGGTGATACGCTCAATGCGATAATTAACAGCAGCAATCTCGGTTTGTTTACTAATAATCTTAATAACACGCAAGTAAATACCGCTGCTACCGACGTTTACCTTAAGCAAGTAAGAAGCGGTAATCTTAAGGCATGGGATATCATTGCAGAGTTTGATGAGCAAGACGACCCAAATGGTGTAATTGGCAAAGCCTACATCGACATTGTCAGCCAACCTAGTTCAGATATACGCAGTCAGCTCGCCGACTTGTTGAAAAAGAACAATGCAGAAGTAGATGTGGAAAGCAGCTATCAAAGTGTCCGCATGATAAACCACGCTGAAAAATTAATGGCCCAAAGCGCACAAAAGCGTATCAGCGAATTTGATTTTGACCGTTTTAAACTGGATTTAGAGGAGTTAGTTAACGCGCACCAAGCTTTAGGCAAGCAATATGAACAAAAAGAGACTAATGCTGAAACGCAGCAGTTTCTTGCGAGTGTAAACGCCAATATGAACATGCTTACAAGCCTTGGCAACAGTGCCATCGTTAGCACCATGCAAACTGCCTTGAAGGAGCGACTTGAAGAGATATTTGAGCAATACGTGTTTAGTCAGTATCGCCTGCAGAAACCCGGGTTGATGCATATGTGTGGTGTGCCGAAAGGGGGCACACTGGTGCTTGCCTATACACCACGCAGTTTATTGAAAGCCTACAAACCACCGGCCAATAAAGATATAGGAACTATGCTAAATGCGGTCGCCGATTTTAGTAATGTCAGCGTACTTGCAAATGCAGATGTATTACTTGCCACTCCTAATCGATTTGATTTGGTAGATTTTTCAGGCTTTGCCAACACCGAGAGTATCGAACGCGTAATGGTAAACGCTCGCGAAATTGCATCGAGTGATAAAGGTAAAAGCACAAACAAACGCAAAGCCACCAGCCCCTCTCTTGTAAGTAATCTGGGCGAATTAAAAGTCGACGAGTCTGTGTTTATAAGCGATGCCAGCCGAATCAACACTGATAAAGCACTCACCACGTTTATTACCGATGATAAAAGTAAAAGTGCCAACGCCTTTGCGTTCAACCCTAATCTAAATTTCGACTTTGGCTTGTTTGAAAGTGCCAATACAAGCACCGAAAAACCCGACCCACTCGATGAAATGATTGTGGTAGCAGATTTTTGTCTGTGGCATCGCTGCTGTGATATCGACTGTAGCGAACTTGAACCCATACAGGAAGAAGAGCAGAGCCCGCCAGTATTTGAACGTCCCGCTCCCACACAAATTACAGTGAAAGGTCAAATCGTTGGCAAGAGCACTAAGTCCCCTATCAGTTTAATTCGTTTAATCAAAAACAAACCGCTTGTTAATGCCAAACTGGAGGTAAGAGATAAGAAAAATAAAGCAGTAAAAGTTAAGATGATTAGAGGCGCATTTACCTTCTCTGTTACGCCGGGTGAATACGAGATAAAAGCCAGCGCCCCAGGATATGCCAGCAAAACAGATAAGCAGTCCATAACCAAGGCGCTCAATCGAGATGTGACGATTACGCTCAATCCTAGTGCTAAAGGCAAAGGCTGATGCAAAATCAAGTACAGGTAAAGCGACTCAAGTTTGAAGTGGAACTAGACACCGAGCAAAACTCTGATAAAGCACAAAGGCTGCTAGAAACGCAGCGCTTTATTCAACAGCGCCAGTTGTGCAATACCTTTAATATTCAGGTACTGCCAGCACTGGAGCAGGCACTTCAAAAGTGGCAACAAGCCGATACGTTCAGCCAAGACGAGGTACTATTTATCGATAAGCTCACTTTAGATATTAGCGACGTTGAGTTACTGCTTGTAAGTGAAATGCATTCGCCAAAGCAATCATCGGGGCAATCATCTAACTTGAATACAGCAAATGCAAAGCTTACTCAGAACCTGAACACCCTTAGCGATTTACTGTACGAGCAGTTGCGGTTTTCGATGCATGCTCTAAAAAGCGCTAATCAAAAGAGTAAGCGTCAACAAGGCGCGCAAAGTCTTGCAGATGAAGGGCTTTATTATTTTATTCATGGGCATATGCCCTGGTACAGTCAATACACTAATTCGACAAACATGCTGGCTGCACTCAAACAAAATCGCCGCTGTATCGAATGCTTGTTAAAGGGACTTAAACAGTCGTTTTATGAAGCCAAGATGTGGAAGCGTCTGTCGCTGTCGCCTCATAACGATTTACTGCTCGCTTTATTAAATTGTGTAGATCATGCCAAGCACAATTCTTTTATAGCAGACTTTAAAGCGCCACTTGGCGATTTACCGTCGCCGCGAGCCAGCTTGTCCATCGTTAATAATAAAAGCGCGCAGCTAAGCGCACAGTTGTGGATTACACTAGGACTCGAGCTTGGTTGTATTAGCTCATCTTCAAAACGACTAACACTCAATTCAAACAAGCAGAGCATCCTCAAATCCATCGCGCATGATTTGTTCAATCAGCTTTCTCGCGATGCCCAAGTCAGGCGTACCAGTCAAAAACTGGCCAATGCACTTTGGAATATTATTGATATGAACGATTATGAAATAGGGCAATCAGAGTCAGCTACTTCATCAAAAGATTCAAAAACCAATCTCCAAAATGACGGAACGAAAGGTGTTAAAAGCCTCAATAGTAAGCGCGAAGCTGAACGCTTCGACAACACGATTGTTGCGAAAGGCGCCGGCGTTGTCCTTTTGCATCTCTTTCTCCCTTCTTTGTTTGATGAGCTGAAACTGCTAAGGGATTGTTCATCACAGAACGCGTTGACTAGCAAAGCGTTTATTGACGAATCTGCGCAGATGAAGGGAATAAATACCCTCCATTATTTGTGCTTCGGTGGTTCGGATTCTGGTTTGGGTTCTGGTTCGGGTTTTGACGGAACAAATGAGGAGGCATTTACTTTCTTTAAATGGCTGTGCGGCTGGGATATGGATGCGCCTTTGCAAGTATACGCGCTATCTGAATCTGACAAAGCCCAATGTGACTCACTATTATGTGCTGCAATTGCTCATTTTAGCGTGATTAAAAACACCAGTATTGAAGGTTTTCAAGAGGCATTTTTAGCGCGCTCAGGTTATTTATGCCTGCCGGATGCTTTGCATACAAAAGTAACACCTTCTGAAGTGGTACTAAGGGTAGAAGAAGCCGCTATCGATTTACTATTAAGCCAACTGCCCTGGTCTTTAAGCGTAATCAAACTGCCTTGGCTTGAAAATGCGTTTTTTGTCGATTGGGCTAAACACTAAAATGTTTATTGTTTCAAGGACTGTTTTAAGTGCTAGTTTTAAGTGCCGGTTGTGAGTGCTGATGATGAGTGATGAGTATCAGTGATGAGCATGAACACAAGTAGCACCGCACGTTCAAGCGTTTATGCCCCCCTGCAAAATCAAACTGAGCGCAGGGTTAGCTCAAGTCGGCCTGCAGCACGGCAGGCTCGGCCAAACCGTCAAACCAGACGCCGCATAGGTACTTCCGTTCGCCCTACTAATACAAGTGTTGTTTCAAATGCCAGTTCAAGTACCGTTTCCAATGGCAGCTCCAGTGCAGTTTTAAATGCCAGTTCCAGTGCAGTTTCTACTGTCAGTTCCAGTTCCACCAGCAGAGACAGGACTCAAGTGCAAATACCGTCATTGTCGCTTAGCGGAAACAGCGCCAACAAGCTCAATCAGGCCTTGCAATGCACGCCCAGCGTATTAGCCAGCTCAAGCCATGCTTTGAAACAAAGCGTACAAAGCTCACTCAATCAAGAACACGCTGATCACACTCGTCAACCGGTGGTGGTTAGCACAAAAATTGGCGATAGTACGGGCAGTGTGTCAAATAACACAGCAAATAGCGCAAGCCGCTCAACAGCCCTGACTGATGTTAGTGCTACACTAAGCTCCAATGCATCGCAAGGTTTGAGTCAGGCCAGTGATGTGCCAGAACAAGCTCAACAAAACAACGGGCTCTCTCAATCTACCGCTCAATCCACCAATCAAGAAACCGCTCATGAAACTAGTTTGGCGGAGTCTCAGGTCAGACAAGCTCAACAAGATCTGCAATTGCAAAGTCAAACAGGCGGATTTTTTGACTGGTTATTAGATAATTTTGCAGCCTTGGTGAATCAGTTACCTAGCCGTGATGAAAGCATACAAACAAGCGCAGGACCAGCCCCCGAGCTTGACACAACAGGCAGAGCCAATCCCGAATTGTTGTCTCAAAACCAATCTGAAGCACATAGCCAAATAGCACATGCAAACCTTTCTCTTCAACGCGCAATGGCAAGCGCAGACAAAAACGAAAACGGCCAATCACCGATACAAGCTCCCGAACAAACAATACAACAAGAGGCATTGCCACAAGCTACACCGCTAAGTCTACAAGAAACTAATTTGCACCTTAACAACGCGCAGCAATACGCCGCTACTGCCCTGCCTGCAAACGTAAGAGAAGGCGCAGATCTAATCATTGCACAAAGTATGCAGGCGCAAATTGAACAAGGTCAGACTCAACTTAACGAAGCAGAACACGAGCAAACGCTAAGGCAACAGCAGGCTCAACAAGAGGCGAATACTCGCACTCAAGCCATTTCAGAGCAGAGCAACCAAGCGCAGCATGATGCAATTGTGTCTCATCGCGAATCTATTTCTCAGGAACAAGCAAATAGCATTTCGCAAGCGAACCTCGCCCAAAGCGAATTTACTGACAGCGCACAAAGAGAAGCCTCAGATAATCACCATGCCATTGTTCAACGCGTCAATAACAGTAATCGAGATGCCAGTAGCACTTTGCAGCATGCTGAGCATCAGGCCGAGGTTCAACGCTCTGCAGGAGAGAGAGAAGCAGCTGGCGTAAAAGAAAGCTTAAATCGCGAACAAGAAAACGATAGCTGGTGGGACAGAGCAACAGATGCAATAAAGCAGGCATTTGAGCGCGCCGCTCAGCGCATTAATGCGATATTTACCCGCATACGCCGGGCTGTTGCAACAATCATCGAACGGGCAAAAAATGCAGCGATAAACCTCATAAATCGCGCTCGGCAATTCGTGATTGAAAAGCTAAATCAGTTTCGCGTGTGGGCGCAGCAACAAATCACCGCCCTTTTGTCTCAGCGTTTCCCCAGGCTGGCGGCAATATTAAATACGGCAATTGATCGCATTGTAGGTATTGCAATGCGTGTTATAAATCGTATAGCCGACGCAGCAGTGGCGCTCGTTCGGGCAGTAGCGGGCTTTCTTGGCCGCGCCCTGGACTTCATTTTACATGCATTTCAAACTGCGCTTGCCGGTGTGTTTAGCATATTGGCTGCTTTAGTCTCAGGTAATTTTTTAGAGGCACTAAAAATCGCAATCCGCGTGGCCTGTGAAATTGCCGGCGTTGACCCACAGCCGATATTCGATTTTTTCACCCGCGCAGGCGAAAACATCATGCGAATACTGCGCGACCCAATGACATTCTTCCAAAATTTAATTGAAGCAGTGCGAGGCGGTATTGCCGGTTTTGCAGACAATATTCGCACGCACTTGATCAACGGACTGCTTGGATGGCTCACCGGGGCACTATCAGATATCCCTATTAATTTTCCTGAAAGACTGGACTTTAAAGGCATTATATCACTGATTGCACAAATTCTGGGGCTGACTTTTGAAAATGTAAAAGCGCGCATTATTCGCCGCTTTCCGCCTGCCGAACGCGTGTTTGATGCCATTGAACGCGGTATGGAAGTCATTCAATTAATAAGGCGTGAAGGAATTGCCGGTATCTGGGAAATGATTAAGGCACAACTTGCCAATTTGAAAGAAATGGTACTCGAAGGCATTCGAAATTTTGTTGTGACGCGAATCGTTACCGCTGGCATTACCTGGCTTTTAAGCTTGCTTAACCCCGCCGCAGCGATTGTTCGCATGGTAAAGATGCTGTACGACCTTGTGATGTTTTTTGTAGAACGCTTTAGTCAAATTCGTGACTTTGTAAGCAGCGTGTATAACTCAATGGTTAATATTGCCATAGGCGCAATAACGCCTGCAAAAACCGCCATTGAACAAGCCATGGCCAGAAGCCTGCCGGTAATCATCAGTTTTTTGGCGTCATTAATTGGGCTTGGCGGAATAAGTGGCGCAATCAGGCGTTTAATTCAGCGCATGACTCGTCCCATCAATCGGGTAATCGACAGAATTGTGAACAGGGTTATAAGGTTTGCGCGACGCCTGATCAGGCGCGTCAGAAGAACCGTAAGGCGAGGCATTAATCGAGCAAGAAACTGGTGGAATGTTCGCAAATCTTTCGCCGCGCCACAAGGCGAGCAACATACGCTATTTTTAAAAGGACGGGGCAGTCGTTCAGTACTTACTATGCGCTCAGTTGAGCAGCCCTACGCAAGATTTTTATCTAACATCAACGAACAAAACTTAAGTACCGCAAACAAAAGGCATTTGCGTCAGGCTCGCAGTATTCAAAGTCAGATTGTTGCAAAAATTCGCGAACCGATTGCCGGCAATGCCCAACAGCGCTCGCAAAAAGAGCAGGTAAAGCAAAGGGAACTGGATAGCTTATTTACAAACTTATCCACGCACACTCAGCATTTGTTTACTCGCAGCATCCCAAACTATGGGGAGGTGACGTATTCGGGAATGACTGGCGCGAATTACAGTAAAGGAATGAAAATTAGCGTGCTTACCAAACAAAACAACCCGCGAGGCTCTGGCCCGACTCGAAGTGCTCATACCCAGTATGACATTATCGATAGGCGGCGCTCATCAAAAACCTCCACAGCCACATTTTATATTCGCGGTCACTTACTTAATGAGCATCTTGGCGGTCCAGGACAGTGGAAGAATATGACGCCTTTGTCTAGGTCGGGCAACGCCCAGCATGAAACTCAGGTCGAAAGCTATGTTAAAGCCGGTTTTGATAGCGGTGAAATTCAGTCTTATGAAGTGATTCCAAGCTATAGTGCCAGAAGCGGCAAATCAAACCTGAAAGCGCTTCTGCAGTCTCTTCACCCCACTAATCATGCTGATTTTGAAGCGGTGGTCGATGCCGAGGATAATGTGCCTTCGCATCTTGCCATAACCGCAAAGAGATTTACGCAAGATGCAGCAGGAAATTTACGGGAAGAGCGCAGTCGAAGCTGGCGCATTGACAATGATATTAATCAGGATGCAAACCATTACGCCCTCTCAGGCAGTCCACGGATTTATCCGGTAGACATTAATTCCTTAACGCATTCAAGACCATTAGTTGCGCTGAATCATTTGGAAATTACGCCTCAAGCGTTGCCAATTTTCCGAGCAGTCAGGGAGCGTAAACGAAACAATCAAGCCATGTTTGGACGTTATTCCACCTTGTCGAATGAAGCTAATCAACACGGTGGGAGCACAAGCACGGCGATGCTAGAAAGATGGAATAATGACGGCTATATTTTGCTTCGCCATTAAAAATGTAGCCGCGAAAGGCAATAAGAAAACTTGTCATAGGTAAATGCGCACCGCCAAGAGCGCACAGACAACAGCGCACAGATAAAAGCGAACAGGTAAATCAGCATGCATAAAAGCAATGTCTATCCGTTTGAATATGATAATAGCGAAAATATTCGCCAGGCTATGTCTTACTTACGAGAAGTAATACAGGCGCGCTGTAAGTTATCCACCCAAACCAGCGCCGACGCGCAAAAACTGCCTTCTCTGACGTACGTGGATGACCAATCTGTATTTGCGCATATCATTCGAAGCCACCAGCCGCAGTTTCATGAATATATTTTTCTGCTTTGCGCCATTGCTATTGAATGTGAGCCCTATTTATTTGAACAAGAGCTTGCCACTCTCGCCAAACACCCAGAGCCTCTTTTACGCTTTGCAGAGGCCAGCAATCACCACAGCGCCTTTTTTGTACCTAGCGTTGAAACCGCCATATATCTAGTGGCGGGCAATGATTTAACCAGCCGCCTGCGAGCCATGAAAAGCTTGCTTCCAACTCACTGGCTTTTTCAGAATAATCTTTTGCAAAGCATTAATGAAACCCAGCCTGTTGTGCAGCAGCAGCTTAGACTGCATCCCCAGTTTTATCAGGCGCTTATACAAGGCCACCAGCACAGCGATATTCATTTACCTGATAACATGCCTGCACGTTTACTGGAAACTCAAAAAGCCTGGGAAGATTTAGTGGTGAATGAAAGCACCCAAGCGCGTATTGAAGATTTGTTATCTGCCATATTGCATGGCAATACCTTAAGAACCCAGTGGAAAATGCAGCACAAACTGATGCCGGGCTATCGCACCCTTTTTTATGGACCATCCGGCACAGGCAAAACCCTTGCGGCCAGCTTAATCGGCAAACACTGCAACAAACCGGTCTATCGAGTGGATTTATCTATGGTGGTGAGTAAGTACATAGGTGAAACCGAAAAGAACCTGAAAAAATTGTTCGACATCGCAAATGATCAAGCATGGATCTTGTTTTTTGACGAGGCAGACGCCCTATTTGGCAAGCGAACCGCAGTCAAAGACGCACACGATCGATTTGCCAACCAAGAGGTGTCCTACCTACTGCAGCGCATTGAGCAATATCCTGGCATTACTATTTTAGCCACAAATTTTAAAGGCAATATGGATGAGGCTTTTGTGCGCCGATTTAATACCATCGTGGCTTTTCATCTACCAGATGAAGCGCAACGCCGAAGCATTTGGCAAAGAAACTTGCCCCCCAACTATTTGGTGGCTGATGAAAACGCCTTGCTTGATAGCGTGCAAAAACATGCACTTTCCGGTGGAAGTATTGTGAATGCTATCGAACATGCATGCTTAAAGGCATTAACCCGCGGAAAAGATGCAAAACTAAGCGTTGATGACTGTTTAGCAGGAGTAATGCTCGAAACTGAAAAGCTGGGCAAAGTGTTTCAAGCTTAGATTACTAAATTCCTTAAACAAGGCAGCAGGTGCTTGCAAAACCGTCAACTATTTTTACAGCTTTAAGAATACACAATTCTAAATATATGATTCGGAACAAGATTATACAGGGTGCAAATCTTGCATTGAAAAAGCGTAATAATAAAAGTAAGTACTCACAAATATCATTAAAATTAGAAAGTTGCAATTGTGCATCATTCCTCAGTCAGTGTTCGTCGATGTAATTGTCCTTATCGCAGTGGCCAATAAAACACTCTCTTTAGAATGAATAAGTTCTCAAAAGGATTACATCATGACTCGTTTAATTTACTTTTCCGCAGTGCTTTTTTTGTCGCTGTTTGTTTTTGTTGAGGTGGCCACGGCTAAGCTTATTCGGGGAGGTGGACGTGGTACTATAAGTCTTCAAACGGAAGTTCCATATTATTTTGTTGAAAATGACAGGGTTTTGCAAATAGAAGGTTCAGTAAATGGAAGAGACTTCGATACCTTTACTGCCATGAGCGAAGCAGCCTTTTTAGATAGAAACGCTGGTTTTGGTATTAGTACGCGCACTATTGGCGGTGGCAGTAGCGGAATCTCAGCTATGCCTTCATTCTCTGGCAAGCCTGGCTCTACAAAAGCAAATGACTGTAACGGGAGTTATACCCCGGATGATGTTCGTGAAATAGAAGACGAAATTGAGTTTTTAATTAATACTGGTGGCTCAGCAGATAATATAAGCGCTGCAGAAGGACGTTTATCTGCATTGAGAACCGGCACTCCCTGCGAATGGCAGCTAACGCAAGGTGATGATTTTACTGCATTTGGCACCTTCAGTATGTTTTTTGACAATCCACTGATTAACACCACCATCGAATGGACGATAAGCGGCAACGGAATTGAAAAAACGCTTACAGGAAGTATTAATACTGACCCAGACAGAGTTACTGAAGATGGCGCGATCGGCGTGGGCGAAGTGGTACTTGACGCCTTATGGGAAGATTTAGACTTGCTACCCGGTATTTATGATATTAGCGTGAGCGCGATGATTTCAAGCGACGCAGGCATGTTTTTCAGAGAGCAAATCAATACGAGCAGTGAAAGTTTTATCGACCCCATCGACCTGCAGTATTTAAGCGGTTTTAACCCTGAATATGATGCATGGGTAGCGAGAAAAGAAGCCGCTGAAAAAGCTGGCTTGCCTTTTGATGAACCTGAGCCGCAACAAGAGCTTGACGGCTACGTCATGGCGGATGATTTTTCTGAATACATCGCGCCCTCAAGTAGTTTATTTTTCAACTCTACTTCTTTTTTATTAGGCGACAATCCGCCTGAAATTCTTAGAGTGCTAGCGAGGCCTGTCGAGGCAAGTGCTCCAGCATCCAGTGCGCTTTTAGTATTATTAGGAGCTTTAGTTTATTTCAGACACAAAAAAGCAATTTAATAAAGTAGTTAAATAGAAGAAGGCGCTTGCCTTCTTTTGTTTTTATACTTAGAAATAAAAGACAATTTATTCTTCAAATAACTGCCTCACTTCCTTAGCTTGTCGAGCCAAGTCTTCATCGATAAAGCGAATAAGTGCTTTATACTCAGCGTCATTGTTTATGCCTTCAAGCAGAGGGTCATATTTGGTCCACCATTCTCGCCAACCAGCATCTACTGATTTTTGAAGAAACACTAGCGCTTGCGACGAGTCACCTTTCAACGCATGTAGTCGTGCAGTTGTATAAAATGTGAAACTCCAACTTAATTCATTCTGCAATAATTTGCTGCATTTCGTCAGAGTCGACTCAAATCGTTGCAAGTTCTCAGTGATTTTATCTGTCCAGGCGACCTCTATGGCCGGCGAACAAAAGGGCATGGTATACTTATCAAAATCTTCCAATTGCTCGTAATTATGACTAATTTGATATATGGCCGTTTCTTTTTTTCCAAACATCGCGTGATACCAGCCTGATTCGAATGCAATCCAATAATCATCTGGGTTGGCCTCTAGTTCAAACTCCATTTTATTAAAAAGCTCATCAAACCTTTCTTCAAAAATAAGCATAGTGGAATCATAAATTGGGTCGGAGGTTTGACTTTTGAGAATATCAACAAGTCCCAGGTTCAATAGTGATGAATTCAATCGATACTCTAATTCAGTATTTTCTGGGGAGCGCTCTATAGCGAAAAGTAATTCCTTTATTGAAGCAGCGAACTTTCCCTCTCTAAAATATACATCAGCCAAGCCCTGGAATGGAAAGCTTGAATCAGGATGGTCTTCTTTTAAGTTTATAAAGACTTGTTTTGCCTCATCAACCTTGCCTTGCCAAAGCAGTTGAACGCCGAGATTGTAAGTGTTCGTTATAAAAAGTGGATCAAGCTCTCTTGCTTTTATTTGTTCCTCAATCGCCTCATCATACCTTTGCAACGCAATAAATGATGCACTTTTCCACATGTATGCAATTGCCAAGCTCGGATTAATTTCAAGAGCCTTGTCAAATGCTTCGAACGAGTCTTCGTATTCTTTTCTGAGATATTTAACTAAACCCATTACTGCATAAATCTGTGCGATTTCTGGTTCACGTACAATGGCTTTTTCCAGATTTCGCTCCGCAAGAGTACTCGCTATTTCAGATTTGAGTATGCCAAACGTTGCGGCACCTTCAGAAAGCAGGGCAATAGTATCTGCCAAGCCCACATAAGCGGCAGCGTATTCTGGATCAAGAGCAATGGCTTGTTCAAAGTACTTTCTCGCCTGTTTCATGCTTTCAGTGGATTGCTTGCGGTAAGCTTCGCGACCCTTGAGATACATAACGTATGCATCGACGCTCTCGGTGGACGATAGTGACTTAAGCTCTCCTGCTTCCAAATACCTGTCTTGAAGCAAGTTAACCACTGCTCGACTAATTTCACTCTCCAGCTCAAACACATCTTTGAGCTCTCGTAAAAAACTTTCAGACCAAAGCGTACGACCGTTCTCTGTGTCCAGCAGTTCTACTCTCACGCGAATGCGATTGCCGCTTGCCCTAACACTACCGGTAAGCACCGTATCTACTTCCAATCGCTTTCCTATATCGACAGGTGTAAGTCCCCTTTCTGTCAGAATTTGACCAGAGCGAGATGCAGAAACTTTAAACCCGTCTGCACTTCCGAGCAGACTGGTAATTTCTTCAGCAAGTCCAACTGCCAGATAGCCTTGGTCTTTTTCAGGGCTTTGGTCACTGAAGGGTAATACTGCAAGCGAATCGGAGGTTTTAATTGTGCTCAAACCTTCGGAAGATGCGCGCTGTTGGTCACTGATCGACTCAAAATACTGAATGCCAATAAAGGCACTGATGACAAAAATTGCTGATAGACCTATCCAGTTCTTAGGGCCGAAAGGTTCTATCCTTGGATTAAACTCTTCATCAATACCCGGTGTGCGTTTGATGCCATCCATCGTAAAATCAAAATGCCAACTTAAATAGCAAGCTATCGGAAACCCACACACGAATATAAGCAGAGTCGCAGGCCCTACCAATGGATGTAAATTTAAAAAACCAGTAACCAACCCAACTACTTGTAACAGCAGCCATGCTAAACCAAGATAGGCAAGCAATGGTTTAATTACCTCGCGTCGCTTTAATTCACTTAGAAATCGCTTCAACGCAATACCTTCTAATATGGCTGATTATTAATTGTACTAATCTATATGATTGTTGATGATTAATAAATAAACAAACCTAATTCGTCACTTATTTTCGCTCCTTTGAGAGTGAACTTTTAAAAAGCATGCGCTTATGCCCGCTTCAGCAATTTCTCCGTTGTTAAAACGAGTACTTAAGCGTCACACCATAGTCGATATCGGTTTTTTCCACATCACTAAACGGTGTTGAGTTGTGTTTTACCTCAATGTCAAAACCAATAGATAAAGAGGGGCGGATAGGAAATTCAATGCCAGTAACAACCAGGCTGCGTAAATCAGACACATCCTCAACCGCAGGCTGCACGTAGGCTGAAAAGAAAAAACTAAATGGATATTCGCCATCCTCTTGGTGCAAATATCGAGCATATAGATTGGCGCGAACCAAGGTCTCGCTTAAATTGGTTTGTTCAGATTCTTCTCGTTCTAAAAAAGCTCCCGCACCCAAAATGAATTGAGATTTATCGGCCTCAAACAATAAATCCTGACGCCATCGAATGTTAGCCCCAATCAAGGTTCGATTTGAAAGATCAGCAAAATCGTCATATTGATATTGCGTAAACACTTCGGAATCTAGCGATGGTTTGAAAAAATTTAGATTTACCCATCTGGCATGTAAAAATAGTTCGTCTTCATCGCGTATATCGTTGGTTTTAGAATAATTGTAATCGCCCAGCAATACAAAGATGTTTGAATTTTCGGAGTAGCGAAGCACGCTATCAATACTGTATTCCTGTTCGTCTTTATTTCCCGATTGTCCGTTTAAACTAATTCCTAAATTACCTGAAAATCCTTCTTTCGTTTCAATTAGATCATCCACAGGAACAATAGCGTTTGCTTGAAAAACCGCTATTGTAAAGAAGCAAGTGGAGAGGCAAAAAAAAGTAAAAACACGACAGGCTATTTGTGTCGGCAAAGCGCTTTTCATAAATGCTATTCTCGGCTACCTTAAAGTTAGTTAAACTAATACTTTAGCATAAATGTGAGCGTAAATCGGCGGTCTTGAGCGCCTTTGTACTTTTTCGCCAGATTATGTGTTTGTGAGTTTTCATTTTTAGCGCTAGTATGAAGATTGAGCACATCGACCTTTCGGCTGTGCACTAAATATAAAAACATGCTGCGCAAGGAGTTGCCATGGAATCGCTAAAAGTGGGTGATTATATGAATCGCCGTCCAGTAAAACTTCATATGGAATTACCGGTTGCCGAAGCAGTCGAACGTTTGCTGATTGCCAAACAAACTGGTGGTGCGGTGGTTGATGACAGAAACAAAGTTGTTGGCTTTTTGTCAGAGCAAGACTGCCTGAGCCAAATGATCACCTCCAGCTTCTATCGCGAACAGGTTGCCAGAGTAAAAGATATTATGCGAACTGAAGTACTAAGCGTAAAAACATACGACTCAGTATTGGAGCTTGCGCAAACCATGCTTAAAACCAAACCTAAAGTATATCCTGTGGTTGATGATAGCGGCTATTTGCTTGGCTCAATAAATCGCTCAGAGGTGCTTAACGCAATTGATGTGCAGTTGCGCGATGGATATAAGCAAAAGCGGGCTTAATTCATTACTTATTGCCTATCGATTTACCTGTAAAAGCTGTCATACTTGCCATCCAGTAATCAAAAAATGGATGCATTGATGCCTTACTTTATTAAATTCAACCTATGGACTTGTTTTTTCGGCTCATCACAATCAAGCATTCTGCGGCTTGTAGCGGTAAATGCCGCAGTATTGCTTGGCCTGATTTTCCTTTCATCCAAGGCGCTGGCGAAAGAAAACGCTAATCTTGAAGTACTAGATAGCCTTTTTAAACAGAACGAATATCAAAAAGTCATCAAAAACATTCGTGCACTACCCAAGGATAAACTCACCCTTGAGCATTACCGCTATTTGATTTTTAGCCTGGCAGAGGATGATTTGGATGATGCAGAAGAAGCAGCAGAAAACATGCTTAAAGCTATGCCAAATAACCCTGATGCCTACCTCATTCACGCCAGTATAATGGGCGCTCAGGCCTCTGATTCAGTATTCAGTGCTTTAGGCTATGCCGAAAAAGCCCTTAAAAGCCTTAACAAAGCGGTAGAGCTTGCGCCAAACGAAATTGAATACCGACAGGCGTTGATGAGTTTTCATCTGAATGCACCTGGCATCGCTGGCGGTGACACCAATATTGCGATGGCTCAAATACGGGTGATTGAACAAATCGATAAGGTGGAAGGTGTCGTTGCAATGGCTTGGTATCAGCGTACGCTCGGTGAGCCTGAGCTTTCTTTGGAGCTATTACAGGCAGCTGTTGAAGAGTTTCCGATGAACGTCACCGTATTAAATGCATTGGCGTCTCACCACGTTGCGCAAGAGAATTTTAGTCAGGCAATTGATGCTTATCAAAAGCTTACCGCCATTAAACTTATTCGGCCAAGCAAAGACACGAAAGAAGTTGAAGAAAAATATGAAGATGCTCTTTTTCGTCAGCTCAATGCGCACTATCAAATAGGCAGAGTGGCGTTACAGGGAAAAGTACGCTTAGAAGACGGTATTAAACATATGCGCATGTATATTGACCGCATTAAAAACACAGAAGCAATCGAAATTATTGATACGAGTAATTTACCGTCTGTCGATTGGGCAAACCTGCGCTTAGCAGGCTTACTGCTTGCAAATAACCAAGTAGACCTTGCCAAAACGCGTTTTGGGATGGTCGTTTTAGATACAAAAGATGAAAACATGCAAAAAGTTCACAAAAGTTTGAAGCGAAAATTGTCATAAACGCACGCGTTTGCTTGATACAAGAACGCAGTTAATTTACTCATAAAAAAAGAGCGGCCAGCCGCTCTTTTCGTTATTTAGTTGCAACTTAACTTAATTCACCATTGGCACTCTGATCGGAGGAGCCGGTTGTGGTTTGATAAGCTCCTTGTTGTCGTCTATACCTTTCATCGCTTCTTCAATTGCGCGATCAAGCTGAGGGTCGATGCCTTTTGCTGTGAGCTTGGTTAGTTGTTCTACAACAATGTCAGGTGCTACCCCCTCATTTTCAACCTTCCATTCACCGTTAAGATCGTAAAAGCCTGAACGAGGCGCAGTAATGTAGCCACCATCAATTAATGGAGGAACGCCCCAAATGCCAACCAGTCCGCCCCATGTACGTTTGCCAATTAAAGGACCAAGTTCATAAAACCTGAACATATATGGGAGCATATCGCCACCTGAGCCCGATACTTCGTTTATAAGCATGACTTGATTGCCCCAAATACCCGAACCAGGGCTGGTCATAGGCTGTGCTTGATTAAATGGGTTATTGAAGAATCCATTGAGCTCTCGTCGCAGCACATCGATAATATAGTTAGCAATAAAGCCGCCATGATTAAAGCGCTCGTCGATAATCACCCCTTGTTTATCGCTTTGGGCAAAAAAGTAGCGGTTGAAGCTCGTGTAGCCACCCATTGCCGTATCGGGTACCCACACGTAAGCTAGCTTGCCCTCTGATTTTTCATCTACATACTTGCGATTTGCTTCAACCCAATCATTTCGACGAAGCGCAACATCACTTGCGATAGGTTTTACCAAGTGGATTTTTGCATCATCATCGTTTGCAGATGCCCCTATTTTTATTCGTGTGTGTTTACCCAAGGTTCCTTCAAAATACTGGTAGATATTGCTATTGGCATCTACAGCCTTACCATTAACTTCCAGCAAATACGAGCCTTCGGGAATAAGGTGAGCAATGTGAGCAAGCGGGGCCGACGCATTTTCCGACGGGAAAAAGGATTCGCCGCTATAAATCTTGGCGAATTTTACACCTTTGTCGCGACCTTCGGTATCAATGTCAAAATCCACACCCAAAAGACCTATTTGATTATCGTCGATATCAGGAAGTTCGCCAAAACTGGTGTAAGAATGGCCGATAGACACTTCTGCTCCCATCGCATCTAGTAGGTAAGTAAGATCAGCTGGATGGCTTACTGACGCCACTAATGGCTGATAGGCTTTGTATACTTTGTCCCAATCTGCGCCATGAAAATTATCAACGTATAAATAGTCTCGCTGATAGCGCCATGCTTCTCTGAAGATCTGCTGCCACTCTTGCGCAAAGTTAACACGCTTTTGTAAATTCATACTCAGCATTTTATCGTCTGCTGAAGATTCTCCCGCTGCTGCAAACACTCGCCATCCGCTGTCTGTTTGCGCCAGTATTGACTCGCCATCTGCTGAAATACGATAATTTTGCACGCTGGAAGCGATTTTTTTACTTGCTCTGTCTTCTAGGGTGAAGCGATACAGGTCGCTTTGTGTTTTTCCGGCGCCGTCGTTGTAGCGAGAAAGATAAAAGACCGTGCCTGCTTTGCCGGTTTTAACATGGCTAAAATGTCCCTCTTCGGCCATAAGCGGTAAGATCCTGTTACTTAAGCCAGCGAGAGTAACAGTTACTGTCACTGCATCTTTGCTTTCGTCTTTTTTGTCACTCGCCTCGTCGTTACTTTCAATTTCAATACTCGCTTCGTCATTGGCGGCTTCTTCATCTGACCGTAAGGGTAACGGCGACTCAGCTTTATCGCTAAGCAATGCATAGTAAAGATGATAGCTAGGGTCAAAAGCAAGGGTTGACATGTCTAACCAGGCGGCTTTTGGTCCGTAATTCGTGCTGGCAACAAAATACAGCTTGTTACCATCTGCATCCCATACGGGATACTGAATTTCTGCAAGTCCATCACTGATTTGATAAGACTCTCGCTTTTCGACCGAATATAAATGCAGTTCGCGAAACATCGTTTGATTTTGCGTGGTATATGCCACCCATTTGCTATCAGGTGACCACGACGCCATCAACTCTGGCTCAACATGGGTTGTTGTATTTTGATCAATAATACGAGAGCTTGCATTATCAACATTAACAATCCAAAGTCGCTGCAGCTGGTCGGTAAAGATCACGCGAGATGCATCAGGAGACCAGCTCAAAGCTTGGTAAAATCCGCTTTCAGCTAATTCTATTTCCTGTTTGACTACGCCAAATTGGTCAGCAAACACCAATCGATACTCACCGCTGGCATCGCTGAAATACGCAATGGTGTCACCGTTTGGTGACCATGCTGGGGAAACTTCCCGAACGCCAGATGTATCGGTTAAATTGCGAGGTGAGCCATGTTCAACCGGTACGGTGAAAATATCGCCTCTTGCCTCAAATACAGCTCGTTTGGCGCTGGGAGAAATATCAAAGCTGGCAATCGTTTTTGAGGCATCTACATACTGTTCGCGTAGCCAGTAAAAATTATCATCAATCGTAATATTGAGTTTAACTGGCGCATTTGTGTCACGTTTTAGATATAAATCCCCCAAATACTCATAAACGAGATTTTCTGCGTCAACGGCAAAGCTCATTACATCAAAGTCTTTTGATTGGGTAATTTGTGTAACCGCATTGCTCTTTACATTATAAGCAAATACGTTACTTACCTGTGAGCGGTTAGATAAGAAATAAATTAAATCGCCTTCCCAGGCCGGATCGATATCAAAATCATTATTAAATGGTAGGTCGCGCTCTTCCAGACTGTCTAAGTCAATAATTCTGAGCGCCTGATTTTGCCCGCCTCTATAATTTCGCCATCCTTTGTCCCAATAACCCGGGCGGCGGAAAACCAACGCTTCTGCATTTGGTGAAAACGCACCATCGTAGGCCCGGTTCATGGGCAAGCGCTTTGGATTACCACCGTCAATTGAAACGGTATAAAGCCTGTCCCATCCGCGCGGTGCGTTACTTCGGGTAGAGCGAAATAATACCGATTCACCATCGGGCGTAAATCCAACAAGTTCATCGTTACCAGGATGATAGGTCAAGCGCCTTACTTCACCCCCACCTGCATTTACGATAAACACATCGTTATTACCGGCATATTGTCCGGTGAAGGCAATTAGCTCACCATCAGGTGAAAACTTGGGTAAATATTCCCTGCCCTGAAAGCTGGTTAAGCGCTTTGCCTTACCGCCGTTTATTGATGCGGTCCAAATATCATTTGCATAAGCAAAAACAAGTTTGTCGCCGCTTATGTCAGGCTCTCGAAGCAGCTGAGTGGCTAAGCTGTTTATGCTCGTGCTTAATAAAGCCGTCGCCAACAGCATGTTTAAAAGTTTCATTGTCTGTCCTTTTGTTGTTTTTATTGCTTTATTCGTGTTTGTGGGGCCATTTAGCTTAAAGCTTAAATTTTGAAGTCCAAGTACAAAAGCTTAGACTAAATGCTAAGTAAGGTATGGTCAATCATTGACCAATAATAGGTAATTTAGATTTAGGGTTCTCTGCACAATTAGCTTGGTAATCTATCAAACGCAGCATCTTTACAAAAAGGTGGATTAAAAGCGGAGTTCAAACATAGACGCTTTACAAATTTATCGAGAATTCTTTCTAATACACTCTAGCTACTCTTGACAGAGCTCTACATGTACATACAATGTACATATGATTAAATTTGAATGGGATTCGGCTAAAGCTGAGTCTAACATAGTCAAGCATGGCATAAGCTTTGATGAGGCCAAGTCGGTTTTCTATGATGAATTTGCCTTGCAATTCTACGATCACGAGCACTCTCAATTGGAAGAAGACCGGTTTTAATGCTTGGAACGAGCAATGAATTGAGAGTTCTCCTTTTATGTCATTGTGAACTGAACGATGGTGAAGTAATTAGATTAATCTCAGCACGGAGAGCAACGAAGAAAGAGCAAAAACATTACAGAGGTGACTTATGAAAGATGAATATGACTTTTCGAAAATGAAATCGCGAAAGAACCCTTATTACTCTAAATTAAAAAAACCAGTCACAATGAGACTTAGTGAAGATGTAATTGATTATTTTAAAGCCATGTCTGAAGAAAATGGGGTTCCTTATCAAAGTCTAATAAACCTCTATTTAAGAGATTGCGTTGCTCAACACAGGAAAATTGACATAGCGTGGAAAACGGGAGGCTGACAAGAGAAAGTTACATATGGTTTATTACTTTATTAGTGTTTGTGGGGCTATAGAGCTTATGTTTTGAAGTCCAACTTTAAAAGCTTAAACTAAATGCTAAGTAACGTTTGGTCAATCATTGACCAATAATAGGTAGTTTAGATTTAAGGTTACCTGCAAAATCAAGGTGGAAATCTTTAAGAATTAGTGTTCCTTTAAAAGAATCGATTCGAGACTGTGTATAAAATAAAGGAAATTATTTAACAGAAATTAAAATAGCCAAAATTAAAAGTGAAAATATTTCCTGAAAATGAAAAAAAAGAGCGGCTAAGCGCTCTTTTATCAATTTATGTACTTAGCTAGCCGCAAAATGCAACAGTTGTTGTATACACCGCTTGAGGGCAGGCAGGTGGTGCGGTACCTGACCCTCCGCTATCCAAATCTGTAATAGAAGTATCCACACATATCCTATAGGTAACAATGCAGTAACCGCTTCTGCTTGAAGAGCCTGGACCATAAAAAGGGTCTGCGAAAGAACCAGAACCGCCACTTGCATCACTTGGATGTGGGTCTACTTGTGTTCCTTCATCTTGAACAAATTCATTCCAGCAATTAGACATTGATGTGCCTGCCAAATTGCTTACTTCCCCTTCTCGGAATAGTTGCGACACTTGTAATCCATCTATTTTTGATATTAAAGGATTGAGCTTAAATCCGAAGACCAACTTGTCGTTACCTTCATCTAATTCACCGCTGACCGATAAGTCAAAAGTAAGATTATTGCCTGTTCCGAAAGATTTTGTAACCCGCAGTGCTTTTTTATAATGGTCTAAGGAGATTCCAATGCCTCCCGAACCCTTACCTACTTCGATAGAACCTCCGGTAAAATAACTTTCATGGGTGAAATCTCGCCAACTTCTGGAACCCATCGCATTTTTTATTTGATTTGTTATTCCGCTTTTTACATCTCGAGCATTGCTTGCTGAAGAAAAAAAGCCTGTGGGATGATTCGCTTCGCACCAATTGTCTGATTGAGTATTGCTGGAACTATTATTTTCACTACTAAAAAATTGAGTCGGTGGTGAAACGTTATCAAAACTTGCAGCTGAAGCTTGTCCCACAGCTGTTTCAATTTCATCTATCAACGTGAAAAATTTAAATAAAGCCTGATGTTCCTGAGAATCCAACGATCCGTTATAAACGCTTACTTGATCGACACCATTGACCCCTTCAGTGACGATTAAATTAAATTTGTAAGCTTGATGGTTTTCTGTAGATGCAACGATTACAGACTCTTCTACCGGATCACAAACGGAGGGCGCCGGATCAGAAAATCCAAATCCGGGACCTGGCATGCCTTCTGAACAACTTTCTGCTTGAGGAGCTTCTTGCAAAGCGATTTGTCTTGCCTCTGAATAGTTGCAAGTGTCGCAAGCAAAAGCACGAACCGTATTAGTTGCAAGAGCTTGAGAGACGGGTACTACACAAAGTATTAAAAACCAAATTAATTTCATAAATTCCCTTTCTGTATGTTATGCATTCAGAACTAACGTAACAAAAAAAAAAAAGAAGTTGTCAAATATTTTCTGATTACTCCACACCAATAAAGCCACCTGTTTGATGCGCCCATAACTTGGCGTATATTCCGCCTTTTTCCAATAATTCCGTATGCGAACCGGATTCTACAATCTTGCCCTCGTCCAGCACCAAGAGTCTATCCATTTGCGCAATTGTCGATAAGCGGTGCGCTATGGCAAGCACGGTTTTGTTTTCCATTATCTTGATAAGGCATTCCTGAATAGCTGCTTCAACTTCAGAATCCAACGCAGAGGTTGCCTCGTCTAAAATCAAAATTGGCGCATCTTTAAGCATTACCCGAGCAATGGCAATGCGCTGTCGCTGGCCACCCGACAGCTTAACGCCTCGCTCCCCTACATGGGCATCATAACCGGTACGACCTTTCGCATCACTTAAGCTCATAATAAATTCGTGGGCTTCTGCCTGTTTTGCGGCGCGAATCATTTGCTCTTCGCTTGCATCAAACCGTCCATAGAGAATGTTGTCACGCACAGAACGGTGCATTAAAGAAGTATCTTGAGTCACCATGCTAATTTGTGAGCGCAATGATTCCTGAGTGACATCGGTAATGGCTTTACCATCAATTTTAATCTTGCCTGATTGAATATCGTAAAAACGAAGGAGCAAATTGACCAAGGTCGACTTTCCAGCCCCAGAGCGCCCAACAAGACCAACTTTTTCACCGGCTTTTATATTAATATTAAGCTTGTCAAACACTCCAATCAGCTTGCTACCTTTACCCTTGTAGGCAAACTCAACGTCTTCAAAGTCAATTTTACCGCCATTGACTTCCAGTTTTCTGGCATCATCCTTGTCTATTATCGTTGCCGGAACCGCCAGGGTATCAATACCATCTTGCACCGTACCGATATTTTCAAACAAGCCCGATACTTCCCACATGATCCACTGTGACATACCGTTCAGGCGCAAAGCCAAGCTAACTGCAATTGCAATGTCCCCAGGCGATACAATCGCATTTATCCACAAATACACCGATAAAGCCGCAATAGAGAACACTAAAAGTGAATTAATGCTCCAAACAAGAGCCTGAAGCACCGTGACCAAGCGCATTTGCGGGTAGACGGTTTGCAAAAAACCATCCATCCCTTCTTTTGCGTAATTTTCTTCTCGCTTGTGGTGGCTAAAAAGCTTTACCGTCATGATGTTGGTATAGCTATCAACAATGCGCCCTGTCATTATTGAACGTGCATCAGCTTGCTTTTGAGAAACCGCTTGAAGCTTCGGTAAAATAGCGCGCAGGATAAGTACATAAAGCACTAGCCATACCAGTAAGGGCATGGCGAGACGCCAGTCGGTTGCAAATACCAGAACCACTGCTGAAATAAAGTAGACGCTGATGTAGACCGCCAGATTCATTATCTTCATCACGGTTTCGCGCACGGAAAGTGCCGTTTGCATTACTTTAGTAGCCACTCGCCCGGCAAACTCATCCTGATAAAACGATAAGCTTTGTCCTAACAAATATCGGTGCGCCAACCATCTTATCCGCATTGGATAATTACCTAAAATTGATTGGTGAGTGATCATCGATTCGAGGATCACGAGGCCGGGCAAAAATACCAATACGAGAAGCGACATCCAGATGAGTGTAACTTTTTCTTCCTGTAAAAAGGTGCTGCGGTCTCTAGAGGCAAACCAATCCACAAATTGCCCCATAAAACCGAACAAGGACACTTCTAGAATCGCAATTAATGCACTAAGTATAGATACGCTGATTAATACTCCCCACATGCCTTCAGAATAATATTTACAGAATGCAAACAAGGTTTTAGGTGGCTGGGTGGGTGGCTCAACGGGAAAGGGTTTGGTTAAGCGCTCGAAAAAAGAAAACATGTATTAAGTACAATCCTTTATTGAATATGATATTAAAATTTTACGGAGCCTTTGTGTTAAACCTGTAGAACTTGATAAACAAACGATTACACTTTTTCAAAGCGCAATTATTAGAGCGCCGTTATTAAAGCGCCATTATTAAAACATAATAATCAAAGCGAAAATATTGAGTGTAGACTATCATGTTAAAGCGAGCATGTACGAGGAGATTGCCTCGACAGATTCATTGATGGAGAAAAATATGCGCCAGCCCCTGATAACACTTTTATTCTCGATAAGCTTAAGCCTTGCGGCATTTTACGCCATGTCGGAAAACAAGCCAGAAAGTTTCACTACGCCTGAAGATGCTATTAATGCCTATATTACTGGCGTAACCACAGGTTCTGGTGATCATGTGATGTCAGCCTTTAGCGAGCATGCCCGAATTCAGTATTATAATCAGAATGACAGATTTATGGATTATACCCGCGACAATTTTGCAGCGGATGTAGATAAAGGCGATAATTGGGATGCCGAGGTTAAAATCAGTAATCTACAAATAACAGGAAAAGCCGCCAATGCCAAAATCGACTTTACCTGGGGTGAAAAAGCAGAGCATGGCTATGTGGATTATCTTAATTTGATTCAAGGTGCAGATGGTTGGCGCATAACGAATAAAGTTGCGCAATATATTAAGCGCTCGCCTGCAAGCTGACGGTCATAAGAATAAGTGACCAGCATATGTTGTCTTATAAAACGAATTTAAAATCTGGAATGCACGGAGAAGCTTAAAAATGTGCTGAGTCTGTCGTTAAATGCATCCGAAGCCATTGGGGTGTTCCACGCAATGCTGGTTTCAGATGGGCGGACGAGCGCAAGGCCCAAATTATAGTAAGTATGTTCAGCGTCTTTATTTTTTAGTTTATAAGCCAGGTTAAGTTCTTGCGTAAATGCAGTTTCAAGCTGCGTGGACTCGCGTAAATGTGACCATTTATAGCCGTGAACGATAGGTGAAGGCGATTCTTTAATACTATATGCGGCTTGTTGAACTTCGCTTAAAAAAGCTGATTCATCCACGTTTTGATTATTCGTAACAAACAGGGCTAATTGAGCGGTGGTATTTACTTGCTCAACAATCAGCGGGCTAAACAAAGGAAGTTCTTCAACTTGCGACTGAAAAGTATTAACTGCAAATTGACAGTAAGCACTAAACGGCAACATTAGCACGCCGCATAAGATCGTTTTTAAGCCAATCATCTTCAATCACCATTGTTATACTTGATGTATGAAGTATATCGGCATAAAACAGATTTTAATTATCACAGCATGTTTATAGGTATGCGTAAAAATACACCTTTGAGCTTTGACTAATCCGCTTTACTGGATTTCTCACCAAATCCTAAGTCAGTGAGCTTTTGATTTACCGTTGCTTCATGTTGGCTTTGCCAGGCTTCCAAGCTCAAACTAGCGTCTTTTTCGGCGCGTGCTTTGCCAATTTTATAAGATTCTTCTGCCTTTAATTTCGGCAATACAGCGATGCCCTCTTCATCGGCAACAATGATGTCTCCCGGAAACACCTTTACGCCGCCGCAAACAATTGGCTCATTTAAGGGAGAGATCTTTGCCTTTTTGCCGGGTTTTGGTATGACGCCACGGGCAAAAACCGGAAAGTGCATTTCTCTTACTTGCGCGATATCGCGAATTGTACCGTCGATAACAAATCCCGCTATTCCCCGAGATTTGGCGATTGCGCAGACGTTTCCACCGGCAAGCGCATAAGCATCGTCGGCCTGAGCGACAATGATATCCCCGGGTGATGCTTTGTAGATAGCAGCATGCAGCATCAAATGATCGCACGGCTCACAAAACACAGTGAATGCTGGCCCTGCAATGCGATTGATGGGTTGATATAAAGGACGAATTTGATAATTCATGAATTGTTCACGGCCTAGCGCGTCAGCATAGTCACACGGTGATACTTCAATATAAGGCGTCATTATCTCAGCTCTTGCTCGTCTTACATGAACTTTTCAATAATGCGAACGAGCCAGTACGCACAAATACCAAATTGAACAAGGAAAAAGACAAATCGCAATATTATGGCGACATTACTGACTGAGGCCACATGCACAAGTGACTGCACGATTCGGGCGCCAAGCACAATAAAGGCAAGCCCGTTCGTAATCACACTGGAATCGCTTGCAATTGCCAGTAGTAACACGCCTCCAATGAAGGGAAAACACTCAATAGCGTTTAGATGAGCACGCGTCAGACGCTGGCCTGCATCACCAACATCAGAGCCATCTGCATTAAATTTCAAGGATTTACGTTTATTTGCCTGATTATAAGCAGCGCGATAAGCTGCCAAGGCCAAGAGTAATACCATGATCCATAGTATGTAGCCAGACAACGCTAAAATTGTCGCATTCATTTAAAGTCTCCGTTATGAAAAACACTGAAATATGCTTGTCTGTCAATAAGTGACACAATGCCTATCTTCGTGCATTTTTATAACATTAGCATCAAACAAGCTTTTTCGCCCGTAAGCGTTTACCTTTTACTTTACTTTCCCTAAACATCAAGAGCGTGCGCTTAACGCTGCGAATTTTAATCGCTGCAAAACTTCGATGCGAACTAACGTGAATTTTGCCAATATCTTTGGCAGGCACATGTGCATTTTTAGCAAGCGCACCCAAAATGTCGCCTTTGGAAATTTTCTGTTTTTTACCTGCATCAATCTGCACACCCACGTATTGAGGTTCACGAATACGATTTTTATGAAACCTCAGCGCAAGACCACTTTTAACGGGAATATCGGATGGTAACTGTGCATTAAATCCGATCAGTTTTGTTTCGTCAGTATCATCAATAAGGGTAATGGCTTTACCTTTGAGTCCAGCTCGACCAGTACGACCTACTCGGTGAGTATGGGTGTCCAAATCGTCTGAAATACTATAGTTGATCACAAGATCAACGCTCGGGATATCAAGCCCTCTTGCGGCAACGTCTGTGGCGACCAACACATTTGCACAATCTGCACTAAACAAAAGGACGGCATTGCTTCGTTCGAATTGCTCCATATCTCCTTGAAGTTGCACAACGCCAAAGCCATCTTCTTGCAGCTGCTGATGCAGCTCAACCACTTCCTGTTTGCGCTGGCAAAACACAATAGCGGATTCAGGTTGGTGCTCACTTAAAAGTGCAGCAACCGCGTAAGCTCGTCTGTTCGCCAATACTTTATACGCTGTTTGCTCTATGTGTTGATGGGTGCGCCCATCGTCAACTTGTATGGTCTGCGCATCTTTTTGATACTGCGCACTAAGCGACTGAATATTCCCACCAAAGGTCGCTGAAAATAATAGTGTTTGAACGCCCTGTGCTTGGTCATTTATGGCTTTTAATAACCAGTCAACCTGATCCTCAAAGCCCATGTCTAACATACGGTCTGCTTCATCTAACACCAAGGTTTTTAGTCCTTTAAAACTCAATCGGCCCTGCATGGCGATATCCATAAGCCTTCCAGGTGTCCCTACAATGACAGCAGGTGGATGTTTTAAGGAGCTTAATTGGGGTGCAATGGCCACGCCACCAAAAACAGCAAGAATTTTCGTGTTGGCAATTCGACGAGCCAGTAGCTGTAGCTGGTAGGTAACCTGCTCGGCCAACTCTCTTGTAGGGCAGAGCACTAAAGCATGAGGATGTGAGCTATCGGCCGCTTGCTCATTTTGTGAGTGAGCTTGACTATCTAACAATTTCTGCAAAATAGTCAATCCAAATGCAAGGGTCTTTCCGCTACCGGTTTGTGCTTCAACAGCGACGTCTTTCCCTTCCAGCAATGCATGTAAACATGCTTGCTGAGTCTTAGTGGGTTCATGATATTTTAGCGCATCTAAAGCGCTGTTAATTTCATCACTGAAGTTATAATCCTTGAAGCTTTCCATGTTAGCTAGCGCTTACCTCTGTTAACTTCCAATTCAGACTTTCTCCTGCAAAAAACGGAACAATATCATCACCCGTTGTTAACTTTACAAGTTCAGGTACTGACCACGTCTCTTTTGAAAGTGTAATGGTGCCGGTATTTCTGGGAAGGCCATAAAAATCAGGCCCGTAATGGCTTGCAAAACCTTCAAGCTTTTCAATTACGCCTAAATCATCAAATACTTTGGCGTAAAGTTCAATGGCACTCCATGCGCTATAACATCCCGCGCAACCGCAAGCCGATTCTTTTTTGTGTTTTTCGTGCGGCGCAGAGTCTGTACCTAAAAAGAATTTGTTTGAGCCGCTTTTCACAACTGCTCGCAAAGCCTGCTGATGAATATTACGCTTAAGTACAGGCAAACAATAGTTGTGAGGACGTATTCCTCCAACCAGTAAATCGTTGCGGTTAAGCAACAAGTGTTGTGGAGTAATGGTTGCTGCCACCTTATCGGACGAAGACAGAACAAAATCAACTGCATCTTTGGTGGTGATATGTTCAAACACCACTTTAAGGCCAGGAAAGTGTTGCACAATGTCTTTTAGATAGCGTTCGATAAACATTGCTTCCCGGTCAAAAATATCAATTTCACCGTCGGTCACTTCACCATGAATTAGCAGCAACATGCCGCACTGCTGCATGGCTTCAAAAACCGGATAGAGGGCTTTGATTCCTCTAACCGCTGCATCAGAATTTGTGGTTGCGCCTGCCGGATAAAGCTTGCTTGCCACAATGCCAGCCTGCTTTGCTTTTTTGACCTCTTCTGGCGTGGTTTCATTGGTTAAATAAAGCGTAACAAGAGGCTCAAAATCAACGCCCTGTGGCACCGCAGCTAAAATACGCTCCTTATAAGCAAGCGCCATATCGGTTGTGCTTACGGGTGGAACGAGATTAGGCATGGCAATGGCGCGTCTGAAGCATCTGGCCGTGGCCGGAACCGTTTCTTTTAGCATTTCACCATCACGAAAATGAAGGTGCCAGTCGTCGGGCGTTTGAATAGTTAAAGTATCTGTCATAGTGGTTAAGCAATTATCTTTTAAGCAAAAATCCTGGGTATTATGCCTCAATTAGCCAAATTTGACATGATATTGAACAACAATTGATAAAAGTTTTAGAACAAACGACCGCTTATACTGCTTGTATCATGTCGCAATACTATGCAATATTGTGATTCATTAGGGTTTTAAGGCGCTGCTTGCTTTGTTGCTGAAGGTTTTGTTCTTGAGGGTCTGGTCAGTAAAGCTTTTATTGGTAAAGAGCGGGTCGTTGAAGGGCTGGTCCTTAATGCTATTTTTTTTAAAGCACACTCCAATATTGTCTCTTCTTGCATCATTACTGGCAGTTTATTCTTTAGCGCTTGCTGATCCTGGCGAAGCGATAAACCCATCCGAGTCAAACCAAGCGTTCGTCGCATCCGATGATGTCCAAACTACATTAAGTGCTATTCGCGACGCCAGATTCCGTGGTGATATGAAGCAGGCCGATGCACTTGCCATTGCCCTGCTTGGTAAATTAGAAAGTGATTCAACACGCACCGATTTAAACAATGAGGAGGTGAGCAGTATAGGCGCCTTACGTTATGAGATGGGCCGCAATGCGATGGAGCGCAACAATTACGAACTGGCTTCTCACGAGTTAAACATAGCAATAGAGCTACTTGCAAAGCAGAGCAACTCGCCGCAAACGCGCAAACTACATGCCGATGCTTTGCGCCAGTTAGGCCTGACCTATCGCTATCAATCTAACTATGATAGGGCGCTGCCTCTTGTACTTCAGGCAAAAGAAATATACCAGGCGCTTGGCGATAAACGTGCTATTGCCGGCGCCTACAACAGCATAGGCGTTATTCGAGAAAAACAAGGCTTGTTGGAGCAAGCGTCCGAAGCACACTTAAAGGCCTTGCGCCTAAACCAAGAGTTAGGTTCTGACGATGGCGTTGCAAGCGCTTTATATAATTTAGGCGATATTCGAAGCGCAATGGGGGATCACGAAACCGCGCTGACATATTTTTATGATGCCCTCAAAATTGATGAGGCTTTAGAGGATCCTAAATATATTGCCTATGATCACAACAAAATTGCGGGCACCTATTTAAAACTGGCTCAATTTGACAAGGCGCTTATGCATGTTGATATTGCACTAGATTTATTTGATCAAATTCAGGCGCCACGCGACTATCATTGGGCCTTAACAAACCGAGCTGACATACTCGCGCGACTTGAGCGCGTTGACCAAGCTACTCAGGACTTAGACAAGGTCATCGCACTGAGCCAGGAAAACCAGTGGTTAAGCTTATTAGTGGATGCATATCGAAGCCGCAGCAAACTTGCGCTTGAAGAGCAAAACTGGGAGGCAGCATCAAGATACGCATCCCTTGGCCTGGAGCAAGCCAGACAAAACAAAGAACTGCAGGATATTGCTAACTTTCAGCAACTGGCGGCGCAGGCATATCGCGAACAGCAAAATTACGAAAAGGCATTTTATGCATTGAGTGAACAGCTTCAGATTGAACTAGATATGTTTAATCAGGCTCGTTTACAAAACATTTCCAGTCTGCAGGCAGAAACGGAAGCAATGCGTCAGGCTCAGCAAGTCAAAATGCTCGAGCAGGAACAAGTGATGCAAGCATTAGCTCACGAGCAAGCGCAGCTTAATCGCACGCTTATTTTTGTCGCAATAGGAAGTAGCGCGGTTTTATTCTTTTTATTGTGGAGTCGATATTCGCAGGCTAGGCTTAATCAACGTTTAGCCAAAGAAGTGGCTGAACGCACTTCATCACTTGCGCTAAAAAACCAGGAACTAAAAAACGCCTACGAGACGATGAAACAACTAAGCTATACAGACAGCCTGACCGGAGTGAAAAACAGACACTTTTTTCATGAACAAATTGCTGCGGATATTAATCAAAGCTTAAGGCTACATCGCGATATAGCCAGTGGAAAAAAGGCGGCTGATACCGAAGCAGATATCGTATTTTTTATGCTAGATATCGACCATTTCAAAGCTGTTAACGACACTTATGGTCATCAGGCGGGCGATGCCGTATTAAAAGAAGTGGTCTCGCGCATGCGAAATGTGTTTCGACAATCTGATTATCTGATCCGCTGGGGCGGAGAAGAGTTTTTAGCGTCTGCTCGCTTCATTCATCGCAAACATGCACAGGATATTGCCCAACGGCTATTGGATGAGCTCAAGTTCAAAGCATTTGAACTCAACAATGGCACAAAGCTATCACTGACATGTTCGGTTGGCTACGCATGTTATCCTCCCTGTCCTAATCAGCCTGCTGAACAGTCCGAATCTGGCGAGTGGGAAAATATAGTCAACCTTGCAGACCTTTGCCTGTACAAGGCAAAACAAAGCGGCAGGGATGCCTGGTGCGGTGTTAATGCATCCAGTGGGCAAATAAAGGTAAATGCACAAACAACTATTGCACAAATTCAAACGTGGAAAATGCAAGGTATGTTGGACTTAGCGCAGTCATTCGCATAAATTGACTTAAGCACTCATCAAACCATTATGATCTAATCCAACTAACAAGCGCGCTAAACAACTAGCAAATAGCATATGAATCATCTAATAAGTATAAATAATCTCGTTGAGAACCCGACCTGGAAAACCAAAATCTTGATTTGGTTAGCTGACCGCGTGCTTGGCATCGCCCGCATGAACAAGTTGTATCAACTGCATCAGATGCAGGGGCTATCAAAAGAAGATTTTGCTGACCGACTCATCACTTTGCTTGAGTTAGACATTAAAGGGCTCGATGAACTCAAAGCCAACATACCTCGTGAAGGGCCTGTTGTGATTGCCAGCAATCATCCTTTTGGCGGTATTGAAGGTGTTATACTTGCGCGGGCAATTGGTAGTGTGCGCCCTGATTTAAAAGTGCTTGCCAATAAAGGCTTAGGCATATTTAAAGAGCTCAAAGACTACTTTATCTTTACCAATCCGCTGTCGCAAAACGACCCAAAGAATGGACCGAGCTTACGTAAATGCATTCATCACGTAAAGGCGGGAAAAGCCTTGCTTATTTTTCCTGCTGGCAAGGTATCCTATTTTCAAAAAGCGAAAAAGCGTATTTCTGAACACACCTGGAACAAGATAGTAGGAAGACTCATTAGCCTGGAAAAATGCCGCTTGGTGCCTGTATTTGTAAATGGCGAAAACTCGAGCATGTTTTATCGCACTGAACGGGTGTATTTTCGGATGCGCATGCTCTTATTAGGCCGGGAATTATTAAACAAAACCGGTCATAACATAGTGATCAATGCAGGAAAATCAATCGATACAAAATTTATTCAAGGTGATAGTTTTGAAGAAAAGGCCGCCCTTGCAAGAGCATTGAGTTACGCTCAGGCGCAAAGCTGGCGATATACGTGGCCGGCTGATACGGTGACCGAATACGCGCCTTTGGCACAAGAAACAGCAAGTGAGCTAATTGCTGAGGAATTAGCCGCTTTGCCAGCCTCTCAGCATTTAAGCTCATTTAAAGATTATGACGTTTATTACGCCTATCAATCCCAGGCACCTAATATTGTAAATGAGATTGCGCGTTTGCGTGAACTCACATTTCGTTTGCATAACGAAGGAAGCGGTGAACCTGTTGATACCGATGGCTTTGACGCTACCTATACGCAACTTTTTATCGTAAAGCGACAAAGCAATCGAATCATCGGAGCTTACCGAATGGGGCGCACTGACAAGCTTTTGCAAGGGCAAGCTAATACCGACTTAAGCCAATTGTATTTGCACAAAATGTTTGAGTTTGGTGAAAACTTTGCTAATCGAAAGGCGCCTTGCATGGAAATGGGTCGCTCATTTTTAATTCCTGAATACCAAGGCTCGTACCAAGGTTTACTGCTTTTATGGCGAGGTATTGGCGCTTTTGTAAGCAAGTTTCCGCAATACCGCACGCTTTACGGCACGGTATCAATCAGTAAATTATACGATGCACGAAGCGTAGCGCTCATTCAGCACGCTTTAATTGACTCCCCAGGCGCTCAAAATGTAAAGCCGCGCAATAAGTTGCCTTTTGAGCTACATCCGGAAGTTGCTGACTTTTTTGCACAATACGATGCATCAAAACATCTGAGTGCTTTTTTGAAAGTCATTGAAGCAGATGCCAAAGACATGCCGGTGCTCGCCAAGCAATACCAAAAAATGGGCGCTAAATTTCATGCGCTTGGCATTGATAAGAGCTTTAATCACACCCCCGGATTACTTCTTAGTGTAGATTTAAGCAAAGCGCCAGAAAAGCTGCTTAAACTGTATTTAGGGGAGGCTTATGAGCAGTATCTTCGGTATGGTGAAGCAGATTAGAGTCGCTGTTGTCTAGCAGAAAACTTTAACCTGACTCATGCACTCCGATTCAAATGAGTGATCGTGGCCGGTGCGTAACCAAAATATTCAGGAATTTGTTTGTTAAGCGTGGCGCACATGATGCGGATAAGTGCGAAGTGATGTATGGCGTGGCTGCAAACAAACACCAGTTCTCGCTCTAGCGTTGATGCGCATGAGGCAGATTTGCTTTGATGAATATCGATTTCGGTGGTGACAAGCACATTTTGTCCATAGTTATCGCTGGTAAGGGTGCCTATCCATTGCTTGATTTCATTTAGCACCTGAACCGCCATCTTTGGATACTGTTCAACCTCGTTGTGTCTGTTTCTGATGTTGTAATCAATGTGCGTCGTTTTGCTTAGAGCGCCATTTTTAAGCGATAAAAAGTGATCGATGATATGGCGCATGTGCACACCAATACTGCTCGAAAAATGCGGTTTTATTATCTGCTGATATTCTGCGTCGGATAACTCGTCTAACAAAGAAATGGCTTGTTCGATTATTGCGGTGTAGCTATTTGACATTCAGTTTCCTTGTACTGGCTATCCTAATCACTTGTTTTTGCTCTTTAACGTTCTTTATCGTTCTTTATCGTTCTTTATCGTTCTTTATCGTTTTTTAGCGTTTTTAATCGCACTGGCGTGTAAACACTTTGCAAGTGAGCAAGCCATAAGCAGCTCGTCATTTAACCAAAGAGACATGTCTCAAGCTCGATTATTTTAAATACTGTTATTTCAAGGGCTTTGTTCACGATACTTTATAATCAGACCTATGTAACACCCACTTTATTTCATTTTTATTAATATTTCGCCTAATTATCACAATTCGGCGTTATTTGGGCTGTGATCCACGTAAATTAATTCATCCGTTGCAAAACCATAGCCTTTTGCCTGTTCCACTAATCGCTCGACTATCCCTTGCTCAAGCTCGGGAGTACGAGACAAAATCCATAAATACTCCTTGTTGTAACCGGTGATGAGCGCATAGTCATAGTTTTCTTTGTCAAGGTTAGCGATAACGTAGCTTGAATAAAAAGGGCCAAAAAACGACACTTTTAAATGTCCGATATTTTCACTTTCAACAAAATATGCCTTTCCTTCTGCGCTTGTCCATTCACCCTCTTCAACATTAAAACCTTTATTAATAACTGTAATGCCGCCGTCTTCTCTTAAACTATAGCTTGCAGTCACTTGCTCCAGCCCCCTTTCAAAAGAATGATCCAGGCGCGCTATTTCATACCAGGTACCCAAATAACGAGACTTGTCGAATCCGCTAACAGGCTGAACCCCCTCAGGCACACTGGTGCAGCTAAAAAGAAAAAGACTCAAAGCGAAAATAATTCCAGTCGATACTGCGTTTTTACCTTGTTGCATTGCTTGCTTCCTAACAATTCTTTCATATACGCATACGTATTCAGGCATGCTTTTGTGCTAAAAATCGTGCTAATGTTTCTGATAACATTAATCTAACATAATAAAAAGATGAGTAACTGTATGTCGGCATTGCCCTTTAATGAGCACTTTGAAAATGCAAGTCGCTGCATTTTTGGCACAATGAACTTAGGTGGAGGCTGGAACAGCAATCCGGTCACAAAAGAGGATGAAAGCCAGGCGCATCATCTACTTGAAACCTGCATCGAAGCTGGCATCAATGTCATCGATTTAGCCGATATTTATACCTTTGGTAAAGCCGAAGAGGTGATGGGTCGCGTATTCAAAAAAAATAAGCACTTTGTCGATCACTTCATTATTCAATCAAAAATTGGGATCCGTCTGGTTCCCGACGTTAACACCAAACATTATGATTTAAGCCCGCGTTGGGTAACTGAAGCCGTTCATGCCAGTTTAAAACGACTTAATATCGAGCAGCTCGACGTGCTTTTTTTACATCGTCCAGATCCCCTCATGCAAATCGAAAAAACCGCCGAGACTTTAAACAACCTTTATAAGCAAGAAAAGTTTGAGTATCTGGCCGTTTCGAACATGCATGCCGGGCAAACTGCGCTTATCCAAAATCATGTCGAGATGCCTGTGATCGCCAATCAGCTTGAAATGAGCCTACTTGCCTCTGATTTTGTTGAAGATAGCATCACAAGCAACATGCAAGCTAATACGAATCAAGGCTTCCCCAGAGGCACACTTGAATACTGCTTGCAGCAGAAAATTCAGTTACAGGCATGGTCTGCGCTGGCACAAGGCCAGTTTGGCAATACTGAGCATCCGGATAAAGCTGTTCGTGATACGGCAAACTTGCTGGCGCAACTGGCTGAAAATTTAAATACCAATGTAAATGCCTTGGTTTTAGCCTGGTTAATGAAGCACCCAACAGGCATTCAGCCAGTAATAGGAAGCACTAAACCTGAGCGTATATTAGAAGCGGCTAAGGCTGGCAAGCTCGAATTAAGCAGAGAGCAATGGTATCAAATACTCGAAACGCGCAGAGGAGAAGCTGTTCCTTAGCCGATGTCTCAAACAAACGCGCCTAGTAAATACACATAGCAAGCACATCTGGCAAATCGACTTAGCCAACAGACTTATAAACGGAAGATGCTCATGAAAGTGACAGAAACAATAAAAGCAACAAATACAGTGAACGTGAATATTCAAAAACCAGCCGTAACGCCTGCCAACCTATTTAAGCCAAAATGCATCCTTGCTGCCCTTGCAGTGACTATGCTTGCTGCCTGTGGCCAGGCACCTGAGTCGCAGAATGAAACATCAACAAGCCCAGTGGAAAGCCAGCACACTGCGAAAACTAATCCCGATAAAACAGTGCCGGTCAGTGAGCAATTAGATAACTACCTGACTCGCGATATTAAAGATGAGGTGTTTTATTTTGTTATGCCCGACAGGTTCCATAACGGAAAACCTGAAAACGATATGGGCGATCCGGATATTCCGATTTCATACGGTGGTTTGGATAAAACGAGCAAGTGGGCGTTTCATGGCGGTGATATGGTGGGTCTTGAAGCAAAGCTCGATTATTTGCAAAACTTGGGCATTACATCCATTTGGATGACGCCAATTTTACGAAATAAAGCCATTCAAAAAGACGGGTTTGGCCATCATGGCTATTGGGTTGTCGATTTTACTGAAATTGACCCACATTTTGGCAGCAATGAAGAATTGAAAAGTCTGATTGATGCGGCGCACGAGCGCAATATTAAAGTCTTTTTCGACATTATTACTAACCATACTGCAGACGTTATCAAGTTTCGCGAATGTCATAACGACGATGGTTCTTTTAAGGAAGAAGGGCAAACCAAGTGTGCGTTTATCACAGAGGCTGAAATGGCGGCAGGCAAAACCTATACCCCATTTGTGCCAGAAAACGAGCAAGGCGTAAAGGTACCTGACTGGTTAAACGATCCGAAATACTACAACAATCAGGGTGACAATCTCTGGCAAGGCGAAAGCGTGATCACCGGCGATTTTGCCGGACTGGACGATATCGATACCAGCATGCCTGAAGTGCAGCAAAATATGATCAGCATATTCAAAGATTTGATCAGCGAGTTTAAGCCTGATGGATTTAGAATCGATACGGTTAAACACGTTGATATAGAATTTTGGCAGGTATTTGCCCCCGCCATTACAGAACATGCGCAAGATATTGGCATTCCTAACTTTCACCTTTTCGGGGAGGTTTACGATGGTAATCCGGCGGGTTTAAGTAAATACACTACAGAAGGACAATTGCCTTCAGTGCTTGATTTTGGCTTTTTCTTTAACGTAAAAGATGCGCTGCTTGAAGGAAAAGATATCAATCGAATCGCCCACCTTTTTGACAACGATGATTATTATCGAGATGCCGACTCAGGCCCTGATTTATTGCTTAACTTTTTGGGCAATCATGATGCAGGGCGCGTTGGTCACTTTTTACAAGCGTCTTTGGCAGATGCTTCGCCCGAGGAACACCTGCAGCGCAGCAAGCTCGCACATGCCTTGATGTTCTTCTCGCGTGGCGTGCCCGTTGTGTATTACGGCGATGAACAAGGCTTTACAGGTGACGGTGGCGATGTGGATGCCAGAGAAAACATGGACCCGTCGCTGGTAGATGTGTATAACGACAATATTCTCATCGGTACGGATAAAACCACGGCTGACGATAACTTTGACCCAAACCACCCGCTTTATCTCACCATCAATGACTTGGCGCAAACGCGCATTGAGCATCTGCCACTTCGTCGCGGCATCCATCAAATGAAGTTAGTGGATAACAACAAGGGATTACTTGCATTTTCGCGCATCGATATTGATACGAGAGATGAATATCTTGTGCTAATGAATAGCTCCAACGAGACTCAAACGCTTGAGTTACCCGTTGATGCCAATCAATATGAAATAATTTACGCGCTTAAGCAACCAGCTGAGATAAAAGTAAACGAGGGCTTTCTTAGCACGAAACTAGCGCCACTTTCTTTAGTGGTGTTAGACGCAAAAAGCGCCGTTGGCCATGCCGCTCTAACTGAGATAAGCATTGGCGATATGTATGAAGAAAACGATCGCGTGTTTATCCCTGCTGAAGTAAGCTTTGAAAATAACCTGGCGACAAACCTGATCAATGTTGAGTTCTACGCCGTGGACAGCATGGGCAATGAAGTGTTGCTAGCAAGTGATAATACTCATCCCTATCGTGCAGTCGTCATGCCAAGTGTCTTGGACGCTACTGCAACTATCAAGGTACGCGCTTCTAACTATGCCGATCAAACGATTGAAACGAGCTTGGAAATTGATTAACAATCAGCTAAAAAGCTAAGCTTAATCATCGTGATGAATATTATTTATCGCAGTAAATGATGTGCATTATTTGCATAAACTAAATTGGGGAATGGGTATGCCTAGCGCCACTTATCGCAGAATCTTCTTATTTTTAATATGCTTCGCTGTTTTGTCAGTGAATTCTGGCTTGGTATTAGCTGCTGATACATCTTCTGTTTTTGCTGACGATGCATTTGATTCAGTCACTGATACTCCCCACCAACATCAAACTTCTGGCGCCACTGATCCGCTTCAAAACATAGCAGATATGAAAACGCGCGCGTCGCTTATTGACCAAATGCTTAACGATAAGCTTGAAAATACCTTGCCAGAGCTCATGGCGCGAACGGGTATCGACATGTGGATTTTAATTTCTCGCGAATATAATGAAGATCCAGTTCTTAAAACCATGCTACCTGCCACCTGGCTTTCAGCGCGCAGACGAACCATTCTTGTGCTGTTTAATCCGGGTGACGGTAAAGCACTTGAGCGCTATGCCGTTGCGCGCTATCAGGTAGACACCATGTTCCAGAAAGCATGGGACAAGGAGTCTCAGCCAGATCAATGGCAGCGATTGGTCGAACTTATCAGGCAACTCTCTCCAAATAAAATAGGCATTAATAAGTCTGAACATTTTGCGCTTGCAGATGGCATGACAGCAACAGAACACCAGGCCTTTATGGAAGTCCTTCCTTCAGATCTACAAAGCAAGGTGGTGAGCGCTGAAATGCTTGCCATCGCTTGGCTTGAAACGCGCACTGAACTTGAAATGCAGTATTATCCAGAGATTGTGCGAATGGGTCATTCCATTATAAAAGAGGCTTACACCAGTGGATTCATAAAACCGGGGGAAACTACCACAAACGATGTTGTTTGGTGGCTTCGTGACCGTTCACGAGAATTAGGGCTGGATAACTGGTTTCATCCCAGTGTCTCTATTCAACGAGCCAGTGCAGAAAAATTTGACCATGTGAAAGCGTTTAGTGAAGGCAAGAAGGACCAAATCATTGAGCGGGGCGATTTGGTTCATATGGATTTTGGAATTACCTATTTACGCTTAAACACAGACCAACAACAGCACGCCTATGTATTGCGAGAGGGTGAAAGTGATGCCCCTGATTATTTGAAGCAGGCACTGGCCGATGCCAACCGCCTGCAGGATATATTTACGGCTTTGTTTAAAGAGGGGCGCACAGGTAACGAGGTTTTACTTGCTGCCAGAGAACAGGCAATAGAAGAAGGTATTAAACCGAGCATTTATACCCACCCACTCGGGTATCATGGCCACGCAGCAGGCACTACCTTGGGAATGTGGGATGCACAAGCTGGTGTGCCGGTACAAGGAGACTATCCTTTATTCAAAAACACAGCCTATTCTATTGAACTTAATGCCGCGCGCTTTATTCCTGAATGGGGAAAGGAAATACGGATCATGCTTGAAGAAAACGCGTTTTTTGACGGAACACGCGTTGAATATATGGATGGTCGTCAAACAGAATTTCATTTAATTCATTAAGGCGCAAGGTGCATTTTCATTCACAAACGCCATTTACAAACAAACAAGCCCAGACTCGGCTGGGCTTTAAGCTCGGATAGCTATTGTCTCTTTACGCTCTAAAAAACTCGCGTTTTAGTTCACTGTCGGTTTTAAACACGCCACCTAAAGATGAGGTTCGTGTGAATGAATTGGTATCGCGGATACCACGCGCTTTAACGCAGTAATGTGTTGCGTTAATACTCACAGCAACGTCTTTGGTGCCGGTGAGCGCCTGTAAGGCCACCATCACTTGCTGCGTTAAACGCTCCTGTACTTGAGGACGCTGAGCAAAAAATCCGACTAATCGATTTATTTTTGATAAACCAATGACGGTATCTTTTGGAATATAGGCCACAGTTGCTGTGCCATCTATTGTCACAAAATGATGCTCGCACGTGCTCGTTAAGCTAATGTCCGTTACCTGAACAGGCTCTTCGATAGACATTTTGTTTTCAATTTGTGTGATTTTAGGAAAACTGCGATAGTCAAGACCTGAAAATATCTCGTTGACATACATTTTCGCAATTCTTTTTGGCGTGTCCTGCAAACTATCGTCGTTAAGGTCTAAACCCAGCGTTTGCATTATGTCGCGCATAGAAGCCTGAATTCGGGCGCGTTTTTCTTCGCTGCTGAGTTTATTTTCAACCATAGGGGTTTCCAACCCATTGGCGATTAGCGCATCACGCACGAGCACAGCTTGTGGAGAGATCGCCAATTCGGTGGCTTCATGCATTACTATAGCTTCTTTTGCTAACATACTGTGTCCATCTATTTAATTTGTAAATCCATATACGCAATTACACGCGTGAATGGTTTACAATGTGATTCGACTTTATGCTTAAGTACTAAAAAACACGATCTTGCCAGTGTAAATTTACGTACCCACTGCAGATTTTTAATTTCGATCATTTAGACGAATAAACTACCAAAAAAGGCGTTTTACCAGCTTATGCCAGCACATACCTCTGCAAGAAATTCAGCACCTATTTTAATCACAGGCGGCGCGCAGCGCCTTGGATTGGCCATCGCGCACAGTCTTCTCGAACAAAATCTACCTGTGATTATAACATATCGCAGTGAAAAACCATCAGTGGAGCAATTGCGTAAGCTTGGTGCCGTCGCTATACATGCCGATTTTGCGACTAAACAAGGTGTTGATGACTGCATTGAAAAGATCAAGGCGCAGACTGATTGTTTGCGCGGAATTATTCATAATGCGTCAGATTGGGATCAAGAGTCACAAAGCGACGACTACGATGCGCTTTTTAATAAAATGATGCAGGTGCATGCAAACACCCCCTATCGATTAAACCTTGCCTTTGAATCGCTACTCAAAAATAACCATGGTATGAGTGATATCATCCACATGACAGATTATGTGCAGGAAAAAGGCAGCAAAAAACATATCGCGTATGCGGCAAGTAAAGCTGCGCTTCACAACCTAAGCTTATCTTTCAGCGCCTTGTTTGCGCCAAAAGTAAAAGTAAACTGCATCGCGCCTGCCTTGGTAATGTTCAATGACGACGATAGCGAAGAATATCGACAAAAAGCCTTAAAAAAATCACTTTTAGAAATTTGTCCGGGAGCGCAGGAGGCGGTAAAAGCGGTCAATTATTTGCTGCAAAGTGACTACGTTACCGGCCAAACTTTGCACCTAAACGGTGGCAGGCATCTAAAGTAAGCTTTTTCGCTTTTTACTGACTCATTATTCATTTTTTATTCGCATTCTCCTTTAATTAAACGTTAGGAATACAATGATTAAGCAAACGCTGTATCGAAGACCCCTTATCTTTAAGCGCACTGATAATGTTTCAGAGCAAACGGCTACTAAAGCCTTTAAGCACGCTTTTTGCCCTCTACTGTCAACATTGAGCTTGAGCCTGGGTCTAAGTCTGACGCTTTTTTCAAGCTTTGGTACAGCAAGAGACCTTGTTGATGCGCCAAGCACTCAAAACTCAGCGCTTGAAACAATCAGCGTAACAGCTTCGCGACAAGCGCAAAGCACTGTTGATGTGCCGGCAAGTGTATCGGTTATCAACCAAGACATGATTGAACGAATAGAAGCGCAACATATTAATCAGATTACCTCTCGCATTGCCGGAACCTGGATTAGTCGAGGAAATGGACAGGAGCACCTCACTGCCATACGCTCACCCGTTTTGACCGGTGCAGGAAGCTGCGGTGCCTTTTTCATGGCTTTGGACGGGATTAGTCTGCGTGCACCCGGTTTTTGTAATGCCAACCAACTATTTGATAGCAATACAGAGCAAGCCGCACGCATTGAGGTGTTAAAAGGGCCTGCAAGTACGCTATACGGCACAAATGCTCTACATGGCGCGATTAACATTATTACGCCCTCTGCTTTTGAACGAAGCTCATCTATTGGCGTGCAGGTGGGAGCCTACGATTTTGCCAGATTGTCGGGGCAATATCAGTGGGAGTCTGACAATAGCGCGTTTTTAGCTTACGGAAATGCAAATCAGGAAAATGGCTTTCAAACCGAGAGTGGATATGATCAGCAAAAAGCGACTTTAGTTTATGAACACGTAGCGCCTTTTGGTAACAATTCCTCTGAAAACCATAGCTGGCGCAATAAAACGGTAGTTGATATCGCCAATCTCAACCAAGAAACTGCGGGCTTCATACAAGGCTTTAGAGCATACGAAGACAAAGGCCTAAGAAGGATCAATCCCAACCCAGAGGCTTTTCGTGACGTAAAATCCTTACGCGCCTATTCCCAATTTGTCAAAACCACAGATACAGACCGTTTAAGCATTACGCCCTATGTGCGCTATAACGACATGCAGTTTTTACAACATTTTTTACCGTGGCAAGCATTAGAGGAAAATGAACACTCGAGCGTAGGGCTTCAAGTTCAGTATGATAGCCGCTTTGCTGGTGCCGAGCTTATTAGCGGTATCGACGCAGATTTTACCCAGGCAAGCCTCATTGAGACGCAAGACCAGCCATTTTCTCCCAGCATTCCAGAAGGTGAACATTATAATTATGAGGTTGATGCCATAGTAATGGCAGCCTTCGCTCAGGCAAAATGGAATGCAGGGGACTTATCATTTATATTGGGCGCCAGGGTGGAGCGAAGTGAGTATGACTACAACAACAAGTTGAGCGACGGCAGTGCATGTGAATCAGATGTGGCGGTATGCCGTTTCTCTCGCCCGCCTGACCAAACTGTGAGTTTCAGCAGCTTTTCGCCATCGGCAACGCTGGAATATCGCTTCTCAGACGCATTAATGAGCTATGTCAAATATAGTCAAGGCTTCAGAGCGCCCCAGGCAACAGAACTGTTTCGCTTACAAAATAACCAGGTGACCGCAGATTTGGACGAGGTCGATATGGATGCTGTGGAAGCAGGAGTGAGATATTCAATTTATAATCATAGCTTGCATCTTGCCGCATATGATATGGCCAAAGAAAATGTCATTATCAGTGATACAAACCGGCAAAATGTCACTGATGGTGAAACTTCTCATCAAGGGCTTGAGTTAGAGTATCGCTGGCAAGTGCTGTCAAACTTGCGTTTGTCCACAAACCTTACCTTTCAGCGCCATCGTTATGAAAGCAATTTAGCCATTACAGACACGCCTATTGAGGGCAATCGTGTGGATACCTCGCCTGATAGAATATTCGCCGCGCAAGTGCTGTGGCAAGCCACCGAAAAATTTGAAACAGAACTTGCCTGGCAGACACTCTCAGCATACTATCTCGACCCCGAAAATACGGCAGAATACGAAGGGCATTCTTTGCTTGATTTAACCTTGAGATATGCTGTAAGCGATACTATGTCAATCAAGCTGGGCATATTTAACGCATTAGATGAGGATTATGCGGAGCGCGCTGATTTCGCCTTTGGTAATTATCGCTATTTTGTCGGTCAACCGCGTCGCGCCTTTGTGAGCGTAAACTGGATTTTGTAAGGAATAAGCTTATGACCAATAAGCAGGAAAAAGCGATTTTAAGTGACAAAGACTTCAATGCCATTTTGCCGCAGCGAACGCTTCTCCCCGAATGGGCAGAACAAGAAGCCGTTGTTTTGGCTTGGCCACATGATGAAAGTGATTGGCAACCCTGGATAAACGAAGCTCGCACAACTTACGTTAAGCTGATAAAGGCCATTGCAGATGCCGGAGCTGGCGTAATATTGCTTTGTCATCAAAAAGACATTGGCTTGGCCAAATCCATGATCGATTTGCATTTACCTGTGCTTATTTTTCAAGCTGAGTTTAATGATACATGGACACGCGACTATGTTTTTCTTAGCTGCGAGACTGCGCGCGGAAATCAACCGGTTGAATTTGTATTCAATGGTTGGGGGCAAAAATTTGATGCCCGCAAAGATAACCTTGTTAATCAACAATTAAGTCAGTTGTGTCAGTTATCGCTGGTGTCTTGCGATACGGTGCTAGAGGGCGGTGCCATTGAAATCGACCAGAATCAGATTTTAATGAGCACGGCTTCATGTTTGTTTAACCCAAAGCGCAACAGTGAACACACAATGCAAGACTATGAATCTGTGTTTACAGACTTGCTTGGTGCTCGCCAGTGTCATGTTTTTCAAAATGGGCATTTAACGGGTGATGATACTGACGGACACATAGATACACTGGCGCGCTTTACACCACTGCGAGGGTTAGTAATGCAAAGTGCTTATAATCGACCCGATGATGAGCATTTTACAGGGCTAACTGCCCTTAAATTTGAGTTAGAGCAGGCATTTTCTGACTATGAAATATTTGAACTGCCGCTCCCAGATATGCGAAACAGCGACGGTGAGCGATTGCCTGCATCTTACGCTAATTTTTTAATTTGTAATGATTGCGTCCTCGCGCCCGTTTACCTTCAAAATGAAGATGAACAGGCATTAAATACCTTACAAAAAGCCTTTCCTAATCATCGCATAGTGGCTGTAGATTGCTCTGCCATTGTTCAGCAATTTGGTTCACTGCACTGCATTACTATGCAAATCCCTGTCAATACCTTGCAACCTGAAGTCTTAAATCAAATGAAAAAAGGAGTCTCTGTTTATGACGCCTAACCGTAAAAGCACCTTAAAAGTAGGACTGGTTCAGCAGTCGGTTGCCTCGAACAACAAACATGAAAACTGGGCTAAATCCGCCGAACGTGTAAGAGTATTAGCGTCTGAGGGTTGCGAGTGCATTCTATTACAGGAGCTACATTCAACCTTATATTTTTGCCAAACAGAAGATGTGAGTGTGTTTGATTTAGCCGAGCCTATTCCCGGCGAAGCAAGCGCATTTTTCGGAAAGCTGGCCAAAGAGTGTAATGTGGTGCTGGTGACTTCGCTGTTTGAGAAGCGTGCTGCAGGTCTGTATCACAATACAGCAGTTGTGTTTGACCGTAGCGAGCAAATTGCCGGGACTTACCGCAAAATGCACATTCCAGATGATCCAGGCTTTTACGAAAAGTTTTATTTTACGCCTGGTGACACAGGCTTTGAGCCAATTGACACAAGCGTAGGGCGATTGGGTGTTTTAGTGTGTTGGGATCAATGGTATCCGGAAGCCGCTCGCTTAATGGCAATGAACGGCGCACAAATATTATTTTATCCAACGGCAATTGGCTGGGATAGAACGGATCCACACGACGAACAAGGCCGTCAACAAGGCGCATGGGAAACCATACAGCGTGCGCATGCGGTAGCAAACTCAGTACCTGTTATTGTGGCAAATCGGGTAGGTTTTGAAGCCTCTCCAAATGAAGCAGATGTTGGCATTCAGTTTTGGGGACATAGCTTTATAGCAGGCCCGCAAGGTGAAGTGCTTGCTATGGCAAGTGATGATAAAGAAGAAGTTTTAAGCGTTGAGCTGGATTTAAACCGTACTGAAAACATCAAACGTATTTGGCCGTATTTTCGTGACCGACGTATTGATGCCTACGATGGTCTAAGCAAACGCTGGGGCAAATAAGCGCGTAACATCAAAAACAAGAAAACGCTTTAATCAGACACAATACTTAAGTTTGTGCTAAGTTGCTGCATAAGCGGCTTGAAATCATTCACTGGCCCTCGCTGAGGCAACTCTTCAGTCTCTGCTGGGCCTGATTGTTTAAGTTGATTTGCATAATCAAGCTTAATTTGTGATAAAGCCACATCAAGCTGTTTTGCCAATGCCTGATGTTGCTTGTGAACAAAATGATAGACATCTTGCTCGGCGATTTGTACATACCGGTACTTTTGGGTGTCTCTTAGCCTATCTGGCAAAAATAAATTGCTGGTTACAATGGCATTGACTCTGCCTGCCTCAAAAAACGTAAAGAGCCGGTGATGCTCTGCTAATTCAATTTTTAAATTAGTATTATCTTCTAGCTGCAGTTTTGATTCAGGAAATTCAAATCCAGAAACCGCGCCAATCGAACGAAGCTTGCCGATGTCACAATTTGGACATAGCTTTTTATTAATGACCACAAGTGTTTTACTATTGAGCAATGCGACATTAATGCGGATCAGGTTCGGGTAGTTTTGAGTGTGTTGCTCCAGGCGCAATGACAATCCATCAATCACACCTACATTTGCACTGACAATACTGCGGGTATACGGCAAATCCTGATAGCGTAGCGTATGACCAACCTGCGCATAAGCTTCTTCCAGCATTTGCTCTGCAATTTTAAACTCATCGTGTATCGGAGAAGAGCTGAGCACAATTTGCTTGGCTTGAAGTGTACCCATCGAGCACACAAATGCCGCAAAGCTTAAAGCAAAGCACAAAAAATATGACGCGCCATTCTGCGCCACCCCATTTTTATTTTTATTCGAGGTGCTAAAGAGCTTGTCCAAATTGTACATAAATGCGAGTTTACGTCCGTTAAAAACCGGTTTTAAAACAATCTTTTGCTGTTTTTGACCAGTTCTAAAGTATGGATTTTTATAACATAAACAGCTTTTTGTTGAACGTCAACATTATTTGACAATTATTTTTATTTACCAGTGAGCCTATGATCTCACTGCTAGTCGATAGCCCACCCGTATATTTGCCAAAAGCCGGCATTAGCAGGAGCTTTTCATCGAATACAAAAGACTTTCCGGTGACCTTTTTATGCGTCAATTTATAAGACGTTTTTGGATGAAAGTGTCCAACTACTTGTGCTTTGCAATGAGTATGATTTGAGATATCTTCAGGCTCATGAACAAAAAGAATTTCATCAAGTAAAAGACTATGAGCACGCTCACCGGCAAGCGTTTCAGGGATATCAGGGTCATGGTTGCCTAATATCCACACCCAGCGTTTAGTTTGCATCACCAATTGATTAATGTTCTCAAGATCTTCTTTCTCGATGCGAGACCGTGCATTTACATCATGAAAACTGTCTCCCAAACAAAGCACCGTTTTTGGCTGATATTCTGATATGAGTTGGGACATACGTTTTACTGTTTCTCGCGTGTCAAAGCGGGGCACCGGATGAGCAAACTGCGTTAAGAAACTGCCTTTTTCAAAATGTAGATCTGAAAAAACAAGCAGGTCTTGTTCTGGCCAGAATAAAACAGCTCTTCCATCCGCTAAAAATCGCTGTGAAGCGAATTTGAACGGGATCACAGTATTTTCAAGCACCAGGGATTTGAGCTTTTCAGAATTTATCATTTATTTATTGTTTATTATTTATTCTTGTTTTATATCAGTTTTCGTTGCTAAGCAGTTCACGTATTTCTTCCATCATATTTTCAGCCTCCTGATACAGATTAGCTTGTTCAAGCAGAGCCTGAGTTCCAGCACCTGTCACTTGCTCACTGCGCACGTCCAGAACAATGGGAATTGCCATTGGTGAAGGCTTTGTTAAGCATACAAAATCAAATGCACCGTCAAAGCGGATAAGTAAATCTGCAGTGCGAGACAAATCCAGCAGTTCACGTTCGGCATCTTCTCTGGTGACTCTCAGCAATACATGATCTTTATCGTATTCTCGCAATGTATCGTATATCAAATCACTTGAAAATGTGACCTGACGCATGGTCTTTTTACTGCTGTGGTACTGTTGTTCTATTAAGCCGCTAACAACGGCTACTCGTCGAAAGGAACGCTTTAGCATTGCTGCTTCAAGCATCCAGTCTTCAAGCTCATCTCCGAGAATATCAGGGTTAAAAAGCTGCGGGATATGTTTTTGCTCGACTTTCTTCAGTGAACAAATGGAAAGTCCATAATCAGTAATAGAAAAGCTCAAAGGTTGCAGTCCCATTTTTTCCATCCGTTTGGTTATCAGCATACCTAAGGTCTGATTGGCTAAGCGGCCTTCGAATGTGTAAAACAATACAAACTCGGCTTTCCTGAATGGAAACTGCTCAATTAACACTTTATTGGCCTGCGGAATTTTGCTGAAGGCCACTTGTAAATCCAGCCATTCTCGCACTTGTTTAGGCAGGGCATGCCATCTGTCGGGTTCATTTAACAACTGGCGAACAGCATCGGCCAAATAAGTCGAAAGAGGCATTTGCCCGCCCACATAGCTTGGTATTTTAGGCTCTTTGGCTTTGCCGGGTTTGGCCTCCAGGATCATATCTCTAATCCCTTCAAAACGAAGCACCTCGCCTGCAAAATAAAAGGTATCGCCCTTGACCAACTGCTGGGCAAAGTATTCTTCAACTTCTCCGATAATCTTGCCTTGATGCGCACGTCTTAAACGCTTCACTTTCAATCTGCCAGCTTCAACAATGGTACCGATGTTTTGTCGATGTCGCATGATTACGCGTTTATTTGCCGGCTTATAGGTGTTTGGAGCAACTTCCTCGAGTCGGTTATATCGCTCGTAAGCTTGCAGAGCGTATCCCCCATCTTGAGTGAAATACCAAAGTTGCTTGAAGGTTTGTTTATCAAGCGCCTGATATGGCGGAGCCTGAGTAACTTGCTCAAAAATTTGTTCAATACCTGCAGGCTCACTGCACAAACAATTCAATATAAATTGCGGGATAATATCAAGCGCACCCGATTGCGGTGCATCACCATCAAGCTCGCCTTTTTTAATCGCATCAATAGCCGACAAGCACTCAAGTGCTTCAAAACGGTTGCCCGGCACGAGCAATGCCTGGGAAGGTTCATCCATGCGGTGATTTGAGCGGCCTATTCGTTGCAGCAAGCGACTTACACCTTTCGGTGCGCCCATTTGAATCACTAAATCCACATCGCCCCAGTCAATACCAAGCTCCAGTGCCGAGGTTGCGACAATGGCTTTAAGCTTTCCGCTTGCCATCATTTGCTCTGTTTTTTGGCGCTGGTCTTTACTTAGAGAGCCATGATAAATCGCGATAGGCAGTACTTTACTATTTTCTTCCCAAAGCGCCTGAAAAATCAGCTCTGCACTGGCGCGGGTATTCACAAACACTATCGTCGTTTTGGCTTTTTCAATCGCGAGATAAACATCTTTTATGGCATATTTGGCCATGTAACCGCCAAAGGGCATGCGGGCTTTGGAATTGAGTATTTTAACACGTGGCTTAATACGGCTCTTTGCTTCAATGATACGGCACGGCTCAGCATTTTCGCCTAACCAACTAGCTAAAATATCAGGGTAAGCAACGGTAGCAGAGAGTCCAAAGCGGATAAAGTCGCTACAAAGGTAAGACAACCTAGCTAATGCCAGGGAGGTAAAGTCGCCCCGTTTGGTATGGGCAAAACTGTGAACTTCGTCAATGATCACGCATTTTAAAGAAGAAAAGATTTGCGGGGCGTCTGCGTATGAAAGCATCAGCATCAGTGACTCGGGCGTGGTTAGCAGGATATTTGGTGGGTTGCGCCGTTGTTTTTGTCGCTGATAGCTTGTGGTATCTCCTGTTCTGCTTGCCACTTCAATATTCAGCTGCATATCTTCAATAGGTTGATGCAAATTTCTCTCAATATCGTAGGTAAGCGCTTTAAGTGGCGAAATGTATAAAGTGTGTAAGCCTTTAATTTTTAAGGAGCCATTTTTTACCGAGCGGCTTGCTTCGCTTTGTTTATACAGGTCAATCAGGCTTGGCAAAAAGCCAGATAAGGTTTTGCCAGCGCCGGTAGGTGCAATGAGCAAAGTGGATTCGCGCCTTACAAACGCAGTCGCCATTTGTTTTTGATAAGGGCGTAGGCGCCAGTTCTTTTGCTCAAACCAGTTCTGAAAAACACTTGGAATGACGGCACGTTTAGTTGCCTGACTCAAATTGTCTCCCTTTGCTCGTTAATGTAATCGATAGGCGCATACATTGCGGGATTGTATTTAAGCTTATTTGTTGAAAGAATTATTGAGCAGAGCCACGCAGCAAAATAAAGTGTCGAAATACATGGATGTTTTTCGTCAAGCGCCTCATGGAAGAGCTTGCAGCGTCTTTATTTTGCTGCGTGGCTCTGCTCAATAAAAGCGAATTAACAATTAAGCTTAAATACAATCCCACATTACAAGCGTCTGATCCTCAGCTTCTTGCGAGTTGTAACAATATTTATTAAGAATAATATGCCTAGTTCTAATATGCACCCGGAGAAATGGATCAAAACGGACAAAACTGGATTATATTGCAGAGCGCTTGACGCTTATATTGACCCCATGCATCCAGTCAAACGCGCCATTATCACTCATGGACACGCAGACCATGCTCGCCCCGGGCACTCAGAAGTATATGCTACGCCTCAAACGCTTGGGATAATGCGCATTCGTTACGGGGATGACTTTTGTGAAAAACCAATTCCAATGGAATATGGTCAAACGCGGTCAATCCATAAGGCGCAGCTGCATATGGTTCCAGCCGGTCATATTCTTGGTTCTGCGCAGGCGGTTATAGATTATAAAGACTATCGCCTCATTTTGGCTGGCGATTATAAAAGACACCCTGATCCAAGTTGTCCACCTTTTGAAGTCACGCCTTGCGATGTGTTTGTGACTGAGGCAACCTTTGGCTTGCCTGTGTTTCGGCACCCGCCAATCAATCAGCAGATACAAAAACTCCTTGATTCAATGGCCTTATTTGAGAATCGTTGCCATTTAGTGGGGGCCTATGCGCTCGGAAAGTGTCAGCGCGTAATACTGGCACTAAGAGCGCTTGGCTATAATAAACCCATTTATCTGCATGGAGCGCTTTTAAGACTGTGTGAGTTTTATCAGGAAAATGGCGTTGAGCTTGGAGAACTTATTCCGGTCAGTGAACTGGACAATCCGAAAGTCCTGGCCGGTGAATTAGTCATCGCACCTCCATCGGCGCTCAACGACAGATGGTCTCGCAAATTGCCAGAAGTAATGACTGCAATGGCTTCAGGCTGGATGCAAATTAGAGCACGTTCCAAGCAACGCAGAGCAGAATTACCTTTGATTATTAGCGATCATTGTGACTGGTCAGAACTCATTCAGACCATCAAAGAGGTCAATCCAAGGGAACTTTGGGTTACTCACGGTCGAGAACAAGCCCTGGTGCATCAGGCACAAAAAATGGGTTACAAAGCAAAGGCACTTTCTCTTGTAGGATACGAAGAGGATGAGGATTAACTGACATGGAAGCCTTTGCAGAACTGGTAGACAAGCTCTATTTTACATCATCAAATTTGGCAAAATCTGCGTTAATCAAACAATATCTATCTCAAACGCCTGATCCTGACAGGGGCTGGGCAATTGCCGCTATCGCAGGAACGCTAAGCTTTGACTTTTTTAAGCGAAAACTGATCAAAGATTTAATAACAGAGCGTGTGGACCCCGTTCTGTTCGATTTAAGTTACGATTACGTTGGTGAAATGAGCGAAACGGTTTCGCATCTGTGGCAAGCACAGGCCGACGATCCTCCTGGCATGAAAGTACTTCCTTCTTTGGCAGAAGTCGTTAATACATTTGCAAACGGAAAACGTGCTGAGAATAGAAATTATCTGATTACCTTGTTAAACAGCATGAGTGCTCCGCAGCGCTGGGCCTTGTTGAAACTGGGAACGAGGGGCCTGCGCATTGGCGTTTCTGCCAGATTTTTAAAGAAAACTCTGGCAGAGTATGCTCAGGACTGTGGTTCGGATATCAGCATTGAAGACGTGGAACGCATATGGCATGGCGTTGCCCCACCCTACAAAGCACTGCTTGCTTATTTAGAAGGTAAAGCTGAGGCGCCAGATGTATCTGAATCAGTGACCTTTCAACCGCTTATGCTATCCCACCCGCTGTCTGACGATGAGCTTCAAAGCATACGAGCTTCAGACTTTCAGGCTGAATGGAAATTCGATGGGATCAGAGTTCAGCTGGTTGTCACGTCAGCGGGAAAGGCATTATTCAGCCGAACAGGTGACGATATCAGTCATTCTTTTCCTGATATTATTGATGAGCTTGAGACTCAACATATTTATGGCGTGTTTGATGGAGAGCTGGTTGCTCTAAATCCTCGTGTAACAGATGCACATGAGATAAAAGGTGTTCTGGAGGCTAAAAATGACAATCAGACACACTATGAAATTGCATCTTTCAACCAATTGCAGCAGCGCTTAAATAAGAAAAAACCAGGCAACAAATTAATCAGTAACTACCCCTGCGGTCTGATTTTGTACGATGTCCTGTCGCTTGAAGGCAAAGATCTCAGAGAAAACACGCTTGTTGAACGCAGCAAAGCGCTGGCCAACTGGTTTAAAACGCAGCCTTATCACTTTATCCATTTATCTCGACCTTTGGATTTTACGGATACTCATTCTCTTATAAGCTTGCGAGAAGAAGCAACACAACTGGAGCAAGGTTATATTGAAGGATTGATGCTCAAGCGAAAAGACGCTGTTTACGTATCAGGCCGCCCCAAAGGCAAATGGTTCAAATGGAAACGTGACCCACGCTTAATCGATGCAGTAATGATGTATGCGCAGCGAGGTCATGGAAAGCGATCGTCGTTTTATTCTGACTATACCTTTGGCTGCTGGCAAGATGGAAAACTATTACCTGTGGGCAAGGCTTATTCAGGCTTTACGGATGATGAATTAAAGCAGCTAGATCGATGGGTGAGGCAAAACACCATTGGACGCTTTGGGCCAGTTAAGGAGGTCGAAAAAGCCTTGGTACTTGAAGTTGCTTTTGATTCTGTTCACCCCTCTAATCGTCATAAATCGGGTGTTGCCATGCGTTTTCCACGAATTCATCGTATTCGCTGGGATAAACCTGCAAATGAAGCGGATCATTTGACAACCTTGCAAGCAATGATTTAACACGCATTGGCATTTTTTCTAATTCTGGCTTTATCTTACTTGCGAAAATAAGGTAGAGTGAAAAAACCGTGTATTTGTAGGCCAGATTATGCTGTTAAGGCAAAAGTTAAACATTGTCATTATAATAATTGCCGGCATGGCCGCACTGCTAACTTATAGCGTAAGTGCTTATCTTTTAAATAACTACTTAAATGAAACCAAAGCCTCTCAACGTGAAGCTGCTGTTAATTCCATAAAGCAAGACATCGAGGTCTTTGATCGGCTTTTACTTTTAGTGGAACAGCGATGGGAAGAAGAGCTTGCGCTCACTTTACCGAAAATTGCTGAAAACCTTGCTCAAAACTATCCTAAGCTAAGTAACAATCAAAGCCGCATTCAACAGGCTGAACTCAGAGAACTTGCCGAACAATATAGCGTTTCAGATATTCATTTAATAAACTCACAATATCTCGTGTTTAATAGCACGGTTGACCACGAAATTGGCTTGGATATGAAAGAATACGGTAATGAGTATTTATCCAAGCTCAAAGCTATTTTCAATCAAAACGCGTTTTTTACGCACCGCGTTTCTCTCTCTACCGCTACCGGCGACCTAAAAAAATATGCGTACTACAGTCAAGCAGGAAGCGACATCATTGTAAACGCAGACCTGGATCTTCGAAGTCGACTTGCTGATGGCGAACACAACGAACTTGCAGATTATTTATTTGGTGATTATGCAATAAAACTTAAGGCCAAATATCCTGATATCAGTTTTGTTGATGTGTTCATTGTCAGTAATGTCGACCAGTGGGCCTTATTTAATACCGGAGAAAGAATAGAAGAGGAGCTAGCTCGACGTCTCTTCGAAAATGAGATTGATGAGCTGAAAGTGGGCGACAGTACAATCATTCACGTTAAAATTGACAATTATTTAGACGTAGGGTTCAAAGCATACCTCAAGCTCGATTTTGACAACAGTTTGCTTGCTAAAACGCGCGCTAACTTGCAACTGCTGTTGCTAGGTGTCGGGATCATTATTACGCTTTTGAGCCTTTTTATATTTCGTTATGCAACCAAAATTCTTTTTCTGGATCGCTTTAGTTCACTGATTAAACAGGTAAAACGTGCCGAACCTGAAGGGGCGCAAACGATATCACTTGACGGTTCTGACGAATTAGCTCAACTTGGTGAAGAAATAAACAATATGATGTTGCGCATCAAAAAGGAGCAGGATTTAAATAAGTGGCTAACCGGCATTTCTCAAAAAGACGGCTTAACCCATATTGCAAATCGCCGTGCCTTTGATGAAAAACTCGAACTGGAGTGGAACAAATCAAAAATGTCCGGAAGCGATCTCTCTCTGATCATGATTGACATCGATAATTTTAAAGCGTTTAACGATTTTTACGGTCATGTTGAAGGAGATAAATGTTTGCAGGCGATCGCTTCTTGTTTAAACGAACAACTGTCCAGACCGTCAGATTTTATAGCTCGATACGGAGGTGAAGAATTTATTTGCGTGTTGAGTGATACTAAAGCTTCAGGGGCGCTTGCACTGGCAAAACAGATGCAGGCGTCGGTAAATGAACTCAATATTGCGCACGAAAAATCGCCTGTAAGCGACAGAGTCACGATAAGCCTAGGCTGCCTCACAGTAAACGGAAATGTTGCTGTAGAACTTAATGAAATCGTATCCCACGTAGATAGCCTAATGTACATGTCCAAACACAAGGGCCGCAATTCAATCACTCAAGAGCACATTAAATAATATGAAAGTAAACAGGGACACAGGGAACGCTAAACATTCACATCTTTCTGAGCTCCCGACTCCGTGTTTATTGATTGAACGCAGTTTGTTAATCAAAAACATTCAACGCATGTCTAAGCACATCAAACGCCTAAATTGTCGCTTGAGGCCGCATGTAAAAACACATAAATCGCTGGCAATTGCAAAGATGATAGAAAACGAGGGACCCTGCAGCGGCATAACCGTCTCTACCATCAAAGAAGCTGAGTATTTTTTTAATGCCGGCTACACAGATATTTTATATGCAGTTGGCATCAACGCTCATAAGCTTGATAAGGTGCACGCCTTGATGAAAGCAAGCTGTGATATCAAATTGATCTTAGATAGCACAGAAGCTGCCGGGCAGCTGATTGATTATGCGCAAACGCATAATGTCGAAACGCCTTTTAAGGTGTATATCGAACTCGACGTTGATGCTCATCGAGCCGGTGTGAAGCCAGATAGTGAAGACTTGCTAACTATTGCATCTATGCTGAACGATAGTCGTTTCACAACACTAGCGGGGGTAATGACACATGCCGGCGCTTCCTACTCTTGTTTTGGTCTTGAAGCTCAGCACAAGATGGCGATACAAGAGCGAGATTTAAGCTTGCTAGCGGCACGTCGTATCAGGCACGCTGGAATGCCTTGCCCTGAGGTATCGATAGGCTCAACCCCAACCGCTCTTGCGCTAGATGATGCGCACGGAATTACCGAAATACGTGCCGGCGTATACTGCGTGTTTGATTTAGTCATGTCAGGTTTAGGCGTATGCGCTCAAGGTGATATTGCGATAAGCGTACTGGGCAGCATTATCGGAAAACAGACGGATAAAGATCTCGCATTGACAGATGCCGGGTGGATGGCAATGTCCAGAGACAGAGGCACAAGTGAACATCCTACCGATTATGGGTACGGCGTAGTTTGTGACCTGCATGGTAAAAGTTTAAAAAATTTAACGATGGTAAGCGCAAATCAGGAGCATGGAATTATTGGCCAACAATCCACCTCAACTGACGGAAGCTTCAATCCCGGAAATTTTGCTATTGGTGAGCGTGTGCGTATTCTTCCAAATCATGCATGCTCAACCATGGCGCAATTTGAGCATTTTTATCTGATAGACAAAGACCGCGTCATCGACAAGGTGCCAATCTTGCGCGGCTGGTAAATCATGCTTTTGCGGACGGCCGAGCGCTTACATCGGCATACCAGCGTTTTAAATTAACATGATTATCGCCCAGGCGAATATCGACAACCCTTGCAAAATCAATAGCGCACAAAGCGGTAATGTCGGCAATTGAGAATTTGTCGTGAGCAATAAAAGCATGATTAGCCAAACGCTTTTCCAATACACTAAGAAATTTACTTGCGTTGATTCCCGCTTCTTTGCCGTACTCGGGTACAGGTGTCATCCTATCTTTAAAATGTCCGGTGCTGTGTTGAAAGCACATGCCTACTTGCATGAACAGGCAAAATTCTACCTGGCGCTGCCACATGGCAATAGTGGCTTTTTCCAACGGAGTTTCACCCATCAATGAAGGTTCTGGCTGTATAGCCTCAAAGTAGGTGCAAATTGCGTCACTTTCGCTGATGCAAGTGCCATCATCTAATTCTAAAATAGGCACTTTTCCGATTGGGTTTTTCTCGCGCATCGTCTTGGACAGGTTTTCTCCTTTGGTAATATCTACCTGTACATACTCCATATCGATGTTTTTTTCTGCCAAAAATATCCTGACTCGACGCGGTGTGGGGGCTGTTTTTGTATCGTAGATTTTCATTACGTTCCTTATGCCAATTTGCCAAGTGTAAATTATGTGCGTTCTCGCTTCTTGTAAACCTGAATGTAATTTACCGCGGTACTTTTTGTTAAGCGCCATTGCTGAGTGAAGGGGTTCATGGCAATCCCTTTTTCATCAATCAACTGCATTCGATTGATTGAGGCCCAGCTATTTAGTTCCAGCGGTTTGATAAACATATGCCAGTTGTGCGTGCCTATTGGTAAATAGCGCATAATGTATTCAGCGCCCACAATAGCAATAATAAAAGACCGTATTCCACGATTTAGAGTAGCCATAATCATGCAACCGCCCTCTTTTGTAAGTTGTGAACACTCGCTAACCAGCTCTTTTGGCATCGGCACATGCTCAACCACTTCTGCGTTAATCACTACATCGTACTGTTTATCTTCTTTTAGCAGATGCTCAGCTAACATATGCTTGTAGTCGATATTAAGGCCGCTTTTCTCAGCGTGGCGCCTTGCCACCTGAATACTGGTTTCGCTGGCATCAATTCCGGTAACCTTAGCTCCTGCTTTGGCTAAGGTCTCACTTACAAGCCCGCCTCCGCACCCGACATCCAGGATACTCAAGTCTTTTAAACAGTCTATTGAATGATGATTGCGTCCGTAGTAATTCGCAATTTGTTCAATAAAATATTCAGTGCGCGCCTTATTAAACGCAAGCGCAGTTTTGTATTTTCCCTTGGGATCCCACCAGCTTTCTGCAAGCGCATCGAATTTGGCAATTTCCTCTTTTGAAATATTTTCACTATTTTTTGTCGAAGATTGAAGCTTACTCTTATCTAACATCGTATACCTTTACAAATTCTGTTGGCCGTCTAAGCTAATTAACAAGAACGCGAGGGAACACACTAATGGCAAACGAAAAAAACGTACTGGGCGCTCCGCTAAAATTATGCTGTGGAAACACCGGGTTCACCCGCGAAGGCTTTTGCTATGTGCCTAATGCCGATTATGGCAATCACAGCGTCTGCGCCATTATGACCGACGAGTTTTTACAATTTTCCAAGTCCATGGGGAACGATTTAATCACTCCTAATCCTATGTACGACTTTCCTGGCTTAAAAGATGGTGACCGTTGGTGTTTATGTGCAAGCCGTTGGTATCAGGCTTTTTTGGCAAAACTCGCACCGCCAGTTGTACTCGAGGCCACTCACGAAAAAGCCTTAGAACTTATTCCTTTAGCTGCACTGAAAGCGCACGCGGTAGAGCATAGCTAAGACTGGCGTTTTTCCCAGTCTTTCACCATTTGCTCACGCATTTTGTCTATTTGTGCTTTATTTTCTTTCACCCACCAGGTTTCGATAATTCTGACATTGCGCTGGTTCGCTTTGAAAAATATATCCACAATATCACCGATAACAGGAACAAAGCCTAGCAGAAAATCGATAACACAATTGCGCAGCATTTTTGTTTTAAGCGCTTTTGGCACACCAAGTTTATGTCCTAAATACACAATGCGTAATGAAGCCAATAGCATAAGACCATCACCAATTCCTGGTATTAAGCCTACCAGTGAATCCAGACCAACTTTTATTCCGATGACAGGGATACGCACGGCCGTATCCAAAAGATTGCCCAAAGACTGAGCTTGAAGTAGCTCAGATGGCGCGGTAAACGCATTTTCAGATGCGCTTTCGTGGTCTTCGAGCATCTGCAATGTTTTTTCAGTTTCACGCTTACTTGGCTTGTTACTCATGTGTTAACTCCAACCTGATGTGTGAAAACCTGGCGACTGATTTTTTTACTCTTTACTTGTTACTTAAGAGCGCCAATCGCTTTAGCACGCGCCTCGCGCTGATTGTAATCATCACCTACTTTCCAGTGAGACAAGTGCGCTTGTATCAAAGAGCTTAGCATGTCTAAATGGGCATCGTCGCTATTTAAGCAGGGAATATATTCATAACTCTGGCCCCCAGCTTCCATAAAATACTCCCTGTTTTCTTCGCCTATTTCTTCTATCGTCTCCAGGCAATCCGATGAGAAACCCGGGCAAACCACCTGCACTGCTTTAACACCCTTACCCGGTAAAGATTTCAAGGTTTCATCCGTGTAGGGTTTTAACCATTCTTCGCGACCAAAACGAGATTGAAAGCTCGTCATATAACTGCCTTCATCAAGCTCTAAGACTTGCGCTATCAACCTTGTGGTTTTGTGACACTCGCAGTGATATGGATCACCGTTTAGCAAATAGCGCTTGGGAATACCATGATAGGAGAATATTAGCTTGTCTGCGCGTCCATGAGCGTCCCAATGCGCTCGAATTTTATCCGCAACGCATTGAATATACTCAGGATGCTCATGATAGTGACTGATAAACTGAAAATCGGGTAACCAGCGCCGTTTAACAAAATCCTGTGCCAGCGCATCAAAGGTCGAACCTGTTGTAGATGCACAGTATTGCGGATAAAGAGGCAAGAGCAGAATTTTACGTGCGCCTTTATTTAACAAGCGGTCAATGGCACTGCTTACAGATGGCTCACCGTAGCGCATTGCAAAATCGACCATAACATCCTCACCATAAATATGACTAAGGCGTTTCTGAATACCGCTTGCCTGATGCTTCGTATGCGTCAAAAGTGGAGAGCCTTCATCGGTCCACACGGTTTTGTATGCTTGGGCAGAGCGCTTGGGGCGTATATTTAAAATAATACCATTTAATACAAAGTACCAGACGAGCTTTGGCACTTCGACCACCCTTGGGTCGGATAAAAACTGTTTTAAATAGGGACGAAGCGCTTGTTTAGTTGGCGCTTCAGGCGTACCTAAATTGCTTATTAAGACCCCGATTTTGTCTGCTTGAGCGTGGGTGAAGGCAGTTTGAGAGCGGTATTTCATATACGTCTAATTCAACTAATTATGATGCTAAGATAAATGATATTAAGTACTTACGCACTAGCCGCCGCTTTGGACTATTTAAAAGCGGCGACAATGTATGCCTGTAAACAAAGCAAGCAAGCTTTTTTGCAGGACAAGTTTAAGGCGAATAGTAAGTTGCAGCACCTGGGCCAACGGGCATGCCGAATAAAAAGACCCAAACGTAAAACAAGATGGTCCAGCCAACGATAAAGGTAAGCGTATAGGGCAACATGGTGGCAATAAGCGTTCCCATTCCCAAGTCTTTTTTATAGCGCGCGGCAATAGCGAGTATCAAACCAAAATACGACATCATTGGCGATATTACATTAGTGACTGAATCTCCTATGCGATAAGCCGCCTGAATGACTTCCGGTGCAAAACCAATAAGCATCAACATAGGAACAAAAATTGGTGCAGTTACCGCCCACTGCGCGGAGGCGCTACCTAATGATAAATTTACGATACCGCACATCAGGATAAAAAGGACAAATACTTCAGGCCCATCCAAGCCTGTTGCTTGCAAAAACGCCGCACCCTTAACCGCGAGCACGGTCCCCAAATTTGTCCATTTGAAAAACGCAACAAATTGAGCAGCAAAAAATACAAGTGTGATGTACAGCCCCATGGAGCTCATACTTTTCGCCATTGCATCTATAATATCTCGGTCGTTTTTCATGGTGCCGGCAATGCGGCCGTAAACAAATCCGGGGATGGCAAAGCTGACAAAAATAAAAGCAACAATACCTTTGAGAAAGGGAGAGCCTGCCACCTCGCCAGTTTCAGGATTTCTTAACACTCCGTTTTCAGGAACAATGGTGAGTGCAAGCACTGCGCAAACCGCAACAAAAGCCAGGCCAGCCCATTTCATGGCTTTTATTTCCTGCGCAGTGGGTGCGTCCATTTGTTGCTTGCCTAAATCAATAGAAGCTTCATCTGGATTGTAAGTGCCAAGGCGAGGCTCAACGACTTTTTCAGTAACAACTGCTCCCATGATAGCGACGGCAAAAGTCGATATAATCATAAAATACCAGTTTACTTCAGGCCCAACGACGTATTCGGGGTCTATCATTCGAGATGCATCTTGCGTAATACCCGACAGAAGCGGGTCAACCGTTCCAAGCAAAAGATTGGCACTGTATCCTGCTGACACACCGGCAAAAGCAGCAGCAAGCCCTGCAAGCGGATGGCGTCCCAGAGAGTGAAATATCATGGCCGCCAGCGGTATGAGCACGACATAACCAAGTTCAGAAGCAGTATTTGACACAACCCCTGCAAATACCACAACCACAGTTACTACCTGCTTTGAGGCATTCATTACCATGGAGCGCATAAGGGTACTTAACAAGCCTGAATGTTCGGCAACCGATACCCCTAATAACGCAACAAGCACCGTTCCTAGCGGAGCAAACCCTGTAAAATTAGTCACTAAACCGGTGACAATACGTTGGAGACCTTCCGCGTTCAGCAGAGAGATCACCTCAATGACACCATCTGCCTCGCGTCCTTTAGCACCTTCAGGCCTTGGGTCGATTACACTAACGTCAAAATATCCAAGCAAGCCACTCAACAGCACAATAAATAGTGCCAGCATCGCGAAGAGAGTAATAGGATGAGGCAGTAAATTTCCTAACCATTCAACGCCAGCAAGAAATCGGGAAAACCAGCCGGTGTTGGCAGGGTCGTTATTTTGAGTGGAAGAATGTGATGAATTGGACGGCAAACCAGTACTCGCTTTATTGTTATTATCCGGCAAATATTACCTAAAACTTCTCCATTTTTCATATTTAATTGTTTGCGTCGTATATATTGTGTACAGTTCAAGAATGTAACAAGATGTAAACATTAGCAAAACAGGCTTAATGTTAGAAATGTTACGGAAATCACGGCTCTGTTTATAAGTTGACATACATGGCCGGTTAAAAAGATAGAAGCCCGGTAGGAACAAGTCTGATGGCGAGCAATTCAAATAGTAAAACGGATATAAGTGCATCCAACGATGCGTTTTCTGAGTTAGAACAGTTACGCTTGTTAATGTTTGGGCAAGCAAAACAAGAGCTGGAACTAAAAATAGACGAGCTTCACCAGCGCGTTACTGAAGAACTTAACATGCTTCAGGAGCAGTTTAATGAGCGCCACACTCAACTGCTTGAATTAATAAAAGACAATCAAACATCACTTATTAGTAAACTCAATGATCTCGATGACCAACAGCAGTCTGACAAAAACACGATAGAACAATCTATTGATAGTTTATCTTCTCAGCTTGAAATGGCTGAAAACGCTGGCAAAGATGATGCAGAGTCCTTGCATAAGCGAATTGACGCAGAAGTATCTCAAATTCAGGATGACTTGAGCAAGGCAATAGAACAACTGAATGAAAAGCTTACCACCATGAATACTAATCTGGCTTCCAGCAAAACAGACAGGAAAATTCTGGCTAAATTACTAGCAAACGTGGCAACTAATTTAGATGCTGATGATGCCTGATAATTATAAGGCATCAAACGCCACATATAGGGATATATGAAGAATTTACATGAGCAAAGCATCTGACACGAATGACCCTGATATTTCAAAGCATGCATCACAAGCGCGTGCTGAGGAAGACTTAGCTAAAATTCGTGAATTGATTGCTCGTGCGCCTATAGAAGCTTATTTTAATGACGAAAAACAGCGCATGCGCGAAAGTGTGCGTGAAGTCATTACTCAATCACTTATTGACCGAGAAAAACAAGACAAAAGTGTGAGTGCATCAATTGAGCCGATGATACAAGCATCTATTCGACATTCATTTACCAATCAGCGTCAGGCGCTGGTAAACGAAATTTTTCCGCTAATTGGTGAATTAGTAAGAAAATATGTGGCATCTGCGCTTAGAGAATTTTTAGAAAAAACCAATAGCATTATCGAAAACAGCGTTTCTCTTAAAGGGCTTGTTTGGCGTTATAAGGCTTGGCGAGCCGGTATACCTTTTGCCCAGTATCTGGTAGCGCAAACCCATCTATTTAAAGTAGAACAAGTGCTTTTGATTCATAACGAAACTGGCATGCTGCTTAATTCGGCCAACATCAAAGGTGAACAGGCGCATCAGGGAGATCTAATCTCGGCCATGCTTACCGCTATAAGTGATTTTGTCTCCGATTCTTTCAGTAATTCAGAACATCAACAGCAGCTTGATGAAATAAAAACCGACCGCTTCACTCTTCATGTTTTCAGAGGGCCGCTTGCAACACTTGCAGTTGCGGTAATCGGAAATATTTCCTCAAAGGCCAGGCGCGACATTCAATCTAGTCTTGAGCAAATACATATACGCTATCAAAACGCGCTGAACGATTTCAGTGGTGATGCCGACACTCTTTCTGCTTCCAAAGCAGAACTTGATGATTGCTTACTCGCTGAGCAAAAACCTGATTACAAAAAGAAAAAACGTCCCATCTTTGCACTCGCTTTAATTATTGCAGTTATTGGACTGCTCGCATATTACGTGTTCTTACGCTGGGAAACACAAAAAGCGTATACTGAAATTGTTGCCATACCTGACACACAAGGGGTCATTCCGGTAAACGTGGAATTGATGGGGATAAGACATTTACAGGTAACTCTTTTACGTTCGCCAGACGCAATAAGCCCAGCACAATGGCTCGCTCAATCGGGGGGTAAACAAAAATTGGGTAGAGATTAGCAGTCATGTTCTAGACAGTTCGGATAATAGCAAGGAAGAGCCAATTGAGCAGATTTCTCAGGTTCCGCAAGAAGTATCCATGCGTGCCTTACAACTTGCCTTTGAACAATTGGCTTCACAAATATCACAGTTTCAAGTGGATTTTGACATTGCATCCTCAGATTTAGTGCCCTCACAGCTCGGAAAAATAGAGCTTATTGCTCAGCGATTCGCTAAAATCAAGCAATTGGCAGAAACTTTGAATGAAAACGCATACTTATTGGTGATTGGGAGTAGCGACAATATCGGCGCAGATAGTGCAAATATAATACTGAGTAACGATCGCGCTGCGTCAGTTGCACAAGCATTAATCGAGCTTGGCGTTGCCTCTGACGATATTTTGCAAACTGGCGTGTTACCCATCGATACCAGAGATACCCAAGCGAATGCAAGAAAAGTAATTGTTACTGTTATTCACTCTGGTAAAACGCCCACAGAAAGCGAGGAATTCTTGCCTTACAATAACAATAATCGCGAAGAGAATTAAAACAGGATGTTGCAGAAAAAAGTTTGTATTTTAGGACCAAGCGGTGTGGGTAAAACCAGCCTCGTCAAACAATTTGTGGAGGGTATTTTTTCTGAAAAATACCTTACGTCGATTGGTGTCAAGATTGACAAAAAAATTGTTAACGAAGGCTTCACCCCCGTACAACTGCTTCTTTGGGACCTAGAGGGCGTCGACAAATATTGCGGGTTCAATCCTCGTTACTTGCGAGGCAGTTCTGCATTTATTTTTGTGGCAGATCGCACAAGAATGTCATCAATTGCAGAAACCATGGAAATATTTTCGCTGGCAAAGCAGCATTTAAACGTACCCGCAGTGCTGGCAATCAACAAACAAGACTTACCTCTTTCGATAAAGTGGGAAGATAATCTATTGGACAAGCATCGTGATTCGTTTGACTCGCTCTTTTTGACCAGCGCAAAAACAGGTCAGTCTGTAGAACAAATGTTTCGGCGCATTGCAGAACTTGTGACGGCTTAGCTTATGCACCTTTCTCTTATTCAATCTTTAGGCATCTTGGATTGCGTCGTATTAAAACGCAGCCATGATGAAGAATTTGCTATTGTGCAGCATAACAGCGCATGGTTCACAGCCATTTTCGGTGCAGAAACAAATGCTCGATTTATTCACTTACATGACCAATCGTTATTTTTGTCTGACTTTTTGCTCGATGCGCAAGATTTTTGGGACATGCACAGCACCGGGCAAATACAAAGCGGAGTATGGACGGAAATTATCAGTGGTGAAGAATATTATTTGGAAGCTATCGCAGCAAGCAGTGAACATGAGCAATATCTTGTCATAAAGAACGTTGAGCAGCAGTTCAAACAACAGCGGCAAACGCTGCAAGTTGCCCGAGAGTTGTTAATATCTAATGATGAAATTGTTGAACGCCACGATTATCTGAACGAGCGTCTGCGATCTATATTAATTAATAATGCGAGCGAAGAGTCTGGGCTTCCACTTTATGAGGCAATACAGTTTGCTGATATCGGCGTCATCATTTTGGATGAAAAAAAAGAAGTCATGGAAACCAATCCTGCTGCCTATCGTCTTTTTGAAATGCGTCCCGGAAAAGACAAAGCAGAAGTGTTTAACATTTTGTATGGCTTGCTGAATCGCCAATACCCTGAAAAACCGAATCTTTTCACAAGTAGCGGTAGCTTTTCAGGCGAGCTATATTGGCATCAGCCACCAATTACTCATAAATGGCTTAAGATTGATATTTTATGTGTTGAGTCGGGTTCTGGTGAACACAATTATTGGGTGCTTACGCTTAGCGACATAACGCGCGTTAAGTATTTAATGCAAACCAATGAAGAACTTGTTTTACACGATTCGCTCACAGGTTTACCCAATCGCCAGTATTTCTGGAAAGAAATCAGTCAACTAGTGGATAAGAATCAGCCTTTTTTCATATTGAATATAGATATCGTTAATTTTAAACATATTAACGAGCTACTAGGCTATATTGAGGGCGATGAGATTCTTAAACAAGCATGCGACCGAATGAATAGTGTCTTGGGAAGAGACTTTTTCATGACACGCATCGGCGCTGATGAATTCATGATCATTCAAACACTGGATAACAACGCTAACGCTGCAAGGCCCGGTAATGCAGAAACAATTGAAAAGGATTTCGAGACAAAAGCTAGCAATTTGGGAACCAAATTAGTTGATCTGATGGCTGCTCCTTTTTATTCAAATGAAGGCAAACAGTGTGAACTGGGCATTAAGGTTGGCATTTCACAATTTCCGAGGGACGCATCAACGGCTGAAGGCTTGCTAAGTTGTGCAGATATCGCCTTAAATGCGGCGAAAAATGACTTTAGTAAATCAATTAAAATTTATTCTGATAAGCTCAAAGTCGAAGCGAATCGCCGCCTTAAGTTGGAAGCGGCATTAAAACGCGCAATTGAAAAGGAAGAGTTTGCGCTTCATTTACAGCCTATTTTCGATTTAGAAAGCGGTAAAATCATGAAAGCAGAAGCGCTTTTACGTTGGCAACTTGATGGTGAGAACATTTCTCCCGACGAATTTATTCCGATTGCAGAGCGAAGTGCATTGATTAATACCATTGGGAGATGGGTAATTCAGCAAGCTTGCACTATACAAGCGCACCTTAATTCCATAAATATCAATATTCCGCTTTCTTTAAATTTTTCGCCCAAGCAGATACACGATATCAAGCTCATAAATTTTATCAGAGAATGTATAGATAAAACGAAAATAGACGCCACATTTTTGGAGCTTGAAATGACAGAAGGCGTGTTAGTGCATAACTACGATAAAGTTCGCTCGTTTTTAAATGATATTAAACAAACCGGACTTGGCGTTTCTGTTGATGACTTTGGAACTGGCTACAGTTCACTTTCATATCTCAAACATCTGCCGATTGATTCACTAAAGATAGACCGCTCGTTTATAGATGAGGTGGCATTAGATGAGGATGATCAAGCAATCGTTGGTGCGATTTTAGCAATGGCATCTGCGTTGAAGCTAAACGTGGTGGCTGAGGGTGTAGAAACTGATGAACAAAAATCCTATCTTCTAGCCAATCGCTGTCTTATGGCACAAGGTTTCATATTCAGTAAAGCCCTTCCCCTGGACGAATTTATTTCATTTTTAAAAAAGCAGAAGGCATAAAAAAGGCTGCGAGTTTAACTCGCAGCCTTTTTAAACAGATTCAAAGTATAAGGTTTATCTTACGCCTGTTTGACTGTTCAGGTAACGGAAGAAGTCACTATCCGGTTCTACAACGATGATATCCTGCTTGCTGTTAAAGCTCGCTCGATAAGCATCCATACTGCGAATAAAGCTAAAAAACTCTGGATCTTTTGAGTATGCCTGCGCATAAATCTGAGCTGCTTGTGCATCACCTTCACCACGCAGCTGACGGGCATTACGCTCTGCGTCTGCCAGCATTACTGTAACTTTCGCATCAACGTTTGCACGAATAATCTCGGCTTGCTCCTGACCCTCTGAACGATATTCTCTTGCTGCAGCAGCACGCTCCGCACGCATACGATCGAAAATTGAATTACTGATTTCCTGAGGAAGGTTAATTTGCTTTACTCGCACATCAACAATTTTGACCCCGAGTTCATCAGAGCTGTCTGATGCCTGAATCATCGCTTCATCCATCAATTCGCTGCGCTCTCCCGATACGATTTGCTGAATAGTTCGCATACCAAACTCCGAACGAAGCCCGTTATTGACCTTTTGCTTAAGAAGCACTTCTGCGTTTTCTTTGATTCCGCTCGTAGATAGCCAGTAACGACCGAAGTCTTCAATTTTCCACTTCACGTAAGAATCTACAATCAGGTCTTCCTTGTCCACTGTGACAAATCGATCTGCTCGTTCATCAAGGGTTTGAATACGTGCATCTAATCGCTCAACACGATCAAAAACCGGTATTTTAAAATGTAAACCGGGTTCATAAACGCGTGTAGTACCGTCACTGTTTTGTGCGACCTTACCGAAAGTAATTACAATTGCACGCGTTCCTTCCGCCACAACAAACACCGAGTTGTATGCAAAAATAGCAAGGATAACGACTAAAATAATCGAGATGTTTTTCATTTAATTTCTCCCTTGTCTACCGTCATTGCTTCGCGGTGAATTATTAAGTACTGGCGAGGCATTAGGACTGTTATTTACGCGGTCGCGGATTTCTTCAAAACTCGTTGAATTCAGACTGTTAGAATTTCTGTTTGAACTAGCGCTTTGGTTCATAATTTTATCCAAAGGAAGATACATCAAATTACCGCTTCCATCTGTGTCCACCATGATTTTGCTGGTATTGCTAAACACATTCTCAAGCGTTTCAAGATAGATCCGTTGACGCGTTACTTCTGGCGCTGCTTCATATTGCGGCAAAAGTTCTTCGAATCTGGCAACTTCACCCTGCGCTTCTAAAATTGAGCGTTCTTTATACGCTTGTGCCTCTTCGTTCATTCGATTTACACGACCACGCGCTTCAGGCTCGATGGCGCGTTGATAGGCCTCGGCTTCGCGAATAAAGCGCTGCTGGTCTTCCTGCGCTGCGATAGCATCGTCAAACGCCGCTCTGACTTGTTCAGGCGGACGGGCGTTAGTAAAGTTAAGGTCGATAATGTCTACGCCCATGTTGTATGGTGCGATAATACCCTGTAGCTCCTCAAGTACACGTTGACGAGCAACTTCACGACCTTCGGTAAGTACTTCATCCATTTTTGAATGACCCACTACGTAACGAATTGCCGAATCAAAGGCTTGTGACAGACTTTGCTCAGGATTAACTACGGCAAATACCCACTGCTGAGCATCAAAGACGCGATACTGCACTTCCATTTCAACGCTGACCATGTTCTCGTCTTCCGTCAGCATTGAGCCTGAGGAGGATTGGTTGCGAATAGACTGGACATTGACAGGGATAACATCATCTATAAATGTAAACTTCCACTGCAAACCGGGTTGAGCAAGCGAGTGAAATTCACCAAAACGCAAGACAACGCCACGCTCGGCTTCTTTAATTGTGTAAAAACCACTTAGCAAGTAAACCACTACAGCAAGAATTACGGCAATTCCAATACCCTTTCCGCCGATGCTGGCACCGCCGCCAGAACCACCGCCTTTTTTACCAAACTTGCCAAAAATGTTTTTCAATACATCATCTAAATCTGGTGGCCCTTGATCTTTGCCACTACGATTTTTCCACGGGTCGTTGTTATTACCATTTCCACCCGGCTCATTCCAAGCCATAAATACACTCCGAAATTACAAACACTAGTTAATATACTGGTTCGGCCATCTTATAGATTTGCCAGCAAGAAAATAACTGGACAAATTACCTTACACACGAAACTTCGCTGAGCAAGCTAACAATGGCGTTTTTAACAGGCGCCCCTGCCGTTTCCTTAATGGATAATAAATTCACTTAATTTATGGTCAACTTTTTTATCAATACGATGCCAATCGGCACTTAGCATTTTGATATCAACCAGCCAATCCCCCTGCTTCGAATAGCTCTGATCCAGTATGCAGTTCAGCTCATATAGCAAACCTCGCAGTTTGCCTTCATTGGGTGGGATACGCAAAGTATAGCTTACCATCGATTTTCTTAAACACTCAGTGAGGGCTTTTTTCAATAAATCAATGCCCAGACCATTCTGTGCCGAGACCCAAACGCGTATCGGCTTTCCTTCCTGGTCCCTGTCAATGCGAGGTTCAATGTCTTCCAGGCGGTCTATTTTATTGCAGATAATAAGCTGTTGGACTTCGTCTGCGCCAATTTCGTTCAACACTTCGTTTACCTGGTCAATGTTTTCTCGATATTGCGCATCGGAATAATCAACAACATGTAACAGTAAATCAGCTTCTTGGGTTTCTTGTAAGGTCGCTTTAAATGCGGCCACAAGGTCATGAGGCAAATGTCGAATAAAACCGACGGTATCGGCAAGAATCGCTGAACCTACTTCAGAGAGTTCTACTTTTCGTAAAGTTGGGTCAAGGGTAGCGAATAATTGATCGGCGGCGTACACACCTGCTTCTGTTATTGTATTAAATAAAGTTGACTTGCCTGCGTTGGTATAGCCCACTAATGAAACCGTTGGTATTTCAGCTCGTTTTCTGGATCGTCTACCTTGTTCACGTTGTCTTTGTACGCGTTCCAGGCGTTTAAGAATGGCCTTAATTCGACCGCGAAGTAATCGTCTGTCTGTTTCAAGTTGTGTTTCACCCGGCCCTCGTAGTCCGATACCGCCTTTTTGTCGTTCCAAATGCGTCCAACCGCGGATCAGGCGGGTTGAGATGTGACGAAGCTGAGCAAGCTCTACTTGCAGCTTACCTTCATGCGTACGCGCGCGCTGAGCAAAGATGTCAAGAATCAGACTCGTTCTGTCAAGCACCCTACATTTCACTAACGCTTCTAAGTTACGTTCTTGCGATGGAGAAAGTGAGTGATTGAAAATGACCACATCGGCACTCAATGCTTTAACCGTTTCGGCAATTTCTTCGGCTTTACCTGAACCTATGAAATATTTAGCTTGTGGGGCGTTACGTGAGGCTGTGACGATGCCCACCTGATTTACACCGGCAGAGGACACCAACATTTGTAATTCTTGTAAGTCTTCTTTGTTCTGTTCGTCTGAAAAATCTATGTGCACCAAGATGGCATTTTCGCCAGCTTCAAACCGGTCAAACAAATATACACTCCAATTTAGTCTTGCGATTCACCGTCGCTGTGATTCGTCGGCATTGTGAAAGCGCGCGAAGGCACAACCGTTGAAATCGCATGTTTATACACCATTTGGCTAACTGTGTTTTTCAGCAACACAACAAACTGATCAAAGGACTCAACCTGACCTTGCAGTTTGATCCCGTTAACCAAGTAAATGGATACAGGAATACGTTCTTTTCTAAGTGCGTTTAAAAATGGGTCCTGTAAAGATTGACCTTTAGCCATTAGACATCCTTAATTATTATTATTTAAATGTTTACCCATGTCTGGTTAACCAGTGTACAACAAACATTATTCAGTTACACATATTTTTTGCAACAACAATTCCAAATTATTCGTAGACTCAATATCCAGTATTTGAGTATTTTCCCAGCCTCTCAGCCATGTAATTTGTCGCTTTGCCAGTTGCCGGGTTGCAATGATGCCTCTTTCAATCATCAATGATTCATCAAATTCGCCAGCCAAGTGTTGAATCACTTGTCTGTAACCTACACTACGCATGCTCGGCAAATCTGGATTGACTTTATACGTCTTAAGTATGTGCTTTACTTCACTTATCAAGCCTTTTTCTACCATTTGCTGAAATCTGAGCGCAATTCGCTGATGCAGATACGCTCGGTTCTCGGTCATCAGCGCAACATTAATGAACTGATAGGGCAAACTTGGTCGCTTTTGATTCTGCCAACTTGTTAGCGATTTACCGGTGCTCAGATACACTTCCATCGCTCGCGTAATTCTTTGAGGATCATTTGGATGGATTCGTGCAGCGCTTTGCGGGTCGACTTGCGCAAGTTTGCTATGAACCTGCTCCAATCCCTCGTTTTCTATCATCTGCTGTACATTTTGCCGAACCTCATAATTGCTGCCGGGAATATCAGAAATACCATGATGCAAAGCATTAAAATACATCATTGTGCCACCCGCCAATATTGGCGTTTTTCCTTTGTTGTGTATCTTTTCTATACACTCCACGGCGTCTTTGTAAAAGTCGGCAACTGAGTATGGCAAATCGGGTGTGAGAATATCAATCAGATGATGCTCAATACCCTGCATTTCATCTGCGTCGGGTTTAGCGGTACCAATATCCATATCTTTATAAATGAGCGCAGAATCAACGCTGATCACCTCGCCATCGATTTGTTTGGCCAGTTCTATGGCTAAAGCAGTTTTACCGCTTGCCGTTGGCCCCATAATACACACAACTTTTGGATGCGCGTGTGTTGCTGATGAAGCGCCTTGATTATGTTGAGAAGAGTGTGGATTCATAGAGCAATATGTTTGTTAGGTGCTTTTGTTTGTTAAGTGATTATATTTCTTAAGTGATTATGCATCTTTAGCGCTGTGCTTTGGCGTGTTTCTGCATTGCTGGATAATCTGTGAAATCGCCGGCGCATCCAGGCATACTGAATGCTGATTCAACACATCTAAAAGTTGATCGTTTGATAAACCATACAAACAGTGCCTAAGCTCACTTTCACTTATCAAATGGTGCTTAAGATAAATATGATAAAGCTCACGTAAGGCACTATGAGTACCTTCCTCACCATGGGAAGTGCTTGCAAACTCAGGAAGAAGCGTCGCCCACGGTAGGGCTCTTAAACAACTTGGTACCTGTTTTAAAATCCATTTATTCGGTGTTTCAGAAAATTCACAACCTAATGCGCTTAGCTTATCTAGTCTTTTTCTAACTGATGAGTTTATTTGCTGGTTCCGATTATCTATATCTTTTGGTACCGAGACCGGCATCAAAAGTGGCTGTTGTACAGCGCTAGTATTTAGTTTACTCAGGCAGGATGCAGCGAGCAAATCAGGCAGCTCTAAAAGACTCAGGGCATTCTCATTTTGGATAAGCAACACATTTTCAACGCGTAAATATGCTGCGATTTGCCAAAGCTCAGTTTGGGGTTCTTTATCTGTGCTTTGGGATTGTTGGCAATTCGCAGCCTCACGGGCTTGCATAAGATTTTGATAGGCAGCCGATGCAACACTTAAATCTGCCTGCAATACCTTTGCTGATGCCTGAGAAAAACTGCCGCGACTCGCTGAAGCAGACGAAGTCTTGGCCCCAGGATATTGGCTAAGGTGTTGCCTGGATTTGTCATTAACTACAGCAGATGGTCTGAGTGACTGAATGTAATCATGGCTTGGCTCACGTGTTTGCAGCGATTGATAATCGGCTTGAAACCCGCCGTTTACTTTAGTATTTGAGGGTGTAGCATCTGAGGATGTAGTATCTGAAAATGTGCCGCCTGACCCTCCATTATTATCTTCGTTGCTTTCTTGATTACTTTCTCTATGGCTTTCTCTATGGCTTTCTCTGTGGCTCTCTCTGTGGCTTTCTCTGTGGCTTTCTGGCGTCGACATCTTATTTTGTGATCTTGTATCAGCGTTTGACAATAAAGCCTGACTAATTGCCTGATAAATTAGATCGTGCACCATTCGGGCGTGGTGAAATCTCACCTCATGCTTTGCTGGATGCACATTAATATCGATATCCTCTGGTGCGACGGTCAAAAAGAGGACAAAACCTGCATGAAGATTGTCAGGTAACATTCCCTCATACGCCTGACGAATGGCATGAAGCACAAGCTTATCTTTTATCATGCGTTGATTAACGAAAATAAACTGCTGGTCGTTGGTCAAAAAACCTTCGCCAATGTTAGAACACCATCCCGCCAAGCTAATATCGTCCAAACTGTATTTAAGCTCAGAACACATACTTAGCATTTTGTGACCACAAACCGCCTCTATCCGACTTTTCTGGTCGCCCGCTTGCCATTTGAAAATTAACTTACCGTTATGTTTAAGCGTAAAACTCAGCGCCGGGTTTGCAAGTGCAATACGTTTGATGATTTGTTCGATATGCTGAAATTCAGTTTTTGGCGCTCTTAAAAATTTGCGTCTGGCAGGTGTATTGAAAAATAAATCCACCACCTCAATACTCGTGCCATCGGGATGTGCAGCAGGCTCTAACTGCACCTTCATATCCAAGCCTGCAGCATGTGCCTGCCAGGCAGCTTTCTGAGCCTTGGGTTTGGATGTGAGCGTTAATCGACTTACAGAACTGATACTGGCGAGTGCTTCTCCACGAAACCCCATGCTTTGAATATGCGATAAATCATCAATGTCGCTTATTTTGCTTGTGGCATGGCGCGAAAGTGCAAGCTCAAGTTGCTCTTTAACTATCCCTACACCCGTATCTCGAATAAGAATGCGTTTGTGACCGCCTTGTTCAATTTCGATATAAATACTGTCAGCTTTCGCATCTATACTATTTTCAACAAGCTCTTTAACGACAGAGGCTGGACGTTCGACCACCTCGCCCGCCGCAATTTGGTTGGCAAGCTGAGGAGGTAAAATTTGAATAGGCCGATCAGGCTTGGCGTTTTCAGGTTTAGCTGAGCTTTTTTTTATAATGGTCATGTCAGGAACTGGGGATAGTGAGTACTTGCCCCACTCTTACCAAATCGGAACGCAGGTTGTTTTCAGATTTTATACTACTGACCGTCACGCCATAGCGCTGTGCTAAAAGCGAGAGCGATTCACCGCTTGCCACTCTGTGTTGCTGCGGCGCGCTTTGCTTCCATTGAGCCCACAAGGTTCCATCAGGCGGTGTTTTTTTGAAGAATGATTTTATCGATTCAAACATGGCATCGGCCAAACGCTCTCTGAACTCTTTCCAATTCAGGTTCTTCTCTTCCTGCGGATTAGAAATAAAGCCCACTTCCACTAATATTGATGGCATTTCAGGTGCGGTGAGCACAGCAAAACTGGCACTTTGCGGCGTGCGTTTATGCATTTTTGTCACCTCTTTCATCTCATCGATAACTTTATTACTTAGCTCATAGCTACTGGAACGAAATAAATCCATCGACATATTAAGGATTGTTTCAGCAAAATATCGTTCGGTATCTCTATCTTCGATAACATCGGCAGCAGGCCCCAGAAGCTCCGAACTACGCTCTGTTTGCTCAAGTAAGCGACCCAATTCACTGTCTGCCCGCCCTTTTGAAAGTACCCATACCGAACCACCTCTTGGTTGAGGCGTCGTAAACGCATCGGCATGTATTGAAATTAACAAATCAGCATTGTTTTTTGCCGCCAACTTGGGGCGATCATTTGGCGAAATATAGTAATCACCGTTGCGTGTTAAAATGGCTTTTAATCCCGGTTCTGCGTTGACCCTGCTTGCCAACATTTTTGCGATCGAGAGTGTAATGTGCTTTTCGTAGGTTCCCGCAGGTCCCACAGAGCCCGGATCAACACCACCATGCCCTGGATCAATGACAATAATGATATCTTTATCCCGGTTGGGTTGCGAACTGTTTACCACCTGAGCGGGCGCTGTATAGTTCGGGTCAATCAGTTCAATCACCAATCGATGAGCAAAGCCGTCTGCTGCATCAAGCGTAAATATGTTGGGTTCCAATTTTTTCCGCGTTTCGATGACTAAACGCGTATCACTTTTTGTTTTAGGCGTAGAGTGGCGCACTTTAGAAATATTACTGGCGGCCCCAGCCGATGGACTGTTTAACTGAAGATTTTTAAATGAGTAACTATTATCCACACCCTGAAGGTCAATCACCAATCGATGCGGATTGGTCAAAGTAAAGTAAGTAAATTGCGGGGGCTTACTCAGTTCTAGAACAAGTCTGCTAGTATCATCGACCTGCGCAAATCGCACTTCCTCAATTCTATCAGCTTGAGCGTTGAAGCTGGCCATAAGGCCTAAAAAAAACAGTACAGAAAATAAGACGTTTGCAGTCAGTCTTAGCGCAATTGTAATGGTCACTGAGGCTATCGCTCTTTGAGTGACATTAAGCTCAACTGGTCTTGCGTTGCAATTCATCTTAATTTACTAACTCCGCGTTGGCGTGTATGTTAAAGCGTAGACCTAGATTGCACTTGGGTTATGTGCAATGTCTCAGGCAAAAACTCAAGCCATTTTTGCGCTACAGTGCTGCATGCATGCAGTGTAAAAACACGACCATTTTCTGCTATTGCTATCTTAATGACTAGGTCAGGGCTTGGCAATAGAACAGAGGCCTTTTCTGGCCACTCTATTAAACACAGGGTTGACGCACTGAAATAATCCCTTATCCCCATAAACTCCAGCTCTTCCGGGTCAGCCAAGCGGTACAAATCGAAATGAAAGATATCAACATCTCCGATTTTGTATGGTTCAACCAAGGTGTAGGTAGGACTTTTAACACTCCCTTGATGACCCATTGCCTGCAAAAACGAGCGGCTGAAGGTTGTTTTACCCGCCCCTAAATCGCCTTCCAGAAAAAAGACAAGCCCACCCAAACCATTTGCTTTTGCTTGCCCGGCAAAATGTTCAGCAAGAATTTGCGTATCTGCTTCGCTGTTGCAAATTACTTTGTTTGTCACAAAAGTTTTATCAGCAGCGGTGTCTGATAGGGACATATTTTCCAATTCACTTGTCATTCGTTTACTAATACTCTGATGGTTTCGAACAGGTCACTAGGTAGCAAACCTCGTTGACCATACTTTTCAGCAATGATATCACCTGCTTTTGCATGAATGGAAACGCCAAATTGACAGGCCATATCGGTCGTTAAACCCTGCGCCAAAAGGGAACTAAGTACACCGGTAAGCACATCTCCCATTCCGGCTGTAGCCATGCCGGGATTGCCGTGTCGACACACCCAGGAATGCTGCTGATTATCGACAATACTACCGGCTCCCTTTAGTACACAAGTTGCGTCATACCGCTCGGCGCACTGACGGGCAAAGTTAAAGCGATTGGACTCTACATCTTCAATAGACACATTTAACAATCGAGCGGCTTCTCCGCTATGTGGCGTTATTATGCAGTCACTCAAGGAAACAAAACGTGTATTCACCGCTTTTAAGTTAAGTGCATCAGCGTCAACCACTATCGGTTTGGGATGATGCTGACAGTAATCCATGACTTTATCAAAGACCCCTTTTGCCCACGCATCTGTTCCCAATCCAGGCCCGATGGCGATGCAACTGGCCCACTCAAGCGCCTCATCTAGACCGTCACTTATGACCATAAGTTCCGGTCTGCCCGCACTAATTTGTACAAGTGAGTTCTGATGAGCAAACACTTTTACCATACCTGCCCCAGTGCGCAGTGCAGACTCGCTTGCAAGACGAATTGCGCCCGACATACCTGCATTCCCGCCAATGCATAGTAAACGGCCATGATTTCCTTTGTGAGTATTAACCGGCCTTGGCGCCAAACCTTTAAAGTGCTTAATATCAAGCGCAGTTGCATCACTTCTCGCAATTTTCGCAAATGCCTTGCCAATACCCAGATCTTCAAACACAAGCTTTCCGCAAAACTGTTTTCCAGCCCCTGTGGTCAAGCCAAGTTTGATGCCTACGAAGGTCACCGTCACGTCAGCCTGGATGCATCTGCCCAGCGACTCGCCAGTATCTCCACAGAGTCCGCTTGGAATATCCACGCTGACAACAGGCAATTTTGAATCGTTTATCGTATCGATGACTTCAGCAAATTCTGCTCGTATGACACCATTGATACCTGTCCCTAAAAGTGCATCGATAACCACTTCAGCTTTATCTAATAATTCGCTGGAAAAATGTTCAACTTTGCCGCCATTTTGCTCGAATGCCTCACGAGCTTTAGCAACATCTCCCTGCACTTCCCTATCAGGCTCAACTGCGCAAAGCACGACGTTTTTTCCAGCTTTTACAGCGTGAAGTGCCGCAACATAACCGTCGCCTGCATTATGTCCAACGCCTACCAGCACCAGATAGTTATCAATATTGGGCAATAGCTGAACCGATTGTTCAAAAACCGCTTTACCGGCGCGTTGCATCAGCGCATATAAATCCAGCCCCATTGCTTCTGCGGCTTGTTTTTCATGCTGACGAACCTGGTCAGCCCGGTAAAGTTTTTGTGTTAAACTCAAGCTGGCGTTTTTTTCTAACATGAAATAATTTTCCTTTTGTGAGCTTAAAGCCAATGCAGTCAATAGATTACGTACAATTAGCAAACAATATCAAGGCTTGGGCTAAATCGCTAGGCTTTCAGGGCATTGGCATCGCTGATATTGACGTGAGTCAACACGAACAAGCCTTGAAAAACTGGCTTGAAAACGACTATCACGGCAGTATGTCTTTTTTTGAACGTAATATGGACAAACGCTTATCGCCCGATTTGCTCCTGCCAGGCACACTTCGGATTATTAGTGTGAGAATGAATTATCTGCCCAAAAAACCTGATTTTGCGAAGGACTTAGGCGACCCTAACACCGCCTACATCTCGCGATATGCCCTTGGTCGAGACTATCATAAAGTGATGCGTAAACGCCTCAAGCAACTTGCTGAGAAAATTAAGTTCTATTGCGAAAATTTAAATTACCGTCCTTTTGTGGATTCAGCCCCTGTATTGGAACATGCTGTGGCTGAAAAAGCCGGAATTGGCTGGACAGGCAAGCATACACTTACCATAGATGATAAGGACGGCTCCTGGTTTTTTTTAGGAGAGCTTTTTGTCAACATTCCCTTGCCTGTTGATTCGCCAATTGAAACAAAAGGCTGTGGTTCGTGCACTGCCTGTATTTCGATATGTCCTACAGATGCTATTGTTGCTCCCTATCAGATTGACGCAAAACGCTGCATCTCTTATCTCACTATCGAGCATGATGGCCCAATTGATGAGCAATTCAGAGAAGCAATGGGGAATCGTATTTACGGCTGCGATGATTGTCAGTTAGTGTGTCCTTACAATCGATACGCCCCCTATACGGAAGAAGATGACTTCACGCCAAGATCGGCGCTTGAAGGCGCCAGTCTGATTGAATTATTTTCATGGACTGAAGCGCAATTTTTAAAAGAAACAGAAGGCAGCCCTATTCGTCGCATTGGCTATAAAAAATGGCTCAGGAATCTTTCCGTTGCATTGGGTAACGCACCTTACAGCGAGAAGATTATTTCACTTCTTCTAAAGCGTTTGGACGAAACGGACGATGCCACATTAACTGAGCACTTTGCCTGGGCTCTTTCCCGCCAGAAAAAAAAGCAGAGCCCGTCAATTCAACCAAATCTGCTTACGCGCCAACAGGCACGCTTGGTAAGAATTATAAAAAAAGCCAATAATGCAAATGCTTAACATTTTCTGCAAAAGTCATTGTTGTTGTGCTTACCCTTCGCTTAACAAGCCATGAAGTAAATTCTGCCTAATACCGGTTTATTGCTCAATATGACAACTTCTGGGCAAGCCCCAACCAGAAGCCGGCATCAGTAGGCTTTTTTCTGCGTCAAAAGCTAAAAAAGGGTCAATCAGATTATTAATCCAAAAAACCATTTGTACACAGGGCGCTTCTTCCATCTCAAATAGCACGACTGCTTCGATACTCCCATCTGCTCCCAAGTCAACGTTTTGTTGAGCTATTCTGTCTGTATCATCATAGGTATAAATAAAGTCGTAGCGCGTAAAAGTCCTGCCTGGTAAAGGAATAATTTCGTGCGCTTCCTGAACCAAAAGTCCCTCTTCATAGCGATATTCGACCATGCCCAGGAATTCACCATCATCCGATGTTGTCTCCTGTTTTGCGATCCTGTTTTCACCCGTCCAGCTTAGTTCAGTAATATCTCCATCACCGTTAAGCATCGAACCTAGCCGTCCATCAGCTAAATAGGTAAAAGAAAGACTATCGAAAACTGTCCCATCGGCATTATCGGTTTGTTCCCATCCATCAAGCCTGCCTGAAGTATAATCAAAACTGGTGCTCAAATTGAGTACGATCGCAGGCGAGATGCCAGTGTTGCTGAAAGAGGTATCCGCACTATCTAAAATAAAATCAGCAGAATAGCTTGCGGCAAAAACAGAAACAGGATTCCCGCCTTCAGATACGATTCGGTATTCTGTTACTCTGTTTTCATCATCAACTTCGTAAAACTCTTCATGTTCAGTTGACTCATCACCAGGAGTGAAAGACGCTAGAGAAAATGATTCAAATTTCGCATCCTCTGTACCATCATCGGTGTAAGTATAAATAGCCCCTGCAATGCGGCCTGAGTCGTCGTATTCCAGAGTAAGTAAGCCTTCAAACACGCCGTTATTGTCAAAATCATATTCTATGTTTTTCAAGCGTGAACTTGTTGGCGCAGGAGAGGGCGGCGGATCGGGTGGAGGCGCAGGTGGGGGAGGACTTGATTCTTCAGGAGGAACTACTTCTGTCTCTGAATCACTTCCGCTACAGCCATACAGACCAGTTGAAATTATTAGCATAGTCCCAACAAGCATTTTATTAGATAACGAGACGCGCGGGTAAAGATTCTTAAAAGTATGCATGAAAAGCTCGATATTCGGTAACGATAGTTAGATGTCGCTCAAGCTTATGATTTTAGTTTCAGAAATACACGGCAATCATTGATTGCACAAATTCAAACTAAAGCTAATTACCGCTAAGTGCCACTAATTGACAATTTGAGGGGGGGGGGGGTTGATAGCGTATTTACGTTGAAGTCGAATTAAGTAAGTGATTGTTGAAAACAATAATTCCGTTGCAAGGACTTCAACACAAGTTGTTATTTGTAAAAATAAAGATAGGATATTTAATATGGAATTAAGATTAATTTTGACTGCAGCGTTTCTTTTTACTTTTTCGTTTGCGTTTGATAGTAGCGCAAGCATTCTTGGTGATGAAAGAGCTGAGGTATGTTCAAGTAAGCTTGGAAATGCTTTTAGCCCTTGCCCGCAAAACTTCAAAAATAAAGCCCTGGCTGCCAGCGCCATCCATAGTGAATATTCAAGCTGCGACCATGGACCCACATGTATTGGTGGAGATTTCGATGTTCAGACAAGGCGTGATTACTTTACCTTTTTTGATGTTGATAACGAGCAAACCATAAAATATGAAATTACAATTTCGCCAAACGTATATAATTCCTTCGGCAGCCTGATTCTTCCAGGAAGTAAATCGGCGAGAGAAATTGAACCCAGTGATGCAGAGCGTGACGTCACTGAAGAGTTTGCCAATGTTGCTCGACTTAGAAACGACGTTCAGAAAATGTATAATTTAAGCATTAGTTCAACCGGAACGATGACCAACGCCCATGGTGAACGCAGCTCAATTGTGCCTCGTTCCGCAAGCACTTGTTTGACCGCGCTTGATTATCGAGAAACAGAAAGAAATTGCGCAGGTGATCTGGTTCGAGACATAAGAGAAGGTGTTCAAGACAATGCTACATTTTTCGGATTGATCTCATCTTTAACTAAACTTGAGTCGGTCATAGATATAGTAGTACCGCTTGACATAGATTTGACAAATTTAAACGAACTAGCTTCGTTCAATGTGGTTATGAATTTTGCTGATGGTTCGGTATTAGCATTAAATGTAGAGGTAGATGAAGGTGCGGTAAGTGTAGTATTAAATGAAGACGCATCAATTACATCTGAAGGCCGTACATTTGCTGACGCAAAACAAACAGGCGTCTCTCAACACGGGAGTTTAATTGAAGCGAAGTTGGTTGCTGGAGGTAGTTTCGTGCCTGTAAGATGTGAACCAGCAAACTTTAAAAATAGTAGTTATGTAGCGGTTGCCGTAATCATTATTCGCCATCCCGATGGCTCGGAAACGGTCAGAACAGTCTATCAAAAACAAGACACCTACGTAACTTACCAGAGTTGCTAAAAAAGAGCGCTTAGTAAGGGCAACAAATTTTATCGCTTTACAACATGTAATACGGCCAGTGCATAGATTACACTGGTCTTTTTATTTAATGTGGCGAACTTATTTATGATAGGGTTTTGAAAGCTTATGAACCGCCTCAACAAAATATCCTGCGTGCTCAGGGGGCACATCAAGGTGAATGCCATGGCCTAAATTAAACACATGCCCTTCACCTTCACCAAAGCCTGCCAGTATATCGGCAACTTCTTGTTCAATACGTTCTTTAGGCGCGTATAGAATGCTGGGATCCATGTTGCCTTGAAGCGCAACCTTATCGCCGACTCGTGCTTTTGCATCGGCAATATCAATGGTCCAATCCAGTCCTACAGCATCACAACCGGTTGCCGCAATCGATTCAAGCCACATTCCCCCGTTTTTTGTAAATAAAGTAACGGGGATGCGCGCTCCTTCATATTCACGCGTCAGGCCAGCAACAATTTTTTCCATATACTGCAACGAAAATAATTTATAGTCACGAGGACAAAGCACACCGCCCCAAGTATCAAAAATCATAACGGACTGCGCGCCAGCAGCGATTTGCGCGTTGAGATAGAGGATGACGGAATCTGCCAGTTTATCAAGCAACAGATGCAGCGTTTTAGGCTCTGCAAAGGCCATTTTTTTGATTTTGGTGAAGGCTTTGCTTGAGCCCCCTTCTACCATGTAGGTGGCCAAGGTCCAGGGACTGCCTGAAAAGCCGATTAGGGGCACTTCGCCCTCAAGGTTTTTACGAATGGTGCGAACTGCATCCATCACATAACCCAAGCCAAGTTCAGGATCGGGAATAGGTAAATTCTCTACATCCCGATGAGAAGCAACAGGGTGTTGAAACTTGGGCCCTTCTCCCGTTTCAAAGTATAGACCTAAGCCCATGGCATCAGGAATAGTAAGAATATCTGAAAACAAAATGGCAGCGTCCAGCTTGAAACGACGTAAAGGTTGGAGTGTTACTTCGCAGGCCAGCTCGGGATTAGTGCAAAGCGCCATAAAATCACCCGCTTGGGCTCTTGTGGCTTTATACTCTGGCAAATATCGCCCGGCTTGTCTCATCATCCAAACAGGGGTGACATCAACTGGTTGTTTTAAAAGGGCGCGTAAATAACGGTCGTTTTTCAATGGCTTCATTTAATACTCGAATATTTTACTTTCTAAAAGTTGGGCATTTGGGAAATTTCGCAAAGGATACGTCAATTTTGATGCATTTTCTCGATTCTTTTGACAGTTTCTTCAATCAGGCGCCCTGCGATGGAAAGTTTTGGCGGCACCTTTGGTAAGGCGTCAATATCGAAATAATCGGCAGCAAGTATTTCTTTTTCTTCAAGCACCAGCTCACCCCCTGCGTATTCTGCTAAAAAGCCAACCATTAGCGAATGTGGAAACGGCCATGCCTGACTGCCAAAGTACTCTAGGTTTTTTACCTCGATACCCACTTCTTCCTTAATTTCGCGATGCACAGCGTGCTCCAATGATTCACCGCTTTCGACAAATCCCGCCAAGGTAGAAAAAAAGCCTGTGCTTTGATGACGAACGCCTTGTGCTAACAGGATTTTATTATCGCGACGTACAGCAACAATTATGCAGGGAGAGACTCTTGGATATACACGGTGATGACACTTATGACAATGCATCGCCATTTCCCATTGAACTTGCTGCATCCGCGCACCGCACTGGCCGCAAAACTGATGATGTCTTAAAAATTGTGCGTACTGCCAGGCTTTTGCAAGATATTTGAAGTTCGCTTCGTCTATTAGGTATAGCGCCTCACGAATAGATGTTTTTACATATTTCGCGCTGTCCACCGGATTATTGTGCAAGTCAACAAAATGATGATGAAAGCCATTGTCTTTTTCAAAGGCAATATGATCGCTGTCGCTTGCGTCGATGTCTGTAAATTCATCAGGTTTTAACGCATTAAAAAGATTTTGAAAATTCAAATTCGCCGGAACGAGCCAGTGATTTTCAGAAAAAACAAACAAAGTTTTTTGCATAACACACTCTTAAACTGCCAGAAAAAAGCCATTTATAAATAGCTGTGCGCACTTTACGCGTTTTGCGTCTTGTTCACAAATGAAGCGATGGTATACTTCAGGGAACTAAATTTGTACTTTAACAGGATGCTTGAGCTTGTCAGTTGCACTCTCTAAAGAAAAACAAGGAATCTTTGAAAAAGCAAAAGATTATTGTGAACAAAAAGGCGTAAGGTTTACTCCTTTGCGGGCGAGAGTTTATGAGATCCTGTTAAAGGAAGATTCTTCAATAGGCGCTTATGATTTGCTCGATAAATTAAAGGCGGTTGAAGATAATGCTAAACCTCCCACAGTTTATCGCGCACTCGACTTCTTTTTGGAACTAGGCTTAGTCCATAAAGTTGAATCGAATAACACGTTTATGGCGTGTCATCACTTTGGTTGCTCACATCCCGTTCAGTTTTTAATCTGCGACGATTGCGGCGACGTACAAGAAATACAGTCTCAAGGTGTTAAAGAGACGCTTGAGGCTCAGGCGGAACAAAATTCCTTTGAAATTATGACCCAAACCATCGAAGCTCACGGTCGCTGCAAACTTTGTCGAGACAAAATCGCCTAAATGAATGTTGCTTTTATTAATCCGTTCATCGTCTCAATGAAGCAAGTGATGGCGATGATGGCGAGTATCGATTTAGATGTGTTGCAGCCAGCACTGAAAAAAGATGCTGTATCGCGTGGCGAAGTATCTGGTATAATTGGAATGGTGGGCCCCCAGGTTAGAGGCTCTATGGCAATAAGTTTAGAAAAGGACCTATCGTTTGCCATGATGAAAAATATGCTGGCAGAAGATGTTCAAGAGCTAAATGACAGCGTCTGCGATATGGTAGGTGAAATCACCAACATGATCTGTGGAAGCGCTAAAGGTCATTTATCTGAACAGGGTTATGAATTTGAAATGGCCACGCCTGTGATTGTTTCAGGAGTAGAACACCTGATTCAACATAAAGTAGAAGGGCCAAAAATAATATTACCGTTTTCCAGCTCGCAGGGAAATGCATACTTAGAAATATGCTTTGATGGCTGATTAAAGTGACAAACGCCTGTGCGCTCATAAAGCTTTTAATTAGTTAAAATTCACAAAAATATAAATCTGCAAAAAAAGGATGTTATTACCATGAAGAAATTAGCGCTAGCTGTTGCACTTGCGACTGCAGGTGTATCCAATCTCTCAATTGCTCAAGAATCTACCGATGGGCCAGCGTATGAAAGCTGGGTTGGTGGTTTTGCGCAATATTATAATGCTGACTCAGAAAAACCTGAACCTGTAGGCGGTCTAGAAGACGGTAGAGGTTTTGGTGCTGAAGTTGGATTTAGATTTGACCCCTCCTGGGCCATTCGTTTCGAGTTGTCACGCGTGTTAATTGATAAAGATGACAACAATCGAAGTGCGCTTGCCGACGACGGCACCATGCTTGGAGCTGACATGATGTACTTCCTTGAAGATGATGTTGCTTACCTGTTTGGTGGTGTGCGTGAGCAGTCTTTGACAGACAGCTATCGTATGGCTAGCTTAGGTGTGGGTAAGCACTGGAACACGAGCGAAAACTGGCGAGTTATCACCGAAGCGGCTACGTATTATGATTTTGGTCAAGGTTACAACGAGTTTAGTTTGAAACTTGGTCTTGCGTACGTTTTTGGTGCTTCAAGTGCACCAAGAAGTCAGCCTGATACAGACGGTGATGGTGTTTATGATGCCGTTGATCGTTGCCCAGACACCGCTCCAGGAGCAACCGTTGATGCCACAGGCTGTAATATTGACCTTGACGGTGATGGCGTTATTAATAGTCTTGATCAATGTCCGCGCACACCAGCTGGTGTTGAAGTTGATGCGCGTGGTTGCGAATTTAAAGACGCTGATGGTGATGGAGTGGTTGATGCAAACGACGAATGCCCTGACACACCAAGTACCGATCAGGTCGATGACAAAGGCTGTACGCTTTACGCTGAAGAAGAAATCTTTGTTGAACTGGACATCTTGTTCGCCAATAACTCAAGCGTAATTGAAGACCATGAAACTGAAATGGTGAAAGAGTTTGTTGAGTTTATGCGTGAATACCCTAACACTAACGCTGTTATTGAAGGTCACACTTCAGCGGTGGGCACAACAGAATACAATCAAATGCTTTCTGAAAAACGTGCTCAGGCAGCGCTTAAAATGCTGGTAGAAGAATACGGTATTGATCCAAGCCGACTAAGTGCGATTGGCTACGGTGAAACACGATTAAAATTCACAGAAAATACCGCTGAAGCACATCGTTTGAACCGTCGTATTGAAGCGAAAGTTGAAGCAACAATACAAGAAAAAGTTACTCGTTAATCGGGTAATTTAATTAACAAAAACCGCCGCTCAATTTCATTGTCCGGCGGTTTTTTATTGCTTTTCATTTACTTTAAGGCAATGGACATTAATTGATCGTGCGCAGTCATGTACAGGTGTTTCTCATCTGCTGACAGAGTGACATTAGCGGTCGCCTTTCCTGTTCTGTATTTAGCCAATAGTTCACCATCTTCCGTGAATAGATATACCCCACCTGGACCAGTCGCAAAGATATGACCGCTTGAGTGAACAACCATCCCATCTGGTAATCCTTGTTCTCCCGGTTTACCAGCCAAGTCAGAAACATCATAAAACACCCGTTTATTAAGCAGGCTTCCATCGTCTGCAACATCGTATTGATACCAACTAGCATTCTCCCTATCGGATGCAGCCACTATCATTCGCTGTTCATCGTTGGTAAGTACAATTCCGTTAGGATAGCGGACTGAATCATCTTCTAATATCACGGTACCGTCAGCTGTTACACGAAAAATTCCGTCAAAATCTAGTTGACGATCTTTTTCTCTGTCTTTTAAGCCATAAGGCGGATCGGTAAAATATAAATCGCCGTTACTATGAAAAATTGCATCATTTGGGCTGTTAAATCGCTTTCCATCAAAAGTGGATGCAAGAGAAATAAACTTATCTGCAGGTGCATCAAGGCCACTATCCATTATTGCTACCCGACGGTCGCCATGCTGCATAATTACCAGTTGCCCCTTATCGTTTATTAAAAGCCCATTAGCACCCTGTGACGAATCGTTTTCATCGATACCTGTCGCGCCAGAAGGTGTTAAATACGGCGTAACCTCCTGACCTGGGCGATATTGATAAATAGTGTTTTCAGGCACATCGGAAAAAAGCAGATAGCCACCGTCTTCGACCCACACAGGTCCTTCTGACCACGAATAGCCGCTACCCAATACCTTAAACTCAGCATTTGCATCCACAATCTTTAAGGCTTTGTCGTCAAGAATTTCAATATAGGGCGGGTCTTTGGCCTGGCTGGCAAACGCAAAGCCTAAAACGAAAAAAAGTGAAAAGGCGGATAGGGTGCGTAATGCTACTGCAAGAGAACTTGAAATATTAACCATAGTCAGAGCTTCCTTTTAAAAGAAGCCTATAAGCTAAACTATGTGCAGCATAAGGTCTACTTCAATTGTAGGAGATCTAACAAAATGCTATAAGTAGTTTTGGCTACTAACATTTATTCCGATTCATTAATATTCGTCGGCAAAATCTGGTCCGGCATAGTTATCAAAGCGTGAAAACTGACCTTGGAAAGTCAAGCGAGATGTACCAATAGGACCATTACGCTGCTTACCAATGATAATTTCTGCAATGCCTTTGTATTCGCTATTCTCATGATATACCTCATCGCGATAGATAAACATGATAAGGTCAGCATCCTGCTCAATAGAGCCAGATTCACGAAGGTCTGAGTTGATCGGACGTTTATCGCTACGCTGCTCAAGACCACGATTTAACTGAGATAAGGCAACAACAGGCACTTCAAGCTCTTTGGCAAGCGCTTTTAATGAGCGCGATATCTCTGCAATCTCCAAGGTCCGGTTATCAGATAAACTCGGCACTCGCATCAATTGAAGATAATCCACCATAATGAGTGATATACCGCCACGCTCCCGAGCAAGTTTTCGCGCCCGCGTCCGAAGCTCCATTGGCGTCAGGCCAGAACTATCGTCGATAAACAAATTATCTTTTTCATGCAGGCTTTGCATGGTTTGCTGTAGCTTTACCCAGTCAGTATCATCAAGTTTTGCAGTACGAATTTTTGTTTGATTTACCCGACTAAGCGAGGCCAGCATCCTCATCATTATTTGTTCAGCCGGCATTTCCAGACTAAACACAAGCACCGGCTTGTCTTGCATCATCATTGCGTTTTCGCAGAGGTTCATTGCAAAGGTTGTGTTGTGCACACAAATATCTTGCGCGATAAAATTGTGCTCTCCCGGTACTGTTAAATCATAAACTTGCTTATAACCAACATATTCAATCTTTTTGATTGTATCCCAATATACATCAGACTCAGCCAAAGCTCTTAAATACTCATCCTTGAATAATTCGGCAAAGAGTTTGACTCGTTCTCGAGATATACGGCGCCTTGTTTTGTCTGAAAAGTGCGGATTGAAGCCTTTTGGAAATGCAATTCCAGCATGAGCGAAAATCGATGACCAGCTTTTTGTACCTTTTAGAGTCAGGATGTAATCCACGACGGAATCTGGCAGGCTATCTACATTCGAGTGATGTTTTTTATTGCTGAGCAATTCTCGACATTCGTTAATTCTTGCCTCTTTACCGTGCATACCAATTTCTTGAATAAATATATGCAAACTGGGGGAATGAAGAATTTCTACCTCATATTGAGCATGAGATACGTAAAGATCACATTCGTTACTTGTCGATAGTACCGTTTGTGAATGCAGAGAAAGCGCCCCGTCTGTATTAGCTTTATCTTCGCGTAGCGTTTTTTTAAATGGCTTTTTTTTACGAAGCTTACTTAATATGCCAAACCGCAAAAGAAGATGCTGCACCTGATAAGCGAGTGTTTCACTTGCTGTCGCATAACTTGCTCTCACTTGACCAGTTTTACTTAAATAAATGCCACCGTCGCATGCGAACATTCGGTTCAGACAAAGCGCAACTAATTCCTTTTTCAGGGTAAAAAGGCAATCAGGTAACACTTTTTGATGTGCGTGTTTACCCCACAAACCCACTTCTTTTAAATAACTGGTAAGGGAGTTGAAACGTTGCGTACTTTGATAAAAGCAGCCACGCGTTCTTTGCTCAAAGTCCGCTCCCAAATGAGCACTGAGTGCCTCATAGCTTTGAGGTAAGGGCAAGGCAACAGAATTTCGCCACTGGCTGATTGTAGATGGCCTTAAGTTCAAATATTTGGCCAGCGCTTTTCCGCTAATTTTTAACTCGTTCAACATCTCATTTAACACGTTCGAGAAATAGTGTTTAACAGAAGCAATATCTCCAGATTTTGCAGATGCTCGATAACTTGGAGCTCGATTATCAGAATTGACTGAGCGAACGCGCACGCCATCAAACATTTCCATAGCTTCAGTGAAATCTTTAACGATCCTTTCATTTGTATTGGTAAATAAAGGGCTTGACTGCGTTGTACCACCATCACTAATAAAATAGGCAATCGCTTTAACTGCATGTTCTGGAGCGTGTGTCTTGCCGAAGATATCGAGTTTTCTCGGTACAGCGATTTGCTCTCCCTCGCGCAACTCTTCAAGCGCTCTCCAACCCGTTCCAGTAAGAAACGGATGAGTCAAAGTAGTCTCAATTTTGCGCCCAAGAGCAGTAGTCACCCGAAAAACCGGCTTTTTACCGTCGTTAACAAAATTCGAAGCGTTATTGCGTTTGATTTTGAAACTGTCATTCAGCGATAACACTTCGCCATTCTGTTTCTCAACCATTTCTTCAATAGTTTTGATCGCGCCAGTGCAAGGATCCACTAACTGTGATTCAGCAGCAATGCATTTTCCCATCGATGGCCTTGCAGCGACAATGATTAAGTCCGATGGCTGCAGGCCACTGGTTTTTTTATCCAGGTCGTGAAAGCCAGTTGATACACCGGTAACGTCAGCGTCTTGTTTAACTAACTCATCAAGGCGGTCTACCGTTTTCTTCAAAACGCTTTTAACATCTACCGGGCCTTCTCCAGCCGCGGTGCGTTTTTCGGCAATTTCGAATACCTTGCTTTCAGCAAGGTCAAGGACCTCTTTACTGTCTCGTCCTTCCGGGTTATAGCCGACTTCTGCAATGTCGTGCGCTACGCCGATGACTTCTCTTACAATGGCTTTTTCGCGAATACTGCTTGCATAGGCGGCAACATTGGCCGCACTTGGGGTATTTTTCGCCAGCTCAATTAAGTACGCAAAACCACCGGCATCTTCCAACTGATTGTGTTTGGCAAGATTATCCTTAACCGTTACCGTGTCAACAGATTCGTTTGCACCAATTAGACGTAAAATAGCAGCAAATATCACTCGGTGCGAACGGTTGTAAAAGTCAGACTCAATCAATAAATCCGCCACTTTGTCCCATGCATCAGGAGAAATCATCAAAGAGCCCAACACAGACTGCTCAGCTTCAATGCTATGCGGCGGGATATTCAGTTTTTCAATATTGTCTTGAGAAGATTTTGCCACGAGGTTGCCAATACAGATTAAATTTCTAAAGTTCAGATTCGTATTATGGAGCAATGAAGCGCGTTTGTCTCGACTCAATTTTTTATATCAGGCTCGCTTTCAAGGACTTTTTTCCTGAAGTTAAAATACAATTCACCCGCACTAAATAGAAACAAGATAAAACCAAATTGTTAACCAATTTAATTAAAAGTATTTCATTTCTTGTCAAAAATTAGCTTAATCAGGTGAGTTTTTGGAGAATAAACACATAAAATAATGAATATTATTGATTATAATTTGAGCGTAGCAGTATAAAGCGCTTAAACCCAAGCTACTGATTTTGAATGGAAATTTAATCAAACAACACATTTACGAATGTGTATAAGACCATATTACCTAACAATATTAAAATTTATTACTTACCAAAAGGTTGACCTTTGACTATTAAATTGTAAGTATATAGTAAATTGATTGTAAACTTTATTGCCAAGATGTATTTCTTTTAACTTTGATTTGACACACACAGGAATCAATTATGGGACACAAACTATCAAAAATCACTTTAGGTATATTAGCCGCATCTATGGCGCATACCTCAATAGTAGTTGCGCAGGAAAGCCAGCAAAACTCAGACGAGGTCGAAGTCGTTGAGGTATCCGGCATCAGAGCATCACTTACAGGAGCGCTTGCCGAGAAACGATCTTCTGATAATCTTATTGAGGTCATACAGGCAGAAGATATTGGAAAATTACCCGATCAAAACCTTGCGGAAGTGCTTGAAAACGTTACAGGTATACAAATCACGCGTGAAGCAGGCGTGGGTACTGGCGTTCAAATCCGGGGCACTAACGCAAACCGAACCGAAATAAACGGCGTCTCAACCGTAGGCTCAGGTGCCGGTCGTGGCGGGATAGATTTTGAAGACGTATCTGCCGCCATTATTTCTGCAGTTGAAGTTATTAAAGCGCCTGAAGCTAAAACCATTGAAGGCTCTGTTGGTGCAACAATAAATCTTCGAACGATTCGCCCTCTGCAGCTTTCAGACACTCTTGCTGCCTTTCGTATACAAGGTTAAGATAGTAGTTTATCAACCGACAGCGTTACTCCACGGATTTCTGGTGCATTTGGCGAAACCTGGGACACGAATAACGGTGAATTTGGCGTAGTATTAAGTGCAAGTTATGCTGAACAGGACGTCACAGCTTTCAGACCACGAGCAGATAGAGACAATATTGTTGCCTCTGATAGCGAACTTCCCAGCGCGCAAGAGTTTGACTTTTTACCTATTCAATTTATTAATCAGGACTATGACAATTTTGAATACGAAACGGTAAATTTTTCAGGTTCATTTGAGTGGGCGCCCAATAGTAATACCAAGTTCTACTTCGACACAATTATCAATGATCAGGAAAGACGGCAGGAGAGCTCGCGCGTTCAAGCTTCAGGGGTAAGCGCCTTAAGCGGCATTTCAGTTCCCGACAGCTTTGAGACTGTCGATTTTGGCTCTCTTGACGGATTGGATTTAGGTAGCATTCAGGCTGCGCTAACGGGTGTTATACCTGTTGATATCGAAACGGATGATGATGATCCCAATTTACGATTTTCAAGTGACACCAACTCCCGTATAACCAAGAGCAAAATATTTCGTTTAGGCGGAGAGTGGCAAGGGGATAAATTGTTTGTCAGTGCTGAAGTATCTCGTTCTGAATCTGACTCCACAACACCCAGTTTCAATACCACGCTTAACTTTATAAATCCAAATACGCCACTTGATGCAGGTGGTGGTAACGATAACGCAGTCCCCTTTGCCTATGACTTAAGTGGTGGCTCGCTTGCATTTGGTATTGCCTCGGGTGAAGCAAATGCGCCGACATCGGCTCAGCTATTAGATCCGGCAAACGTCGTATTACGCGACGTAAATATCGGCAATAACATTGCGGAAAACGGGGAAGATGCCTTTCGAGTAGACTTCATTTATGACTTAAACATGGGGCCCATTACCACCGTCGATTTCGGCTACCGATATAGCAAAACAACGAGTTTGTCTGATCAAATCACTTCAAACGTAGGTTTGCGTACTTTAGACGATAGTCCCCGCGGCAACCTATTTGCAGAAGTTTTAACTGCTGGCCCTGATAATTTTGATGCAGCGGATGGCCGCAGTTTGTTTATCAAGGATTTTTTGTTGATCAATCCAGAACTTGTTGCTTCAGATCCTGATAGAGTATTAAGCATATTAAATGATGCAATAACAGCGCATGGTGGTTCACGCTCTATAAGCGAGCCGTCTTCAACTGTGAGCGGATTTTTTGATATAGAGGAAATAACTGACGCACTCTACGCACAAGCCAACTTTGAACTGGGTATATTCAGAGGTAATGCGGGTCTTCGCTATATTGAAACAGAGGTGAACTCCACCGGTAACTCAATTACAACTGACGCTAATGGCGATGAGTTAGTTGAACAAGTGACGACAGGTGGTGATTATAGCTTCTTATTACCTCGCATAAACGTAGTTGCTGATGTTGCAGAAGATGTGATTGTTCGTGCTGGTTGGTCACAAGACATAAGACGTCCTAACTTTAACGACTTATCAACTTCTGTCACGTTTAGTACGAGCCCTAACCCGCCGGTAGCAATAGGCAATCCGAATCTTGAGCCTGAAGAAGTGACTTCATTTGATTTGTCTGTAGAGTGGTACTTTGCCCCTTCTAGTTTGGTAAGTGCAGGTATTTTCTATAAAAAACGTAAAGATCTCTTTGTTGAACAAGAGTTCAGTCCTTTTGAAGATCCGGTAACTGGCTTTAGAGACACCACAGCACCTTGTGAACAAGGCGGTATTTTTAACCCAATCGCTGATATCAATGTGTTTGGTCCAGATGGCGGAGTAGGTGTGTGTGTACCAACCCAAACCGTTATTAATGATACTGCAGATACCACTCAAAAAGGTTTGGAATTAGCGTTTCAGTACGATCTTTCAGCATTTGAAGACGAACTGGGATGGGCATCGGGCTTCGGTATTCTCACTAACTACACTATACAGGAGTTTTCGGGCGGCGAAGCAGTCAATACGGCTACCAGTCGAGCAAGCTCGGTATTTGCCAGAACAACTGGAATGCCAGATGCTGAATTCACTGCCGTCCAAGGATTGTTAGACCTTTCCGAAAATGCCTATAACTTTACCTTGTATTATGAAAAGTATGGCTTTTCTGCCAGAGCACGCTATACATGGCGAGAAGCTTATCGCTCAGAAGACTTTGGTAGCACAAGCAGTTACCCATGGGGCTTCCCAGTGGTTCAGGACGACAGAGGACAGCTTAATGCCAGCGTAAGTTATGAGGTAAACGACAACTTCAATGTAGGTGTAGAAGTGGTCAACCTAACTGAGTCCAATGTTGAACAATATTGTGTAAATGAAGGAGCCTTACTCTGCTTCCAAGGCTTGACCGACAGACGCATTACGTTTGGTGTTAGCTACAAGTATTAATTGTGTGCCCGGGTGAGGTTTGTGGCTTTTGGACCTCTACCTACAAAAAAAGGAGCCTCGAATGATTCGAGGCTCTTTTTTTTAATCTAATAAAACAATGAATGAACAAAGATAAACACGCACTAGTTAACTAAATGGCTTAATGAATATCGACCACGCGTTTCATCTGATTTTTTACGCACTTCCTCTAAGGCTTTCGCCTCACTCATCTCAAACAAGGCATTAATAAGGCGATTAAAGTGAGCATGCATAGAAGCGCGCGCACGCTGAGAATCATGTTTCTTCAAAGCCTCATATATCGCCTTATGCTCGTCCAGTCTGTCTTTGTTAGATTGACTACACACGTTAGCGTATGCGTTTTTCACATTTGGAAGGGTATCTCTTAATTCCCAAAACTTTTCAACCGCCAGCAAAATTGCATGATTTTTGGTGGCTTTTGAAATGATGAGATGAAACTCTCTGTCTGCTTGTTCAGCACCAATACCTGATTCCATCGCATCAAGTGTTGACTTAAGTGCCGCGAGCTCATCTTCGCTAATAGACATAGCGGCTAAGGCAGCAGCTTCACCTTCTACTAAAGCTCGCGCCTGTGTCAGTTCGAACGCGCTTACTTTATCTAATGTTTCACGCTCTTTATCTTTAGGGCTTTCCAAGACATAAACACCTGAACTGGTTTTGACTTCCACACGCTGCATTACTTCCAAAGCAATTACCGCTTCCCTAATCGTGGGACGGCTTACATTGAAGGTTTCTGCGAGCTCTCGCTCAGGTGGCAAGCGACTTCCAGGCGGATAAAGACCTGAATCGATTAAGTTTTCAATTTTCTCGGCAATCTGCCAAAACATACGACGTGTTTTCATTTTAATACCCTTTGTCGACAAGTCCTACTATCTAGCGTCTACAGTAGGGAACATGCGTGTACAATCGTTAAACTTATCTTGCCTGAACTAAACGCGCTACTTTTCAAAAGTATTATTTTTAACAATACGATTTTTAACGCTATGCGCCTTTTGTTTTATTTTATTTGTAACGACGAGTGATTCAATGCTATTTAATGAAGCAAGATGGCTTATACACCGTCACAAAGCATACACCGTTTGTCGTATATTACCAATACTTAATTAATTGGTAATATTGCGTCCTTACGAGAACACCAAACCGCCGTTTATATCAACATTTGTCCCGGTCATGTAGGACGAGTCCTCACTTGCTAAAAATGCAACAACTTTGGCCACCTCTTCAGCTAAACCTTCTCGTTTCAGTACAGTCGCCTGGGCCACTGAATGCCTGACTTCATCCTTAGTAAAATCATCATGAAACTTTGTTTTTATCATCCCAGGACAGACGCTATTCACACGAATATCGGGACCCAGCTCTTTTGCAAGGGCGCGAGTAAATGTAGTAACTGCACCTTTGGATGTAGCGTAAGCCACCGCCCCAGGCCCACCACCGTCTCTTGCCGCCTGGGATGAAAAAGTGACAATCGTGCCACCTTTACTTAAGTGAGGGATGACGGCGCGACTCATCAAAAACAGTGAAGTAAGATTAACGTCCATCACTTCACGCCAGTGTTCCAACTCAGACTCGACAACCTTTTTTCTGGCAATTAGGCCGCCAGAAACATGCACCAAGACATCTATTTTCTCAAATTCCTTAAGGGTATTCGATAGCGTTAATTCAATGTCCTCTGGCTTTGTAAGATCAGCTTGCAGTGCAATAGCATTCCCACCATTAGACTGAATCTTGTCGACAACGCTTTGCGCGCCATTGGCACTGGAATGATAAGTTATTACAACACTCGCGCCTTGAGCAGCCAACTCAAATGCGCATGCAGCGCCAATATCACGTCCGCCACCAGCCACAATAGCCACCCTATTTTTTAAAGACATATTTTTCTCTCTCATGTTTGGTTCCGCCTAAGGCGCCAGGAGTTCGGGTAAATACGTACTAAATGGTGCATAGACCGATACCATAAGTAATACAATTATCATGCTGACATATAGTGGCAACATGGGCTTGAGCATCTTTTCTATCTTTGTTTTCGATACAGCACAACTGACGAACAATATGGCGCCGACGGGAGGAGTACATAAACCAATACATAAATTCAGAATCATCATAATCCCGAATTGAAGCGGATCAATTCCCAGCGAAACAGCAATTGGCAAAAATATGGGAGTAAAGATAAGCACTGCTGGCGTCATATCCATAAATGCACCAATCAGAAGAAGGATAAGATTGATGATCAATAAAATCATTAAGGGATTTTCACTGATTGCCAAGAGCGTATCAGTTAAGTCTTGAGGAATATTTTCATATGAAAGCACCCAGGAAAGTGCTGATGAAGTGGCAATCAAAAACAAAACGATCGCAGTTGTTTCAACCGTTTTAGTAAGGATTTCTCCAAATTTTTGCATGTCTACTTCGCGATAAAAGCCTGCGGCCAAAACCAGTGCATAAATAACCGCAATCGCGCCTGCTTCCGTTGGTGTAAATACACCGCTTATAATACCGCCCATTACGATAAATATTAATGCAAGGCTTGGAATAGCTTGCCAGACAAACTTTAATACAACTTTTATTGGCAAACGGTCAGCAGTAGCGAATCCTTTTCGTTTGGCGTAAATGACACAAAAAACCATCAAGGCAGCGGCTACCAGAAGGCCGGGAATATAGCCCGCCAAAAATAATGCAGAAATCGAAACCCCGCCGCTAGCAATTGCATAGATAATCAAAATATTACTTGGCGGAATGAGCAATCCGGTTGTAGAAGCAGCAGCTGTAACAGACGCAGAAAACTCGGCGCTATACCCCGCTTTTTTCATTTGCGGCACCATAAAGCTACCAATAGCCGAGGTTGCAGCTACGGCTGACCCAGAAATCGCGCCGAACAGGGTACATGAAAGCACATTGACTAAGGCAAGTCCGCCAGGTAAGGCGCCAAGCAAAGCCATCGCGCAATTTATCAAACGCTTGGCAATACCGCCTTGCGCCATAATTTGTCCAGACAGGATAAAGAATGGAATTGCCATTAAGGCAAAACTATTCACCCCATTTGTCATACGCTGCGCTACAGTAGTCGCAGCAGGCAAAAAGTCCACTGACGTAAATAAAAACAGGAGTGTTGATAAACCGATGGCAAACGAAATAGGTACGTTTAAAAACAACAGCAAAAAGAACAAACACAATAAAAACAAAATAGTCATCGCTTAATCCTTCTTCTTAGTGTTGTTATCTGGAATGTCATCAAAGGTTGTGCCGTGCGCAAAATCATCATGGGAAATGGCGTCATAATGTGGATTTAAAATGGCATGAATTGCATAAATAAAAATAAGGACGCCGCTTAAAGGTACGACAAAGTAAATAATGCTAATGTCGATACCCATTACAGGAGACGACTGGCCTAAGTCTTCTGTCATTTTCATTAACAGAAAGCCACCGATGATCATTACGCTAATCGCAAATAACGCAACACAAGCATGAATGAAATGATACATCACTTTACGCATAGCACCTGATGACTGTGAGTACACCATATCAAGGCCTAAGTGCGAATTGTGGCGATAGGCAAAAACACAGCCTAGAAGGGTTAACCAAATTAATAAAAATCGCGCTAACTCTTCAGTAAAAGAACTTGGCGCATTAAGCACATAGCGAGAGAAAACCTGCCAACTGACCACAACCGTCACTAAAATCAAAATACCCTGTAAAAGACGATTTAACAAATGATCAAGCCAGTCCAATATTTTGTTGAAAAACTTCATTTCAGTGCCTCTATACGATCAAGTATTTCACCCACTTCACTGCCCTCAAAACTTGCTTTAAAGTTTTCTACACTTTTTTGAAACGGTGCCTTATCTGGATATATAATATTGATTCCAGCCGCTTTAAGCGCATCCAGGGCGACCTGCGTATCTGATTTCCAAAGCGCCCGTTGGAAAGTAACCGTGCGCTCCATTGCAACATTTATCCAGTTCTGTTGCTCAGGCGTAAGGGTTTGCCAGACTTTTTCACTAAACATGACAATTCCCGGGATGGTGTTGTGTTCATCAAGGGTAAAGTTTTTACATATTTCGTAGTGTCGCGCTTTATAATAGGTAATTGGACTATTCTCAGCTCCATCAACCACCCCTTGCTGTAGCGCCGTATAAAGTTCGCCGAAGCTTATTGGCGTTGCTGAAGCGCCTAGCGCACGCATCAGCGCAACGGCCGACTGGCTCTTCATGGTGCGGATTTTCATACCTTTAAGATCGCTTGGAGAGGATATGGCTTTAGGGCAGGTATAAAAACTGCGGCTGCCTGCGTCAAAAAATGCCACGCCGCGCAGATCGACTTTAAGAGGCGACAGCAACAACTCTTCACCTAATGGGCTATTCACGACTTTCCAAAAATGCGCTTCATCGTCGAAAACATAAGGAAGAGAAAATACCTGCATTTCGGGTACGAACGACTCTAAAGGACCCACCGATACTTTAGCCATTGCTAAACTGCCAACTTGCAGTAGCTCAATAAGGTCTCGTTCAGCGCCAAGCTGTCCGCTAGCGTATATTTCCAGGTGCAACTGCCCGGCGGAGATCTCTGCCAATTGTTCTTTAAAATAAACCAGTGACTTGTGGACAGCATGTTCAAGGTCAACCACGTGGCCTAACCTCAACACCACCCTATCTTGTGTCTGTACTTTTGAAAAGACAGTTACGCCTGAGATCAGCGTACCTAGGAGTAACAACAAAAGTAGTATTCGATATTTAAGCGACATAAAGTGACCTTTCTAGCCATTGTTAAATAAAACGCTATCCAATAGTTATTTTATTTTATTACCAATAAACATTTTTTGATATTACCAATAAGAATTTAATAAAACAATGCATTTGTAAAATAAATGTAAGGAAGCTGTAGCAAGCAGGGCACGGCCTACTTTCAAGCGATTGCCTCTCTACAGGCTTTGGTCACCGCCTCCCAATTTTTGTCTTCAACCCATGGCTTGGGTGCAACCCAGGTTCCACCTACTGCAAACACATTCGAAAGCGCTAAAAAGTCAGCTTTATTTGCTGCATTAACTCCGCCGGTAGGACAAAATTTCACCGACTGAAAAACACTTGAAATGGCGCTTAAAAACTTTACGCCTCCTGCCAGCGCAGCTGGAAATAGTTTTTGTTCAGTAAAACCGGCTTCCAGAGCCATCAATATTTCACCAGTATTTGACACACCCGGCAGAACAGGCACTTTGCAATCATTAAGCAAAGTTAATAGTTTGGGCGAAACAGCTGGCGTTACGATAAAGTCTGCGCCTGCATCTAAGGCTTTTTTCAGGTCTTGCTCTGAAAGTATGGTTCCTGCACCGACCTTGAGTTGGGGCACTTCCTGTTTAATCGCGCGCAAGGCAGACAGAGATGCTTCGGTACGTAAAACCACTTCAACGAGCGTTAAACCGGCATTTGCCATTGCTCGCGCTATGTTCACGGCTTCCTCAGGTGAGTTCGCCTGAATGATGGGAAGTAAAGTTTGATCCGCTATTAGTTGAGAAAAGCGTTCCATATAAAGTCTCTCTTGTAGATGTTGGAAGTTAGTAGTTAAGCCTTAATTGCCTTCATAAAGTGGTCGTAAGGTACAATGGCGCCAGCAAACTGAATAACCACGCCAGCGGCACACGCGGCTTGTTTCACCGCTTCGTCAACTGATTTGCCTGACAGTCTTGCACCGACGTATACGCCATTAAATGCATCGCCTGCCGACGTAGTATCGATAACCTTTTCAACGGGAATTATTTGATGGTATTGCTGCTGCCCCTGATATGAGCTGAGCACAGAATTTGGGCCATCTTTTACGACAATTTCTTCAATGTCATACAAGCGGCAAAAAGCAACGAGCTCTTCCGGGTTGCCTACGCCAAACAGAGGCTGTAAATCTTCAACGCTGGGAAGAATCATATCGGCGTGAGCTAAAGCTTGTTCATATTGATACTTTGCCTCTTGCACGCAGCTCCAAAGTCTGGGCCGATAATTGGAATCAAAGATAATCTTTAATCCTCGGTCCTTGAGTGTGTCTATTATTTCCCAGAATCGTTCGCGTGTATCTTCATCTATAACCGCAAGCGAAATGCCAGAAAAAAACATAACATCTTCAGGATTAAGTGCATTTACTAGCGTGTCGTCTAAAAAGTTAACCAGTTTTCTAGCCGCCGAATCATTGCGCCAATAGGAAAAACTGCGCTCGCCCGACTCATCGGTTTCAATCATGTATAGACCAAGCGTTTTATCCGGGTGTTTGAAAACAAACTCGGTATTCAAATTTTCCTCATCCAGACGAGCTATCATTCTTTGGCTAAGCTTGTCGTTGCCAACCGCAGTAAACAACGCGGTATCGAACTGTTTAAAGCAGCGCTTCAAATATACAGCGGAGTTGTATACATCACCTGCGAAAGATTGTCTCAAGTCGCCGTTATCCAACACCCGCAATTCCGCCATGCACTCACCAATAAAGAATATTCTATTCACCGACAAAGTCTTCTCTGGCTGGACTAAAAGTATCAATCAAAATGCCGCCTGTAGGACATATTGCGCCATGTTCAACGTTTGGCGGTATAAGACAGCTGTCACCTGCTCTGAGAATTTTAATTTCACCACCAATATTAAAATGGAACTCGCCCGACTCTACGTAGGTAACCTGTGAGTGCCGGTGCTTATGCACATAGCCTTCTGCGCCTTTGTCAAACCAAACCTTCACAGCCATCAGCTCATGATTAAAGCCAAGCATTTGTCGCTTCAAGCCGCCACCGATATCTTCAATAGGACTTTTGTCACCAAACATAAAATGTTCGCTTTGCTGTTGCATGTATTGCTCCTTTAAATCTTTTATCTTACCAATATCTTGCTTTTACTATGCCCTGCTTCCGCGTTCACGCACAAGCCAGGCTAGTTGGATGAATCGATTAGGAAAACGCCAAGATGCCCAATCAAATTAAATGACTTGCCCTTGTAGCTGAAGGATTTTGTTGCATCTGCATCAATCCCTTCCTCAGTGTTTATCGCAATTAAATAGCGCATATTTGCGATATGTATCTCATACAAATTGATTGTTTCAATTTGCTGAGTCTCAATCGATTCAAGGCTGCTTTGAGCGTCCAATGTATATTCTTTGCTTGGGTTGTACTCTCCGTGCGGCTCTAGCACTGATATGTAGCGATGACGCTTAGCATCAGAAACGCGTCGGATAAAGCCGTTCTCATTTCTGAGATTGAAATTTGGATCGTTTGCACCTATCTGCGTAAAGAGAAACTGCTCTTCATCATTGATTAAACTGGTTTGCGAATAAAAGCGTCCATTATCATGAAGCCAGGTAACACGAGCCAAGGCTTGTTCAGGACTTGCACTCGCCTTAAGCCATAGATGTTGATATCCATTATTTTCGCCAAGCGGCGATAGTTGGTCAGTATATGCACTAAGCTCAAAGCTGGTATCTACAATTTGACCGTGATAATGCAAAGGCAAATCGAATTGACGCGCGCTATCACTGCTCACATCAAATATATCGAGTACGATGCTTTGATTCAGTTCTTTTAAGTCAATTAGCGCGATGGTGCGTTGTAATAATATATCTTCATATGCGGTATCAATTTCTGCGCTTGCCACACTTCCATGCTCATTGCTCTGGAAAAAATTAAGCTTTGGCGCATTCTGGTTGGCAATATCTACATCACCATTAAAATGACTGATTTCATCTACAACCACCGTATTATGTGCCACTGTTTGCTTTGCATAGCTTTCATTTTCAGGTAAATATCTTCCGCCAAACTTTGCCTCAACGTTGAGAAAGCGAGCTGCACCATAATCTGAGACTATCTCAGCGCCTTTATCGTAGAACTGCCAGGTAAGCTTATCAAAATGGCCGTGACCCAAGCCCTGTGCAGCAGGTTTAAACAATACGGCTTGTGGCCCCTGAATATCGCTTCGCATGATGACCAATGCACCTTGTTTACCATCGCTCCCATCTCCAAATGCGACCGAGTCAAAGGTGTAGGCTTGTTCAAGCCTCATATCCAGCGCTTGCGCTACTTTTAAACCATCACCAGACAATATGATTTGTGCTTGCTGCCTGGCAATATCCAAATATTCAGGATCCTGCGTGAGACCGTAAGCTACAGTGACCCCGTGCACCAACTCAATGGTATCGATGCCTTTGCTTTTTATGGCATCATTAATAGGGTAGAACAAACCGTTATAGCTCAACTGAATAGTGGTATCGATGGCTTTTAAAAGGATATTGTCGCGGTACGAAAAGATCTCTCGCTCAGGCTCATTATTTTCAATTGCACTGGCAAATGTCACAAAGGGCATTAGTGCATAGCGCTGATAGTAAGGTCCTTCATTGTAGTAACCTTGTGGAGAGAATAACTCATCAAGTTGTCGTAAAAACCCGCCCTTGCCTGATTTATCAAGCCCCAACAATGCTTTTTCTACCCATTCCGGCTCGTCCAGCACGTATCCTGCCATACCGACACCTGCAGTCGCCCAGGTACCATGATTGTGTACCTTGTCAAAAGTAGATGGCTGACCTTCGGACAAAAACAAAGCCACCGGACGCAGAAGGTTTTGCTCTATCGCTTTACGCTCATCTGTCTCAAGTGCGTTGTAGATGAGATCGTAAGCCTGAATGGTATGCACAAGCCAAACTGCTTCGTTAAGACTCTGCCAGAATAACTTGCCGGGATTTTGCGACTTCACTTTGCGGGCAGGATGTACATCAAGTGTTGGATAGAGATGCGCATACTCTATTAAAATATCACGAACAAAGTTTGCATAGACGACATCTCCACTTAACTGATAGATTTTTGCCGCATCCAGCATGAGCTGGTAGTTTTTCTTGTGGCGCTCGTGCGTGTAGCCACCGCCGCCGTCTTTAGGAATGGGCACATCAACAGCACTTTGCATTGCTGCATCCACCTGCGCTTTAATGCTTGTATAGGCGTCCTTAAATCGTCCTTCTGACTCCAATGCTTCTCGCATGAGGGGCACTTGTGCCTTGGTTATTACTAAATTCGGGTGCTCTGCCAGTACCTTAGGGCTCTGTGCCAATATACTTAAAGTAGCAAGGACTAAGCACAATAGGTGCATAACAGATTGATCTAATCTTGAAAAACTTTGAGCTTTAAAAAGTGTGACATGAGCCATTTTTAATACCATTAATTAAGTACCGTGTTGTTGTTAAGTCTGGCAGTGTGCGGGCCGTCAACGCGAAGCTCGACAATGTTCGGACTCTCTGTGGCTTTAAACGTATTATTTTCAATCAGCGTTTGTGGCTCACCAACCGTATGTTCAATTACGATAGGTGCGCTATTTTCAAAGAGATTGTTTGCAATATGCGTTTGCTGAACACCATGCAAATAAACACTGGCGTTTTCTTTGTTTCGCTTACCCTTGCCTGTTGCGCTGACTTGATTGTCGGTAAACAAAAAGTGCGGTCCAAAGGTACTTTCATCGGTGCCGCCGCGATACACTTTTGCTAGTGCGCCTGCTATATCCGAAAACTGATTTTGATGGAAAGTGATGTATTCAGCGTTATAAATGCCCAAATCCTCAATTTCTTTATTAAGCTGTATAATATCGCCAGTGACCGACTTAAACTGATTGTTTTCGATATGAATATGATCAGCAAACGCCCCCTTTCCCGAGACAAAGAAGTGGAAAGAGTGATTGATGTCTAAGTTTTCAACTATAGAGTTGTGAAGCTCGAATCGATAATTTTCAATCATGCCCCATTTTTGTGTTCTTACTACGGCATTATTGGCACTATCTGGACTGTTCGCTCCTGAAAGCACTAGCCCATCAAGCTTTAATGCGCCACCGTCCTGAATTTCAAACAGCGCTGTGCGCTCACACGATAAGCGCGTTTGTTGAGCGTTTTTTGCTTTAATGCTCAGGGTTTTATCGATGGGAATGAGCTTTGGAATGACAAAGTCACCAGCTTCCAGCAAAAGTGTATCGCCAGACTCTGCCTGTTGAATCGCTTCTGATAAACTTTGAGTGGAAAGATTGATATGTCTCGTTTTACCGCTATCAAACTCGACAAGTGGCGACAGTTTTGGATACCAGCTCACCCCAACCTCGTCTTTTGATATTTTTTTCAGCGAACGTGATGCACCAACATCTGTCCCGTTTTTGGTAGAAAACGCTTTAGCAGGAAATAAAAGGTCGTTTTCGTTTCGTTCAAGCGCAATATCTTCAATGGTAAAACCATTTTTAAGTTCACTTGGCACTTGGGTATTACTAATATTCTTAGCGAAGCGGACTTCGCTGACATCGTCAGAAATGGTAAACGGATTTTGCCCATTTTGATTAACGATTAAGTTATTAGTGAACTGACTCGAGATCGGTACTGCACTTCTTTCAGCATCACTTCCGGCAGCTAGCTGCATGTGCTCAACATTTATGAATGTGTTATTCTCAATCACTGCGTTTTCGACTTGATGATAACGATTGATAGGTGAATCTGGTACACCATTCATAACGGTAAATCCGCTACCGAAACGAAATCCAGTTAAGCCTTCCAAATAGTTATTGCGAATAATCTGATCTTTATTGATGACGCGTATACCGCCTGTATGATCAACGCCGTTTCCGATAAGCACATTTTCTTCAATAATGTTTCCGTTTCCGTGTCTGAGCGTAAGCGTTCCTCTGGCTTCAAGAAATAAGTTTCCTTTGAGCGTGTTCTTGCCTGACTTTACCGAAATAATTTCTACTTCGCCGTTGGTATGTTCAAAAACATTGTTTTCAACGAGGGTAAACGAATCGCTTAAAGAGTAGTGGCTGGTGCCAATACGAATTGTCTCTCCGCCGTTTGAGCCAAAGATTGGCCGATAGCCAAAATAATTATGGTCAATTTGGTGGTAATTCTCTTGGCTATTTTCATGGTTGAGTCTGACGGCCAACGTGACACCACGATTTCGCTTGCCAACCAGATGGCTATGATCAAAGCGATTGTGTTTACCATAAAGTGCAACCCAATAATCAGATTCTTGTTTGTCAGGGTTATTATAGTTGTCAATGACGATTTCTGTCACTCTTGAGTGATAAGCGTAGTTATCCTTATCTTTTCGAAACTCAATGACTGAGCTGGTAGGCGTATACCCATCTTTAAATACCAAACCTGAAACCACAAGGTACTTACCAGACAGTCTTAAATTTGACTGCCCGCTAAGTATAACCTCGCCACTTTTTTCGGCTTTAAGCGTAATGGGACTTTGCTCAGTTCCTTCGCCCTCGAGCAATATTTCAAAGTCTTGCCACACACCATTTTTAAGAATGACAGTATCGCCTGCCTGCAAGCCATCTGCGATATCTGCATAAGCCTGCTTTGAATCTATATAGTAGCTTTCAGCAGAAGCTATTGATGGCGCCAAAAGTAAAATAGCGCTCATGAGCAACGTAAGTGATAAATAAGGATAACGCATCGTCCCCCCCTCTTTTATTAAAGCAAATTATGTTTTAAACGCTTACTTTTCTAATTTGCGATAATAATCAAAGATTTCTGGTACGTTGCCACTGCCCATACCGGCATCGAAAGCGGCTTGCAAGTTGGCCGAAGAGCCTTCTGCTATTTTTGACTCGGTGCCTAAATCTTGCACCATTTGCAGAAAATAAGCCAAATCCTTATTGGCATTTGCAATGGAAAAGCCAAGGTCACTTACATTGTCTACTGCATAGTTTTTGCAAAAGTGCATGAACGGAGAGTTAGAAGGTCCTGTAGACATTATGTCGAAAAGTTGCTGACGGTCTACGCCTGCTTTTTCAGCTACTGCGAAAGCTTGTGACATCGCACAAACGGTTGTCATACCCATAAAATTATTGATGAGCTTGGTCGTATGACCCGCACCGAGTTCCCCTAAATAGAAGACGTTTTCACCCTGCTCTTCTAGTACGGGTTTTACTTTATTGAACGTCTCTTTTTCGCCTGCCGCCATAATATTCAGTAAACCATCTTTAGCATGGGCGGGCGTGCGTCCGAGTGGAGCGTCAATCATGCCAACGCCTTTTTTGGCTAAATCAGCGCCGATTTTGCGTGTTGATGCAGGCACAGAAGTTCCAAAATCAATAACAACTGAGCCTTCCTTTATCCCAGCCAAAATGCCGTCTTCAGAATACATTACTTTTTCTACAATGGCCGAGGTGGTCAGACATAGCATCACGATATCAACTGATTCGGCGAGCGCCTTTGCTGATTCTGCTGCTTTTGCTCCTCTCGCTGTGCAAGCTGCTACGGCGTCTTTGTTCAGGTCTAGGACTACAAGCGAGTAGCCCTTTTTCTGGAGGTTTTCGACCATATTACTTCCCATGAGCCCAAGGCCGATAAAACCAATCGTCGGTTTTGACATGTCAATCTCCTAAATCACTGTCACATAATTGTGTGTAGGTTCGCCCAGCAAAAACTAGCAAACGCTTGTTCGAGGTAATAACAACACAGTATTATCAGCTGTCCAATTTGTTAACCAATTATTTATTTTTGGAAAATTAATTGTTAAACAAATATACAGAGTAGTAGTGAAAGCTTAATGCTATGGTAAGTCGACAATAGTACTCTTATCAGCTTGCAAGCACTGGTTTGAAAGCGCTCAGCTAGTAGTAGAGTTGCCGCTTAAGTTGATGTTCTTTCTGATGAACGACTATCGAAATTTTGCTAAAAAAATAGACATTTGGTTTGACCAGATGTCTATTTTAGGTAAGTACGAACGAGTTTTCTATTAACTGTTTGATTAAATTATATCACTGCCGCTTTAATTGAACACTGCCGTTGACGGTATTGATATCCACTGTAGCGTTTGGATTACCAGTAGTAAAAGACAGCCATTTTCGAGGTCCGTATTCTGCCTTTTGAGGCTCATCGGCTGTTAAATCGTTTCGAATACTTCCGCCTGCATGCACTTCGATATCAAACTTTGCTTCAACGTCAGAGGGCAGAGCTAGGCGAATTCTGCCGCCTACTGATTCCGCTTTTACAACCGCTCCAGAGAGTAAATCCATACTGATGAGAATATCACCGTTTACCGTTTCGGCGTCGACAAAACGCACTTGTTTGAGATTAAAGTCAATACTGCCATTTACCGTTTCTACTGATACATCTTTGGCGCTTGACGTTAGCTTCAGGTCACCGTTAACCGCCTCTAGTTGCACTTCTTCATCACCTTCATGCATAACCTCAACATCGCCATTTACCGTCTCAATATCCAGGGTTCCAGATACCTGCTTGGCATCAATATCGCCATTAACGGTTTCCAGCTTTATCGCGCCGCGTAAATTATTAGCATCAATATCCCCATTGACCAACTCGGCTGACACGCTACCGTTTATGTTTTGTATTTGAAGACTGGCGTTTGTCGCATCATATTCAACACGGCTGTTTATGGGCACGTAAATAGTCAGATCATCCCCATCGATATTGCCGTCATTGTTCCAAAACCAGCCATCGTTTCGTTCGACTTCGACATTGAGCTCAATGGATGCTCCTTTTCGTCTGAAAATAAATTCTTTGGTGTCGTCGCCTAACTCACCTTCTACTTTTACCTGATTTTGCTCCCATCCAACAATCTTTGCTTTACCTGACATATGTTCGATTTCGACAATGCCATCAGGCTCTGCGTCGAGGCTCTGATTGACGGTTTGTCCAGCTAATGCTGCCAAACTAAGCGCCAATAGTAGTGTCAGGGTCATAATTTTGGTAAACACATTCATATGAGATCTATTCATCTTTGTACTCCTAAATTTGTTGCCATTGTGGCGCATGAACACGCTCAATGAGGGAAAGTTGTTGTGCATAAACATTCTTTAGCATGCGCAGCAAGGCCGGGTTATTTGGGGATGTCTCCAAAGCCTTAATAATTACTTTTTCTGCTTCTTCTAAATCGCTTAGCTGTTGCCGCCAATTATCTGTAAGTGCGGGAGCCTTTTCATAACTTATCAGTAACGACTGCTTCTGCTGTTCGTGAGACTGGCTCAAATTCGCAACTAACTCTCTACCTTGAACACCTGTGCCCGTTCCAAATTGGCTTACCGCAAAACTTATGTACGCAACAACTGCGACTGTGCAAATCGAAGCAGCTAAAGCAGTCCACGTCTGCCAATGCGTTCGCTTATCTGATGCCTCCTCGGTTTCAGATTTTTCGATTTGCGTGCCAGAAACAATTGCCAGCTCTATCCCGGTCCACAAATCGCGCTGCGGCAATCGTTCTTTAGGTGATTCAGCGATCAGCCTGTCTAGCTTGTCTGATGTATCTTGCTTATTCATTCACCCACTCCTCCAACATGCCCCTTGCACGATGAAACTGCACCTTACTTGTATTTGCTGATATATTTAACATCTTAGCCACCTGCTCATGGCGATATCCTTCCAGAGCATGAAGCACAAAAACATGCCGCATTCGCAATGGCAGCTTCATGATTAATGCCTGTAAATCGTCTGCATCAAAATTGCCAGCATCGCTCTTATCCATCGATGTGCCATTTTGATCATCTACTATCGAGAACATTTTTTGCCACCAGCCTTTTTGCTTTCGGATATACGAAATACATACATTACTTGCCACAGCATGCAACCAGGTAGAAAATTTACTTTTGCCATCAAAGCTGTCGAGTTTTTGCCATAATTGAACAAAGACTTCCTGCGTTGCATCTTCTGCCTGCGATTTATCTGCGCAAAGCCTTAAACACAGTCCATACACTAGTGCGATATGTCGTTCATAAATTTGTTTAAAAGCTTGGACATCACCGGCTTTAGCCTGCTCTATCCAAGAGGCTATTTGCAATGATTCGTCATTACTCGATTGCTTTCTCAATTGTTCTGAGCATGCATTATTTGAAGCCAACCTGAGTGTCCTTGTCATGCTTTGCTTGCTATTGTTGATGCCATTGTACCTTTTGTCGAAGATTTGGGCTTTAAGGTTTACATGAGTGTTCAAAATGGATAAAAAACTTGATTTTCATCAGCTAAGTTTGCTTTTGAGCGCGTTTGTATTTGCTTAATCGATTTGACTTCACTAGCATACAAACGCTTATCACCATAATGAGATTTTGCATGGAAGTCACTGGATTATTTGCAGGAAAACCGCAGCCTTTTGGTCCTCGTAAGGCACCTAGCTCCATTATAAAGCAGGCCTTTGATTCGCTTAGCATAGAAATCGATGGTGCTATAGAAGATGAGCAGGGCAACAAGAAATTACACGGCGGCCCTGAAATGGCAGTTCATCAGTATGCACAAGCAAGCTATTTGTTACTTCAACAAGCCTTTCCTGAAGCGGCTCCACTGATGCAATTTGGTAGTATCGGCGAGAATATCTCTGCGCCTGCAATGAATGAAAGCAATGTCTGCATTGGCGATGTATATCAAATGGGCAGCGTTGTATTACAGGTAAGTTCTCCAAGAGCGCCTTGTGCCAAAATAAATCATCGTTACAAGCTCAATAAAGTTGATCATTTTGTCTTACAAGAGGGGATCACTGGCTGGTATTATCGCGTCTTGGAACCGGGAATTTTAAATATCGGCGATGTCATTAAACTAAAAGAACGAAATGAGCGTCCTGTAAGCGTTCGTGATGTAATGTTCATGACAAAAGCCCCCGACGGCCTAAGGTATTCTCAGGCACAAATTGAGCAGGCAGTTCAGTCCGATGGGCTTGCGCCCGAATGGCAAGAAAAACTAAAGCGCAAATTGCGCTAACTTTTTTGTTTAATGGCCGTTTACGCTGTTTCTAACCACTGAGACTCAATCTGTTGAGCCGCGGCAGGGCGCGCAAAAAAGTAACCCTGCCCATGGTCGATATTTAAGGCCTGACAGAGTTTATAGTGGTCTTCATTTTCGATACCTTCTGCCACCACTGTCATATTTAAACGTTTAAGCATGTTGGCAAGCGCCTCGAATATCGCCAAACGTTTTTCTTCGCTTTCATCCATTTTAAATAGGGATTTGTCGAGTTTAACTATATTGATTGGATAGTTAATTAAATGTGAGATTGACGAGTAACCCACGCCAAAGTCATCTAAGGATATTTGAAATCCATAACTTGATAGGGTTTCGATGGAATGCTTGATTGCTTTTTGCTGCTCAAATAAGGCAGTCTCTGTTATCTCAAGTACAATGCTTTCTGGTTTAACATGATAATATTCTGCACGCTCAATAATGTAGTGAGTAGCGCGCTCACTCTGTAGCTGGATAGGAGAAATATTGATCGCGATAAACTGCTCAATGCCCGTTGTTTTTTGCCACAGTGCGATCTGTTGAATGGCTTTGTCGATAACCCATTCGCCAATAGCATGAATATCGTTATTCTTTTCTGCCACAGGAATAAACTCATCAGGGACAAACGCGTCCTGCATTTCAGGCCAACGGATAAGTGCTTCATAGCCAATTTGCTTACCGTTTGCCAAATTCACCACCGGCTGGAAATGCATGCTAAAACTCGCTTCTTGCAGGTGTTTTTTTAAACCAACCTGAATGTCATATTGGCGACTGAATTCTTTGTGCATCATTTCATCATACACACGAATTTGCCCTTTGCCTGCGCGCTTAGCCGCATACATAGCGACATCGGCAAATTTCACCAATTGATCTTTATTTTTTGCGTGCAGTGGATACATTGCCGCCCCAACACTGGCATTACACGAAAGTTGATTCTCATTTATTTGTATAGGTTGATGCAGCGCCTGATGAATTCGAGCGGCAACCTGAGCCACCTGCTCTGCGCTTTTTATACCGGTTAAAATGATTGCAAATTCGTCTCCGCCCAAGCGAGCAAAGCCTTCGTGTCGTCGTAACAAATGTTTTATGCGTGTAGAAAACTCAATTAACAGTCTGTCCCCTGCATCGTGGCCTAAACTGTCGTTGATAAATTTAAAATTATCCAAATCCAGTAAAATTAGCGCCACATCCACATGGGATTGTGCATCATCCTGAATGAGCATAGACATTAGCTGAGAAAAATGATGACGATTCGACAATCCGGTGAGCGGATCTTTTTCAGCAATATGTTTTACATCCAAATAGTTTTGATGCAGCTTGTGTTCTAATTCAAAACGCTTTTGCGCATGCACAATCGCACGCTGTAAGTTAAGTTTTTGTAGTTCCGATTTTAGAATAAAATCCTGTGCACCGGCCTCCAGGCAAGCCACTGCAAGCTCGTCTGACTCTGAAGCGCTCATCATTACTATAGCGACGCTGCCTAAATCTGAGCGAGCTCGTAAATTACGCACCATCTCGATACCATTTCCGTGCGGCATTCGATAATCGAGTAAAATAACATCGAAGCTTTGCTGACGAAGTCTTTCTAGACCTTCGGCAACAGAAGTCGCTTCCACTACACTTGCATTGTGGGTATTCTCTGCAATCGTGCGACGGATGATTTTTCTGTCTGCATAATCATCATCAACAACAAGCACATCAAGTTGGCGTCTCATTTCCATGCTAGCTACTCTAATCAGATTCATACTGCTACATCTACCACTGTTGAATTTATCGCAAGCTTACAAATTTGTACCGTATAAAATACAAATACCGCGTAATTTATTATTGTTCTTATGCTTTATTCCCGTTCTTGACCTGCGTACTTGCCTTACTTATCTGACAATTGCGCAAGTACATCTCGTGCAACATTGGTATAAGGCCAGTTAACGACAAACTTTGTTCCTCTAGGGCGATTCTCTTCAACCTTTATATACCCACCATAATGCTCTACCAAGCGTTTTACAACACTTAATCCCATTCCTGAGCCCTCTACCTCATCGCGAGGCTTTAAGGTTTCAAATAAATCGAAGACACGTTTACGATCTTCTTCAGCAATGCCGGGGCCATTATCTATCACAGTTATGACATTAGCACGTTGATTGCGCCTGACTTTTATCTCGATTTTTGCGTTGCCTGAATCATGATGTTTTATTGCATTTGAAATTAGATTCAACAACACAACAGAAAATGGCACTTCAGGGACAAGCGCAGTTTGGTCGTCGCAGTTCAATACGAAGCCCATTGGTAAATCGAGCAAAGAAAGCAACTCCAGTACCTTTTCTTTTACATTGATTTCGCATGCCTCCTGATACTCTTTGCCAATTCGCGAGTAGGCAAGCAAGTCTTGCAAAAGCTGCTCCATGCGATTGGCACGGTTCATCACCAACTCCAGGTTCTCCAGACTATCTTGCGGCAATAGGCTTTTGCAATCCTCAATCACCCAAGATATAAGACGCTTGATGACATTTAACGGGGCTTTGAGATCGTGAGAGGCAACGTAGGCAAAATTATCCAGATCTTTATTTGAGCGCTTGAGATCGTTAATTATAATTTCACGATCGGTGACGTCTTTACTTACAACTAAAAAGCAGGTGCGTTCGTCGTTGATTTGAAGCCGCTGAACGAGCGTTTGAAGAATACTGTCTCTGCCATCTTCAACTTTAACGTGATCAACTCTGAGGTGCTCGCCAATTCGCCTGGCTTCTTTTTCAATGCTTGAGATGCTTTGCTGACTATGCGATTCAAAAAGCTCAGTGATTTTATGCTCTACAATGTCGCTGTATTTGTCATCAGGAAATCGGGATAAAACGGCTGCGTTAGCAAAAATGATTTTGCCTGTTTCGTCTTTTACATACATGTAATCTTTGTTTAAGCGCGCAACCTCTTTAAACATAGCTTCGCTTGCAGTGAGTGAGCGCAGGTGCCTGGTTTGCTGAACATGCTTGGACAGCATATGAGCCATATCTTTTAGCAAACTTATTTGTGTAGACTGACGCAAATTGTCAGCATCGTTTTTAGATTTAAATTCAAATCCAATAAATCCGACAATGTCGTCAGCGCTTTGATGCTGTTCATTGAATATAGGTAAAAGTGCAGTGGCAGGATTCATCCAAAAAATGCTGAGGATTTCTATTGATGGCGGACTTAAAGAACCTTTGTCTATATATTCAAGGTATGCAGCAAATAATGCATCAAAGCTTGTTTTTTTATTACTTTGTGGAGACCCATTTTTGTCATTAATTGTGTCGGTAGGTAAATATTGAAGTACCGAATTTGATCGCCAGCATAAAAACACATGAGGCGTGTTTGCAATATGGCTCGCTATACGAAGTACAGGTAAGGCATCTACGCTAAGCATGCACTTTCTTTTTGATTAAACGCTTTGTGGCAGAGCAAGACATATCAGGCTTTTAGACCAGTAAAATAAAGCAAAAGACACTTGATACTATGGTAAAGCGGCCTTTGTCTCAAGCGCCGCTTTACCAAGTGAGTAAAGTTTGAGCGAAAATGACTTAAAACTCGACTTTAGGCTACTTCGAATAAGCCCGCGGCTCCCATACCGCCACCCACACACATGGTAACTACCACATATTTCACTCCGCGACGTTTACCTTCTATCAGTGCGTGACCTGTCGTTCGAGCACCAGTCATCCCGTATGGATGTCCGATACTGATGGCACCTCCGTTCACATTGTAAATATCTGGGTCAATACCTAACTTATCTCTGCAGTAAAGCGCTTGGCAAGCAAAGGCCTCATTTAGCTCCCAGAGGCCAATGTCGTTGATTGACAGGCCATGTGCTTTAAGAAGTTTTGGAATAGCATATATGGGCCCAATACCCATTTCCTCTGGCGCATTACCGGCAACAGCCATGCCTCTATAGATGCCCAGCGCATCCAGGCCTCGCTGTTGCGCGAGTTTTGCATCCATCACAACACACGCTGATGCGCCATCAGACAGTTGAGAAGCGTTACCTGCTGTAATTACCCCACCATCAATCACTGGGTTCAACTTCTGCAAATCCTCTAATGTCGTTGAAGGGCGATTGCCTTCATCCTTATCAAGCGTTACTTCTTCATATGTGATTTCTTTCGTTTCTTTGTTAAATAGCGCTTTTGTAGCAGTAAGCGGCACAATCTCATCGTCAAATTTACCTTCTGTCTGTGCTTTAGCCGTTCGTTGCTGAGAACTTAAGGCATATTCATCCTGAGCTTCACGGCTAATTTTATAGGTTTTAGCAACATGCTCTGCGGTAAATAACATTGGCATGTAGGCGTGTTTCTCATGGGCAATAACATTGTCATCCATACTCTGACTCGCCCATTCGAAATACTTTTGCTGGACCTCTGTGATATTGTCTTGCCCACCAGCGACCACTGTTTGCATACCATCTACAATGACTTGTTTAGCGGCAGTTGCTATTGCCATCAAACCTGACGAGCACTGCCTATCGATGGTTTGTCCGGAAACGGTATTTGGTAAACCTGCTGCAAGTGTTGCCAACCGGGCGATATTACCACCAGCACTACCTGCGTTAAGCACCGAACCTATGATGACATCGTCAATTTCTTCTGGCGATATCCTGGCTCTTTCAACTGCATGCTTAATTGCATGAGCAGTTAGAGTAGGCGACTTAATATTATTAAATGCGCCTTTGTATGCGCGACCTATAGGTGTTCTTGCAGTTGAAACAATGACGGCTTCTTTCATAGCTTTTACTCGTTTTAAAGTACTGTTTTATTCAATCATAGCGATATAAAAAGCATTTGCCATTTAAAAAAATGATAGAGGTTTATGAAGCGAGCTAATTAAAAAAACCGATACTCAATTTGCGCTTTGTAAGGAACTTGAAGTGGACAGAGTTCAGGGATACTTGTTAAGCAAGCCACTATCTCAAACTGATGCCGAGACACTACTTGTGAATGCGGTAAATTCGCAATAAACAAAAAGGCCGCAATGCATAGCAAAGCGGCCTTTTTGTATAGCTGGATGAGCGATTAAGCTTCAGCGATTATCTGAAGTTTAATTGCAGCCATTACGTCAGAGTGTACTTGCAAGTCAATTTCATACTCGCCCGTTTCACGAAGCGTACCAGTAGGAAGCTTCACCTCTGCTTTTGTGACTTCAACACCGGCATTAGTGATTGCATCAGCAATGTCACGAGTACCGATTGATCCAAAAAGTTTACCTTCGTCGCCGGCTGGAGCGGCAATAACGATGGTGTCTAAAGCGTTAAGTTTTTCAGCACGGGCTTCTGCATCGGCCAAATCTTTCGCTATTTTAGCTTCAAGCTCTGCGCGACGTGCTTCAAATTTTTCAACGTTAGCTTTAGTAGCAGGAACTGCCTTTCCTTGTGGGAATAAGAAGTTACGTGCATAACCTGATTTTACAGTGACTTGGTCACCCAAACCGCCTAAGTTGGCGATTTTGTCTAGTAGAATGATATCCATCTTTGCTACCTCTTAAATTGCCAAACTTACTTGTGTGAGTCAGTGTAAGGTAACAAGGCCAAGAAGCGAGCACGCTTAATTGCCGTTGATAGCTGACGCTGATATTTTGCGCTAGTTCCGGTAATACGGCTAGGCACGATTTTACCACTTTCAGTGATGTAGTTTTTAAGCAATGAGATATCTTTATAATCTATCTCAGTAACACCTTCTGCAGAAAAACGGCAGAACTTACGACGTCTGAAATAACGAGCCATTATTCTTCTCCCTCTTCTGATTCTGTGGCAGTTGATTGTGCTGGAGCAGGACGTTCTTTACGCTCTTCTCTTCGCTCTTCTTTTGCCATAGGTGATTGCTCAGTCACAGCAGACTTGGTGCGCATAATTAGATTGCGAAGCACGATGTCGTTGTAACGGAATGCTGTTTCAAGCTCTTCAACGGCTTCGCTAGTCGCTTCAGCGTTGATTAGCACATAATGAGCTTTGTGTAATTTTTCGATTGGGTAAGCCAATTGACGACGGCCCCAGTCTTCTAAACGATGGATTTGACCACCGTCTTGGGTAAGAATACCTTTGTATTTTTCAATCATACTAGGTACTTGTTCACTCTGATCAGGGTGAACCATAAATACGATTTCGTAATGACGCATTACTGCTCCCTACGGTTATAGTCTCGGATAGTGCAGTCGGCTATATGGAGACAAGGAACTTGGATGTTGACTGCAAGGGCGCGCATAATACAGATAAAGTATGTAAAGAGCAAGATTTATTGAGCACATATGTCATTATTGAAAATGCTACTCACAATGATCTGCATCTTAAATGAAGTTTTAAAACTGCCTTTAAAAGTTTTGTTAACGATTTGTAAATGGCTTACCTTTGCAACCTTGCTAAAATAGGCATTTCATGCAATAACTATCTAAAACCATAAAACTTTGAAAATGATGGGAAAATATCTGATTTATGTTTTCGCTTGTTTATACGCCATTTTCGGATGGACGCTAAATTTTCAACTTGGTTTTTTAAGCGAACAAAATATTGCGTCTGATATGGATGCGCGTGATGCAGGCGCAGCGCTTGTTTTGCCCGCCTTAACAGCGTTTTTAATTATGGGTAACCTTGCCATAAATAAAGTAGGAGCGAACGCACTCGCCCAGCTTAGCAGTGTAAATAAGACTTGGGACACAAAAAGGCTTAAAAGCCACTTCACTCACTTTTTAAATCTCAATACCATTCGATGTCTTAAGTTTGTCATAGTATTGGCTGTGGTTGCGGCGAGCACTTACCTTATTGCCAGCGGGGTTCTGTTTTACGAGTCGACCAATGATATGCGCGTTGTTTTGTTGCTGCAGGCAGTACCGCTCTGGACGTCGATTTTATTGATTCTGAATTCAATTTATAACGTGTATCGAGTACTTCGCAAAATTTTGCGATATCGCTTACGCTTGAGCTTATTTGAGGTGGAAAAACTCAGCCCGATAGGCCATTTTCTAATTACCGTATTTTTTATTTTTTGCGGAGCCTTGGCGATATACGCACTTAATATACTCTTCATCCCTTTGTCCACAATTGATATAGCCTTGATCACTGTGTTTTCGCTGATAATGCTTGCCGCTCTGATACTCCCTCTGAACACATTGCAGACAACACTGACTCAACAGAAGCAGGAAGCGCTACAGAATCTGAATTTGCAACTTCTTGAGCACATTGGTCAAAGTAATAAGGCAAAAACCAATAGACGATTAGTCGATGATCACAAGCGATTACAGTATGTGTCTGACCTCCTATTGGTACGAAAAGAACTTTCATCGCAGTCTTCCATGCCGGTATCACAATCAACAGTAATCAAGCTGATGGTGCTATTTTTCTTGCCGCTTTTATCTTGGGTAGGTGCAGGGGTTGTCAGTCAAATGTTAAAGATAATTGAGTAAATCGCAGCTATGGAACAGCAACATTTCTCTATCATCAGAATCAAATATCAAATAATTCTTGCGATTGTATATTATTTAACACTTTTGTCTCTTGCATACGGTTTCGGTGCATTCTCTATCGAAATGAATGAAGCAGGAATAAGAGTGCGCAATGCCGCACTGGCGATGCCACTGATGACAGTATTTGCTGTTGTGAGTGCCAATTTCTTGCGTCAAAAAAGCTTTGTTTCGCTCTCGCAGTTTTTAAACGCCACGAATGCTCAAAAATACACGCATGTTTTGTTGACAAATTTCTACATTAAAGTACGTCGATTAAAATGGATAAGTTTGTTAATTGGTTTCACCATCACCTTTTTCTATCTTTACACAGAAAATTTACTCGCACTTGACTTAGATCCACTCATCATGTTCATGAATATTTCTGCTATTCCATTTTGGGGAGGATGCTTTTACTTTTTGCTCAATCTTTTTTATATCACACGATATGTGGTTGCTAATTATTTAGATAAAGACACGTTGGATCTTTTCAGCATTAAGGATTTAAAGCCTATTTCCGATCTTGTTATATACAATACTGCGATGTGCGCATGTTTTATGGCGTTTACCCCAATGTTCTGGTTCCAAAAATCTGTGCCATTGCTCGACATTTTCCTTGTTGGCCTATTGTTTCTTTGCTTTGCTCTCTATCTTTTTTTACCGGTATTTAAAGTGCATCATGCTATTGCAACACAAAAAAAGCTTGCGTTAACGCGTATCAATGAGGCGATAAGTGAATTAATGACTGACGGTGTTGAGACCAAACACATGGAAATTTTTAAGCAACCCGAAGATATTCGTAACCTCGCATCGCTTATTAGCGCTAAACAGGAAATTTACGCGTCGTCTGAGTGGCCAATTGACCTTCCACAGGGAATAAAGGGCATCATCATAGCGATAAGCGTGCCGCTATCGTGGGCAGCAGGTGCTGTCGTTGAGGGGATTATCTCTAATTTTAATTTATTTTAGTTGCATAACGCTGCTGTTATTACACCAAAAAGCCGTTGTTTTTAAGATTCAGTGTCAGCAAGCCTCTCAAAGTTAGTGTAGCTTATAATTTTTCCATTTAAGGCATGTTGCAAAACCCTGTCAAAGTCATCGTTACTAAAATCTTTGGCAGCGTTAGATACAATTGTTTGGGCCTCGTTCAAGCGACCATTGTTGGCAAGTATTGTGACTAAATCTGCAACTTGTACCATGGAATACTTTTCAATCCCATCGCTTGCTTCTCCACGGGTATCCATCCGCATAGTAATCGACAAATAGTCTTTAAGTGCTCTTTCGTAATCAGGCTCTGGAGCAATGTAAAAGCCAAGTAACTCATATGCGCTTTCCCACATCAGCGCTTTTTTCAACGTTAAAAACGATTTAGTTGCTATGCTCAGCCTAGTTTCATGCAGGAGAATGAATAAATCAAGCGAGCGCTTGTGAAAATGAAGTCGTGAATTCAACTCCTCATAATCATCAATATGAAATCTTGCATAATCAGAAGATGCGAGCGTGTCGGCTTTAAGTTTTATCGCCGCGTAATGCATCAAAACTTTGGCATCAGGATAAACCTCTGCAACATCCTCCCACAGTCCGGTGATATAGGAATGACGAACGGCAGTCAAGTATTTATTCTTTAATAAAGCTTTATGATAAAACCATAGTAGCTTTGACAAAGCGAGTGGAATGTCACCATTTTCAAAGTCGCTTCTTGCGCTGTTTCGAACCGCTCGCTGGTCAAACGGCTCGTCGGGTTCCCACTCTGGCAGGGTGGCAAGAATTTCTTTGGCGCGATTTGCTTCTTCTATCCAGGCGCCTTGATTAAAAATAATTTTGCAAGGCGCTATTTCTTCAAATTCCTGGTTGTAGGACTGACATACTTCAATGGCAAGCTTTTCCGGCGTTGGTGAATCACTTCCTGCGTAGCTGATACCCCACGCGCCAGAGTTTGATTGTGCAAGAGCAAGCACACCACCTTGCTCACCCTTATTTGCCAGAAAGGATTCAAGCGCAACTTGTGTGATGATTTTGTCGGTAGTTTGCGGAGTAACATCAAATAGCTCATCGAGCGATTCGTATTGAATCGCGCCCTTGAGCATAAAGTCTTCATCAAATGGAGGAAATATGAAATGCCTGAACAAAGCATATAAAACGCCATAGGCAAATACACAAAATATACCCCAGCCGATAATTGGTTTCATGAATACCTTCCCTGTTTTCTTAGCTAGCTACCTCAACATGCAAAAGCCCTACTTCCGTATGCTTGACCCTCACTTTCGTACCTCGACTGATTTCACTGTCAGAAGATAAGCGCCAATTGATCCCAGAGTATTGATAACTGGGTAGTTGTGCCTGCGGCTTTGTGGGGTCGATATCATCAGGACAAATAAATACATGTCCGACAATATCGTTATCTGCTTGTTTAGTATCAACATGGTTTTGCAGTTTACGAAGCTTTTTCCAAAGCAGAGCTGCGAAAACTCCGGTAAATACCGCAATGGAACCAAGTGAAGCAAGCCATGTATCAGGCAGTATACCAAAATAAATTAAAGCGGCGGTGACAACGGTAGCAAGGCCAATAAAAAAGACGAAGAAGGTGCTAAAACCCAGCACCAAAATTTCGATAGCAAGTAAAACCAAACCGATAACTAATAGTGTTTCTGCATAATGTTCCGAAAACCACGTCATATGCGTACCTCCTATTTTGTTTTATCTTTTGCTTTATCTGAGCGTTACGCGTTTTTATGCGCTTGTAAAGCTTGAATAATGCTAGTTGCCTGCGCTACCACAGAGCCAGCTTCTGTGCTTGAATCAGGCAATAAAACTACAGAGCTTTCTTTAGCGATAGCTTGCTTCGCTTCAATCGCTTTTGTCGCAAGGTCTAGCTCAATGGCTTTCTGGCCTTCTTCTGTATTGGCTGCTTTACCGACTTTATGCAGGGCTTCTGCTTGCGCTTCAGCCACTGCAACGATTGCAGACGCTTCACCTTGAGCACGCAAAATTTGCTCTTCTTTATCCGCTTCTGCCGCAAGAACCACCGAGGCTTTTTCACCTTCAGCTCGGTTAATAGCGGCTTGGCGATCACCTTCTGATTCCAGAATCTGTGCCCGTTTAACACGTTCGGCTTTCATTTGCGCTTCCATTGCTTCCATCACAGAGCTTGGTGGAATGATGTCTTTGATTTCATAGCGCATAACCTGAATGCCCCATGGGCCAGAGGCAGTATTTATCGCGCTTACAATGTTGGTATTTAGGATGTCACGCTCTTCAAACGTTTTGTCCAACTCCATTTTTCCAAGTTCGGAGCGCATGGTCGTTTGTGCAAGCTGCGTCACCGCAAACACGTAGTCTTCAACACCATATGTAGCTTTGTAAGGGTCGAGTACTCTGAAATACAAAACACCATCGACGGAAAGCGAAATATTATCTTTTGTGATTGCGCTTTGCTCAGGCACATCAACCGCCTGCTCTTTTAATGAACGGTCAGCGGCTACTCTGTCGATAAAAGGTAAAATGAAATTAAGCCCGGCTTCTTTTGTGGACTGAAACTTACCAAAACGCTCAATAATAAAAGCCCGATTCTGCGGAACAAATTTTATAGAGGTTTTAAGCAAAACGATAATAAGTATGATGAGCGCAACTTCGGCGCGAAAGAGAATATCCAGTACAGCTTCCATGTTGATTCCTTATAACGGCTCGCTACATGCACAAATGGCGGCTTGTAGCATAAAAAAGGTTCGCGGTTATTTGACCGCTCAAAGAATATTACTTTGCTTAGTGCGCGAGCGCTAGCCTTTTTGTATGATTGCGGCTTTAGACGTTTCACTATCATTAGTAGGAATAACCTTGAGCGAAAAACGAATTCAACAAATTATCCGGCAGTTTAATATGCAGCCACACCCTGAAGGCGGCTACTTCTCAGAAGAATATCGCTCAGATAGCGAGCTTGTATCCCCCGTCAATCAGTTAGCAAGGGCTGCGGTGACGCATATTTATTTTTTACTTACACAAGGCCAGGTCAGTCGTTGGCACAAAGTATTACACGATGAAATATGGAACGTGTATGAGGGAGACCCGCTGCGCATTTTGACCTTATCAGGAAAAAGCATCACATCTCGCGTAATTGGCGAGCTCAATACCAAGCATCGAAGTGATTTTTTTGAAGTGATCCGCGGTGGCGACTATCAGGCTGCTGAAACTACCGGTCAATATACATTTTTAGGCTGTACTGTCGCTCCAGGTTTTGAGTTTAAAGACTTTTCGTACATTGAAGATAACAAAACCAAAGAACTTGTTATAAATCTCGGGGAAGATTACGCGCGCTTTTTATAATCGATAGTCTGACTGGCGCTCTAACTCGTCTGGTGCTTTTACAAGAAAGCGGACCTGAAAAAAATGGATTGGCAATTGACGACATATCTCTTAAGCTTATGATTTACATCTAACAATAAGCAATATCGCTACACACAAACAAGGAATGACTTATGAGCGACCCCGTTTTAGAACCCACAAGCAACGATACATCAACAGCAAAAATCGTTTATATTTTATATTTGGTCAGCATTGTAATAGGGATCACGAGCATTATTGGTGTGGTGATCGCCTACGTTAAAAAGAGCGAGAGTCCAGCTTGGCTGCAAACGCACTATCAATTTCAAATTCGGACTTTTTGGATAGGATTGCTATTTGGATTTATTGGTGTCCTTACCTCTTTCATTTTGATTGGATTTTTAATTCTCTTTTTTCTGGTGATTTGGCTCATTATCCGCTGTATTAAAGGCTTTCAATATCTCGAAAAGCAACAAGCTCATCCAAACCCAGGCTCCTGGATGTTTTAGTATATAATTGACTCTAAAAAAGAAAGCGGCTATGAATTAAAGCAGAGCCGCTTTTTTTACATGAACATAAGTGCCTAAAACGCGCTTAAACTATCCAGAATATTCATTACTTCTTCACTTGCGGATTCCATAGCATCCAGTGCTTTTAGGCAAGCCTGTTTATTTCCTTCTTTCTTGGCTTTTAGCGCTTCCAAACCCTTTTGATGTACAAGTTGATGGGGGCGTTCAAGATGTCTGAATGACTGACTCTTTGCAATTTCGCTTTGCGATTGCTGCGCATACCATTTACCCAAACGACAATTATGATGGTCGCTTAGCGCACTTTCCTCAACATGCTTAAGCCCACTAAGAGAGGCGTAAACATCTGACTTCCATACAATGTGGTCAAGTTTTACGGTTTGAATAAATGACAGCTTAGAAGACGAGGCAATGGTTGATGTCATTCCGTTGCACGACTTAACAATGTTTTGATAAAGCGAATTAAGCTTATTCACACTTTCCGCTAAACTTTGATTATTTCCGGAAATTTCATCTACCGAGCCAACGGCAGACTTAGTAGAGCTTAAGATGCTGTTCACCAATTCTGCCACTTCGTTAGCCGATTTGTTCGTTTCGGTAGCAAGGGTTCTTACTTCATCTGCTACCACGCTGAAACCTCTACCCGCATCGCCTGCTCGAGCTGCTTCAATGGCCGCGTTTAACGCTAAAAGGTTTGTTTGGTCAGAAATATTAGTGATGGTAGAAACAAAGGTATTAATACTATCAGCCGTTCCAGAAAGTCCGGTGATACTCGTTGCCATGCCACCCATTTTCACGCCCATGCGGTCCATGTCGCTAACAATTTCATTAAGCGCGCTTGAAGAGGTGTAGAATAATGCATTTACCTCTTCCACCGATTGCGTTTCTGCGTCTATTTTTTCGAATGAATGCAAGACAGTCTCGCGAATACCCTCTACCTGCCGCATAGAGCTAAGCGCACATGACAACAAGCCCTCTTCAAACTTCTCTGCCTTTTCACTTTGCAATGCACTAATTTCAGACTGCAATTGCGTTTTTTCAAGGTGCAAGCGCTCAACTTCTCCCTGTACTTTCGCTAGCGCATCCTCAAGCTGCGCTTTTTCAACAGACAGTTTTTTGTATTTTGAGGCAGGTACAAACATAAGTGGCGTTCCTAAATGTTTTATCAGTAAAATTACGTATAACTATTTTCCATCACTATCTATCGGCGCGACTTTAAAAAACTAAATCAGTTGTTTTTTAAAAGATGTTGTTTTAATTTGGGTCGCCATTAGAACTAACAAGAGACTGCCATGCCACTCGTATCTGCTTTTAACTTCGACAATATTTGTAGCCGAATGAGAATTTGGACAGTGCTTGCCCTACTTACACTCAGCACTGCATCAAATGCAAATTTATTCATCAAAGCGGATGCGCTAATAGATGTGGAATCAGGAAAGCGGATATCGCCAGCTTTTGTTGAAATTGAAAAAGATAAAGTCCTTGCCTTGCACGATGAACTACCTGAGCTACAAGATACTGATGAACTCATTGACCTGAGCGGACACACCTTATTGCCAGGGTTTATGGACATGCATGTGCATTTAACATCAGATGCCAAGGTGCATGGCTATAAACGCTTAAATCGCTCCCTTCCTCGCGTCACTTTAAGCGGTGTTGAACATGCTAAAGCAACCCTAATGGCCGGATTTACGACAGTCAGAAATGTGGGCGCTCCAGGTTTTGCCGATGTTGCATTGCGGGATGCGATAAACGATGGCGAATTAGTTGGACCGCGCATGTTCGTGGCGGGCAGGTCAATTGGTGTAACAGGCGGTCATTGCGACAACAATTTATTGCCACCGGAGTTTGAGGCGAAATCAGACGGTGTGGCAGATGGCCCCTGGGCAGTAAGAGCCAAAGTTCGAGAAAATATTAAGTACGGAGCCACGGTAATAAAATTTTGCGCTACTGGCGGCGTTTTGAGCAAAGGCACTAAAGTGGGTGTTCAGCAATACAGTTTTGAAGAGATGAAAGCATTAATTGATGAAGCTCACATGCGCGGATTAACCGTTGCCGCTCATGCCCATGGACTTGACGGTATTATTACTGCAATTAAAGCGGGCGTGGATTCAGTAGAACACGTTAGTTTTTTAAATGACGAAGCGATTAAGCTGGCAAAACAAAATGGTACCTACTTCTCTATGGATATCTATGTCACAGAGTACATATTAGGAGAAGGTGAAAAAGCGGGGATCCTGCAAGAAAGCCTGGACAAAGAGCGCACCGTGGGTAAGCAACAACGCGAAAATTTTCGTAAAGCTGTAGCCGCTGGCGTTAATATGGTGTTTGGCAGTGACGCGGGTGTCTATCCGCATGGTGACAACCCAAAACAATTTTCGCGTATGGTTGAATTTGGTATGAGCCCAGTTCAAGCCATTCAGTCCGCTACCATTACACCGGCTAAATTACTCAAGCAAGAAAGTACGCTTGGCAGTATAGCGCCGAATAAATACGCAGATATCGTTGCGGTTAAAGGTGACCCGCTCGAAGACATTACCCTGCTGGAAAATGTTGACTTTGTGATGAAAGCAGGTGCTGTTTATAAGCACGAAAATGACTAGTCATTTTGCGGATATTGCTCAATGCGCTTGATCAAAAGTAAAAAATCGCCGGGCGATTTATCCGCAAGCATAAAACCGAGTTGCTGGACTTCTGAAAATGCGAGGGCCGGCGCATTACTCACCACTCGTCCTCTGAATTGAGGCGTAAAATCCTGCGCTAAAAAACGATAAGTTTGCTCTTCACCCTTTTTAGTATCAAAGTTGGCGACATAGGCGACACCATCGGCGAATCGATTTGTTCGAAGTCGAAATTGATAAGTCCGTCCGTCGCCTTTTACGGTAATTACAAAAACCGCTTTATCTTGCCATGCAAGGGGTTCGTAAACTCTTCGAATTGATGCAAAACCACCATTGTTTTCAAGCGATAAATCCCCAGAAAAAGCCAAGCTGTTTTTCTCCAGCGCAATTGACGCAGAGGAGCGCCCGCCCATTACAGTGTCGTTAACAATAATCCAGTTATCAAGCTCATTGTTATCAACAAAATTAATTGTAAGTACAGATTCTTTCATTAAATGCATATCCTCAGAACTTGAAAGTTGATGATTTTGTGCAGAAGCATCGATAAAAGTATCGACTAAAGCGAAATTTATATTTTTTTGCCCTTTTGCATCACTGCAATAACTTGTCAAAAAAAGACTAATAAAAAACATCCAAAGTAAGGCTTTGTACATAATCATTCTCAATATCCAATCATGTGGTTTAATATGAGTATTCTGGATTATTGTTCACATTCATGTATTTTGAGTGCAACCTTGCTCGATAAAACCATAAAGTAAAAATAGACAAGCAAATGACATCAGATAAAGAAACACTTAAGGATCACTTGACACCTGCTATTGCATTTAAGGAGCTGCGCTTTTGCTATCCCAATCAAGAACATGACATCATCTCAATTGACCAGTGGGAAGTAGCACGAGGAGAGCAAGTGTTTTTATCAGGGCACTCGGGCTCCGGCAAAAGTACATTATTGAATCTTATTTGCGGTGCGCTGAGCCCAAACTCAGGTGAAATAAACTTACTCGATAAAAGATTTTCATCCCTTCCTTCCAGAGAACGAGACAAGTTCAGAGCAAAGCATATTGGTGTGGTGTTTCAACAGTTTAATTTGATTGAATACTTAAGCGTTGCCGAGAATGTAGAACTTGCTGCCTATTTTGGCAATACTTATGTTGGCGATACTTATTTTGGAAATAATGATACAAATGCAGATGGTGCAAATAATTTCAAAAGCAGGTTGCTCCAGATGTGCGAAGCCGTAAAACTGCCTCGCACTATCTTAAATCAAAGCGCTGGCAAGCTAAGTGTTGGTCAGCAGCAACGCGTCGCCATTATTCGTGCATTAATTAATGAACCAGAGATTATGATTGTTGATGAGCCAACATCAGCGCTTGATTCAAATGCTCGCGATGGCTTTATTAACTTACTTATGTCTTTGGCAGGTGAAATAAGAAGCACATTGTTGTTCGTCAGCCATGATGAAGGCCTTGCTCAGCATTTCTCTAAACATGTGAGTATTGAACAAATTAACAATGTAAAAGTGAAAGTGGAGCCGATGCAATGATTTTACGCTTGGCGCTAAAAAGTTTACAAAGCAGACGTACCTCCGTTTTATTAACCGTACTATCGATTATGGTCAGCGTTAGTCTCTTGATCAGCGTTGAGCATATTCGCACACAGGCAAAAGAAAGTTTTAACCGAACTATTTCTGACGTCGACATTATTGTTGGCGCTCGCACTGGGCAAATCAATTTATTACTGTACTCGGTTTTTCGCATTGGTAACCCAAGTAATAATATTTCCTGGGAAAGTTATGAAGCCATTACTGCTGCGAATAATGTTGCCTGGGCCGTTCCGCTATCACTGGGTGATTCGCATCAGGGATATCGAGTAGTGGGCACTACCGCTGAGTATTTTACTCGTTATAAATACGCAAACAAACAGGCGCTCAAATTTGCAAAGGGCGAAATATTTGCCTCACCGCTTGAGGCGGTGTTAGGAAGTGAAGTAGCTGAAAAGCTGGGATATACACTTGGGGATAATTTGGTTATTTCCCACGGCATTGGACACACCAGTTTTCACCATCATGAAGACTCTCCCTTTACCGTAGCAGGCATTCTTGAACCAACCGGCACGCCCGTCGATCAAACGGTGCATGTAAGTCTGGCCGGAATTGAAGCTATGCATATGAGCGAGGATGAACAAAAGACGATTCAGGCGCAGTTACAGCAAGGTCTGATGCCCGAACTTGAAATAAGCAGTGTGTCGGCGGTATTAGTTGGTTTAGATGCCAAGTTTCAATCGCTTTTTGTGCTTCGGCAAATTAATCAGTACGAAGGCGAACCGCTTACGGCTATTTTACCCGGTATGGCGCTTGCCGAAGTGTGGCAAATTGTTGGTAATGTAGAAAATATATTACGAGTAATATCGATATTAATTTTGATATCTTCATTATTGGGAATGGCCACAATGCTCCTGACCTCTATTCGAGAGCGACAACGAGAACTGGCTATTCTGCGAATTGTAGGTGCAAGTCCTGTAACAATTTTTCTGCTTATTCAGCTAGAGGCGCTCTCCATTTCGATTATTAGCAGTTTTGCCGCTTTATTTCTTGTATTTATCAGTTTGCTCATCGGCGCTTCCTGGCTTGGACAAAACTATGGCCTATTTATCGAGACGAACGTATTCACTACAGATTCGGCAATTTTTATTGCAATTGTGCTTGTTGCTACTGCCTTGATTGCCTGTATTCCTGCTATCAGTGCATATAAAAAAGCGCTGCAACAGGGCGTACAAAGCCGGTGATCTGAATTCCTTTAATGGTATTTTCTCAACCCGTTAAGATGTGTAATTTCATAATTTGCGAATAAATAATGAGTGTTTACAAATAAAACAAGCTTTAACAGACTACACCCAACATTTATTGATAAAGGAGCGAGGCATGCCAAGCGCTTTTGCATCACCTGGCCGAATCGTTGAAAATGCACAATCAAAATGTTTGTTTATAATCGCTGCATTCACTCTCTTGCTTGCGTGTAGCGACAATGCTAAAACGCAATTGCAAAACGAAGCTGATAACTCACCTCAACTTCCCAATATTGTGCTCGTACTGACCGACGATCAAGGCTACGCAGATGCGTCTGCATTTGGACAAGAAGCTTACAGCACTCCTAACATAGATAGCTTGGCAGATAATGGCCTTATGTTGACGCAATTTTACGTTGCACAACCTGTATGTAGCGCTTCCCGTGCTGCCATTTTAACTGGAGCATATCCTAATCGAATAGGTGTAAGCAGCGCATTTATGCCTTCAGATTTAGTCGAAGGGCCTCCGGTGGGCTTGAATCTGGATGAAGAAACCTTACCAGAGCTTTTAAAACTTAAGGGGTATAACACGGCTCTTTTTGGAAAATGGCACTTAGGTGATACTGCGCCTTTTTTGCCCACCTATCATGGTTTTGATGAGTTTTACGGCATCCCCTATTCGAATGATATGTGGAGCGCCAACGTAAACAAAAAGTTTGCCTTTGCTGACTTACCCATTTATCAGCAAGACAAGGTGGTAAAAGTCCTTACTGACGATCAAAGCAATCTCACAACTGAATTGACTGAAAAGAGTGTTGATTTTATAAACCGCAACGCTGACTCGCCCTTTTTCTTAATGCTTTCGCATCCTCAACCTCATGTGCCGCTCTTTGTATCTGACAAGTTTAAAGGCAAGTCTGGTGCAGGGCTGTATGGCGATGTAATGATGGAAATCGACTGGTCAACGGGCGAACTTATTAAAGCACTTAAACAAAACAACATTCTTAAAAACACCCTGTTTATTTACATGTCAGACAACGGCCCATGGCTATCTTTTGGCGAACATGCGGGAAGCGCAGGTATTTTACGAAATGGTAAACTGAGCAGTTTTGAGGGCGGTATTCGTACACCTGCGCTCGTGCAGTGGCCCGGAACACTGCCGCAAAACCAGCGTATAGACACACCTATGATCAGCATGGATTGGTTGCCAACCATCATAAATTTAATAGATGGCAAATTACCTGACAAGAAAATCGATGGACACAATATTTGGCCAATTTTAAGTGGACAAACTCAAGACCCCACGCGAGAAGCCTTTTTCTTTTATTTTCATAAAAACGACCTTACAGCGGTGCGTTTTGGTGACTGGAAGCTTTATTATCCTCATCGATATAACTTAGTGATAGAGCCGGGTGAAAACGGAAAGCGGGGAGAAGAAGAATGGCCTATGTTAAGCGGTATAGAGCTCTATAATCTTAAAGACGACCCTAGCGAAACCAAGAATGTTGTAGAAGATCATCCTGAAGTTGTTGCGCAAATTGAAGCATTGGCAAATGAAAAACGACAGGCATTAGGCGATAATTTGCAGGGGATAGAGGGAAGTGAAAGGCGACCAGTGGGTCGCTTGGGCGAATAATTCACGCTTTGTACTGTACGCTTTGTTCTAGACGCTTTGTACTATTTGTACTAAGTGCACAGCTAATTGGCAAATACGCCGTGGCACTTTACTCTTGTTTGCTCATTTGTTTGCGAATGAGCGAAATCTTTTCGGTCAGAAGTTTATGCTCTTCTGCTGGTTGAAATTGCAAATGCGTTTCCAGAAAGGATTCCTCAAAGTACATATCGACGACGTTTTTATTTACCTCCTGTAAAAATGCCTCACTTTGGGGGTGTGTATTACACATTATGTAAAGAGATACGAGAGTAGGCAGCTCTTTGATACGCAAGCTTTCATATTTTAAATTGCCTCTTGCACCTGAGAAGCGGTTCATCTGAGCAGGAAATGCTACGGTAAAGTCTGCTCTTTGATACGCAAACATGCGAGCATGAATGGCGTTTCGATCGACACCGCGAACCTTTATTACTTGTGAAGCATCCAGGCCCTCTAAAATCTGATCAAGTTCCTCGCCATAGCTAATCCCCTCTGTTAATACTAATTTTGACGAGGGATAAAATTTGAGTAAACCATCAAGCGAAGACACTTCACCATTGCTCACCAAATTAGCAGGAGGCTCTGGCAAATATGCTTGCATATATAAACGATAATTTGACTGAAATGCTAAAGGTAGAGAAAACAGAAACTGTTCCTCGCGCTCATCGTTTTTGATTTTAAACAATGAACACGCCGGTTTATTGTTAGTTTTTAGCTCAAGAGCTATTCGGTCAAAAGGCAAATGCTGGAACGAATGTTCAACGGATATATTCTCAAGTGCTCGTAGCGTTGTAATTGAGCTTAAACCACTACCAACCGATGCTTCCAGGTCTTTTGCAAAAGGTTTATAGTCATAATAAATTTCAACGTTTTCCGCATGTGCAGATGCAACTAACAGCATTTTAAGAACAGCCAAAAGGCATACATTTTTCAAACTGAAGCCTTAACCATGATGATTGAGTCGTTTAGATATAAAGATAGCACATAAGCTAACGCTTATTGCAAAATCTGTGATAGACGATTAAAAGCAAAAGCCAGGATTCTTAATACCATCCGATTCTCTCCCTTTAATTTTTGTATGTGTTTGTTAGGCTATAAATAGGGAGTCTAAAATTCTCACTCAATCAAAGGATTGCTAACAAATCAACAGGAGTTTATATGTTAGACATTATCGACATTAAAATTGACAATGCCGTGGCATTTAAAATGTCGGGTCGAATAACTGAAAACGACATGTCGGTGGTATTAGCAGAATCTCGCTTTAAGTCAGAGCGTTTCAAAAAAATAGTCATTTATGAAGAAATAGAGTCATTTTCAGGCATCGATTTCTCGGCAATCGCAGAAGAGATAAAATACCTTTATAAAGTAGGTATTTCAAACATCGATAAAGTCGCCGTTGTCGCAGATAAAGGCTGGATTGAAAAAATCGTTAAAATCGAAGATAAATTATTTTCAAACATCCATATCAAATATTTTAAAAGCGATGAAAAAGACGAGGCAATTCGTTTTTTAAAAGAGTAGTCCTTAATGCACCGATACGGGAGTGCGAAGCGCTCCTGCGTGTCGGTCAGCACAAACAAAAAACCCCGCTCGTATGAGCAGGGCTTTCGGAATAAATGGTGCCCAGAGGCGGGATCGAACCACCGACACGCGGATTTTCAATCCGCTGCTCTACCGACTGAGCTATCTGGGCAATCGCGACTCACAAAATTTGTGTTTTCGCTGTGGACGCGTATTAAACGGATTTCAGTGCCTCAAGTCAATAGCTTTTATAAAAAAGGCCCATCTTTTTTGTTTAATTAGCTACTTATTAAACGACTTAGTGCATTGAACACAGATTTGCGTTTATTTTTTAAGCAGTCACTTTTCTCTTGCTCGCACTATTTTTCAGGCGGCACATAACCTTCAATGGTCGGCTCTTTTCCTTCAAACAAAAATCCCACCATTTGCTCTTCCAAAAATTTACGATCACTCGCATTCATCATATTGAGCTTGTTCTCGTTAATCAGCATCGTTTGCTTCTTTTGCCATGCTGCAAAGGCTTCTTTTGAAATATTGTCAAAAATTCGCTTTCCCACTTCACCGGGATACAGTTGAAAATCCAGGCCATCTGCTTCTTTTTTCAAATACTCACAATATACCGTTCTAGCCATGTTTTAATTTACCTTAGTGCGTTTGCACATCTAAATATTAATTAATGTTTATTCTACAGACTATCTATAAGCGACTGCATTATTTTTAAAGTGGGTGCGGCAAAACCGATTTTAGTTTCCTTGATTTGGTCTTCGGATTTGCCTATCGCTTCGTCTGCCTCAGCAACCATGTTTTCATCATTACGCTTTTGATTACTAACATTTTTCAAATTGTTTAGATGGTACCAAAGCGACTCATTTTCACTATGTCTGTTTCGGGGCTTGTCATGTAATTGTAGCAGTACTGGTTGAATGTCCAAATGGTAGTGACTAAATGTATGGCGAAACGGCTCAAGGGTTTGTGTAGTCATTTCACTCACGTCAAATGCAGAAGCTTCTGTCTCTATTGTGCGCTGTTCATCAAGCTCTATAAAGCCCCACAGACCTCCCCAAATTCCCGATGCTGGCCGTTTTTGTAAATACACACTGCCTTTATAAAAGGGAATGAGCATTTGCACGACTTTTACAGGCAGTGCTTTTTTCGGCTTTTTATGCGGAAACTCTGTTTGCTTGCCCAAGGCAAATGCAAGGCAATGCGTCGATACGGGGCATTGTTCACATTTAGGCTTAGTTCGAGTACACAGCGTTGCACCCAAATCCATCATCGCTTGTGTATAGTCGCCATGACGCGGCAAACTGTTTCCAGAATTACGCTCAACAGGAGCAAGTGATTCTGCCATTGACCACATCTTATCTTCTACTTTTTTATTTCCTGGCCAGCCTTCTACCGCAAAATATCGAGAAAGCACCCGCTTTACGTTGCCGTCTAAAATGACATAGGGTTTATTTTCAGCAAGCGATAAAATGGCTGCCGCAGTTGAGCGTCCTATGCCCGGTAAAGCCAGCACCAAATCAAAATCATCAGGAAAAATACCACCATGCTTGTCACGAACTTGCTGAGCAGCTTTGTGAAGGTTCCGAGCTCTTGCGTAGTATCCCAATCCCGTCCATAAGTGAAGCACCTCATCCTGTGGCGCATCTGCCAAATCGTTAACATGAGGGAAGCGAGCCATAAATCGCTCATAGTAAGGGATGACTGTTTTTACCTGTGTTTGTTGCAGCATGATTTCAGACACCCAAACTGAATAAGGGCTTTTGTTTTGTTGCCACGGCAGGTCTTTGCGGCCATTTTTATCAAACCAGCGCAACACCTCATCTGAAAAAGAAAATTCACTCATGCTATTTTTATAAAATACTTCTATATCGCAATACTCTATAATGAGCCGCTAGTATACGCATTTCTCTTAATCGAAGACCAGAATCAAAGACTAAAAAGTAATATGAGCCGTTTTAAAAGTGAAGAAGAAGCGCGCGCTGCAGGCGTGTACATCGCTAAAGTAAAAAGTTTTGTTAAACGTGAAGGTCGTTTAACTAATGCACAAGCAAAAGCTATCGAAACATTATGGCCCCAAATGGGCTTAAGCGTCGAACAAGGCATGCTTAATCTCAACGACGTGTTCGCTCGCCAGGCGCCTAGAGTATTGGAAATAGGCTTTGGTATGGGCAAATCACTGGTAGAAATGGCAAGCAAAGCGCCCGACACCGACTTTATCGGAATTGAGGTGCATCGACCTGGGGTTGGCGCATGTCTAGCAGACGCCGCTGACGCTAATCTCACCAACCTGCGCTTATTTGAACATGACGCGGTTGAGGTACTTAAGCGCTGTATAAAAGATGAAAGCCTCGACAGGCTTCAGTTATTTTTCCCAGACCCGTGGCATAAAAAACGACACCACAAACGCCGTATTGTGCAAAGCGACTTTGTAAAAAACATCCGCTCAAAACTTAAAATCGGCGGAGAATTCCATATGGCAACTGATTGGGAGCCCTATGCCGAGCATATGATTGAAGTAATGGAGCAAGCGCCAGGCTTTGAAAATACTGCACAGTCGGGCCTTTACGTTGAACGACCTGATTATCGTCCAATTACAAAATTTGAAGTTCGTGGCCAAAAACTCGGCCATGGTGTGTGGGACATCATTTACAGGCGGGTAAGTTAATGCTTTGCGCACAAAGTCAGTTATTGCTTCGCAACCAGTCGCTTTTTGGAGTGGGAAAATGGGCTCTGGTTAATCCGGGTGATACGCAAATCTTCAGTGAACTTGAAACTGAAGCCTCTTTACCCAATGCGCCCACACTTTTTGGTTTGCATCAGTACTACGATACATATAAAGCGCTTGCAAGTTCATCACCGAACACCCATTTTTTTTCAGCAGCCTTTGACCAATCACAAACCGGCGAGCTGGACGGCATTGTAATTTACATGCCAAAGGCCAAACAGCATCTTGATATGCTCATTGCAAACATGGCGCAATTGCTCAAGCCTGATGGCCTGTTACTGGTAGTGGGTGAAAATAAAGGCGGCATTAAAAGCGTGGCAAAGCAGCTTGAAAGGTTTTGCTTCAATATCAATAAAACGGATAGTGCTAAACACTGTGGATTAATAAGCGGTCAAGTATCAGCAGAAAAAACCAATGGACATAATTTTGATATTGATAAATATGCAGTCACACGTAGCTATGAGATTAATCAACAGTCGATAAAAGTGCTTTCACTGCCAGGCGTATTTGGTCACAAGCAATTAGATCCTGGCACAGCGCTCTTACTACAGCAGTTTGCTGATCATAAGCAAGTGAAGCAGATGCGCGGTCAGTTTTATGATTTTGCTTGTGGTACTGGCGTTATTGCATGTTACTTTTTAAGCTTAAGCGAACGACTAAAAGCAACCTTAAGTGATATCTCGGCGCTTGCGCTCTACTGCGCAGAGCGTTCTTTAGCTTTAAACGGACTTCAGGGAAAAGTGGTAGCCAGCGATGGTATGCAAGAAATTAACGGAAGTTTTGACCATATTTTAAGTAACCCTCCCTTTCATGAAGGGCTCAAAAACGACTATGGCATTACCCTTAATTTTATTAAAACTGCTCATGCTAAAGCGAATCGCGGATGCAAGCTAACGATAGTAGCCAATCGTTTTTTACCTTATCCTGAGCATATTCAAAACACTTTTCATTCATTTTCGGTTTTATGCAAAACCAATAAGTTTAGCGTGTACCAAGGGTCAAAATAATCATGAAGATATTATTTTTAATATCAGAAGTGGAAGACATTATTAAAACAGGTGGCTTAGCTGATGTTGGTAAAGCTCTCCCTATTGAGCTTGCAAAGTTGGGACACGAAGTAGTTGTGATGATGCCCTACTACAAGCAAGTTGCAGAGCAAATGAAACTGGCCAATGCCATGCCAAGCCAAATACTGCATGTAGGCGAGCAAAGTTACCAATTTGATGTAAAAGCTCTGACTTTGCATGGCTTACAGGTTTATTTAATTGATCACTCTTATTTTAGCCAGCAAAGCCAACCCTATTCTGATGATGGCAACAGCAGTGAAAAAAGCGCCACCAATGCTCAGCGCTTTAGCTTTTTTTCCTTAGCTTGCCTGCACGTCAGTCATGAACTTCATTTTAAACCCGATGTGGTGCACACCCACGATTGGCATACTGCAATGGCCGCATACTTTCTAAAAAGCGACTTTTGCCATCGTCATTCAATTTGGCAAGATGAACAATTTTTTGCCAACGCAAGTTGCATCATCACGCTTCATAACGCTGCCTTTCAATGCGTTTGTGAGTTGTCAAAAGTTCCGATACTCGATGCACATTCTCAGCAGCAGGTCTATACCGATAATGCTTATGTGAATTTGCTAAAAACAGGCATTTCGTATGCTGATAAAGTTTGCGCAGTAAGTCCTACCTATGCAAAGGAAATTCGCAGCCATATTGGCAGTCATGGTATTGATGACGTAATTAATCAAGCTCCTGAAAAAGTCCACGGTATTTTAAATGGTTGCGACTATTCTCAGTGGGACCCTGAAAAAGACCCGCTTATTCCTGCTAACTTCAACGCAAAGGACTTATCAGGCAAAGCAGTATGTAAATCGAAGCTTCAGCAGCAGTCTGGGCTTAAGAGAGTAAAAAGTGTTCCACTCATAGGCATGGTGTGTCGGGCAACCAGACAAAAAGGCTTTGATTACTTGATGCCAATTTTGGACGAGCTATTGGCGCACAAGGTTCAACTGGTGATCATGGGAACAGGAGAGCCCTACATTACCAGGCAATTGCATGATGTTGCAGCTAAACATGCGGGTAAGTTTAGTTTTATCGAAGCGTTTTCGTCTGAATGGGCGCACTTAATTGAAGCTGGCAGTGACTTTTTTCTCATGCCATCGGAGTTTGAACCTTGCGGACTCAATCAAATGTACAGTCTGGCTTACGGGACGCTCCCTATCGTGCGTCGAGTAGGAGGGCTTGCCGATACTGTGGTGGATGTTAACGAACCAAACAGCAACGGTTTTGCATTTAATGAGCCTTCTTCGCTGGCACTCATTAACTGCCTGCGTAAAACCTTACTCGTTTACAACGAACAAGCAAAATTGATTGCTGCAATGCGACAACGCGCTTTTGCTTCAAAATTTACTTGGCGTCGGGCAGCTCAGGAATATGTCGAATTATATTGCTCCTAACTCGACTAAAGTCGATAAAGTAAAAAAGATGTAAAGAGAATCTATTTGTTTTTTATTGGGTTTTTATAATTGAAATCGTATGCTTTAACAAAAAAGTTACTTTTCAAGTGCATAGTTTTTTGAAATACTGTAACGTGAGTCTTGAAAGCATGATTAATAAGCTTTCTCATCCAGTAGAACGAGTATTGTAATTACTGGGTAGAATAATCCGACGCGCTGCAATTGGCCTTATCAAGGGTTTTAAGCGCACCGAAACGTCAACTAGAACAGTGTAAGAAGATGCAGACGCCAAATATATTAATTGTAGAAGATGAAGTCGTAACCCGTACCACTTTAAAAAGCCTCTTTGAAGCAGAAGGATACAACGTATTCGAAGCTGAAAATGGTGAAGAGATGCACGGCTTTTTCGAAAATAATGCCATTGACGTTGTGATCATGGATATAAATCTTCCAGGTAAAAACGGTTTAATCCTGGCAAGAGAAGTGCGCGATCGTAAAAATGTTGGCTTGATTTTCTTAACCGGCAGAGATAATGACGTCGATCGTATTTTGGGTTTGGAAATTGGTGCTGACGACTATTTAACCAAGCCTTTTAATCCTCGTGAACTGACTATTCGTACTCGAAATCTTCTTTCACGCACCAGCAATGCCGCTGAAGATGATGATTTGCCAAGCAAAGTAAAATTTAATGGTTGGACGCTTGATGGTGACAGCCGTAGCTTGATTTCTCCTAAAGGAAACGAATTCAGGCTTCCACGAAGCGAATTCCGGGCTCTGCACTTGTTTTTAAGTAATCCTGGCAAAATACTTACCCGTGAGCAGTTGATCATGGAAATGACAGGCCGTGAACTTCGCCCAAATGACCGCACGGTTGATGTTACAATTCGCCGAATTCGCAAGCATTTTGAATCCGAACCAAACGATGAAGAATTGATTGTGACCATTCACGGTGAAGGCTATCGCTTCTGTGGTGAAGTAGATTAATTAAAGTTCGACAGCAAAAAGGCGCTCAGAGAAGCGCCTTTTTTGTGTAATCCGCTTTACTACGTAAAGCGACTAATTCCCAGCTATTTTCATTCCTTCTACTATTACCGAACCGGTTTGAAGCGCGCCTCGGATTTCTCGTTCATTTCCAATAGCTACAATATTTTTGAGCATATCTTTTAAATTGCCAGCAATAGTGATTTCATGGACGGGATACTGGATTTGACCGTTTTCTACCCAAAAACCTGCTGCGCCTCTACTGTAATCACCATTAACAATATTTACACCCTGCCCCATGAGCTCGGTCACAATGAGCCCTTTATCCATCTTTTTAATCAATTCATCGTCAGTTTCTCCGGTATCACTCACTATGCAGTTGTGGATCCCGCCAGCATGGCCATTACTTTTCATACCTAGTTTACGCGCAGAATAGCTACTTAAAAGATAGTGCTTAAGCACACCATCCGAGACAATATCCATGTCTTGTGTCCTTACGCCTTCGTTGTCAAAAGGACTGCCCGCGAGCGAGCGCTTTAAGTGAGGCCGTTCTAGTAAGTTAAACCATGATGGTAAAATTTGTGTGTTTAGCGCATCCAGTAAAAATGACGATTTTCTATAAAGACTGCCGCCGCTGATAGCACTAATAAAATGCCCAAATAAACTCGAAGCAATATCTCTATGAAACATCACGGGTACATTCGCCGTTTTGATTTTACGAGCGCCAAGTCTCGATACAGTTTGCTTTGAGGCCGACTGACCAACATAGTCAGGCGCATCTAATTTGTCTGCCTCTCTGGATACGGTGTAAGCGTAATCGCGTTGCATATCACCGTCTTGTTCACCAATTAATACGCAACTCAAACTATAGCGCGAGCTCGGATAAGCGGCATTAATACCGTGTGTATTTCCGTAGACTCGTACGCCCAAATTTGCGTTATAACTTGCTCCGTCTGAATTGACAATACGCTTGTCTGCTTCAAGTCCTGCTTTCTCCGCCTCAAGCGCTTGTTTTAAAGCATACTCTGCATCTAATGGCTGAGGATGATAAAGATCCAAATCGGGGATGTCGCGTGCAATTAGTTCAGCTTCGGCTAGACCTGCACAAGGGTCTTCACTGGTATACTTTGCAATTTCAATGGCCTTTTCAACGGTGAGCTTTAAGGCGCTCGGGCTGAGATCTGCAGTCGATGCACTGCCTTTTTTATTACCTACGTAAACACAAACGCCTAAACCGCCATCATTGGTGAACTCCACCGTTTCAACTTCTTGCATGCGAGAACTGACAGAAATACCTTGAACTTTTGACATACTCGCCTCGGCGGAGCTTGCACCTAATTTTTTCGCTAATTTTAAGGTGTCATCCACAATGGATTGTATTTCTTGTTGCTGTTGTTTGACGTCCATACTGCGTTTCACTTCTTCTTTGTTAGTTTAACGATGCGAATTTAATCTGATGATAGTCAACGCACATCTTATCTAGAGCATTCACAATTATGTTTTCAAAAGCTGCCCTGTTACAATACGCAGAGTCTAGCATCTTTAACAAAAAATTTAGCAAGAAATCTGCCTTATGAATAATGACCCTTTTGAGTCTGATAACGAACTGTCTTGTGAATACGAATCCACTGAATTCGGCAGTAAAACACAGCTTAAACAAGCTTCCGATGCGCTTAAAAAGCTGGGACTAGAGCTTGTGAACCTGACACAAGGTGAGCGGCAAAAGCTTAAGCTTGATGACGAACTTGAGGATGCCATCGAAATAGCAACCCGCATCAATCGAAAAAAAGATGGATTCAGACGGCAAACTCAGCTTATTGGCAAACTACTTCGCAAACGGGATGTTGCCCCTATTGAGCAGGCTTTAGAAAAGCTTAAAAATGCCCATACAGCAGATGTCAGAGCGTTTCATGAAGTAGAGTTGACGCGTGATAAACTGATAAAACAAGGAGATGAGGGTATTCAGGCGCTTATTGAAGAATATCCATCATTAGAGCGACAAAAACTCAGACAGCTTTTACGCACTATCAAAAAAGAGCAAGATGAGAATAAAGCACCGGCTGCTTACCGCTCGCTATTTAAATATCTACGTGAAAATATTCTGTGAGCCAAAAAAAAGCCCCTTTGCAGGGGCTTTTTAAGCGATTTAAATTTCGCTGCCTTTTTATCAGAAGCTTACGGTAACTGGATCAGAACACGCGGTGGTCTCATCACAAATTACATATGTAAAGCTATTACCGCTTACACTGCGCTCTCTATCACGATATAAGCCTGTATTTTCAACGGTTTCCAAAAGAACGCCGTTTCTATATACATCCACCATTTCAGAAGAAGAACCAGAGTAATTTAAGTCAACGCGTAAATGCCCAAAGCGAGATTGCATTGCACGTTTAACCGTCACTTCAATCACCGCGTCAGACACGCTCACCGTTTGAGTTTCAGTGTCGGATTGGCCTTCAGCGTCTGTCGCCGTTAGCGTAACTTCATAAGCGCCTGTTGCAGGATAAATATGCGAAGGACTTTCTTCAGTAGAAGTCATTCCGTCGCCAAAGTCCCACAAATAACTAACAATATCGTTATTCACATCGGTACTTTCGTTAACAAAATCGACTGCAAGTCCATTATCAGCAAAACTAAATGCAGCATTTGGCGCGGCAGGTCCTACTTCACCAATACCGGTGAAGGTAATGGACCAATTGTTGAGCTGTCCTGTGTCACCTGAGAACACATCTGTTACCGTCAAGGTCCAGTCTCCAGTAGCCACTTCTCCGTTAAATGCAGCACTTTCGAAGGTTTCTACCACATCATCGGCACCATCACCGCCATTCGATGACTTCAGCGTCACTGAGGTTCCAGCAGGTGAAGTCAATACCAATTCGATGTCACCACGATAAGTATGCGAGATGTCTACTGAGGTTGCTGTGCCAAATACTGTGATTTCGTCAGGAACGTTGATAACCGAGTCGAAGCTTTGATTATCAACTATTTCGATAGGCGTATCGGTGCTGTCGTATGGGAAATCAGTCAAACCTACAGGATTAACATAAAGAGAAACTGTTTTCTCACGAGTGAGTTCACCGCTTACGCCCTCAACTGTAAAACTATAGGATCCCCAGTCGGTTTCTTCTGTCGTTGCCACATCAAGCGTAAATGTGTCACCTGGGCTCACTGTGCTCGCAGAAAGTGTCGCTAAACCCGACTCATCAGTGAGATTGAGAGTAACCTCGCCTTCCCAATCAGCAATATTTCCAACTTCAAAGGTGTAACTGATAGACTCGCCCGCCACGATGGTTGCAGCAGTTGGCGTAACAGAGAACGTAAAGCTTGGTGTCGGGTCGCCAGCGAGTAAAGCATTGTAGGCATTTAGACGTTTGCCGCTCACTGTTCTGCCATCAGCCCAGGCATTATCATCGCCACTATCCATTAATAACTGCTTCATTTCAACAGCGCTTAAATCTGGATTTATTGACCAAACCAACGCAGCAGTACCGGCAACATGAGGCGTCGCCATCGACGTACCAGAGAAGGTAGCGTAGTTGTTTCCTGGCACGGTTGAAAGCACTGCGCTACCGGGTGCGGCAATATCTACAGTAGTTAAACCGTAGCTATAGCCTGAATCAGCGTCATTTCTGTTGATACTGGCAACGGCCATTAAGCCTTCGTTATCGTAATTAGAAGGATAATTCGGCACAGTATCGTTATCTGCACCCGCATTACCTGCCGCTACAACAAAAAGAATATCGGCAGCTTCGGCATCAGAAATTGCATCTTTCAAGGTTTGGCTGAAACCACCGCCGCCCCAACTGTTATTCGTTGCTTTTACATTGATACCCGCGTTTTTCAAGCCCGTGAAGTAGTTAACACATTCAATAGCGCCATCGGTAGATCCGGTTCCGCCCGAGCCTAAGAAGGCGCATGCAGCAATTGAGACATTGTGGTTCACGCCCACTACGCCAACGCCGTTATTACCAACCGCACCGATAGTGCCGGCAACGTGTGTACCATGCGACTCATTGTCCATTGGATCTGAATCACCATTTGCGGTATCGATACCGTAAATATCATCAATATAACCATTGCCGTCATTATCGATGCCGTCGTTTGGTATTTCGTTAGGGTTGCGCCACATATTTGCGGCAAGGTCCTCGTGCAGGTAATCGACACCGGTATCAATAACACCTATGACAATATCTGAACTACCTGTTGAAATGTCCCATGCTTCTACCGCGTCGATATCGGCATCGACTGTACCGCCATTCTGACCGGTATTGTTAAGCCCCCACAAACTGCCAAAGCTTGGGTCATCAGGAACAAGAGCCTTTCGATAAATATAGTTTGGCTCTGCGTATTTAATTGCAGGATGTCCCTCGAGTTTTTTAAGAGCGTCTTTAACAGACATATTTCGAAGCGCGTATTTTGCGATACGGCCCTGCATAAGATTGGAGAAGCGGTCATCAACTTCATCACGGTTAGCGTCTGAAATACGGGCGCCAATAGATGAGCGCGCACGCGCTTTATCCAGTCGTGTCGTATTTTCTTTATACACAACCAAAATGGAATCGGCCGCCACTTCAGGTGCAGACGCAGAAGTCTGTCCCGATACCACTAGCGGAAGCATAGCCAAGGTTAGAGCTGAAAGTTTGGTTTTCATGGTTTTATTCCTAAAACGTAAGTTCGGACGTACTGGCTTTATGCCAAGTAAGTCATGAAAACCTTCACTTTTTTAAACTATTTCAACAAACTAGAATTTCACAACACAGGTAGACTAAAACGAAACGTATAAAAAAATCGATAGTGAGCCTTAAAAATACAACTTTACTACTGTGAATTTAAGGGCAACTCCTTAAACCTCTCATACTTATGCATTAAATTCTGATAGAAAGTGGATCAAAAACAATTTAAGCATACTTAAATTTTTGTCTATTTTTGTTTACACAATTTAGCACTTAAGTATTAGTGCAATTTGATAAGCCCCTTTAGAAATTGACGAAACATAGAAAAGGCACGCATTTTAAATACTACTTTTTAGCGATAGCGCTTTGCGTCTTAAAACGATTAGATAGAAGAGTCATTAATTACGGCATGTTTTGAAGGACGATGTATGTCATTTAGGAAGACTCTCTCGCAATTTCGCTGTTTCGCAAGCATCGCTTGCGCGGGGTTGTGCGGTGTGTCCTTGATAATAATGAGTAATCATTGTCTGGCAAATGATGTAAGCACTGTGAATGACGATTTAATTGAATCTTCCCTTTCTTTAAGCCTTTCAACAACGTTTAACATTATCGATGAAGCAACTACGTCAACGGTAGTTGTGAATCAATATGGATTGCACAACACAATCAATATCAATCAAAGCAGCACTGGAACAAATCTCGCAAATGTAATGCAGCAAGGCAACAACAATATTGCAAGCATTACCCAAATTGGTGCTAACAATGTTGTTAACCTTCTACAAGAAGGAAATGACAACCACATCACATTTGAACAAGTGGGAGATAGTAACATTGCTAATGTTCATCAACTTGGCGAACAAGACTTTATTATTCGCCAAATAGGGAATGAAATGGTGGTAAATGTCACTCAATATCAAAATTGACGACGTGCTTCCGCCTTTTGGAGACTATCGTGAAATATAACAAATCAATAATAGCGAGTTCCTTACTACTCGCCTTATCCGCAAGTCACACCGTACTCGCACAAGAAACTGCAGCAAAAGAGAGCGACGTTGTTGTACAAGCAGATTTTATGGCAAATGCGACAGGAAATGTGATCATATTAACCCAATCTGCACCAGAAGGTAATGAAATAGGTAACTCTTCAAGCATCTTTCAAGAGGGTGATTTTAATGGTGCAGACATTGAAGTGATTGGCATAGAAAATACTGTCGATACTGTACAAATTGGTTCTGATAATATCGTTGTTGGCTTGATACAAGGCGATACGAATGAAGTGTCTGTATATCAGGAAGGGCTTTCTAGCGTTACCGACCTATCAATTACTGGTAATGCAAATATAGTCAGTATTGAGCAGTTAGGTGATGGTGGTCCATTCGGTTTCATATTTAATCGCTCCATCAACGTGATTGAAGGTGATGGAAACGAACTCTTTATTTCGTCCGGAGACGGCGGCAATTGGTCAGATAACACTGTATTCGGAAGTGGCAACGCAGTTGATGTTACTCAAACAGAAGATTGGCACGAATCCTACACCACTATTTTTGGCGACGATAACGAAATAAGCGTTGAGCAAGGCGGTTTTTTTACGGTCTCAAATGTGACATTGGAAGGTATGGGTAACGAAGTCAATGTAGACACAGATGGAGATTCAAACCGCGTCACAATCAGCGCCGTTGGTGATACCAATATTTTTGATTTTGAGCAAACCGGAGATGACAACACTGCGGAAACGGGCATATTCACCGGTTCCAGTAACGTTGGCGAAATCACGCAACTTGGAAATGCCAATATTGCGACCATGGATACCATTGATGGCATTGGAAATCAGTTTACAATTTTCCAGGTTGGCGACGGCAATGAAGGCTATACAGGTGCAATCGGATGGCTTAATGTCATGAGCGTTACTCAGGTTGGTAATGGAAATCTTGGATCGACAGTTAATTTCGATGGCTGGTTCAATACTGTAGAAATTGAACAGACAGGAGATAACAATATCGCACTGGCTGAAGCGGGAATTGGGCCAGTGCCTTTCTTAGCTGATGACAATATCATAAGCATGGTGCAAGAGGGTAATGACAATGCAGCAGGTATTACCTTAGCAACTGAATCTGTATCGATAGGTAATCAAATTGATATCGCGCAAAATGGAGATTTGAACCTGCTTGACCTGGTACTTAATGGAAACGATGCAAGCATTAGTATTATGCAAGAAGGCGTTGGCAACTTCATTTCAGCTGAAGATGGCTCTCCAATGCAGCTTGTTGGTGATGCTATCAGCTTCTCAGTGACACAGATAGGTAATGACAATCTGGTAGCTGGCAGTATTACTGGCTCTGGCTCAGTTAGCATTACTCAAATTGGTGACTTTAACGAAGCTATTGTCACCCAAATGTAAGTTGCGTGAGGAAGGAAGCGCGTGCTTCCTTCCTTATTCTTCAGTCAGATGATATCTATGCGAATTCGGTATTCTTTATCTTGTATTAGGGCACTTGTAATTGCTTGCGTATGCTTTGCCTACTCTTCACATGCACAAGAAATTGAATTAAATGGCTTATTGTTGGATAACACAATTAGCCGACAAGGCCACGAATTTGCAAGCAAACTTGCTCATTATTGGAGAGAAGTGCCGAATACCAGTGGTAAAAACTTACTGATTAAAGAGGTAGTCGTGCCTCAAGCGGGTACTTTACTTACCGTAAGTTTTGACAATAAAAGAATCTATCAGACTTATATGGGTCGCAGACAGACATCTTTAGATGAACGCGTTGAACAGGCCATTGTGTTGATACTCGATGCGATAGCGCAAGCAGATTTTAATGAAAACAATCCCGATATGGCAGATGATGAGTGGTAAAAAACATGTCTAAAAAGAAATTGCTAATCGCGCTTACATGTTTTGTAAGTTGCATTGGCTCTGTCAAAGCAACAGAGCTCGTTTATACCCCAATAAATCCCAGCTTTGGTGGAAATCCACTAAATGGCTCCTTTTTATTGAACAAAGCAAATGCACAGAATGATCATGCTCCTCCTTCTCGTGAGCGCACCTATGATGAAAGACTACAAGAATCTCTGGAGCGAGCATATATTAATCGTTTGGTAAGAGAAGTAACCGATATCGCCTTTGGCGAACAATCCTTTGATGAAAATGGCGATCCTATTCCGAGCATTTTTGATCAAGACTCAACTTTCGTGAGCGGCGACTTTCAGGTTGAGTTAATTACATCCAACCCGGATAGCATTATTGTTGAAATAACCAACTTGCTAACCGATGAGATCACCATTGTTGAAATACCGCGTTTTGGTTAAATCATGAAAAATTTTGTTGTTGTAGTATCACTTATTGTTCTATCGGGTTGTTCGGCACTTTCAGATAGCTTACCTCCCTACAAGCAAGACGCAATGGTCATTGAAGACAGTGAAGCATTAAAAGAGCTTAAAGCTTTACCACGGCCCGTCGGTAAAATTCCAGTTTCTGTTTATGCATTCAGAGACCAAACCGGACAATATAAGCCTTCAACCGGCGCGAGTTCTTTTTCTACCGCAGTCACTCAAGGAGCAACGTCAGTTCTCATGCAAACACTAGCTGAAACAGACTGGTTTCTCCCTGTAGAGCGTGAAGGGCTTCAGAATATATTAACAGAGCGAAAAATTGTCAGGGCGGCCATTCAGGGTGAGGAAGCCAGCAACGATTTACCACCGTTAACGACAGCCAAAATTATTATCGAAGGCGGTATTATTTCATATGATACAAACGTTCGAACGGGTGGTTTTGGTGCTGAGTATTTTGGTATAAGTGCATCAGAATTATACCGCGAAGACCAAATCTCTATTTATATGCGAGCTGTTGATGTTCGCACAGGTCAAGTGCTGGTCTCTGTCTCCACAAGTAAAAAAGTACTGAGTAAAGAAATACGGGCAGGATTATTTAGGTATGTTTCGCTCAAGCGTTTGCTGGAAGCAGAAACAGGCTACACAACCAATGAACCTATGTTTGAATGCGTCAAACAAAGCATTGAAAAAGCGGTCGGTGAGCTAATCACAAAAGGTATAGAGAAAAATGTATGGAGAGCCAGCGCCTAGTTATACTGGCTCAGCTCGCTCTTCTTACCTCATTCGCTTTATCATTTAAAAATATGAGCTCGGCAGTTAAGCGGTTTGCAGCTGCCGCATATGCCACTTGATAAGCTCGGCTCGATTTCTTGAATGGGTTTTTCTGAAAATACTGTATACATGTGTTTTCACAGTATTCACACTAATATGCAGTTGATTCGCTATTTCCTGATTTTGTGCACCGTCTGCGATCATACTCGTTATAAGTTTCTCCCTTCTTGTGAGGTTTGCTGAGAAAGACGGTTCTACATCTTGAGAGTTCAAGCGAAGTGAATTGACATATTCTTGCGCCAGATGTTCTACAATCTCGCGCCGATACCATTTCCTGCCTTTATTTAATGCCTGAATCCCTTTTATTTGATTTTCTAATGTATCGTCTAGGCACAATATTCCTTTCAAGCCGTTTTTAAAGGCCTTCAACTCTAATTCTTCATCGTGCTGAGTGTTAAACAAAGCAACTGGAAGTTCGTGTGTATGGCGCATTACCGGCATATCAAATATCATCGAGCTATCGCAAAGATCAACGCCAATAAATACCAGACGATGCGTTTTTAAATATTCCACCGAAGGGAGCTCTGAACCTATTTTCACTTCATAACCACAAGCATCAATCAGGTCCAGTAAGTGCGTTACTTTAGTATGTGAACGTGCAGTAATATTCTTAAGATATTTTGATGCGACAAACACATTTTTGCTAGGCATATCAATTCCCTTTTCAGCACTCTTGGCAAAAAACCTTATCCTGTATCTACGTAAATGGCAAGTAAGGCTTAATGATATTCATCGTCATCATAAACAAGCTCAAACTGAGTCCTTAACTCATCCATAATATCCAAAAGATCGATGGATTTTGAAAGACTTAAAATCGGACTATCGGAATAGTGTTTTTTCAAACAATTGTTAACATGTTCTATCTCGAAACGAAACTTCTCAGTGTCGTTATAAGGGTAGGAATACGTTTTGGGATCTTTACCGTCCAAATGAACTGTAAAACAATTTGCCCCTAAAAAATGCGGGATTTCGATATAGCCCAGTTCACCGTGTACTTTAGCTTCTATTACTGCACTTTGCTTAAATCCAGCGCTTAAAAGCGCACTTGCACCATCGGAGTAGGTCAGCATATAGCTAGAGACTTTATCAACGCCGGTGTGCGACTTTATTGCACTTGCGTTTGCGCGGCTTGGCTTTTCGTCAAATACAATATCTGCGAAAGTAATTGGGTAAATGCCTAAATCTAATAACGCGCCACCGGCCAATTTTGGATTCATAAGTCGGTGCTCGTCAGCTAACTCACGATTTAAACTGAAATTACAATAAACCGATGTTATGTTGCCAATTACCTTGTTGTCGAGCATCTCTTTTAAAGATTGTATTGCAGGCAAAAAGCGCGTCCAGACAGCCTCAACCACAAGCCGCTGTTGCGTTTTAGCAAGCGCTTGTATTTCTCGAGCTTGTTTGGCGTTAATACACAGAGGTTTTTCACACAAAACATGTTTGTTGTGTGCAAGACACAGCTTAATATGCTCAAAATGAAAGTTATGCGTCGTGGCTATATAAACAACATCGATGTCATTGCTTTGCACTAAAGCGTGATAGTCTTCGTAAGTCTTCGCAATTCCATGTTCTTTTGCAAATGCCTGAGCCCTTTGATGTTCACTTGCCGCGCAAGCAACGAGGGTAGCACCTTCTACAGCGTTAAACGAACTTACAAATGTCTTGGCAATATGGCCGCAACCAATAATTCCCCAGCGAATTGTCATATCACTCCTTATGCAGTTTACATAATAAAAAAGACATGTATTTACATATCTTTTAATAAGAATAGCAATGCAGTGGCGTTTGAACAAACCTTAATACAAGGCTTGATGAATATAAGATACTTTAACTAGCATCTGAGTGTCAGCGCCTCAAAAATGCTTGCGTATAGTCACGCCAAATGTTCGTGGTTCCGACGTGTATGAGGATATTTTTCCATCTTGTAATGTGGTATCAAACATTGCTGAGCCATAATAGTCCTTGTTAAAAATATTGCGTCCCCAGAAAAGAATCTCAGTATTAAACTCTTCAAGCTCAAAGCCAACCCGTGCATTGAAAAAGCTATAGCCGGGTTGAATTTTTAAAGGATCATTGTTGGAATCTCGAATAATATCTGAACTAAAAATACCTTCCATCACTGCATACATAAACAAATTGTCAGCAAGTTCAAGATCATACCTTAGCTGGGCATTTAATTTATGCTCTGGCGAGCCAGGTAGTCTATCGCCTGCACGAGAACAAAATGGATCATCCGGATTTTGGCGACCCGGGTCATCAATGCCTGTATGGAAAGTAAAGGCAATATAGCAAGAACCTGCTTCAAATTCTCCGTATTCAGCATCTATATGCGAATAGTTCAAGTTGAGCTGAATATTATCAGTAGGTAGCCATGTCAATTCAACTTCGCCGCCAAAGGTGTCCAACTCTCCAGCATTTTGTAAATTAAAGCCAGCTCCATCGTAGGTATTTGCCTGAAAATCATCAACCTGTGTTGAATGAATTGCTGCGTTGATACGCAAGGCTTGTTCTGGAAAATCCTTTTTGATGCCAACTTCGAATGATTTCGCGGTTTCAGCATCAAAAAGCGGCGTAAACCCGAAAGGGATCCGGTCGGTATTAGTACCGCCCGATTTATAACCTGTGGCATAAGAAATATATAAAAGTGTATCGCTATTGGGGACATAGCTGAGTTTGACTGTTCCTGTCGTTTGGCTGTCAGACAGTTTAGTGTCAATGCTTGGTCGAGGCGCTGTCGCCGCAGCCACTAATGGAAAAGCCCAGCCTGGCGTCTGCAGGGGTGCGAGCGGTGCGAGTTGTTCAGGAGTAGGCAACTGACCAAGGGCAAGCCCTGCGCCAATTTCCCCAAGTGCAGCACCAGCGGCATTGAAATCCGCTGGTATCGTTTGCATACCTTCGTTATTTAACTCACTAAACTCGCTCAGTAAATCTTTGTCTTCATCAGTGTAACGAAGTCCTGCTGTGAGTATAAAGTTGTCTGTGAGATTATAGTCAAATTGGCCAAATAAAGCATAAGAAGTATGTTCCTGAAGGGCAATGTGCGGAAAGCTAAATCCAGCTGCTACGCCGGGGCCTACTGGTGCAATAAGCCCACCGGTGGCTGCGCTGATTTGATTTAAACCATCTAGCAAGGGGCCAAGTGGCGACGCTGCAATGCTTGGCGCGATTGCAGCATTGTAAAAATCGTCAAACTGATCGCCAATTTCTACTTTATAGTCTAAATCCAAATCTTGTGTAAAATAGTAAGCCCCCAAAACAGCATTAAGGTCTTTCGCTGTATAATTGAAGCGAAGCTCTTGAGAATATGACTTTTGTTGCGCTCTGTTTGTCGTAGTCACTAAATCAATATCGGTGAAATCTCCATCAATTGTGTCTCGAGAAGAAAAATCACGCATTGCGGTAATTGAAGTAAGTGACCATGCATCATTAATCGTATAATCAATCTGCGCTGAAATACCTTTGTCTTCATTTTGGGAAATGGGTAAGGAGTTAAGCGCAACCCGGTAGTCAAAAAATTCATCTCCGGTGAAAATGCTTCCACCTAGTTGAGCAAAAATCGCATCTGTACCAAATACGCCCGGCACGTCTCGCGATTGAAAGTTACTTAAAAATGTTGGCGCTGCACAACATATTTCGTCAATTTCCGAATAATCCGCAATTACACGCACACGCAAGTCATCATTCGGCGTCCAGAGCATTTGTGCGCGCAAGCCGTATCTGTCTCTGTTGTGAATGCTGTCTTCGCCAAGACTAATATCGCTTACATATCCATCTCGATTACTGCTAAATCCTGTAAATCGAAAACTGAGCTCATCTTCAAGTACATTAAGGTTCGTCGCCCCTGCAAAATTCATCAAGCCATAATTGCCAAATGTGGCTTCCAGTAAAGCGTCTAGCTCATCGTGGCGCGGTGCTTTTGTGCGGATCACTACCGCACCTGATGGTGTATTTTTACCAAACAAGGTACCTTGCGGGCCTCGCAAAATCTCCACCGCTTCTAAATCGACCAGATTGTTAATAATAGAGTTTTGTCTTGCACGAAAAACATCATCAACATATAAACCGACTGAAGACTCCAAACCAAAGTTTTGTGACGAGGTGCCCACTCCCCTTATGTCTAAATTCACTTGGGTTGCGCTTTGCGTCAAAAATGTTTGTAAACCTGGCACTGCAACTTCTAGATCAAAAATGTCTTTTACCGCAGCAGATTCAAGCGCATCAGTCGAAATAGCTGTTATGGATACCGGCACATCCTGTAAGTTTTGCACTCTACGCTGAGCCGTAACCTCTATTACTTCCAAATCAACCACCGTTTCTGTGCTTCTAGGCGGTTCTTGAGTTTGAGCACTTTGCACCTCGTCCGTTTCTTGTCCATTGGAAATTTCTAACACGCTGTTGGCATATGCCATGTCGGCAGATAAAACGCCAATTACAAAAAGACATATCGAGGAGACACTAAAATGATTTTGACGGGTAGTTATCCTTTGCTTTATTTTGTTACTTCGCTCTTCCATTGCATTTATATTGTAAGTCTTTCTTGTATTTGGCATAGCTGGCTCTCCCCATCTGGCAATTATAAACAAAAGTAAAATGGCATCCGCTAAATTGAGATTTTTAAAATCACAACTTGACATTAACTGATAGTACTATCATATTAATAATCATTAATACAACTTAATTTTTACATTTTGTAAACAATTGCTCGGTAGGCTAGTGCTAGAATGTATAAAAGAAATGGCGAAAAATAAGCATGGAAGGCAATAAAATCAATAGCTTAGCTAAAAGGCTGTCATTTGCAACGCCAGAAGTGAATTTGGCCATTACTTTTGTCACGATTAATTCCTGGTTGCTCTATTACTTTGTCAATATTGTAGAGATGCCAGCTTTGTATGCCGGTATTGCATTTATTATTGGACGCTTGGCTGACGCTGTTTTAGACCCTTTTATAGGAAGACTTTCAGATAGAATTCAGCACAGTCACGGTCGTAAAGTATTTATTAATTGGGGGCTTTTACCGGCGGCTTTATCGTTTGTTGCACTATGGTATTTACCTGACCTTAGTCGCGATCCTTTGATTCAGTTCGCTCTTGCTTCATTGGCATTTGTAATATTTTCATTCTTTTATACCCTGATCAGTATTCCGCGCCACGCGATGCTGCCTTCGTTAGTGCCTGATTACGACCAGCGAACCAGGCAAGTCACCTACAATGTAACTTTTGTTATGCTCGCCGTTCTAATTGGTATTGCATTTACACCCGCATTAGTGCTTCAGTTCGCACAGCAAGGCGACCTAGCCACCACTGAGCCTTACGCATGGTGGATGACCGCAGTGAGCTTTTCTGTTTTAGGGTTGGTCTTTTTCATCCCATTTGTATGGAAGATACCGGATACCCGAGGAGCTAAACAGCCCATATCTGGCGTGCATCTAATTAAGGATTTTTCCAGTGTATTTGCTTTAAATGGGTTTAGGATGGTAATGCTGATTCAAGTATTAACCGTTATTGCTACCATGATTGTGCAGTCCATTCTTCCCTTTTATCTTGAGTCAGTGGTTAAGTTACCTGGGGAACAGCAGCAAAGCATGCTTGGCGCGATATTTGTTTTATCAATCGCTACTTTTCCTGTTTGGGCCTATCTTGGGCACAGATTAGGTAAAGTTAAAGCCTTAGTGCTTGGCATTTTAATCTATATGCTTTTTTTATGCTTAATTCCGTTTATGCCAAGAACTGGTGCAAGCAGCATGCTTATTTTAGCTGCAATACTCTCAGGCGTTGGCATTTCTGCCATTAATTTGTTTCCCTGGGCGATGCTTCCCGATACGGTTGATGAAGACACACTTGCTTTCGGTGCGCGCAGAGAAGGCTTGGTATATTCAAGCTTTGTTTTTATGACCAAGTGTGCAAGCTCGGTTGGCATATTTTCCAACGCAATTATCCTCTCTCTTTTTGAGCACCGCGTCGGACAAATTGAGCAAAGCGATATAACGCTGAATGCGTTTATCTGGATGGCAGGTCCCATTCCTCTGTTGCTCTTTGCAATTACGCTTTACGTATGCAAACGCTACCCGATTACAAAAGCTTCTCATCAAATGACACAACAAAAAATTCATCAAATGGAGTTAAGTAATGCAGCAGCTCGAAAATAAAGTATTTGTGTTAAGCGGTGCAGGTTCAGGCATCGGTAAAGCACTTGCTATTGCCTTGGATAAACAAGGTGCGCTTCTTGCCCTAAACGATGTGGACAACAAAGCCTTGGAAAAAACCGCTGCGTTGTTGTCTAAACCCTGCGTGAAACAGGCATTTTCAGTCGCCGAACGCCATGAGTGGGAGGCATTTCGAGATCAAACTATCAACGCATTTCAGCATGTTGATGGAATTATCAATAACGCAGGCATTGCTCATGAGGCGGTAACAGTTGAGCACATGCGTGAGGAAGACCTCCGCCTTGTAATGGAGATTAATTTTTTCGGTGTAGTGCATGGCACGCAGCTTTTCCTTCCTGAACTCGTGAAGCGCGAAGAAGCAAGTGTTGTCAATATATCGTCTATTTTTGGCGTATCGGCTGTTGGTTTACAAAGCGCGTATTGTGCTTCTAAATTTGCAGTACGTGGTTACACAGAGTCATTGCGTATGGAAGCACTTAACTACTATCCCAAGCTAAGTGTTTCGGTTGTTCACCCTGGAGGTATTCAAACGAATATTGCAGACCGTGCAATCAGTGCAGGTTCTCGTACAAAAGAAGAGCGTGAAAAAGACATGCAAACCTTTAAGCAGTCTTTTATCACCAGCCCGGAAAAGGCGGCCTCCACGATTATAAAAGGTATTCAGAATAAAGACCCTCGCATCCTAATCGGAATGGACGCCAAAATAATAGACTACATCGTTCGTTTTATGCCCAAAAGCTATAGTAAACGTATACTAAGGCAAATGCAGAAGAACGGCCTGATTGATGAGTCGATACTAACCCCGCTTGATGCGCGTGAAGGCACTAAGTAATGACCTTCGTTTACAGACCTGTTGTTGGTGTCACTACCGAACGACTAGAAATTGATCATCAAGGCGACAAGCTAGCACTTTGGCAAAAATATAGCGACCAAACCCCTAAACAAAATGCGGCAACAATAATCATGGCCCATGGCTTTGGAGGAACGATCAATCATGCACTTTTGCGCTACGGCGACCGCTTTGCCGAGGCCGGGCTCAGGGTTATCCTTTTTGACTATCGCTGCTTTGGTCAGTCGAGTGGCTGGCCAAGACAATGGATGTCCATTCAGCGCCGACATGAGGATTATGAACGTGTTATTCAGTGGTGCAAAGAACAACATACATGTGATGAGCATGCAATAGTTTTATGGGGCAGTTCGCTTTCTGGTGGGCACGTTATGGATATTGCCAGTAAAAACACATCTATAGCTGGAGTCATTGCTCAAGCGCCCTTTGCCGATGGAAAAGCGAATACCGGCTCCCTTAAAAGTGCTTTACCTCTACTTTACAGTGCTATCCGCGATAAATGGCGCGAAAAACGCAATAAATACCCGTATTACATTGCCAGTATAGGTTATCCCGGAGAAGTGGCCGCCATGAGTTCTGCTGATGCCATTCCCGATGATTTATGGCAACAGAACATTGAGGCAAACTGGGAAAATCGCATCACTCCACGTGTTTTTCTTGAAATCATCAATTGGCGTCCAGGTCTTAAAACAAAGGACATTCAATGCCCCTTGCTTGTTCAGGTTGCAACAAAAGATGTGGTCACTCCCCCCGAGCCTGCGCAAGCGGCCGCAGCACGCGCACCTTTAGGTAAGTGTATTAATTACGATATAGAACACTTCGAAATTTATCACAAAGAGCCATTTGAACAAGCCATATCCCATCAGCTTGGTTTTATAAATGAATTCATCAAGCTGCCACTGGCTCATCAGCGCGCACACTACCGTGAACAGAAGAGTGCCCATGTCGACAAAGGCCAAATATCAGGATCGTCAAAGGATGGGAGCCAAGCACATGAATAACGACAAGATCCAAGGCAGAGTTGCCTTAATCACCGGGCCTGCACGCAATATAGGAAAAGCAATAGCGCTTGAACTTCATAAACGGGGTGCGAAGCTCATTCTGGCAGGACTTGAATACAACAGACTTGAAAAAATGGCAAAGTCTATGAGTAATACGATTGCCGTAGAGATGGACGTTGGCGAAGAAACGTCTATTCAACAAGCTTTTGATGCCGCGACGGATGCCTGTGGTCGCGTGGATATTGTTGTCTCAAACGCTGGAATAATGGGCTCAGGTGCACTGGAAAATACACCCTCTACCTTTTTGCAGCGAATGCTTGATATCAACCTAGTTGGAGGCTACCGCGTTGCGCAAGTCGCTACGCCGTATTTGGCGCAAACACGGGGCTATTTTTTAGCGGTAGCTTCTACGGCAGCAGTTGGACGCTCTCCATTACAGTCTGCATATTGCGCCTCTAAAGCGGGTTTATACGCCATGCTTGATTGTTATCGGCAAGAAGTAAGGTATAGAGGAATCAAGGCCGGTATTTTATGCCCAAATTTTGTTAAAGGTAAGGGAGACGATAATAGGGACACCGACCCATTGATGCAGTTGCTTTGGGGAAATGTGAATGCGTCGGACACGGATTCTATTTCTGCAGAAGACGTGGCAATCATTGCGGTAGACGGTATCAATAAACGTCAGCGGGAGATTGTTGCGCCTCGTAAAATGTCTTGGTTGCTTAAATTCCCCTGGCTAGTGCAACGCCTGTTTGAAAAACAGTTCAATGACGAGCATATCGAAAAGGCACTTATACGCTCTAGAGAGCTTTGCGAAGAAGGAAAGTTCATTAGCACCGAAATAAAGAAATAAGCATCCAATAATAACTATTATTTATTTTTGTAGACGCATACCGGCAGCTTTTGTGCTGTCCCCAATCTTTGACGTTTGTTCAGCTAAAAAGCGCGCCAGCATTTTACGCGGCATGAAGCCCTTTTTCCATTGCATTATCCCAACTAGTGATTGACTGATCATAATGTGAGAAAGCGCATTAAGCACATTGTCAGACGCATCTTCAAACACTGGAACCAAGGTGTTTACATCTCGCATTTCGCGCAAATGCAGTGTCAAATCGTCTATCAGGCTCGTTTCGAATTCTGCAATGAGTCTGCCTACAAGCGAGTGATCCCCTCTGAAATGCAAAAATACTTCCATAAGCTTCCAGTTTTCGTTTACTCGGTCAAACAGTACTTCATAAAAATCTTCAAGAAGCTCCACGTCCCCTGCGTCAGTCATGCGCAATTGCGCCATCTGTTGAGCCAGTGGCTCTCTGACTTTAGTATCAATCTCATCAACGAGAGCGCGCAAACATTCTTCAATAGTTTTAAAATGCGCATAAAATCCTGATTGAACGATATCGACCTCTTTTGCCAAACGGATCGTAGTGAGCGCTTCAGGCCCCTCTTTCATTAGTAGTTCAATGGCCGCATTAATAATAGCAGGGCGAGTTTGACCTCGCTTTCGGCGCTTTTTAATTGCTTTTTTAGGTGTTTGACCAGACGCTAGCTCAGACATGCAACAGTTCTTTTTGCTCAGTTTACGAGGAATGGATTCAGTGTACTAAAATAAACAGGATATACCAGCAAGTATTCATGCACATAAAAATGGTCATGACACCCTGAGGCTTATGAGTCTTTTAAAAAGTTTAAGGTTTGCGCATGCTCATCTAGTTTCGACATGATATTACTGAAAACGGCTTGCTCGTCTTCGCTTAAACAACGCAATAGTTCTTCTTCATAAGCTAAAGACGCAGGAACAATTTCTGCGTAAACATCGTATCCCGTGCTTGAGAGGCGGATCTCAGAGCGGCGCTTATCTTCCTTAGAAATATAACGCTCTATTAAACTGCGTTTTAATAAGCTATTTACCGCGCGGCTGATAATGGATTTTTCGATTTGCGTTTTGTTCGATATTTCGTCGGCGGAAATGTCACTATACTCTCCAAGCACTGCCATAATTCGCCATTCGGTAATCGATAGTGCGAATTTATTTTTGTACGCTTGTGCGACGAGGGCACTGACTTTATTAGACAATATAGATAGGCGGTAAGGGATATATTGCTCTAAAGTCAGCAGGGACGCTTGTTTATCCTGCATAAGTTATAACGACATTTAATCCTTAAAAATTCTAACGCTTACTTTAAACAATAATTTGCGCAGATGAAAACAAAAAGTGCCGCCCAGTTTGCTCGAGCGGCACTTTATCAGGGTACTATTGCCAGACAATTAATGGTAAAGCCAGGCAGTTTATAATATGTGGCGACTCTTTCTTGCTAAAAGAACGAATAGGCTCAAACCAAAAAGCATCGCAATTCCAGGCGCATTTACGCTAACAGCGCTTGAGTTAATTACAATCTCTCCAGAAAAGACGGTATCAAAATTATCATCTATCGCATCGACGAAACCAATTTGCTCAAACGCATCGTTATACAATTCAAAGGATACGTTACCAAACACACCCGGTAAAAACGCGCTTAAATCAATGTCCATGACAATCTCATAAAACCCGTTATCAAAACCATCGCCAGAAAACGAAAAGGAATAGGCTTTCGCTGAAAAGAAAGCTATCGAGTCGGCAAAATCAGTGAAGTCAAACGAATAGTTTTCTTGTGCACCCGCTACGTTGATACCTGAGAAGTTGATATATTCGAACGCGTCGTCTTCCCATAAATAATCACCATCAATAGATTCCTCTGCAAATTCAGTCAATGCGCCAATCTCTATACTTGCGCTTGTAACAAAATTCGTCGTGAATGGATCAAGCTCATCGTACTGATAAAGCTCAACGTCAAAACGATGTTTAATTAATTCGGCATTTACTGGTGAGACGCTTATCAAAAGCAGCACGAGTAATGAAGTTAAGCTACCGATGTTTGCAAGAGAGAAGATTTTTGAAGAAGACAGTTTGTTCATAAAACACACCTTTAATTTATGAAATTTCGTTTTTAAGGATAGTTAAAATAACTAAAAAATTTATCAGCAATTTACATTCCAAAATTTAATATCTATATAAAACAATGATTTTGACCAATCGCAAAAACTATAAGTAATATATTGTAAAAATAATAGACACATTTTATTAACAATTGGCTTAAGTTATTTAATTTTATAGTTAATTTTTTTGATTTAAAAAATTACAAAAATGATATTTCTAAACTCACCATAGGGTGTGTATCGCGAAACAAATTTGACATTAGTTGCTATTACAACTAATTTAGTTGCACTTACAACTATTAGCATTGTGCTTTTATGTTGAGCTTGGTTTGTGGGCATGATCGTTTAACAGGCCAGAATTCGTATAAGCAAGCTAATGCTATGTTTGCTTATAGAGTGAGCTCATCAACATAAGCACGTCAAAAAGAGGACGCAAGTATGGCTGATTTATTTGAAAACCCAATGGGCCTGGATGGCTTTGAATTTGTAGAATTTACTGCGCCTGAAAAAGGCATTCTTGAGCCCGTGTTTGAAATGATGGGCTTTACGCATGTAGCAAATCATAAGTCAAAAGACGTGGCCTTGTGGCGTCAAGGCGATATTAATTTTATTACTAATTACACGAAAAACAGCCCGGCGTTTTATTACGCACAAGAGCATGGCCCTTCAGCCTGCGGCATGGCATTTCGGGTAAAGAATTCTCAAAAAGCGTATAAAATGGCAATCGAAAAAGGCGCGCAACCTATAGATATGCAAACGGGTGCCATGGAGCTCAAACTTCCCGCAATTAAAGGCATTGGTGGCGCAGCCTTATATTTGATTGACCGCTACAAAGGTGAAAACACCATTTACGACATCGACTTTGAATGGATTGAAGGAGTCGACAGGCATCCGGAAGGCTGCGGATTTCATACCTTGGATCATTTAACGCATAACGTTTACCGTGGCCGCATGGATTACTGGGCAAAATTTTATGAAAATCTCTTTAATTTCAGAGAAATTCGTTACTTTGATATTAAAGGTGAGTATACAGGTTTATTGTCCAAAGCCATGACTGCGCCTGACGGCAAAATCCGCATTCCACTCAACGAAGAAGCAGGCGGCGGTGGCGGAGGCCAAATCGAAGAATTTTTAATGCAGTATAATGGCGAAGGTATTCAACACATCGCTTTTGCCTGTGACGATTTGCCTGCTTGTTGGGATCGCCTGAAAAAACAAGGCATGAAGTTTATGACCGCGCCGCCTGAAACCTATTATAAAATGCTCGAAGAGCGCTTGCCCGGTCACGGTGAGCCCGTTGACGAATTACAAGCTCGAGGCATCTTGCTTGATGGCACGACCGAAGGTGGTGAACCACGTTTATTACTGCAGATATTTTCTGCTACCTTGCTTGGCCCTGTCTTTTTTGAGTTTATACAGCGAAAAGAGGATCAAGGCTTTGGCGAAGGCAACTTTAAAGCCTTATTTGAATCCATTGAGCGCGACCAGCTTGAGCGCGGTGTAATTGCAGGAAAGCAACAGGAGAAAGCCTGATGAGTACTGCAAGTGCGAGCAATCAAGTTAAGCTAAGCCGCATTCATCATGTGGCATATCGGTGTAAAGACGCTAAAGAAACCGTTGAATTCTACCAGAAAATGCTGAATATGGATTTTCAGCTAGCTATTGCTGAAGATAAAGTGCCTTCAACGCAGGCACCCGATCCGTACATGCATGTGTTTTTAGACGCTGGAAATGGCAATGTACTGGCATTTTTTGAGTTACCTAATTCACCTGAAATGGGTCGAGACGGTAACACACCTGAGTGGGTGCAGCATATCGCATTTGAAGTGGAAAGTATGGACGATTTGTTAGCTGCAAAGTCCCGTCTTGAGGCGCACGATATAAACGTGTTAGGTCCAACCGACCACGGTATTTTTAAATCAATCTATTTTTTCGACCCGAATGGGCATCGAATCGAGTTAGCCGCCAACACTCACACTCCAGATATGATGCAAGAGCTTAAACGCGTTGCACCAGCAATGCTTGAAGAGTGGTCGCAAACTAAAAAAGCTCCTCGCCACGCCGACTGGCTTCATAATGGTGAAGGCTTTAAAAAACAGGAGATGAACATCGAATGAAATTAGCTAGCTTAAAACCTACTTCACAAACAGACAGAGATGGACAACTCGTTATCGTCAGTAACGACTTAAGCCGCATGGTATCTGCGCACGACATTGCGCCGACAATGCAGTTTGCCTTAGATAACTGGAGCGACGTGCAATTTAAATTGAAAGAGCGATTTGAGCAGTTGGAAAAAGGTGATTTAGAAGCGCAGGATTTTGATCAGGCTGCCTGCGCCTCGCCACTGCCAAGAGCATATCAGTGGGCCGATGGCAGTGCTTATGTTAATCATGTTGAGCTTGTTAGAAAAGCACGCGGTGCTGAAATGCCAGAATCGTTTTGGACCGATCCGCTGATGTATCAAGGTGGATCTGACAGTTTTTTAGGGCCACGAGAAAACATCCTAATGCCTCAAGATGAGGGCTTTGGAATCGATTTTGAAGCAGAAGTAGCGGTCATCACAGATGATGTTCCGATGGGTGTAAGCGCTGACGATGCGCTTGGCTTTGTACGCTTGGTTATGATCGTGAATGATGTATCACTTAGAGGATTAATTCCAGGTGAACTTGCCAAAGGTTTTGGGTTTTTCCAGTCCAAGCCGTCAAGCGCGTTTAGCCCAGTTGCAGTGACGCCTGATATGCTAGGTGACAAATGGAAAGAAGGTAAACTACACCTGCCGCTTGTTTCACATTTTAACGGTCAAAAGTTTGGAGAACCTCATGCCGGCATTGATATGACCTTTCATTTTGGTCAATTAATTGCGCATGCTGCACGCACACGACCATTGGAAGCGGGCACCATCATTGGCTCAGGCACAGTATCTAATAAGTTGGATGGCGGCCCCGGCAAACCGGTATCAGAAGGTGGTGTAGGATATAGCTGTATTGCTGAAATTCGTATGATTGAAACGATTCAAAACGGTGAAGCATCAACGCCATTTATGAAATTTGGCGATTCGGTTACTATTGAAATGTTTGACGAGGCAGGACAATCCATTTTTGGGCAAATTGCACAAACGGTCAAAAAGGCCTAAAAGCATCTTCTATTTCACTATCATTTTGCAAGTCGCAATTGAAACATTGGAATTGGGATGTAAAAATCTTACCTCGGCATCTTCTGCCGAGGTCTCTTTACCTGATATGGAGTCTTAGTCTTCTCGTTCTGCCCACCTTCGCGAAATCTCGTTTTTCATGAAAACGTTTATTTCCCATTGATTGGAAACTGGCATGCCGGTAAACGGAATACATGGCATATAAGGCAAAGGCCCAAATTCCGGCGTGATAGTAAAGTGCGTATCGCCGCGCGCCTTTGCCATTTTTAAAATACGCATCCACCAATTCATATGCGCGTCGAAAGCCGCCTTGTGCTCTGGCGCGTTTGGGTGGTTTACTTGGGGTGACTGAGCATCGCCGACTCTGGCATGAATATGGTGAATGCTCGGAATTATTAGTTCCAGATTATGCGCCTGATCTTCCAGCAAGGTTTCTGCAACACAGCAAAAGTGGCTAAAATCTGCAGTTTGTTTGATATCTGGCCGAACTTTTACAAATTGCGCGCTGATGTGGGCGGCAAAATTGCAGCGGCTACGGTGAGTTTCATGATAGATTGGGATGCCAAGCTCTGCAGATACGCTAGCAAGCATATCAATCAACTCTAAGTTTTCTTCCAAGCTAAAAAAGTCTCTGCCGGTGTGGCTGTTGATAAATTGTGGCGAAACTTGCGCATATACGCGCATGAGCTCAGCAAGCTTGTGTTTGTGCGAAACAAAGTCAGCGTCATTAGTCTCAACATGTTGAAGCGCAAACTTAAGACCTTCGTTAGTCGCCGCTTTAGCGTAATCCGCTCGCTCGGCAAGCGTGAAAGCCTTGCTCGGCAAATTCATTTCTACACCATCAAAGCCAGCTCGCCTCACTCGTGCACAAAACTCCGAAAATTGCAGGTCTTCATTGCCCCATAGCGGCATGTAAAATTCAAGTTGCAACGGTATTCTCCACCATGTAAAAACATATGCTGTCGGTACTTTAATGAAAAACGCCGCGTACGCGAAGCTATTATTAATTTTTAGAAAGAACCTAAGAAATAAAGCAAGAAAAGCTTTGACGAAAAATTGCACCTTGTTTTACGCATCGTCGTATTACACCAAGTGAGATAAGATAATTATTAAATAAAAGAACACACTCTCATTTAAGCTAAGACGGCAAACTTAAAACAACTGAGAAACAACTGATAAAAACTGAGAAACAACCAGGGCGTATAAAATTCATACAGCAAAGATCAACATGCCCTAAAACCTGACATAAAAAACGCGACACAATTACAAAGAGGATCAGATGGACAAACCCGTGCATTTTGCAAGACATCTACTCAATGCTTGCCGCAGCATTTCAGCATTGATTAAGCGAGCCTGCCTATTTAAAAGCGTATTTAAATACGCCGGGCTTGCGTTATTAATAAGTGCAAGCGGAACAAGTTATGCGCAATCCTCGACTACTCCAATCCAAGTGGATGTCATTTACCCAAAAACGATTGAGACAAGCCCTATGCTCGAACTCAGTGGCTCTATTGAAGCTAAGCATCACGCGCAACTTGCTCCATTAGAAGCCGGGCGCGTCGATGAGTTGCTGGTTGAGGTGGGCGATGTTGTCAGCAAAGGACAAACACTGTTAAGGCTTGATGATGCACTTGCTCGCTTGCAGGTTGAAGGCGCAAAAGCCAGTCTTGAGGCAGCAAAGGTTAACTTCGCCGAAGCACAGCGCCTTTACAAAGAAGTGCTTGCCTTGTCTGAAAAACAACTAGTGGCAGAAACCCTCATTTCTGAACGTGCTGCGTTATTAGCTAATGCCGAAGCGACGCTGGCAAGAGAAGAAGCGAATCTAGCCTTGCAGGAAGAAATCTTAAAGCGACACAGTTTAAAAGCGCCATTTGATGGCGTAATTGCGATGCGAAATGTTGACATGGGCGAATGGATAAGCCAGCAAACATTTGTGTTTGAATTGGTCGATATGAATGACTTACGCTTGGTCCTTTCAATACCGCAGGAATATTACCGTCATTTTTTAAATAGAATGGCCAAATACGTTGAAGTACGCCCAGATGCGACAAATTCTGTTATTCAGGCAACGGTTAATCGGGTCGTTCCTGTTGGCAACAATAACAGCCGTACATTTAGTGCCTTTGTCGATTTACCGCGCGATGCGCAGACCATTGCCGGTATGTCTGCCCGTGCACGCATCCGCCTACCGGGCTTGTCAAGTTCTGCCAGCGGGCAAGCAAACACACAAATCTTATTGCCTCGCTCAGCGGTCAAGCAACATCCTGATGGAGGAAGCAGTATTTTTGTGGTTGAAGACGGAAAAGCAAAACGGATTGTAACCCCATATAAAAATATGCCTAACGGCATGGTGAGTATTGAAAACGGCGAAAGCGATAAAGCCTATATTATTTCGGGGATAGAGCTTCTTAAAGACGGAGCCCCGGTTAAGGTAAATGATGTAAGTGCGAGTATGGGACAATGATCGAATCAAGCGTCAAACGAGGCATTTTAGTTACCGTCATTGTATTAATTGGCTGCATCTTAGGTCTGGTATCGGCGCTAAATATTCCGGTGCAAATGATCCCGGATTTAGAAGTTCGAACCATAACAGTTCAAACCGGCTGGCCAGGCGCAACACCCCAGGATATCGAGAAAGAGATTTTAATTGAACAGGAGCGCTATCTTCGAAGCTTGCCCAATTTAAAGCGCATGATTTCGAGCGCAGAAATGGGCTCTGCAAACATAGAGCTTGAGTTTCCCTTTGGTGTAGATGTAAATGAAGCGCTTATTCGTGTCAGTAATGCTTTGAGCCAGGTTCCTGCCTATCCTGAAAATGTCGACCAACCGCGTTTATTTTCAAGCTCCTTTTCATCGAACGCGTTTATGTTCTTCCGACTCGCCCCCTTACCCGGAAATCCAATGGACTTGGATGTGGATATGCTTCGCGATTTTGCGGATGATTATATTCGCCCTCGTATGGAAACCGTGGAAGGGATATCGCAGGTCGACGTGCGAGGTGGCTCACCTCGTCAAATTCAAATTAAAGTGGATGCAGCAAAATTGGCGCAGCGCGGCATTTCTCTTAACAATGTGCGAGACGCTATTCGTTCTCGTAATCGTGATGCATCCGCTGGCGATTTAGAGTCTGGAGAAAGCCGATTTTTACTGAGAGTCGTTGGCCGATTCGAACAACTGGACGAACTGAGCAATTTGATTGTTGCGCAAAACGGCAATGCCATCACTTATTTAAAAGACATTGCTGAAATTAATCTGGACCATTTTGAATCGCGCGGGCTTTCTTACTCTAACGGTCAGCGCAATTTAACGATGTCGGTTCGACGTGAGTCCGGTTCAAATGTGATCGCGATCAAAGAGCAGTTGCTTCCGGTCGTTGAAGAACTAAACGCTTCATTACTCGAACAAAACGGGCTTAATCTAAAACTGTTTAGCGACGACGTGCAGTATGTGCAAAGCTCGCTTAAAAATGTCTGGATAAATTTGGGGCTTGGCGCCGTTTTGGCCACACTGGTCATGTTTTACTTTTTACGTTCAGCGCGCTCTACAGCAATTGGCGTTATGGGTATCCCCATTTGTACCATCGCCGCTTTTATTGCATTACTTGCCTTTGGCAGAACAATCAATGTTATCTCACTGGCAGGCGTTGCCTTTGCCATCGGCATGACTGTGGATAACACCATCGTTGTGCTTGAATCGATTATGCAGGAGATGAAGCAGGCAAAAAGTAAAGGCCAATCAAGAATAGATGCAGCGGTAAAAGGCGTGAAAGAAGTCTGGCCTGCAGTACTGGCTTCAACAGCAACAACGGTGCTTGTATTCGCGCCAATATTGTTCATAGAACAAGAAGCAGGCCAATTATATTCTGACATTGCAATTGCTATTTCAGGCGCCATTATTGCGTCGATGCTAGTGGCAATATTCGTGGTTCCTGTTGCTATGGCCAATTTAGGACGTGATAATTTTAGTGACAAACAAGATGCAAAAACCATCGACAAATCAGATAAATGGCTCAAAATTGTCGACTTTTTTACTGCCAGTAAACAAAAGGCGAGATTATACAGTGCAGGGTTTATCGCATGCATTCTAGGTGCGGCATATTTACTTATGCCGGCGGCAGAATACTTACCTGAAGGCGAAGAACCAAAAGCCTTTTCAATAATGATCGCCCCGCCCAGCTATAATTTAACTGAAATGGAAAAAATTGGCAGTGAACTGCGTGAATATTTTGACCAGTACGTCAATGCTGAGCCAGACGCTTTCGAATCAGGTGAAAGCACGATGCCACCCCTCGCCTATTACAATATGTCGGTATCTATTGGCCGTATTTGGTTTTTAAGCGCACCTGTTGAACCAGAATATATCAATCAAATGATGGATGCGATAACCGAAAAGTTTAGAAGCTTTGAAGGCATGCGCGCATTTTCATCACGAGGATCGATTATATCCAGTAACGATGGTGGCACCCGGGCCGTCGCAGTGGATATTGCAGGCGCTAATATACAAGACTTATACAGCACTGCAGAAGCCATATATAACGCGGCAAGTGAATATTTTGAGAACCCACAAATCAACTCTGATCCTGGCTCACTGATTCTTGAGCAACCACTCATTGAAATTCGCCCTCGCTGGGAGCGGCTTTCAGAGCTTGGCATAAACAATAACGACTTTGGCTATGCCGTAGCCGCGGTAAGTGACGGTGCCTTTGTAGACGAATTTATTTTAAATGATGATAAAGTCGACATTTTTTTATTTAGTGGTGCTGGCAACCAGCAAAACATCAATGATTTAAGCTCTACTCCAATTGTCACGCCAAGGGGTAGTGTTTTGCCCTTGAGAGCGTTGGCTGATTTGGTAGAAAGCAAAAACAGTGACAGTGTGCGTCGGGTGGATGGAAGCAGAACGGTTACTGTGTACATTATCCCTCCACGGGATGTCGCACTTGAAACTGCCGAGCAAATCGTGCGTACGCAAATGCTTCCTTCTTTGTGGCAACAGGGGAGTATTGCGCAAGGGATCAATATCAGTATCAGTGGCGCGGCAGACCAGCTTGAAGCCACAAAAGAATCGCTTTCAAGCAACTTTGTAATTGCGATTATTCTTTGTTATTTGCTGCTTGTCGCAATTTTTACCCATTGGCGCTATCCATTGTTTATTTTGGCCACAGTGCCACTTGGTATGGCAGGAGGGCTACTGGGGCTAATCGCCGTCAACGGAGCCAACGCTGCGCTAAGTGCGATTGGTATAGGCGGTGCCTATCAGCCCTTTGATATGATTACCATGCTTGGGTTTTTAATTTTACTTGGTACAGTCGTAAATAACCCAATTTTAATCGTTGACCAAACGCGTCGATATGTTGATGAGGGAATTGCGGTAAAAGATGCCGTGCGCCAAGCGGTTGCAAAACGCCTAAAACCAATTTTAATGTCAACCGCCACCACTATTTTTGGTTTAGCGCCTTTAGTGTTAATTCCGGGCGAAGGCACAGAATTGTATCGCGGTGTCGGGGTAATTGTGCTGTGCGGCATTTTTGTATCCACACTGTTAAGTCTGAGCTTTTTACCTGCACTATTGAACGCGCTGCTCAACGAAAAAGAACCTGCCGGTGAAACCCAGGTAAATTTAGCAAAATAAAATATTTTCAGGCGCTAAGGTTTAAGGAGTGTTTATCTTTGCTGTGTGAATTTTCAGCAAAGCCCAACATACCCAATAAATACCGATTTTTTAATCCAGAAAGCCCATTCGATGCCGATAACAGTCTTATCGGCATTTCTATTTCCTATAAACAAATACTATAAACTGTCTATGATTTTAAATAGCATGCGCTCACAGCTTTTGACGCTTTCCGTTTCGGCCATCTTGGTGACAAGCGCTTTGGTTGTTGTGTTTGCAATGCAGGCTTATAAGGATTTGTATCGACAAGGTGCCTCAGATGACTTAAATGGTCTTTCGGAAAACCTGTCCATTGATTTAATGATAATGATGTCGGATGAACCTGACATTTTCAGCATTGCAAATCTGTTGCTCAAGCTCGATCAGTACGAAAACGTGCGCATTGCTGCTGTGTATGATCAGCAGCGTAAGCTCATTCAGCCTTACTATGGAAAAGTTATCAGCAACACCTCTTTAGCAAATAGCGAAGCGGTAATCAGCCAAATAAATTTTGACGATTACAAATCCTTTGATGTAGGGATGCACGCAGACAAAGAGAGTGTGATTGCATTTAAGCGAATTGGTGAAGAAGAGCTTACCCTAGGCTACTTATTGATAATAAACGATTTAAGCATGCCCTTAAAAAAAAGCACCCAAGCTTTAATTTTGAAAGTTTTCCCTTTTGTGTTTTTTACGCTTTTAATCACGGCTGCCATTATTATTCTCCTGCAAAACCGATCCATCAAACCACTTCTTGATTTGTCTGAGTTCATGCGAAAAATTCGCCTAAGCAAGGACTATGGCTTGTTGGCAAAAGTCAGAGGGAAAAATGAGGTCAAAACCCTTACGGAGGGCTTAAACTCATTGATGCAAGATATCAATACAGAAGTAGAGAAAAACAGAAAACAAACTCAACTGCTTCTCGATCAGCAGTCACAAATGCAGCGATTGGCGAATTATGACAGCCTGACCAATCTTCCCAATAGACAGTTCTTTATATCAACGCTTGCAAATGAAATAGAAGATGCACAACAAAAACGAAACGATTTGGCGATCCTGTTTTTCGACCTAAATGGCTTTAAGTGGATAAATGATTCTTTTGGACACGAAGTAGGCGACAAGCTACTTTGCTATGTTGCAGATGAAGTTTCCCAATTAGTTGAAGATAAACGCTTTGCATCCCGTTTGGGCGGCGATGAATTTTTAATCCTTGTAAACAACGTTGTCGATAGCCAGGAATTGCTTGAGTTTGCAAATACAGTTAAAAATGAGCTGTGCCAAGCCATCGTTATCGATGGTTGGAGAATTGAAGTTGGAGTCAGTATTGGTATCGCATTAGCATCTGATGCGCACTATAACGTTTCTGAATTAGTAGCAAATGCAGATGTGGCGATGTACCGCTCAAAAGCGCAAGGGCGTTCCACCTGCACACTGTTTGTCCAGTCGATGATGGAAAATAACAAACGACGCATCGCAATCGCCTCAGCCCTAGGTGATGCCCTCAGAGAAAACGAGTTTAGTTTGTGTTATCAGCCAAAAGTTGATGGCAAAGAAAAAATTCAGGGTTATGAGGCTTTAATTCGATGGAACAGCAGTGAGTTAGGATTTATATCACCAGCTGAATTTATTCCTATTGCCGAGCAAAGCGGCAAAATACAAGCCATTACTCAGTGGGTTGTCAATCAAGTGTGTATTGATATGCCAAGGCTGCTTGCAGTTTCTCCAAATGCCGTAGTTTCGTTAAATATTTCCGCGTTTGATTTAAGGGATAACGAATTATTGACAAAGATTTCAGCGCTGTTTAAAAAGCACAACATCAAGCCATCTGGCATTGAGTTCGAGCTGACCGAATCGGCATATCTAGAAAACTTTGAAGTGGCAAACCAGTTCATCACACAAGCAAGAAACCTTGGCAGTTATATTGCGTTGGATGATTTTGGAACAGGCTATTCTTCTCTTGGGTATTTAACACAGATTTACTTGGATACGCTTAAAATAGATAAGCAGTTTGTAGATGGGATTGGTTTGTCTCAACGAAGCAATACTATCACCAAAACAATCATTGAAATGGCTAAACAGCTTGATTTAAAAGTATGCGCTGAGGGCGTCGAGACGCCCTCCCAAGCGGCTTTTCTAATTGATAACGGATGTCACTTATTGCAAGGCTATCTATTTAGCAAACCTTTACCACTAGAAGCTATAGAACACTTATATAGCAATAGAGCAAGCAATTTCCATTAACATTATTTAATTGATTGAGCTTGCTTTCTCAGCCGCTTCAGCATTGTAAACAATGGTTAAGCTTTCCGGTATTTTTGTATTCACAGGCACGTAGGCAATCGTATCTTTATTGGTTAAAAGATATTCAATTATTTCGTCGACTGATTCAAATTGTTTTGGCGGTTTATTACGGCCGCTAAATCGCATTTGAGCCCAATAAGACTGAATTCTTGATTCCGTCAATCCAATTATTTTGGTGTTAAAAACGAGTCTTGCAGCATTCTCCGGTGTTAGTCCCAAAGGCTGTAAATTAAGCTCTGATACTCCGCCCATGAACAGATTACGTATTTCACGTTTACTCATTTTTAATTCTTCGTTATCTACATTCGCGATAACGATTACTTCGCCGGATTGTGCGTGTATTTGATGGCTAATAATCAGCGTCAATATTAATAGTGTGGTATTGAATACTTGCTTCATTAGAACACCCACTCAAATGCGACTTGGTACAAAGTCGCATCCCTGTCAAAATTTGCTTCATCTTCAATTTCAAAAAAAGCGCGTTCGCCATCTTCACCTTTTAAAAAGGTAACTTCTGTTTTAAGCGCCATACTTGGTCGAAAATCCCACCTTAGACCAAGCGTGAATGAATCGAGAGAATCAAGTTGCAAGTTTGAGATAACGCTATCATAACCAAACGATAAAGCGTCTAACTGTGGATTAACCCCCTTGGGAATTTCATTGGTTAATATATCGTAAGAAGCATCGGAACGGGAAAAGGTGGCGTGGGCCTGAAATGGATAGAAGTTATATCCTGCGGTCACGTAGTAACTATCAATATCTGGAATAATCAGGACGTCTGAAGTAATTCGAACCCACTCTGCAGACGTGAAATATTGTAAATTGTCGTAACCTAAACTAGCCTGATAGCCAACTGCACTGCCATCGAAGCTTAATGAATCTGCGTTTCTTTCAAAACCTGCGACTCTCAGGGTTTGTTCAAACTGCTTAAATTCAGGGAGGTCTACATCAAAATCATCACTGCTTATTACTGACGCACGAGCATGAAAGTTATCAAACGAGGTCTGAACAATATAACCGACTATTTGATCAACATCTACATCAACCTCCTGTCCGGTATAGAAAACTGTTTCATCATATACCCCATAGTAAGCCTCAACATCAACATTCACCCCGGCATGATTGAATCGATACGTTGCCGAAGCACCTTCGTAATTTGAAAACAAGTAGCCGCTGTATACCTGCTGTGGAGCACTAATCCACGGATAAGCAAAGCCCACATCAATGACGTCACTGTACCTGAAAAAAGGGGTACGAAGCTTTCCTGCTTTAAAGCGCCAATTCTTTGTCGGCTCATAATTGAGATAAAACCATTCAAAGCCAGACTGACGTTCCTCTGACGAATGTGCCAATAATTGTGCAGCAATCGTAAGCGTTTCTGTTGCGGCAAACTCGGTTTGAACCGCAATAAGCGACTGCTCACTAACACTTAGCTTATTCTCATACCCTTCATAGCTTGCGGCATCTTCATCCAAATATCCTGCGATGATTCTTCCAAAGCCAGAAAACTCAAAGCGGTCAGAGAATTTACTATTTTCACCTGCCGATGCACTTAGAGGCAATATGAGCAAGATAGATCCTAATAGTTGTTTTTTCAAAACTGTGCGTCTCTTTCTAGAATTAGTCGTGTTGTTGAAAACAAAACAGTGTTTTAAGGTTTTAATTTTTGATTCTCTAATGGTATGAAGCAAGTTGCTTGCCATAAACGAAGAGCAAGGCACTGTTTTTCAGAGGCAAAATTGATGACATTTGTCACCTGTAAATCATGACATTACACAATGACTATTTGATAGGATGTCGTCCAAAATGGCTTCAAATTAATATGGAGCCAAACAATGAGCGAATTAACACTTGAACAGCAACGCGAAGTTTTTAAACAAAACAAATTTTTAGCCATGCCCATTGCCGGCACATTCGTATGGGCCGTCATCGGTATAAGCGCTCCATTTTTGAGTGAAGTCCTGAAGGTATGGATGCTTTATATTGGAACAGGCTGTATTTTTTATTTAGGGGCTGGGCTTTCATACCTGACTGGTGAAAATTTCTTCTCAAAAAAACAAACCCACACAGAATTTGACACCTTATTTTACGTTGGGCTCGTAATGGCACTGCTGGTATTCAGTATTGCATTACCCGTTGCATCCATCGACCACACAACGCTTCCATTAAGCGTTGGTATTCTGGCTGGGCTAATGTGGATGCCATTATCCTGGGCAATTCAACACTGGGTAGGTTACTTCCATGCAATCGTGCGCAGTCTGCTCATAGTTACCGTGTGGCTGCTATTCCCAGACTACAGGTTCGAAGCGGTATCAGCAGTGATAGTGATGGTTTACTTAGTATCGATTGTTGTCTTGAGCAAACGATATAATTCAATCGCTAAAACTACGACTAAGCGCTAAAATGCTGTCGGCCGCTTTTTGTGCAATCGCCATGGTAGGTGCGTTAGTGTTACCGCTTACCAGGGTAGGCATAATTGAGGCATCAACGACTCGCAAGTTTTCTAAACCATGCACTCGCAGATCTTTGTCAACCACCGCCATTTCGTCCACACCCATTTTGCAAGTACCCACCGGATGGTAAACCAAACCTAAACGCTCTTTGGCTTTCGCAAAAACCTCGTCATCGCTTTGCTGGGAAATACCCGGATGCATCTCTTCAACATGGTAATCTTCAAATGCAGGCGCCCCAAGAATTTTTCGAAGTTGCCGCATTCCATCAACAATTACTTGCTTGTCTTTGCCCTCTTTATCTGAAAAGAAGTTGAAGTCAATATTTGGCGCATCTTTAAAATCAGCGGAACGAAGGCTAATTTGCCCGCGACTTTCTGGTCTGAGCACGCAAACATGGCAAGAGTAACCATGCTGACCCATTAGTTTTAAATCTCGTCCATTATCATCATAGAGCAAAGGGAGCATATGCAATTGAATATCAGGAGAGTCAAGGTCATCTCGCGATTTCAGAAACGCACCAGCTTCCAGAATGCTGTTTGCAAGCTTACCGGTTTTATTAAATAAATATTTAAAAGCATGCGGCGTCATTTTCAATAGTCCACTAAGCGATGCGGTAAAGCCGTCACGTTTTTTACTTTTCACCAAGATGCAAGCGTCAACATGTTCTTGTAAATTTTTGCCCACTCCAGGCAAATGCTGTATCGAATCAATGTTATGTTTGACAAGTTCTTTTGCATCGCCAACGCCCGATAGCATTAAGATATGAGGAGATTGAATGGCGCCTGCACTCAGAATAACTTCTTTATTGGCATAAAGGCTATGAATTTGCCCGGCTTGCTCATATTCAACACCAATTGCCACTTTACCTTTGAACAAAATTCGTTTTACCAGAGCGCCTGTTTTAACATTTAAATTCTCTCTGGATAAGGCTGGCTTTAAAAAAGCGCGAGCTGCACCACAGCGTTTTCCATCCTTGATCGTACATTGATAATAACCGACCCCTTCTTGGTCCTCACCGTTAAAATCGTCGTTATATTTAAAACCTACCTGCTTTCCCGCCTCTATAAAGCGTTTGCTGATTTCGTAGTGCACGGGCCGTGTGCTTACGTGCAGTGGGCCTTTATCGCCGTGATACTCATTGGCACCCTTATCATTCGTTTCGCAGCGTTTGAAATGCGGCAGCATATCCTTAAATGACCAGCCTTCGTTACCTAAATTTGCCCATGTATCATAATCTTGTGCCTGGCCACGTACATATAACATGGCATTGGTAGAGGAACTTCCTCCAAGACCTTTTCCACGAGGCACAAACATAGGCGTTCCGTTTCGAATATCACCCACTGCATTAGCCTCAAAGCTCCAGTTATACTTTTTTAAAAACATGAATGCAGCAAAAGCGCCAGGTGTATTAACTAAAAAGCTGTTGTTGTCAGAACCTGCCTCCAAAACGCAGACTGAGTGTTTTGCGCTTTCGCTGAGCCGGTCTGCCAATACGCAACCAGCAGAGCCAGCGCCAATAATTATGTAATCGTAGGTCATGTTTATTTCCTCACCTTTGAGCATATTTCAAATAGAGGCTCACTTATTGGAATGATTGTTAACCAGGTCATTTTTAAATGGATGGCCTTAACGTAATTCACGACGTAAAATTTTACCCACTGTGGATTTGGGCAGTTCGTCCAATACAAAGATGTCTTTTGGCACCTTATAGCCCGTTAGACTTTGTTTGCAGTGTGAAATTAATTCCTCTTTGGATAACTCACCACTTAATGTCACATAGGCGCACACCTTCTCACCGGAGTGATTACATGGTTTTCCAACAACCGCTGCTTCGAGCACTTGTGGGTGCTGCGTTAACACATCTTCAACTTCATTCGGATACACATTAAAGCCGCTTACGCAAATCATATCTTTAAGTCTGTCCACGATTTTAATGTGTCCACTTTTCATGCGGTAACCAATGTCGCCTGTGCGAAAGTAACCATCTGGAGTAAACACCTTGTCGCTTTCTGCCTCTCGCTTCCAGTAACCTTTCATCACCTGAGGCCCTTTGGCAATAAGTTCGCCTTCCTCACCTTCAGTTACATCTTGACCTGATGAATCGATAAATCGTATATCAGTGTCAACCAATGGCTTACCCACGCTGCCAAGAACTTCATTTCCAGGCTCGTTTATGCTCAGTACAGGAGATGTTTCGGATAGTCCATAGCCTTCTGCAATTGAACAGCCCGTTACTTCCATCCACTGACTTGCTGCTGCAGATGTAAGTGTAGTTCCACCTGATATCGTCAGTTTAAGCTTTGAAAAGTCGAGCCTACGAAAAGCTTCTTGGCTGCACAGACCTACAAAAAGCGTATTTAGACCCGCAAAGCCGGTGAATTGGAACGGCTTGATCGCGTCGATAAATGCACTGATATCGCGAGGGTTTGGAATAAGAACACTTAAATGCCCTTCGCTGGCAAACATCACCAGATTCACAGTGAAGGCATAAATATGGTAAAGCGGCAAAGGACAAACCAATATTTCATCTTCAAAATCAAAACCTGTTGTCAAGCGCTCCATGGTTTGCTTTGCATTACTAATTAGATTGCCATGAGTCAGCATTGCGCCTTTTGAAACACCCGTGGTACCACCGGTATATTGCAACACGCAAACATCATCCTTTGATTGGCTTTCGCGCATTTGCAATGAATTGGATTTGCCTTGCTCTAAAGCCTGCTTGAAGTCGACTTGTAGTAGAGATTCTGAATGTTGTTCCTGTACACCAGTTTGACTTTTACTTTTATTTTCAATGTCAAGCATGTCTGTGGCATGCGTGGTAATAAGCGTTTGAATTTCAGTTTCACGCTTAATTTCGTCAAATTTCGCCTTTAAATCCTTAAGCACGATCAATGCTTTTGCACCCGAGTCATTAAACTGATGTTTCATCTCACGCGTGGTATAAAGCGGGTTAGTATTTACTATCACCATGCCAGCACGCAAAACAGCATATGCTGCAATAGGATATTGAATGAGATTGGGCAGTTGAATGGCCACTCTGTCACCTTGTTTAAGGCCTGATTCGTGCTGTAGCCACGCCGCCAGATTACGAGAATGCTCGTCGATTTGTGCAAAGGTAAGAGTTTGCCCCAAACAGTGAAACGCTGGCTTTCTTCCATACTTGAGCATGGCGTCTTCCAAAAGATCTGCAATATTATTTACGTTTTTCATCATGACATCCTCAAATCGGGTTAACGAATAAAATATTTATAAACAAGGCGATGCGTGAGTTTTCCATAGGGTGGAAAGAGCAGAGAAGCAAAAGACAATCTGCCACGTGAAAAAATGGACTTAGTATGGGAAAAACGGATAAAACCCTCTTTTCCATGATAATTTCCCATTCCAGAAGCACCTACTCCACCAAAAGGCAGGTCTTCATTCGCAACGTGAAAGGATGCATCGTTGATACACACGCCGCCAGCAATGGTCTCTCGCATAATAAGTTGCTGGGTTTGCTCATCAAAACTATAAACATAGAGCGAAAGCGGACGAGGTCTGGCATTGATATAGGTGATTGCTTCGCTTATTTCCTTATAAGGCATCACAATTAGCAGCGGCCCAAAAATTTCTTCGTGGGCGATTTTCATTTCATCGTTTACATTGGTGACAATTCTCAATGCTACCCGGCGTTCGGTATCGTCTGCTTCATTGTTTTGTGCAAGTGATAGCACCTTTGCACCCTTAGATTCCGCATCTGTCAAAAGACCTTTAAGTCGCTCATAATGCCCTTGATTCACAATACAGGTGTAATCGCTATTGCCGCTGACTTTTGGAAACATCTTATTAAATAGAGTTTTGGTTTGATTGATTAACTCATCTACTTTATCTTCGGGGCAAAAAACATAGTCAGGCGCGACGCAAGTTTGGCCAGCATTTAAGGTCTTTCCGAATAAAAAGCGTTCTACCGCCGTTTTGATTGGCATGTCTTTGCCTATAATGGCGGGTGACTTACCACCAAGTTCCAGTGTCACTGGCACCATGTTTTTCGAAGCTGCATTTAGCACATGTTTTCCTACAGCAGTAGAGCCTGTGAAAAATAGATGGTCAAATTCAAGGTTTGAGAACGCTGCGGCCATGTCAGCTTCACCACCCACAAAAGTCACTTTGTTTTTATCAAAGCGCTGAGCCATTAGCTCGGCCAAAAGCGCATTTGTACGGGGCGTATATTCAGACATTTTTATCATTGCCCGATTACCGGCTGCCAGCGCAGTGGCCAAAGGCCCGATTGATAAAAATAAAGGATAGTTCCACGGTACAATGATGCCAATAACGCCAAGGGGTTGATACATGACCCTACCCGAAGCAGGCTGAAAAAGTATCCCGATGTGCTTGCGCACGGGTTTCATCCATTTTTTAAGATGTTTCATATGGTAGTTGATACCAGCGACGGTGGTAAGAATATCCCCGATTAGAGAATCATCTTTACTCCTGTGTCCAAAATCTTTTGCAAGACTCTCCACAAAAGCATTCTGGTTATCAATCAAAACATCTTTTAACTTTTGCAAATCCAACAGGCGCTGCTGGTATTCAGGATAACGTTCGAGATCAAAGGCCCGTTTTTGCTTGGCGAGCGTTGGGCTCAGTGCATCAATTTTTGTAATCAAATCCGACATCTTGTTCTCCTTTTTGCGTGAGCCTAAACACTCTTTTCAGAGCTGCTTGCTATTGAGTCATTTGCTTTACCAATTCGCAGTAACCAAGCGATGGCGGGAATAAGCGTCAGGGCGCCCAACATATTCCAAATAAACATGAAGGTGAGTAACAAGCCCATATCAGATTGGAATTTAATGGGTGAAAACACCCATGTCGCTACACCAATGGCAAGCGTAACTCCTGTGAACGCAACCGCTTTGCCGGTTTGGTCAAGGGCATACAAATAGCATGCATAAAGTGGCTTATGCTGACGCAAGGCTTCCTGGACTTTTGAAAAGATGTAAATACCGTAATCAACGCCAATGCCAACCCCCAGAGCAATCACAGGTAAGGTGGCGACTTTTACGCCAATACCTAGCATGACCATTAAAGCCTGACTGAGCAGTGAAGTGAGCATTAAGGGCAAAATAATGGCAATAACAGTACGTACAGAGCGGAAGGTAATTAAACAAAGAGCGATAACGACTGAATAAACCCATATCAGCATTTCAAACTGCGCATCTTCAATCACGATATTGGTGGCTGCCTCAATGCCTGAGTTGCCTGCTGCCAATAAAAATTTCACCGGTGCATTTGCGTGCGTTTGCTTGAAGGCTTGTACACTACTCACAACACGCTCTAAGGTATCTGCTTTATGGTCATCTAGATAAACTAAAATCGGTACCATACTGCAGTCTTGATTGATAAGCCCCGGGGGCGCTTTTGATATTGAAGCGTTGGTAAGAAATTGATTCCTGTTTAAACCAAACCATTTGAGGCTACCCTCGTTCATGCCAAAAATGCCAAACTTTGATACATCCGCAACAGATTTCACATCCTGAACACCTTGCAGATTCCGAAGTTGCCACTGCAATTTGTCAATCCACACCAGATTTTCATAGTTAATGCAGGTATCGGGAGCAGTCGTTCCCATGACGACAAATACATCGGTACTGGTACTGTAGTTTTCTACCACATATGCATTATCGAGGTTATAGCGAGAGCCGGCTCTAAGTTCTGGCGCACCTGCATCTAAATCACCAATCTTCAGGAATTGCGACAGGTAGAGTCCGCCTGTGGTTAGCAAGGCAGCAATAATCAGCGCAACCATAGCGCGCGGTGCCCTTGCGAATTCTGCAAATTGTTTTAAAACAGGGTGCGCTTCATTGCGATGTTGTCTGATGCGCTCACTGCTTGATTGCTGCACACCCACATAGCTCATAACGATAGGGAGCACCACCAGATTAGTTACTATGATGACCGCCACCCCAACACTTGCGGCAATTGCCAGCTCTCTGATTACACCAATATCAATCACCATCAAAGTTGTGAAGCCTATGGCATCACTGACTAGTGCAGTCATTCCTGCTACATAAAGTGACCTAAACGCCAGTTTAGACGCCTCTAACTTTTTACAACCGCTGGCGACATGATGAATAATAGAGTTGATGATCTGTACGCCATGACTGACGCCAATAGCGAAGACCAAAAAGGGTACCAACATCGAATAGGGGTTGATACCGTAGCCAAGCAAATTTAAAAGTCCCAACTGGCAAATAACGGCGCATATAGAGAACGCCAGCACGGCAATTGTACTTTTGATACAACGCGAATACAGATAGAGTAAAACGAAAGTGATCAGTACCGCCAATAAGAAAAAGCCAACGATTTGCTTTGCGCCTTCGATTAAGTCCCCAATGACTTTTGCAAATCCAACAATGCGAATGGATATATCTTCGCTTGAAAACTTATCGCGAACATTTTCTTCAAGCGCATCAGACAGCGCCTTATAATCTAAGGGCAAACCTGTTTCAGGGTGTGCTTCCTGAAGAGGTGCCAGAACGATTGCCGAGCGATAATCATTTCCAACCAGAATACCGACTTGGCCGGATTTAAACACATTGGCTTTTAGGCGCTCAATCATCGCGTCAGAACCGTCATAACCATCGGGTACCACGGTGCCACCTACAAAGCCTTCTTCAGTGACCTCTTGCCAACGAACATTTGGCGTCCACAGGCTTTTAAGTCCATCTCGATTTACGCCGGGAATATAAAAAACTTCGTCTGTCACTTGCTTAAGCGTATTTTGAAATTCGGCATCGAAGATATCGCCTTTCTTGGCTTCTACTACAATGCGCACGACATTGCCTAAATCTGCAAGTTCTTTTTCATAATCGAGGTAATTTTGGATAAAGGGATGATTACTCGGCACCATTTTGCTAAAACTGGCTTCCGGTTTCACCTGGGTAGCCTGAAATGCCAGATAGGCAAAAATTAGCATACACAAGGCCAATATGCTGCGGCGGTGGCTAAAGATAAAGCGCTCAATTACGCGTTCAGAATTGGGAATAGACTGCGACATAATAGTTCCTTTTCTCCTAATCCGCTTGCGCGTTTGTTGAACGAATGTGGATACGATCAATACCATACTGACCAACCACAATTAGCTGCGTATCACCTTGTTCACTAGCGCGATTGTCTGTGTTGGTATTTCTGCTGTAAGAAGCTGCGGCTAGGCTTGCGCCAGAAGGGTGCCTTTTTACCGTTATCTGCTCTGGCGTGTTAAGTGAAAAGTGAAGGAGCACTCCTGCGTGACCGACCAGATAAGCAGTTTGTTGACCGTCAATAAAGCCGCCAAGTATAGAAATTTGCGTTGGACTTTTAAGCGAACGCCACGTTTGGCCGTGATCTTGGCTTAGAGCAATATTACCTTTTAAGCCATAAGCAAGCAGATATTTCGAATCAGAAGCCTTTGCAATGCCAAAGTAAGAGCCTGAGTAAGGCATCTGCATTGTTTCAAAGCTAATACCGTTATTGTCAGACACAAATCCAAGTCCGTTTTCTCCGACGATAAACACGTGACCATCTTCGGTAGTGACTACATCATTAAGATGAAATTTATCTGGATTGTCTAGCAACTGACTTTCAAATGACCATGTCTCACCATTGTCCTGACTCACAAGCAATATACCATATGCACCCACCGCAAAAACTTTGTCTTGCGTTGCAGCAACGCCCAACAGAGGTTTGTTTGGCCCTTGTGCTTTTTCAAGCTCTGCGTCTTCAATGGCAAAATGCAGGTCTTCTATAAAGTATTCTAAATCGTAGATATCAACTTCGTCTGAAGTATTTTTGTCTGATAATTTGTTATCTAACAAATCATCCAGTCGAGCTTGAGCAAGGGTGAGTTGACGTTCAAGGCTTTGAATAAGCAGTTCATTAAGTGCATAGCCATCAAACACTTTCCGCCAGCTTGAAGTCAAGCTTATGCCATCTATATCGTTGGGATTGACGGTTTGAACTGAAGGCTCTCTTTTGATTATCGCTCCATCGTGCCCTACGGCGATAAAGCTTTGATCTGGCAGTTGAGTGATATCAGTTAAGGTTACAGCGACAGGTGAAATTTCCTGAAGCCAGTTTTCTTGGTCCTGCCAATTGACGATATGCCCTCGCTCCCCTACCGCAATAATGCTGTCCTTGCCTTGCTGAAGCGCCAGGAGCACTCCATCAGTAGCGAGTTCGCTTTCAACAGAGGGTGTATTGAGCAAATCAAGCTTTGACGGCGTTTGTGTACCATCAATATTTGAGGGCTCGACACTGTCTGCATTGGCAGAATATGTTGTTATGCATCCGATAACGATACACAGAATTAGGAGTAGCGCGCGCTGTTCTGTGCGTGCGCCGAGCGCCCGTTTAACTGGAGCCTGATTTAAAACGTTTCTGCGCTGTTTGATTGCCGTCATACTCATTGCATTTATTATGATGTATGAGGGCATTATTTATCAGAAATGTTAAAAAGCTTTTATTCGAACATGCCAAAAGCTTATCTTTGTAATCATTTTGTTAAAATGATGTTTATTTATTAAGCAGCTAGATTACTGATCCGAAAGGGCAAACCCGCTTTAATTTGGGCTTAATTCAGTTTGTCTGTATTCACCGGGCGTAAGATTTGTCCATCGTTTAAAAGCTCTGTTAAAATTGCCCACGCTTGAAAAGCCTACCAAATAACCAATCTCGCTAAATGAGAGATGATGCTGTTGCATATATTCGATCGCCAGTTTTTTGCGGGTGGTTTCCAAAAGCTCCTTATAGCTGGTTCCGCGTTCGCCTAATTTACGCTGCAGATTTCGCAAGCTCATGCCTAAATCCTGGGCAACCTGATTTTGCGACGGTGCCCCCATGGGCAAAGCGTCATAAATTTTCTTCTTAACCAAGTAAATGAGGTCTGAGCGATCTATTCGACTCAATAGATCATCGAGCATTTTTTCATGCACTTGTGTGATCAGCGTATTACCCACCAACAATTTTTTATCAGCGACCTCGCGAGAAAACACCATATGATGTTGTTGTGCATCGTAATAGATATCGCACCCGAAAAACGCGCGTAATTTCTCATCATCATGCGCTGATGCCGGAGAAGCAAAGTGAACAGACAATGGCGATATTTGCTTGCCGACCAGTTCACGCGAGAATGTAACAATGGTGCCCAGAAAAATCTCAACCAGACATATATCAAGCACTGGACGCCCAGAATCCTCGTAGGTCGCTACGTTCATACTGAAACGCAGTTCACTGGACACCTCTTCTACGTTTAATGTACAAGTGTTAGATACTACTCGTTTGTATCGGGCAATACGTTCAAGTGCATCATGCAGAGAAACTGAAGACATCATGGCGTAGCCTAGCGCATGGAACATGCTTGGATAGAATTGTTTGGCAACTAAAATTGCAAAGTCTTTTCTGCCTAGCTTATTATTCGCGTACTGTACGAGTTGCGCAAATTTGTCTGCAGCAAGTCGCGATTCTTGGTCCGCCATTACCGAAGGTACGATATCGCATTCAGCTAACGCTGTATTGACATCAATTCCGTTATCTTCCATTGCGCGCGAAAAAGGAATGAGCCAACCGCTTAATGCTGAATAATATTCACTCACTTGCTCAAACACCCTAATCAACCTCTTCTATCCTCCTGATTATAGGAGCTTTGCACGAAATGACAACAGATTGGCGCATTCAGGTAAACACCTTTTGAAGATTCACAGGTATGTTAACAGTGTTAATTAATTGTTACCAACCTGATAATGAGAAAACATATGCGCACACAACATCGGAAAAAATTACTTGGGGCGGCAATCGTTTCAGCTTTATACGTTTCATCAGCGCAAGCTGCTGATTTTTATTTTGGCGAAAATGACGATATTCATTTGCAAATCACCTCTCAAATATCTGTTGGAGCAAGCTGGCGACTCGATGAGGCGAACCCGCGTTTTATCTCCACATTAAATGGAGGCGAAGGAGCCACTGCAACGACCGATGATGGAAACTTAAACTTTGAGGAGGGAGAAACTTTTTCCAAAATCGTCAAAGGCTTGCACGACATTCAGTTAACAAAAGATAATTGGGGTATCTTTACTCGAGTCAAATATTGGTACGACAAAGAACTTAAAGACGAGTCTCGGCCTCACGGACATTCACCAAACGCTTACCAGCCAGGCGCGCCTTTAAATGATGACGATTTTGCTACCTTTGCCCAGTTTTCAGGTTTAGAGATTATGGATGCCTATTTTTTTATTGGCACCGATATCGGCGATGCACCGGTTGATTTTCGTTTAGGGCGCCAAGTGGTAAGTTGGGGAGAAAGCACTTTCATACAGGGCGGTCTTAGCTCGATTAACCCATTTGATGTGAACGCGCTGAGACGACCTGGCGCAGAGCTTAAAGAAGGTTTGCTACCTGTTGGTATGGCGTATGTAAACGCCGGAGTAACAGAAAACCTCACACTAGAAGCTTTTTATCAATACGAGTGGGAGAAAACGCAGATTGACGGTTGTGGTACCTATTTTTCTGCTGCCGATTTTGCGGCCGATGGATGCTTTGCTGTTACAATTGCGCTCCCTGACCAACAAGCACTTGCCGGTGGTTTTTTTGCGCAGCGACAGCCTGACGAGGAGCCAGATGATGGCGGTCAGTATGGTATAGGCCTGCGCTATTATGCAGCTGAACTAAATGATACTGAGTTCGGTTTGTACTATATGAACATCCACTCGCGTTTACCGCTGATTAACGCTATAAGAACGCAGACTTTAAGCGTACCGGGTGTGACTCAGGTATTTATTCCTGCCGCATTAGATCCAACGCCAGATAACAGTCTCTCAGCGCTGAACCCCGCATATCGAATCGTATTTCCTGAAGATCTAAAGTATTTTGGTGCAAGTTTTGCGACCAATATAAAAGGTACCGCAGTATCAGGAGAAATTTCTTACAAACCCGATACACCTATTCAGATAAGCGGACCTGAAATACTCAATGGCGTACTTTCTGAACAACCGTTTTTCAGATTCACTTCACGCGTTCAAGCAGTAGGCTTTGGCGAAGAAGTGCAAGGTTGGGATGAATTTGACGTAACTCAGATGCAAATCACCACGCTCAACTTCTTTGAGCGGGTGTTAGGTGCATCACGTTTAACTCTTATTGGTGAAGCTGGAATCATTTTGACCGACGGCATCGCTGATTCCAATCAGCTATATGGCCGAAATGCGGTATTTGGGGTGGGGGATTTCGATGCAGGTAACGGAATTAACTGTGAAAATCTTGTAGCCGCCGGCGCGATCGGCTCTGATTGCAGAAGCGATGGCTATGTAACTGAATCTGCGTGGGGTTATCGGCTTAGAGCAAGCTTGGATTATTCAAATGTATTTGCCGGTATCTCACTAAAACCTACCATTGACTGGCAGCACGATGTAAACGGTTATTCACCTGAACCCGGACAACAATTTCACGAAGGTCGAAAATCATTTGGTGTTTCGCTTGAAGCACTCTATCAACAAAAATATAGCGTAACGCTGGGTTATCGTGCCTTTAGCGGTGGTAGCCACAATATTCTAGAGGACAAAGACTTTTTGTCACTCAGCCTCGCAATGTCTTATTAATCATGTCGTACCCAAAGGAGCAGATTATGACTTTATCAAAACTATCTCAAACGCTATTTATTTCTCTTACGTGCGCCATGCTAAGCAGCCCTGTGTTGGCAAAAATCAGCGAAGAGGAGGCCGCAAAATTAGGCAAAGAACTGACCCCAATAGGCGCCGAAAAAGCCGGTAATGCTGCCGGTACAATTCCTGAATGGACCGGCGGACTAACCGCAAACGCACAGTTGAAAAGCGATGATCCGGGCCGCCCGGATAATCCTTTTCCTGACGATAAACCACTTTTTACTATCACGCATGACAATTTAGATGAGTATAAGGATAATTTAAGCCCTGGCCAAATTGCCATGTTTGAAAAATACCCAAGCTATGCGATGCCTGTTTACCAAACGCGTCGCACGGCCGCTTATCCTCAAGCCATGTATGATGTGATTAAAAAGAATGCAACCACTGCCGAACTGATTCAAGGTGGCAATGGATTAACTAATTTTGACACCACAATTCCCTTTCCTATACCAGATTCTGCATTGGAAATAATATGGAACCATATCACCCGCTACAGAGGTGGCTCAGCCGAACGTATGTTTACTGCCATCCCTGTTCAAAGTGATGGTTCATTCGTCGAAGTAAAAATGCAGGATCAGTTAGTTTGGCCAGAATTTTTGGAAGGCGGACGGGATGAAGCTGACGATAATGTATTATTTTATTATCTGCAGCTAATTACCGCCCCGGCGCGATTAACCGGAACCGCTCTTTTGGTGCATGAAACGATTGATCAGGTTAAAGAAGCTCGCCGCGCATGGGTTTATAACGCCGGACAGAGACGGGTTCGCCGTGCGCCTAACGTGGCCTACGATGGACCAGCCGCTGGTACTGACGGACTTCGAACCGCTGATAATTACGATATGTACAATGGCGCACCTGATCGTTACGATTGGAAACTGGTTGGCAAAAAAGAAATGTATATTCCCTACAATTCATACTTGCTTCTGGATACGGACGCTTCTTACGACGATATCGTCATGCAGGGGCATTTGAACCCTGAATATTTACGTTATGAGTTACATCGTGTTTGGCAAGTAGAGGCTACCTTGAAAGATGATGCCCGCCATATTTATGCCAAACGTGTTTTCTTTATAGACGAAGATACCTGGGGCGCCTCTGTTATTGACCATTACGATGGTCGCGGCGAATTGTGGCGCGTATCAGAAGCGCATAATGTCATGTTTTATGATGTTGAAACACCCTGGATGGTTGCAGAATCCCTACATGACTTAAATTCCGGACGTTATTTGGTAACGGGCTTATCCAATGAAGAGCCACGGTTTATGACTTGGGGTAAAGAAGCTGACAGACGGGACTTTTCATCGTCAGCGCTTAGACGTCTGGGTCGTTAGGCCTATTTAGTATTATTGGGTTTTATTTAGTCAGGAGTTTGAAAAAGAGGTAAAAATATACAGTCGCCATTGTAATGATTTGCGCAGTACTTTGCGCAAATCTTACTTTTTGGCATACATTTTTACATGCGACTCAATCAATATGAGGACACATTTTCATGTCTTACAGAATTTTAGGTATCTTCTCACTCACTGTGCTTTTTACTGCGCATTTTTCGAGTCTTGCTGATACCACATCAAAGGATGCATCTGCGTCAACAAAAGCTTTTCAGCAGTCTATTTTAGAAGCCTTACCTTTTGAAGACAGGCGAGACTTTGAATTAGCTGAGAAAGGACTCATCAAACGGCCTGATGAAGTGACTATCAAGGATGAAAATGGCAAGGTTGTTTGGGAATTGGGAAATTATAATTTTTTGATGACAGACGAACCCATCGATACGATTCACCCTAGTCTGCTTCGCCAAGCAAAACTTAATATGCATTATGGTTTGTACAGAGTCACCGAAAACATTTATCAGGTGCGCGGCTATGACCTTGCAAATATGACCTTTGTAAAAGGCGACAGTGGTTGGATAGTGTTCGATACAATGCTGACTCCTGCTACTGCAAAAGCTGCGTTTGCGCTTGTGACCGAAGAACTCGGCGAATTTCCAATTAAAGCCGTCATTTATAGTCATGCCCATGCAGATCATTTTGGTGGAATAAAAGGGATTGTGAGTCAGGCTCAGGTAGACAACGGCGAAGTGCAGATTATTGCGCCGCGTGATTTTATGGATCATGCTATTAAAGAAAATGTGCTTGCCGGCAATGCGATGACGCGCCGAGCCACATATCAATATGGGAATGCCCTTCCCAAGGGACCAAAAGGACAAGTAGATGCCGCCATTGGAAAAGGTATTTCCAATGGATTTATTGGACTGATTGCTCCAAGCAAAGTCATCGAAGAAGACGAAGAGACCTTAATCATTGATGGGGTGAAAATGGTGTTTCAAAATACGCCAAACACCGAATCGCCGTCTGAAATGAACACTTACTTGCCACAGTATAAAGCCTTCTGGGCAGCTGAAAACGTCATTGGTGCCTTGCATAATGTGTATACGCTTCGTGGTGCTCAGGTAAGAGATGCCTTAGGATGGAGTAAATATATTAACGAGGTGATTCATAAATATGCAAAGGATGCGCAGCTATTATTCGCTTCTCATTCCTGGCCTCGCTGGGGAAATGAGTATTTACTTGAAGTGCTAAAAAAGCAGCGCGATCTTTACGGCTACCTGCACGACCAAACCTTACATTTAGCTAATCAAGGCGTGACAATCAATGAAATTCACAACGAACTAGAAGTACCCGATGTACTCTCTCATGAGTGGTATAACCGCGGATATCATGGGTCCTACTCACACAATGTTCGCGGAATTATCAATAAATACTTAGGCTTTTTTGATATGAACCCGGCTAATTTAAACAAATTAAGTCCTGCCGATTCGGCCCCGCGTTATGTGAAAGCGATGGGCGGTTCTGAAGCACTCTTGAAGCTTGCCAGAGAAGCTTACAATGCAGGTGACTATCGCTGGGGTGCTGAGTTACTGAATCATTTAGTATTCGCTGAGCCAGATAATCAGAGTGCTAGATTATTACAAGCAGATATGTTTGAACAAATGGGTTATCAGTCCGAAAGCGCGGGCTGGCGGAATACTTATTTGGCGGGCGCTTATGAATTGCGCTTTGGCAAGCCAGAGCAGGTCGATGCTGTTCAAGCCGGGCCTGACATGATCAGAGCCATGGACTCGGGGCTCATTTTTGACTTTCTAGGGGTTCGCTTAAATGCACAGAAAGCGCTTGGTAAATCCCTCAAAATCAATATTGTTTTTCCAGATGAAAATACGCGTTACTTGCTGGAATTAGAAAATGCACATTTGAACAATATCAAGGGAATCCAAGCGAAAGATGCCGACGTGACCGTGACGATGAACCGACGCGATTTAGACTTGATGTTAATGAAAGCTAAATCTTTAGGCGATTTAATTTCAGAGGGCAAAGTGACATTTGATGGTGAACAAGGCGCATTTACCTCGTTGTTGCAACTAACAGAAGAATTTCCTTTTTGGTTCGATATTGTAACGCCCTAATCGATTTTGCGGAAAAACACTTAACCAAAGTTAAAGAGAGCATCAAAGCGTAGCTTAATGCTCTCTTTTTTTTTCAGCTCTTATTTTCAGCTGACTTGATAGATTCTTTACATAAAACGAGTTTTGACTTTGATCTACCAAGAATTTTGACGCAGACTATGAACACGTGCAAATGAACAAAATGCTCTCCTTTCAGGCATCTTTTTATAAAGAGTTGATATAAAACGTATGAAAAATACCACTCGAATGCATTCACTTTATCTCACCTGTCTTCTTACATTTTGTATTTCTCTAATTGCCTGCTCAAACACCGACCAGCTTGCAGGTAATCAAACTGAACAAAGTCTTCGGCAGCAAGCCGTTGCCATGCCAGACCGCTTTTCTGCAAACGTAGCGATGGAAATACTCGATAAAGGCGGCAATGCTGTTGATGCGGCCATCGCTGCGCAATTTGCTTTAGCGGTAACACTGCCAGAAGCTGGGAATATCGGTGGCGGTGGCTTTATGGTGGTACATTTTGAAAACAGAGATGGACAAGGCAGCGAAAACACCTTTATTGATTATCGTGAAACAGCCCCTCAAGCTGCTCATCGAGATATGTACCTCGACGAGCAAGGAAATGTAAAACGCATGGAATCGCTGTTTGGCATACTAGCCTCTGGCGTTCCGGGGACCGTGTCTGGCATGCATAAAGCGCATCAAAGATATGGCTCGCTTCCCTGGGCTGAGCTTGTAGCTCCTGCTGTTAGATTAGCAAGAAACGGATTTGTTGTACCTGAAAAACTCGCCAACAACGTGAAGCGCTATTTAGAAAGAATAGAAAAGCGACAGCTCGACGTGAACTGTGCTGATTACTTTAGCGAATTGGAAAGTGGCAAAGTGTTCCGGCAAGCAGAATTAGCAAATACACTTGAGCGCATTCAAAACCAGGGCCCAGACGGTTTTTACAAAGGAGAGACAGCCAGTCTTATTCATGCATTTATGCAAAAACATGGCGGGCTCATTACTCGCGATGATTTAGCAAAGTATAAAGCAAAATGGCGCGAACCTGTCATATCGAATTGGCGAGAATATCAACTTGTGAGCGCAGCACCGCCCAGCTCTGGCGGGATTGCCGTATCCCAGTGGTTGCGCATGTACGATATTGTTAAACGTAATCAAAATATCGAGTTTTCGCACAACAGTGCTCCCTATATTCATGTGCTGTCTGAAATAGGAAAGCGGGTTTTTGCTGATAGAGCTGAATATTTGGGCGATCCGGATTTTTATGAAGTACCGCGCCAGGATTTGCTCGCGCAAAGCTATTTGGAGAACCGCGCTCAAGATATTCGTCTTGATGCTATTTCTGCTACCGACTCCATACAAGCCGGCTTGGACGAGAGTGAACAAACAACTCATTTTTCTATAGTGGATAAATTCGGGAATGCTGTTTCTAATACAACCACTATTAATTTAGGGTTTGGAAGCGGAATGGTGGTAGAAGGCGCTGGCTTCTTGCTTAATGATGAGATGGATGATTTTAGCGCAAAAGCGGGCGTTCCCAATTACTTTGGGGCAATTGGCGGAAAGGCTAATGAGATTCAGCCTAATAAGCGCATGCTAAGTTCAATGACACCTACCATTGTTTTACACAATGATAAATTAAAAATGGTGACCGGCTCCCCGGGTGGCACAACCATATTGTCGTCGGTCTATTTAAGTATTTTGCATGCACTTGAATTTGATTTACCAGTTCAAACGGTAGTGGATGCGCCGCGTTTTCATCATCAATTGCTACCCGAAGACGAAATTCGCCATCATCAGGGTTTGTCAGAAGAGGTCATCGCTGAATTGCAGGCCATGGGCTATACCACCCGCGAAAGCCGCTTTGGCGATGTGCATGTGGTTATTCAACGCGATGGCAAGTTAGAAGCTGCTTCGGAAAGCAACGGTCGCGGAAAGGCGTTAGTTAAGCCGAATAACAAGTAGGAAGAGCAGGTTTCATTCTTCTGATTTTAAGTTATTGTTGATTTGTCATCTGATATCTAGAAAGCCAAGCGCTCATTTTATGGGTCTGCATTTTAGCTGAACGATGACAGCAATCTTAAAACATTAATTTTTCAAGGAGCGAAAATGCTTAAATTAACTAAAAATGTAAATTCTGATTTACAAAAAACTAACAAAAAATGTGTCATAAATGACGAAAACTTAGCGTTCATTTCTGGAGCGGGACACTACGATCCGGGTAGCGCAACACCTTCGATTTTGGATTTTAATCATCATCGGCATCCGAATAATCAAAATCAATATGTGTATCGCGGCCCTTCAAACAATCGTATCTAAAGCGTTTAATCATTTGATGTAGGTATACTGCACTGTCAGAGTCTTATGTAAATTCTTATCAGAATGAGTCAATATCGAAAATGGGCTTTCACTAACAGTTTCTTATTGGACGCTCTTACTGGAAATAATGACGAACGAATTCTGACAGTGTATTTTAAATAAAGTTCACTTCTAACTTTCTCAATCATTGACTTCTTACCAAATTTCATTAAATTTATCGGGCACGTAGAAATTAATTCTATGCTTACGGGACGTTGAACGGATTTACACGTATTAAAACCGGGTTTTATTAGGGCGAGTGTTGACGCGTTTGGCAATCGTATTAGTAAATTACCTCACGTTAAAATACACAAGTCATTTATCAATAAACGTTCTATTAATAAAAATAATCACAGATATCTGGCCAACATTTATTTAACAAATATTCGTATGGTTTTAGTCGATATTGGGAACTTATTAATGAAAACAAAAACTAGAAAGAATCAGATAACGCTTGGCATTTTGCTCGCGATGGGTATGTCTGCAGTATCCACCACTAGCTTGCAAGCACAAGAGACAGAAACCGAAGAGGGCGCAACTGAAGTAGCCGAACGTATTCAAGTTGTTGGTTCTCGTATTCGTACTGATGCATTCGCAAACGAAAATCCGATCGATATCATTTCGGTTGATGCTGCTAAGTTTGAAGGTGTTCAAACCTTAGGTGAATTACTTAGAACCAGTACCGCTGCGGCTGGTGCAAGTCAGCTTACTGCTGCTTTGGGTGTGGGCTTTGTAACTGCAGGCGGTGCAGGCGCTGAGTCAGTATCACTTCGTGGTCTTGGCGCAAACAGAACACTCGTACTTGTAAACGGTCGCCGAGCAGGGCCAGCTGGTGTGCGTGGACAGGTCGCAGCCTTTGACTTAAACAGTATTCCTATCAGCGCGATTGAGCGTATCGAAATCTTGAAAGACGGTGCATCTGCACTATACGGTTCTGACGCCGTCGCAGGTGTTGTAAACATTATCCTTAGAAAGGGTGATGATAAAAATATTAACGTAGACGTAAGCGCTCCCGAAGAATCTGGTGGTGAAACTTTCCGTATTAACGGTACTTTTGGTGAAGAATACGCAGATGGTTCATTCCGCGTTACCGTAGACTACGAAAAAGTAAATAAACTTGCCCGTGGCGACCGAAACTTCTTTAATTGTACTGAGCGTTTACAATTTAACGCCGATGGTACCCGTGCAGATCCTATCGACCCGCGTACTGGTCGTCCTCACTGTTCAGAGGCTGGCTATGGTATTTGGTTAGCAGGTGGTGTATCGAATGCTTTCGGCGGTAGCTTGCAGGCTGCATTTGACTACGATGGTTTTTTTGCCGCTAATGGATATGACGATATTAACAATTCTCCTCGCAACGTTACTGATTTTCGTGCGCCGGGCGGTTGGTATCCAGTTTCTTTCCGCGATGACTATGCCTCTGAAGGTTGGTGGAACCTAAGACACCCTTACTTAGCTGCAGAAACAGTTATCCCGGAAGAAACGAATGCATCTATTTTTGCCACTGGTGACTATAAGTTGACCGAAGACATTACCATGTTTGCAGAGTTAATCCACAGTCGTCGTCAAACAGAAATTGATAACTATCGTCAGTTCTGGATTGCAGATATTGGTTTCCAACCTGCCTCTGTATTTGAAGAATTTGGCTTCTCTGGCGACGGTTTCTTGCTTCCGGTTGCACTTACTGACCACTTCAGTTCAGAAACAACTGTAGATTACACTCGCGGCGTTGTCGGTTTATCTGGTGATATCGGCTTCTGGTCGTGGGAAGCTTCTTATCAGCAAAGCCATAGTAGTGGTGAGTATGCTCAAGAAGTTATTTTCCAGGACTCTATGATCATGTCGCAACTTAACCTTCGCAACAACGTAACATGTTCGGGTGAGGTCACTGAGTTTAGCGGAAGAGAGTGTGTTGATATTAACTGGACAGATCCTAACTTCCTGTTCGGTAACCGTACTGACGCGCAAAACAACTTCCTGTTTGGCGAAGACATTGGTAACACTACGTATAAGCAACAAACTTTTGAAGCATTTATCACTGGCGATTTATTCGAATTACCAGCAGGTGAAGTAGCAACAGCGGTTGGTGTTCAATGGCAGCGTGATGAAATTAACGATGTCCCTGGACAAGTGACTCTTGACGAAAATTCATGGGGCCTTACTGGCGCGGGCATAACAGCTGGTGCGCAAACGTCTCGAGCGGTTTTCGGCGAACTTCGTGTTCCTTTGCTTGAAGGTTTAAAAGGTATTGAAACTTTGGATTTAACTGCGTCTGGGCGTTACACCGATGTTGATACTTACGGTTCTGATACTACGTTCAAACTCGGTGCAAACTGGACAATCACTGATGGCTATGCAATTCGTGCAAGCCGTGGTACATCATTCCGCGCACCAGCCTTATTTGAATTGTTCCTAGCTGAGCAAACAGGTTTTGGTGGACAAATAGCACTCGATCCATGCTTTGATTACGTAAACGCGTTTGAAGCTGGCGACATTACTGACACCGTGTTCGAAAACTGTCAAGCAGATGGAATACCTGCCGATTACACCATTGCTGGAAGCACTGCGACGCTTGTAACCAGCGGTGGTGCAGGTCGTCTGGAAGCTGAAACGTCCGTATCTGAAAGCCTTGGTTTTGTTTTCACCAGCCCTGAAGATACCTTCGCTTTCTCAATCGACTACTTCAAAATTGAAATTCAAGATGAAGTGGCGGTCTTAGGCGGAGCGGATATCATCAGCCGTTGTTATAACTCTATCGATTTTGCCAATGAGCCACTGTGTGACTTATTTACACGTCGAGACGGTTCAGACAACAATGACTTTGGTATTGAGCGTGTAAACGGTGGTTACGTCAATATCTCGCAGCAAATCGCGCGCGGTGTGGATTATAACTTCACTTATCAACAAGACTTTGACTTTGGTACCATTCGCTTTGACGTAGAGCATACGATGCAGATTGAGCGTGAAGCTTTACTGTTTAGCGATAGCCCAGAGAACAATCTTGTTGGTGAGAACGGTAATCCTAAGCACGTGGGTATAGCCCGTTTGTCTTGGTCGAACGATGACTACTTTGTTCAGTGGTCAGCGCAGTATTTCGATTCAACAAACGACTACGAATACTATGCGAGCGAAACAAACGAAACAACGCTTAACGGTGAAACCGTTACGTTTATTGACGAAGCGCCTTGGACGACATACCACACAGTATCTGCTGCGACATCTTTCTTTGATGAAGCCTTGGATGTGACTGTTGGTGTGGCAAACGTTTTCGACGATACACCACCTGTCATTTCGGCCAGTGGTTTTGAGTTAGGAAATGCGGCAAGATTCTCACAGTATGATTCAGGTTGGAGAGGACGCCGATTCTTTGCAAATGTAACGTATAACTTCTAAATCTGATTTAAAGTAGTACGTTCATTTCAAACGGAAAGTAAGCACAGCCCTTTTATACCCCAAGTATGAAAGGGCTTTTTTAACGGAGTAAGAAATGTTAACGATAAAAAAGATTGTAATTGCCATCTCTATATGGCTATTCGCGATGGGTTCTGCCCTGGCGGAAACTAAAGTAAATACAGAGGTATTGGAAGCTTTCGCAAAACAAGCCCAGTATTTAGATATTCAAATATCGCCTGAAGGTAAGTACATAGCGTCTACCTCACGCGCAGAAGATGGCAAGGTATTCGTTACCGTGCTTGATATAAAGGAGCAAAAAGTCACCGCTTTGATTCGCGGCAGTGGAAATCAGTCTGTTGGCTCAGTCACCTGGTTAAACGATGAAAGACTTCTACTTACCATGGTTCGTGAAATCGGTTCGCTTGAAGCCCCTGTACCAACCGGCGAATTACTAGCCATCGATGCTGACGGTTCAAATCAGGCAATATTAACAGGCTTTCGCTCAGAAACCGGAGACAAGCGTTTTAGCTTTGTAGTAGATACACTCCCGTTAGAGCCTGATGTCATTCTGGTAGGTAGTTCAAGCCCCAATTCAGAAAATCCATTTTTAGATATTGACCGAATGAAAATAAGCAACGGTCGTCGAGCCAGCGCTGGAAGAATTCCATTGCGTGCTTATGAAGGAGCAACCCCTGCCGTTATTACTGACAATAACGGAAATGTCTTAGTTGCTATTGCTGAAGATCCGAATAAAGATAACGCAATGGTTATGATGACCCGTACGTCAAAAGATGCAGAGTGGGAAGACTTTGCAGAATACCCAAACTACGAGCCATCTTTTCGCCCTTTCGGATTTTTACCCGATAACTTAACGCTCGTTGGCGTGAGTACCTTAGAGACTGACACCTGGTCTTTAGCAACGCTTAATATCAAGACCAAAAAGCATGAAGTCTTAGCCTCTCATCCTAAAGTGGATATTCAACCAATCATCGGTGAACAAAACGGTCTTTTCACTGAAGTATTTGGTGTGGGCTATGAATATGAAGAGATTGGTGCCATGTTTTTTGATGGGATAAAAGACGTGAAAACAGCGAGCGTAATAGCCAGTTTGTTTAACACTTTTAAAGGCCAAGCTATTTCACTTGCATCGTCCACTGCCGATAACTCAAAACTAGTATTGTCAGTAGGTAATGCTAACCATCCTCAAAAGTTCTATTTGTACGATAGTGAAGCAAATGGTTTGATTGAACTTGCTCAGTCTCGTCCCTGGCTAGATGACGTTGAAATTCCAGAATCTAAATTGATTACTTACAAAGCGCGTGACGGACTGGAAATTTCGGCTGTACTTACTTTACCCCCAGGGAAAGAAGCGAAAGACCTTCCCTTTATCCTATTGCCGCACGGAGGTCCACATGGTCCATACGATACAATTTCTCGAATGGATACGGACGCCAAAGTATTTGCCTCACATGGTTATGCAGTGCTACAGCCAAACTTCAGAGGTTCAGGCGGTTACGGTTTACCGTTTGAAAAAATGGGCTTTAGAAACTGGGGCACTACCATGATAAATGACATGACCGACGGCACGATGCACTTGGTAGAACAAGGTATTGTAGATAAAGACCGTATGTGTGTGTACGGAGGCTCTTACGGCGGATATGCCGCGCTTCAGAGTGTGGTGCGTGAACCCGATCTTTATCAGTGCACGGTAGGCTTTGTGGGAGTTTATGATCTTGATATGATGGAAGAGCTCGGTGATATACCTGAAAGACAAGCCGGCCTGAATTATCTTGCCAAAGTACTTCCTCAAGGAAAAGATCGTGATTTCCAGTCACCGATTAAAAACGTGGATAAAATCAAAGTGCCTGTTTTCATTATTCAAGGTGAAGAAGACCGTCGTGTGCCAAAAGAACAAGCTTTTGCACTTCGCGATGAGCTCGAAAAACACAATAAACCTTATCAGTGGATGATGAAATCAGGAGAAGGACATGGTTTTTACAAACCAGAAAACAACATAGAACGCTGGACTGAAATGTTGAAGTTCTTTAATCAGCACACTAGTAAGAGCTAAAAATCAGATTTTAGTAACACAAATAACTACGTAGTTGCTTATCTTATATATAAAAAGGCCCATGTAACTTTTGTTACATGGGCCTTTTCTATACTTAATGTTAAATTATTATCCATTAACCATAGAGCACCAAGACACAAACGCCTATTCCAATAGATGAAATGATTGAGCGGGTACTTTCTAGCCATTAACCAAAATTTCGATTCGATGTTCTCCGCTGTATTACCTGGTTTGAGTGATGAATTCAAAAGAAAGTGCTTTAGCTGCATCCCCTAAAGTAAACGCAACGAGACTTCTCTTAAACAAGTTCTTCCTGTCTGGCTCTTTTAGTCAAATCTACCATGGCTCTGCGCAAATCGTAATTTTCTGATATTTGATGTAAAAAAGGTATAAAACAAATATGCTTCAAATAGGCAATATGGAAACCTTCAGCAAAACAACTAAGCATTTCAGCTGCACTTTCTTCTTCCGCATTTTCAAGTAATTGTGGATGATTATCCTTTGTGTTTGAAAAGCTGTTTTGCAAGTGCGCTTTTGCGATAGCGACTAGCGCATCAGCATGGTCGTCATGCATATGACTTATTACTCCCTTTACTTGAGTTTGCAGAGTCGGCGCTGCGCTTTTCCAGTCGGTCTGACTAAACCAAAAAATATCGCCAAAGCCGCCTATGTAGCGCACACGTTCTGTTTTTAATAAGTAAAAACGAAAATCATGTGCTTGCACATATTTTTTTGCCTGTGGAAAAAGCGAGAAATATTGATGTTGCAGCTCTTTTGATACCTCATCTGCAACGGCGCGAGCTAAAACTGTGACGCGCGCACTCGCTTGACTATCTTGCTCATTTGCATCATGCACACATAAAGAAACATGAGAGTCGTTTTTCATATTTCTGGAGTGCTGGGCAATATCTGAAGCATAGATAATCAAATCGCCCGATTCTGACATGAGAAATGGCGTGACCGAGCCAAATGGAAAACCTTTCATGGATAAACTATTTGTCGACAATACGCCGCTGTGCTGGGCACGCATTAAAGCTCGTGCCTGTTGAATGTGTTGCAATTTTGAAGTCATTTTTTCTCCTTGGATGATTTAATTTCTGCCTGAGACTTGTCTCTTGATAGGAAAAGTCAGCGATTTACATATTGGACATAATCATCTTGTACTGGCAGGCTAAATATAGAGCTTGCTCTGTGCTCGACTATTTCGCCATGCACATCAAAACAATGGTTTAAGTTCTCTTGTGTAAATACCTCTTCGGTAGAACCAAAGGCCGTTAGGCGGCCGTGTTTCATTAATAAAATATATTGAGCGATGCTGGCCATGGCGTTGATATCGTGATCAATCAAGATCGCCGTTCCTCCCGATTGTGTAAACCAGCGAATTTGTCGATAAAGCGCTCTGGTCTGCTTTATATCTAAGGCACTCGCAGGCTCATCCAAGAGTAAGCATTTATTAACAAAACCTTTATGAGCTTCAAATAGCTGTAAAATAGCACGAGTAAACTCAACTAACTGGGCTTCACCGCCCGATAGAAGACTTAGATTCTGGGCAAGTAGCGCTTTTGCTCCTGTTTGATGTGAGATTGCTTCTACGCATTGTTGGCTTTGCTTTGAAGACTCTACAATGTGCTCTCGGGCAAGCAGAAGATATTCAAAAACAGGTAAATCAAAGGCATGCTGATGCATTTGCGCCACATAAGCTCGCGCATGCGCCAGGGATTCGATTGACCAGGCGCTGTGCGCCTTTCTGTTAAAATACACGCGTCCTTCATGGCTTGAAATCTCTCCTAAAAGCGCTTTGAATAGGGTTGATTTTCCGGCGCCGTTTGCACCTAAAATGACATTGATAGCTCCCCTTTTAAATTCGACATTTATGTTGTGAAGCAAGGTTTTTTCTGCCGCTTTGACTGTAAGTGATTGCACGCTATACATATTGCTGCCTCTTTTTTTCTCGCAATATTAAATAAAGGAAAAACGGAACGCCGACAGCTGATGTAATTAATCCAATAGGTAATTCTTGGGGCACAAGCACTATTCGAGACAAGGTATCAGCAAAGGTAACAAGTATGGCGCCAAGCATTGCGCTTGCTGGCAATAAAACCCGCAGATGCGAACCAATTAGCATGCGGCAAATGTGAGGAACAACCAGGCCAACAAAGCCTACGATACCGGTAAAACTTACGCAGATTGCGACCATCGCCGCTACAGCCAGCAAACAAAGCAATTTGACCCGATTAATTGAAACACCCATGTAGCTTGCGTGTTTTTCGCCCATGCTTATCAGCATCAGTGCGTTTTGCTGTCTGAATATTATTATCGAGCCAAGGATTACGACGCTAAGGCTAAGCAAAACAATTTCCTGATTAACACCCGCATAACTTCCCATGCTCCAAAACGTGATTTGCCGTAAGGTGGCATCGTCTGCAACAAAATTGATAAAACCAAGCAAGGTCATGGCACCGGCATTTATTGCAACGCCAGCCAAAATAAGCATTAGAACGCTTATTCCTGCGCGGGAAGAAGCAACAGTAAGCAAAAGAGCCAGCGTGAATAGCGCACCAATACCAGCCAATATGGGGATGAAAGCTGACATGATCCAATTCGGCAATGTAGTTAAAAATGCATCAAAACCGCTAAAGTGCACGGGTAGCGCACTTAAGCCCCACATGCCCAAAGCAGCAAATAAGGCCGCGCCTGATGACACACCAATTAGCCCGGGGTCGGCCAGCGGATTTCGACAGAGCGACTGTAATACTGCGCCGCTCAGCGCAAGAGCAGCGCCAGTAATTAAGGTCATGGCTATTCTTGGCATACGCAGCTCTAAAAAGATAAGACTTTGCTGTGCATATGTCATATTCTCTGGCGTATCAGAGTACCCGCCCCATTCACTTGGTGAGCTTGGATTTGCCGAACTATCGAATAAGCTATCAAATAAGCTATCGAATAGCTGGCTAGCCCAATAGGAAAAAACGCGACTTAAATCGATGTCTACTGCCCCGTTACTAAAGGCCATCAATACTGTAAGCGGGATCAGCAGCGCCAGGCTAAACAATACAAATCTCTCTTTTTGTTTGCGCGCATCTATCAGGCGAGCTATTTGGCTGCCGTCATTATCCGAATAACCAATTTGATTAGCCTTTAACTTGCTACGCATGACTTCATAACTGGCTTGCATAATGTCAGCTACTCACTTTGCCCGAGAATCAAATGTGGTGTCTTAAGTGCCTCTCGCATGCTTGACGCAGCGCTTGCAATACGAGGTGTAAGGCCTAAAAACTTAAGCGAATCGACAATCTGAATATTACAGCCTTTTTTTGCTGCCCATTGTTTAAGCGCAGGCATTGCACATAACTGCGACTGAGTTCTCCCTTGTGCTTGGTGAGATGGTAAAAACAATACATCTATATTGGAGCCTATGAGCATCTCACTTGAAATCGGTTTAAAGCCTTTAAATTGATCAAATGGATTTTCAATATTTAGTAATTGCATAATAAGGTTGGGCGTTGTCTGCGTTCCTGCCGCCATAATCCCTCGCTCGTTTACAGACATTAAAAATGCGGGTTGTATCGACGTTTGTAGAGATTTGACCGTATTCTGGCTGTTCGTTGGACTTGCGCTTAGCGCGCTTATTTCAGAATCAATTTTATCGATAAGTGCCTGAGCTTGAGGCTGTCGTTCTAGTTGATTGCCTATCGTTCGAATCAAGGTATACAAGCCATCAATCGACCTTGGCTGCTCAAGCTCAATTACTTCAACACCAAGACGGCTTAATTGCTGAATGACGCCATCAGGACCGCCACCTTCAAGCATCAGTAAGGTATCAGGTGAAAATGACAATATTCCTTCTGCGCTTAGCTGACGATAATAGCCGACTTTAGGCAAGTCGCTTACAGAATGAGGAAAGCTGCTACTTGTGTCCGTTGCCACCAGAGCGCCTTGTGCGCCTAAGGCATAAATTATCTCAGTAATGCTGCCCCCCGCACTTACGATCCTTTTGGGCACTTCGTATTTATTGTCGGTTGGCGACGCCTGTGCGGCTGTACTTTCTAAATGTGTATCTACGATGCCTGTATTTGTAAAACTATTCGCGCTTGCAGAACTACTGACGGTAAGTAAACCAGTAAAAGCAGACACAGAAAAAGCAGACAGTGTACACGCCAAAAACCAATGCTTTATGCTGAAACATTTAAATCGCTGCATCAAACACTCCTTTTCATACCTTGTAATTTAATGTTTAAATTTTTATTGCAAATGATAATAGTTCTTATTAGCATTTAAGTAAATACGAAAATACAAAATTTAACAAAAAGGATAAAACCATGAGTAACGCGCGAACTCTTTCGCAAGCTTTGAAAGACAGTATATGTTCAGTCAACAGGCAGCATGCTGCAGTCACAAAGAGCCTGCTTTTTTCTCTTGCTCTTTTTTTTTCAAGCACTCTTTTAAACAATGCTGTCGCAATGGCAGTCGAGGCAGAAACGGTTCCAGATAACGGCTTTGAAACCATTAGCGTTACAGGAACACGGACAATGCGCGAAATTAACGAAATCGCCGCAAGTGTCACGCGTATAGAGAGTCAGCAAATTGATGCAATAAGTGCGAACAATATCCGCGACATGCTAAGGTATGAGCCAGGCATTAGCGTGGAAGGCAACGGACGCTATGGTTTATCCAGCTTTAATATTCGCGGCATTAATGGTGATCGCGTGCTCATACTGCTTGATGGCGTCCCAGTCGCTGATGAATTCAGCTTTGGTCCTAACCTCTCCTCGCGTCGTGATTTTATCGATATCGATTTGATTTCCGCTGTGGATATTGTGCGAGGCCCCGCTTCAACGCTTTATGGAAGTGACGCTATCGGCGGTGTAGTCGCGTTCACAAGTAAGGCACCTGAAGATATTATAAAAAGCAATAATACGATAGGCGGGCGAATCAAGTTAGGCTACGACAGTCAGTCAAACGAGAGAATGCTTAATGCCATGCTTGGTGGTATTTCTGGCAATTGGCAATATTTATTCAATGCTGCCGCTCGATACTCTGATGAAAACGAAAGCTTTTTTTCTTCTTCGCACGACACGGGTATCAACTTTGGAAGCGAGCGGAAAAGCGCAGACCCGCAAGAAAATGATCAAGTATCTGCACTGGCCAAAATTATTTACCAAGCGTCAGATGCACACCGTTTTCAGCTTACGCTGGATGCATTAGATCAGCAGTCAGACACCGAATTGCTCTCGGAATCTGGCATCATTAGCCGGGGCGTGTTGACACAAAACAGTGTCGGTGAGGATAAACGAGAGCGTTCTCGCATATCTTTCGATTATCGCTACACTCCAACAGATGCATTGCTTAATTTAACGCGTATACAGCTTTTAAGCTTTTATCAGAATTCACTGTCTGAACAAGATACCTTTGCAGAGCGACTGGCTTTAGATGAAACTGCGCAGGTGAGTTCACGTGAAAGACATAGCGAGTTTGAACAAGATATTACCGGCGTGTCAGTGCAGTTTGATCATCAATTTAAAGCGCTTGTAGAACACTATCTGATTTATGGCTTAAGCTATGAGAAAACAAAGTCCACATCATTGCGAGAGGGCGCAACCTTTGACGCTCAAAGCGGTGAAGCACTCCCCGAGTTTTCAATCTTTCCAGCAAGAGACTTTCCGCCCTCAGAACTTACTGAGCGCGCGATATTTATTCAAAACGAAATGTCGTTTTTTGACGAAAAATTGCGATTAAGCCCCGGCATTCGCTACGATAGCTTTTCTCTAAATGTAGAAGAAGACGCTTTATTTAGCGCTGCCAACCCTGGTGTAAACGTGGAAAATTATGATGATAGTCAAGCCTCAGCAAAACTTGGGCTCGTCTTTTCACCAAACAAATCCCTGTCGCTTTGGTATCAATATGCCGAAGGATTTCGCATTCCGCCCATGGACGATGTCAACATTGGGTTTACCAACTTTGCGGGTGGCTATACCTCTTTATCTAACCCCGAACTTGAAGCCGAGAGCGTCACCAGTCATGAAGTTGGATTGCGCGTTTTTCGCGACGCCTTCGACTTTTCAGTCAGCGTTTACGACAATCAATACGACAATTTCATCGAATCTTTAGCACTCGTTGGCTTTAATCCCCAAACCCGCCTCTTGGAATTTCAGGCGCGCAATTTGGACTCTGTAAACATAAAAGGGCTGGATGCACAAGCGACTATTTTCCTGGGAGAAATTAATGATGCAATGGAAAACTGGCTACTACGCATGTCCTATTCGCGTCAGTTAAGTGAGGATAAGAGCACGGGTAATGAACTTGACTCAATACTGCCTTCCCAAGGCGTATTGGGGATAAGCTACGGTGACTATGATGCAAAATACCGTGTTGAATTGGCGGCAACTTATACTGATGAAGCCAATGTGATTGAAGCAGCGGCAGATTCACCAGCGTTTTTTCAGGCACCCTCGTATACGCTACTTGATCTCATTGGTCATTATCAGATCTCAGAGGATATTCGTATTAATGCAGGGCTTTTCAATCTTACAGACAAAGAGTATTACCTTGCTTCAGAAGTTCGCGGTCGAACCGTAAGTGAAAATCTCGGACGATTTTCTGCAAGCGGTCGTCATCTTTCTGCGAATCTTATTTGGACTTTTTAGGATGAATAATTTCATTCACACGCGTTCGTAAAGCGGGTATAAGCTTAGTCTCAAACCAAGGATGCTTTGCCAACCAGCGATTATTTCGCCCTGAAGGATGAGGCAAGGCCAATTGTTGCGGTAAAAGCGACTGATAGTCTTCCACCGCTAAGCTTAGGTTTTTATACATCGGTAAGTAAGCATGCTGAGCATATCGTCCAATAGTAAGAACGAGTTCAGGATCAGCTGTTTGTAGAAAAAGTGGGTGCCATTTGGGCGCGCATGGTTTTAGAGGCGGCGCATCTGCGCCGTTTTTATAACCCGGGAAGCAAAAACTCATTGGCAACACGGCAAACTTTCCGCTCTCATAAAAACACTCTCTCTCTACGCCAAGCCAGGCGCGCAATCTGTTTCCTGATGCATCATTCCATGCGATACCCGATTCATGGGCCAGCCTTCCAGGGGCTTGGCTGATGAGGATAATTTTTGGATTGTGAGGCCAAATAAAAATAGGCTTAGCTTGATGAGGCAGCTGCGCCTCGCAATAATTGCAGGATTTTGCCTGTTTTATGAGTTCGTTTGACAAAGTATATCCGCTTAAATTAGTTTACTGTCTAAAGTATACAGGAAGAATGATCATGCTTAATCGCCAACGTAGAACCATAATAAAGGGCATAGCCGGAGCAAGTGCTTTAGGCTTAAGCAGTGCTGCAGGCTTTGCTTTTAGCGCACAAAACTCAAGTTCGATATCACTTAAAGGTAACATCAAACACTCGGTGAGCCGATGGACTTACGGCGATTTATCCATTGAAGAACTTTGTAAAACAGTTAAAAGTCTCGGTTTTAGCGCCATTGATTTAGTGGGTCCTGAAGACTGGCCTGTATTAAAGCAATATGGCATTGATTCTTCCATGTGCAATGGTGCAGAGCTCAATTTGGTGGATGGATTTATTCACCCCGAGCATCATGACCAGTTGGAAGAGCGCTATTTAAAGCACATCGATTTAGTCTCTCAAGCGGGATATAAAAACCTGATTTGCTTTAGTGGCAACGCTCGCGGGATGGACCCAGACACCGGCCTAAAAAATGCAGTGGCTGGCCTAAAACGTATTCTTCCCTATGCTGAAAAGAAAAATGTCACTATATTCATGGAGCTATTTAATAGCAAAATTGATCACCCTGACTACATGGCAGACAACACGCCTTGGTCAATTGAATTAAGCAAGCAGCTTAACTCTACGCATTTTTCTTTGCTTTACGATATTTATCACATGCAAATTAATGAAGGCGATATTATTCGCACTATTCGTGACTATCACCAATATTTTGGTCACTATCATACAGCTGGCGTGCCTGGTCGTCATGAAATTGATGATACCCAAGAGCTCAATTACCCTGCGATTTGTCGTGCGATAAAAGATACTGGATTTACGGGCTATTTAGCGCAAGAATTTATTCCAACTCCGTCATCAAAAGAGGGTAAGATTCAGTCCTTAAAAGACGCTATCCAAATTTGCGATGTTTAAGCCTTTATAAATCAATGCTTTTAATTGATTAATACGTTCTTTATACATTTGTAATTTACCAATGGCGGGTTTAGTCTAAACTACATCATCAAGTAATGACTTTCAGGAAATACAAGTGCTTCATATACGGCGTAGCAAAAACCCATTTAGCTTGCTTGTCTGCTTCTTCTTGTTTTTTGTTTGTTTACAAACATCAAATGCGGGGGCCCAGGAGGCGAGCAACATTTATATTGGCAAGCTTAACTTTTTGGAAGAAAAGGTCATTACAGATTTAAGCGCGATTACGCAAACTGCAAGCTACACCAATCAACCCTATTTTTTCAGCGAACATGAGCTTTATTATACGCAAGCTGTTGCCAATGCCAGTGGCGATAAGAGCGAGCAAATGGACACCTTTTTATACAATGTATTGGAGCAAAGCTCGACAAACCTTACAAATTCAAAAGAAAGCGAATATTCGCCTACGCCCTTGCCCAGCCGAAAGGGCTTTTCCGTTATTCGCGTTAATGAAGCAGGTAAACAGGAGTTATGGTCCTACAATAAGGAAGGCGAAGCATTGAAGCATTTAGTACCTACAATCGAACCTGTTGGCTATCAGGTTTGGCTAAATAAAGATGAATTGCTTTTATTTGTGCTAGGTGAGCCTAATACGCTTCAAAGAGTCGATACACGAGAGCCTTTGGCAAAAGGACAAATCATCGATAATAAAATTGGGGCCAGTCTCTTTCGCTTTCAGCAGTCTGACTGGTTTTTGTATACTCGGCAACATGATACAAACAAAGCGCCGATGCTCAAAGCCTATAACGCGTCTACCAGAAAAGTCGTCGATATTGGTAGCTTACCTGAAAATAGCCAGTATTTTTCTGTCTCTGCCACCGGCCACCTTCTGACAAGTGACACCCTCAAACTTCATCATAAACGCTTAACTATTTCAGGCGGAAAACCGGTATTTAAGGGGCCCTGGACGCAGGTTGTTGTGGGTAATGAGGATTGTCAATCCGGCATTTCCCGAACCGCTATCTCGAATTTTGGTGACCGCGTAGCTCTGGTGTGTGAGAGCAAATAAGAACCCCAAAAATACATTGCTTATAAAGAGAGTGAAATAATGGGCCAGCATTTTGATAAAGACCACTTCACCCCCACAGATCACGATATTTTTAGAAAACGCCTGCACAGTCAGCTGGCTGAGTTAAAAGAAATAATTGAAGCGCCTAATTTTTCATCTGGTGCTGCCAGCCTTGGGGCAGAGCTTGAGCTTTATATTATTGACAAAAAAGGGAAACCGCTTCCCATCAACGAGCTTATTTTAAAAAAGTTACAACATCCCTTGCTAACCGAGGAACTAAACAAATTTAATCTTGAATTTAATCTATCGCCCGTGAAGGCATCAGGTAAACCTTTTAGCGAAATGACAAAAGAGCTCATGCCGTTTTTGTCGTCGCTAAAAGCAAGCGCTAAGACGCAAGAAGCAAAGATTGCTTGCATTGGTATATTGCCGACGCTGGATAGTTCGCACTTACAGCGGGATTTTATGACCGACATGCCTCGCTACCGTGCACTGACCAATGAGCTCACTGCCTTAAAGGGCGAACCGTTTATTGTGGATATTAATGGTAAAGATTCACTGAAAATGGCTTGTGATGAAGTGACACTTGAAGGCGCGAACACCTCATTTCAGGTGCACCTGAAAGTACCCGGCGAACGTTTTGCCGACCTTTTTAACGCCGCGCAGCTTACAACACCGCTAGTCCTTGCGCTTGCAGGCAATTCTCCCACATTTTTAGGGCAGCGCCTATGGTGCGAGACGCGAATTGCACTGTTTAAACAAAGTATAGATAACCGAATTCACTCTTTAACAAACTGGCGGCAGCCTGCGCGGGTATCATTTGGACACGGTTGGGTTCGCAAAGGTGCCTGGGAACTGTTTGCCGAAAATGTTGCGCTCTATCGGCCTTTATTGCCCTATGTATCACCCGATAACACCGCCTTCGCCGAGCTTAATTTGCACCACGGTACCGTTTGGTCATGGAACCGGGCCGTGTTCGATGCCGGTAAGCACCCACATTTGAGGATAGAGTATCGAACTTTACCTGCCGGACCAACAGTTGACGACATGATGGCAAATGCAGCCTTTGCCGTTGGTTTAACTCAGGCATTATCAGCCTACATGCCCGATATGCTTAACAAACTGCCGTTTGAATATGCAGAATATAACTTTTACCGGGCGGCGCAAAACGGCCTCGATGCCAATATTCTGTGGCCGGGCCCTAAACAGCACTATTTGCAAGAGCACCATGTGTGCGATGTAATTGGTAAATTATTGCCAGAAGCGGAAACGGGGCTATCACAGTTAAACATGGACTCAACTGAGATATCAAAGTATTTGGGGATTATCGAAAGGCGCCTTGCAAGTCGACAAACAGGCGCACAATGGCAGCTTAAACAACTCGATAAGTATCAGCGCAAGTACGATAAGTCAGAAGCCCTTGAATGGATGTTAAATGACTATATGGCGCTATCGGAGAGTAATCTCCCTGTGGCGCAGTGGTAAAGCCATCAGGACGATAAACAGGTGATACATGAGTAGCTTAAAACTAAATCATATAAATCAACCTCATCCTGATGAAGTGGGTGCAACGCTCCTTGATTTTTTGGTCCAACTTGGTGGCGCAAGCATTATTCACATTGACGGTAGGGACAAGAGTCGTTGTCGCGTGTTGGTAACCTTGTTACATGGCAACGAACCATCGGGACTCAAAGCGGTTCATAAGTTGCTCAAAGAAGGTTTTGTTCCCGAAGTAAATCTTAAAATTGTCATTGCCTCAGTTGTGGCGGCAAGAACAGAGCCGGTGTTTTATCATAGAATGCTGCCTGGTCAGCAGGATCTTAACCGCTGCTTTAACTCCAATAGAAAAGACCTGCAAACAAAACTTGCCCACAGCATTCAAGCTTATATTGATTCTTTCAAACCCGAAGCGGTCGTAGATTTGCACAACACTTCTGGCAGCGGCCCTGCCTTTTGCGTCAGCACCCATCAATCAGCAAAGCATCTGACACTTGCTTCGTTTTTTACCCATCGATTGATTTATACCGATATCCGTTTAGGCTCAATCATGGAACAGGATTTCAACTGTCCGATCATTACTGTTGAAGCAGGTGGGGCGCAGGATGCAGAGTCCGATATTGTAGCGTACCAAGGTCTTAAAAATTATTTCTCCTCAAAGAACATTTTTGTATTACGGCAAGAAATTGAATTGCTCGCTTTGCCCAGAAGGTTAGAGCTACAGGCCAATACAAGTATAAGTTATAACAGTGAAGCGCAGCCACTGGATATTACCTTGCGACAGGATTTGGAGTCGTTTAACTTCTGCACCATTGCAAAAGGCACCACACTGGGCTGGTCGGATAAACAATTAAACGAAGTTTTGTGCCTTGACCGACCCAGTATTTCACTGAGTAAATGCTTTGAAATCAAGGAAGGACTCTTTCGCAACGTCTGTAAAATGACGCTATTTATGGTGACAACGCGAGTGGATATTGCGACCTCAGACTGTTTATTTTATTTTGCGCCGGCTTGATGCGCTTCAACGCGAACGCTACGCAATTTGAAAGTTGGCAAAATCTGCAAAGCACTTGCTTTGTTTTAAGAACTTGTCATATTTATGTAGCAAATCATTTTTATGATATCGAGCTTGTTTCGACAGACAGCATAATTTTCAGGCATTAAAAAACAATAGAAAGCCAAGGACTAAACCATGAAGAAAACCACTCTCGCCCTCGTGGTAGCAGGATGTTTCACCTCTGCTGCACACGCTGATGTGTACATCTCTGAATATATCGAAGGCTCTAGTAACAATAAAGCCATTGAGTTATATAACGACAGCGACGCAAGCGTTGACCTCTCTAACTACTCTTTAAATTTTTATTATAACGGCAGTGAAACTGCCGGCGGTGTCATTGCACTTTCGGGCGTTCTAGAACCTAACGCGGTTTATGTTATTTCAGATAACGACGCCACAAGCGAAATACTGGAAAAAGCCGATTTAACGTCCACAGTCTCCTTTTATAACGGCGATGATGCCATTGAGCTTCGCGATGGCGATACCGTGATTGACTCCATCGGACAGGTAGGATTTGATCCAGGCTCTCAATGGCTTGGCGGCGTTGATAATAGTGTTGGCACTCAAAATTCAACCTTGCTTCGAGCCGATATCATCAGCATTGGTGACCCTGACAGTTCCAACGAGTTTGACCCATCAGTTGAATGGATAGCGTTGGCTCAAGACGACTTTAGCAATTTAGGTACGCATAAAGGCTGCTGCGACGATGGTGATGATGGCGGTGATGACGGCGGCGATGATGGTGGTGATGGCGGCGGCAACGTTTCGGCAACGCCAATGTTGCTAACTGCCATATACGATGGTCCTTTAAGTGGTGGCACACCTAAAGGCGTTGAAATATATGTATCTGAAGATATCGCGGATTTGTCTATTTGCGGTGTTGGCAGCGCAAACAATGGCGGCGGCAGTGATGGTCAGGAGTTTACCTTCCCTGCTACCAGCGCGAATGCCGGAGACTTTATTTATATTGCTTCTGAATCTGCACAATTTGAAAGCTTCTTCGGCTTTGCGCCAGATTTTACAAGCGGTGCTATGGCCATAAATGGTGACGATGCCATCGAATTATACTGTAACGGCGAAGTCATTGACCTATATGGCGATATAAACGTTGATGGCAGTGGCGAGGCCTGGGAGTATATGGACAGCTTTGCTTATCGCGTTTCACAAACCTTTGCTTCATCAAGCTTTAATATTGATGACTGGCGCGCTGAGGGCGCCAATAGCCTCGATGGTGAAACATCAAACAACAGTGCAGATGAACCGCTTATTCCTGTGGGCAGTTTTGAATTTGCTGCCTCCACGCTCTTTTTCTCAGAATATATTGAAGGTAGCAGTAATAATAAAGCCCTTGAAATCGCCAATAGAACAGGTAGCACAGTATCGCTTGCCGGATATCAGGTCGAAATTTATTTTAATGGCAATACAAATGCAGGGACCGTCATCTCGCTTGAGGGAAGCGTTGAAAGCAATGATGTATTTGTTGTAGCCAATGGCAGTGCAGTCGAAGACGTGCTTGATGTTGCCGACCAGCTTGGCAATGTTGCATTTAATGGTGATGATGCTGTCGTATTGCGCGACCCAATGGGCATGATCATCGACGTAATTGGACAAGTTGGTGTTGACCCTGGCTCTGAGTGGGGCACGGGCGATACCAGCACGCAAAACAATACTTTACTTCGAAATGTCAATACACGTGAAGGAGATACTAATCCTGACGATGCCTTTGACCCTAGCGCGCAGTGGACAGGATTTGCGCAAGATTCTTTTGATGACCTTGGTCGCTTTGGCAGCGATGGCGGTGGTGATGATGGTGGAGACGGCGGTGACCCAACCCTGATTGGCGCTTGTTCGGACGATGCAACATTGATTCACGCTATTCAAGGCAATTCAGAGGCATCCCCCATTGCCGGAAGCGAAGTGGTAATTGAAGCGGTTGTGTCTTTAGTTGCGCCCGGTTTAGACGGTTTCTTTATTCAGGAAGAATTAGCACAGTATGACGAGGACCCTCGCTCATCGGAAGGTTTATTTGTATATACCGACGAGTTGGCAATCAACGTGGCTGAGGGAGATGTGGTACGCGTTCTGGGCACCGTAGAAGAATTTTTTGGCAAGACGCAATTAGCTGCCAGTGAAGTTTCTGCCTCTTGCTCTAGTACTGTGGTTGAACCTCTTGTGCTAAGCTTCCCGCTAGAAGAGGGGGACAGTTTTGAATCCTATGAGGGGATGCTAATTGCAAGTGACGCAGCGCTTACAATTGTCAATACTTTTAACTACACTCGTTTTGGTGAAATAGAAGTTGCCAGCGAACGTATTTATACCCCGACTCACCTGCATCTGCCTGGCTCTGAAGCGGCAGCAGCACTTGCGGCTGAAAATGCGCGCAATAAAATCATTTATGATGACTTATTAAATGGCGCACCCGAATCGGTTGATTTAAACGGACCGTTATCGACAGATAATACCTTAAGAACAGGCTCTACCATAAGCAATGTTGTCGGGGCGGTAGATTATGGTTTTAACGCCTATCGTATTCGCCCTGCAGCTTCGCCAACAGTAAGCGCGAGCGAGCGACCTGATATCCCGGTTGTGGAAGGGGACTTGAAAGTTGCTAGCTTTAATGTGCTCAATCTGTTTAACGGTGATGGAGAAGGCGGCGATTTCCCAACACCGCGTGGTGCTGATAATCAGGCTGAATACGAATTACAGCTGGCTAAAATCGCCAATGCGATTGTTGCGCTGGATTCAAGCGTAGTTGGCTTAATGGAGCTTGAAAACGACGGCTTTGGCGCAAATAGCGCTATTGCGCAATTGGTTAATGCACTGAATGCACGCGCTGGCGAGGGTACTTATGCCTTTGTTGATGCAGGCACTACCATAGGTACCGATCAAATCACCGTTGGTATGGTTTATCAGGTAGCTAGCGTTAGCCCTGTTGGAGAGGTTCAAATTCTTGATGAATCTAACTCCATTGTAGACGAAGACGGACCGCTATTTAATACTCGTCGTAACCGCCCTGCCATGGCACAAATATTTAGCGACAATGCAAGCGGTGAAGAGTTTGTTGTTAGCGTTAATCATTTAAAATCTAAAGGCAGTGGTTGCGGTGCAGGCGATGACGATGCAGAGCAAGGCAATTGTAATCTGACGCGAACGCGAGCAGCACAGGCATTACATGTTTGGCTGGCAAGCAACTTTGCAGATAAGCCGACCTTTATCGTGGGTGACTTAAACAGCTATGCTAAAGAAGATCCTATTCGCGAGTTGCAGGGAGCGGGTTATGTTGATTTAGCCCGTGAATTGGAAGGTCCACTCGCTTACAGTTATTCATTCAGAGGCGCTTTTGGCTCACTTGACTACGCACTTGCCAACGACCAGGCCTTTGACTTGGTGGAAGATGTTGTAGAGTGGCATATCAATGCTGATGAACCCATTGCTTTAGATTATGATGATGAGTTACCGGGCGGCGCAGATAAGCCTGCAAGCTATTTGGATGATTCTTTCTATCGTTCTTCAGATCATGATCCAGTGATTGTTGGCTTTAGCTTTAGCGCGCAAGCAGTTTTGGGAGATGTGAATGGCGATGGCGTCTTAAGCTTTGACGATTACTTCATTATTTATCGTGCGCTTGGTTTGCGTGACGGCATGGATGGCTTTAACTCTGCTGCGGATATAGACAACGATGGCCTGATTAGCTTTAATGACCTAATGGCCTGGTACAATTTGTATCTCACACGCAACGATTAATAACTGTTTAATCAATACTAAGAAAATAACTAGAGGACGCGCCTTACTTTGACACGCTTCGTATTAAAAAAATAAGCATCGATGCTGTATCAAGGTCAAGGCGCAAGCTGTATACACAAATAAGGAAAAACAATGAAAAATCTACTCGCTTCACTTTTACTTTTCGCTGGCATAAGTACTGGCGCCAATGCTGCGATTATTTTGAGCCTAAGCGCTGAAAATGAAAACCTTAGCCTTGGCGAAGACTTGGTGCTTAATATAAGTGCATCAACGATAGACGGCAGTGCGTTTACCAACTTTGGATTAGACTTGTTTCAGGATGCTACTCAGCTTTTTGCAAGCGACATGCTCGTTGAGTTAGGGGCAATGTTCACTCCATTTATAAGTACAGATGGTGATGCCTTGTCAGGCTCCGTTCCTGCTCCAGCCGTTCCATTTATGCCTTTTGCAGTAAGCGGAGATAACATTTTGCTTGCCAGCATTACCATAAGTGGACTAAATGTTGGTGACTATTTGTTTTCAGTAGGCGCTGACCAAGGCATCGATCCTAACGAAGGATTTTTCAATGGCGACCCGCTTACTCCTATTTTCGGGCTTAAGATGGCTGACTTTAGCAATGCACAGCTGGAAGTAAGCGTCAGTGAAGTCAGTGCACCAGCAAGCATTGCCTTAGTAAGTCTTGCGCTTTTAGGATTATTAGCACGTCGTAAATAAATCCGATAGTAAAATGACAAAACCCAGCCAAGGCTGGGTTTTGTCATTTAATAGGCTGATGCCTAGCGCTTGCTATCAAGTGCGGATTGAATTCTATCAAGCTGCTCGGGCGTAAATTCACCACCTTCAAGCAGGGAAATGAGGGCATCTGCTTTGCTTTTGGCAATCATAGGTTTCAAATTTTCTACATTTTTAAGCGCTGTGATGATGTGAGTATTTGATGTTTCATCAAGTATGGCCTCTAAGCCTTCTATTTCACCGGTTCTAAGTACCATCATTTTTTTGATTTCTTCCATCTCACCTACATTTCGATTTAGCCTATCCTTATTTTTACCAAGCTCTTTTAAGGCATCAATTACATTTTTTCGTGTACTCTCATCTAAATCAAAAAGCACGGCTTGTAAGTGGGCTTCGTTTTCCAGATCTAACTTGTCGATTTTGTAAATCTTTGCATCTTCGAAATTGTTAACAACCTCAAGCTCTACTGTTTCTTGGTCGTTACTTTTGATTTTAATCATTTGAATCTCTGGCTCTTGCATAGCATCAGATTTTGGGTTTGCAGAAGCAGTGGTGCAAAGCCCAATGAGCATTGTCGAGGCAAAAACCGAAGCAAAAATCGAGGCAAATAATGCGCGTGGTGTTATGTTTAACATATGTTTCTCCTTTAGGGTCTATCTACATGGCTTGTTGCGATTCATGTTTGAATGCGCTTCATGTACAACATTACAAAGCGCGTGCCATTTGTAGATAAGTATTTTTTTCAATGACTTAGAAGATCTTTGCAAAGTAGCAAGGCAAAAGACTTACAAAAAATCCCGAAATCAGGAGATTATTTCCCTATTTGGGGATAATCTCTCAAGATAAAGATGAAACTTGAGATAATTTATCGATATTTCATTCACTTATAAGTTCGCCAGAGTGGCTCAAAACTTGTTTAGTATGTTAAGACTCAAAAATTCAGTTTCCATTGAAAGAACATAAAAAGTACGCAATCAGTAAGAACACAATCAAAAGAGCAATCGAGTATGCCTATTCTTCTTTTAAAACGCCTATCACTCAGCGCCTATATCTTTCTTATAAGCGGCATGTTTTTATTACTGCTCGCTCTGTTGCAGTATATTGCGATCAAGCTGGTTGAGAATCGAATTGATGAAGAAATCGCGTTTCGAAGTATTAATCTGTCAAACGAAGCGATTAATATGATAGTCACAAAGCCAATCGCGAATTTTCAAGTGTCGCCTGATGCACAAGCCAAAATAAATGCCTTAAGCATTGAGTTATCTAAACTTACCGAAAAACGAATTGTGAATCTGTTGAACCGTGAGCAGGACAGCGAGGAGGAGACCACTGCCGCTAATGACATTCCTGTTAAAGAGATGTTTGACGAGACCAATCAGGCGAAAATCGACGCTTTACTTGAAGAAATTAGCAGCACTGCACTAAGGGCAATTGAAACGCAAAAAAGCGACGGTAACACAACAGGAGAATCTCAAATCGCGATAGACGAAAAACATCGCATGATTAAGCTGCTAAATAAAGAGACTGAATTCGACACTTTGCGCGAACAACTAGAGCAGCTTGAAATTGAGCGATTAGACGGCAACACCTTAGTATTTAAAACGCCGGAATTTGAAATCGAAAGAAAAAACCTCTTTTTTGATTCTGGCCAGTCGACAATTAATACCTATTTTAAATACTTAAGTTTTGCCACATTAGCGCTCGGCTTATTGAGTTTGCTCTTTGCGTGGTTATTGGCTAAACACATAGCAAAGCCGCTTAATCGCTTATCGGATGGCTTTGCTGAATTAGGAAAAGGGAATTTTAAGCATCGAGTGCAAACAGATGGTGTGAAAGAAGTCGAACAAACACTGACCATGTTTAACCACACCAGCGAACGTTTGGAGCGTCTACAAGCCATTGAACAACAATACCTGCAACAACAACAATTGGTGGAACTTGGTGAAATTAGCAGAGGTATTGCACACTCATTGCGAAATCCACTCAACACTATCGGATTGGCGATAGAAGAAATGTCTCAGGCTAATACCAACGAGAAACGTAAAATTGCCATCGCACAACAAGCCAGACAAAAAATCGTGGCACTCGACAGAAGCATTAAATCTTTATTAGTACTCACAACGTCTGGGATAAATCGACAGCAAACACTTGATATGTATATGATTGTGCAAGACGCTGTGATGCAAATGGGAATGGGCAGTAACTGCGAAATGAGCACCGACCTGGAACAAAATTGTAAAATTTTAGGGGCCGAAACGGAAGTGCTCGCGATGCTAACCACTTTATTGAGCAACGCGATAGAGGCCTGCTGCACAACCAAACGTCCCCCGTCCATTCATGTAGTTTTACGTAAAGTACGATATAAGCATCAAGATGCTATTCAGGTTGAAGTTACGGATAATGGACAAGGCTTAAGTGATAGCATTGCTAAAGACTTGTTTAAGCCACACATCTCAAGCAAGGCTGAAGGCGCAGGCATGGGTTTATATATTGCGAGGCGCATTGCAGTGCTGCACTACAAGGGGGACATCGTGCTCAAAAACAATGAAGACGACGATGGCTGTTGCGCGGTATTGACGCTATGTAATGCATCAAACTAAATACCACTTAAACGGTGTCTAACAAGAAAAGGATGCAGATGAGCACAATTATTTTACTGGTTGAAGATGACCAGCAGCAGCGAAAACTGTTAAAAGATATCCTTGAAAATGCAGGCTATGCCATTCGAGATTTTGCTTCGTGTGAAGAAGCCATGCTTTACCTTAAATCAAACAGCGTTGATATGGTGTTTTCTGACTGGAAGCTGCCACAATTAAGCGGTCTTGCACTGTTGCAGTTTGTCAGAGCAAAGTTCCCTGAGCTAGGGTTTGTTATGGCAACGGCTCACGGCACAATAGAGCATGCGGTAGAGGCCATGCAAGCCGGCGCGGATGACTACCTGGCCAAACCATTTCAGCGTCAGGAGCTATTGCTATCTATTGAAAAAGCCTTGCGTGCTAAAGCGCTGCGCGCGCAAAACAATGCGCTTAGTGAGGCGCTGGACTCTCAACATCAATTGCTGGATTTTGTTGGCGTAAGCCAGGCCATGAAAGATGTGCAAAATAGAATAGCAAAGGTAGCAAATACCGATGCAACGGTTCTCATCACGGGCGAAAGCGGTACAGGGAAAGAGTTGGCAGCAAGGGCTTTGCACCGTTTATCAGAGCGTCGACAACATAAATTTGTCGCGATTAATTGCGGTGCGATCCCAGATGAATTGGCAGAAGCAGAGCTCTTTGGTGCACGCAAGGGCGCCTACACCGGGGCAAATACAGATAAAACAGGCAAGCTTCAGCATGCCGATGGTGGCACCCTGTTTTTGGACGAAATTGGAGAGTTGCCCTTAAACTTACAGGCTAAAATTCTACGGTTTCTGCAAGAGGGCTGCGTTATGCCACTAGGCAGTAATGAAGAAGTGCAGCTTAATGTGAGAGTGGTAGCGGCCACTCATCGCAACTTATCAAATATGGTGGCTGAAGGAAGCTTCCGGGAGGATTTGTTTTATCGTTTGAACATTGTCCCTATTAATATTCCGCCGTTAAGAGAACGACGTGACGACATTAAGCTTTTATCTGAATTCTTTTACGCCAAGTTTGCTAAACGCTACGGCAACCAAGGTGCAAAGCCAAGCGTAGCTTCTAACAAAGAGCTAAATGAGAAACTAAGCAAAAAACAGCTTGAAAAACTAGCCAATTACGATTGGCCAGGCAATGTGCGACAGCTCAGCAATCAAATCGAACGTTTTGTGCTATTAGGCGAAGAAGACGAACTGTTTTCGTCAAGTGAAAATAGCAAGCCTCACGCGTCGAATGTTGAAGCACCTGCCAACTTCAAGCTTCCATCAAGTGGAATTGACTTGGACAAGCTCGAAGCGGATCTACTCAAGCAAGCTTTGAGCATAAGCAATCAAAATCGAACAAGAGCCGCCAAACTTTTATCACTCAGCTATAAAGCCTTTTTATACCGGCTGGAAAAACACGGCATACATGTTGGCTAAAGTAAGTAAGCTTTAAATTAGGTAGCAAATAACTATACCCCTTTAGGGCAGGCTTTTTTTTAGCAACTCAACTGAACAATAAGAAAAGTTTTACGCTCTATAGGATTAAACTTTTCTCTCGCGGGTCTCGTTAAGAAAACATATGATACGATCCATATGTGTAAAAATTAATATGTGAAATGATTTGATGAATGCATTTTTTCCCAAACCCCGACTATCACTAGCATTTTTATTTTGCGTTCTTTTTATCGCTGCATGTGGCGGGGGTTCTGGCGGTACTTCGACCCCTCTTCAGCCTCCCGTTAGTCAGGATATAATCTGGCAGCCTGGCATTTATCCGCCAAGCGCAAATTTCGCAGCACAATGTGTAACTCCAAGATCAGGCGTGGATCCTTTTTCAGGGCAACCTTTTCCAGACCAAGCAGGTTCGGCGCTGGCCGAGAAGATGTGGCTGCGCTCGTGGACAAATGAAACCTATCTTTGGTATGACGAAGTACCCGACAATAATCCAAATGATTTCAGTATTTCTGCCTATTTCAATCAGCTCAAAACAAATGAGCGCACAGCCTCTGGTCGCTTGAAAGACAATTTTCATTTTAGCGAGCCTACTTCTGAATACAGGGAGCGAACTCAGGCAGGAACGTCTTCAGAATACGGTATACGATGGGAGTTTATTGCCAATACTGCGCCTCGTGAGCTGATAGTACGATACACGGAGCCGAATTCACCTGCAGCACAGGCTGATATTCCTCGTGGAGCAAGTTTAAAGCGTATCGACGGCATTGACTTTGTGAACACGACTTCTTCGTCAGAGGTTGATGCAATCAATGCCGCTTTGTTTCCAGATGAAGCAGGAGAAAGTCATGAGTTTGAGTTTCAACTTCTTGACGGTTCGACGCTAAACGCTAACTTGACTTCGGCGGTGATTGATTTATCGCCTGTACAAAATGTTGATATTATTGATACCGAATTTAGCAAAATTGGATATATACAGTTCAATAGCTTTATTACGCCCGCACAAGATGCACTTATTGATGCTTTCCAAGCTTTTGTCGACAACGGCGTTAGTGAATTGGTCTTGGATTTGCGCTACAACGGTGGCGGTTCGCTTGCCTTGTCATCGCAGTTGGCGTATATGATTGCTGGCCCAAATCAAACCAATAATGCCATATTCGAACAGTTAGTTTACAACGATAAAACGCCGCCAGAGGACCCTTTTCCTTTTTATAGTCAGGAAATTGACTATGTGAATGGACGCTTTTTGTCCAATACCTTACCTAGTCCAGAGTTTACCCGCGTGTTTATTTTATCAACGGGTAGCACCTGCTCTGCAAGCGAATCGCTTATTAATGGACTTCGTGGGATTGATGTTGAAGTTATTTTGATTGGAGATACAACCTGCGGAAAACCTTTCGGGTTTTTACCAACAGATAACTGCGGTACTACCTATTTCACGATCCAGTTTCAAGGCATAAACGAAAAAGGCTTTGGGAATTTTTCTGATGGATTTATACCCAGTCTGAATCCACAGTTTGACGATGAAGTGGAAGGATGTTTTGTTGATGATGACTTTTCGAATGCGCTGGGCTCTACCGACGAAGCATTATTATCCGCCGCATTATTTTATGCCGAATTTGATGGGTGTCCTGCCAATACCAGCCCGGTACTTTCAATAGACAGCGCAGCTCAAGAAGGAAAAGGTCCAGCCATCATGGCGCCGAATCCTTACATTGAAGCCATTATTAACGACGACAGACGCTTTATTTCGAAAAGTAGTACTTCAAATGGTGAAAACTAGAATGGAAGAAAGAGTATGCATGTTTGCAAAATCCAGTTTATTGTTGCTAAGCGCTACATTTTTTGGCTGCAGTGCATCGACGATAAGCGACAGCGCTGAAAAGAACAACTTTAAAAAGGACATACAAGTGCAAGATGCAAGGCTTGATAATCCGGATGCGCAACAGTTAAAAATCTTGCAATCCGCAATTGCGCCTTTCATGAATGGTCAAATCATTCCCCTTTCGGAATCTGTTTTTACTCAGTCATCGGAACTAGTGATAGGTGCAAGAAGGCTAAATCGACAGGGGCAAGCAATAAACGACAAAGATATTCAACTGCCCACACAAGGAAGCGGAGATCGTTTTTTCTTAAAATTACAGGCGGATAAATGCTATCTGTTACATGAGCAAAGCGGCAGTTTTGTTGAATTAAGAGGCCTGAGTTGCATCAGCGCTCCCTAATCCAGTTCATAAGATAAAAATAGCAAAACGAAGCTATTCGATCTATATTGTACAAAATATAAGCAATTAGAAAGCATATGGATACGCTCGATTATTTAATTATCGGATTGGGTATTGCTTTAATCGCAATTGGTTTGTTTTTATTCATCTCCGGTAAAATTGACTCAAAAAACCCAAATCACGTAGAGGGCTTTGGTATAAAGCTCAATGTCAGCAATCCTTCGATTGTGCTAATCGTATTTGGTATTGGCTTGGTGCTGTTTCCTCGGTTGATGCCACATGGTAACGATAATGACAAAGCTACTGGTAGCGGCGCACAATTAAACGCTGACAATTTTCCCTCTCAGCGCTCTATTGAGAATGTCAGCCAAAGTTTGCCGGCTGTAGATAGCAACAATCAAACATCGCCCTCTCAAACGCTGCCTACCAAAGCCAATAATTCTCCCGATACGACTAACAATAATCCGCAATCAAATAATCTCGTGACGGAGCAGGCCCAATCGCAAGCGCAAGCTCAAGCGCAACAGCCACCTGCGACGCAAGCCTTTCACCCTCAAGGCGATTGGTATTTAACAGCCTATGAAGAAAACGGGATGGACTTATCTAACAATATTGAAGGCACCATTCGCTTTCAGTCAGTCACTGGTAATTCGCAACAGTGGTTCGCCGACCTGGTCACTATCGATTTGTGGGGCAATATGAGTAACTTTCAATACAGCGGTGTAATTACTAGTTCTGCTAATGGTTACAGTATCGATATTGTGAACAGCAATGACCCAAGTTTTATGCGACAAGCACCTACTCCGCTTATTCTAAAAATGGATAATCCCAATTCGTTGCATATGGAATATTTTTATAATGGCTCGTCGATCATCCTGCATTGGTCACAGTAAAGCTGGCAATACACTTCTTTAGTTTTTTGGCTACAACTACAATCAAACTCTTTGCAAAACTACTCGATACGAGTACAATCCCACGCGTTTAATACAAATACGATTTATTCTCATTACGGTTTAAAGGTTATCTCATTGATGTCTACGTTTTCTACATTTTACTTTCCAATTTCCGCGTTGGCCTTCTGCGTGCAGGCGAGCTTTTTTGCAAATGCACAAAGCAGTGAGGCCCCCCTTGATTCAGCTTCTGATGATAATCTTGCAAATACCGAAGTAATCGAAGTGGTAGGGGCTGCCTCGCAAGTGGATTTGACAAAGCGTTTTGCAGGGGAACAAGTTGCCCGGGGCGGCAGAGCCGGTATTTTCGGGAATCTCGACTTTATGGATAGCCCATTCTCCGCCACAGCCTATACCGCTAATTTAATTGAGCAACAGCAGGCGCAAAACATTGGCGATGTGTTGCAAAACGACCCAACCGTGCGAGTAACAAAAGGCTTTGGAAATTTTCAGGAAGTGTATATCTTAAGAGGCTTCCCTGTATTTTCAGACGACATCACCTTAAATGGCGCATTTGGTATTCTGCCAAGACAATATATTGCAGCTGAAATGATAGAGCGGGTTGAAGTCCTGCGCGGTGCAAACGCTTTTATAAATGGCGCGGCGCCCGGCGGAAGTGGTGTTGGTGGCACAATTAACCTAGTCACTAAGCGAGCGCCCGTTGGTGGTATTACTAAAGCAACACTAGGATATGACAATAGCAATCAGTTGACCGGAGCGGTTGATATCGGCCGTCGCTTGGGTGACAACGACGAGTGGGGCTTTCGATTTAACGGCGTTGTCAGAAATGGCGAAGGTGCCATTAGCCGTCAAGAGCAAGACTTATCCGTATTTTCTATAGGGATGGATTACTCAGGCGATAAAGCCCGTTTTTCAGCTGACTTAGGCTATCAAGACAACCATATTGATTCGCCTCGTCCTCAAGTTACGCCTTTTGGTCAGGCACCTAAAGCACCAGATGCAGACGCTAACTTTGCCCAGGATTGGACCTTTTCAGATGAGCAGCAGCTCTTTGGTGTTGTTCGAGGAGAGTATGATCTGGGTGAGAATACCAGCATATGGCTCGGTGCGGGATTTAGAAATGGCGAAGAACAAAACGATTTAGCTAACCCAAATAGCGATGAAAACGGTCAAGGCACTGCATTTCGTTTCGTCAATACTCGCGAGGATGAAGTGTTCTCAATTGATACAGGCGTTCGCACAGAATATGCAATTGCCGGCCTTAAGCAAGAAATGACTGTATCTGCTGCACTGGTCGATTTAGAATCGAAAAATGCATTCGCATTTTCAGACTTTGGCGGCTTTGCCTACAACATCTTCGACCCTTCTCAGGTAACGCCACCCGCAACAGATGCTTTTATTGGTGGGGATTTAAATAATCCAATAACGACTGAGAAGGTGCGTAATGAAAGTATCGCAATAGCAAATACATCATACTTTTTTGATGAGCGTTTACTTGCGACTATTGGCTTAAGACATCAATCCATTAATACGCAGTCTTTTGCTGCATGGTCAGGTGAATTAAACGGCAGTTACGACGATAGCAAAATTACACCTGTTTTAGGTATCGTGGTGAAACAAAGCGATGCCTTGTCGTTTTATGCAAATTACGCGGAAAGTTTACAAGCAGGCGCTACTGCGCCAGATTCAGGGAATGGTCTGCCTATCGAAAATGCCGGAGAAGTGCTTGCACCTTTTAATGGTGAACAGCTTGAACTGGGTGTGAAATACGATGGCGGGAATATAGGCGCGACTGCCAATGTCTTCACGCTAAATAGACCTAACGCTGTGATTGAAAACCAGATATTTAGCGCGTCTGGTGAGCAGCGTAGTCAGGGTTTTGAGTTTACTGTCTTTGGTGAGCCACTTGAAGGGCTGCGAATTGTCGGTGGTGCAACTTATGTCAATGCAGAACTGGCAAAAACCCAAGGAGGCATAGATGAAGGAAATACGCCAATTGGCGTGCCTGAATTGCAAACCAATATCAATGGACAGTGGGATATTGCAGGCATAGAAGGCTTAAGCTTTGATGCTCGCTGGATATATACCTCTGAGCAATACACTAATACCGCAAACACTTTCGAAATTGATAGCTGGAACCGCGTCGACATTGGAGCAAGCTATGATTTTGAGGTTTCTGATACGCTCGTGAATGTGAGAGCTCGCGTGAATAATGTGTTTGACAGTGCATACTGGGCTTCTACCGGCGGCTTTCCTGGTGCAAACTATTTGATATTGAGTGAACCAAGATCGCTATCCATATCGCTTAGTTTTGATTTTTAGTCAACTCACTGATTATTTTTGCAAATGAAGGAGTAGGTGTTCATTGCAAGCTACGGCTATAAAGCGTTGGGAATGGATCCATAAGTGGTCCAGTTTAATCAGCACAGCATTTTTATTAATGCTGTGCATCACTGGTCTGCCGCTAATTTTTCATGACGAAATCGACGCTGCCTTAAACCCGGATACATGGACTCCAGCTAACCCTCAGGCGGAGCATTTAAAACTCGATCAGATTCTTGAAATTGCCTTACAAGCCAGACCAGGCGAAGCGCCGATTTATATGAGTTTTGATACTGAGCGACCCGTTGTAAATGTTACCAGCGGCCCAAGTGCAGATGCGCCGGGTAATCAAATGCATTTTGCGTCTTATGACTTAACAAGTGGCAATATTGTCCCTCCTGCCAATGTAGGAGAGGACTTTATGGAGTTTATTTTACAGCTTCATACCGACATGTTTTTAGGCTTGCCAGGCATGTTGTTTTTGGGTGCGATGGGCATTCTGTTTGTGCTTGCCAGCATTAGCGGTGTTGTTATATATCGCCAATATATGCGAAACCTGGCTTTTGGCACAGTTCGTCAGAGCAAATCAAAACGGCTGAAATGGCTCGACTATCATAATTTATTGGGGATCACATCTCTGGCTTGGGTGCTAGTAGTAAGTATAACTGGCGTTATCAACACACTTGAAAAACCAATTCTGGAAACGTGGCGCTCGCAAAATCTCGACAAACTAATAGAAAGTTATAACGAAGCAGCTGTGAGCAAAAACAAGACCATAGCTTCGGTCGATGCTTCACTTGATAAGGCAATAGAAGCAGCAAGACAAGCAGCACCTGATATGACCTTACAGTTTGTAGCATTTCCTGGAAGCGAGTTTTCCACCAGGCAGCACTTAGCTATTTTTTTGCACGGTAACTCTCCTTTCACAAAAGAAATCATTACACCGGTGTTAGTAGATGCAACAGATGGAAAAGTGATTGGTAAACAAGAAATGCCGTGGTATGCCAATGCTTTATCCTTATCACGCCCATTGCATTTTGGTGATTATGGTGGATTGGGTTTAAAGATAGTCTGGGCAATATTAAATAGTTTTACCATCGCAATTCTGATAACAGGATTATACTTGTGGTGGAAAAAACATGTGCGACTTAAAGCAAAGCAGGTATGAGCAAGCACATATGAAAACAACGTTGTCACTCTGGTCAATCTTTAAAGCACCTTTCTGGCTTTTTGTGGTATCACTTGCTGGGATAATGCTTGCCTTATTTGTAGACAGCACGTGGGACTGGCTGGCAACTTTGTTGGTAAGCAGTGCAGTTGCGATCCCAGTGTTTTTCTATCTTCGCGCCAAGTTTTCGTGAGTCTGCCCCCAAATTACATTTAAGAGCATTTAAGTGTATGCAGGAGTCTGTCAGTGCAATTTTAAATTTGGCCTGATCCTTCGATTAATGCGATTCGCAATCATAAACAAAAGCGTCTTTAACTTTCCGAATATCACAAGTTGATGCATGCGATATAAGCTTATATAGACAATTCTCGCAAGGCGTCCTTCAATAAACACACTACCTCGCGTGAGATTTCCCATTAAACTTCCAATTGTCGAATAAGAAGAAAGCGATACCAAAGAGCCATAATCGACGTAACGATAGGCTTTAGGTGATTTACCTTTTGATTCTCGCTTAATGTTATCAAAAAGACATGAAGCCATTTGATGCGCAGACTGAGCCCTTGGCGGCACCTTATCCCCGTTTGGCATTACGCAATGCGCGCAGTCACCGATGGCGTATATCGCATCGTCTTTTGTACACTGAAGGGTATCAGTTACTACCAACTGATTAATTTTGTTACTTTCCAAGCCATCTAAATTGGCTAAAAATGCAGGTGCTTTGATGCCGGCAGCCCAAACCGACATCGTACTTGGAATAAAAGCACCTTGTTTGGTTTTAAGGCCGCCTTTTTCTACACCAGAGACCGCGGTATCCAGCATTATGTTGACGCCGAGCTCACGTAATTCTGATGCAACGTTTTGTGCGATGCGATCAGGCAATGCTGGCAATAGTCGAGGCCCCGCCTCAATGAGCGTAACATTTAATCGGGAAGAGGAAACCTTATTGTAACCGTATGCATTAAGCAATTCAGCCGTTTTAAAAAGTTCCGCTGACAGCTCTACACCGGTAGCTCCGGCGCCGACGATAGCGATATCCAACTGCTGAGTATTATCATTCGATTCCAACTTCAAAAACTCGTTTAAAAGCTGAACATGAAAACTCTGTGCACTTTTTACGGAATCTAAAAAGATGCAGTGCTCACCTGCGCCAGAGGTACCAAAATCATTTGTTACCGAACCTAACGCAAATATCAGCTTTGCGTAGCTTACGCTTCTCTCGTCCAGAACCATATCGCCTTTTGCATCTAATAAGGGAGCGAGCGTGACGGTTTTTGCAGCACGGTCTAAATTTCTGAATTCTCCAAGCTGAAAATGAAATCCATTTTTTTGACTGATGGCAAGGTAATCCACACCATCAATATCAGCGTCAAGAGAGCCGGCTGCCACTTCATGAAGGAGAGGTTTCCAAATATGAGTTCGATTTTTATCAATCAGCACAACTTTAACAGATGACTTTCGACAAAAGCGGCCCAACTTGACAGCAAGCTCTAAACCGCCTGCACCTCCCCCAACAATCACTATATTAGACACCACCGTCTCCCTTGCGCGTATTTTGCCTGAACTAAAGATATTTAAACAATCTGGCTTGCTGATTTAAGCGTAGATTTCGTCAAACAGTTCCTCAAACGAAATATGCTGTTCAATATCGACAGCGCCTTTCAACAAGCGTGCTACATCCCTTGCTGAAATCAAACCGCGTATCTCGTGATTGCTTTTATCTACGACCAGGCAATGTTGTTGGTGATTACTTCTTTGCGTCTCTAATACATCCCCAACGCTTGCTCTTGTCAGTTCTTTGTAGTCAAAACATTTTAACTTATCGCGGGGATGCATGAACTCCTCCACTAACAAATCTTCGCGTTTGGTGCTTCGATCTACTTTTCGCAAGATTTTTTCTTCCGAAAGGTCACTTAAACTGATCACACCTAAAAATTTGCGGTTTTCATCCACCACAATCTTGAGCCTCACATGCGCTTTTTTCATCAATTGCTCAAGATCAACCGCTTTGACTTTTGATTCGATTATAAGCGGTTTATGTACTGAAAAGTCGGTAAATATGCTCAACGCAGATGTTTTCAGTGATACACCCGTTTCTTGGGGCCAAACAAGTTTGTCGATATGCTCGACACTGTGTAAATGCAGAGGTTTCATATGCTCTATCCTTTAACTAATCCTAATTGTAAAAAGCGCATGGTCGAAAATTCGAATATCAGCGCGCATAACAAATTGGATTAAAGGGGCGGACCGCGTATGAAGTGAAAAAATATGACTTGATAAAAATCGGCATCATCACTGCTACTTTGAATCAGTACACATGGCGATTTTACTTCTTCATTGTTGGAATAAGCCGTCTGGTCATCAACGTCATCCAAATCTAACTGGATTGACGATATATCCAAAGACACTAACTGGGTAGCCTTGGCGGCTTTTACGCCAAACGCGTCTTCACTGCCGTGTTGGGTATAGGCAGATAAAGACGCAAGCAGTAAAAAGACTATCCAGTTGAAGTTCATGTGTTGTCATTAAAGAACCTTTATACATTGAGTGTATATCTAAGGCAAAAATAAGCAATATCAATCTTCATTAACGATTATATTTTTTTAATCTATAGAGATTGCGCTGATATAGCACTAACAATGCGTTAATAATAAAACGATTCGGTTTTGCTCAAGCTACAACCATCCGCGCTGGCGGGCAATTCTGGCAGCCTCAATCCTATTATGCGCATTGAGTTTAGACGAGGCTGAAGACAAATAGTTACGAACCGTACCAGCCGATAAAAACATGGTATCGGCAATTTTTTCGGTACTTAAGCCATCAGCCGCCAGTTTAAGCGCTTTTCGTTCTTTTTCAGTAAGCGGATCTTCCACGTCCCATGCTACGTCAATAAGTTCGGGGGCGATGACCTTTTTACCCGCGTGTACTTTACGTATGGCTGCCGAAAGCTCATCACTTGGGGCGTCTTTGAGTAAATACCCCTTTACGCCAAATTTCATCGCGCGCTGCAAATAACCGCTTCGAGCAAAGGTGGTGAGCACAATCACCTTTGTTTTAAGTCCGTTCTCTTGCACGTACTTTGCGAGGTCAAGGCCTGTTTTATATGGCATTTCAATATCAGTTAATACAATATCAGGCGTATGTTTGCCCAATAAAGCAATGGCTTGCGCACCATCATTAGCCTGAGCGATAACCTCAAAATCTCCTTCCAGATTTAAAAGGGCACTTAATGCGCCTAGCAACATGCCTTGATCTTCTGCTACCAGTATAGAAATATTCTTTGTCATTGCGGCACGCTTACCCTTACACACAAGCCATTTTCGATTTTAGTAAATACTTCACCCGCTAAGGCAGAAATGCGCTCATTTACACCGCTCAAACCATTACCAGGTTTGAGTTCGCCAGCATCACCGTTATCTTTAATTTCAATAAATATCTTATTGTTGCCTAACGAAAGGCGAATACTGCACTGAGTAGCGTTGGAATGTTTAACTACATTGTTCACCAGCTCTCGTAAAGTAAAGGCAAGTGCAATACTCTTATCTTCACTCAAGCTATTTATATCCTTTTCCTCGAAGTGAATGCGACACTGAATATCCGCTGCACTCAAAAGTGCCTGCGCTTCGAGAATAGCGGTTGAAAGGTCTTTCTTGCGATAGCCTGTTACGGTTTCTCTGATTTGAGAAAGCGCTTCGCGGCTAATTGCTTCCAAATCTTGAATTTCGTTTTTGGCCTTGTCCACATCATGATCAAAAAGCTTTCTGGCAAGCTGTGCTTTCATGGTGATCATCGAAAAGGTATGGCCAACGAGATCGTGTAAGTCACGTGCAATCCGCTCACGCTCTGCGGTTTGTGCCAGTCTTTTTACTTGTTCTTGAGAGAGTTTTAAAGCCTTGTTTTTCTTTGCAATTTCATACATATAAATATTTGATACACCAATTAGGAAAACAAAAAACAAGGCGGGTAATAAATAAAAGAGGGGAAGATTCAGCAGGTAGGTATGTAAAGCGATGACTAGCATCATAGCCAATATAAACATAAGCCCTATTTTCGGACTTCGCAAACGGCAGCAAAAAGCAGCAGCATAGATTAAAAAGACACTGGCCCCCGGATTAATATGAGCCTGTACGATGCCTAATAAAAAGATGGCGCTGATATAAAACGCAATTCTATTTGCAGAAACCCAATAAGCCCGAAAATACAAAAACAAAAATAAAGGAATGGTCACAAGCGCCCATCCAATCATTTGAGTATTTGGCTCAACCAGAAAAAAATAGATGAAATAAAAATTTAAATAAAGTAGCCAAAAATAAGGCTCATACCCACTTTCTTCGTTTGCAGGTAACAAACGGCGATGCAGGCTTAACGCAAGTAATTTTAATCTATTGTCTGGCTTTTTTTTTTGGACTTGTATCCATAGTAATCTATGCCTTTTCTATGTTGCCTTGTTGCCTCATTGCTTGCTAGTCGCGTTTACAAAAAGCCTTAATCTTTAAATGGCCATGCGTTGAAAAGCGCGTCTTGCCAAAACTGCAAATATCACGGTTGTAAGCACTAATATACCCGCGTGAGCCCACCATGGGTAGCCTAAATCACTGCCCTGTACTGCAAGGGTTAATTGCGCCACATGAAAGGCTGGCAAGGTCCACGCTATCCATTCCATAAAAGCGGGCATAACGGAAATGGGTATCCAAAGACCTGATAAAAATGCCATGGGCAAATAAATCAGATTGACAACCGCAGGGGCCGCATTTGCGCTCAATACTAGCCCTAAATATAGGCCAATCACACAAAAAGGAATGCAGGCTATAAGTGGAATCAAAAAAGTCAGCGCCCATTGCCCTAGCGACATTTTAACGCCGCCAAAAAGGCTCGCTAATGTGCACATCATCAATAAAATAATGCATGCAAACACCATTGAAGCCGCCACTTTAGCCGTAAAGTATGCTGAAATTGGCATAGGGCTAATTTGTTTAAGGGCAATCCAGCCTTGTTGACGCTCTATTGCAACGCCTACTCCGAACGAAAAAAGCGCGGGCCCAATAATGCCAAATACAGCATAGGTCGCCAATAAATACGCTGGCATCTCAGGATTTTGATTGAATATTAGCGCAAAGAAAGCATAAAACATTACAGCAAACGATAAACTTGGAATAACAAAGCTAGGTTCTCTAAATGTTTTAAGCAGTTCGGTTTTAATTTCAAGCCAATAAAGGGTTTGCTGCTGTTTAAGATTTAAAGTATTCGATGTGTTAGTGAGGCTCATGCCGCTTTCTCCTTTGAAAGTTTTTTCGACTCTTTCTTTTTGACATCTTTTAAGAGTTCGTGCGATTCGCCAGTTAATGCCAGAAATGCATCCTCTAGTGTTTTTTGATACACCGTCAGTTCGTTAATATCAGAAACATTTAAAATCTCACGCAAGCTTTGCACAACATTTGCGCTGGAAAGTTGGATATATCCATCTATCATGTCTGCACTCAGTATTGCTGTCATTTTTTCAAAATGTGAAATGGAAGTCGCGCTTTTAAAGCGAATGGTTTTAGCGCCAAGCGCGTTGACCAGTGAATCTGGCGAGCCTTCATGAATCATTTCGCCATGTTTTAAAAGATACACGCGATCTGCCAAGGCTTCTGCTTCGGCCATATAATGAGTAGTCAATAAGACACTGGTGCCATTTGCAGCCAAGCGACGTATACAGGCCCAAAACTCGCGTCTGGATTCTGCATCCAGGCCAACTGTTGGCTCATCCAAAAATGCCACCTTTGGCTGACCGCAGATGGCAAGAGCAAAAAACACGCGTTGCTTTTGTCCACCTGACAGCTGTTTAAAACGTTTGTTGAGAATTGTCGATAGTTTGGCGATGTCGACCAGTTCATCATAATCGTATGGGTTTGCGTAGTAACTTAAAAATAACCGGATTTGTTCGGCAACTGTCAGATTATCGGGTAGTTTTGTAGACTGCAAAATGGCGCCGATCAGCTGCTTGGCTTGATAAGTTCCGGGAGCAAAGCCAGCCACTTCAATTGAACCAGAATCGGGTTTTAGTCGTCCAAGGAGCATGTTAATCAAGGTAGTTTTCCCTGCTCCATTTGCCCCAAGCAGAGCAACGATTTCACCGGCGCGAATAGATAGATCCACTTTATTCACCGCCTGCTCGCCTTCAAACGACTTGCTAAGCTGCCTTGTTTCGATGAGCACTTGAGCTTGTTTTTGCATATTTATTTCTCCTGTTGATGGAGAAAGTATCTACTTAAACGCTGTTTGAAATAAGTTGTGATTGTCATAATTTGAGTATGACAATTGTCACTTTAGCAATCAATATAGCCTAGGTCATTCCCACGAAAGTGGGATCCCTCTCAACAGACTAAACCGACTAAACCGACTAAACCGAATAGTAAATTGGAAACATTCTCTTCAACGATAAGTAAAACATTTAATTTTAAACAATGCTTAATTTTTAAAGAAAAGGCTTTTTTAGAGGTTCCTGCATTCGCAGGAATGACAGGGTATGTTTAGATATGAGAACGATATTATCTAAAAGCCGGCGTTTAAAACGATCGCTAAACGATGCCTATACTGCAAATAAAGAATATTTATTTTAGATAGAATCTAAACATGTTACTTAAAGCCACACGTCGATATCTTGACCGCCGATGATAGCCATAATCTCGACTACGTCTTGATTTATTCGATAGTAAACAACATCTGAACGATGCGGGCAACGCCTGTAGCCACGTCGAATATCGTCAACAGACTGATATATTAAAGGCGATTCCGCAATCTTAGCAAAGGCTTCAAAAAAGCTATAAAAGTATTCGTCAGCTTGGCTCTCTCCAAATTCTTTACAGCCATACTCGTAAATTCTGCGTAAATCTTCTTTCGCTTCTTCCTTCAAGCGATATTTGCTCATTTACTTTTTTAATCCGGCTTTAAATTCAGCAAGAATTTCATCTTGTGACTGGAAAACGAAGTCACTCTTTTCCGCATTTGATAGTTTTTGATTGATAAACTCAGCCCTTCTGGCGCGTCGAATTAAATCATTAATTAACTCACTCTTATTGGCGTAATCCCCCTCCTTTTTTATATGAGCGTTAAGCCAGGCATTATTACTTTCTGTCAATGTCACACTTTGTCTAGGCATACTATTCTCCGCTATTGATTGGTGCGATATTACACCAGCTGTATTTGACTCACAATAAACGCCGGTGTTTTGGATATAGACATAAAAAATAAATACGCTTCAATCATACTGCGCAAAGTTTTTACACTTTTTAGAAGATTTTACTCGAAGTGCAATTACCTACTTACCTTAAACTTCATAACTATATGTTTTTCAATAACTTTAATCAGCCATGCTTGTGGAACACCGATTGCAACCATCGATGTGAAAGCAAAACTTTAATCAACATGGAGGAATTATGGCTAATTCACAGACCCAGCCCAAAAATGTAGCTAGGACGTCAAAAGTTGCACCATCAAGCGAAAGTACGCACCCTTTGGCTGATAAAGTAAAAGATACTTTGCATCATTCTGTTGATGCCTTATCAGAAAAAGCCGCTGCCGCTGAGCAAGGGTTAAGAGATTCGGCGACGAAAGGCTCTGAAAACTTTTCCAAACAGAAACAACAGGTAGAGTCAAAGTGGAACAATTCGAGTATTCGCCAGTACGCGGTCGAAAATCCAGTCAAAACGGCCGGTATTGCATTTGCAGCAGGTGCCTTGCTTGCTTCGCTTTTGAGAAAAGACTAATCAGTTTAATCAACGAGATGAGCAAAGAGTAATGGATACTCATTCAAATACGAAGGAGCATAGCAACGGCGATGCTCCTTCGCCATATTCAGAAAAAAAACGTCTGCAAAGTGAAAGTCGTGAAGAGAATGCGTCTTTCATCGATACCTTTGCTGCATTGGAAGACTTAGTACGCTTTCAAAAACCAAAATTTGCGAATATGAAAGCCGTATTTTTAGCGGAGGCTGCGCTAACTCGCAAAGCTTTGCTTGTAAGTATTTCTCTTACGCTTTTAGCCAGTTTGCTTGCTTTCACAATATGGTTGTTAATAAACGCGTTTGTCGTGAGTCTTATCGTACAAGCAAGTTCAAGCATCGCCTTAGGCGTTGGCGTCCTCATTGTGATTAACCTTTTATTATTCATCTTTGCCCTTTTCCAGTTAAAGAGCGCCTTTAAAAATATCAGTCTTACCAAATCGCTTAGCATGCTTTCATCAGACGAAAAAGAAGAAAGGTCAAAGCAGGTAGTCCATAGTTAGCGCTGATTTTTGCTGATCGCAATGTTGGAGTGGTGCAGTAGATTAGTTATGTAATTAGGTCGTGAACTCAAAGTGACCATTGACTTGTGCTTATACATGTCCACTCACAATCAATATAGGAGGTCAAATTATGTGCATGTTTTTAAAAGACGAACAACAACATTTAGAAAAAATGCTGATGAGACGTCAAACAATGGAAAATTTGCAGAAAAGCAAAATTTTCAGGCTAAAAAAGCGCATTAGAACCTTACTCGTATCTAAACGTGGTTTATGCACAATGTTCTTGCTAGGCGCATTTAGAGAGCTGAATTCTGACAAAGACGGGGCATCTGATAAAAGTAAGCTTAGAAAACATTCCTCGACGCTTGCCAGGTTAGGTTTAAGTGCTTGGCTGTCTTGAAAGTAATTAATTAGCCTTATTTTTCTATTGCCAGAAATTTGCAATTTTTATTGCGAATTTTAAACAAAGCACTATATTAATATTCTACATCCGCCCGAGTTTGGGCAAAAACTACTATCTAACAACATAGGTTGTGCTGAATAAAGCTTTATCGGCGTGTTGAAAGCGTAACGATAAAAGGAGCTTTGTTATGCGCTTTTCTACCCTATTAAGTTGTATTGCAGTGACTTCACTTTTTTTAAGCTCTTGCAATTCCACTCAGAACAATCATCGTCTCGTGCAGTGGGCATATGCAGAAAATGCTCAAGTTAGTCAATATAGGCAGCAAATTCAGAGTCAATTTCCAATTGCAAAAGCGCAAATCATAAGCTTAAGCTCGATTGCCGGATTTGATTTTGATAGTGAGACTGATGTAGTTGTCGCCTATAAAAAACTAGCTTCAATCGAAAGCAATTTTATACCTCGAGCAAGTGAGCTGAATCGACGAACCAATGCGATTGCTAAAAATCTGCAGTCGCAACATAAAATAGAAGCAAACGATACAACTTGGCAGTCTTTTCAGCAATATAAGCAATATGCAGAGAATGAGTTTGAAGCTTTAACATCCTTAGGTCAGGATTTTACTAAAGCTCATGCCGGTTTTAACAAGGCATTGAGTGCACCTGAATATTCGCAGTATGCAAAGCAGTTACCTCAAACTCCATGGCAAGCGCACACGATTATTCAAACACATGAAGCCGAAGATAACAGAGAGCGTTACAACGAGGCAGTTTTAGCCGCTTTGTCGGAAAAATTAGCAAATGTTGATCTGACAAATTTTGAAGCGCTATCACAATTAGTTGACTTAGCCTCTTTCAGCGGCGTTGATCGAGCCAAATATGGGCAATTTCCAAGAAGAGAGGAGTCGCTCACGCCAAAAACCAGAGATATTTCTCGTCAGCTTATTCAAAGCGCGATATCAGGTCATCTTAGTCGAGCTGCTTATTCATATGCTGCACAGTTTGAAGATATTTCGGCCGTGACGTATCAACTGAGCGAACTTGATAATGAAAACAGTCCCCATCGCCCTTTGAGCGAGCTCTTATCAGATACACAAAAGCAGCAAGTAGCGAACATTTTTAACGCGCGCAAAGCTGAAATTATAGAACAATTGATTTTAGCCTATAAACGCTTACTTGATGCCGCGCTCATTTATGCTGAGCAAGCGACTACGCGGTTACAGACTATGGTGGCACACTCAGACAGATTTATGAACGAGCATGGCAATCTTCGAATGTTTCCGGCTGTTCAGACTTACCTGGATGAGCAACAAAACGAACGACTTGCACTATTGCGTGGCATTAGTCAATCTGCGCTTCAGAATATTGAATCGGCCACTTCGCTTGCTCAATTAAATACTGTGCTGTTTGGCTTAATTGCTAAAGCAGACTATACAAGTGATGTTGCTCAGCAGCTTAAGCAAGCTCAAACCAGTAAACTTAATCGGCTCACCGCGTTTGTACCGGCAACGGACCAAGAAGAACTTAGCATACGTAACTTCAGCGCTAAAAACCTAAACTATGAATCAGAATTGACTGCCATCTATTTAGGCGATTTTGATCACGCACGCCTGTCTTCGGACAGTCTGACGGTAGGCTTAATTTTAAATGATTATATGCATGCTTACGGACGTTATTGTGATAGCGAGCTACCCGCTAACAAAGTCCCTATCACTCGGGAGGAATGTGCTACCGAATCAGTAACAACAGATGGCTGGGGAGTTGAAACAAGCCGGGTTTGTGTGAATTGGGTAGAAATACCCACCGGACTGTACGCAGACCCTGTTATTTACAATACGAGTAAGCGTTTAGCTTCAAGCGCAAGTTTGGACATGTTCGGTGATGCGATGCAAGGGGATTGGTTTGCTGGGAAAAGCATACTGGATGATAAAGTATCGCTTGGTGATGACATGGAGAAATTGGTTAATCAGAATCAGTGCAACAATAAAGGACTCAAGCGCTTTGAAGAAAATCTATTACGATTTATACACGGGCAAAGCGGTATAAGACTCCCCAGCGGCATGACATTGGCAGACGTGCAATCCGTTTATAAAATTGACTTCGCACCAGATGATCTTAATTTAAGTCGATTGCTTGACGATTTAATCTTGGAAAATGCGCAGGCATGGATGTTGAATCGCTACTATCAGGGTAGCGTCGCAGACATCGCGGTTATACGCACCTCAAATGAAGGTTATCCGCTTAGCGTAAAAGCCTCTTACCAGTTTAATACCATGGGGCAGAACAGTTTGGGCGAGGTAGTATTGAGCTTTGCCGACAACATACCAAAGTGTCTGTATTTTTCAGATGCGCCTGATACCTGTCGTCATCCTTCACGCGGCATCATCAATCGATTCGAAAAAGGTGAATATGTGGAATAAAAAAGCTGAGCTAGTGTGAACTGGCTCAGCTTCTTAATGCTTAAAACGGGATTAAGTAACTAGTTATTGTTCAGCAAACCTTTAAGTTTATCGCTTGCCTTATCCATCAACTCGTCTTTTTTCTTGTCAACTTCTTCCTGAAGACGCTTTTTAGCTTCTTCTGCGACTTTTTTCTTTGCTTCTTCTTTTGCTTGCTCAATCACATTATCGAGCATAGCTTGCGCTATCGCTGCGCCAACCTGATCTGCCGGAATGCCGTTTGGCTTTCCGATAGAGCCGGCAGTAAAGGTGGGTAAGGTGACTTCATATGCCTTTTGCTCAAGCTCAACTCCGCCTGTTGGCAGATTTTCAAAATTCAGCATCAACTTTGCCGCCTCAACCCTTACTTGCTCCACTATAACCAGCGGGTTTGCACCGGGTTCGGGGGCAGGCGCAGGCTCAGATCCGCTTGGCAACATCTTTTCCAGATTATTTTTCAGCGCAAGCAAGTTGCCTTGTCCGTTTGCATCCAATTCATACAAAATTTCCGGAGCTTTGAGCGTCACCTCCTGCACAACATAAGGTTCAGATGTTGAGCCACCAATGTCTAAAGTGATCGCCTCTAAACTGAATGCGTCTGACTCGCTAAAGCCTTGCGGGTTTTCCACATCAAGATCGCTTATTGTAATGCGGCCTTCTGTCAGCGCTAGGTCAACACCAAACACGGTAACTTGTGTGCCCAAATATTTAGAGCCCTGTTGCTCTATTTGCTGTTTGATAAAATTATCAACATTGCTAAATCCATACCAAACAAAACCGGCAAGCACTGCCAATAAAATTACCACTATTATCAAAAACTTCTTCATCTTCCTTCTCCTAACGGTCTAATAGCAAGATTTAGGTGTACTATCAGGATTGATTTCTCCCGCGACTTCGTCAGGGTCTACACCGTTATCAAGCAAGCATCCTCTAACAAATTCTATATGCTCAAGAATTTTCTTGTACCCTTCACCATATTCATATTTATTTACCTCAATTGCTTTGGGCATGTATGAAAATGCGATTTTAAGGGCATGCAAATCGTCGGCGTTCATGCTTTTGGGGTCACTTTGTAAATACCTTTACCATCAACACCCACGTACAAAAATCCATCAGGACTCATACTCAAGCTGCGAACACGACCAATGCCATCAAACAGTTTACTATGTCCTTTGATTTCATTGCCATCCATTTCAACTAACACAAGCTGTGCAAATTTGAGTGAGCCTACAATCATATGACCGTTCCACTGCGGGTAACGCTCACTGTCTACAAATACCATTCCAGAAGGTGCGATGGAAGGTGTCCACTGCCAGTCTGGCTGTGCCATGCCTTCTTTTGCAGTAATCTCGGTAAAGCTTGTGCCATTGTAGTTTATGCCATAAGAAATCACTGGCCAGCCATAATTAACGGCTTTTTGAATGCGGTTAATTTCATCACCACCGCGAGGGCCATGTTCGTGCGTCCAGATATCACCTGTTTTAGGATGCATTGCCATGCCCTGAGGATTCCTGTGACCGTAAGAATAAATCGTTGGATTAGCGTTTTCCTGAGACACAAAAGGATTATCGCTTGGCACGCTGCCATCATCTAATAGTCGATGAACCTTGCCGGCATCCCGGTCAAGACGCTGAGGATTCACATCTCTGTCACCACGATCACCCACGCTAAGATACAAAAAGCCTTCATCGTCAAACTCTATGCGACTGCCAAAATGGCGAGTATTATCTGTATTAGGCGCAGCTTCAAACAACTGTTCGATATTAGTCAGCGCCATCGCCTCTTTATCTAGCTTTGCTCGAATCAAGGTAGTATTACTGCCTTCTCCTTCGCCCTCAAACCCAGAATAAGAGATATAAAGCCAGCCATTTTCATCATAATTTGGATGCTTTTCGATATCTAACAAACCACCTTGATTGCGCGCATCTACCGCAGGTACGTTCGCAATTTTCTGTTCAAGCAGCTTGCCGTCTCTGATCATGCGTAACTCACCTGAACGTTCAGTTACCAGCATTTCAGATTCATTTAGCCAGACCATTCCCCAAGGAATGGCTACCTCGTTAGTTACGTTAACTAATTCGTAAGCTGAATCAGTGGTTGATGCTTCAATTGGAGGAGACTCTACTTGCGCACATGCGCTAACGCTCAGCCCTGCCAGAACAAACAGAGAAAGCGGCGTTTTTAAATATTTAAACATGGCAGTTACTCTTTGATTAGTTGTTGTTTTTACTTAAAGTGCATAAGCAAAGATCATGACATAGATGCTAGATGAAGGAATCCGTCTTTGCAATTAAAATGGCGATCACTTCTACGTGTGCAGTATGAGATTGTTCCGTTAGTTGCCTATAACTTGGGAAGTACGCTTCGGCTAAATATTTTCACGCTGCTTCCCTGAAGTCCACACAGAGAATTTAAGTCTGGCCTTTTAGAAGTAGCTGGCAACAATAACCAATGTCTTCGATGAGCAAAGCCCAGATCATGCCCTTCAGATGTATCAAAACAGGTATCATCTGCTAATTTTTTTTCAATTAGAATGTATTGATTACTTGATTCAAGCCACTGATAAGCAGATTTAAGCTGGATATCGTTCGGCGTATGGTAGCCAAAATGTGTCATGGTATAGGGAGAAAATAAAAAAAATTGCTCCGACATATCAATCATCGCAAGCTCAGGTTCTGCTGATACATGTTGCTTTATTTGATTTAAAACACCCACAGGCACGCTGTAAGGATTCCGCAAAATGTAACCGTAAGTGCTATAGCTCAACCAAATCACTGACATCACTAATGGCCATGCCAGTAAGATATTTATTCGAGCGCTTAGCAAAACAAAAAGCAACGCTGTTATTCCGGTTAAAGCCAAAAAAGTCCAAGGTTGAATAGCTAATTGGCCAGTTAGCGAAGAAACGGATGGAACTCCCATTGCACCCAGTAAACCCAAAATGCTCAAACTGACAGCGACTATCAGGCTTAAAACAAGTAGGCCGTACCTGAATGCAGAATGACTATTAAATCGAGCATAAAACGGCGCCACGGCAAGCACGAACATTGGCAAGGCAGGCAAAATATATACTCCTCGTTTGCCAGGTGAAAGGCTGAAAAAAAGGAGCATTAGCACCACGTATCCCAGAGGCAACAAAACACGCAGCTCATGCTTTTTAAGATGCAATTGCCAGTCTTTGTATACAAAAATTGCAGCGAAACTTGTAGGTAACCAAAACCATGGTGCAACTGACGTAATATAATACCAAAATGGTTTGAGGTGATGCCATGAATCTGCATAGCGGGTTACGGTTTGCTTTAACAAAATGTTATCGCGATAGGCTTCATGGGCAATGCTGTCAGATAAGCTTACAAGCACTAGCATTGGAATTAACCATATAGATATCGCGGCTAGCATAAATAAAGGACCCGTCGCCCATTTTATGGCAGAGATTTGAAAGCATTGATTGGACTTAGGCGCTTTATGACCATACCAAATATAAGGAATAAGCATCAACAGAGGTAAAAACCCAACGCCTTTTGTAATGACTCCAAGCCCCATAAAAAACCATGCGCTCGCGTACCATCGATAAGTGTCTTTAAGCACGAGAAAACGCAATAAGCCATAGCAGGCAAAGGTCATGAATGCGCAAACGACTGCGTCGATTTGAGCGGTTTTAGCCTGTAATAAAAACTGAAAGCTGAACAAGAGCATCCAGCCTGCTATCAGACCTACTTTTTTATTCCACATGCGTTTGGCAATATCGTAAGTCAATGCAATAGTAATCAGTGCTGCTATCGCGGACGGCAGCAAAAAGGCGATACGCAAATTGGAAGTTAACCAATAAAAAATGGCAATTGCCCACATAAATAAAGGCGGCTTGTCTGGATAAAGTTCACCTGCTCTTGAGGGAAAGAACCATTGCCCGGTTTCCACCATGTCTTTGGCGATCAGCGCAAACCTTGGTTCATCTGCAGGCCATGGATCTCTTAAACCAATACCGCTAAAAATAAGTAAGCTGGCAACCATAAACAGTGGCAGACTGGATGCGGTAATGCTCAATAACAAGCGCTGCTGTATCATTGCCATGTTTTGACTCACAATCAATTAGAGCATGCGCACTGTAGCTTGGCCCGCTCTTGTTTATGCTGTTGATAAAGTCGCCAACTGACAATAGTGGAAACCACTAGCAAAAATGCGCTCATCATAATTTTATAGTAAGAGCCCACTAACAGCCCTTTACCCAGCAATGCAAAAATCAGCGTCTGTGGAATATAACCTACGACAGAGCCTATAAAAAATGCGCTCGGGCGCACATCAGTTATACCAGCAGCCACATTGGTCAATACATTGCTGCCCACCGGTAATAGCCGCAATACAATCGTTTTGCGAGTTGTATGAACATTTAAAAAGCGAGTTACTTTTTCGATAGTCTTAAAATGATACCTTGAAAGAACAGGCCTAAAAATTTGCTTGGCACTGTAAAATGACAAAATGCATCCAAACAAGCTGGCTAACAGCGCCAATAAAAAACCAAACGCAACTCCAAACGCATAGCCTGCCAAAAACGCGACAATCTGTCGCGGCGCACCAACCGCAGTAAGCAAGCTTGAGATAAACAAGAAATAAAGCGGGCCGTAGTATCCACCTGGTCGAATGTCACGATCTATCCACTGTTCATCAAAGCTTGCTAAGAGCGAACTGTAATGGAACAGAAAAGTAAAAATCAGACAGGCTATCAACAATAAAAATGTAGACTGCATTCCGCTCTTTTTAAACCACGCTTGGGGAAACTTATTCTTCATGTTGTACCTGCGCGCGATATACAGCAATACTTGGACTTTTTGAGCGACGTTGCAGCCACATTACACCAAGCAAATCAATGATACCTGCAAATAAACGCTCCCACATTCCGTATTTGGATTCTCCTCGTTTTCTCTCTCGATGAGATACTTCCACAATTTCTACGCATCCACCGACGCGCTTTATCAGCGCCGGCAGATACCGATGCATATGATTAAAATATGGCAATTTTAAAAAGGTATGTCTTGGAAATACCTTTAAACCGCAACCGGTATCTGGCGTATCATCTTTTAATAAATAAGCTCTGACTTTATTTGCTATTTTCGACTGTAAGCGCTTATAAGCAGTGTCTTTTCTATGTTTGCGAAATCCAGTGATACAAAAGTCACGTACGGGGCTAAAGGTGCTGGCTCTCTTCAACAATTTGGGAATATCAGCCGGGTTGTTTTGCCCGTCAGCATCAAGCGTTATGATTAAGCGACCAGCGGCGGCGCAAACTCCAGTGTAAATTGCTGTGCTCTGCCCGGCGCATATATCATGTCTTGCAAGCACGATTTTCCCCGGGTAGTTAGCACTAACTTGTTTAATAATTTCAGAGGTGTTATCGCTACTTCCATCGTCAACGTAAACTATTTCAAAGTCATCTGATTCAGAAAATTGCAGAAAAATCTCATCCACCAATGTGCGAATATTTTCAGCTTCGTTTTTGGCAGGTATGACAATGCTGTAATTTATCTCAAATGACATTAATGAGACTCTTAAAAAAACCATCTTGATATTTCAAATCATATGTTATGAAACTTAAGAGAACCTGAAGAAAGTCCATGAGACTGAATGTTTAAATGCACGAAATTAATTTAATTTTTGCGTGGCTCGGCAGGCGCATTGCCTTAGTAGCCGTTTTCAGAGCTCAAATTTATAAGCTATTTTGCGTATTAATAATTGTTTCGATTTTGGATTTTGTTTGAGAGATGTCTGATTTTCTATTTAGAATAATTTCAAGACGAGAGTCCATAGCTTCATCGCATTCAAAGATGCAGGCTTCACTTCCTTGGCAGTTAAAGTTAAAGATCCCCTCATTTGTAATCATCACTGCTTTAACTCTAATTGCATTTATAGCGTTCAAAATGCGCGTTAAACTGCGGTATTCAAAGCAATAGCTAGCCGGCCAAATCCAGCCAATCGTATAAAAACCTTCACTCTCATTTTGTTTGTACACAACCTGGCTACTCGAGATAGGTTCATCTAATAAAGCTTCATCGCCTGAGAGTTGCTGCTTTGTAATTTGACCTTGATTTCGAGTTTGCGCCAGATGATGTGCATTTTTGCCTAAACGATAACGACTGTTTTGTGAGAGCAGTGCGCCAATGTCCGTATCAATGACACCATGGTTTGCAATACTAAGAGCTGTTTTTTCAAGGCCAATTTCGCTTAAATAGTTGCGCAAAACTACTTCGTCTTCAGAATTGTATAGGTCGGCTTTTGTCGCCATGATGTGATCTGCAATTTCAAACTGTTCTTTGAAAGTGGGGTGATTGCGCCATCTAGCGTCTTGTAATTTACGCGCATCGCTTAAACAAAAGGTTGTCTTAAGCGCAATCACATCTTGATAATATTTACTTGTAAATACGTCAATCACTTCTTTAGGGTGGCCCAGCCCTGTTGGCTCTACCAGTAACCTATGAGGTTTTGCCTGTGCAAGCAGTTGGTTTAAAGCTATTTGCATGGGCAGTCCTGAGGCGCAGCACATACAGCCTCCAGGAATTTCACGGATGAATATTGCTTGTTTATCTTCAGCGTCTTTGCTCACGCTAGCGTTTAATAAAGCACCATCTATCCCTATCTCACCAAACTCATTGACTAAAACTGCCCAGCGCTCATGCTTTGGCTTGGTGAGCAAAAGCGCTTTAATAAAGGTCGTTTTACCGGCACCTAATGCGCCAGTAATGATATTGGTTGGGACGGCCTTGATTATTTGCATCCGTAAACACTCACTGGCATTAAATCTTGCTAAACTTACCAAGAACCATACATTGGATTAGGCAGTAAAATTAATCGTTCTGGCCATTGCTTTGAAAGTGAGTACGCATCAGCCTCTTCTTGTGTTGTTTTGCTAAAGTCTTCAATATTGTCGCCTACCTCCATTACAATTTGTGAGGGTAAATCCCATTGGCTCATGCTTGCAGAAGCGGATGCGGGTCGATAACACTCTGCTGTTCCTGTTTGCACCTGCATGCGACGTAAGTCTTTATCGTTGAGGATTTCAACACTATCTATCGCCGCTGTGTCCTGCACTGAACGACCTATCAGACAGGTATTTTTAGGGGTAATAGGTAAATTCCGGGATAGAAGATTTTGCCAGGTATGCGCATCCAATGTTTTGTCACGATTCGTAATAAAGGCAAGTTTGCCGCCCTTGTTAAGTACTGTTTCAATAAAACCTTTAACCCCAGGCACTAACTCTGCTTCTTCTTGCTTTACCCATTGCGCCCAAGTCTCTGGTGAATATTGGCGACCTGTATTATCGAGGTTTACCTGATAAGGGCTATTGTCGAGGATGGTTTCATCTACATCCATAACCACTACCCAGTTTTCAGTGTTCAAATTTTTGCTATTGATTGCCTTAATTGCTTGCTGATAAATCGCCTGCGTTAAAAAGGCATATTCTTTGCTGCTGGTTTGCCATTTAACTGCGTTCGATAGTGCATACTCTTGCACCGTTTCTTGGCCAGTTATGCTGTCAAGGACAAGATCTACAGACACTGCACAATGGTCACTCAACATCGCTTCAACCCGCATATCATCAAAATTATGGGCTAGCATTTTGTGGTGCAAAATCGTATCTTGCATACCACCTAGAAAGATTAGGTCAATAGGTGCAGGATAATATGGATGACAACCGATAAGATCCGCAGTAGTGTTTTTTAAGCTGGAAGCCGAGCCATCGGTATTGGTAAATAGTTGTTGTGTTAAGTGATTATATGGCGCGCTCAAACGATGGTTAAAGTCACCTAAAACCATATAAGCTTGATCTTCGCGCTCTTTTTCTTCTATCCACTTATCTAAAATTGGCGCTTGCTGAGCAAACACCTTGCATGCGTCGGATTCTGCACGGCTATAGTTATCAACAAAGCAGCCGCTTTTCATATGCACGTTGAGTAAAGAAATATCGCCAAAATCAGTATTGATGTTTATTTCCAAACCATAACGTAGCCCAGGCATGTCCAAACCAAATTCAGGCAGGCTTTCAAGCTTATTTATCTTCAATCCTTTGCGCACAGCGTAAGCGACTTTTTGTTGCGTAGATGTTCGACCCGATTCGCGACAAATGTAGGGCTCGCTGTCCTCTCGCTCAGACATAAATACTTGCCATTGCTGCTCAGGAAATAACATGTGCACAGCTGCTTTTGATGCAACCTCCTGCAAGGCATAAATATCTGCATCGACTCGCTCCAAGTAAGAACGCATCGCATCAATCTCGCTTTGCGTTCTGGGCTTACAACCGCTATCAATTGGATACGCAAGATGCTCAATATTCCACGTTGCCACGCGCAGCTTTGCCTGTTCGTCTTGCTCAAGCGCCGATTCAAACGTATTGTCAGACACGTTGTCACTGCGCTGAACCACATCAGTGTTGGCACAAGCCAGCAGACTAAGACTGAAAAGACCGCACAAAAAAGGTTTAGAAAGGTTTAACTTACTCAACATGGTTTCTCTCAAAAATGTTCTACACACTGATATTGTGACATATCTACTAATAAAAAAATGCCTTGGCCTGTCGATTAAAACAATCTGTTTTAAGAGCAGTCGCCAAGGCATTCCGTGTTAAATGTTATTAGGGGTGATCGTGTGCTTCCTCAGCAATTCCTAACCAAGTTACGTTTGCAGGTATAAAATCAAGCTCAAAATCACCTTCCACTTCCATATCCTCAATATGTACCATTAATACGTGTTGAGCAATGGGGTCAGCAACAAAGGCATACCCACCATTTTGGGCAACCGTCATGCTAAAAGAAACGCCTTCAGGCATGCTGCTAAGATCTTCATCGCTTAGTTCTACTCTGCCTTCAAATTCAAACTCATTTACTCCGCTATGCAGGTGCGCTGATAAAATACTCAGATTCCCTAAACTATCCAATATTAAAGCATGTTCACCATCGTAGCTAAATGCATAGGCAATTGGGCTGGCACCTTCCTGCGCTTGCCAATCAATCACTTCCATTGTGCTTGCTTCAGGATCAATACTTAGCACAATAACTTCGCCAGTGGCGCGATTGCTGGCAATTCCAATAAAAGCTTCTGCATCATGATGCCCATAAATACTGCCGATACGTAAACCATCTATCGCATCAATATTAGCAATCTTGCTTGATTCAAATTCACCATCGTGCTCATGTGCAACTAAAACCCCGTCGCCACAGCCAAATAGCACAAAATCATGGTTTTGTGCAGCGCCATGTAAGTCTGGGCAAGCCATGTCAAACGTTTGCTCTAATTCATATTCACCATCGTGAAGATGATAAACACCTACCTGGTCAGGCAAGATTTTATTTCCTGAGGTACTTTCAGCATCATCTCTGCGAATGCTTGACAGTAAATATTCACCCCGTGGCTCGGCCGCTCCATGCATATTTATGGTATACATCAAACTTGCTGGGCTGTCGTTTTCATTCGTTATGTCCATATCAGAAATCACATGCACAGAAGCAGGCGTTCCGGCTGCAGAATCACCGTCATAGAAAATCGCTGACTGTCCGTCATGATTGACAAAGTGCGTGGGTTGAGAGCCGCTAAGCGTATAGTCACTCATTTGTGGTGCTTGCTCATAATCGTGTAAATGACCTACATGGTCTTCTCTCCATAAACCGCCATCGATAAACTCGACCATATCGGCGTTTCGCGCAACAACCACTGCGTAGCGGTAGGATGCCGAAGGATACACTCGGCTGCCATCATTACTTAAGGTAAAGGTATCTAGCAAAGCTCCGTCATCCAAGTCAATCATCGACACGCTGTTGCTTTGCGATGAGCTGACTGCAAGGCGCCCCATACTTTCAATCAAAAAGTCATTACCACCGCCGCCGTCTCCACCGCCATCGCTGGGCGGTTGCTCAATAATTGGCTCTCGTTCAATAATGGTTGTTTCCGCATCACCACAGCCCGTTAACAAGGTCGCGCTGACGGCCAATGTAAGTAAGCTAAGTGTTTTTAAATTATTCATTAATAGGTTCCTTTTATTTTAATTTGGTTAGCGCGATTAGAAATAGCCTCTAACGCCGATGCTTAGATTGCGTCCCGGACGCGGTGCAATGTCTTTTAAAAATGACGTGTGCACTCTCGCTTCAGTGTCGGTCAGGTTATTGCCTTTCAGATAGACCGTGATGTTGTCATTTAAAATAGGCAAGTCGTAAGCAATGCTTGCATCAACAAGGGTGTATCCGTCAGTTTCTGTTTCAAAATCAGCAATCCTGTCTTGGGTCTGATAGCGTGTAATATCTAGATGTGCACTTAAACTCTCGTTCTGATAGCTAAATTGAGTGCCAAATCTGAGTGGTGGTGTGCGCGGCAAGTCACGAGAACCGTTGTCAGAGTCTTTAAGTCTTGCTCTGACATAATCTGCAAATACATTCGCTTTAAAGGTATCCGTTACTTGCCAGGCAACCTGTGCTTCAAATCCGTGCAAAATCACATCATCGGTTCTGAATAAAAATACCGGCAACTCTCCCTCGTGCTCGTGAGCATCGCCTTCATCTTGAGAGTCATGGTCGTGTGAGCCGTGGTCATGACCACCGTGATCGTGGCTTCCGTGATCGTGTCCATCGTCAGCGAATAAACCCGTATTTACCTGGTAGTAGTAATTGTCTACGCTGTTGTAAAAGGCATTAAAAATAAAGCCGACATCGCCTTCGGTTTTACGAAAGGTCAAATCAATGTTATTAGCCGTTTCAAGGTCGATGACTTCTTGAGTCAAACCAATTGCCGGTCCTTCTCCTTCATAGCTGTGGTCGTGGTCATGATCATGGCCCTCATGTCCAGCGTCATCATGAGTAAGCGCAAACAAAGCACCTACTTCATAAGTACGTGTGCCAATATGCGGACCAAATGAAAGCAATTCGGAAGCAGATGGAGCACGCTCAGATCGGGAAACTGACAATCCAAGATTATAACCTGGAGCAAAATCCCAAACTGCACCTGCACTTAAAGTCACTGGGGTAAATTCATGATCGGCAGTAAATACACGCGTAATCTCAACTTCGCTGCCATGGTCATGGTCATGCTCGTGGTCGTGGTCATGTTCGTGATCGTGCTCATCATCATGAGAATGCGCATCAATCATGGGCAGTCTTACATTGCTCGCATCCATGGTAACGCGTTCAATACGTGCGCCTAATTGTACTAACACATCGCCAAAATGACGCTCTTCAATTAAAGCAACACCAAACATCTCTGTGCTGGATGGTGGCGTAAATGCCTCACTTCCTTGCGCTTCTATATCAGTGTTTTTGTAATGAAAGGATAGGCCACCGCGCCACTCATAAAAAGGTTGATGAAGGGCGTCGATGCGTAGTTCATAGGTTTCGTTAGCGAATACCGTTCCTACCATCCCGTGTTCTATTTCCGAATGTTCGTAATCTGTATAGCCTGCGCGTAAATTTATTTCGCTTAAAAATGCGTTGTCGAAGCTAAACTCACCGAGCATTTGCACGCGTGTCTGCTCCAAATCAGCAAAAACATCTTCTGAATGCTCTTCGCTGTGTTCATCTCCATGGTCGTGATCATCACCATGGTCGTGACTGTCTCCATGAGAATGATCACCATGGCCTTCATCACCATGGGAATGCCCGGGAATGCCGTACTCGCGATTAAACTGCTCTACCGAAACGCCGATAAAACCGTTGTCGAGCAAGTAACTACCACCTACCGTAAAGCCATAAGATTCTTCTGCGCTGTTCTCTACAACAAAATCGCCCGAATGCTCGTGTTCATGCTCGTGGTCTTCATCATGTTCATGGTCATGATCAGCGTCTTCTAACTCCGGCATAACCGGTACTTCATAATCGTCTGAATCGCGATAAAAGCCGTCTGCATAAAATGCAAAGTTGTCAAAGCCGGTGGTGACATTGAAAGACCCAAGCTTTTGATTGTCGACTGAACTGGTCTCAAGCAAAAACTCGCCGCGCGTTTCATTATCAGTAGGCACGCGATTGTCTACCACATTCACAACACCACCAATGGCACCGCTGCCGTAAAATAGGGTAGCTGGACCGCGCAGCACTTCAATTTGCGTTGCAGTAGAGGCTTCACTGGCAACAGCGTGATCTGGCCCCACTCGCGATACGTCACTTACGTCCATGCCGTTTTGCGCAATAAGCACGCGCGGGCCGCTCAACCCCCTGATTACGGGCGTGCTAGACACCTTGGCATGAAAGTTAGTGTGCACACCTGCTAACTTTTCAAGAGAATCGCCCAAAGTTGCGCTTTGCTGCCGGCGAAGCGCTTCACCACTTAGTACGCTAATTGGAATTGATGACTCCATCGACGACATATGAATGGGTGTTGAAACAATATCGATGACTTCAATCGGCGAGCGCTTAAGGGTAAAACTTAAGCCACTTAATCCTGATGATGGCACGCTCAAGTCTTCGTGAAGATGTGCAAAACCGGTAGCACTTATGTGCAATTCAGTCGCACCCTCGCTTATCTGTGAAAACTCAAATTGACCATTTTCGTCTGTGCGCGTTTTTAAGCCTAAACCATGAATTTCAACATTCGCTTTTGCCACAGGTTTGCCATCTGTGCCAATCACTACACCTTCTAGCGATTGTGCAATAGCACTTGTGGAGAGTACTGTGCACACCAGTGCAGCAACTTTAGATAGTTTTCTCATTTGCTCCCTCAATTTTGATTTACAATTTAACTTTCTGTCTCTATGATATGTTATAGTATATCATTTCATCAAGTGATGAATTTAAAAACGCAAAATAAAGTGTTGAAGAGGGTGTAATGTTTAAACTCGTTTTACTGATCGCGCTTTCTGTATTTAGTCTTAAGCTTTTAGCAACAAACCAACATGTGCATGGTCAAGGGAAGTTGCTCATTGCTCAGGATGGTCAGGATTGGCAGTTGGAATTTGTAATTCCTATGGCTGATCTCCTTGGTTTTGAACATGTCGCCGAAACAGCACAACAGAAAAACAGCATAGATGCACTTATTAAAAAAATTGAGAATGTAAGTGAAGTTCTTTCTTTGTCTGAGACTTGTTCGCTGATATCGGTGCAACATTCACTTGACGATATGCACCCTTCTCATGAGCATGCCAGCCACGATAGTTACATGCATGAGCACAAGCATGATCACGACCACAAGCATGAAGATGAGCACGCTCACAAAGACGTAAGCATCACCTATGTTTATGCATGTGAAAGCGAAGTTGAATTAATCAATATTAAAGTATTCGAGTGGGCCAAGTCTCTTGAAAAACTGAACGCGCAGTGGATAACGAATCAGGGCCAGGGTTCAACGATGCTGACTGCATCATCAACTACCTTGAGACTAGGGTCATGACACGTTCATTTAACGCAGAAGCGCTAACCTATCTTAAAAACAGGTGTAATACCAATAAAGTGCGGCTTACTCAACAACGCAGGAAAGTGTATGACGTATTACTGAGTGCGGAGCGTGCCTTATCTGCATATGAATTGACAAAATTGTACAACTCGCGTTTTTCAAGAAAGATTATCGCAACCTCCGTTTATCGCATTCTCGACTTTTTGATTGAAATGGAATTGGCTTATCGTCTCGAAACGATCAACAAATTTATCGCATCTGCTCAAAGCGATAAACGAGTTGCCAATTCAGCGAGTTACTACTTTCCCATTTTTGTTATTTGTGTGAATTGCGAAGATGTAAGTGAACTATCTGTTCCTTATAGCCTCATGCATCAGATGAAAAAAATCGCTGACTCACCTCAGTTCAAGGTAATTGATTCAAAAATTGAATTAAAAGGCTTGTGCACTAATTGTGAGCCTACTTTTAATGCTAACCAAAAAGGAGTGCAAGTTGAAAAAACTATTAGATTCGAGTGATAAAACAGCGGTAGCCCTTTCATTTGTCTGTGTTTTACATTGCATTGCGCTTCCCCTTGTTTTGCTAGCCTTACCCTCTATTTCGGGTCTACTTGTCCTTGATGATGAGCGCTTTCATCTATGGTTAGTGTTCATAGTCATTCCTATCAGTATTTTTGCCTTGATTTCCGGCTTTCTTCACCATAAACGCACGAGTGTTTTCTTTGTTAGCGCACTGGGCATGCTGATGCTCATCGCAGCGGCTCTTTTCGGGCACGATTATTTGGGAGAAAAAGGTGAAGTTGGACTGACGCTTTTTGGCTCGATTCTTATTGCAGTTGGTCATCTTCGTAATCTTCGCTTAAGACGCGTCAGAGTATGTCGCAATTTGTCAGAACCCAGTTTGTAATTTGTCATTATTTAGAGCTTATCAAAGGTAAATTTCCGCATGACCACTAGTTGCGCAAAAAAACTTCCTGTTACTGTTTTATCGGGCTTCTTGGGCGCAGGAAAAACAACTGTACTTAGCCATGTATTAAACAATCGTCAAGGTAAAAAAGTTGCAGTTATCGTTAACGACATGAGCGACATTAATATTGATGCGGCTTTGATTAAAAGTGATGTGTCACTTAATCATAGCGAAGAAAAGCTCGTTGAAATGAGTAACGGATGTATCTGCTGTACTTTGCGAGAGGATTTGCTAAATGAAGTAAGAAAGCTCGCAAACACTGGTACATTTGATTATTGTCTCATTGAATCGACGGGAATTTCTGAACCTTTACCGGTTGCTGAAACCTTCACGTTTGCTGATGAAGACGGTGTTTCACTAAGTGACGTCGCTCAATTGGATACCATGGTCACCGTAGTTGATGCGGTAAATTTTGCCAAAGATTATGAACAGGCAAAATATTTGTCTGAAACAGGTGAATCTTTGCGGGAAGACGATGAGCGCACAGTCGCAGACTTACTCATAGATCAAGTCGAGTTTGCAGATGTAATATTAATTAGCAAAACAGACTTGATAAGCAACACGCAGTTAGCGAGTTTACAGGCAATACTGCGATCACTAAATACAAGCGCCAAAATTGTGCCTATTCAGCATGGGCACGTTGATACAAGTCTTATTTTAGGTACAGGACTATTCGACTTTCAAAAGGCGCAGCTTGCCCCAGGATGGTTGAAAGAAATGCGCGGCGAACACGTACCAGAAACACAAGAATATGGTATCGCTAGCTTCTCATACGCGGCAAGGCGCCCTTTCTACCCCGAAAAAATCTATCAGTTTTTTCATAATACTGCTAAGTACGGAAAATTGTTAAGGTCAAAGGGTTACTTTTGGTTGGCCAGTCGGCCTCAGTTTGCGGGACAGTGGAGTCAGGCTGGAGGTATTGCGCATTATGGCTATGCAGGTATGTTCTGGCTGGCCGTCCCCAAATCTGAATGGCCATGCGACCCTGAATACCTTAAATCAATAGAAAAGCAATGGAAAGAGCCTTTCGGTGATATGCACCAGGAGCTCGTTTTCATTGGTCAGAATCTTGATGAACAAGCCATTCGGAATGCATTAGATGAATGCTTGTTAAGCGAACAAGATCTTATGAAAGGGCAAACTCACTGGAAAACCTTTACAGACCCTTTTCCATTATGGGAACAGTAAAATGAATGTGGCAAGGGCAATAGACACTATTCAAAGTTCGGCAGATGTTCGAATTCCGCTAGAGCGAATGGTTAGCTTTGGAAACGATCTAAATGTGCTAACCGAAATTTATAAAGACAATTGTAATATGACGGTATGGCAACGAAAGCTCTGTAAATCGCTCGTTCAATCTATAAAAAAAGATATTATTGAGCATAATTTTTTAGATAGTGTTTTACTGGTAGGCGCAAATAATATTGAGAACGATATTTCACACATTGCCAGGAACAAAAACTATGGAGAAGCGCTTCGCCAACATATTCATGAAGTCATTGATATGTTTTGCGTTCTCTTTGATTTAAAAAAGGCAGGTTTACGACTTGGCGTTCAAAAAAAAGCAATGTGCCCGCGTTTTCATATTGATCGCGTTCCCTGCCGACTAATTACCACATTTTGCGGAAAAGGCACGCAATGGCTCGCCCATGATAAAGTAAATCGGGTAAAACTTGGCGCCGGAAGTGCCGGTTTACCGGATGAAATATCGGGTTTGTATAATAAGCAAAGCGATATTCAACAACTAAGTACCGGTGATGTCGCCTTGTTAAAAGGTGAATTATGGGAAGGAAATGAAGGTGGTGCTTTAGTGCATCGCTCGCCTCCGCTTGAGGCTGAAGAGCGACGATTAGTTATGACTCTCGATATCATCAATTGACGCAAACTAAACTGACACGATTTAATTTAAAAAAACTAAAAATAAATAATCACTAATTAAGGTCTTTCAATGACGAATAAACATGCAAAGCAATTTTTTGGTCTTGTTGCGATAGGTTTTTTATTAACGCTGGCGGGATGTTCACAACCTGAGCAAAGCGAAAATGAGAAAAGTCTGACAGGCCAGACCTCAGTTACAGCCGAAACTGATAAAAGCAATCAGGGTGAAAACCCTTTTTTCATGACGTGGGATACTCCGTTTAACACGCCTCCATTTTCAAAAATAAGTACAGAACATTTTTTACCAGCGTTTGAACGTGCCATCGAAATGCACAAGCGTGAAGTCAACAATATTACGACTATCGATAGTATTGCCTCATTTGACAATACGATTGCGCAAATGGAACGTTCTGGTAGCCATTTGGATAGAGTAAGCCGCGTTTTTTTCAATTTGGCAAACACTGAATCTGACGAACAAATGCAAAGCATTCAGCGCTCAGTTTCTCCAATGCTCGCCCGCCATGGCAATGAAATTTTATTAAATGAGCAACTGTTTGCACGGATTAAAAAAATCTACGACGAACGCTTAGAATCGGGACTTAACTCTGAACAAATCAGATTGACGGAGCGAATATACAATGATTTTGTGCGCGCTGGTGCTAATTTGTCAGCTGAAGATAAATCGAAACTAGCAACGATTAATGAGGAGTTATCTCGCTTAAGTACAGAGTTTGGCCAGAATGTTTTAAATGATACCCGCGAATTTACGCTGATATTAGAAGAAAAAGATTTGGCCGGTTTGCCACAAACTCTGATTGATGCAGCTTCTGCTCAGGCATCTTCCAGAGGACTTGATGATAAATACGTGATCACTTTACAACGTTCCAGTGTCGAACCGTTTCTGCAGTTTTCTGAGCGTCGTGACCTACGAGAACAGGCGTTTAAAGCTTGGGCTAATAGAGGTGACAACGACAATGAGTTTGATAATAAAGCAATAATACAACAGATAGTCGCCTTAAGAGCAGAACGTGCTCAATTACTGGGGTTTGAGCATCATTCCGATTATGTGTTATCCAACGCTATGGCAAGTAGCCCCGAGGCTGCTATGAATTTGCTATTAAAAGTATGGGAGCCAGCAAAGGTGAAAGCTGAACAGGAAAAATCATGGATACAAGCGCTCATGAAAGAAGAAGGTGCTGGTTATGATCTTGCTCCATGGGATTGGCGCTTTTATGCTGAGAAAGTACGCAAGTCCAGATATAATTTAGATGAGGCCGAAATCAGTCAGTATTTTGAATTAAATAACATGATTGACGCGCAGTTTTTCGTAGCAAATAAATTATTTGGCCTGAGTTTTAAAGAACGTTTTGATATTCCAGTTTACAATCCTGTTGTTCGAGTGTGGGAAGTGAATAACGCGGAAGGGCAAACCATCGGTTTGTTCTTTGGAGATTATTACGCGCGCGACACCAAGCGCTCTGGCGCCTGGATGAGCGCATTTAGAGTACAGCAAAAGCTCGATGGCAGTAATATCCCTCTTATTCTTAATAACATGAATTTGAACCAGCCGGCAGAAGGCCAGCCAACATTAATGAGCTTTAGTGACGCAGTGACGCTGTTTCATGAGTTTGGGCATGCGTTGCATGGATTGTTATCTGATGTCACTTATCCTACGCTCTCCGGGACAAACGTTCCTCGGGACTGGGTAGAATTTCCCGCACAAATTTACGAGCATTTTATTGCGCAACCTGAAATGCTGCAGCGTTTTGCTCGTCATTATCAAACTAACGAAGCCATGCCAGAATCACTCATACAACGCATACAGGAAGCAAGCACCTTCAATCAGGGTTTTGCAACAATCGAGTTTACTGCATCAGCGCTCGTTGATATGGCATATCACCAGCTGACCTCGGTCGAGAACCTGGATGTGCGTGCATTTGAAGATAAAGTCTTGAGTGAGTACGGCAAACCTGAAGAAATTATCATGCGTCACAGAAGTACCCATTTCGGACATATTTTTGCGGGCGGATATTCATCTGCCTATTACGCTTACATGTGGTCCGAAATATTAGATGCGGACGGATTTGACGCTTTTCTTGAAGCCGACAACATTTTCGATGAAGAGACTGCGCGACGTTTGCATGAGTTTGTATTCAGCACTGGCGATACAATGAATTATCTTGATGCCTACATCGGCTTTAGAGGACGAGAACCCTCTACTGACGCATTACTTAGAAACAGAGGGCTTAGAAACAGAGGGCTAGAAATAGAGGATTAAGAAACAGAGGGCTGCTGTATTAAAATCAAAATAGCCCGAAAAAACCAAGCCTGCAAAAAATTTGCAGGCTTTTTTATTAATTTATTTCGTTAATGCTGCCTGAAATCATCAGGATTTTCATAATACGGCTCTATAGAAACGACATCCAAAATATAGGCAGATGTGCCCAATGGGTCCTCAAACAAGCCTCTTCGCAACACGCCGCGCAGACGATAAGCCTGGGTTAATTCGAAATCGGTAAACCCCGCGCCTAATTGCGCAAAGATAATTTGATTAGGCGGCGGTGGCGGAAAATGCAGGCAGGCTCCAAAGTAAGGCACAATAAAAATGTTGCTCAAACTTTTATCTTCAGCATAATCAATGGGTACAATAAAACCAGCTATAGATACAGGTTTGTTATCGAAAGTATCAACACTGTTTGTTGATATCATAGCTGAACTGTAATCTTCGTCAGTGCTGGCCTGTAAAGACAAGAGTAGGTTGTCAGCGAACTCTTTTGGCGTGCCTGCTTGATTTTGCTGATACTTTTTCAAAATCGATTTTTCTTCTTGAGGTAAAAGCTGTGACCACTCAAGCTGGATCATTGAAGAGGATTCAAAGCGCTTTACCAAAGCATCGTTTTGCGTTTCATACAAAGTGGGTTTGAACATGAACCATTGCAGAAGTACACCTTTGTTATTGAAAATTGCAAATCCGATACCAATACCAAGGGCTATGCACGCGATCAATAACAGTATGGCCTTGATAGCTGCCTTCATAAAAATGCCTTACTCATTCAGGAATTTATCTTCAAAGCATTCAAATAATTATCAATTTTCAATGGCGAGATCGATGCGATAAACTCTGGAGTAAGGCAGTTTGTCTTTCATTGCATCTATCAATACAAGAACGTGCCTTTTTCCCTCTTCCTTCGCAAGATATTCAAGCGCATATTCTCCGGTAAGACTATCAATCGAAATGCTTTCCTGGGCATTAACTTCTATACCTTCTCCCGCTGTAAATCGAAGATAGGCGTCTTCAAATTCGGGGGGCAAATGATAATTGATTATAATGCTTTGGTCCTGTCCGGCGCGGCCCCGTACCGGTTTGTCATACTCTATGGTGACTTGCGGCGTTTTTCGAGCTGGTAAGTTATTTTGCGCCAATGGATGAGAGGACCTAAAGCCCATACCATGATTAAACGCGCCAAAACCCATTGTGTCGTGGTACTCACACGCACTGACTAAAGCTGAGAAGCCTATCAGGCAAAATGCAGAGAAAAACGTCGTTAATGAGCGGCATCGAAGTAATAATTTCATCACTTAACCCCCGTAAATGTATGCTTTATCTAAACGCATTGTATATGCAGACTGACCAAGTTCATTTTCAGTATTGTCAATCAGGATAGTTCCTTCAAACCAAAATGCATCTTGCAAAGAATTAAGTTCAATACCGGTTTGATGCTCTGCATAAATAATTTGATTGGGAGGAGGTGGTGGCAAATGCAAACAGGCACCAAAGTAAGGGACAATAAAAAACGCGGTAACTCGCTGCGCTTCATTGGATGCCAAGGGTACAATAAAGCCAGGGATACGAATGCGCGCTTGATCAAAGGCTTCTATCACGCGAGTGGAGGTAAGCGCTTCTTCAAAGCGTTTTGCGGCTTCATTGGTCTTGCCTAGTTCGCTTAAAGTTTCCAAATTGTCGTCACTTGCGCCATCTTCTATGCCAGATAAAAACTCAGGCGGATTCATAAGTGCCTCTAAATCATCAGCAGGCATTAATTGGATCCACTCAATTTCAGCATATTCTGTATCGCTTGCAACAGCATGCATAGCTAAAGAACTTATCAGAAAAAAGCACACCGATGCTAACGAGCGAATAAAGAATATTGATTTCACTTCTAATCTACCTTTGCCACTTACTTGTCACTCACTTGTCACTTACTTGTCACAGAAGAATCTCGATGATATAACATTACGGTGAATTTTAATAGAATCCTCTTTACGTCCAAATTTTAGGAGCCCATTCTTTGACAACGACTGTCCTCAGTATTAAAAGCATGGATTACGCATTTTCAAAAAGTAGTAGCCCCATTTTATCGATCCCTGAGTGGCAACTTGAATCTGGTGAACGCGTTTTTCTTCACGGAGACTCCGGCTCGGGCAAAACCACTTTACTGAACCTGCTATGTGGTATTTTACTCCCACAAAAAGGAAGTATTACTGTATTAGATAGTAATTTGACTACTATGAAACAACGCGATCGCGATAGATTCAGGGCGCAGAATATTGGCGTTGTGTTTCAAAGATTTAATCTTATACCTTATTTATCTGTGGCTAAAAATATAGAACTGGCAGCCTATTTTGCTGGAAAATCACAACAGTTGAATAATAGTACGTTAATAGAACGAGCCCAGTCCCTTTGTGGCTCTCTTAAACTCCCTAAGGATACGTTTTCAAGCATTTGAGCACTGGACAACAGCAGCGCGTTGCTATAGCCCGGGCGTTTATCAATCGACCAAAACTTTTACTGGTTGACGAGCCCACGTCCGCTCTTGACGCTTCTGCTAGAGATGCCTTTATGGAAGTTTTGATGCAATTGTGCGATGAAACACAAACCAGCCTTATTTTTGTCAGTCATGACTCTGAACTAAGTCGCTATTTTTCCAAAAAAATCAATTTAACATCACTTAATGTGGCGACAGGAACAAGCGAAAAATGAAGATGCTCACTTCTATTGCCTGGCATAGTTTAGTCAGTCGTAAAAAAACCGTTATTCTCACCTTTCTTTCTTTGTGGATAAGCATAATGGTGTTGCTTAGCGTCGAGCATATTCGTCTGCAGGCCAAAGAAAGTTTCAATCGCACTATTTCCGGAGTCGATTTAATTGTTGGAGCACCTAGTGGGCAACTCAACTTGTTGTTGTATTCCGTGTTCCGGATGGGAAGCCCAACTAACAATATTCAGTTTGACAGCTTAACGATGCTGCAAAATCATGCATTAGTAGAATGGGCTATTCCCATATCACTTGGGGACTCGCATCGCGGTTTTCGCGTCATGGGAACCAACGAATCCTACTTTCAACATTTTAAATATGGCAACAAACAAGCGCTTACGTTTAGTCAGGGTGAGGCGTTTGAGAACATGTTTGACGCAGTGCTCGGTGCTGATGTAGCAGAACAGCTAGGCTACAAGCTAAACGATAAGATTGTGATTGCACACGGGATTGGTCACACAAGTTTTACCAACCATGACCAAGCCCCCTTTGTTATCAAAGGGATACTAAGCCGAACCGGCACGCCAGTTGATAAGACAGTGCATGTGAGCCTAAATGCAATTGAAGCAATACATTTACCACCAAATGCTTTACAAGCTCTTTTAGAGCAACCAGAGTCGTACAATGTTAAACCTGAAAGCATTACCGCAATTATGCTTGGTTTAAAAAATAAATTTGCCACCTTCACCGTTCAACGAGAACTCAACAACTACCAACAAGACCGATTGATGGCAGTGCTTCCGGGCGTTGCTATGGCTGAATTATGGACCCTAATGGGCTCAGTAGAAAATTTGTTGCGTGCCATCGCCGCTTTGGTGCTGATTGCTTCTTTATTTGGTCTGGCAACCATGCTTTTGGCATCGATGAACGAAAGACAAAAAGAAATTGCCGTGTTACGCGTTTTAGGAGCAGGCCCCGCCACCATCTTATCTTTAATTTTGCTTGAATCGTTTATTTTGGTCTTGCTTTCGCTAGTGGCAGCCGTAGGAGGAGTGAGTTTGATCCTATTCGGATTACAAGGATGGTTGGCAGCCGAATTCGGATTATTTTTAACGCCGCATTTATTGTCTATCGATACATTACTGGTAAGTGGATTAATTGTTATTGTTGCTTTAATTGTATCGTTTTACCCCGGCATAGAAGCCTACAAAAGTGCTTTGCACTCGCAGTTGAATGATGGATAGCGGTATTTGATTTGGTAGAGCTTAAATAGGCTTGGTTTGAGCGATTAGGTGATATTAAATATTTAATTTCCTATCAAAAGTTTCGTCTCAATTTTAAATAATATTGAGACATTAATAAATGTGTATGCTATTTTTATCTCAATGTTGCAGGATTTTGAGATATGAATATTAAAAAGCCACCTGAGGTAATTGAAAATGTCTTCTCTAAAATTGCCTCTGAAGCGTTTGAAAATATGGATGCCTACTTAGACTTTTTCAGTCCAACTGATAAAAAAGGAAGGTACCTGCCATACGACGAACTGCGTCACAGAATTGATGATGGACTTAATCATAGCTATGTTTGGTCACTTACAAAAGCTGCCAGGAATAGACAACAATGTAAACTCTTTACTTTGGGTGAGCCATCCCAACGGTGCAGCTTTGTTTTAACCCCTCTTATACAAAAAGCAATCTCTGAAGTAGATAGAAATACAACCAGCGCATCATTGGAATGGATCAGCAGCCAGATTGGCGAAAAATCACAAGTAGATTATTTATTAAATGATTTGATTGAAGATGAGTCCATCAGCAGCAGCCAGCTCGAAGGGGCAGCAACGACTACTCAAGTCGCCAAAGATATGCTTAAGAAAGGTCGCAAGCCCAGATCAGAGGATGAAAAAATGATTTTGGGTAACTACAAACTGATGCTCTTCGCGTGGGAAAATAGAAACCAAGCTCTATCGGTAGAACTAATAAGTGATATGCATCGAATTGGTGTTGAAGGTATTGATGATGATAATTACACGCCAGGTATTTTTAGAAAATCTGATGATGTTCATGTAGTGGATGCTGACGGCAATATAGTGCACACACCACCAAACGCTAAAAACTTAAAATCTCGGTTAAAGAAAACGCTTGAATGGTTCAACAAAAAACAAGAAGACAGTGACGATTCATCCTATTTACATCCACTGATAAAAGCGATAGCCCTTCATTTTGTCATCGGTTATGAACATCCATTTAGAGACGGAAACGGTAGAGTCGCAAGAGCGCTATTTTACTGGTACATGTTTAAAAGAGATTTTGCAGCGTTTCGTTATATAGCTATTAGCGTTTTATTAAAAAAAGCACCTATTAAATATGGAAAAAGCTACCTTTACACCGAAACAGACAGCATGGATTTCACTTATTTTTTTGAATATCAGTGTAGTACGATAATTAGAGCGATAAAGAAGTTTAAAGAATCTTATAAAAACACTGCGTTAGAAATCGAGAAATTTAATCAATGGTTATGGGACGCTGGTTTATTTAAACAGCTTTCTGAAAAACAACGAACTGTTTTTCAAGTTGCAAAAAACGGAATAGCGACTGGTTTTACTATCCGAAATGTAGAAAGCAACCTGGCTTGTTCATACAACACTGCGGCAAGCACACTAAATGGCTTAGTAGACTTAAAATTATTCAAGAAAGTAAAGAATGGCCGTGAATGGCTGTATTTTATGGACAGTAAAGAATCAATTATGGAAAATTGGGGAAAATGACAGAGCGCTGTTGATCTTCCCTTTAATCATTAGCATTAAACACGGGGCTACTTAGCGGAGAAAATATTTTTTAGCAGCGGACTTATAAGTTTCGTACTATTAAATTTGTTGCGCACATTAAACACTGTTTCGATCATTGTTTAACGTGCACACTAGGCTAGGGTAAAAATTACTCAACCGTAACACTCTTCGCCAAATTCCTAGGCTGATCCACATCCGTACCTTTAATAAGCGCTACATAATACGAGAGCAACTGTAAGGGAATGGTGTAAACAATTGGGGCTATGGATTCCAAGCAGTGCGGCACATTCACCACTCGCATTGTTTCGTCTGATTCAAAATGGGCGTCTTTATCGGCAAACACATACATAATGCCACCGCGTGCGCGGACTTCTTCCACATTTGATTTAAGCTTTTCGAGCAATTCGTTGTTTGGCGCAACCACAATTACCGGCATTTCTGCATCAATAAGTGCTAATGGACCGTGCTTTAACTCACCCGATGCGTAAGCTTCAGCATGAATGTAAGATATTTCTTTAAGCTTGAGCGCTCCTTCCATTGCGATAGGATATTGATCGCCTCGCCCTAAAAATAAACTATGGTGCTTGTCTGAGAACTCTTCCGCCAAATGGTCAATTTCATCGGCCAAGGTAAGTGTTTCTTCAAGCTTGGCCGGTAATTCAGTTAAGGCACTTAAAATGTGTTGCTGAATATCCTTAGGCATGTTTTTCTGTTTGCCAATGGCTAGTACCAACATTAAAAAGCCGGCAAGTTGAGTGGTAAAAGCTTTGGTTGACGCTACGCCAATCTCTGCACCAGCTCTGGTCATAAACGATAGTGAAGACTCACGAACTAATGAAGAGCCATCAACGTTACAAATCGCTAAACTCGACATGTAGCCGCTTTCTTTTGCTAATTTGAGCGCTGCAAGGGTATCGGCAGTTTCACCGGATTGGGAAATAGTCACGATCAAGCTATTGGGTTTAACCACTGATTTGCGATAGCGGAATTCGGAAGCAATTTCTACATCGCACGATACGCCTGCGTATGCTTCCAGCCAGTATTTTGCAGTCATTCCTGCATGGTAACTGGTACCGCACGCAATAATTTTGATGTGCTCGGTTTTCGCAAATATAGCGTCAGAGCCTTCGCCAAATACATCATTGCCTATACCGTCAGGACTTACTCTGCCTTGCAAGGTGTTGCGCACAACAGCGGGCTGCTCATAAATTTCTTTAAGCATGTAGTGACGATAACCGCCTTTATCGCCAGCGTCGTGCTCTACGGTAGATTCAACAATTTCACGCTCTACTTCATTGCCGCTTTCATCAATGATGCGCACGCTTGTGCGGGTGATTTCGGCAACATCTCCCTCTTCCAAAAAGATAAAGCGTCGCGTGACGGGCAATAGCGCCATTTGGTCAGAGGCAATAAAGTTTTCACCAATACCCAAACCAATTACGAGCGGAGAGCCTGAGCGAGCAACCACCATAGTTGAGGCATCGTCTTTATCAATGATGACTGTACCGTATGCGCCTTCAAAGCGCTTAACCGATTCAAGCACAGCATCAAGCAGAGTAGGCGTGCTTTTTCGAAGCTCTGCTACGGTGTGAGCAATCGTTTCAGTGTCGGTATCTGAAGTAAAGCGATAGCCTAAAGCGCTTAACTCGTCGCGAAGGGATTTGTGATTTTCAATAATGCCATTGTGCACCACGGCAAAACGGGATTGACTGACATGAGGATGGGCGTTTGATTCTGTTACGCCGCCGTGTGTTGCCCAGCGCGTATGCGCAATGCCGGTAGCGCCTGTTCCCTGGTCGTCTAGCGCCTCAATTGCATCGCTTAGCGCCTTTACCTTACCAACTCGGCGAGTAATGCTGAGCGCGTTGTCGTGAATAAGCGCGACCCCTGAGGAATCGTATCCTCGATACTCCAGGCGGCGTAAACCTTCTAATAATATTTGAACAACATTCCGCTCGGCGACTGCGCCTACAATTCCACACATACTGTATCCTACTTGTTTTTGTTTCTTTCTGGGGTTTTTTCTGGTGTTTTTTTCTGGGGCTTTTGCCAGCCAGCAATATTACGTTGTTTGCCACGCGCAATGGCCAAGTGTTCTGCATCAACACTTTTAGTGATGGTGCTACCTGCACCGATTGTGGCACCCTTTTCAATCGTGACCGGGGCAACTAGCGATGAATTAGAGCCAACGAATACACCATCGTGTATTTGCGTTTTAAACTTATTCACACCGTCATAGTTGCAGGTGATGGTGCCTGCACCAATGTTTACACCTTCACCTACCTCAGCATCACCGATGTAGCTTAAGTGATTTACTTTCGAGCCTTTGCCAATAGTGGCCTTTTTCACTTCGACAAAGTTGCCTATTTTCGCTCCCTCGCTTAAATCGCTGCCGGGACGCAGTCTGGCATAAGGACCAATGTTACATTGACTGGCCAATTTTGCCTGTTCAATATGAGAAAAGGCTTCAATCTTGCACTCGTCGCCAATCACACAGTTTTTTAATACACAGTTAGGGCCAATGGTCACCTTATTACCTAAAATAACGTCACCCTCAAACACTGCATTTACATCAATACTTACGTCTTTACCTACCTTCAAGCTTCCGCGCACGTCAATACGGGCAGGGTCTGCAATATGCACTCCCTCGTGCATAAGCGTTTGCGCCTGGCGAAGTTGATAGGCTCTTTCTAATGACGCCAGTTGCGCTCGATTATTAATGCCTTCAACTTCTCTTGCCCAGTCGGGTTGTGCGGCTTGAATGCTTTTGCCTTCTGCGGCTGCCATGGCAATGAGATCTGTTAGATAGTACTCATTTTGCGCATTGTCGCTTGACAGATTGCCCAGCCAGCGTTTTAGGTCTGCGCCGCCCATTACCATCATCCCGGTATTAATCTCCTTAATTTCGCGCTGCGCTTGAGTGGCGTCTTTGTGCTCAACAATGGCTTTGATGTTATAGCCTTCGTTTGCATCTCTTACAATACGGCCCATTCCGTTTGGGTCATCTAAATCGACGGTTAGTAGAGCCAGGTCGCACTCTTGTTTAACGGTGGCAAGCTTTTTGAGGGTTTCAGCTGATATTAAGGGTGCGTCGCCAACAAGTATCATTACATCGTCTTCGTCGTTGATATGCTCCTGCGCCTGCATTACTGCATGGCCGGTTCCCAATTGTTCAGCTTGCAAACACCAGTTAAGTTCATGGTGTGATAAGGCCTGTTTCAGCAAATCCGCGCCATGGCCATAAACTAAATTGATACTTTGAGCATCAATCGCTTTCACCGTATCAATAATATGTTCAACAATCGGTTTGTTGGCAAGCGGATGCAATACTTTGGGTAAGTCAGATTTCATTCTGGTGCCTTTCCCTGCTGCCAGAATGATCACGGATAAGGCCATTTATCATCCTCTAAATGTTATGCCACACAAGGGTGGATACTGATATAAATTAGGGGCCAAAGTGTAGCGAAGGCGCACCGATTTGTCAGTATTTTTTCCACAAGTTGAGACAAAAGCCATCACGGTGTAACCACAAAATCTCAACTATTTAGCTTTTGTGTAAAGCATCCTTCTAAAAAGTGCAAATGCATTGGTGGCTAGCATAACGCCAACAATAATACAGACCCCGCCAATTAGTGCGCTAGGGGAGAGCACCTCATCTAAAATTACAATGCCCCAAAAAATACCGAACAAAGGCACTAAATACCCCACTGTAATCGCTCGCGAGGCACCAATTTTGGCAATCAGGTCAAAATACATAACATAAGCCACTCCTGTGCACATAAACGCTAAAATTAGCGCAGACGCCCACGCACTGGCGCTTGGCATGGTGCTTGGTAAATTAAATAGTGCAATGGGTAGCAAAATGATCGCGGTAAAAATTTGGCTCCCGGCGGCAACAGCAAAGGGCTTGGCTTGAGATAAATGCCGTTTCAGATAGCTGGCAGTCAAGGCGTAACATAAAGTCGCACCAAGCGCAGCAAATACGGCAAGTAAGGATTCAAATCCATGATTATTGACGCTCTGACCAACAGAAATGAGCACCACCCCTGCAAATCCTATAGCGATACCAAATACGCCCCACCAGCCTATGGATTCTTTTAAATACAAATAGGCAACCAGCACACCGAACATGGGAGCAGTGGCATTTAAAATTGCGGCAAGGCCAGCATCAAGATGTAAAAGTGCATAATTGAACAGGCAAAAAGGAATAGCCGTATTGACCAGCCCTACAAGCAATAGTTTTGGCCAATAACGCAGCAAATCAGCACCTTGATTTTTAGCATAAACCAGAGGCAAAAGGCACAACGTTGCACCGAGTGCTCTCAATTCCACCAAAGCAAACACCCCAAAGGCTGGCACGGCTTCTTTCATCAACATAAAAGACGCGCCCCAAATCGCGCCTAGTAGTAGCAATTCGGCAAATTCCGATGCTTTCAATCTCGTTCCTTTAAGTTATTTATAATTCTGTAGTCAGTATGATTTGACCGTAGTGAATACTTACTCTGTAAAACTATAGCGTCTCTAATTTAAGTAAATAGGCTTTGCGGGCTAAGCCACCGGCGTAGCCAGTGAGCATGCCACTTGCGCCGATTATTCTATGGCATGGCACTATAATAGCAATGGGATTTTTTCCGTTCGCTGCTCCAACTGCACGGCAAGCTTTAGGTTTGTTAATTGCTTTAGCAACATCTAAATAACTCGCGGTTGTGCCGTATTCCACCTTAAGCAAGTGTTTCCACACATTTTGCTGAAATTCTGTACCTAATGGGGAAAGTGGCAGGTCAAAATGCTTGCGCTTTTTATCAAAATATTCTTTCAACTGTTGCTTCGCGCAGATGCTAAGCGCATTTTCTTTAGTTGCGCCATTATCAATACTGCTATTGTCAGCTTCCTCATCAATAAAACGAACCGTTGTGACAGCGCTTTCAGTTGCGACAATTTCAAGCGGGCCAAGCGGTGTTTTTAATCTACTTGTAAAAATTGTAGCGATAAAATCATCATGAATTGATGAGCTATCCTTAAACGATAAATTGGCATGCATGGTGCGATGCTCCTTATAAATATCCTCATAATAGCCCTTAACAAAGGCGCATTTTTCAACACTGCTTACAAGGCTTTTGGCAGATTCCACAGGCTAAGTGTGAGATAGCTGCGCCATGGCGCAGCCGCTTTGTGGTCTAAATTTCTACCCGCGCTTTCAAACGCGGCAATACGCTGTTTTATAATTAAATCGCTATCTAAAAAGACATCGGTTTCGCGATTGGCGCGTAGTCGCACATAATTGACTGTCCACGGACCAATTCCTTTGATATCGAGCCACTTTTCAAAATTTGCATTCGGGTCTTCACTCATCATCTGCGCAAAGTTCTTCAAAGCCTCTTTTCTTGCATTCGGCATCTTCAAAAAGGCCAGGTCGCTCTTGAGCACCTGCTCTGGTCTAACAAACGCGCCGCTATCATTTGTAAGTGCATCCTGAAACTGGTTGAGCTTATTAATGGCTGCGGCCACAGACACTTGCTGCCCTAAAATGGCTCGCACGCCTGCTTCAAACTTGTCGTTGATACCCGGAATACGAATACCTGAATTAATCTCAGCCGCCTGTAATCCAGCAGATAGTAATGCATCTGATATCACATAAGAATTTGCAGATAAATCCAGCATAGTATTTGCGTGGTCAATAATAGCCTGTGTATGCAATAAATGTTTGCAATCAAAGCTTATTTCAAAGCCTTTTTCATCGGCGCAGTACTCCATCTCAACGGCTATGGGTGTATTTTCTATCCAAAACACTTTTTTAATGCTTGACTGAAGAACGCGTTCATTTTGATGCACCGCACGTTTTGCAAAAAAGTCTCGAATTAATGGCCAGTCATATTCACCAATGTACGAAAGAAAGAGCCGAGTCTCAGGCGTGGTAACAGGATGCTCATTTTTACCAGCCTGTCTGATTTGTGAACAACTTAAACCCATCTCTTTTTTAATATGCGTTTGTAACTGGCGAGCACTGCTAAAACCAGCACCCTGTGCAACTTGTTCAACACTCATGTTTGAGCCCTGTAAAAGACGTTTAGCTAATAAAATTTGATGTAAGAGTCTAAAGCGTTTAGGCGCAATTTGAAGGTTCTCTTGCATTAACTTATGCAGGTATCGAGAACTAATTCCCATGCGCGCAGCGATGGTCGAGACATCCTGCTGTAAACATGTGGTCAACAAATGCACTGCGCGCTGTACGCTCGTGCTAACCCCTTTCCAGGCAAACGAATGCGGTGCTGCGTCGGGCCTACAACGTAAGCAAGGTCGATAGCCCCTCTGCATGGCGTCGATGGCGCTAGGCGAATATTCAACGTTTTTTTCAAGAGGAGCTTTAACTTTGCACACCGGGCGACAAAATATTCCGGTGCTTTTTACCAAAATAAAGAATTTTCCATCAAATCTAGGGTCTCTACTAAGTCTCGCTTTTTGACATTCTTGAATCGTTAACATCGTCATCACTTTAATGTTATGATTTTGTTCATTAGAGGAAGTCTACGCTAATCAATTTGAAAAACACGTTGTTTTCGGAACTCACTCTTTACATTCAATTCATGCAATAAAGCATTACCGTATTTCTTAAATGAGCATTGACGTAACTGAATGAACAATATTTTAAAAAGGTTTTTAAGGACGAAAAGACTCCGTGTCGCCTTGTTCTTAGTATCATATAGCATATGTTGCTCCTTAGCTCTCGCAGATACAAGTTGGACGCACGACTTTGCTAATGAAGTACGGCAGGAGGCGAAGAAACGCAATATCCCCGGTTTTGTATTTGTTGTGGTCGAAAAGGGTAAACCGGCGAAATTCTATACCTACGGAAAAACCGAAAGCCGCGGTGAAGCCATTACTAACGAAACCGTATTTCGCCTTGCGTCAGTTTCAAAAACGTTTACCGCCGCGCTAATTGCTGCAGAAAATCCGCTGGCAACCACACTGGCTTGGCAAACCCCCTTAAGTGAAATCACGCCTGAGTATAATTTTGATAAATATCCCGAAAAACCGCTGCTTTTGCGTCATGTAATTGGGCAATCCACCGGCTTTATGCCAAATGCTTACGACAATTTGATTGAAGCCAATTATCAGCGAAAGCGCGTATTGGATGAGTTTCAGGAACTGGAGCCGTTGTGTCAGCCCGGGTATTGCTATACCTATCAAAATGCTTTATTCGGGGTGATTGAAGAACATTATGAAAATCGCGATTCTTCATATGCAAAGCAAATTCAAGCCAAACTTTTTGAGCCATTGGGTATTAATGCGAGCGTGGGTCGAAAGGCGCTTGAGTCCTCTCAAAGCTGGGCAAAGCCGCATGCCGCAATAGCCAGAAACAAATGGGCAAAAGTGCGAGTAAAAGACGATTACTACCGATTTTCACCCGCAGCAGGTATAAACGCCAGCGCAAAGGATATGGAAATTTGGATCCGGGCCATGTTGCTTGAATATCCAGATGTGATCCGAGAAGAAATGGTGATGGAGATGACGCTTCCCCGGGTACAAACCAAAAACGAATTACGGCGTCGCTTTTGGCGAGATCATCTCCGTTCTGCCCATTACGGTCTTGGATGGCGAATTTACGATTTTAAAGGAAAACGTGTTAATTATCATGGCGGCTGGGTACAAGGCTATAGAGCTGATGTATCATTTTCGCCGGAGCTTGGAATAGGCTTTGCGTTTTTGATGAATGCAGAAAGTAATTTAATCAATGAAGTTACTGCAAATTTTTGGGATCAGGCCATCCAGTAAGCATGCCTTTTACCAAGAGCTGCACATAGGTCGAATAATTAAACAAATTTGTTTTTATGCCGATGCATTAGCTATGCTTACTGATGTCGCAGCTGAGTAAATAGGTCTGTTTAAAGGCCGATAAAGATACAAGGCAGGGTTTACCCGTATTTTATAATTGAAACACTTAAACCGAGACAATTTTCATTTTGAGTTCACTAGCTAAGCCTTCTTGTCAAAGCATTACTGAACGCGCGCGTGCAGACATTTACGACATGCTGTTCGCCCAGTCTGTGCATGTGCTTGTTGCAAATGTACTCACTGTCTTAATTTACGCCATATGGCTCTATGGCGAAGCCGACGAGACGCTACTTCTTAGCTGGTTTGCAGGCTCGCTTTTTATTGCCTTCATTCGCTTTGCTGTATCAATTTGTTATAAAAAATTTAAACGCAAAGTAAACAATCCCCGAATGTGGCTCAGGCTATGGACGGTTTGCACAGTACTTGCGTCTTTAGCGTACGTTTATGCATGCTTGGTAGTCACGCCTCTGGAAAATCCTGAATACCTTGTTGGCACCCTTGCTTTAGTTGCGATCATAACAGGCGCCACATCAGTCAGTTATGCATCAAACATGTATGCAGTGTACTGCATGGTTTTACCGCTGAACTTAGTAACTTCAGCCTATTTCCTTATCTATGGCAATACAGACGCTAAATTAATCGCGGTAGCAATGCTGGCATTTTGCGCCATCATTGCAATGTTAATAAGAAACGTAAATCGAGCTTTTATTAAGTCTATTGAGCTCAATTATATTAATCAGCAAGAAATCGAAAAGCGTAAGCAGGTAGAGCAGCAGTTATATGAAATATCCAGGCGGGATTCACTAACCGGTTTATTTAATCGCCGTTATTTTGATGAGATGCTGGAAGTTGAACTAGGCAGAGCTTATCGAAACCATACATCGCTATCTCTCATTTTGTTGGATGTGGATCATTTTAAAGAATATAACGACCATTATGGACACGTGGCGGGTGATAACTGTCTGATTGATGTTGCTCACATGATTGAGCGGCAGGCAAATCGAAAAGGGGATTTAGTGGCGCGCTACGGTGGTGAAGAATTTGCTATTATTTTACCTGGCATTGATGCGAAAGGTGCCCACGCTTTTGCAACTAGATTACAAACATTTATCCAAAATCAGCGGCTCGAGCACGCAACTACAAAACTCACCAGTTTGCGTAGCCTTACGGTGAGTATTGGCGTAACAAGCGTTATCCCGCTGATGAAAATCACACCAAGCAAATTAATTGACCAAGCAGATAAAGCGCTTTACGACGCAAAAAAAGACGGGCGAAATCGTGTAAAATCGTTTTCGCCCTTTGGTACCGGTCAGGATTTGGTATAACTGATTTTTAGCGTGCGCTGCAGTTTTACTTTTTGTCGGTATTCAGGTAGGTGTAGCCTGCCAAACAATGCTCGTAAAAGTCTGTCCATTTTACGCCTTCGCGCGGCTTGATATTGCCTATCGACACTTCTTTATCTATTTGACGTTTGATATCGATAGCCATCGAGCTTGGATGGTACTGCATTACTGACAATACATGCTCCACGCTCGAACCTTTCACAAATTCTTCGATATAAAAGTCTTGTGGGTCATCATCATAACTAAATATATGTACTTCATTTAAACGACCAAACAGGTTGTGCATATCTCCCATTACGTCCTGATATGCCCCTGTTAAGAAAAGCCCAAGATAAAAAGGCTCATCTGAAGAATAGGCTGGCATCGGAAGTACATGATCAATCGCATGTTCAATAACAAACTTATCGATTTTACCGTCGCTGTCGCAGGTTATATCAACCAAAGAGCCGTCATTCACCGGAGGGGTGTGCAAACCGGTAATTGGCACCACAGGCAGTATCTGGTCAATCGCCCAGCTATCCACTGCTGATTGAAAAATGGAAAAATTACACAGGTACTGAGATGAAAGTGAAAAATCTAAAGACTGCACTTCTTCGGGCACAAACTCTGCACCACGATAAAACTGCTTCACTTTGCGCATGATGCTCCAATATAAAGTTTCAATTTTGCCGAGTTCTTCTAAAGAGATCACTCGCAGCTTAAAGGCATCTGAGGCTTGCTCTTTATATTGCGTCGCATCGTTGTACACTTCTTGGTAATTGATCTCATCGTCTAAATGATCAGCCAGATCGCGCATATTTTTCAGTAAGAAATGATCCGTGTCGGCCGCGCTGGTGTCAATGTGAGCGCCATCGGGTTTGATTTCCCCCACCACTTCTGTAATGACGCAGCTGTGGTGAGCGGTTATCGCTCGCCCGCTCTCAGTTACAATATTAGGATGCTCAACGCCCTCAAGGTCGCACATTTCGCGCATACCGTAGATCACATCGGCAACATATTCGCGCACGCTGTAATTTCTGGATGAATCAGCGGTAGATTTGCTTCCATCATAGTCAATGCCCAAACCCCCTCCTACATCTACATATTCCAGGGCAAAGCCCATCTTCACAAGTTCGGCATAAATACGCGCGCCTTCATTAACCGCATCCTTGATCGCGCGAATTTCTGGTAACTGTGAACCAATATGAAAATGAAGCAGTTTAAGGCACTCGCCCATACCCTCCTTTTCAAGCAAGCGGGCTGCTTTTATAATTTCAGAGATATTTAAGCCAAATTTTGCTCGCTCACCGCTTGAGCCCTGCCAACGCCCCTGTCCCTTGGATTGCATTTTAGCGCGCAAGCCCACGATGGGAGATATATCCAGTTGCTTGGCGACCTTAATAAGCAAGGTCAGTTCGCTGAATTTTTCAATAACAACCACAACTTTGCGACCGAGCTTGCGACCAAGCAAAGCCAGCTTGATAAATTCTTCATCTTTGTAGCCATTTAAAATCGTCAAGGCATTGGGATTGTTGTTGTAGGCAAGCACCGCTAAAAGCTCAGGCTTTGAACCTGCTTCTAAACCATAATCGTAAGGCTGGCCTGCATCAACTATCTCCTCAACCACTTCTCGCATTTGATTGACTTTAATAGGGTATACACCGCGATATTTTCCGCGATAACCGGCTTCGCTAATGACTTCTCTAAACGTTTCGTTTAAATTTACTACCTGTGAGCGCAGCACGTCATGAAAGCGAACCACCACAGGAAATTGAATATTTTCTTCACGTATTTCGTCTATAACCGCTTTCATGTCGATGCGAACATCGTTTAGACGGGGATCGGGGATCACATGGATATTTCCATTTTTACCGATTTCAAAATAGCCGCCGCCCCAACTTGACACACCATAGGTGCGCTCTGCGTCTTCGATTGACCAGGCTGTTTGGGCTTGATTTTCCTGCTGATTCATGTGCTACCTCTACTCAAGTTGCTGAGGCGTGAAAAGATAAGTGGCGTATTATAGCGTTATGTTGTTAACTTACTAGTTGGAATGTGGTCATAATCAAAATAGTGACAAATTTAATCCGTATGAAAAACAAGTTAGTATCCATTTAGTATCGAATATAAATTGTGCACTTATCGTGGCTGGTGTAACGTAGGTCGTAAGTATCGATAAAGTGTTTTGATACCAGGTGAGTTTGAATGGTCGCACCGAAGAAGGAATTTGACATGGAATTAGTGGCAGACAAAATTGAACAACAACATTATCGCGTACTTGTTGTTGATGATAATGAGCTTGATTTAAAGCTTTATGCCAACGGCTTATCTAAGCATTTTACCATGAGTTTCGCTTCTTCAACTGATAAAGCCTGGGAATTGCTGAATCGCGCTCCTCTACCTGACGCGATCATCCTGGATGTAATGATGTCTAACGAAGACGGCATCGATTTTTGTATCCGACTTAAAGAACAGCGCTATTTAAGCGACATTCCCGTTATTTTTCTATCCTCGCTCTCTGGCCCCTCAGTTCGCTCTCAGGCATTTGACAGTGGCGGTGCTGACTTTATGGCAAAACCTCCGGTGATGGCGGAATTAGTCGCAAGGCTGAATCGACACATTGAGCAATACCACAAAACCAAACGTTTAGAATCACTCATCTATATTGATCCCTTAACTCATTTGCCAAATGAAGCCAAGTTTAAAGAAGTGCTTAATCAGGAGTGGTCGCGCTGCGCGAGATATTGGCACCACCTTTCACTGATTTACATACATGTTGAAAATTTAAATGAGGTGAAAAAAAACTACGGAAATGATGAGTATTTTGCGGTGTCTGCAAGCCTTGCGGATGACTTATGCAGCGTTGGTGCGCGCCCGGGTGACTTGTTTGCATCGGTTGGCGAAGACACCTTTGCCCTGTTGTTGTCTGACTGCAGTATTCCTGGAGCGGCGCTAAAAGCCAGACAAATTCAGCAAAAATTCGCTCATCCTCATTTTATGGCAAGACATCCACATGCAGCAGAGCATCTGACCTGCACAGTCGCATTTTCAGTCGCGGCGCCTGCGGGTGGTTCAAGTGCGAATGAACTTCAACAAGTGACTGAATCGCTTTTACTAAATTCTTTAAACGTAAAAGCCGGTGAAATTTACAGTACATCGACTATACTTGGTATTGATGGCATATTAAATAATATAAAATTATAATCTTTATCAAGGCCTTAGTCGTTTCAATTTGCACGCATTCGACAATAATACTTAATTTAAATAAGACGAATTTCATTTATACTCGCGCAAAAAATTACAAGGCAAGTAGTCGCATACCACCTAAAGTGATGCCATTCACTTGTCCATTTATTTAATAAATCTACTTATTAAAAATAAGCACTTACAAAAAAGGGAAGCCACATGTTGAAAAATCAATCAAGATCATTGCCTTTTAGAAAAAGCAAAATTGCCACTTTCGTGGCATTAGGTGCCTTATCTTTTGCCATACCGCAGGCACTTGCCCAGCAAAGTGATGACGAACTAGCAGCTAGCGCAAGTTTGGAAGACAGCGTTGAAAATATTTCCGTCATTGGTTCACGCCGAGCCGGTCGGACGGTGGAAAATAGCGCAGTACCTATTGATATTATCGATGCTGATGCTATTGCTGCAACGGGTCTGACCGAAACAAACATGATTTTAAATACCTTGTTGCCCAGCTTCAACTTTCCGCAGCCGTCCATTACGGATGGAACTGACCATATCCGTCCAGCCTCTTTGCGCGGACTGGCACCAGATCACACCCTCGTTTTGGTTAACGGAAAAAGACGCCATACAAGCGCACTTTTAAACCTTAATGGTTCAGCGGGGAGAGGTTCCTCTGCAGTAGATTTAAATGCGATACCGGCAAATGCAATTAAACGTATCGAAGTACTGCGCGATGGCGCGGCAGCTCAGTATGGCTCCGATGCAATTGCGGGCGTTATTAATATTGTGCTTAAAGATCAGAGCGAAGGGGGTGAATTCTCTGTCATCTATGGCGCGAACGTGTCAACCATGGAAGGCGTACCGAATTTAGAAGGCGTTGCTATTGGGCCTGATGGAAATTTAGCGTTTACAGAAGGTGACGAGCGAGAGGTGAGAGACGGACACACCACCACATTACGCGGCAATATTGGCTTTGAGTGGGGCGACGACGGATTTGTGCATCTTGCTGCCGAATACCGTGACAGAGCAGAAGCCAATCGCTCTGATTACGACCAGCGAGAAAACTATGCTCGTTTACCCGACGGCAGCCTGGACCCGCGTGAGCTTAGCTTTAATCGCTACAACCATAACTTTGGCAATGGTGCGGTTGAAGATATGGCCCTGTTCATTAACGCCGGAAAAAGCTTGTCTAATAATTTGGAGTTTTATGCATTTGGTGCCACCAGCAAGCGTAACTCAAAAGCAGGCGGCTTTTATCGTCGCGCGCAAGATAGCCGAAACGTCACACAAATTTATCAAAGCGGATTTTTGCCTAACATAAAAACAGATATTAGCGACTTTTCACTAGTGGGTGGGGTTAAAGGCGAATCAGAAAACTGGTTGTACGATGTGTCGCTAAATCACGGATACAATGAACTTGATTACAGTGTTGTAAATTCGCTAAACACATCGCTTGGCCCAACAAGTCCCACCGATTTTGATGCAGGTGGCTTAACCTATGATCAAACCTTATTTAATGTTGATGCGTCAAGACTTGTCGCGTTCGACAGTTTGTACAGCGATTTGAACGTTGCGCTTGGTCTTGAATACCGTCGCGAAGGTTACGAAATTCGCGCAGGTGAACCGGCTTCCTATGAGCAAGGCACTTTTGGACCAGGCGGTACTCGCACAGATCCGGTAAATGGTCCTTTTGGTGCCAGCGGTTCGCAGGTCTTCCCCGGCTTTACACCTGAGTCGGCAGGTGATAACTCGCGCGATAGCTACAGCGTTTATATCGACCTTGAGGCCGATGTGCTTGAAAACTGGAACGTATCGCTTGCTGCCAGATTTGAAGACTATTCTGATTTTGGCAGTACAACCAATTGGAAAATGGCGCATCGCGTGCAGCTCACTGAGTCTTTTGCTTTAAGAGCCTCTGTTTCAACAGGGTTTAGAGCGCCATCACTGCAGCAGCAATACTTTACCTCTGTAGCAACAGTGTTTGTTGACGCTGTGCCAACTGAAACAGGAACCTTTGCGCCATCTAGCGATGTAGCGCTTGCACTCGGCAGTCCCGGGCTGGATGCGGAAGATTCCACTAACTACAGCGCTGGTTTTACCTACTCACCTACTGCAGACTTCAATTTGACGGTAGACTTTTATCAAATCGAAATCGATGATCGTATTGTGTTGTCGAATAACTTGTCGGGCCCCAACATCGAAGCATTACTCGAAGGCACAGGGGCAAGCCGAGCGCGCTTTTTCTTAAATGCTATCAATACTGAAACCAAAGGTGTGGATATTGTCAGTAGTTATACCTTAAATACAGATAGCGCAGGAAGCTGGTTATTTAATGCGGGTATCAATATTAACGACAATGAAGTGACAGATGTACTTGCGCCACCCGATGTCCTTCAAGGTGCGGGATTTGATCAAGATAATCTTTTTTCAGGTGTTGAATTACGTCGCTTTGAAGTAGGCGCACCTGAAAATAAAGTGAATCTGAGCGCTTCTTGGACCTATGAAGATTTTGAAACAACATTGCGCACAACGCGATATGGTGAAGTGCAGGATGTTTCTGACATACCCGCCAGAAATGAAGTACTTGAAGAGAAATGGGTAACAGACATTGACGCAACCTACCACTTTACAGAGAGCCTGGCCTTTACTGTAGGTGCAAATAACGTCTTTGATGTTTATCCTGATCCAACGCGCGAGAACGTCGAAGATGTAACTACTTTCTCTCGTCTATTCGCATATAGTGGATTTTCACCTTTCGGCTTTACCGGACGCTTTGTTTACGGACGAGTAAGCTTATCGTTCTAGGCAAAATCATATAGCTTGTTTGGATTAAAGCGACGAGTTTATCGTCGCTTTTTTTGTTTGGGATTTTTTGCGTGAAGCTATTTATTTAAAAGCTGCGAAACAGGTATCAAGTCGACCTGGGCAGTAAACAATGGCGTTTGCTGATTTGCATAAGCCAAACATTCAAAACGTTGTTCACCTGTTGCTTTAATAAGCGGCTCGCGCACCAAAATATGCAAAGGGTCGTTACTGCGCAACGATTTTAACTGCACCTTGTCTACACTCAGATGCTGGGAGGTATAAATCAGCGGATTTTGCACAAGATCATAATCGGCCGCCTGTGCTCGCTCTAACAAGGCTGATGATAATAGCGCAAGGGGGTACATTTGCGGAAAGCTGACCTTATTGGCAAATTCATCGATAAATACCGTTTGATCAGCAAACGCACTCAACAAGAAGTTTTTTGCGTTTCCAACAATCATCCACTTGCGTTTTAAAAAGTATTCACCGCCTAAAATAAAGTGCCGGTCTGGTGCTGTTTTGATATCCGATAATAATATTTCGGGGAGTTCCAGGTTAAGCGTGGGAAACTCGCCGTCTCTTTTAAAACCTATAATTGCTGCTTTGCCATTTGCTTTTAAACATACCCGAGAGGAATATTGCTTGCCATGCTCAGAGTCAGTGAGCCGACCCTTTTTAATGGCTACATCAAGACTGTCCCCAACCTTTACAGCATTGGCAAAGTTAAATTCAAAGGTACTAAAACGCAGCATATCTACTGTAATGTGTGGAGAGTTTTGAGGAATGTGAGTCTCAATAAAACAGCCTAATTGGAAACCTAAGGCGATAGGCCCTTTAAAGGGATTTTGCTTGACCCAACTCCAGCGAAACTGGTCATGGAATAAATTAAAATCGTCAGTTGAATTGCGAGCCATATCAATATGCACTTGCGATAATGTATACACCTTGCCTCCATTTAACGATTTTCAGAATTTATAACTTAGCTTTATAACTTTGCTTTGTTACTTAAACTTGATTGCTTAACAAGGTTATCGTGCATAAAGGCGCTAAGCTTGAGCAAATTCGCTTATATCGCATTTCGTGTATTGTTTTTTACTCCTTTAATTGTTTACATTACCAACTCGCTCTTGACTCACTTTCATATAAGCGCCAGACAAATCCCAGGCCAATGCTATAGGTGATGTCTTTTTCAAATAAGGGGGAATCTTCGTTGGCAGCGCCTGCATGATAACGCACACTGCCGCCAATAAAGCCTCGGCTATTCTCGGTGAGAGGGAATGAAAAACCCAAAGAAGCCTCAGCACCTAAAAAGCCGCCCGAGGCATCAAATGCTGGTCTGTCTGGCGTGACAAATTCTTCATCAACCTGATAAAAATAATCGTGAAGTTTTTCAGTGGCAAATACTAATCCTAGCGATGCATTAAGTGCAGTATCTTCAAATAAGCGTCCGCGTTGCTGATAAGATAATTCAGGCTCAAATACAAAACCACGATCATCAATGCGTTCAAAATCGGTAGAAAATACGGCTCTTGCCTGAACCCGCAGATTCAAGCGCCCGTTGCCACCGTCTGCAAATTCAAAATCTTTTACTTTGTAAATCAATTGAGGGCCAATTTCGAATAAAAAATCTAGCTCAGGCATACCCTCCCGTGCAGTCTTATCATCGCTATCGGCCGCAAATGCACCACCAAGCGAGAAGTCTATCTCAAAATCACTTTCATCCACTACCACCGCGCGCGCGCCGCCGCCCCCGCCAATTCTAAAAACATCACCTCGATAAATGACATACGGCAAAGCCAAAGCGACAAAGTTTCGCTCGCTGGAGGCCGGATAATTAGGCACCTCTATGGCTCCCCCACCTACACCAAACTCCCAAAGCGGCTGGGCCTCATCCGCTGCTTCAAAGCCGGTTAGATCACGCTCAGGGGGTGCGCTATCTGCCGCTCTGGCATCAGAAGCTGCCCCACATATTAATATTAAAGACAAAGTAAAAGTTACTGAAAAAACCAGAGGATTTAAGCACCACTTAAGCACACGCACGACACCTGTATTTACTATTGTTACAGCTAATACGCTTGTGTGTAAGAACGGCTCAAAAAATCGTCACCCAGTATTGATGCCAGGTTGCCTTGTTATAAATTAACCCAGTTTTGCTTTTCAATTTTATCCTTCGAATTCAGTCCCTTTACAGCTAATGAGTATTTGTTTTTATACCTACTTGTCTGAACTGTTGATTACACCTCAAGAGTGAGTTTGTTGTAATGGCTTTCAAATCAAACCTTCTGGAAAAGTTCGAGCCAATTGATACGTATGTCTTATTATTCCAAATTTATCATTATCTGTTTCAGTCTTACTGTTTTTATTTGTTCAACTGTTTATTCGAGCCCCGTCCATTCAGTCACGACAGCGCTTGTTTCTCAAGGTACAACCATTGATGCAGACCGCTATACAATTACGCCGCTTATTCATTCAGCGAGTCTGACATTTTTTGAGTACAACGAAAGCGATGTTCTACGAATAGAATACAAGGCATCAACCGAGACACATTGGCGGCCAGCACACGAGTTTATCTGGGATTCAGTGAATTTTGCATTTACCACCAGCATGGTTCATTTGCAGGCATCAACGGATTACGATGTGCGACTGACTGTGGATTCAGCTGATTCAACTGAGGTCCATTATTTACATTTTTTGACGCGAGTTGATTATCCGGCGCTTGCTCCCACCGTTCTATATTTGGAAGATTTTTACACGGGAGGTTCAATCGATCTTGAGCAGTTTGTAAGTTCTGGCACGCCAGAAGCTTACACCGTTATTGACGGTCGTAACGTGGTAATTGAGGGCGACGAAGATTCAACATTTGCTGTTTCCATTGGTGCTTTGGAATATGTCCTCCTTAAAAACATTACCATCGAACACGCGGCCCGATTTGGCATTTTCGCTTCAAACGCCAGCAATATTTGGATTGATAATTGTCGTATTAGTGGCTTTGGTCGAAGCCCAACAGTCTATAGAGACGGACTGGGATATGAAGATGAAACAAGTACAAACCCAATTAATTACGATGCCGGGATCTACCTGCAGCGCTCAGGCGTGGTAACCGTAGAGAATTGCGAAATATTTTCTCCAAATATGGGAGCTAACAACTGGAGTTATGGGCACCCTAATGGTTCCTCAGCCCTATTAGTAAACGCAAAGCACAACAATCCGTCACTGCAAGGACAATATATTATTCGCAACAACCGCTTTTACGGCAGTGAGGACAAACGTTTCAACGATGTCATTGAGAGTCGGTCAAATGTCAGCAGAACCGGCGGGTTTATTAGAGATTCTGCCATTTACGGAAACTATTTGGCGTATGCAAACGATGATATTCTAGAGCTCGATGGGGGGCAGCACAATGTCCTGGTTTACGACAATGAAATAACACAAGGTTATTGCGGCATCAGCCTTGCACCCAATATGCATGGTCCTAGCTTCATTTTCAACAATACGATCCATGATTTAGGTGATGATAGAGATTCAAAATGGGCCGCGTTTAAAATGGGTGGCCTGTTTGCTGCGCCAGAAGGACAGAGCTTTTTGTATCATAATTTAGTCTACACAGGCGGCAACGGCATTGCGCCAGGGCGCATAAGAGGAGATTCAACATTCTGGGTCAACTCACAAAACAATATTTATGCAATTTCAGGGTTTAATGGAAGCAACAGGGGCTATCCGTCTTATGACAGAGAAGCCTACACTGGCAATCACTACAGTAATGATGCCGTGATTAATCTTACTACTGGAAATATAGAGCTGTACTTGGACGATATGTATGAAAAGCTTCATCCACTTAGTGGTAATTTAGAGGCCATAAACAGGCTTATTGAGCAGGATAATGTCATTTTAGATATAGAAGGTAACGATGTCATTCCTAACTTCAGTCGATTACAGTCCGATGACTCGAATATTGAATTGTCGGTGATTCAAGGAGCTGAACAACTTATTTCTTATGGCAGCCAGGATGAAGATAACGATCACTTTGTAAGCGATTCATCGCTGTTTTTACGAGGCAATACCTGGTTAGAATTTCCGCTGCCTTCTGAGGTTTCATCAAATGATTCTCTCAGCCTTAGCTATGAAATTAGTGTGCTAGGCGAAATGCCAGAAATTGTAGGTTTTGCGTTTGAGAACGATACCGACCCAAGCAGAAGCAGAACAATACAGCTTGCCGGAACCCAAAACTACGGTGACAGAAGCTTATATTCAAATAGCACAAGCTTAAGAGGAACAATCGATGTATCAAACTTTATCGACAACGCATTCACTTCGCTTGTCCTAATTTTAGACAACGATAGAAACCTTGAGTCGACTCTAAAAATAGAAAAGTTAAGCTTAGCGTTTGAGGCCGACTCAATATCACCAAACCCTGATGATTCTCATAAGAAAGTCCTGATTGGAAGTAATTTAGCCACTTCACACCTTTAAGGCATGTGCCCGTTGCGAGGCGGGCGCATAAGATTCACGCAGAATGGTCACAGCGTCAAGAAGAACAGATAATTGGTCGTCCTGCGCTTCTTTCATGGATACCGTCCTTGTTTTCGTCTCTACTCAAGCGAACTCGGCCTTGTAAACTAATAAATAAGCCTCTGTTAAACTGCGTGCGGTCATCTTTACTGCAAATTAGAAGACTGGCCGGGCTTCCCAATATACCTTCTTCATAAAAACGAATCACACGCCTCGGACCTTCTATTTTAAAGCCCTTGTTGACAGGCTCGATAACGCGAAAAAGCGTTTCATCCTCATCGCGTTTATCATTGAAATTATCATCTGCAAATACAATTTTTGTTTGATTCCAATCAGATACATCACAGGTTTTTAAATCTTCGGCGGGACAAACGGTCGCCCATGCGTGAGTGTCAATTGCCTGAAATCGCGCATAACGCAGCGCTGCATTTAAATCGTTAAGTTCAGCCACCATTTGACTGCGCTTTAAAATATCACCGGCTCCCGGTATCACAAACATAAATACAATGCTGGCAATCGCAAGGGTAATAAGTAGCTCTAGTATGGTCAGCCCTTGGTAATTAATTGCTCGCTTATTAATCGCAGGCACAGTTTACGTCCTCTTCTGTCGTCCTTGAAAGAAAAGTTTATGTCTTTTGCACCGCATAGATAACTGGCTTATAGATGCGTTTTAAATCATTTCATTTATTTTTATTGTCTTAAGCTTTTCCTAAGGTTCATCCTCTAAAGTGACTGGCATGATGTCCATGGGAGCGAAAAATGCAGTCTTCGTTTGAAATCAAACATAATGGAATGCCCTCACAATTGCAGCAGAACAATATTGTGCTGACAGACAGCAAGTGTGCAAAGGCAACTAAATATGCTTTCGAGATTTCAGCCTATCAAAAGAAAACGAGCGATCGCGCTAACGTAGAGCGCTTCATCAAAAATGGATTTTTAAGGGTATATGGTGCGAATATTAAAATCTCAATGCCTATACTTATCGCGATAAGACGCGGAGAATATAAAGCCGCACTTGGTATTCGAAGTGCAAACGACCGGCTTTTCATTGAACAATATCTGAAGCGACCAATCGAAGCAGAGCTTGCAGGCATCAATCGCTTAGTTCAACGATCTCAGATTGCCGAAGTTGGACACCTGTTTAGTAATACGAATAGGTTTGCATTGCCTCTTTTGCTTACAAGCGGCGTCTCGCTCTTTATGAACGAATACCGTTATTTAACATTTTGTGCAACTCAGCGGGTTCAAGATATTATCAAGGGCGCAGGTATACCCTTGCATGAACTGGCAGAAGCGAAAGCAGAAAAGCTGGCTGGCAACATTAATAACTGGGGCAGTTATTACTTAACACAACCTCGGGTAGTGGCTATTTCAACGAAAGAAATTATCCACGCTATTAATCGAACAAAAGCCTACCACGACATGTTCAATGCACTTATCCCCCGAATAAAACGCGTTGCCAAACAAATTGAAACATACTATGGCACATCAGAGGGATGCAGAAATTGAACCCATTGATGCTGGCAATTAATTCGCAACCACCTGAGTCAATTGCTGTTTGTGATGATAGCTCTACGCTGACCTATGAAGCGCTCATCAAGCAAGTAGAAGCCCTTGCTCAAAGCTTGACCGGGCAATCAGTGCAAAGCGTTGTGATATACGCTGAGAACTCTATCGATTGGCTCTTGCTGGATTTAGCATGCCAGAAAGCTGACATTCTGTTTACGCCCATTCCTTTATTTTTTAGTGACGAACAATTTGCGCAAGTACTTTCAGCCGTTCACGCTGATGTAATTTTCAGCTCAGTTTATCTGGGGCTTGGCAAAGCCATTCCATTTTGCACGCTACAACTTAAAGCAGAGCGACTTGATGCTGCTACCCGCCCAAATGTACCCAAAGATACCAGTAAAATCACTTTTACGTCTGGCTCAACCGGCCAACCAAAAGGCGTCTGTTTGAGCCTCTCTAACCAATACACCGTTGCAAAATCTCTGGTAGAAGTTATCGCGATAAGCAAGCCAAAACATCTTTGCCTGCTACCATTGCCCACTTTGCTCGAAAACATTGCTGGAATTTACGCACCCTTGCTTGCCGGTGGAACAGTCATATTAGCCAGTGACAAAGAACGAGGATTTTCAGGCAGTCGGGTTAATAACATAGAAAAACTGCTTGAATGCATTACTTTCCATCAGCCAAATAGCCTCATTTTGGTTCCTGAATTGCTACAACTTTTGATCAATGCATGTGCAAAAGGATTTAAAGCACCCTCTTCCCTTAAATTTATTGCGGTAGGTGGTGCAAAAGTATCGAATGCGCAAATTCAGCGAGCCAGAGCGTTTGGCTTACCCGTATGTCAGGGCTACGGACTTTCAGAATGTGCCTCTGTAGTTAGTTTAAGTCATTTGAACGATGACAGTGGAAGCTGCGGTAAATGCTTACCTCATCTGAAGTTGCGTCAAGAAAAAGGAGAATTAATTGTCACTGGTAACGCTTTTTTAGGTTACTTGAACGCGCCTCAGTCGTGGGGACAAAGCAGTGTCTATACTGGTGATCTTGTAGCACTTCGAGACAACAATTTATTTATTCAAGGGCGTATCAAGAATATCTTGGTCAACTCATACGGACGCAATATCTCTCCAGAGTGGATTGAGTCTGAGTTGCTCGCAACCGGCCTGTTTTTTCAGGCTGTAGTGATTGGCGATGCCAAACCTTTTCTAAGCGCGCTACTCGTTCCTTTAGACAAAGCGATAAAACAAAACCTTCTTGATTCTGCAATTGCGCAAGTCAATCACAGCTTACCCGATTACGCACAAATTCAGGCCATAATTTATTTAAAGTCACCTATGACTGTTGCTAAAGGCCTTTATACCGAAAACATGCGACCAAAGCGGGATGCTATTTACACCTATTACCAATCTCAAATTGAGCAGGTCTACCGCCAGACTTGCGTCTAGGAGTTATTTCATATGAGCCTTTATCAAAGATTAATAAACGAAACACAAGAGCAACGAGATTATCTGCTTTCATCCCCTATCATTCAACGGTGTTTTAAAGGAGATATTCAAGTTAGTGATTACGCTGCTTTTTTAACGCAGGCATATCATCATGTAAAACATACGGTTCCATTGCTCATGGCCGTCGGCGCAAAACTGCCTGATAACAAAGAATGGTTGCGTGAAGCGGTTGCAGAATACATTGAGGAAGAACTAGGCCATCAAGAATGGGTATTAAACGACATTGCTCAATGCGGCTTTAATAAAGAAGAGGCCCGAAAAAGTGAAGCTAATTTTGCGACTGAACTAATGGTGTCATATGCCTATGACGCGATTTCTCGCATCAGTCCCCTTACATTTTTCGGCATGGTTCATGTGCTAGAGGGCACCAGTATAGCAATGGCTGATAATGCCGCGCAAAGTATTCAAAAGGCGCTGAATTTGCCTGATAAAGCGTTTAGTTATTTGCGTTCTCATGGAAGTTTAGATCTTGAACACGTTAAATTTTTTGAAGGTTTAATGAATAAAATTGACGACAACGAAGAGCAAGAGCTTGTTCTCAATTCGGCGAAAAAATTCTTTATCCTTTACGGCAATATGTTTAGAAGCTTAAGTGCATCTGACGCAAACGCAATAGCGGCCTAAGGAAGAAGAAAATGAAAACATGTTTGATTACTGGTGCATCGGGTGGAATTGGCGCGGAGATTGCCAAGGCTCTTTCTTTAAATGGTTACAAGGTACTATTGCAAGGTCGAAATAAGGAAAAGTTAAGGGGTTTACAATGCAAACTGCATGGACCAAGTGACGTTATACCTGGTGACTTGACTCGTCAAAAAGACCGCGACGCAATTGTCGATGTAATAAGTGCTCACAGTGAACTCGATTTGCTCGTTAATGCGGCTGGCATTTCGCAGTTTTCAGCTTACGAGCAAACAGATGAGGCTTCTCTTACGCAGCTTATCACCACAAATTTGTTATCACCGATGTTGTTCATTCAAGCGTTTTTGAACGCTCACCGAGCAAATGCAAGCAGAGCAGACAATAAGACATTTAGCATTGTAAATATTGGCTCTGCATTTGGCTACATTGGTTATCCGGGATTTGCCGGCTATTGCGCCAGTAAGTTTGGCCTTAGAGGATTAACCGAGAGTTTATCTCGCGAATACGCTGACTCTCAATATCGCTTTGTTTACTTTGCACCACGGGCAACTCACACCAGCATTAATTCAGACAAAGTTCAGCAAATGAATCGGGCCTTAAAAAACACCGTAGATACACCCGAATTTGTGGCCAATGAGTTTATCCAATTTTTACAAAGTCATAAACGGGAGGCAACCGTTGGTTGGCCAGAAAAGCTGTTTGTAAAAGTAAATGCCGTCTTGCCTAAACTTGTTGATAAAGCAATGAAATCGAAATTACCGTTGATAAAGCAATTTCTGTGAATGCTTGTTAACAAATACTGGTCTTGGCGTCTGTATTTCACACGTCACGAGGCAAATACCATTTTTGCTAAAAAAGAGGAACACTTATGAAGAATTATTGTTTAACACTGTTTTTTGGTCTGTTAATGAGTCAATCAGTGCTCGCGCAAACATCAGTAAGCTTTGATAAAGAGCTTTTGAACATTCAGCACGAATGGGCGCGAGTTAATTATACATTGGCAGATGATGCACAAGAAAAGGGGTTTGAAGCGCTTGTAAACCAGGTTAAAGCGTTTCAGAGCGCTTACCCCGAGAGGGCTGAGCCTTTTGTCTGGTATGGCATTATTGAGTCGAGCTATGCGGGAGCGAAAGGTGGTTTAGGTGCACTTTCACATGCCAAGCAAGCTAAAAAATGGTTTGAAAAAGCTTTGGAAATAGACGAAAGTGCATTAGATGGATCGGCATATACCAGTTTGGGCGTGCTCTATCATAAAGTTCCAGGCTGGCCTATTGCATTTGGTGATGATGACGAGGCAAAGGCTTTGCTGGAAAAGGCACTTGCCATGAATCCCACCGGCATTGACCCAAATTATTTTTACGCTGAATTTTTATTTGATGAAGGTCAATATGAAAAAGCGAAAGCGCATTTACTCCTTGCGCTTCAAGCGCCAGCGCGTCCTGAACGTCCGTTAGCAGATGAATCTCGTCGTGCTGAAGTACAAACGCTGTTAGCCAAAACTGAAAGCAAATCGAAAAAGTAAAAGAGGCAAATGCGAATTTTATTGGTTGAGGATGATATTCCGCTCGCTGAGGGACTAAAGCAGTCCCTAAAGCGTGAAAAGTATGTGGTGGACTGGGTTAAAACAGGCAAGCTAGCCATTACTGCCGCGCATCCTGAAGATACGGATATGGTAATACTCGATTTAGGTTTACCTGATATGGATGGCCTCGATGTTCTTCAGCAGCTTAAAAACACGCTTTGTGAGTTACCTGTTTTGATCCTTACAGCAAGAGACGGGATTGATAGTAAAGTCAAAGGCTTGGATCTAGGGGCTGAAGACTACCTTGCCAAACCTTTTAATATAGAAGAACTGCTTGCACGCATTCGCGTGATCGAACGACGGCTGGGCACAGGCTTATCATCAAAAATTACGATTGGCTCGCTCAGCTTGGATACCAAGGCACAGCTCGTTTTTATTAATAACGAAGAATTGAAACTCTCAAGCAAAGAGTACATGATCGCCAGAACACTTATTGAGAATGCTGGCCGAATTCAGTCAAAAAATCAGTTGGAAAGCAAGCTTTATGAATGGGGTGAAGAAGTCAGTAGTAACACCATAGAAGTGCATATTCACAATTTAAGAAAAAAACTCCCCGACGGTTTTATTCAAACCATCCGCGGAGTCGGATACATAGTGAGAAAACCTTAGTGTCGATAAAAAAGCAATTGACGAGTCTTATTATTTCGACCGTCATACTAGCGACCTTTTTTGCCGCACTTCAGGGTTATCGAAATAGCCTGAATCAACTGGATACTGTGTTTGATCAAGAACTGCTATCCGTCGCAAATTTTCTATCGAGCATGACAGGAAAGGAATCAACTTTTCCATCAAGTATCGACAGCAATATTGTATTTCAGCTTATTCAGGACGAGCAGGTTATAAGTGCCAGTCAAAATGCACCAAAAGATCCAATCAGGGTGAATAAAAATACTTTTGGCGAAGCCACTTTTTTCGGACAACGGTGGCGAACCTATGCCACCGAATCGGACTATGCATTGGTAATTGTAGCTCAGCCCTTAAACCTGCGGAGTAATTCAGCAGAAGAAATATTGTTAGTCACCCTCCAGCCAATCATTCTGGCTATTCCACTGATTGCGATACTGATTTACTACATCATTCAAAAAAGTTTAGGTGCCCTAACATTTTTATCGACACAGTTAAGACAAAAAAGCGCGGATGATTTGTCTGAAATAGACGTGCCTTCACCTCCTGAGGAGTTAAAACCTGTAATACATCGACTCAACAGCTTATTCAGTCGACTTGATCAAGCGTTTGAAAGAGAAAAACAGATAAGTGCAAACGCTGCTCACGAACTTAGAACACCAATGAGTGTGTTAAGTTTAACCGCTCACAACATCGAACAAGAGTTTAATGCCGGTAATTTAACTGGCGAATTAATCGATGAGCTTAAAGCGAATATTGAGCGACAAGCTCATGTTATAGAACAAATGATTGCCTTGTACCGATTTGCACCTGAGCAATTTCAACAAAAACTAAAGCCCGTAGACCTGGCACTGCTTTTACAGGAAATTATTGCACAAAATTTTCATCAAATTGACGCAAACTCACAAACAATTTCGCTTGAAGGGCAAGATGCTACAGTGATGGGAGAGTATTTTGCTCTGTTTACTTTGTTTGAAAACATCATTAAAAATTCCATTAAATATAGTGGTATCGGAAGCCGGATTTTGGTCTCTCTGGCCTCTGATGAGGCCGATAATGAAAAATATGTAGATATTTGTATCGAAGATTCTGGTCAAGGCTTAAAAGATGAAGTTCTTAATAAGATATTTGAACGCTTTTATCGAATAGACAGTGAACAATCTCGCGTAAAAGGCTCTGGTTTGGGCTTATCTATTGCAAAACATATTGTATCGTTGCACAAAGGAGAAATACGCTGTTCTAAATCAGCGTTAGGAGGCTTGAAAACTTGTATTCGTTTTTCGGCACATGGTGATATAGATGAAGTTTCGCGGTAAACAATTAGGTGCTTTTATTTGCTTGAGCGCCTTTATGTTTGCCAGGCCCGCTCTAGCTGAAACACCAATCTATCGCTTGGTGCTTGAAAATCATGTCTTTTCACCAAGCAAGCTGCGTATTCCTCCTAATACAAAAGTGAAAATTATTATTGAGAACAAAGACGAAACTGCTGAGGAGTTTGATAGTTTTGACTTGAATCGTGAACGAGTGATTTTTGCTCAACGTGAAGCTAGCATTTTTATAGGCCCCTTGCCGATTGGCCGCTACGAATTTTTTGGTGAATATCACCCTAACTCTGCCAGAGGATATGTGATAGTAGAGGAAGAAAGCCTATGATCTCCAACACTGTCGTTATCTTTTTACGAGATTTACTTCCTATTTTTATCTTGTTTGCATACATCAGCAATATGCCCATAAACACAAATCTGTTTTCGCATTTCTGGAAGAAATTGATAAGTGTAGGCACTGTAGTTGCTACGCTTTTGATTTACGTCACTACCGAGTACATAAGTGAGATTTTTGAAGGGCGTGGAATTGAATTATCAAGCGCTGCCGCGCTGATATTCGTTTGGCTGAGTTTAGTTTTGATTACAGTGTTTACGCAGTTCCTTACGTCTGGCTTGCGCGCGTTATTACTGGGCATTTCCCTCGTGCTATTTACCGCGATCCAAAGCGCGGAGTTCCTGATTTATTTTGGCGTTTTTGCGCAGTATTCAGATAATCTGCCAAGCATTCTCATTGCCTGTATTTTGGGCTTGGGGATATGCATAAGCTTTACCGTTTTACTCAGATTTATCCTCTCTGAGTTGTTATTGTCTGGCAGGTCCGTGTTCTTTTATGGCTTGTGGTTTGCTTTTTTGGCCGGTCAGGTCAGTCAGGTAATTGGTTTGTTATCGCAAGTGGACATAATTGATGACGCGCCCGCGCTTTTCAGTCTGCAAGCTTTGATTAGCAACGCGTCAGAGTATGGCCATGCGCTTCACGCTTTAATAGGCTACGAATCATCCCCTAACGTCCGCTTAATTGGGCTTTACCTTATCACTTTTCTATTGCCGCTTTTATTAAAAATACTTGTAGATAGGCAAGATCAATCCGCGTATCGCGAGGGTAACCAAAAATGAACCGAATATGCCTTCTTATCAGCTTATTTCTCGCTTTTACCTTCGGCATGATCACCAAGGTATCCGCCGATGGAATGGTAGTGGACAAAGTTTATCATCCATACGTTACAGCCAACGAAAGAGAGTTTGAATGGCGTTTTATGTCAAGTCAAACAGATGAGTTTAATTTACTGACTCAACGATTTGGTTACGGGCATGCATTTTGGGAAACAGTTGCGCTTGAATTTTATGCCATAGGAACGCGTAATGAGCAAAACGATTTTGAATTATCGGGTTACGAAATTGAAACTCGCTGGATGATGACGCAGCAAGGTCAATACTGGGCCGACTGGGGTTGGGTGCTAGAGCTCGAAAAACAAGACGCAAAAGATAACTATGAAGCTTCTCTTGGCCTTTTGTTTGAAAAAGAACTTGGCAGAACCAGTCTTACTTTAAATCTCTTTGCTATTCGAGAGTGGGGCGAGAGTATTGAAAGTGAGTGGGAAAGTGAGTTTCGATTACAATACCGATACCGATACTTGCCTGAAATACAGCCTTCAATTGAAATTTATGCTGGCGAAGATTTTATAGGGATTGGTCCTGGCTTTATGGGCGTTTATCGCATAGAAGGTCAAAAGCAAATTAAGTGGGATGCCGGTTTTATTACTGAAATAGCGCATTCGGGTAAAAACCATACATTTCGTTTTGCTATTGAGTACGAGTTCTAATTGAGTGACCGTTGTATTTATACTTAAATCAGTTTATTGGCTTGACCAACTGCGATAGGTCAGGCGCGTAGAGCCCGCGACCGAGAATACCTTCTATGTAATCAAAAGCCATACCCCTTTCAAGTTGAATATTATTTTTGCATTGATTTTAAAACTGCTGCAACTATCAAAAATTTCCTGCGTAAGTTGAGGTAAGCATTCGCTGCATCATTTTGAGGTCTTGTGCTTTTAGGTGCAAAAACCAATGAACTGCGAATTGCCCACAATCTACTCAACAGCAAAAATGAACTAATGTTATTCAACAAGGAAAAAGTATGACTTCTTACAAAAGTATTTCATCCATAGTGTTACTTAGCGCAACATTATTAGGTGTAAGCAACGCGAACGCTTCGATAATTGCAAGCCCTGCCACGATTATCCATGAAGTAAACGTAAATTTTGATACCGCTGATGAACTGCGTCCAACAGTAGATGATTTTCGTGATATCTTAGGACCACTCAATGCAAATGCGCCGGTAAATGGTGATCCTAATGGTCGTAGGCAGATTGATTGGGATGCCGCTCCCGACTCAATTTCGGATCCTAATCCCTTTCCCGGAGACTTTTTCAACGGTGACTCGGCGCCACGGGCACGCGGAATCGAATTTCGTGAAACCGGAGATACTACAGGCTTTGAGCTAAGTGCCACTGAAGCGTCGGGCATAGATCCATTGTTTGGCCTACCCACAGATTTTCAGGCTTTTTCGGCAGAGCGCATTTTTCGTCAAGTTGGCGGTGACACTTTTGATGTGCTGTTTTTTGACCCCGCTGACCAAAGCACACCTGCTCTGAGTTCTGGTTTGGGCGTTGTCTTTTTGGATGTTGAAGTTCCCGACATCGCTTCAATGATATTCTACGACCAATACGATAATGTATTAGCTGAACGAGATGTTGCGACTGGTAATGATATCGGGTTTTCTTTTTTAGGTTTAATATTTGATGCACCAACCATTGCTCGTGTTTCCTTTACGCTTGGAGGCGGGAATGTCGCCATGGATGACTTTATCTTTGGCGAGCCTATTGCGATAAATGAAGTTCCCGTTCCGGCTACCGCACTGTTGTTTATGTTAGGGGTGGCAGGGGTGACTGCCCGTAGAGTTTTTAAAACCCATTAAGCATCTATTTTTGTCTCAGATACTTATTATTTTAGCAATGTGTCAGACTTTTTGTGTATATCTGAGAGTGATTTATGTCGCATCGCTACGAGAAGTCCAAAGAAAAACCCCTTGAAACAGAGTCTCAAGGGGTCTTGTTTGGGAGGTTCCCGCTTTCGCGGGAATGACGGTCAGCTTACATCATGCCGCCCATTCCGCCCATGCCGCCCATATCAGGCATTGCTGGTGCGTCTTCCTTTGGCAATTCGCCTACCATCGCTTCGGTAGTGATCATTAAGCTTGCAATAGAAGCGGCGAATTGTAATGCAGAGCGCGTTACTTTAGTTGGGTCCAAAATACCCATTTCAATCATATCGCCGTAAGTGTCGTTGCCAGCATTGTAACCAAAGTTACCTTCGCCGTTTTTAACTGCATTGGTAACTACGGAAGCTTCAGCACCTGCGTTGCTAGCGATTTGACGAAGCGGTGCTTCCATTGCGCGTAGCGCTAGTTTAATACCAAGCGTTTGGTCTTCATTATCACCAGTTAAGTCCGCAAGGGCAGCAGCAGCGCGTACTAATGCAACACCACCACCTGGGACTACACCTTCTTCAACCGCGGCGCGCGTTGCATGAAGTGCATCTTCAACGCGTGCTTTTTTCTCTTTCATTTCAACTTCAGTGGCAGCACCAACTTTGATTACGGCTACACCACCAGCTAGTTTAGCCAAGCGCTCCTGAAGCTTTTCTTTGTCGTAATCAGAGCTTGATTCTTCAATCTGAGCACGGATTTGATTACAACGCCCTTCAATTGCGTCCTGCTCACCAGCACCGTCTACAACGGTTGTGTTGTCTTTATTGATAACAACGCGCTTCGCTGTACCTAAGTCTTCAAGCTGCACTTTTTCAAGCTCTAAACCAATTTCTTCAGAAATTACGGTACCGCCAGTGAGTGTTGCGATATCTTGTAGCATTGCTTTACGACGGTCGCCAAAACCAGGGGCTTTAACCGCAGCCACTTTAACAATGCCACGCATGTTATTTACCACTAGCGTGGCAAGTGCTTCACCTTCAACATCTTCTGCAATTATCAAAAGAGGCTTAGATGATTTCGCAACAGCTTCTAATGTAGGAAGCAATTCACGAATGTTTGAGATTTTCTTGTCAACAAGCAAGATGTAGGGGCTTTCTAGTTCAACTGTGCCGCCTTCTTGATTGTTGATGAAGTAAGGAGAAAGGTAACCGCGGTCAAACTGCATACCCTCAACCACGTCTAACTCGTTTTGAAGTGCCTGGCCTTCTTCAACGGTAATTACGCCTTCTTTACCCACTTTTTCCATTGCTTTTGCAATGATGTCGCCTACTACTTCGTCAGAGTTTGCAGAGATAGTCCCTACCTGAGCGATAGATTTGCTGTCTGCACAATCGGTAGAAAGCTTTTTAAGCTCTTCAACGGCTGCGATAACCGCTTTATCAATACCACGCTTAAGGTCCATTGGGTTCATGCCCGCTGCAACCGATTTCAAACCTTCGGTAACAATCGCTTGTGCAAGAACCGTTGCGGTAGTAGTACCGTCACCGGCTTCGTCGTTTGCTTTAGACGCAACTTCTTTAACCATTTGTGCGCCCATATTCTCGAATTTATCTTCTAATTCGATTTCTTTTGCTACCGATACACCGTCTTTAGTGATAGTAGGTGCGCCGAATGATTTGTCTAGTACAACGTTGCGGCCTTTTGGACCAAGGGTTACTTTTACTGCGTTAGCAAGAACATTAACGCCTTTGAGCATTTTTGTGCGAGCGTCGTCGCCAAAACGAACTTCTTTAGCTGCCATGTGTTTAATCCTCTAAATACTTTGATTTTCGAATCTGATGTTTACGTAAGCGGTAGGCGCTTAGTCTTCTACCACTGCCAAGATGTCGCTTTCGCTAAGGATAAGCACTTCTTCGCCGTCCAGTTTTTCTGTTTTTACGCCGTAACCATCGTTAAAAATTACAGAGTCGCCTACTTTTACGTCTAGCGCTTTAACATCACCGTTGTCTAACACGCGACCGTTACCTACAGCGATAACTTTACCGCGCGTTGATTTTTCTGCTGCTGAGCCAGTTAGCACGATGCCACCAGCGGATTTGCTTTCTACTTCTTCGCGCTTGATGATGACGCGGTCGTGTAAAGGACGAATTGCCATTTTCAAATCTCCTGAAAATTCCAATAAAGATTAGTATTTATATAAACACTCAATCTGAGTGGGGTTGACACATCTTTATGATGTGAATGCTTAACTGCTAAGCTAAGTGGGGATAGCTATAGGGATCTCAAGTCAAAAAATAAAAAAATTTTTGCTTTTTTTTATTTCGTACTGATTTTTCACTCACAATGTTCCTGTCGTGCCTTAGGTTTGTGCTTGCTTGGGTTTGTGCTTATAAGTCTTCAAACCAGCCTTAATTTAAACGATCATTTCTATTATCGGCATCAGCATTGTCAGAGGGCGTTTTATCCTGATATTCACCGTCTATCGTTTCGCCCCGACTGGCGGAGCTGGACGATGAACCACTTGGAGAGCCGTTTTGATGCTTACGCTCATCATCAGAATATCGGGTGCGCTGCTCGAAGTAAGTGAAGGTAAATCCTCCATCCTTGGCGCTATTTTTGGCACTGTTTTTGACTTGATACGCCACGAACTGTTTAACTAAGGCTGCTGCAATCGGTGCTCTGGTGAAGGGCAAGGTAAAAAGTAAACCGATGATATCGGTGATAAAGCCAGGTGTGACTAAAAGCACGCCTGCAATTAACAAAAGCAGCCCTTCAGATATTTCTTTGCCGGGTAATTCACCCTTGGCCGTTTTGAGCTGAACATTTTGCAGTGTTTGCAAGCCCTCGCGCTTAACAAAAAACGCACCAATAAAAGCGGTGGCGATCACAATAAAAAAGGTATTCCAACCACCAATGGTATCGGAGACGTTGATGATCAACATGATCTCAGAAATAGGCAAAACAACAAATAGAATAAAAAGAAAAAGCAAAATAATTGCGCCTCTGGCTATTGTTCACAAAAATCAGCACTTACTGTGCTAACTCAAGCTCTAGTGTATACTTTTTATAAGTTGGGATGAAATCACATTATTCAAACCAAATTGATATCAAGTTAGTATTTACTTCGTGATTAATGCGCTTTTCCTTTTTATATGCAACCTGATATGCAAACTTATACGCAAACTTTAAAAAGCCGAGCTTGCATTGAAATTATTATGCCTTGCACACGGTCAATGCCTAGAGTCAATGTACATAAGCGAAACATTTTTAATTCTTAATGGTGGTAAAAAACGTTGTTTAAAGTTGTAAGAAAACCCATGCAGTGTAAGCCTCACATTTATGCTTTTTTAATAAATGTAGTCGATATCAAACGTCATACCAAGAGCGTTTACAGGATGCTTTCGATGCTAAGCGTAAGCTTTGCTTTTAGCCTGTTATTTGCCACAGGAACCTATGCACAACAAACCCCAGAATCTATATTTTCAAACTCCCCCACCTTTTTAAAAGTTGAAGAAGCATTTGGCTTTGACTATGAGCAGCGCGATGGCGAGTTAGTCATTAAATGGGATATTGCAGATGGCTACTACTTATATAAAAAGCAGTTTCAAACCGCAACAAAAGACGTTTCGCTCGGCGAGCCTGTGTACCCCGCTCATGAAACCATAGAAGATGAATTTTTTGGTCTATCGGATGTGTTTTTTGAAGATATGCAAATTACGTATCCGATTATTCAAGCGGCGCAAGATGGTCAAGTCAAACTGCGTTTTCAGGGATGCGCGGAAGCCGGACTTTGCTACCCGCCAACAACCAAAGTGATATATCTTGATGAATACTCACCAACTCAAGGTGATGCAATCGCTCAAACAGAAGGCGGCGAAGCAGTTTCAAGCCAATTTACCCTGGCCGAACAGCTCTTATCTGACCAAAGTCTTGCCATCTCTCTAGGTGTACTTTTGCTTTTAGGTATCGGTTTGGCCTTTACACCTTGTGTTTATCCAATGTATCCAATTTTATCCAGCATTGTAATTGGCAAGGGTAAGCAAGAAATTAAGCTCTCAAAAGCGTTTACCCTGTCTTTTGTTTACGTGCAGGGAATGGCAATCACCTACAGCATTTTGGGCCTCATTGTTGCCTCTGCCGGCGCGCAATTTCAAGCTGCGTTACAAAACCCGATATTGCTTGGCATTTTCATTATCCTGTTTGTAGCACTAGCGCTTGCCATGTTTGGATTGTATGAAATTCAGCTTCCATCAAAATGGCAGGAAAAGCTAAACAGTCTGTCAAACGAGCAAAAATCAGGCAACCTGGTGGGCGTGTTTATAATGGGCGTAATTTCGGGCCTTGTGGCTTCACCCTGCACAACGGCCCCCCTTACTGCCGTGTTACTGGTGGTTGCGCAAAGTGATTCCCTCTTATTTGGGTTTTCAGCGCTTTATGCCTTGAGTCTGGGAATGGGCATTCCGCTTATACTGTTTGGCATGACTGGCGGTAAGTTATTGCCAAAAGCGGGCAGTTGGATGAATGTGATAAAAGTCTTTTTCGGCTTTATGATGCTCACCGTTGCCATTTTGTTTATTGAACGTATTTTTGTAGCGCCATGGACAGAGTTTTTATGGGCAGCGCTTGGTCTTAGCCTCTTTGCCTACCTGTATACGGTCAATCAGAACACGCAAACCACTTTTGTCAAAGGGATACGTAACCTGGTTATTTTATCGGGCTTTGTGTTTTCCTTTATGTATGGCATGTATGCGATGCAGCTCAACGGCCTAACTGGCGGCTTAGGCTTTACCAGCGCAGTAGATCAAAACACGCAGAAAGCCCATCCTGAATGGGTGGTGGTTCGTGATCTGGATGATTTAGATATGAAAATTGCCCAAGCAAATACTGAAGGCAAGAGCGTGATGGTAGATTTATACGCAGATTGGTGCGTAGCCTGCAAAGAATTTGAGAAATATACCTTTCCTGATCCAGCGGTAATTGAAGCACTGAACAACACCGTATGGATGCAGATAGACTTAACTGAGAACACGCCAGTCAATTTGGCCTTTCAGGAAGAGTTCAATATTCTGGGGCTTCCCACCATTTTGTTTTTTGATGAACAAGGCAGAGAACTTACGCGCTCTCGCGTCACCGGGTTTATGAAAGCTGAGGCGTTTGCTGCGCATGTCGATAAGGCACTAAGGCAATAAACTCTCTGCGCTGCCTGCATTAACTGCGCTGTCTGCATTAAATGCTTAATAAAATTTTCCAAGCAAAAAACCGTACTTTACGATTCAGCTTAAGCATCCCGCGTTAAAGCGGGATGCTCCGCATCAGCTATCTTCTCCCTAACACAATTAAAACACTAAACTTTTTAATTTTTCGCACGATAACAACTATACCGAACCTGTTTCTTTCAATAATTGCAAAACGACAATTAAGACAAGCAAATTGCGTCAAAATTATTACGCAAGCGCGTCAAGTCTTTGTTGTTGCGCCATTGATTGGAAAGAGGTAATTTGCCTGCCCGATAAAAGAGTGTGTAATGCGTATAATTAGCCCCAAGGTATGGATTAGTATAATTTCAGCGGTATTGCTTGCCGCTGGTTTTCTCTATTTCAACTACAACTTATTGGCCTTTCTTATTTTAAGTTTAGGTCTTGTTGGTCTCGCGGTTTATGTCAACAAAGCAAACCTGACTCATGAACAAAACGAAAAACATCCGTCGTTGCAAGAAACACAAAAAGCACAAATATTTAGCGAGTTTGCGATACTACGTGATGAGTTTATACCAACCCTTCAAGAAAGTGAGTCTAACATTGCGGCCATTAAAAGCACGCAGGACGATGCGGTAGAAACCTTAAGCAGCAGTTTTTCGCGCCTTCAGGTATTGGTCAATGAGCAAGCAGAAACAATCCAGCGTCTAATTCGGGCGGAAAGCTCAGGAGAGCTTCTTTACAGCGAAAAAATGCGCGTTTTTGCTGATAGTACCGCCTCTACCTTGGACAAATTTATCCAGTCAACGGTGGACATGTCAGCTTCGTCGATGGCTTTATTGGATCAAGTAACAGAAATTTACGAGTCGGTTCCACAGGTGTTAAAAGCCGTAAAAGATATCGACAGTATTGCAGATCAAACAAATTTACTGGCGCTAAACGCTGCCATTGAAGCCGCTAGAGCCGGCGAACACGGTCGAGGCTTTGCAGTGGTGGCTGATGAAGTTCGTTCCCTGTCAAACCGCTCTTCCCAATTTTCAGATGCTATTCAAGCTCAATTAAAAGCAATGTCTCAGCAGATTGAAGGGCTCACAGGAGAAGTCGGGCGATTAGCCAGTTACGATGTAAGTTATGTGATTGATGCCAAAAAAGATATTAACGAAGCACTTCAAAGCATCATTAAAAAAGCAGAGTCAGATTCGAAGGTTACCATGGGTTTGGAGCGCGTCGCTCACGATCTGGAAGATTCTCTCTCGCAAGCCATCAGGGGCTTACAGTTTGGCGATATAAATGGCCAAAATCTTGCATTTACTCTTGAAACCTTGCGCTTTGTCCGTCAGCAAGTCGAACATTTGACACCTGAAAATATTGAAGAGATAAGCGCTCAAGTCCATGGCTATCTTGAACGCTTGAGAGGACGAAAGCGTGATAAACACAACCCGGTTTCTGCTACCAATATGCAAGCAGGCGACGTGGATTTATTTTAATTAAACCCGAATCCTTTCGGTTTTTAGCAAGCAGTAATTAGGAATAATGACAATGAGTGAGCGTTCACTACAAGTACCAGAGCGGTTTGATTTTGGTTATCACAAAGAGTTTACCGAACAATATCAAGGCATTTTGCAAAGCGATGGAGTCACTGATATCGCTTTGGATTTTAGCCGGGTTAGTTATTTGGACAGTTCGGCCTTAGGCATGATGGTGCTTTTCCAGAAAAAGGCGAAAAGTAAAAATATCAATGTCCGTATTCGTGGCGCAAAAGAAAGCGCTCGTGAAATTTTAACTATCGCGAATTTTGATCGTTTGTTCGAGATTTCGTAAGCCTCTCACTCAGAGGCTAAAGGCAATGCTATGCGCGTTCTGATTATTGAAGATGACAGTTTATTCGCTGAAATCCTGCAAACTTTTTTAGAAGACAACAATTGCACAACACTTGTTGCCGATAGCATTGCTTCTGCCAAGCTCCATTTGCAAAGCTCCATTTTTCAGTTTGCGTTATTGGACAATCATTTACCTGACGGCAGTGGTATCCATTTTATTGATTTTTTGAAAAATGAACTGCCTCATGACAAACCGCTTCCCGTTATGATGATAACCGCGGATGAAAATCAAAACCTCATGCTTGAAGCTTTTGAAAAAGGCGCCGATGATTTTCTAGTCAAACCACTCTCACTTGATTTGCTCTGGCAAAAAATGCAGCGCGTCAATAGCCTCTATCAAAAAGAAGCGCAGCTTGCTGAACAAGCTCAGCATTTATCCAGTTTATTGAATAAACAAGAGCATGAAGAGCAGCTCGCTCGCTACGTATATGAGCACGTGGCATCAACATTAAATACTGAAACAGAATGCGTTGACACCTACATTCAATCGTCCAGCTCATTTAATGGCGATGTATTTATTTGCGATACCGCACCAAACGGCAACCGCTTTGTCATTCTTGCCGATGCCACGGGGCATGGCCTTGCCGCTGCAATTAGTATCTTGCCCTTGGTTGCCACAATTAAAGCCATGATCCGTAAAGGTTTATCGCTTGCCCACATTGTGCACGAAGCGAACAAAAAGCTATGTATTGAGCTACCTGACGACAAGTTTGTCACGCTCATTGGGGTAGAAATTAACTTCAGCAAACAAAAGCTTGACCTTTTTAACGGCGGCATGCCAGACATTATCGCCATTAAACACGACAAAACCCTGGAACGCTTTGCCTCTTCCTCCATGGCGCTGGGTATTTTGGAACCGGAAGATTTTGATCCCGGAATTGTTAGCATGCAGACGCATTCTGTCAGTAATCTTTTCTTTTTCAGTGATGGGCTTATCGAGCAACAAAATCCCTTTAAAGAAGAATTTGGGATGGCAAGAGTGCTCGATGTATTAGAAAAGAACACGGGTAAAGAAGGCTTGCTCAGTCAAGTCGTGAATCATTTTACGGTTTTTAATGAAATGGAAGAGCTTCAGGATGATTTATCGATTTGCGATTTGCAAATTGCTGCGCTAATGGATGCGCATCTTTATCAAAAGAAACAAACGACTTTAAGCAACACTGGCAAACTTTGTGCAAGTATTCAATTGGAAGGCGGCTTGATTGGGACATCAGACATTGTTGGATGCTTTGATAGTTTGATGCGTTGCGCCGATGTGGTAGGCGATATGAGACAGCGCGCCTTTACCGTTTTTGCTGAACTTATTAGTAATGCGCTTGACCACGGCATTCTTGGTCTTGATTCAAAATTGAAAAATGACTACGCCGGCTTTGCCGAGTATTTAATGCTTAAAGAAGAGCGCTTGGCGTCAATCGACGAAAACGAAAGGCTCGAGATGCACTTTGAATTTAATCCCAAAACAAGTGAAATCGCTTTTTCAATAAAGGATTCGGGGAAAGGCTATGAAGTGAAAGGAACAGGCGAAATGGATGATGATTCCTTATCTGGACGCGGCCTTTCACTTATCGATCAATTATGTAAAAGCGTGGAGGTTACGCCTCCAGGTAATCAAACATCCGTCGTAATTAAAAGAGAGTTTTAAAACATGAGTAAACACATTTTGGTAGTAGACGACTCACCATCGATTCGTCAAATGGTGCAGGTAACCCTGAAATCAGCCAGTTACCAAGTGACCACTGCAGAAGACGGACAAGCGGCGCTCGATTTATGTAAGCGCATGCAGTACGACTTTGTGCTCACTGACCAAAACATGCCTCGAATGGATGGCTTAACCTTAATTAAGTCGCTACGCGCCTTAAGTTCCTACCGCTCAACCCCCATTGTTGTGCTTACCACTGAAGCGAGTGATAGCATGAAAGCGCAAGGCCGCGCGGCAGGCGCGACCGGGTGGATGGTGAAGCCTTTTGATCCGCAAAAACTGCTTGCAGTCGCTGCAAAAGTTTTGCCATAAGGAATCTTGTCTATGTCTGTCGACATGAGTCAATTCTTCGGCGTATTTTTTGAAGAAAGCCAGGAACACCTTGATGAGATGGAGCATCTTCTTATGGAGTTGTCTCTTGAGGCGCCTGATATTGAAGATCTCAACAGTATTTTCAGGGCAGCCCACTCTATCAAAGGTGGAAGCGGTGTATTTGGTTTTGATGCGCTAACAGGTCTTACTCATGTGATGGAAAACATCCTCGATTTGGCCCGCAAAGATGAACTTGTTATCACCAAAACGATTGTTGACCAACTTCTTGTCACCGTAGATACCTTAAAAAATATCCTTCACTGCTATCAAAACGAAGAAGAAATTAATTGGGCCGAAATTGAAACGGGTACTATTGCCCTTGAACAGCTTTTAAAAAGCGATGACGTTATTTCGGCCGACAGTTCCCAAACAGAAAATGGGCAAAAAGATGCTCAAAACGCACAGGCGAAAGATGAGATAGAAGGTTTTGGCCTTTTTGAACATCCTGTTACAAGCAACGATGATGATTTTGGCTTTTTCGAGCCACTAGATCCCGTGTCAGAAGAGAAGGCCTATGGATTCTACGAAGATGAAGAAGTTAAAAGCGAAAGCGATGCGAAAACATCTGCGCCAGTTAAAACTGATGATGATGGTTTTGGTTTCTTTGACGATGCATCTGGCGCTCACCAAATAATACCATCTGATGACAATCAATCTGATCTTAAGCAGGCCCCCCTATCTTCCACCTTGTCTCCAAGCGCAAACAAAACGGCGTCGGCTAAGCAGGCAGAGCCCTTAAAATCAACTAATGCAAATATTAAAGGCGCTGAGAAGTCAGCACCGCGCAAAGTAAAATCAGAAAACAAAGAATCCTCATCTATTCGCGTTGATACCAATAAAATCGACTCACTGGTCAATCTGGTAGGCGAATTGGTGATCACCCAGTCAATGATCAAAATCGTGGGCAAAGAAGTCCAGGGTGAAACGGAAGAGAAATTAGAAGGCGCAATTGGTGAGCTGTCTCGCAATATACGCGAAATTCAGGAAGCCGTTATGTCTATGCGCATGTTACCGATGTCCTTTGCCTTTAATCGCTTTCCACGGGTTGTGCGCGATTTGGCAGACAAGCTCGGCAAAGATGTCAATTTAGTTATTGAAGGCGGAGCGACTGAAATCGATAAAGGCATGATTGAAAAGCTTGTTGACCCGCTCACGCATCTGATTCGCAACAGTGTCGATCACGGCATTGAAATGCCTGATAAACGCAAAGCAGCAGGCAAAACCGCACAAGGCACCGTAATTTTGAGTGCGCAGCAGCGCGGTGGAAGCATTCTCATTAGCATTACAGATGACGGCGCAGGGCTCAACCGGGAGCGTATTCTTGATAAGGCAATTGCCAACGGTTTAGACGTAGCTGCGGATATTAAAGACGCCGATGTATGGAATTTGATTTTTGAGCCGGGTTTTTCAACAGCAGAAGCGGTGACCGATGTTTCAGGCCGAGGTGTTGGCATGGATGTGGTTCGACGAAATATTGAATCCATTGGCGGCTCTGTGGAAATTGAAAGTCATCAGGGCGTAGGCTCTGTATTTAGAATCAGACTGCCGCTCACGCTGGCAATTGTGGATGGCATGTGTGTCTCGGTTGGAGGACAGACTTACGTGATTCCGTTAACCAACATCATCGAATCCATGCAGCCCGCAAAAGAACAAATTAAAACCCTGGCAAAAGACAAGGTGCTGTGGGTTAGAGGGGAATATTGGCCATTGGTGCAAATGCACAAGTTGATGAATATAGATAATGCCAAAACCAATATCACCGATGCCATTGTGGTCTTGGTGGAAACCAGCCGCAAACGCTTTGGCATATTAGTAGATACCTTGGAAGGTCAGCAACAAGTGGTTATCAAAAGCCTGGAACAACATTATAAGCGCGTGCCCGGTGTGGCGGGTGCAACTATCATGGGCGACGGCAGTGTGGCCATGATTTTAGATATTGAAAGCATTGCCGCCGAGGTTAAAACCCCAAGTCATCAGGAGGTGCCCATTGTCAGCTAATGCAGCCGCTGCCGAACAGGCTACAAACGAAGAGCAACAAGAGTTTCTTACCTTTGTATTAGGTGATGAGAACTATGCGCTGGATATTATGACCGTCAAAGAGATCCGCGGTTATGAAAACGTCACAAAAATTGCAAATGCGCCCGATTTTATTAAAGGGGTGATTAACTTGCGAGGCGATATTGTTCCCATCATAGATTTGCGCATCAAATTCAATGTAGGTGAAGCAAGCTACAACGAATTCACTATCGTTATCATGCTTATGATTGGCGAACGAGTAGTCGGTATTGTAGTAGACGAAGTAAGTGACGTCATAAAAGTTAAAGAGAGTGAAATCAAGCCCCCTCCTGAATTTGGTGTGGCGTTTGACAGTGCATACTTGCACGGTTTAACCACCGTAAAAGATGACATGATCATATTAGTAAATATTCAAAAGCTGATTTCTTCTGACGAACTCGGCTTGTTTGACCCTAACGCTCAAGCGGAGTACGAGTAAGATGAAGATTTTAGCCGTGTTTGATAACATCAAACTTCCTGTCAAGATGGGAATAATTGCACTACTGGCAATCGCCGGGTTAGCGTTGCCCACTTATTATTACGTTCAACTTTCTGTAGACACGCAATCATCATCTGAAATTGAACTTAAGGGTATCGCGCCGGCAAGCGCAGTCGTTGGCTTGAAAAAGCTAATGGCTGAGCATCGCGGTATGTCTGCCAAACTTTTTAACGGCGATGTAAATGTAGCAAGCGCGCTAAGCAGCAAAGCATCTGAACTCGACCAGCAGTTTCGCAAGGTAAAAAATCTACTGGCGGAACGCGAAGGAACAAAAAGTCTGCAAGAAAGCGCCAACGTTTTGGAGCAGACCTGGGGAAGCGTTAAGAGTCGCGTAAACGCCCGACAATATAGCGCTTCTGAGTCTTTCACTGCCCATAGCAACATGATTGGTAATGCTGATTTACTTATTTCTGAAATATCTCAGCACTTTCTATTAAGTTACGATCCGGCCGCTGCCTCGTATCATCTCATTATTGCCAATTTACAAAACATGCCTCGTTTGGCAGATAATCTGGGCAAAATACGCGGCGCGGGTGCCGGCATCTTAACCGGTGCACAGATTTCAGAAGGACAAAAAAGCAGTATCAGCGCGTATTTAAATAACATCCAATCGCCTTTAACCGATTTCGAATACAACATGATAGCAGCCGCTCAGGCAGATGAACGCTTTGAGTCAGCTTATCAAAGCGCGGCAACGTTAAAAACACGTGTCCAAGAGCTTGAAAATCTAACAACAAGTGAAATCTTGCAAGCTGATACACCAGCCTACAGCGCATCAGAATTCTTCAATCAATATTCCAGCGTCATTAACCAGCTTTACGATATGCACAATGAGAATATCAACTCTTTAAATGAGGTCATCGAAGAGCGCGTGTCATCCATTTCGGCTGAGCGCAGTTTCACGCTAAGCGTTATTGCGAGCCTTTTGGCAATTAGCTTGCTTACAGGAGCCATTATTGTGCGTTCGCTTACGTCATCGGCAAATAAACTCATTCGAGGCTTTAAAGCTATCTCAAACGGTGACTATCAGGTTGAGTTAAACGATAAAAGAAAAGATGAGATGGGTGTGCTTGAGCGAGAGCTTATTGCTTTAGCCAAGCAATTAGAAGATGCGGCAGCCGTCTCGCTTGAAGCAAGTAAAATTAAACAAGCGCTTGATAGCAGTTCAACGGCCTTTATGATGTCGGATGCTGAGCGAACTATCCGCTATATGAATGGTGCTGCGGTTAAACTGCTTAAAGAATGCGAAAGTGAAATACGCAAAGATCTGCCTCAGTTTAACGCCGACCAACTTGTTGGCACCAGTATTGATGATTTTCATAAAAACCCGGCGCATCAGCATGCCGTGCTCGACAAGCTTACAAACGTGCACGAGGCCAAGCTGAACTTAGGCAAATACTCATTCCGATTGATGATCAATCCCATTCGTGACGAAAACGGAAAGAGCTTGGGCAACAGCGTGGAATGGCATGATATGACTGCCATTTACGAAGAAGAGCGTCGAATTACCCGTATTTTAGAATCACTGGACTGCACAAGCACTAATGTGATGATTGCCGATGCTGACAACACAATCATATATATGAACCGTTCAATAATGACTATGCTGAAGTCTGCAGAACGTGAAATACAAAAAGTCATGCCTCACTTCTCTGCAGAGGGTATTTTGGGCATGAATATGGATAGCTTTCATAAAAATCCCAGCCATCAGAAAAACATGGTCAAAGCGCTCACCGACAAACATGCCAGTGACATAAAAGTTGGAACCCAAAACTTCCGCTTAACTGCCAGTCCAATTTTGGGCAAAGATGGAACGCGCATCGGAACCGTTGTGGAATGGCTCGACCGAACTACAGAAATGCGTGCAGAAGAAGAAATCGCTGAAATTGTGGAAGCAAGTCTTCAGGGCAACTTTACCAAGCGGGTAAATGAAGAGGGCAAAGAGGGCTTTTTGCTGACTATGTCACAGGGTTTAAATCAGCTGATGAAAACCACCGAACAAGGATTAAATGAAGTTAGCAATGTTTTGCTTGCCATCTCAGAGGGAGACCTGACAAAACGCGTAGAAACGCAGTACCAGGGCACCTTTAATGACCTTAAGAACTACTGCAATACCACAAGCGAAAATCTTGCAAGCATCATTGGTCAAATTCGAAGTGCAAGTGAAACCATCAGCAGTGCATCTTCTGAAATTGCTCAAGGCAACTCCGACTTGTCAACACGTACTGAGCAACAAGCATCTAGCCTGGAAGAAACCGCTTCGAGTATGGAAGAACTCACTTCTACCGTGCGCTTAAATGCTGAAAATGCTAACCAAGCCAATGGTTTGGCGTCTCAGGCTTCTGAGGTAGCCGGAAATGGTGGTGAATTAATCCGTCAAGTCGTCACCACAATGAGTTCGATCAATGAATCCGCGCAAAAAATTGCAGATATTATTGGTGTTATAGATGGTATTGCCTTCCAAACTAACATTCTTGCGCTAAACGCCGCGGTAGAGGCAGCAAGAGCCGGTGAGCAAGGCAGAGGATTCGCAGTCGTCGCCTCTGAAGTACGCACGCTCGCACAGCGAAGCGCAAATGCTGCTAAAGACATCAAAGATTTGATCTCTGATTCTGTTGCGAAAGTTGAAAGTGGCAATGCACTGGTGAACAAGTCGGGTGACACCATGCAAGAAATTGTTGTGTCTATCCAACGCGTGAATGACATTATGTCTGAAATTGCGGCGGCATCTGCCGAGCAGGCAAGCGGCATTGATGAAGTCAGTAAAGCCGTTTCGCAGATGGATGAAATGACGCAACAAAATGCTGCCTTAGTTGAAGAGGCCGCCGCAGCTGCAGAAAGCATGCGTTCGCAAGCAAGTGAGCTAACGCAACGTGTGGGGACATTCAAATTAAGCGATACCGAGGTACGTACAAAGATCAGCAAATCAAAACCTGACTTACTATCTCAGCAATTTGAAGAACTCCCGTCTGTAGGCGCAAGCTCAAGGTCTTCAAAATCAGTAAAAGCGATCCCTGCGATGTCGGAAGAAGACGAATGGGAAAGCTTTTAAATGACGTACTTAAATGATGCGGTTCTAGTTGATGTACTTTTGAGTGACTTTATTTAAATGACATTAGAAACGCGAGAAAAGGCAGAGTTTGGCTATGAGCGTGCAGATTTTGAAGTGGTGCGCGCCAAGCTTAAAACGCTAACCGGTATTAATCTTGCCGATAGCAAAGACTCCATGGTCTATAGCCGACTCTCGCGTCGCATTCGCGCCTTGCATCTTAAGGATTTCAGTGGTTATTTAAGTTATTTAGATAACCACCTCGAAGAGCAAGAAAATTTTATTAATGCACTGACAACCAACTTAACATCGTTCTTTCGAGAGCATCATCACTTTGAGCAATTAAAAGGCTATATACAAAGCAACAGGCGCCCACTTAAAATTTGGTGCGCCGCAGCGTCAACCGGAGAAGAGCCGTATTCACTGGCTATGACAGCCGTAGAGGCGTATGGCCGCTTTAATATTCCCGTAGAGATTATTGCGTCGGATATCGACAGCAAAGTACTGGAGACGGCAAGTAGGGGCATTTACAAAATTGAGCAAGTCAGTGATATGACAGCCGATTTTAAAAAGCGCTATTTTCATCGAGGAAAGGGCATTAATGCCGGATTAGTAAAAATTGTGCCTGAACTTAAAAAGCTCCTCACGTTTAAAAAACTGAATTTAATGGATGCAAAGTACGCCTTGCCTGAAGACTTTGACATTGTATTTTGTCGCAATGTGATGATTTACTTTGATAAGCAAACGCAACTGGCGATCCTTGAAAAAATCATCTCCCACATGAAGCCCAATGGGCTTTACTTTGCCGGGCATTCGGAGAATTTTTCTCATGTTAGTAAATTGCTCACGCCGCTTGGCAAAACGGTTTATAAACCTAAGGGGATGACCCAGTGAGCGCTTATTTTACCGAACATTTAGCGCCAAATCGTTATTTTGATAAACACTTCAATTGTGACGCAGTCAAAATATTACCCGGCGAATACTTTGCCACAAAAGAAAATACCATGATTGTTACGGTATTAGGTTCATGTGTATCGGTTTGTCTTCGCGATCCTATTACTCGTGTGGCTGGCATGAATCACTTTTTACTGCCAGCAAACAAAGACACGGTGAATTTCAACTCAGATTCCGCTCGGTATGGCGTTTACGCAATGGAGGTTTTGATTAACCACTTGATTAAACTTGGTGCGTCAAAAGCTCGCTTAGAGGCAAAAGTTTTTGGTGGCGGGAATGTACTCAAACAGCTACGCATTAATAGTGTTGGTGAGCAAAACGCAGCTTTCGTAGAAGAATATTTGTCGACGGAGAATATTCGAGTCTCAGCGAAAGATTTACTGGGAGAGTTCCCTCGTAAAATATATTTCTTTCCGCTAACAGGTGAAGTCAAAGTCCGCAAACTGAAATCCTTGCACAACAGCACTATCCTCGATCGTGAAAGCGAATACCGGGTTAAGGTCAGTCAAACGCCAGCTTCAGGCGATATCGACTTCTTTTGATTATTTTTCGGAGCGCTTAATTGAGCATACGTGTTTTAGTTGTAGATGATTCAGCCTTGATTCGCTCCGTACTTAGCGAAATTATTCGTCAAGCCCCTGAACTGGAGCTCGTTGGCGCAGCTCCTGACGCCTTTGTTGCCAAAGAAATGGTGATATCGCTCAAACCCGATGTGATTACCCTTGATATTGAAATGCCAAAGGTGGATGGTCTGACCTTTCTTGACAGGTTAATGAAAGCGCGACCAACGCCGGTACTGATGATTTCAACCCTGACAGAGCAAGGCGCCGATGCTACCATTCGCTCTCTGGAGCTTGGTGCGATTGATTTTATCGCCAAACCTAAATTAAATGTCGCAAAAGGTATATCTGATTATCAGCAAGAAATTGTCCAGAAAATCAAAATTGCAGCCGCTTCACGTCCTCGAGCCAGAACGGCGACTTCTGCCACAACAAAAGCGATCCCTATTTCATATAAAGGCACTGAGATCATTGTGGGCATTGGTGCATCAACGGGAGGAACAGAGGCAATTCGACAAGTATTAGAATCGCTTTCTCCCGCTTTTCCAGCTACTGTAATTACTCAGCACATGCCCCCTTCATTCACCCGCTCTTTTGCCCAGCGATTAAATAGCTTGTGTAAAATGAATGTACATGAAGCAAGAGACGGCGAGCGACTCCTGCCGGGCAACGCCTACATCGCACCTGGTGACAAGCATTTAAAAGTTGTTAAAAGTGGTGCTGACTATCGCATAAAACTGGACGATGGCGCGCTGGTAAGTGGTCATAAGCCAGCTGTTGATGTGATGTTTGAGTCTCTGGCGCAAACAGTCGGCACAAATGTGGTAGCCACTGTATTAACCGGCATGGGCAAAGATGGCGCAAAAGGTTTGTTGGCGCTTAAAGAAGCAGGTGCAATAACGATGGCGCAAGACGAAGCTAGCTGCGTCGTTTACGGTATGCCAAAAGCCGCAGTGGATATTGGAGCAACTGAACATGTCATTCCACTGCAAAAAATCAGTATGGCTTTGACCAAAGCCGTTGAGAAAAAAGGCAGCGGGACTCGCCTGTAGAATAAATTTGGCCCTTATTTATCTAAGGGGCTTTTAATTTGATTTCGCCCATTTTCTTTCGCGTTATATAAGAAACGATCGGCTTCATTAATTGCTGTAGGTAGCGCTTCAAAGTTTTGCAATGATACTAATCCAGCGCTGAAGCTGATACTGACTTCGGGTTTCGACGCAATAAATTGCATGTTCTGACACTGCTTGCGGATGCTGTCCAGCTTCTTAAAGGCTTCCTCAAGTTCGCAGTTCACAAACACCAGGACAAACTCCTCTCCACCATAGCGCCCGACGTAGTCTGTTTCACGCATGCATGATTTTAACAGTTGACCAAGGCCGTTTAAGACCGTGTCTCCAGCAGCGTGACCGTGCGTGTCGTTTACATTTTTAAAATGGTCTACATCCACGATGGCAAGCACACTATCACTTTTTTCGCGCTTATCGAGGCGCATTTGATGATTCGCCGCCTCAACTATTTGCCCATGATTGAGCACTCCGGTGAGAGGGTCAGTTGAAACAAAAGACTTTATAAAAGCGGCCCGTTCAAGTCTCGCCAGAACCTGCTCGAGCACCATGGGTGCTGGCGTTGATTTCGCAATCAAGTCGTCTGCACCGTGGGCTAATACATTGAGTTTTGTGTCTATTTGCTCATTTGCAGTGAGAAACACGATTGGCGAGAAATCAAACTTCGCTTCCTGCCTAATCATGGCTGCGACTTCAAGCCCATTGACGCTGGGCATTACTCTATCAAGCAAAAATAAATCAGGCTGGAGATGATCCAATGCAGCAATAAGTTTTTCCGCTGATGTGAAATAGTGAAAGTCCACTGAGACCTGCGAAAATACAGCTTCGTAAAATTGGCCCATGGAATCTTGGTCGTCAAGCATTACGATCTGATGCTTGGTAATGACATTTCGATTTAATGCGCGTGAAATTTTTTCAACCAGCAAATAAGGGTTAATTGGTTTTACTACATAGTCACTGACTCCCGCTCTTACAGCGTGTAAGCGAGTTTCAAAACTAAATAATCCGCTACAGGCAATGACCTTTATATCTCGTTTTACTAATTGATTAGCAAACTGAAACACCTCTGGTGTGCTCACTTTTGGCATAATGATATCGAGCAGCACTAAGTCAGGGGTATCATGTTCCAGACTCTGCTCAAAGGATGTTATTGAAGGGTAATAGCAAACATCCAGCGAAAACTGTTTTAAAATTGCAGTTAGCGCCTTACCCACTGAACGCTCATCATCAATAAGCGCTATTTTTGAAGTTCTGTGAACGTTAAAGCGGCTGTTTGCCTGCTTTAATTTAGGCAAAAAGTTTTCTAATGAATCAGACTCACATAAAAATGGATCGGGCTCCAGTTTACTTGAGCGAATTAACTGATTCATTAACCAGTCGATGTCGCTGATTGTTTTCTCAATTGATTGCTTTTCTAATACACCTTTTTTGCAGCTTGCCTGCATGGTTTGAAACATTTGATGCAACGAGTACAGAGCAAAGGCAGTGTATTGCTGCGATGTATTATTTAACTGCTTGTCAAAACTGGCAAGCGCTTTACTTTGCCTGGCCTTTCGCACCTGCGCCCATGCTTTAACCAGACTTCTTAAATCAGCCTGATATTGAGATTGAATAGAAATTGGTAGATTGATGGCTCTGTCCTCGACAGTCGACGCAAATTGTCGCGAAGTGTTTAGCATTTATCGGCAGAAATTTTTATTTGCTGACTTTTTTCTACTAAACTTAAGAAAAAGGTATTTCAGCCGTTAAATTGAAAGCGCCAGTTAATTGGAGCAAATAGTGCGAACCGATAAGATGTTGCAACTACGCCTTATCAATTTAGTGTAAAACGAATCCTCTTCCCCATGGATATTAGATAAACATGTCGGACGACAGCCTAGAACAGAAAGTCAAGCAGTTAGAAAAACAACTGCTGCGCGAACGAATGGCGCGCAAAAAGGCCGAAGACATACTGCGGCAAAAAACACTTGAGCTTTTTGATGCCAATGAGCGCATTAGCACTGCAACAAAAAGACTACAGTCTGCCCTGTGGGCCAGCGGCGAGTCGGTTTGGGAGTGGTTTGCAGAAGACGACATATACCGTCTCTACACCTCGGTTACCGAAAAAGAAGTCGTGGTTCAACGGCGCGGCAAGTTGAATGAACTGATAGCCAGCCTCTCAGAAAACTCCAGCAAAATATTTAAAGAAAAATGGCAGGCGCACTTGGCAGGCAAAACGGATTCAGTGGATGTGGTGATCCATCGCAAGTCCCACTCAAAAGGAATTTGGCGCTGGCTAAGAATATGCGGCCGCATTGTGAGCCGAAACGCCGATAACAGTGCCAAACAATTTATAGGCATATTTAAAGATATCACCGCCCAATACGAGCAAGACCAAACCTTTCGCATTATCAAAGACACGTATATTCGAACCGAACAACCTGGCTTTATCATTAAAATAGACAGTCAACGTATTGAGGGTATCATTAAAATAGACAGTCAACGTATTGAGGGAACAGACTCGATGTTTAAACTGCTCGGCGGTGCTCGAGCCGATTTCTCTCAGCAAGACATTCGTCAATTACTTCCCGTAAGTGAAATACTTGAGCATCAAAAAAATAGACAACGCTTTTTTGAGCATACGGTCAATACGCGTGACGGTCGTTCAATAAACTGCGAGTTTATTTTACCTAAAATGCTAGAAGATGAAGGCGAGAATGGCGGATATTCCTATGCCGTTGGGTTTTTCCGACCTAAAAATCATAATTAATTTCTTTTATATACAAAATATTGCTCGCATCTTCGCTGATTAGACCAGTAATTTGCTGAAAACATGCAACAAAGTATGTTATTTTCCAGTCCAAGACCTAAACTCGTTGGTAGCGCTCAAATTTTAATCCGTATTTGAGCAAAATATACATCAAGTCTTATTTTCTTGGAAAATAACGGCAAATTTGAGGATGTTCACGCGTAACTCATGAATTTACTTTTAATTAACGGTCCAAATCTTAATCTTCTTGGAACAAGAGAACCTGATGTTTATGGCAGTACCACATTAAGCATTCTGGAAAGCGATTTAACAGAGTATGCACAGTCTAAAAACATGCAATTAGATTGCTTTCAATCGAATGCTGAACACCAGATCATCGAAACCATCCATGCTTATGCAAAGAAAGTGGATGGCGTAATTATCAATCCGGGAGCGTTTACTCACACTAGCATCGCCATTCGCGACGCGTTTTTAGGCACGCAACTCCCCTTCATCGAAGTGCATATCTCAAATGTGTATCAGCGCGAAAGTTTCAGACATAAGTCCTACCTTTCAGATATTGCAAAGGGCTGCATTATTGGCTTGGGTGTTAAGGGCTATTATCTTGCTTTAGATGCATTTTCCTAGTTTTATAAATGGACAGTCAAAAAGTTCAACGAACACTAAAAACACAACACATAACAAATAATCGATAAAAGGCGACATCATGGACATTAGAAAAATTAAGAAGCTTATTGAGCTGGTAGAAGAATCCGGCATTGCAGAGCTTGAAATCACAGAAGGCGAGGAATCCGTTCGCATCCATCGCGGCTCCTCGCAAGCCCAGTCAGTGCAATATTTACCGCAAGCGCCGGCACAAGCTGCACCGGCTCCTGCCGCGCCAGCTCCGTCTGCCGCTGCGGTTGAGCCTCCAGCAATGTCAGGGCACGTGGTAAAGTCGCCAATGGTTGGCACGTTCTACCGCTCATCTTCGCCTGAAGCCAAACCTTTTGTTGAAGTTGGACAGTCTGTGAAAAAAGGGGATACACTTTGTATCGTCGAAGCCATGAAGATGATGAATCAAATAGAAGCGGATGTTGAGGGCGTAGTAAAAGAGATATTGGTGAGTAATCAAGAGCCTGTTGAATTCGACCAACCACTATTTATCATCGAATAAAAGGGCTTTTTTATGTTAGATAAAGTGCTAATTGCCAACCGTGGCGAGATTGCCCTTAGAATAATGCGGGCATGTAAAGAGCTTGGCATTAAAACTGTTGCCGCGCACTCTACTGCCGATCGAAATCTAAAGCATGTGTTGCTGGCGGACGAGTCGATTTGTATCGGAAATGCACCCGCATCAGAAAGCTACTTGAACATTCCACGGATCATTGCAGCGGCTGAGGTCACCAATGCAATTGCTATTCATCCTGGCTACGGATTTTTATCAGAAAACGCTGATTTTGCCGAAGCGGTTGAAAAAAGTGGCTTCATTTTCATAGGGCCTAAACCTGAAACCATTAATTTAATGGGTGATAAAGTGTCTGCCATTGCTGCAATGAGAAAAGCGGGTGTTCCTTGTGTTCCTGGGTCTGACGGCCCTCTTGGCGATGACATGGAAAAAAACCGTGCTATTGCCAAACGAATTGGCTACCCGATGATTGTTAAAGCAGCTGGTGGCGGTGGTGGCAGAGGCATGCGAGTTGTGCGCAGTGAATCTGAACTGGAAAGCGCCATTCGTATGACAAAACAGGAAGCGGGCGCTGCTTTTAATAACGACATTGTATACATGGAAAAGTATCTGGAAAATCCGCGTCACGTTGAGATACAGGTTTTAGCGGATGGTCAAGGGAATGCGATACATTTAGGTGAACGAGATTGCTCCATGCAGCGTCGACACCAAAAAGTGGTTGAAGAAGCCCCAGCTCCAGGTATTTCGCAGCAAATGCGCGATAAAATTGGAGAGCGCTGCCGCCGCGCATGTATTGAGATTAATTATCGCGGCGCGGGCACTTTTGAGTTTCTTTATGAAAACGGCGAATTTTATTTCATCGAAATGAATACGCGAATTCAGGTTGAACATCCGGTGACTGAAATGGTGACGGGTGTGGACTTAATCAAAGAACAATTGCGAATTGCCGGCGGCCAGCCTTTGTCAATCGATCAGGAGCAAGTCCGCATGCGTGGTCATGCCATTGAATGTCGTATTAATGCAGAAGACCCGCAAACCTTCATTCCTAGTCCTGGCAAAATTAACATGTTTCATTCACCAGGCGGTTTAGGCGTGCGCTGGGAATCCCATGTTTATTCAGGCTATACCGTTCCGCCCTATTACGACTCCATGATTGGCAAACTGATCACTTACGGCGAAAGCCGTGACGAAGCCATTGCCAGAATGCGCCATGCGCTGAATGAGTTAGTAATTGATGGTATAAAAACGAATATACCGCTACAGCAACGCATTCTTGCAGACGAAAACTTTTTCAATGGTGGCACAAACATTCACTACCTAGAGAAAAAGCTCGAAAACGAAAAGTAGTCCTTTTCTCATTATAAACTCGCCAGCGCTTGCGCTGGCTTTTTTATTTGAGGACAGTCTTCTTGCTCGGGGACAGTCTCCTCAGCCGAGGACAGTCTACTCACTCGGGGACAGTCTTTACGTTATTTAAATGATGAAGTTTGGTTTGTCAGATGTAAATCCTGATTTGCGCATCTATTTAATAGCAGCAAAGCTTCTAAAACATAATGACGTAAATTTGCGTAAGATTATTCAATGATGCGGGAGAGAAGGTATGTTAGTTGATCAATTAGATATAAAGTCTCTTTTTATTTTTCGTTATTTGCTAGACAGAGCAGACGATATAGTCGACCTAAAAAAGGACATCCACGATTTACGGCATTTTCCTGAGCGGCTTGAAACGAGTTACAAACATGAATGGCGAACTTACGTTAAAAAAGAATTGCACTTGCTTGAAGAAAGTGATTACGGGCAACGTCTAGAAATTGAACAACATTTTCATCATATAGTGAATTCTCCTGAACATCCTTTCGATGAGATGCTTACAATTGTTGAATTCGCGCAGAAGGTGAACAATTCGGATACGGTTACAGTAATGACTACTCCGCTTAAACGTTATGTTCATGAATTATTAAGGCTTTAGGAGTCATTATGTTTGGTTTGTTTAAATCTAATCCTAGCAAAAAGTTGCGTAAAACGTATGATATGAAATTAGAACAAGCCATGCTTGCTCAGCGCAAAGGGGATATAAAAACGTATTCCATGTTGACGGCAGAGGCAGAGAGTATTTGGGCTGAAATACAGGCTATAGAGAATAAAAACAAAGAGTAAAGCAACCATGTCTATTCATCGCGATAACACCTATTTTCACACACTAAATAAAGGTCGAAGTATTATATTTCTGTTTTGCTTGGCTATGTGTAATGTGAGCTTTGCTCAAGAAGCAAACGCAAATAAGGAAAATACGATAGTTGCGCCGCAAAGTAGCACCACTGAGCACAGCGGAAGATTTAACGATCAAAAAATTGATTACAAGGTTATTGCCGGTGATACGCACCTGTTAGATGATGAAGGGAAGCCTAAAGCATCCATTTTTAGCACCGCCTACTTTAGAACAGACCTTAAAGATGCGTCTCAACGCCCGCTTATATTTGTGTTTAACGGAGGGCCTGGTTCATCAAGTGTTTGGCTGCATCTTGGTGTATTTGGACCTAAAATCGTGCAAATTCCAAGTGATGCTGAGCCTGTCCCATCTGCTCCCTATACCATTAAAGACAACGAGCATAGTTTACTGGATATTGCTGACATGGTTTTTATCGATCCGGTTGGCACCGGATATTCAAAAGCACTCGGCGAATATACAGGCAAGGATTTTTGGGGCGTTAAGGAAGACGCAGACATTCTAGCCCAATTCGTCCGCGTATTTATTACTAAGCATCAAAGATGGAATTCTCCAAAGTATTTAGCTGGTGAAAGCTATGGCACGACCCGGGCTGCAGTTATGACCAGAGCCTTGCAGGAAGGCTGGGGAAGTATCGACTTAAGTGGTGTTTTTTTAATCTCAAGTATTGTTGACTTTCAAACAGGGGATTTTGCCCCCGGAAATGACCTTCCTTTCGTTACTTTTTTGCCTACCTATGCTGCCACAGCTTGGTATCACGATGCGCTGCCTGATAAATCCGAATGGGACTCGTTAGAAAGTTTCTTAAACGAAGTCCGCGATTTTGCGCTTAAGGACTATGCCTCGACGCTAATATTAGGAGATTTGGCTACTCCCGAACAACTGAACCTTATTACTGAAAAACTGCACCAATACACTGGCTTATCTAAAAACTATATTCAGTCAAGTAACTACAGAATTGACGAGATGCTTTTCATGAAAGAGCTACTTCGCGATAGGGGCTTGAGTGTAGGTCGATTGGACAGCCGATATTTAGGCGAAGATGCAAGCAACGTTGAAGCACGCTTTGAAACCGACCCATCTGGCTATGCTATTGACGGCGCCTACACGGCCGCTATTCATAGCTATCTGGCCAGTGATTTAGGTGTGCTTAGAGAAACGCCATATCATATCCTGTCAGGAGAAGTATTTGGTAACTGGAACTGGCTGTATGAAAGCTCTCCTCGCTCACAAGGTTTTTTAAATACTTCCCAACATTTAGCGCGTGCTCAGCGACAAAATCCCGCTTTTCGTATCTTTGTCGCAAATGGCTATTACGATTTAGCAACGCCTTTTTTCGCAACCGAATATTCAATGAATCATGCCGGTATCGATAAAAACCGGTTGACGATGCAATACTATCCAGCCGGGCACATGATGTATATTCATCACCCGTCTCTTAAAGCTCTGGCAAATGACATGAGGAGCTTTTTAAATGAGGCGAGACAGTGAAATTTGTATTACAACGCAACGCTAACATATTCGCGAGGAAAGGATGCCCTGGCAACAATTAAAAATAAATCTTAAAGCTGATCAAGCTGAAGCCGTTGGTGATGTGTTGTCTGACGAGCTAGAAGCGCAGGCCGTCACCTTTGTCGATGCTAAAGACACGCCCATGTATGAGCCAAAACCCGGAGAGGTGCTTCTTTGGCCGGACACTCAGGTAATTGCTTTGTTTGATGCACAGACAGACATTCAGCCGAAAATCGACTATTTACGCACGCTACCTTTTTTTCAATCAGGGTTTAACTACAGCGTAGACCAATTAGAGGACAGACAATGGGAGCGAGCCTGGATGGATGATTTTCATCCCATGCAGTTTGGCAAACGTCTTTGGATATGTCCTTCGTGGACACCGGCACCTGAGCCGGATGCAGTTAACATTAAACTTGATCCTGGTTTAGCGTTTGGAACAGGAACGCATCCCACTACATCGCTTTGCTTAAAGTGGCTCGATGCACAGGATCTACAATCGAGGACAGTCATTGATTTTGGATGTGGAAGTGGGATTTTAGCGGTAGCAGCCCTCAAACTCGGCGCAGCCAGAGCGACCGGTATTGATATAGATCCACAAGCGCTAATCGCCAGTAAGCAGAATGCACTTAACAACGAAGTTGAGGACAGACTCGACTTGTATCTTCCAGAACATCAACCCGCCATCAAAGCCGATATTGTTATTGCAAACATATTGGCTGCACCTTTAAAAGAGCTACATGCTGAGATTACTGACTTGGTAAAACCGGGCGGAATGTTAATTATGTCTGGTATTTTGCTTACACAAGTCAATGAAGTGTTAGCAAAATATGAACATAGTTTTGTGTTTGAACCGGTTACTTGCGAGGGCGAATGGATTAGAGCAGCAGGCAAGCGGAAAACACCGTAGTCAAGCCTTTTTTATGACTTTTGTCTAAAAATTAGCCTTTTCAAACGCTTTAAAAAAACGTAGTATACGCCGCCCTGAGAATAGGGCGAACAAAGTAAGCGTATGAAGCGTCAATTGCAGATAGGTCCATATCGATTATCAAACAATCTGATACTTGCGCCAATGGCGGGCATTACCGACCGCCCTTTCAGGGAACTTTGTCGTCAAATGGGTGCGGGATTAGCCGTTTCTGAAATGTTGTCTAGCAACCCTAGGGTATGGCAAACCGAAAAGTCCATGAGTCGGATGAACCATGACGGAGAGTCAGGTATTCGTTCGGTACAGATAGCTGGGAGCGAACCTGAACTGATGGCGCAGGCGGCCCAAATGAATGTTGATAACGGTGCACAAATCGTTGACATCAATATGGGTTGTCCGGCGAAGAAGGTAAATAAAAAGTTGGCTGGCTCGGCGCTTTTGCAAGATCCAGGGCTCGTTCAGCGTATTTTGAATGCAGTTGTCAATGCTGTCGAGGTTCCGGTTACCTTAAAGATCCGCACTGGTTGGGACCTTCAGCACAAAAATGCTGAAAGGATAGCCAAAATAGCACAGGATGCGGGTGTTCAGGCTTTAACAATACACGGCAGAACGCGCAAGTGCGCCTTTAATGGTTTTGCAGAATACACAACTATAAAAAAGATTAAACAGTCGATCACAATTCCAGTGATTGCCAATGGCGATATTAGAAACGAACACGACGCCAGCCGGGTTTTGGCATTTACTGAAGCCGATGGCGTGATGATAGGCAGGGCAGCGCAAGGAAATCCTTGGATATTCAGACAAATCGAATATTTTTTGGAAACAGGAAAGCGGCTTGCCAAGCCCGATTTAAATGAACAAGCTAGAGTCTTAGTTGCGCATTTAAAGGGGCTATATGCACTATATGGAGAGTTTACTGGCGTTAGGATCGCACGCAAGCATGTGGGTTGGTATCTTACCGCCCATGACGAAAACAGGGGATTTCGTCGCTCATTTAATGCATTAGAAAGTGCAGAAGCACAACTTAATGCCTTAAATGAATATTTTTCAGCGCTACAAAATCAGTCTACATTGATGAATTTCGTAGCTTAGTATTATAAGTATTAATAAGAGAGCAGTTGATTATTATGTTTGATCAGAATCTTACATCACCTTTTACGACAACCGTTACAACACCTACCCAAGCTCAAGCGCAAAAACCGCTTCGTTCTTCGGTAAAACAAGCCGTCAACAAGTACTTAAAAGAACTCAACAATCAGGATATCGACAACCTGTATGAGTTGGTTCTGGCCGAAATTGAAGCGCCTTTGTTAGAAGAAGTGATGACCTATACTCGTGGCAACCAAACTCGTGCTGCGAATCTTATGGGTATAAACCGCGGAACATTACGCAAAAAACTTAAACAGTATGGTTTAGGTTAAAAAAACACCCTGTTGAGTAAAAAAGAGCGCCTTTCAGCGCTCTTTTTTGTTATTATCCCTGCCCAAATTTGGACAGTCTTCTTTTTCACATTTTGTTTGAGGCTAGCACCCAGTTGTTTATTTCTTTATAAACAAAAAGCAGAATTGAATTCGAGGACAGTCATCTTTTCGGCTGAACACAATAGAGATATTCATGCAATCACACACTTCAATTAAGCGTGCGCTATTAAGCGTTTCTGATAAAACCGGCATTGTTGAATTTGCCAAGGCGCTTGCTGAGCAGGGCGTAGAACTGTTATCCACTGGCGGGACCGCAAGCCTCCTTAGGCAAAACGACATCCAGGTTAAAGACGTGAGTGAACATACAGGACATCCAGAAATCATGGACGGACGAGTGAAAACGCTTCATCCTAAAATCCATGGGGGTATCCTCGGTAGGCGTGATGTCGATACAAGAGTCATGGAGAAACATGAGATTGCGCCAATCGATTTGGTCGTAGTTAATCTTTATCCGTTTGCCAAAACCGTAGCCAGCGAAGACTGCACTTTGGAAGATGCGATCGAGAATATTGATATCGGCGGACCCACGATGGTTCGGGCAGCCGCAAAGAATCACAAAGATGTTTTGATTGTTGTAGACCCAACAGACTACAGTAAAATTTTAAAAGAACTTGCAAATGAATCGCAGGGAGTAAGTTTTAAAACGCGCTTTGACTTGGCTGTTAAGGCATTTGAGCATACTGCTCAGTATGACGGAATGATTGCCAATTATCTTGGTCTTCAACTAGAAAATAGTTCGCATGAATGCAATGACGACTGCAACGAACAACACACCGGTTTTGCTCGCACTATTAATATGCAGTTTAAGAAAAAACAAGATTTACGCTATGGTGAGAACAGCCACCAAAATGCTGCATTTTATGTTGAAGAGGACATACAAGAAGCGTCTGTTTCAAGTGCCAAACAGCTTCAAGGAAAAGCGCTATCGTTCAACAATATTGCAGACACAGATGCCGCTTTAGAATGCGTTAAAGAGTTTGAACAGCCAGCCTGCGTTATTGTAAAACACGCTAACCCTTGCGGTGTCGCGGTATCTGACAGCATTGGCAATGCCTATGATCTTGCTTATCAAACTGACCCAACCTCAGCCTTTGGCGGGATAATCGCTTTTAATCAAACGCTCGATGCAAAAACTGCAGAAATGATTATTTCACGGCAATTCGTCGAGGTTATTATTGCTCCACGTGTGAGTGCTGATGCCATAGACGTACTTGCCGTTAAGCAAAATGTAAGAGTGCTTGAGTGCGGTAACTGGCGAGGACAGTTAACGGAAGGATTAGATATGAAACGCGTAAATGGCGGGCTCTTAGTTCAGGAGCGCGATTTCGGAATGGTTGATACAAGTGACCTTACAGTGGTCACTAAGAAAAAACCAAGCGAGGAGCAACTTTCAGATCTTCTATTTACATGGAAGGTAGCTAAGTATGTGAAATCGAATGCGATCGTTTACGCTAAAAATGGACAGACAATTGGCGTAGGTGCGGGACAAATGAGCCGCGTCTACTCTGCAAAAATTGCAGGTATCAAAGCAGCCGATGAAAATCTTGAAGTAAAAGGTTGTGTTATGGCTTCAGACGCTTTTTTTCCGTTTAGAGACGGCATAGATGCAGCCGCTGAAGCAGGAATTGTAGCGGTAATTCAGCCTGGCGGCTCAATGCGAGATGAAGAAGTCATTGCAGCTGCTGATGAGCATGGCATTGCGATGGTATTTACCGGAATGCGTCATTTCAAACACTAAAAGTCGAGGACAGTCATCAATGCAAGTCTTAATCATCGGTAACGGCGGACGTGAGCACGCATTAGCTTATAAAGCTTCTCAATCACCACTGGTTACGCAAGTATTTGTAGCACCAGGCAATGCGGGTACAGAGCTCGAACCCTCACTTGAAAATGTTGATATCAGCAGCGACAACAGTCAAGCGCTTTTGGATTTTGCATTAAAGCATCATATTGACCTAACTATAGTGGGCCCTGAGGCGCCTTTAGTTGCTGGTCTGGTCGATCTGTTTGAGGCAAATGGTTTAATGGTGTTCGGACCATCGCAGGCAGCAGCTCAATTAGAGGGTTCCAAGGCGTTTACTAAGCAATTTTTGGAAAAACATAATATACCAACCGCTGACTACGCTACTTTTGAGGACAGTCTTCAAGCAACAAATTACATAAAAGACAAAGGAGCTCCTATTGTAGTGAAGGCAGATGGTCTCGCAGCCGGTAAAGGAGTGATTGTAGCTATGGATGAGGACACTGCTATCGAAGCAGTGGAAGACATGCTCTCTGGCAATAAATTCGGAAACGCAGGCAGTCGAGTGGTAATTGAAGAATTTCTTACCGGTGAGGAGGCAAGTTTTATCGTTATGGTGGACGGCGAGAATATTCTGCCTTTTGCCACAAGCCAAGACCATAAACGCGCATATGATAACGATGAAGGCCCCAACACAGGAGGAATGGGCGCATATTCTCCTGCACCTGTCGTTACTAAAGATATTCATAATCGAATTATGAACGAAGTGATTATACCCACTGTGCAAGGTATGAAACATGACGGTATGCCCTATAAGGGATTTCTTTATGCAGGTCTTATGATTGATAGTACAGGGAATCCAAAGGTCATCGAATATAACTGTCGCTTTGGCGATCCTGAAACGCAGCCTATTATGATGCGATTGAAGTCTGATTTAGTTGAATTGTGTGTCCTCGCATGCAAAGGAAAATTAGATAACGCTCAAATAGCCTTTGATGATAGACCCGCTGTGGGTGTCGTTATGGCCGCTGGTGGATATCCAAACTCCTATCAAAAAGGACACACAATAAATGGCTTGGAAGAAATGGACGTTTCGTTAGGTAAAGTCTTTCACGCCGGCACAGTAATAGATGGAAATGACATAAAAACGGCAGGTGGGCGCGTATTTTGCGCGACTGCATTAGGTGAGTCCATTGAAGAGGCGCAACAAAAAGCCTATAAGCTTGTGAAGCAGATATCTTGGGATGGAATGTTTTACAGAAATGACATTGCTCATCGAGCAATTGGGCGCGATTAGTTTTTTAACCGAAATGACTGCTTAAACTTTCTAAATAGCGTTTCCTAACCGAATGGCGAAACGCTTTAACCCTCGGCTTATCCCCAACCACGTAAGTTAACGATCTGATGCTATTTTCTCTTTCAAAAATATCCTGTTTGTTCTGACCACGGTGACTTACTTTGGGATCTCCAAATAGTATCCGCTTTTCAAGGCCTGAAAGATAATCCTTTAATAAAATCGAATCTAAAAATGAATTTTTCTCTCGTCTAGAGTTAAAGGGCTTCATATATTTAATTTTCGTGTTACGCATCCGATTGCAGAGGCTTGTATAAAATGAACTGTTTAGGCAGGTGCTTACGCCAGCTCTTACGGGATTTAAATCAACATAGGCCATGCATGCCAGGACAGCCTTTTCGCCAATGAGCGCTTGAGATTTGAATCTTCCCTCCCAGAAGTGTCCAGTGCAGTTGTCTTCCTTGTTCGCTCTTTTCGCGATGTATTGATTTAAGATGCGCATAAACCAACTAATGCTTGCAAGTCGTTCTCGATATAAATCTGAATAATACTGAATGCAGGATGGAACTTGCTTCGGTAAATGTTCTTGATTGAGTGATTTGAGGTAGGTTTTCACACTCTCGGGCAGACTGGCAATGCTGCCCCAACGCTTCAGAACTTCTTCATTTGAGAGACTCTTGGCCTCAGCAGAATTGATTCTAAGTACCAAATGAGTATGGTTGTGCATGACAGCGTACGCATAAACATCGACACAAAAATGTTTAGATAACAACAGTATTCTTTGTTCGACCCATTTTCTTCTGTGTTCATAACTTTGCCCTGTACGCGCGTCAAAACCGCACAAAAAAGCTCGCCGAACGCATCTAGAGATGCAGTGGTAAAATGGCGTTACCTTCGAATCAACTATTAATTTACGTGGATATGTCATAACCATAAGATAAACACTCCGCGATTCTATTTTAACTGCACAAAAGATGGTTTTTTTATGATTTCTGTTTAGACATTCTATCAACGAATAAAAGAGGCGCTCGAAAGACTGTCCTTTTTAGAACTTTTTAGAAAAATACTTTCAATAAAACCTGTTGCAGAAAATGTGTGTCCTCGAAGATTCTTGGAAATTTGTGTTTAAGGATTTAGCGATAAAAATGTCTGTCCCCAAAGATTAGGTTTCTAAGACCTTTCAAGAAAAGCCTTGATTAACGCAAAGCTCTTGCTTATAAAAGAGCTATTCCCACTTAATGTGAACCTTATGTCTGTCAAACATCCAATAATCGCCATTACAGGTAGTTCCGGCGCAGGAACTACTACAACAACAAATGCAATCAGGCATATCTTTAGAAACCTGGACATCAATGCTGCCTCTGTTGGAGGAGACAGCTTTCATCGTTTCACGCGACCAGAGATGGAAGTCGAGATACGAAAAGCGCAAGAGCAAGGAAAGCACATAAGCTACTTTGGTCCTAAAGCAAACGATTTTGAGCTTCTTGAGACCCTTTTTAAACAGTACAGCGAATCTGGCAGCGGTCAATTTAGACAATATCTTCATACATTCGATGACGCGGTTCCCTTTAATCAAATGCCGGGGACATTCACTCCGTGGCAGGACTTACCTGAAAATACCGATTTGTTATTTTATGAAGGACTACATGGCGGAGTGCGAACCGAGGAAATCGATGCAGCCTCCTATGTCGACTTATTGGTAGGCATGGTTCCGATCGTGAATTTGGAATGGATCCAAAAGATTGTCCGCGATACCACCGACCGAGGACATTCTCGGGATGCGGTGATGAGCAGCATTGTCAGAAGCCTTGATGATTATTTTCACTTTATCACGCCTCAATTTTCTCGCACGCATATTAACTTTCAGCGCGTCCCTACAGTCGACACATCAAACCCCTTTAGCGCTCGAGAAATTCCTTCTCAAGACGAAAGTTTTGTTGTCGTTCGTTTTAGACGGGAAATGAAAAATGTTAATTTTACCTATTTACTGCAAATGATAGACGGAGCATTCATGTCCCGGGTTAACACGATTGTTGTGCCTGGCGGGAAAATGGGACTGGCAATGGAACTTATTCTCACACCATTAATAGAAGAATTAATGGATAAAAAACGCCGGGCAGGCTATCAAATGGATTGGGTGGCAGATAGTTAATTTACAACTTGTAACACTCTGTCACACCTAGCGTGTAGGAATATTTAAACGGCCTGAGTTATACTCTAAACTCTAGCTTTGGATGGGTGCCATGAGACAAGAAACAACAAAAATACTCGTTGTAGATGATGATATGCGTTTGCGCTCGTTACTCGAACGCTATCTGGTCGAGCAAAGCTTTCAAGTAAGAAGTGCCGCTAACGCAGAGCAAATGGACAGACTACTTGAACGTGAGAATTTTCATCTGATTGTTTTAGATCTTATGCTCCCTGATGAGGATGGCCTCTCTATTTGCCGTAGACTCAGGCAACAAAAAAATGAAATTCCAATTATCATGCTGACTGCGAAAGGAGATGAGGTAGACCGCATCATCGGACTTGAGATGGGAGCAGATGACTATCTTCCTAAGCCCTTCAATCCCAGAGAATTACTTGCGCGAGCTAAAGCTGTACTTAGACGTAAAACAAATGAGGCCCCCGGTGCGCCGTCGCAGGCCGAGCAACGTGTTAAATTCGGTACCTATGAGTTAAACCTGGCGACTCGTGAAATGACTGACAATGGTAAACCGTTGACGCTTACGAGCGGCGAATTTGCTGTTTTGAAATCCTTGGTCACCCACCCGCGGGAACCGCTTTCTCGCGATAAGCTGATGAACCTGGCGAGAGGAAGAGACTATAGTGCGCTTGAAAGAAGCATTGATGTGCAAGTATCAAGACTAAGACGAATGTTAGAAGAAGACCCAACAAATCCTCGATACATTCAAACTGTATGGGGCTTAGGCTATGTCTTTGTGCCAGATGGAACGCCTGCGTAAATGCAAATAACGTGACTCGAACCATCTGATGCGTTTTATTCCACAATCAACCTTTTCGCAGACGGTTGTACTCATAGGACTATTGCTACTTGCCAACCAGATAGTCTCATACTTTTCAATTACTCACTATTTCATCACACCCAGTTATAATCAGATCAACACACTCGTGGCTAATCAGGTTGCCACGCTTTTAATCACAGATGTGGACAGTCTTTCTGAAAAAGATAAAGACGAGCTATTCCAGAAAACAGGAATTCGCTTCCACACAGAGACAACTGCCATGCATGCCGGTTTAAGTAGTGCAACATTTTATGGGTTTATGGCAAACAGCGTGTCAGAGCAACTAGAAGATGAAATTGAAATTCGCATAAAGACCGGTAAACAGTACATTATTTGGATCAAACCTTTTAAAGATAAAAACACTTGGATATCTATACCACTAGTGGGCATTGGCGAAGAAGAATTGTCTCCACTCACTATGTATTTTATCGTAATCGGAGGCTTGAGCGTGCTTGGAGGATGGTTGTTTGTCAGACGCCTTAATCGTCCTTTGCAAGCTTTACAAGGCGCGGCTAGAAAAGTTGGTCGCGGCCAGTTTCCAGAGCCCTTGGCACTTGAAGGCAGTACTGAAATAGTTGCTGTTACTAAAGCATTTAATAGTATGTCACAAAACATAAAACAGCTGGAAAGTGATAGAATTTTGATGACGGCTGGCATATCTCACGACCTTCGAACTCCTTTAACGAGAATAAGGCTTGCCAGTGAAATGCTGCCGGATGAGCAAGCTTGGGTGAAAGATGGAATTGAGCACGACATTGATGATATGAATGCGATTATTGATCAATTCATCGACTATGCTCGGCAAGATCAACAGGAAAATCTCGAAACCAGAAATCTGAACGATTTGATCAAAGACCTGGTGGACGCCCATGCTATTGAGGACAGTCACAAAATTAATTTACAACTTAGCGAAATCCCCTTCCTAAAATTAAGAACAGTCGGTATCAAGCGAGTGCTTGAAAACTTAATAGAAAATGCTTTTAAATATGGAAGCCAAAATATAGAAATTATTACCAAATATCTGGAAAAAGAAGGCAAAGTGTTTTGTGCGATAAGGGATTTCGGCCAAGGTATAGAGGACAGTCAGATTGAAATGCTCTTCAACCCCTTTGCGCAAGGAGATCGAGCGCGAGGAACTAGTGGCTCTGGATTAGGCTTGGCAATTACAAAACGAATAATCGAAAGCCATGATGGACAAATGACTTTCTATAATCACAAGGATGGAGGGTTGGTAGCTGGATTTAAGCTGCAGGTGCATTATAAGCCTATCCAGCGGAAATCGAAGTCTATTTAAAAGACTGTCCTCTACCACTCTGCCAAACTCCGTCCTCCTCAATCATTTCTAAGATGTCTGTCCCCAAACATTCGATTAATGCTTGATCGTTCCCGCTTCAGTAAATGCACTAAAGTTGTCCGCATGAATGTTTTCTACATCCACGGCATCGAATCGATACTCAGTATGACAAAACTGACAGTTCATTTTTATCTCGCCATCTTCTTGAACTATCTGTAAAAGCTCCGATTTAGGCACATTTCTCAAGGCTTGAGCACTTCTCGCCTTCGAGCAATCACACTCAAATACCACCTCTTGCGGCTGGTATAACCTGACATCTTCTTCATGAAATAATCGACGTATAATTTCTTGAGCAGGTAAGCCCAGTAATTCTTCATCAGTAATTGTGTTGGCAAGTACGCTCAGATCTTCAAAGTCCTTGTTTTCACTTGCCTGATAGGTTTCGCTAGTCTGGGGTACGATTTGTAAAAGCATGCCTGACGCTAGATTATTGTCTGTCCCCGACGCATTTCCAGACGCTCGACTATTGTCTGTCCCCAACGCATTTGTTTCAGAAGTTTGAGAGTTGATTCGCGTGCTCAAATACACTTTTGTAAGCAGTTGCTCAGACTGCAAAAAATAATTTTCCAGGCAAGCGGCTAAGCTTTCCTGATCAAGCGCCACCACTCCCTGATATCGTTCTCCATCAAATGGCGCCAATGTTATGGCTAACACGCCCTTTTTGAATAAAGACTGAAAATCATTGGGCAAGTCACTAACGCTTTCATCCCAGCGCGCCACGCCTCTGAGCTTTTGTTCGTGTGTACCGTTTATTACGGCATATTTTACTAGGCCTTCACTTTGGATCTGAAGTGCGATTTCGCCTTTAAATTTCAAAGTCGCTGTTAATAAGCTTGCTGCGGCCATCAGTTCTCCAAGTAATCTGGCAATGGGTGCAGGATACTGATATGAGGCGAGGATCTGTTGATAACTTTTTTCTAACTGAACAATTTCGCCTCTCACGGCGCGCTTCTCAAATAAAAATCGAGAAAGTGAATCTGTCATTGAAGTACCTTATTGGTGTTTAAATTTAATAATTTGTCTGCGCTGCTTCTTATCAGGTCGACTATCAGGTTTTGGACTGTGAAACGCGCTTAATTTTCTTGCTTCTGCATTTCTTTCTCTAAGCTCAATACTCTCCTGCGTTTCTGTGTACATTTGTTGTGCAAGCGGAGCAGATTGCCGCTTCTCTTCAACTTTTTCTATAACGACGGTTTTTACGTCAAAACCTGCCGGGATTTTTACTACTGCTCCTGCCTCAGCAATACGGCTAGGTTTAGCTCGTTGTCCATTATAAGTAATCTTCCCTGCAGCGATTAAATCCCGCGCCAAACTTCTGGTTTTACAAAAGCGCGCCGCCCATACCCACTTATCCAAGCGGACGCCTGCAAGTTGCGAACTTGTCTGTCCTTTCTGTGGCGTTTTTTGAGGTTTCGCTTTATTGCTCATTTCGGTTAGGCTCGCATATTCTGTGATTCACTTTAGTTTTTACTTACTACGCTTATAAATACAGATTAGATAGTCCAAAGCACTTTATATCATCGATTTTAATGCACTTTTGTTAAAAATGATGGTCACAAAGCTATAAAATTTTTATAACAAATGCCTGTGGCTATTGTTCATCATCGCTACACTAGCTATGATTACACTCCTAAAATGAAGTAAGCCAGTTTGAATTGAGAAGCAATGACACTCGAAACGCGTGTATTAACGCCTGTAAGCCGATTTTATCAAGAAAACGATCAAAAAATCATTTTGATGATTGTCATTATTCTTAGTTTGTATCTGGTATCGCTCGCAGCAAAACTAACTTGGCGCATACTTCCTCAACCTGAGCTTGCCACCCGTTTTGAACAAAACCTGTCCGTAAGTGGCAACATTGGGACGCAATCAAATAAAACCAACCTTGATAAACTCCTTGCCTTAAATCTTTTTGGCGATGCCAGCGCAAAACCTGTTGAAGTACAGGAAGTAACTGACGCTCCTGAAACTAAACTAAACTTAGTACTATCGGGCGTTGTCGCCAGCACTGCAGAAAATGGCGGGGCCGCCGTTATCGAATATAGAAACAATCAAAACACCTATGGCATTGGTGATAAAATTGAAGGCACGCAAGTGACGCTCGATGAAATATATGCTGACCGGGTGATCATAAAAAATCGTGCCACGCGCGAGACGCTGATGCTGGAGGGCCTGGATTTTGAGGAAGCAAATCGGCTACGAGAGCAAAATGCGCCAATTGAAAGCGGGCAAAGCCAAACTCCACAAACTGTTGCCTCGCGTGGAGGAAGCGTTGCAGCGAATCCACGAGCCAGTCAATTTAGGCAAGTACAAGAAAAGCTACGCGCTGAACCTGCCAGCTTCACTGACTACATCCGCTTATTACCGTATCAGGAAGATGGCATGATCTTGGGCTATCGCGTCTCGCCGGGCAAAGATCCGGCTTTATTCAATGATATTGGGCTTAAAGACGGTGATGTGGTCATTGAACTAAATGGATACGATTTATCAGATAATGCACAGGCAAGCGAAGCCGTTACCCTGCTTAATGATGCTAGCACATTGGATTTAGAAGTCATCAGAAACGATGAATACATCTCGCTAAGCTTAGATATTCCAAGGGATGAATAATATGAAGGTAGTATATTTATGAAAAAACCGGAGCCTAAATTGAGTTTTCGCCAGCTCCGAGCGGGCCTGAGTTTCGCGTTCGGCATTACGCTAATGGTGTCGCTTGCTTCTTTGTCCACCACTTGGCTTAGTAATGGTCAAGCCTATGCTGCCGAATACCAGCCTAATTTTAAAAACACTGAGATAACTGAATTTATCAACATCGTCGGTAAAAATTTAAGAAAGACCATTATTGTCGATCCGAATGTCCGCGGAAAAATAAGCATCAGAAGCTACGATTTACTTACTGAAGAACAGTATTACCAGTTCTTTTTAAACGTTTTGCAAGTCTATGATTTTGCTGTTGTTGAGATGCCGAATGGTATACTAAAAGTGGTGCGCTCAAAGGACGCTAAATCGTCAAATATTCCGGTAGTTGAAGGCACGCGTTTTGATGGCGATGAAATGATCACCCGCGTGGTTCCGGTTTATAATGTGCCGGTAAGAGAGCTCGCCCCCATTTTGCGACAGCTAAATGATCAGCAAGGGGGAGGCAACGTTGTCAGTCACGACCCATCCAACGTAATGATGCTTACTGGGCGCGCCGCTGTAGTTAATCGCCTTGTTGAATTAATTGAGCGAGTGGATCAGGCCGGTGATGAAGAGGTTGAGGTAATCAAATTAAAATATGCCTCAGCATCAGAAATGGTCCGCATCATCGAAAGTATAAACAATTCAGCGGGTAAACAAGCAGCTGGAGGTAAGGCGCCACCCCGAATAGTCGCAGATGATCGCACCAACTCAGTAATTGTTAGTGGGGATGTTAAAGCGCGCCAAAGACTTATCAATCTAATTGAGCGCATGGATCAGGAGTTAGAATCCAGCGGTAACACTCGCGTTATCTTTTTAAATTATGCAAAAGCAGAAGATTTAGTCCAGGTATTACAAGGTGTGAGTGCAACAATCCAGGCAGAGGGTCAGGGACAGGCACAAACACAGCGCAGAGGTGCTAACGGAAATCGAGATGTCAGTATTGATGCTCACGAAGATAGTAATTCTCTAGTCATAACCGCAGAACCGGATATGATGCGCTCACTTGAGGAGGTAATTCGGCAACTAGACGTTCGCCGTGCACAGGTTCAGGTGGAGGCTATCATCGTTGAAGTGCTTGAAAGTGATGGCGTCACACTAGGTGTTCAGTGGGTCTCTGAAGACGGCGGTGGAACGCAGTTCACTAATGGCGTAATTCCCGTTGGCTCGCTTGGCGTTGCGCTACGTGAAGCAGAAGATAGAACCGTTACAAGAACCACAACTTCAGCAAATGGCGTTCCCGTAGAAACTCAGGAAACCATTGAGGGGAATTTAACTCCACTTGCACAGCTACTAGGCGGCGCGAATGGCTTGATAGCGGGCGTAATTGAAAACGGCTGGGGAGCAGTAGTTCAGGCCGTCAGTAACGACACAAACTCAAATATTTTAGCGACACCGCATCTGACGACCATGGACAATGAGGAAGCATTTTTCATCGTCGGGCAGGAAGTGCCGATCATCACTGGCACAACAACCGGTGCGAACAATTCAAACCCTTTTCAAACGGTTGAACGTCAAGAAGTTGGTATAAAACTAAAAGTCACGCCTCAAATCAATGAAGGTGACGCGGTTCAAATGACCATTGAGCAGGAAGTATCAAGCGTAAGCGGTGCCACTTCCGTTGATATTTCAATCAACAAACGCGAAATCAAAACCACTGTGATTGTAGATGATGGCGGCACCATTGTGCTAGGCGGTCTAATTGACGATGACGTCCAAGAGAGTGTATCTAAGGTGCCTTTGTTAGGCGATATACCCATTCTTGGACACTTGTTTAAAACGACTTCCACCAGCAAGCGAAAGCGCAATCTTATGGTTTTTTTACGTCCAACGATTGTTCGAGATGGCGTGACCATGAACGAAATCAGTCATCGAAAATATAATTATATTCGCGCTCAGCAGCTCGATCGTCAATCTCAAGGTATACCCTTGATGCCATATACTGATGGCCCAGATTTACCGGCGTGGGATGATAAATTGACGCTTCCGCCATCGTTTGAAGAGTACCTGCTCGAGAAGAAAAAAGCGGAACAAAACTGATGCAGGAGCCTCTAGACAAACTTGACCAAGATGCGCACAGCCAAGCGCCTCATAATGATGATTTGCACCAGGCAGAGCTAGAGGCAACTGCTCAAGCCATGCCTGATGAGGATGAAGCCTACGGTGCGCAAGTCCCCTTTTCGTTTGCAAAAAGGCATAAAGTCTTACTCGGCTTGGATACCGATCCTTTAACACTCTTTTATACCCAGCAAACGCATCTTAAAAGCATTGCCGAGGTACGCCGCTATGTGGACGAACCGATTATGCTAAAACTGCTTGACGATAATGCTTTTGAACAGGTACTGACAGATTCATTCCAAAGGGATTCTTCTGAGGCGAAACAATTAATGGAAGATTTGGGTAATGAAAGTGATTTGTTCGCACTTGCTGAAGATTTACCCGATACAGAAGACCTTCTCGATAGTGAAGATGACGCACCAATCATTAAGCTGATTAATGCGATGCTCGGCGAAGCGATTAAAGAAGGAGCCTCGGATATTCATATCGAGACCTTTGAAAATCAGTTAGTTGTGCGTTTTCGGGTAGATGGCGTTTTAAGGGAAATTTTGCGCCCAAATCGCAAGATGTCGTCGATGCTGGTTTCACGTATTAAAGTCATGTCAAAAATGGATATTGCCGAGAAACGCGTGCCGCAAGATGGCAGGATCAGTCTTCGGATTGGCGGACGAGCTGTAGATGTCAGGGTGTCGACCATGCCATCAAGTCATGGCGAACGTGTGGTGCTTCGATTACTTGATAAAAACAACGCGCGTTTAAATCTCGAAGATTTGGGCATGACCTTAAAAAATCGGGAATACTTCTCATCGTTGATCCGAAAGCCTCACGGTATCATTCTAGTAACCGGTCCCACAGGCTCAGGTAAAAGTACAACACTGTACGCCGGATTATCTGAAATTAACTCGAAAGACCGCAACATATTGACCGTTGAAGATCCTATCGAATTCGATTTGGAAGGAATAGGCCAAACACAGGTCAATACTAAAGTGGACATGACCTTTGCGCGTGGTTTGCGCGCGATATTACGTCAAGATCCAGATGTGGTGATGGTGGGCGAAATCCGTGACCTTGAAACGGCTCAGATTGCCGTACAAGCGAGTTTAACCGGGCATTTGGTCTTATCAACACTACACACTAATACCGCTGCCGGTGCGATAACTCGACTTGAAGATATGGGTATCGAACCCTTTCTTTTATCTTCCAGTTTGTTGTCTGTCCTCTCACAGCGACTCGTTAGAACGCTGTGCCCGGAGTGCAAAACGCCTCATTCACCATCGCTGCGCGAAGCGGAGATTTTGGGTATTCCCGCAAGTTCTGATGCGGTAATTTATAACCCTAAAGGATGCGTTCAGTGCAACTATACCGGCTATCGGGGGCGAACCGGAATACACGAGCAACTCATTGTCGATGAAACCGTTCGCGAGATGATGCATGATGGGCGCGGCGAACAAGCCATTGAAAAGTATATTCGCAAGTCTACTCCATCTATTCGTCAAGATGGCTGCGATAAGGTGCTAACAGGGATAACTTCCTTGGAAGAAGTGCTTCGAGTGACAAGAGAAGAGTAATGCCAGCCTTTGCCTACAAAGCGCTCGACACGCGCGGACGAAATAAAACAGGTGTATTGGAAGGCGATACGGCCAGACAAATACGTCAGCAACTTCGTGAAAAAGCGCTTATACCGGTTGAAGTTAATAAGGTTGCAGAAGAAAAAACCAGCAAACCCTCCTTCTCACTTTTCACGCCCGGTATTTCAGCAGGAGATTTAGCGCTTCTCACTCGCCAAATGGCAACGCTTATTGAATCGGCGCTTCCGATTGAAGAAGCCTTACTGGCGGTAGCCGAGCAGTGTGAAAAGCCCAGATATAAAAATATGATGATGGCCGTTCGCTCAAAAGTAGTAGAAGGGCATAGTCTGGCAAAAGCCATGGGAGATTTCCCTCGCGTATTTGATACGCTTTTCAGAGCCATGGTCGCCGCTGGTGAGCGTTCTGGACATCTTGATACCGTGTTGAATCGTTTGGCAGACTACACCGAAAAAAAACAACGTACGTCGAGTCAAATTACGCAGGCGATGGTTTACCCCATCGTGATGTTAATTGTAGCATTTGGTGTTGTGATCATGCTATTGACGGTAGTTGTACCTGAAATTGTCGGGCAATTTGACACGATGGGTCAAGAGCTCCCATTGATAACGCGCATCTTGATTGGGTTAAGCGAAGCCGTTCAGGCTTATGGGCTGATTGCTGCAATATTATTGGCAGTATTGATTTTACTAATTAATCGTGTGCTGCAAATTCCGCGCTTTAAACTAGCCTGGCATAAGCGAATTCTTTTTTTGCCTGTTGTTGGTAAGCTTGCCCGTGGAACTAACACCGCCCGCTTTGCTCAAACATTAAGTATATTATCGGCAAGCTCTGTGCCCTTGCTCGAATCGATGCGCATTGCGGGTAATGTTTTGGAAAACTTACATTTACAAAATCTGGTCCAGGAGGCTGCAGTGCACGTCAAAGAAGGCTCTAGTTTAAGGGCGGCTCTTGATAAAACTCGCGTATTCCCGCCGATGATGATGCACATGATAGCCTCTGGCGAGCGCTCAGGCGAATTACAGCAGATGCTGGCGCGAGCCGCTGATAACCAAGAGCGGGAGTTAGAAGCAACAATTGGCATATCTTTAAAGATTTTTGAGCCAATATTAATTGTATCGATGGCTGCCATTGTGCTCTTTATTGTAATGGCTATACTCATGCCAATACTTGAACTAAATAATTTAGCTGGAATGTAAAGGAAAGTAACTATGATGTCTTGTTCCCAGTCTCGTTTAAATACTGCGGCAGCTCGTATTGCAGCACCTTCAAACATGCGCGGATTTACGCTGATTGAAGTGATGATTGTTATTTTTATCATTGGGATGATAGCGGCTTTGGTTATCCCTAATGTAGGCGGCCAACAATCCGCTGCCGAATTAAAAAAAGCAGCCATTGATATTCAAAGTCTGGAAAGTAATTTGCAAATGTACCGTTTAAACGCAAGTCGCTATCCTACTACCGAACAAGGTCTTGAAGCCTTGGTTTCCATGCCAACTATCGAACCTATTCCAAAAAACTATCCTGAAGGTGGGTTCATCAGCCGACTTCCCAAAGACCCTTGGGGCAATGACTATGTATTGTTAAGCCCGGGTGAAATCAAACCGGTCGAAGTATATTCTTTCGGACCCGATGGTATTGATGGTACCGAGGATGATATTGGCAGTTGGAACATCAATGATTACCTATAGCTGTAGCTCGGCTAGCGCAATGAGATAGCGTGTTGGACTAGCGCAATGACATATTCGCTGGATGTTTATCAAAGTGAGTAAAGAAATATGAACAGTCAGCTAAGCGCCAGTAAGCCACAGCTTATCAATGATTATCAGGCGCTGGGTCAGCAAAAGCGAATCAAGGGTTTTACACTGATTGAACTTTTGGCTGTGATTTTTATTATTGGTCTGGTTGTTTCGCTCGTTTCATTTACCGTTATTGGCGAAGATCCCCAGGACAAAATAGAAGAGCAGACTCGTCGTCTACAAGTGATTTTTGATATGGCAAGCGATTATGCCGTGCTCAATCAAATGCAGCTTGGTCTGCGCATTGATGATAAAGAAATGAGCTATGAGTTTGTCGCGCTAGACGATGAGCAAAAATGGTCGCCAATTGATACCCAAGCCATCTTTTCTAAAACGCAGTTACCGGAACACGTCACCCTTGAACTCACTCTTGAGGGTTTAGAGTGGCAATCAGAGGACAGTCTATTTGACTCGCGCATATTTGATGAAACCTTAAGCGTCAGCGAGGATAGTGTACAAATTGGAAACGAAGAGGATATAGAGCCAGAACCTCCTCAAGTGCTCATTCTGTCAAGCGGCGAAATCACGCCCTTTGAATTACGTTTGATTTTCGATGAGCCTTTCTCAAATGATCCACCTTTCTTCTTTGCACTGCAAGGCGACGAAGTGCCACCATTGACACGAGTTGGGCCAGAACCTTTATGAGAACTTTAAACGCCCAGCTTGGGTTTACACTTCTGGAAATAATGGTCGCGCTGGCGGTATTTGCACTTGCCGGAGCGGCTGTTATTAAAAGCACCGGAGAGCATCTTCGCTCTGTAAGTATGCTGCAGGACATCACTTTTGCCACATACGTTGCCAATAATCAGCTTACTAAAGCGAATCTGATGGCAAATCGTCGCTGGCCCCCTGAAACTGATGAACGTGGCGAAGTAGAAATGAACAATCGAACCTGGTATTGGCAGCAACAGGTCGTTAAAACTGCAGACGATGATTTGTTACAAGTCAGTATCACGGTGTATGAGGATGAGCAGTTGTCTCAGGCTATCACGAGTGTCACAACCTACATGGCAAAAGAATGACTGTCCCCGCTTTATTGCCCGCTCGCATGGCGTCACGCGCTATTAAAAAAAATAATATAAAAAAGACTGTCCTCGCAAAAGGCTTTACCTTAGTTGAGTTAATCATCGCTATTGCTATTTTTGGCTTGATTGCCCTTGCCGCTAATCAAGTGTTGAGTCAGGTAACTGGCAGTAGTGAGCTCTCTGATGCCGAACTTGAAGAACTGCAGAATTTGCAACGTGCCATGTTAGTTATAGAGCGTGACTTTCAGCAGATGGTTGACAGAGTTCCGCGAATTCAAGGGCAAGACAATGAATTGGTCGTCACCGGCGGTGAATATGAGTTTGAAAGCGACGCATACGGAATTGGCTTTGTGAGAAATGGCTGGCATAACCCACAGTTATTGCTGCCAAGAAGTTCGTTGCAAAATGTGGCTTATCGTCTGCAAGACAATCAGCTACAGCGTCTGCATACCAATTTTGTAGATTCTGTCATAGGCACGGAACCAAAAGTCCGCGTTTTGCTTGAAGGCATCGAAGACTTTAAAGTGGAAGTCTTACGACAAATCGGGGATGACGATGATTTCGAATGGGAAGAAACGGTTGTTAGCACAGAATTGCCACTGGCATTTAAGATAAGTATTCGTTCTGCCAAATACGGCAATATTCAGCGCATTTTTGCTGTGAGCGCTTAACATGAATTCAAGGTATCCACATCAAAAACAACAGCAAGGCGTAGCCTTGGTGGTGGTTGTGCTAATTGTAGCGCTTGTTGTGGTGCTTGCCACACAAATGATGGGACGTTTGCAGCTTAATGTGATTCGCACGCAAAACATCAAGGATAATAATCAGGCTTATTGGTACGCACTGGGTGCAGAAGAGTTTGCGCGCAAGTCTATCTCTCAGTTGCTTGCCCTGAGTGACGACAACATCAATTTGAGCCAGCCTTGGGCGCAAACCTTTGAATATCCCGTTGACGGAGGGACTATTAAAGCGGAATTATTCGATATGCAGTCTTGCTTTAATCTCAATGCAGTAAATGCCATTCCGCCCTCTCAAGGAAACAATACAGATGAACAGAATTCTGACGACGATGATCCCAATCTTGCTGATGAACTTGCCGCGCAACCGGTAAATCAGGAGCGTCAACAAAATCCAAACAATGCGAATCGATTACCCAGTCAAATTGCATTTTCTCGCCTGCTGGAGTTTTATGCGCAGGATAGTTTTGTGGTTGATACAGTGACCGATTCACTTATCGACTGGCTCGATGCGGACGACAATCCCAGTAACTATGGTGCAGAAGACTTAGATTATGAATCTCTTGTCTCCCCCTACTTAGCGGCAAATAATACACTTTCCAGTAAAACCGAGCTTAGATTGGTTAAAGGTGTTAGTGAGGGTATCGAAAGCGGATGGCTGAAAGAATTATTACCCTTGGTTTGTGTGGTGCCAGATCAGGTCATGAGACTAAACGTTAACACAGTCACTGAAAGGCAGGCCCCTGTATTAGCTGCGCTTTTAGGTGATACCATCGATACGGCGCAAACGATTATTGCAAATCGTCCGCCAGAGGGGTTTAATAGTGTCGATGATTTTAGAAGCTTGCCGGCGGTATCAGCGCTGAACCTAACGCCAGCAGAATTAGAGTGGTTTGTCATTAAGACCAGTTATTTTCAGTTAAGTACAACAGCCAAGTATAATGATGCACGATTTAGACTCGTCACATTATTTGAAGTTGATAGCGGCGATAATGGCGTTAGAGTAGTAAGGCGAGAGTTTGGAGGCTTTTAGCGAGTGCAACGATTAATATTACGCTTGGGAAGTGAGCTTGAGCAGGCTGTACCCTGGTTGGTATATAACGATGACGAACAAGAGATCATCGCCTCTGGCGAACTGCCAAGCGCAGCAGAATTATCCAGTTTAAAAGAGCGTGCCGATAGTAGCGAAGTGATTGGACTGCTGTGTGCGTCAAATACCTTTATTAGTTCTGTCGAATTACCGCCAAATGCTTCTCGCAAAGTATTAAGTGCTATCCCATTTATGCTGGAAGAGGATATCTGCGGTGATATCAACGCTCAGTTTGTTGCCCTTGGCAAAAAAATTGATAACAAGCAAAGTGTGGCAGTCATAGCCCATGAAAAAATCGAACATTGGCAACGAGTCTTCAATGATGCGGGCATATTCTGCCAAAAGCTATATCCCGATGTTTTGTGCTTACCTGTTCATGAAAATGCTTACAGTCTTGTTCAGTTAAACGATACTCTGCTTGCACGATTTGATGCATTTTTTGGTGCCGACGGAGAACCCGCATGGCTACTTGATTTAATCAAACAAAAAGCAAAACTGGAAGAAAAAGCCCTGAATTGTTACTCAGATATTGATGGGCTTGAGCAAACAGATGGATCTGATATTGAGTGTCAATATAATTATGATGACCTTCCGCTGTTGCTTATGCTCAAATCGATTAACGATACCAGCATAAACCTTTTTCAGGGAAAGTATGCGGTTAAACGCCAAGGTAATGCTACCTGGAACAAGTGGAAAATCGCTGCCATCTTAGCGGGTGTTGCGCTCAGCGTGAATCTGGTGTCAAAAACGCTAGAGCTGAATGAGTTAAAGGCGCAGCGAAGCGCAATCAATCAAGAAATCCGAGAGACGATCACACAAGCTTTTCCCGATATTGGTCAGTATCGAAATGCGCGGCTAGCTATTGAACGTAAAATGACGGCACTGGAGCAAGCTGGTGGCGACTTAAGTATGCTGGCAATCATGTCTCAGCTCAGTGACGCTTTTGCCAGCTCTGGCGTAAGCCCTCAAACCTTGCGCTATGATGCCAGTCGAACCGAGCTTCGCATGCAGTCGGTAGCTAATAACTTTGAATCGCTTGAACGCTTCAGGCGAGATATTCAAGCCTTGGGTTTTGAAGTAGAACAAGGAGCAATCAACAATCAGGGCGAGCAAGTTGTAGGTGTTATCGTTGTGAAAGGGTAAGGGAAAGAAGATGTCGATGTTGCAAAGTGTAAAACAAAAATTTTTCGCGTTGAGCGAGCGCGAACGTATATTGAGCATTATTGCCGGTGTTGTCAGCATAATTGTGTTGTTTTACTTTTTGCTTTGGTCACCGCTTAATCAGGCAATCGAAACGCAATCACAAAGTCTGAAAGCCGACAAACAACTTATGGCTTGGGTGCAAGAGCAAGCGTCTCGCGCTCAACTGTTACGCCGTTCTGGGCAGGTCAATCAGTTTAATGGATCACTTACGCAACTTGTCAATCAAACCACGCGCGCTGCAAATATATCAGTCTCCCGATTACAGCCTCAAGATGATGAGCTGCAAGTATGGATTGATAGCGTACCTTTTAATACGCTTATGCAATGGCTGGATACCTTAGAAAAACAAGGGGTAATTATCATTCAATCAGATTTTAGTGAAACCAACGAGGATGGCTTTGTGCAAGTCAGACGCCTTCAGCTAGGAAAAGCTTAAGATGAAAGCCTGGCAGTGGATTATTTTTCTCGTTTTCGCCTACCTTGTTTTTCTCGTGGTCCATCTACCTGCAAGCTATGTCGCAGAGACGGTACAAAAGCAAAGTAAGGGGGACATTCAAATGGCAGGCGTTTCAGGCACGCTCTTTAAGGGGCAGGCCCTGGCTTTAGACGCAAACGGCTTTATCGTAAATAATATTAACTGGAATTTAAGCCCCCTTTCTCTATTTCTTTTAAAAGCAAACATTGATTTGCAGGGCGGTGTGCTTCGTTCGCAAGAACAACCTTATGTTAAAGCAAATGCTGTTTTATCTTTGTTATCGCCGGAACATTTTACTTTACGTAATGCTGAGATTTTATTGCCTGCTAAAAGCGTATTGTCCCAGTTTCCCCTCCCTGTTGCGGTCACTGCCAACGGACGTTTTAGGGTAGATATTCAGCATTTGGAAATGGCGCCTCAATGCACAGAACTTGTTGGCACTGGCGCATGGCTAAATGCGCTTGTAGATACTCCGCAACAGCCAGTCGATTTAGGCAACTTTGAAGCCAATTTAAAATGCGAGGATGGCAATCTTATTGTGAGCATTGTGGAGCCAAACAGTCTTCAGCTTAGTGCCGATATTTTAGTGGATACCCAAGGCAATTATGAAGTAAACGGGCAGTTTAAGCCGTCGCAAGATTTGCCAGAGGTGATTCAACAGGCCTCCGCTTTTTTTCCTGAAGGAGAAAATGGGTTTTATCGGATAGAATTATAAGCCCTGCTGATGCTTTTTGCAGTGTATGACGATGTATGGCCTTTTTTTAGCTATATTCCGCTTAGCTTTCATCAAACAGACTGGCATGCACAAACGGACTTAGAGTCAGGATGCTCGCACTGGTATAAATACTTTTGCGAGTTTCTAAACCCTGTGTGAGCTGACCTATTGCCCCACCTTTTTGCTTAATATTGTGCGTATTGAAGAGCGCGTCCATTGCATCACCTAATTCGACACCATGAAGCAGCCTCTCGTAAATCGACATTGGCAAGGGCAAGGTAGCGCTTTGTCCATAGCTTATTCTGCTGCCGTTTGATATGCACACTATCGCAAAGGTTTTTGGTCCATCTTCAAATACGTCCACCCCTCCCTCAAAGGCAATATAAAAATCTGCGTCTGGATAGGCTTTTTTGGCATGATTTACTCTGTTAAACGCACCAAGGCGCGTTTGTTCATAGTCCATAGGTTGATTGGGCACGCCTGATTCAACCTCAACCCCTTGAACGCGCAAGTCTGACTGAGGAAACACCTTTTGAAACGCGATCTGAGCTGCATCAATTTTTACTGGATTTTTCGAAGCGATGACTACGCGCATATCAGAGCTCTCTTTTCTCAACATGATGATCCTTGTGATGTAAATCGTGGGGTGAGTCGTGGGGTGAATCGTGGGGTGAATCGTGTGGTGAAAAATTATCGTCAATAATCGACTGAATTATCTGATGATAATTGTTGGTTGTAGGATGGCCAACAATGGTATTTTCAGCTTGTTGGCTATCAGGATTGGTAATACCTAAAGTATAGGCGATGCCGTATTCTTTTGCTGCATCTAATATGCGCTGGCTATCATCAACAAACAGGGTGTGCTGCGGATCAAACCCCAAACGTGCTTGAAGTTTTTCCCATAAGGTTTGCGACTCTTTGGTTACGCCAAATTCATGTGTGGATATCAAAGTATCAATATGCGCATCCAGCTGCGTTTTTTCAACTTTTAAGGACAGACTATTTGGGTGGGCATTGGTTACAAGCACAACTTCTCGCTTACTTTGTTTAAGCGCATCTAAAAAAGGAATGCAATCATCGCGCATGCGAATAAGGTGAGCCAGCTCGTGCTTGGCTGCCATAATATCCATATCAAGTTTCTCAGCCCAATAGTCCAGGCAGTACCACTGAATTTCACCATAAACCTCAGCATAGGCGGCTTTCATATCTTGTTTACAGATTTCGATGCTCTTTGAGCTTCGCTGCGCCAATTTTTTAGGGATCAAATCCAGCCAAAATTGCGTATCAAAATTTAAGTCGAGAAGGGTACCGTCCATGTCTAACAAAACTGTTTCTATCTTATGCCAGGGTAAAAGTGCCAATCTTTTTTCCTTATGCTAATGTTAGGCGAATATTGCCTAGTGTATATTGTGTTGCTTGAATGAGTAAAATTAATCCGAATAAAAAACTGCCGACGATCCATAAAACACAAACCGTCGCACACTCCCGCTTTTTTAAAATTGAACAAGTTGACCTTGAGTTCAGTAACGGTGCAACCCGCGAGTTTGAGCGCATGGGAGGAAGTGGACGTGGCGCCGTAATGATAGTGCCCTTAATTGATGACGACACAATGCTACTTATCCGCGAATATGCCGCCGGCACACACTCTTATCAACTGGGCTTTCCCAAAGGTCTAATCGACCTCGGCGAAACGCCCGAGCAGGCAGCAAACCGTGAACTGCAAGAAGAAGTAGGTTACAAAGCAGATGAGCTTTCACGTTTGCGGTCAGTCATGATGGCACCTACGTTTTTTAACGCCAGCATGCACATTCTGGTAGCAAAGTGTTTAACGCCAAGCAGCCTGGAAGGGGATGAACCTGAGCCGCTTGAAGTGGTCAAATGGTCCATAAACGATGCAGATGCCCTTCTTCAACGGGAAGATTTTGCCGAAGCACGAAGTGTGGCAGCGCTTTTATTGCTGCTGCGCGCCCGACAGCAAAAAGAAGAGGACAGTCACAAAAAAAACGACTCACGCAAGGAAGCCAGCTTATGATGTCCAAATCAATTGATGAACTGCTTGAAATAGCGAAAGAAATCGCGGTAAAAGCGGGTATAGAAATTTTAGATATTTATGACAAAGGAAACTTTGAAACCTTTGAAAAAGAAGATGAGTCACCTGTAACAAGTGCAGACTATAAAGCCAATGAAATTATTACCGAAGCGCTGACACGATTAACACCAAATATTCCGATAATGTCGGAAGAAACCAGTATTCCACCTTTAAAAGAACGCCAGTCCTGGACGCGATATTGGCTTATTGATCCAATTGATGGTACTCAAGAATTCGTCGCACGAAGTGGAGACTTTACGGTAAACATAGCGCTGATCGAACGCCACGAACCGGTGCTTGGCGTTATTTATTGGCCCTGCGGTGAATCCTTGTACTTTGCCAGCAAATCCAAAGGGGCATACAAAAAGTGTCCTATTGAAACAAAGCCTATTTCAGTCAGGCAGTTTTCAGTGCCCAGTGAAGATGTTGTGATGATAGCAATTTCTCGAAGGCAGTCTCGTGAGCGCGTTTTTGAGCGTATGTCATCCAAGCGAAAGTACCAGACCCTGCCCACCGGGAGTTGTTCCTTAAAAGCATGTTTCATTGCAGAAGGAAAAGCAGATGTGTTTATGCGTCTTGGGGTGACAGGAGAGTGGGATACGGGGGCATCACAATGCATCATTAATGAAGCTGGCGGCCAGATAAAGGCAGCGACTTTTGAAGAACTATCTTACAATCAGCGTGAAGAAGTAACCAACCCGGATTTTGTGGTCTTAGGCGATCAGAGAGTTGACTGGCAAAGTATTATCCAGTATCGCTAGTTTGAATGGCAAAGTGAACTGCGAGCGCATCCTGTCAAAGAACTAGGCTTGAATGGCGGTATTGAGGCCTTACACAAGATCGCCATGCTCGGAGATATTTCAAGCTCGCTACCTGTTTCTTTCTACGTAGAAGTTAAACCTTAAAATCAGCCAAGCAATGCTTTCTTTCGATTTTATATTCGATTTTTAGGAATAATGGTGACGCTTTCATGCTCTTCTGAATACTCAATAAGCGCCTCACCGTTTTTTATCTGCGCTTTTACCTGTTCTACTTTATCGAGCAGGCTTATCTCTTGCTCACCGTAGTCTGTCCCTTCCATCAATACAAAACTTTCTATGATGTTGTCCAGCGTTTCTGGCGACAAAGACTCAAAAGGTATAATCATAAACACTCCTTAATAAAGGCAAGAATGCGCTTTGGAAGCCACAATGATGGTGAAAATGGTGAGCCTAACATAAATCCAACGTGACCACCGTGTGCGCTTAATTCATATGCCGTCGTTTTTGATAGATGCTTTGCATTGGGGATCACACGCTTGTCCATAAACGGGTCGTCGGCCGCGTGCAAAATAAGCGTAGGAATCTCAATAGATGGTAAAAAGGTAAGGGCGCTGCATTTGCTGTAATAGTCATTCGCATCGCTAAAACCATGTAGACGTGAAGTGATGTGCTCATCAAATTCCCGAAAGCTCTTAAGCTTTTTAATATCGCTTGCAGAAAGAGAGAGCCAGTCTTGCAGATTGCGCACAGCGTGTTTTTTGATGACATTTTGCTTCATGCTTTTGAGTAAATGCGCCTGGTAGCGTTTTGCAAAGCCTCGATTGATCGCTTCTGCAGACGCGGCCAGATCTATGGGCGCGCTGACACTCACTGCTACTTTAATAAAAGAATGACTGTCCTCGCCCAGTAATTTGAGCAACATATTGCCGCCAAGTGAAAATCCAAGCGCCGCGCAAGGTAAGTGAGGAAAACGCTTGGAGAGGGTATCAAGCACAAACTTCGCATCTTCCGTTTCGCCTGAATGATAGGCCCGGTGGGAGCGATTTATTCGCCCACTACAGCCACGAAAATGCATAACAACACTGAGAAAGTGATTATCTTGTAAATGTGAAACTAAATGCTGTACGTAATGGCTGTTTTTTGAGCCTTCAAGGCCATGAAAAATTATAACCAGTCCGCGATATGAAGGATTGACGCCATTTGTCTTTGCTGGATAGGCAAAACTGAGATCTAAAAAGTCTCCATCGGGTAATTCAAGCTCCTCATCTTCAAAAGACACATCTGGCGAGGACAGACAATATTTTGGAAAAATGGTCTGTATATGGGGATTTTTCGCCCATGTAGGAGCGATAAAATCACTTATCCGTATCTGACCAAATTGCGAAGAAAAGTTATTTAGCTGTCGTAATGTCATTTTGAGCTAATTTACTCAAGGTTTATTTGTCTTATTTTGCTGGTCAAAAAAACGATTTTCCGCCACTTTTGCCAGTTCAGTGCAGGCGTCGAGCAGGCTTTTCGGCAAGGTGAGCTCTGCATTGTCTGGGTCATAGTATGGGCTTTTGGTGCGCTTGTTTATACAAAGCGCTGTCAAAAAATCAGATAACTGCAGAGGAGACTGGATCCGATTAAAAAAGCAGCCGTTAGCCGCCTCTAACAACTCTTGCTGTTGCCCACGCTCCAAGTCTAATTCATCCGCCAATGCTTGCTTGTAAGCGACTTGATTGATTTTTTTAAGACCTTTGCGCTTTCTTCTATGGTGTTTTAGCAATTTTTCAGACCTTTCAAGCGCTGTTTCAATTCCTTCGAGATCTTCAAAACTTAAGATTAGTTGTTGCTCAGACAAATAAGTGAGAAGCAAAATCAAATTGACGTTCAAGCCTGCATGGTCTTGCAGAAATAAGCAGGCATCTTTGACCTTTTCGTCTTTGTATATGTTCAGTGAATATTCCCAAAATAATTCAGGCGCAATGATGATGGAACGGCCTTTTATATGACTGTCCTTTTTAACAATGCCTTTAAGTTGCTTGTTGCTTTTCGCTTTCATGCTCACTTCATATGCCTTATTTAGGTCACTTGCTATTGACCTGGCTCACTGCTCATCAAATTTTTGCTGCGCATGCTCTAGTTGTTCTTGTGCGTCCAGCCAATTCATTTCTGCTTCTTCAAGTTGCTTGTTTATTTCTGATTGTTCCTGTATCAGTGCCGTCAGTTTGGCTTTATTTTCAGCGTCATACAAACTCGGATCGCCCATCTTCGCTTCCAGTTCATTTTTCTTGTTCGTCAGTTTCTCTATGCGAACTTCTTCTGATTTGATCGTATCTCGAAAGGTCTTGGTTTGCTGTCTAAACTCGGCTTCTCGCCGTTTTTGCTCTTTTCTATCAAGCATCTTCGTTGCTTGCGTTATTTGCCTGGATGACGATGAAGCACCCTTATCACTGCTCATTGCCTCTCTTGATTGCGCGGAATTAGCGCTCAGCATCCATTTCTTATAATCGTCTAAATCACCTGAAAAAACATCAACCTTACCGTTATCAACCAGATAAAACTCATCACACACCGACTCCAATAAGTAGCGGTCGTGCGAAACAAGCACAATGGCACCTTCAAAGCTTTGCAAAGCAAAGTTTAATGCCTGTCGCATTTCAATATCCAGGTGGTTAGTTGGTTCGTCAAGTAAAAGTAAATTAGGTTTGAGGAACACTAGCATGGCCAAGACTAAGCGCGCTTTTTCTCCACCCGACATTGGCTTGACCGGCGCTAGGGCATCATCTCCATGAAAGCCAAATCCACCCAAATAATTGCGAACCTCTTGCTCCGTCATTCGTGTATCAAGACGCTGAATATGTGAAAACGGGCTTGCAGACATATCTAAAGCATCTACCTGATGCTGAGCAAAATAGCCGATATTCAAACCGGGTGAACACATGTATTCGCCATCGAGGGGAGTTAAACTACCACTTAGTAATTTAATTAAGGTTGATTTGCCTGCCCCGTTTTTACCAAGTAAGCCAATCCGGCTACCCGGGACTAAATTTAAATGAACAGAGCCTAAAATCGGTGAACCTTGTTCGTAGCCAATTTTAACTTCTTCCATCTTGATAAGGGGGTTTGGTAATTTATCCGGTGCTTTGAATTCAAATGAAAAGCCGCTCGACTGATGAACAGGCAAAATATCCTGCATTTTCTCTAGCTGCTTGACGCGACTTTGCGCCTGCTTGGCCTTACTTGCCTTTGCTTTAAATCGCGTGATAAACGCGGTGAGATGTTCACGCTTTTTTTGCTGCTTTTCGTATTCACTTTCTGCGAGCTTAATACGAAGAGCACGTTGTTTCTCATAGGCCGAATAAGCACCTGTATATTGGTGCAGTTGCTTGTTTTCAAAACTGACAATGTGCGTTGCGCACGCATCAATGAAGGCCTTGTCGTGAGAAATCAATAACAGCGTTCCCCTGTATTGGGATAGCCAGTTTTCAAGCCAAAGCACTGCATCCAAGTCCAAGTGGTTCGTTGGCTCATCTAGCAACAACAAGTCAGACGGACATAAAAGCGCTCTTGCAAGATTAAGACGCATTTGCCAACCGCCAGAAAATGCATGCACCTCTTTAGCCATTGCCGCTTCAGAAAATCCCAATCCGGCAAGAATAGTCGCAGCGCGGGCATTAACGTCATAGGCACCCGCTTGAGCTAACTTATCATGTAAAATCGCAATATCGTGCCCATCAGCCTTTGCTTCTGCTTTTTCAAGCTGTGCGTTAAGCGTTTGAAGTTCTCTGTCCCCCGCAATGACATATTCAAGGGCAGTACATTGGGTGTCCCCTATACTTTGCGCAACCGCAACCACCTGCCAGTTTTTTGGAATATGACACTCACCGGTATCAGGCGAGATTTGCCCAAGTAACATAGCGAATAAGGAAGATTTACCACAGCCATTTCTCCCAATGATGGCCACTTTCTGACCCGGAAAAATATCTAAATTCGCATGTTCAATGAGTGGCTTTACACCGCGATGTAAAGATAAATCAATAAGTTTGATCATGAATGTCAAAGACGATTAAAATTGCGCGCAAGCATAGCAAAATCGCACCCAAGGGTCATCCGCTTATCATCATTCAATTGTGATCAATGTGAAGGACAGAGATGTACTGAAAGGCATAGGTCAGTCCTTTTTCACAAAATAAGTGCGCAGTTTTAAAGTGAATGCAATTCTCAACCTACAAATAAAGGCGATGTAATGGCAAAATCAACTCATTCCAAAAGTAAAAAACGCTTTATTGCTGGCGCGACGTGCCCAAAGTGTAAATCCATGGACACGCTTATGCTTTACTTCGAGAACAATGTAGAAAAGTTAGCATGCGTAAACTGCGACTACGCTGAAAGCCAAACCGATGAAAAAGTTGCCAGCGCCAGCAAAAGCAAGGCTGGCGTGATTGGGGTGTTTAAGCCTTAAGGGCCATGCTGCAGGCTAAGATAAATTTACTGTTAATAATGCGGCGGCAGTTCAATGCCTTCATTTGTTGCCTGTTCACTAAATTGCAAACTTTGAATTTTTTTTACCATTTGTTGCATAAGCGATTCCAGTCGATCAATTTGCTTTTGTTGAGCGGTTACTATCTGGTTTAACTGCTCGATTGTGTCTTCTTGATAGGCAAGCTTAACTTGTAAAGTATCTATTTCAGCTTGCAACGCATCTGTATTACTCATCTTACTTGTGCCCCCTTACATCCTGGCTGCTTATATCCCACTTCGCGAAATTGCCAGCGCTGGATATTGAACTTGCGAATCTTTTAGTTTCTTCAGTTGAGCCATGGTCAAAGCCTACCGCATACACCACAGCAGATTGAGGCGCCGGTCCATCACTTGGTTTTACACGCCACTGCTGGACAGACTCGCCGCTTTCTACATCCCACAACATCAACCTCTTTGATGGCGAACCAGTAAGCAAGTACTTACCATCATCAGAGAATTCTGCACTTGTAAATATAATTTGTCGCTCAATAAACTTAAGCTGGCTAACTGCCTTACCCGTTTGAACATCCCATATTTGCGCATCGTTTTGACCATCGGCAGTAAAAGCATAGCGGGCCTGTTGGTCCAATTTTACTCGCGTCACTCGTTGGGGGTGTTGAAAAACATGAATAACCTGCCCCGTTTCGGTGCTCCACAAATAGGCTTTATAATCATTGCCCCCGGTAAGTGCATATTTGCCATTCGCTGATAAATCCACCGAATTAACCTTGTCCTCACCATGACCTAAAAATTCAAGTCTGCGCTGAGTTTGCGGCTCAAAATACATCACTTGTCCGTTGCTTCGAGCTATGAGCACTGAGGAGGCACTATTACTCAGTGCAATATCCTGAATACTCGATTCGTCAATTCGCCAAAAACCAAGAGGTTCACCATTTTCAAGACTCCACAAAGCAAATGCTTCACTGTCAGAAGTGATTGCAAAAGCATCATCTGGAGAAAATCTGACATTATCAACCAAGTTTCGCTCATCCCCTTGGTGTTGCCATAAATAAAGCGGCACATCGTTGTTCAGATCCCATACTCGAATGGCACCATTGACTTCAGAGATTATGGCTTTAGTGCCATCCCTACTGATATCAGCGGCATAAACGCCCGATTCCGATAACTTAACGCGACTCGCGGGGCTTGACTCTGGTACACTGCATCCCAACAACATAATAATGGATAAGATGGCAAGTAGCTTGATGAATGCGAAGGCTTTCATTAATAGACTTTACGCTTGTGAAAAGTTAAGTAATATGGCGCAAGTATATCCTATCCTAATAACGACAATCCAATGACCAATGGAGATGACCATGAAAAAGGCTTATTTAGCCACCGCAGTATTATCCGCATTACTTATGACTGCATGTAGTGCAGAAAAGCCAGCCGATGAAGCATCAGTTGATGCTCAAAGCCAAAGCACCACTGTGCTTGAAACTGATGCGCAAAGCCAATCATACGCCCTTGGCGCCAGTATGGGCATGTTTGCGATGAATCGTTTTGAAGAGCAGGAAAATTTGGGCTTAGAAGTCGATAGAGATGCACTTTTAGCGGGTTTTCAAGATGCTTTGGCCGAAAACTCTCAGTTAACGATTGAAGAAATTCAAACACTTACTCAAGCGTCTGATCAAGCATTAAGAAGCGCCCAATCAGCAAAAGCTGAACAGGCCGCACAAGAAAATATTGCAAAAGGTGAAGCATTTTTAGCTGAAAATGCTGAAAAAGAAGGCGTAATGGTCACCGATTCGGGACTTCAGTATGAAGTGCTTGAAGAAGGTACTGGAAAAAGTCCCGCTGCAACAGACACCGTCACCGTTCATTACCGTGGCACCTTGCTTGATGGAACTGAGTTTGACTCTTCCTATGGTCGAGGCGAACCTGCTTCTTTCCCGCTTAATCGCGTTATATCCGGTTGGACGGAAGGGCTGCAATTGATGAAAGAAGGCGCAAAATATCGCTTTTATATCCCTTCAGAGCTTGCTTATGGCCCGCGCGCAACTGGCGCTATTACGCCAAATTCGACTTTGATTTTTGATGTAGAATTATTAGAAGTGGTACAGGTAGCAGAGTAACTGCTAATCGTTCAATACATTCAAAGGCAATGCTTAGTTGCCTTTGAATGTTATAAAAAATCCTACTAAAATCGATGCCTGTTGTGGATTAACCATCGACCGATAAAGAAAAACAAAACACTTAAAATGACTGCAACTGGAAACCATTTATCATAGTTAGAGGTGATTACGGCGATTGAGGTCAATACAAAAGTAAGCACACTTACGATAATGCAGTTTACCGCGACAAAGGCAATAACAGTGTTTAAAAACGAATGTTTAGACTTGTTTTCTTTGAAGTTGGATAAAGCCATAAGCGCCTCCTGTAGAGAACTAAACGATACGCTAACTCTCCTTTACCTTTTTATAGACTAAAACGCATACAAACAGTTCAATTTTTAAGCATTATTTTAGGGCACCCTTCCTAAAAGCTGGCGCTTTAAATATCCATCAAGCGCTCGTAATTTATCGTGATCCGTTTTTGCTTTTGTAGTTGCATATCAGCCAGATTAGCGAATATATCCTGTACTTGAGGCTCCTCTACCTGTTCTTCGACTTGTTTATATAATTGCACCAGTTCATTGCTTAATTGACAGGATAAAGTTAAGATTTCTTCTGAATTTATATTCGTATGCATTTCAGCAAAAACCGGAAGTCTCAGGATTTCAGCATCATTGGCGTACTGAAACCAAGTATCCAAAACACCAATGGGTGTCTCTCGTTCATATTCTTTAAATAATCCTGCGAGTGCATGCTCTTGATTAGCGATGTATTCAAGCAATTGCTTCGATTTTTCGTCAAGCACACGCGAAGTTAAGTGCTTGTAAAACTGACTAAGTTGTTGATGAAACGTTTGCGCATGTTTGAGAGCATCTCTTGCACTTTCAAATCTCATATTTTTACTCAATTCATTACACTATGATGGTCGGTCCGCCAGTGCTTTCAAATAGTTAAACAAAGTATTCCGGAAAAACCATTTAATCCAGTTCAGTAAAGTCACTTTAAATGATTTTACATACAGTTATTTAATCTAAGTCAAAAAATAAATTAAAACTTTCACTATTATATAGGCTATCGAAACGATTTCATCGGGAGTCACAGGCATGCAATCACTACCCCATCAATATCACGCTGGCGCATTTGGTAAAGCAGATAATAGTCTGAATATTTGTATCGATAATTTAGAACCTCTGGAGGTCGCAGCTCCATTACAGTTTGGTGGACCCGGTGATAAATGGTCACCCGAAGATTTGTTTATGGCCTCAATATCCAGTTGTTTTGTGCTGTCGTTTAGGGCAATTGCCCGCGCATCGAAGCTAAATTGGCTAAACATTGAGTGTCACTCTCATGGCACACTTGATAAAGTAGAAGGCAAAAACAAATTCACTAAAGTCCTCACTGAAGTCAAGCTGGTTATTGCTCAAGGTGAGAGTATTGAAAATGCGCAGCGCCTGCTTCAAAAGGCAGACAAAAGCTGTTTAGTTGCTAACTCATTAAATTGTGAAATCATGCTTGAAATTCAAAGTGTCTCGCACGGTAGTGACGCTTAATGAGCCCAAGCTGTCAATATAGGAATAACAAAAATGACTAAGCGATATCATGGCCTCTCTATTGGAATCCAGCGAATTGATGAAACAGCTTTTTTATATTTAAAGGCCGTAGGAAAGCTAAGCCACGAAGACTACAAAACAATCACTCCCCTTTTAGATTCCGCGCTTTCTGGCGTTGGCCTCGTTAAGATGAACGTCTTTTTTGATGCATCCGAATTTCAGGGCTGGGAATTGAGAGCAGCGTGGGATGATCTAAAACTAGGTCTCAAACACGATATCGAATTTGAGAAAATTGCTATTTTAGGAAATAGTAAATGGCTAGAGTATGCATCAAAAATTAGTGGCTGGTTTGTCTCCGGTGAAGTGAAATATTTTGAGGATGCCGATAGCGCTCATAGCTGGATCACAGCGCGCGTTTAATAGAACAAGATCTTTTTTCCACTGCCAGTACGTGCTTACATGTAAGCTTGAATGCGTTTAGCGATCGTTTGGTAGCCGATTTGCAAGCGCTAAAATCCACTTGGAAACGCATTGATACAATCGCATTTGATGCTAAGCATTAATTCATGGCAACCTTGCATCACCATTTTGATGAGGGCACGGCCATTCTTTTAAAAAGTGCACCCGAGCGCGTGTTAAGAATGTGTGTTTCCTAGCGCAGTTACGATGTTAATTCACAGAAGATTGATAACGACTATTGGACTCAGCAGGTTGAACATGCAACTGGCTTAAGGCAGTACATAGGTGTCTATTCGTTAAAAAGTGGATTTTGCAATCCTAGGGTTTGAATCAAGTAATCACGGTCTGGTATTTCAACCATACGATGCTCAATTTTTACAAGGTTTTGATGTTGCAGTTGAGCAATTACCCTACTTAAGGTTTCAATCGCCATGCCTAAATAATTTGCCAAATCGGTTCGCGTCATTGGCAACCTGAATAACTTTGCAGAAAGACCCTGCTGTTCAAATCTTCTTGAAGTTTGAAACAAAAACTGAGCTACACGCTGCTCTCCAGACAGATGGTTGTAATAAAGCAGCAGATGTTGTTCTTGAGTCAATTTGTGGCTCATGGAATGTAATAAACGACTTCTAAAGGCTTCACTGTTAGCTAACAAATACCTCACCCTTGTTGCACCTAGAAAAATTACACTGCTTGTTTCCAAAAAATATACATTGTGTGCATAGCTATTGTTATGAAAGCCATCTTCCCCTATTAAATCACCAGGTAAGAAGAACTGCGTGATGAGTTCGACCCCATTAACCGTTGTCAATATACTTTTTGCTGAACCTGAGCGTAATTGATACAAACCTTCAAAGCAGTCGCCTGCAAAATACAATGCTTGTTTCGCAGGATATACTTTGTGAGCAATACTGTTAGACCATTGATTAAGAGATAGCTCAGCAATATCCTCACCTGGCCTTTTATGGTTGACACCTTGATTGTAAAGCTGGTAACTCATTAACTCTCGACCTATGTTTGATGATTGTTCAGTCATTCAGGTGGCGTGGCTTGCCTGTTTATCGTTTTTTATCCTACTTGCTTATTGATAGGCTAAGCTATTGGATATTTCGCTTATTAAAATGTGGAAAACACGTATAACAAGACTAAGCTCAGGCGCTTTAAAGTAATTTCAACACCAATAGACCGATTCGACCGCAAGATACCGCAAGATGATATAGAAGCGTAAATACATTTTGACTCTTGCATTAATGTTTATAGAATAGCGTTCGTTTTTTTACGCCATTAAATTAAGAAATCTGCTTTCATGCCAACACCTCTTATAACCCCTCAGGGCTACGCTAAACTAAAGCAAGAGCTTGACTATTTATGGCGGGTTGAACGACCGGAAATTACTAAAAAAGTCACCTGGGCGGCAAGCCTTGGCGATCGTAGTGAAAACGCAGATTATCAATATAACAAACGAAGGCTGCGAGAAATCGACAGAAGGGTTCGCTATATCAGCAAAGCGCTTGAGCGTTTGAAAGTCGTTGAGTTTCATCCGCAACAAGCTGGGAAGGTGTTTTTTGGTGCATGGGTTACGATTGAGAATGACGATGGGGAAGAAAAACGTTTTCAAATTGTAGGTTACGATGAAATTTTTGGTCGAAAAGACGCGATTTCAATCGATGCGCCTATGGCAAGAGCACTGTTAAAAAAAGAAGAGGGTGATATGGCGCAAGTACAAACGCAAGCCGGTCTGTTCACTTGGCACATTGTTGAGATATCTTACGATAAATAAGGCGCATTTTTAACGTTAATTCCCCATAGCATTCGCTTAAGTGTGTATTGCTCGTTATAATCTCCACACAAAATCCCATTAAGGCTAATGCGTTTAGTTTTCAACGCTAATTTCAACTAGAGACCACTTACTACATGATCAATCAAATTATTGCATCTGAGCTTGGCGCTCGCGTTAATCAAGTAGCCGCCGCCGTTGCGCTGCTTGATGAGGGTGCCACCGTTCCATTTATCGCTCGCTACAGAAAAGAAGCGACTGAAGGCCTGGACGATGCCCAGTTACGAACATTGGAGCAACGTTTAAGCTACTTACGCGAATTAGAGGACAGACGAAAGGTCATTCTTAAATCCATAGACGAGCAAGGGAAGCTCAGTCCGGAATTAAAAGAAAAAATTGACGAAGCCAGCAGCAAAACTGTTTTAGAAGACCTCTATCTTCCGTACAAGCCCAGACGCCGCACAAAAGGTCAAATTGCGATTGAAGCAGGCTTAGAGCCGCTTGCTGATGCGCTTTTAAATGATGAAGACGCTGAACCAACGCTGCTAGCCGAGCAATACATTGATTCAGACAAAGGAATTGAAGACACCAAAGCCGCACTAGATGGTGCCAAGTTTATTCTGATGGAACGCTTTGCAGAAAACGCAGATCTTCTCCAGGCCTTGCGAACACACTTGATGCAGCGCGCCTTTGTGGTGAGCACACTGGTGGAAGGCAAGGCAGAAATCGGTCAAAAATTTAAAGATTATTTCGATTATCGTGAAAAGCTTGCCGATGTGCCCTCGCATAGAGCACTAGCAATTTTTCGAGGTCGCAACGAAGGTGTACTGTTTGTCGCGCTAGACCCCGAGCCAGAAGCAGAAGGGCTGCTCAAAACTCAGGTGTGTGAGTCTATTATCGCTGACAAATTAGCGCTGAATATTAGCTCTACGAGCAATAACGAAAGAATTAAATGGCTTGCCATCGTCGTTCAGTGGACATGGAAAATCAAGCTCGCCCTGCATCTTGAAACCGAATTGTTTAGCATGCTAAGAGAACGCGCTGAAAAAGAAGCGATTAATGTGTTTGCCAAAAACCTGAATGATTTGCTGATGGCAGCACCTGCCGGTCCAAAAGTGACGATGGGGCTTGATCCGGGTCTTCGCACCGGCGTAAAAGTTGCCATTGTTGACGCAACAGGCAAAGTGATAGGCACCACCACGATATTTCCGCATGCGCCTCAGAATCAATGGGATAAAAGTAAACGCACGCTTGGTTTATTGTGTAAACAGCACAAAGTTGAGCTTATCAGTATCGGAAACGGCACCGGTTCTCGCGAAACCGACAAACTGGTTTTAGAGCTACTGCAAAATGATGAGGACTTGAAATCTCAAAACGTTCAAAAGATTATGGTAAGTGAAGCAGGCGCTTCAGTTTATTCAGCGTCAGAACTTGCATCAAGCGAATTACCAGAACTTGACGTGTCTCTCAGAGGTGCTGTTTCTATCGCCAGACGTCTACAGGATCCACTGGCCGAACTTGTAAAAATTGAGCCAAAAGCAATTGGCGTGGGGCAGTATCAACACGATGTTAATCAAAGTCAGTTGGCACAATCACTCGATAATGTTATTGAAGATTGTGTTAACGCGGTTGGTGTGGATCTTAATACTGCATCTATGGCTTTGCTCACCCATGTTTCAGGATTGAATAAGACACTTGCCAACAATATTGTGCAGTTTCGTGATGCACACGGCCGATTTAAGGACCGAAAAAGCCTTATGAAAGTTGAGCGCTTAGGACCGAAAGCCTTCGAACAGGCGGCAGGATTTTTGCGCGTAATGGATGGGAAAAACCCGCTTGACGCCAGTGCAGTGCATCCAGAGGCGTATGAAATTGTCGATGCCATTGCCAAGCAGGCGAATATTCCGCTCAAAGATATGATTGGAAATAGTGAAGCACTGAAGTCACTCGATTTAAAAAGCTTCGTTACCGATGAATTTGGTTTACCGACTTTACGCGATATTGTCCGTGAACTCGAAAAGCCTGGAAGGGATCCACGTCCCGAATTTAAAACTGCCAGTTTTAAGGAAGGCGTATCTGAAGTCTCCGATTTAGAGCCCGGCATGATTTTAGAGGGCGTGGTAAGTAACGTGGCCAACTTTGGTGCTTTTGTTGACATTGGCGTTCATCAAGATGGGCTTGTGCACATTTCATCCATGACAAATAAATTCATTAAAGACCCTCGCGATGTCGTTAAGACAGGCGATGTCGTCAAAGTCAAAGTGATGGAAGTGGATGCAAAAAGAAAGCGTATCAGTCTGTCTATGCGACTAGACGATGAACCAGGCAGTGCACAAACTTCAAATAAGGACAGTCAAAAAGGCAATAAGCCCAATCCTGCGCAATCTAAAGGCAATCAACGAAACAAACAGGCATCTAAGTCAAGTGGCAATGCTGTAGGAAATGCCGCTATGGGTAATGCCTTTGCAGAAGCGTTTGCAAAAGCCAAAAAATAAACCAGCATGGCTATAGCCTCTTTATACGAAGACATGTAATCAGGCTACAGCAGAAAAGCTGCTTTTATCTTTTGCTGTAGCGTCTTGATAGGTTTGTAAATACTGACTAGCGCTTGAACGATCTAGCGCGTTTTGGCTTTGCTCATCTGCTGTTATAGTGGGTTCGTTTGTGCCTTTTGCTTCTATTTCTTCAGTGGATGATTGTCCCGAGAGTTCATCTCTGCCCATTTGAGCACGGGCGGCTTGTTCTTTTTGAGTGGCTTCGGCTGCCACTTTATAGTCTTGCGGAGACGGCTCAGCAGGCGCAAGTGCAGCAGCCCTTACAACCTGCATCTTGTCGATGGTATCTTTAGGTTTTTCTTCTTCACTTACATCAATTGAGACTTCGCCGCCCACCGCGTAGCGTCTTCCGTCTGGTCCAGTCTCGTATTCATAAGTTGGCGCACCAGCATATTGGCCTCCTACAGCTGCATGCGCTTGTTCATGTAAACGCACTTCTTGATCGCGCTTTTTCAGCTCTTGAATTTTCGTTTCTTCAGCTTTCGCTTGCTCTTGTTCTTGCCTATTTTCCACCTTGGCATTTTTCGCAAGCGCTTCTGGATTGCCGTAGCTGAATTTTGCGGCGCCTTCGTCAGCGCGACCTGCAGCCGAGCCACTTAAACTGACTTTATCTGCATATATTGACTGCGTGTTAGTAAGGGGTGATGTTGATGCTCCAGCCAAGTCACTACGCACAAGACCTTTGCCTTCTAGACCATCACTTGTTAGACCGTCACTTGGCATGCTAGCGGGGACAGACATACTCTGCGTGGTCTTATGGGTCTGTGTGCGCTCGGATTTATCCTGACTTGCAGGCGTCGACGCACCTACAGCTTGATAAGTATGTGAAAGCGTGGCCGAAGAGGAAAAAGCGGTAAGCATCATTTAACCTTATTTACGCATAATCTAGGCATAATCTACGCATAAGTATCGATAATCGTGCCAATCATTGTGTCAGTACGCTTGATGACCTCAGCTGAGGCTTGTGCTTGTATTGAAGCACTTTGCAAGGCTAGCGCATTTGCCGTCAAATCGACATTCTTATGGTTTGATTGCGCGAGATTTGAGGCTGCAGATTGCATTCGAGCGGAGGCATCTTGATACCCCTTGAGGCCAGACTGAAATGCGTCTGACATATTGCCTTGTGCCAAGTATGTAGATTGTGCGCCTGCGTCGATAATCATAATCCCCTCTCACCCTCTGATGACTGTGCTAATTTGAACATTACCGAAGCAAATTTCGAGGACAGTCATTAAAACGTTTTCTCACATGAGTTATCGGCCGACGTTTTCTTATCTTTAGCATTATTTGTTCAATTTAACTATTTGCTTCTCATGCTTAATTTGAAAAGCGCTTTAAATCTTGTGCAAAAAGGCGAGTAGCGGGGTTTTTAATTCTTGAATATGATTTATGAAAGGGGCATGCGACGCTTTTTCGATAATGATTTGCTCGCTCTCTTTTTGCAGTGTTTTTATATGATCAGCTGTTTTTGCTGGTGTGAGAGCATCGTTGCGACCAAATATCCAAAGCGTTGGCTGCTTAATGCGCTTTAATTTCGCTCTTAAGTCAGTGTTTTCAAGCAAATGTAAGCCTTCCTTCAAGGTTTGTTCCGTAGCAAGGGGCTTTGTATGAATGATATCAAGCATTTGTTTTATTTTTGTCTTAGCATCCACTTGCCCCATATTTTGGATCGCGATAAAGCGAGCGATGGTTTTGCTGTGATCTTTTGATAACTGCTGGCCAAATTGCCTCAACACTTCACCCTGAATGCCCGGCCACTGATGCGCCTGAACGAATTTGGGTGTTGAACATAAATTGACGAGTCCGACCATCTTTTTGGAACCTGATATGGCCAATTGTTGCGCAATCAAACCGCTCATCGACCAGGCGAGCACCACACAATGCTGCGGAAGGGCGTCCTCCACACGCTCTGCTAATAAGCCCAAATCAGTATAACAACACGGCTGATCAATCAAGTCGCCGTATCCGGGTAAATCCAAAGCGTGTATTACAAAGCGCTGAGAAACACCCCCTGAGACCGCTAGTGTTTGCCTTAATGATTCAATAAACGGTTGAAAAACCGCACTATTCATTCCCCAACCATGCAAAAACACCAAATTAATGGGCTGACGGGCGTTTTCTGTCATCGTTATCACTGCGGTTCAAGTTGACTGTCCTTCATGTGTTTTGATTTCCGTGTTTTTTGGGGCGCTAAGCAAATTGAATGATATAAACATCTGTTAGAAAAAATTTAATCCATACTTTTAATCTATACTTTTAATCCATACTTAGGAGCAGGCGAATTCTTCCATAAATTGGCCTAGTATCGATAGCAGGAGCTTATAAGAAAGTGTAGCGAAAATATATGATTTGTTTCTCGAATGTACGAGATGCTTTAGACAACTATTTTCAATCGTGGAGAGTTCATAAGCATTGCTATATTTGTAAGCAGTCAAGTTCGCAACTGGTCTGTCGCTATTGTATTGAAGATTGCGCGTTGCCTCATTTCGCCAGTCCCGGCATGAATGTGCTCGACCAACCTGCTTATGCTGATTACCTGATAGCGCCTTATTATCAACAATTATTTGTTTTAGGAGAATATCGAGAACTATTACAGAAGTTAATAAGCCAGTTAAAATTTGCCAACAAACCGCTTGTCGCTGAGGTGCTTGCCATTTTTTTTATGCGATTCGTATTTGCTCGAATATCGCTGTTTGAGGATATCCCCGATACCATTGTGCCGGTCCCCTTATCAAACCGACGTTACGCAAAACGCGGGTACAATCAAGCGAGATTGTTAAGTCGCTCATTATCCAGAATGAGCAAAATCAGACATTTTGATGCGCTTAAACGAATTAAAAACACAAAGAAACAGACTGAGCTAGGCAGAGAAGAGCGGTTGAATAACACGCTTGACGCGTTTGCGCTTTGCAGACCCATATCCTGCAAACATATTGTTTTAGTGGATGATGTGATTACAACCGGCGCAACCATAAACGAAGCCTGTAAAGCGATTGTTAAGGTATACCCGGATGTACATATATCGGTATGGGCGATGGCAATAGCACCATCTCCGAAAAGATAAATGTATAGTAATAGTAAACAAAAAGCGCCGAACTTGGTCGGCGCTTACTAGCATTTTAAAAACGCATCTGATAAAAATTAAAGCAGAGGTGACATAAATATAGCATTAGACATAAGTTTGTTCGTTCCGTCCCAATATCCTCTGAAGTGAATATTATCAACGAAAGCAATCACCTGACCTTTACCGTTCGGATTGACAACCACTGCTGCAGAGTTAGCAATGAGTGCTTCCATCTGATCTGAGGCGTAGCCTGCGGCAAGCGGTTTCTCGACGTAATTCGCCACCTCAGTAAAGGGATTATTAGTTGCTTCGAGCACCATATTGCTTGTTTTAAAAAATGGTAAACTTGCATTCTCAAATCCGAAAAACAGCGGATGGCTCAGGTCAACATTTGCCGTAAATACTGCTCCAGCCACGCGTTTTTGAGACGCTAAGTCCATTCTATCTTTATATTGCAAACCCTCTGTTGAAAATTCCGCGTCAATTGCATCATCGGCCAGGACCTTGTTTTCCAACCAGCCATTTTTTGCAAACCAGCTAACAGCGCTTTTTTGTCCTATTAATATACCGCCATTTTTAACCCAATTTGAAAGACTGTCCACGGCTTTTTTGTCAACGTCGTTATAACGACCGCTTGCAAATATAATATGCGAATACCGCGACAACTCTGTTCTGTCTAGATCGCTCAAATCAATCAGAGTGGCAGGAATGCCTACTCGCGTGTCCAAGTAATGCCAAATTTCTCCCACTTCATATTGTGAAGTACCTTTGCCACCTACCAACAATACGTTTACTGAATTGACCGGCGCAAACTGGCGACTGCCAAAATCAATTCCACTTGGCGTCAGTCCAGAAGCAATGCTATGCACCTTAATATCAAACCCTTTTTGCGCAGTTTCTAGCAGTGAAATGAGCTTATCCGTTTGATTCAAACCAACAGGGATCATGACACTTCCCGCAGCAAAACTCAGGGTCTTGTTTGCCTGTTGTTGACTGTCCTCATTTGTCATTTGATTAGACGAAAGCGTTTTAGCGCTGAAGCTATCTCCAGCAATGCGAACTTTTATGTCATTTTCCAGTAGATACTGCAACATTGCAGGTGCATCTGAGCTATGCCACTCAAAGAGATACGCGTATGCATTGGGCACAAGTTGACTGTCCTTATACGACTGCTTTTGTGACTTGGCGTCTGACCATGACTGATCATTGGTTTTTATTTTACGACGTTGCGACTGACTCACAGCCGTGTATTCAAGATTAAAGGCTTTGGCGATATTCCAGTTTGACACATCGTAAAAGGTGTTATCGACAAAGCGTTTGCGCTCACTGAACAAAGAACGAATAAGACGGTATTGTGCCTGGTCAAGCGAGATATAAATCGCTTCACCTGCTGAGTATTGTCTGTCCTCAAAATCGGCATCGCTCGAAAGCACGCGATATTCGATTTGATGTTGCGTTAAAATGGATAACATCCGCGCAAATCGAGCCTCATCTTTAGGCGCTTTAACAACAAAACCATGCGTATCGTCATCATCAATCAACGACTGCGTCTCGCGATAGAATTGGCGCTGATATGCCGCTATCGCGGCTTTATTTGCCATTGCGCCTTTAAACGTCGATAGCGAAGTCGTTACCTGATTTTGAATGGTACGAGGAAACTCAAGCAAACCATTGATGGATTCCTGGGCATGTCCTCGACTACTTGCCTGCTCAAACAAAATGCCGATGCTGCCATGAGCATCAGGATACGTTGAGCCTTTGCCATAGTAAAAATCATCAAATGCTTCTTCGGTAAAATAAAGCTCTTTGTTCGCATCTAAAGCGGCTGCGTGAAACTCACCTAAGGAATTAGTAAGCGTCACGTTTGTTTCAGGGGTCCATGGATTTTTGCGCGAGGGAATACCTGGCTGGAAAAAGAAGGTACTGTCTGTCCCCATTTCATGAAAGTCCGTTAGAATGTGAGGACGCCACGCGTGAAATTGTTCGATTCGCGCCCGCGATTCTGGGTGAGTCAGCAATAGCCAGTCTCGGTTCAAGTCAAACCAATAGTGGTTTGTTCTGCCTGATGGCCAGTGTTCACGGTGTTCGCGATGGGCAGGATCGGCGACTACGTTGTAGCCTTTATGCATATTTGCCCATTGTGCAAAGCGAGCCAGCCCGTCAGGATTGAGAGATGGGTCCAGCAGTACGATATTGTTTGCTAAAAGCTGTTTAACTTCATCGCTTTGTGAAGCCGCCAAGTGGTAGGCAATCAGCAAAGATGCGTTACTGCCTGAGGGCTCATTTCCATGCACGCTATACCCCATATAAATGACCAGAGGATCTTCGGTGCTTGCAGCTTCTCCACTTTTTAAGCGTGCAATATGGTTCTGTCTCAGGCTTTCAATATTTGAGTGATTGCTTGGGTCAGTTATTGTTAAAAGCAAAAGAGGTCTTTGCTCGTGCGTGTAGCCTGTGACTTTCAACGAAACGCGATCAGACGCTGCATCGAGTGCATACATGTAATTGACTAACTGATCGTGACGAACATGCCATGTACCCACAGGATAACCCAAAATATCCTCTGGTTTGGGGATGCTTGGGTCATAATTTTGGTTTGCTGGCAAATACGCTAAGTCGTCTTCTACAGCAAAAGCCACAAAGCTCGCACTGCTGGTGATGCTGATGAGCATCACCATAAATAAAGACACAGAGCACTTTAATTTGTGCATTATTTTAAGATAGGGTTTATCGGGAGTAATACGTAATCTAGACATGCTTCGCCCTTTTATTATTAAAATGAGGGGTTGAAAGCAGCATGAGCAAGGCCTGTTGCTTATCAATCTGCTGACATTAGTGTGGCTCATAATAGCCAAAAAGTATAATACTACGCCACTTATTCTTAATTAGATGAAAAATGATGAATACTTGAGTGTTTTACTCGGGTAATCTTTGTTATCATAAGCACATTATGAATTCGGAGGTCGTCATGATTAGTATTTCTGAACCGGCGCAGCAGCACTTCGTAAAGCTGCTGTCGCAACAAACTGAAGGCACCAACATAAGGGTGTTCGTTGTCAATCCTGGTACATCAAAAGCAGAGTGTGGTGTGTCTTACTGCCCACCAGAAGCGGTTGAAGAAAGCGATATTCGCTTGGAATTTAATGGATTTGATGCCGTTGTGGATGCCGAAAGTGCGCCATTTTTAGAAGAAGCGGAAATTGACTTTGTTACCGATCAAATGGGCTCGCAATTAACGCTTAAAGCACCCAACGCTAAAGCGCGCAAAATCGCAGATGATGCCCCTTTAATTGATCGTATTAATTATGTAATTGAATCTGAGATCAATCCACAGCTTGCAAACCATGGTGGGCACGTTGTGTTAACAGAAGTCACTGAAGACGGTAATGCTATTTTGCAATTTGGCGGCGGCTGTAATGGTTGCTCAATGGTTGATGTTACCCTGAAAGACGGCATTGAAAAGCAATTGCTTGAGTTATTCGCCGGTGAGATAAAAGGCGTTAAAGACGCCACAGAACACCAAGCTGGTGAACACAGCTACTATTAACGTTTGCACTTTACACGTTTCATCATGTTCAAAGACGCGCTAATCCAAGCGCGTTTTTTTGTGGTTATTAATTGTATTTGGGCGCAAGTACGCGCACAAAATGCCACGCTAGTCCAAAACCGCGGAAAGCTAAAAATGAAAACATCGCAAGCCAAATTGCCTGATTTTCCAAATTGGTCGTGCTTTCAAGCAAATAGTACACGGGCAAAAAGCCGAAAAAAGTACTGATGAGCATGTTATTACGCATCGTTTTTCCTTGCGTTAATCCCACGTAAACCCCATCAAATAAGAAGCACCAATGCGCAATCAAAGGTAATAAAATAATAATCCAAGTATATGCCTGCATAGCATCGAGCAAAACTGCCTGGTCACTCAATAAACGTATGATGGCGCTACCGAAAACAAAAAAGATCACGCTGTAAATAATTGCAACGAGTGTGGAATACAAAATACCCAGTTGAACTTGTTTTACGACTGCATTTTCATTTGGGTGGGTTTGCATAGGAAAAATTGAATGTACTTTGTCAGTCTTTTCACCGGCCTTTTCTCCCGCTTTTTCGCCAACCAAGGCCTCTACCGCATTGGCAATGCCGTCTAAACCTAGTGCAATAAGCGCGAAAAACTGCATGAGTATTGCATTAATGGCCGCAGCTTGTGCCCCATATTGCGCGCCTTTTAAGGTCACAAAAGCCAGTGTAAATTGCAGCGCCAAGTTACGAATGAGAATATTTGAGTTAAGCGATAAAAGCGGTTTAAGACCGGTAAAATTTAGCCAAACGCGCCTCAAATAAAGCCTTACTAGCGCCTTGTTTATGTAAACAAGAGAAACCAAAAGCAGCGAGTACTCTGCCAAAACGGTGCCCGCGGCAACGCCTTGCACACCCCAGTCAAATACATAAACGAAGATTAAACTTGCAATGATATTCAATACATTGACAAAAACTTGCAACAAAAGAATCAGTCGCCCTTGCTGTTGACCGATTAACCAGCCGACAATCGCAAGATTGATTAGGGCTGCAGGTGCTCCCCATACTCTTACGTAAAAATACGCCTCGCTAGCCTGTTCGACAGCAATTTGAGCTTTTGCAAACCAGAGTCCCGCCTGCAAAACGGGGCTTTGAAAGAGCAAAATCAAGCATGCAAGCACAAAAGCAAGATAAACACCTTGCATTAATACACGAAGCCGCTCATCGTCAGATTTAGATTTACTTTGAGCACTAAGCCCAGTTAGCGACATTTTCAAAAAACCACAAATCCAGTACAGCTGCGTTAATATCAGACTAGCGATGGCAGCACCGGCCAGGTAGTGAATACCATCCATTCGGCCGAGAATAGCCGTATCCACCAAACCTAATATTGGCGTGGTAATGTTGGCAAGAATAAGTGGAAAAGCAATGCTTAAAAGCGCTCTATGCGCTTGAGGCTTGGCGAGTAGAATCATCTTTAATCCATTAAATACGAAAAGCGGGCTTTAAGTGCCTTTACAAACCTTTGCTCTTTTTTTTGTGCATCCATCATAAACAAACTTTCGTAAATTGATATACTCAGTAATAAAATTTAATGAAAACGCGAACATCAAACATGACCCTGAATAATGCATTTAAAACTGCGCAACTTTTTATTTTGTGCATACTCGCTGTTTTCAGCGAGTCTGCCTTTACGACAGAAGCGCTTCAAAATGACAGTCAACAAAGCGAAAAGCAAAGCACGCACTCACCTCAAGTTGCGATTTTGCAATACCATCATGTAGACAAAAGCACGCCGGAGGTAACATCTGTTTCTCCCGAGACCTTTGAAAAGCACATGAAATACATTAGTGAACATCATACCGTTGTGCCTTTAAAAGATGCTATTGAAGCCATTAGATCAAATACCAGCCTGCCAGATAAGGCTATCGCCATTACCTTTGATGACGGTTTTAAAAACATTTACGAAAATGCACACCCGGTACTCAAACGCTATAACTTTCCCTACACCATTTTTATCAATCCCGAAAATATCAGTCGCTCACCTTCAGAGCTGAGTTGGGAGCAAATAGAAGAGATGGAAGACATTGCTGATTTTGCTAACCACACAATGGATCATATTCATTTATTAGAGAAAAAGGCAGGCGAATCAGAATCACAGTGGTTAGAGCGGGTTATGGCTAATATTAATCAGGCAGAGTCAATCCTGAGTAAAAAACTAGGATACAGCCTTAAATATTTGGCTTATCCATTCGGAGAGTTTAACCAAAGCCTTCAGAATGCATTGACAAAAGAGGGCTATGTCAGTTTTGGTCAGCAATCTGGCGTAGTCAGCCAGCACAGTGACTTTAGCGCGCTACCGCGGTTTCCAGCATCAGGCTCTTATGCAAACCTGGATACGCTTAGTGTAAAGATGCGCGCTTTATCTATGCCGGTGCAAGCCTTCAGTCCCGCAAGTAATCAGCAAGCTTTAAACAAAGAAATAAGCGAATTCACCTTACAATTAAAAGAACATTCAGATGATGTAAACGTTGCGCAGCTTGCCTGCTTCTTTAAAGGTGAGCGTATCGAGGCCAAATTTGAGGGAAAGGTAGCAAAAATAGAAGTTGATCATCGCTTTAGTCCTGGCAGGATAAGAATTAACTGTACCGCACCAAGTAAGCAATCATCTGGACGCTTTTACTGGTACTCGATGCCTTATTTTACGCCCACCAAAGAAGGTAAATATTTAGACTGAACGCTGCATACGAACAAAAACTTGTTGCGTGGGTGTAAACTTTTTCTCCTTAAGAGAGATGAAATTCCATTTTTGGTAAAAGCTGATGGCAGCCTCATTGCTCGTTTCTACGTCTAACACTAAACGAGTTTTGCCAAGATGCTTGGCCTCTCTAAGCGCAAAAGCCAGTAACTTGCTTGCTATGTCCTTACCTTGGTATTGCGCTGTTACTGATAAGTGACCAATACAAAGTTCATGTTCTAATGGCGGTAAAAACAAGGCTTCGAGCAAGCGATTAGCGTGAATAATGTGAGCGAGCTGCTGGCTATTTAGAAAATTTGTCAGGCTTTGCAAGGTTGCTTGCTGAAATTCTTTGGGCATTTTACTGTGCCACAGGCTCATACAGGCGACAACCAAGCTTGAATCACTCTCTTGTGTTTTGCCTGCAGGGGCATCAGTTGCAACAACATGCCGCTGCGCACTATATTGTCCGTCCTTCGCGGCACAAGCTTTCGCTAAAAAATCGAGCGCTTCGGTTTTAGCGCCAAACACGTAAGCAAGTAAAGTTTCAGCAGAAGATAATATCAGTGGAGCCAAGTGAGGAGCATCTTCAGGGCGCCCCTTTCGAAGCTCAATAAACATTATTCGTGCCGTGCATTGACCCTAAGCTCCTGCTTAAGAAGACGAACTTAGCAATATCGGCATATCGGCTAGCACTTGGTCAACATCGCTTATAGCCAGTTCTCCAGGCGTATGCTGAGGCTTGAATCGACCAATGATATTGCCTTGAGGATTAATTACGACAATTGACGCACTGTGATCCACTAAATAGTTTGGGTCATCAGTAGAGTCAGAGATCGAATACATCATTCCCATACTTCTCACCAGCGGAAAAATCTCTTTGTGCTCGCCTGTTGAGGCCACAAAGTCATCATTAAAATAGCTGACATATTCCGCTAATCGTTCTACGGTATCGCGCTGAGGATCTACCGATAAAAACCAGACTTGCAGTGGTGTCTTGCTAACATGAGACTGCAACTGAGGGTAAACACTGTTGATTTCAGCAAGCGTTACCGGACAAATATCCGGACAAAACGTATAGCCCACAAAAGCAAGCGTCCACTTTCCTTGCAGATCTGCCTTAGACATATCGCTGCCATCGTGTTTGGTAAGATTAAAATCGCTCAACGCACGCGCTTGTGGATACCAGCTCAGGTATTGAGTTTGTTCAGATAAGGGTTTGTCCTGCGCCTCAAAGTCTGGCGGAGCAATCACCAAAGCGCCATAAATACCCACCAGCAAGGCAACAAAAGCAATAATTCCAACCCATTTGTTCGACATAGTTTCCTCTTATGCGCAAGCTTTCATTAACTTCAACAGCGTTTGGCTTTATCTTTTATCACAAGCTCTTAAGCTAAATGTAGTGATCCACCAATAAGACAACAAATAATAGCATTAAGTGCAAAATAGAAAACTTAAATGTATCCATTGCCGTGGTCTCACTTGGTTTGAACTTTAACTTTAAAGCCATAAACATGAAGTAAGCATTCAGTAAACTGGAGCCGACTAAATAGAGAGGACCACTCATTCCCGTTAAATAAGGCAAGAGGCAGATTGCGCACAGTAAAAGCGTATACAAAACCACGCAGGTTTTAGTAAATTCAACGCCATGCGTGTTGGGTAGCATCGGTATTTTTGCTTTTGCGTAGTCTTTTTCTCTATGAATAGCCAGTGCCCAGAAGTGAGGGGGAGTCCAGGTAAAAATAATCAGTACGAGTAAAAGACCGTATGCATGAATTTCGCCCGTGACAGCGGTCCATCCCAGTAAGGGCGGAGCAGCCCCCGCCAAGCCACCTATAACGATATTCTGGGGCGTGGCGCGCTTTAAATACATGGTATAGATAACTGCATAACCCACTAAACTGGCCAAGGTTAGCCAAGCCGTTAGCATATTTACAAATGCGGCTAACAACACAAATCCCACTACGCCTAGAGTCGCGGCAAACAGCAGCGCTCGCTTAGGTGACACTTTACCTCTGGCAACCGGTCGATTAAAGGTCCGAGCCATTATGCTGTCGATTCTATGATCAACCACATGATTAATTACTGCCGCAGCACTTGAGAGAAGTCCAATGCCTAACATGCCGGCAGTCAGAACGACAGGATCTACCCAAGTAGGCGTAGCCAGACACATACCCACAAGTGCAGTAAGCAGTAAAAGCATCACCACTCTTGGCTTTGTGAGTTCATAATAGTCGCGCCATGACGCAGATGAACTTAATTTGGCGCTGGCGCTCAGAGATTGTCTCATCTACTTATCCTCTCGTATCTAATGTGTAATTAGCCATTCACTTGGCAAAAATCTGTTAATATAAACTATTTATTGGGTAGCTCTATGCAAACCCATTTAATGCTTTCTGTACATGGTGTAGGTAAGTAAAACCATACTTAACAATAAACAGGCTGCAACAGCGTTATGCATGGTTGCAACGGTTAAGGGAAGCATAAAGACCACATTGCTAATGCCTAAAGCAACCTGAACAGTGAGCACAAAAAGCATGATGGTGGTTAGCCGCTTCATTAAGGCTGAGCTTGATTGCCTGAAGATAGTAAAGGCTAACCAACAAAGATAGGCGATTGTAATGATGGCTCCAAATCTATGCAGCACATGCATCGTCACACGCTCTTCATTGCTGTGTACACCAAATTCATAATTCTCAGCGGCAGGTACACTAAAAGCGCCTGCAAAATCTAATTTGCCGACCCAGTCACCCTCGCATATCGGTAATTCAGTACACACCAGTGAAGCGTAATTCGCTGAGGTCCAGCCTCCCAATGCGATTTGCCAAACGAGTATGACAATACCTATCACACCAAACTTTGCCAAGTTACGCATGGCAGGGTCGCCGTTGGGTATCCGATAGGGCGTCATTCGCAAATACAAAATGAACAAGCCCGACAACACTGAAAATCCGCCGAGCAAATGCGCCATAACAACCACCGGCAGTAAATTTAGTGTTACCGTCCACATGCCAAGCATTCCCTGAAATATCACAAGCAGCAGTAGCAATATGGGTAATTTAAAGGGGGCAATTTGTCCTTTGTTTTTATTAATAATGGCTGAAAAAGCAATCAGTAAAATGATAAAGCCTAAAGCAGCTGCAAAATAACGATGAATCATTTCATTCCACGCTTTTTCAGCTTCTACAGGTCGCTCTGGAAACGCCTGATTGGCCGCTTCAATATGATGCGCTTGCTGAGGCACTAACACATGACCGTAGCAACCTGGCCAGTCCGGACAACCTAAACCTGCATCTGTTAAGCGCGTATATGCTCCAAGTACAATGACAAAAAGAGCTAAAAAAATACTTATCAGCACCAGCTTTTTCATTTTTATTATTCTTCCTCTGGCTTAACCTATGCGCGATAACTTCAAAAGTTTCTTCATATCTGCAAGCATATCCCGGCTATCCATAATGGCCTGCTGTTCATCTGCAGTGTTAGGGTAACGAAGCACCACGTTGTTCAACGTATCGGCAATAAAAATAGCACTAACGCCCACATCTTTAAACACTTTATTTACACTTTCTTTTTCTTTCTGTAACACTTGCGTGGCACTTATTTCCGCTATTTTTTCCAATGCTTTTTGATCGCTATCTTGTGTAGCTATGAATACGGCATTTACTCTGTCCATCTCACGACCTACAGCAGTCTTTACCTGATTAATGCTTAAGATGGCGTTTTCGCAGGCCTTGTCACAGGTTTCAGGAACAACATACAAAAAATGCCATTTTCGCTGTGCCTCACTTAGCAGGATCTCGGCATTTAATGGAGGCTCAAGCAATTCTCCCCTATTTGTAGAGGCTTTATTAAACCAATCGTACTCAAGCGCAAATTTTGCAAGCACAACCGGCACAATAAAGACGATAATGAGCAGGATAAAACTAATCTTATTTTTATTGCTTGATGCCATATAATTCTAGCGCCTCTGCATGGATTTCATGATAGTAAGTAAAAAAACAGTCAGCCCGGCAACACCTAAGCCAAACCATTGTATTGCATAGCCTAAATGGCGTTCGGGGGGCATGTTCACCACTTCCCATTGACGAAGAAATGGCGTACTTTCATTTGCATTTAGTCGCAAAGTAAAGGGCAAAACGTCTTCGCCAAGGTGTTGTTCAATTTCTGCTATATCGATTTGTTGCAATACAACGGGAAAGCGCCCATAATTGGAATTGGTTTCAGATACCATTATGTTATCTTGCGGTACATAAACAAGCCCCAAATGCTCGCTTGTGTTCGGCAGGATGATTTCTGGCAAACGGCTTCTATCTCCTGTGCCTGGCACCCAGCCCAAGTTGATCAACACTACGCCATAATCAGACCTTAGCGTTGAAAGCACCTCATATCCGGCAACGCCATTTTTAAGCTTGTTATCAATAAAAAAAGTCTGATTTGAAAGTTCACCCGTAAGCATAAGCGGAAAGTCCACAAATTTTTCGGGGTTATCAATTAGGTCTTCAAGGCGAAGAGGGTTGCTCTCCTGCCTTTGTGATATTTGCTCAAGCCTGGCTTCTTTTTCGCTTTTGCGATCCAGTTGCCAAAAGCCAAGCAAAAACATAATGACAATACAGCTGATAGCCAGTACTGTGGCAATTAATGTTAGCGTGTTCTTACTGCGAACCACTGTAAAACCTTTAAGGAGCGTGCCAGATGCTGGCAGTCAAAATTACAATTGCAGGATTACTCATATTCATGATCTTCAATTTATATAAAGCCATGCGAGTCATGTTGAAAGGCGAAAGCCAAGAGCCGATGAGCAAATTTATTGGGCGCCGGGTTTTGGCATCCGTGGTGATAGTGCTGCTCATGTTAATTGCTATTGCCACCGGAATCATTACACCAAACCCTCGCCCTTATTAATATCGTTCAGTGGTTTACAGGATATAAACGAAGAAGAAAAGCATAACCCACACCACATCGACAAAGTGCCAGTACCATGCGCCCGCCTGAAAAGCAAAATGCTCTTTTGGAGTAAAGTGACCCTTCAGCACCCTGAAAAACAATACAATCAAAATTACGGTGCCCAGTGTGACATGAAGCCCATGAAATCCGGTAAGTAAAAAGAAAGTGTTGCCATAAATGCCAGATTGTAAGGTTAAACCAAGATCACGATAGGCATGAACATACTCATAGCCCTGCAAGCCCAGAAAAATACAGCCAAGCAAAATCGTTAAACCAAGCATCCAGGTTAACTGCTTGCGTTTATTCTCTTCAAGCCCCACATGGGCGTAATGTAACGTTACTGATGACACAAGTAATATAATAGTGTTGTAGAGAGGAAGACCTAACCATCCCATCGCTTGGGTTTCTGTGCCACCCGGCGTTGAAACAAGGGGCCACATTGCTTCAAATCCCGGCCATAACACTTCATTGGTCATCGCATTATTTGAAGCCCCTCCTAACCACGGTACCGCAATGACGCGCGCATAAAAAAGCGCGCCAAAGAACGCTGCGAAAAACATGACTTCAGAAAATATAAACCACGCCATACCCTGGCGATACGAACGCCCTAATTGTGCGCTATACAGCCCGCTCATTGATTCATCAATCTGATTTTTAAACCAACCAACCACCATGACCAAGAGTGTGATCAAACCAGCAATCAGAACATACGCACCGTAGCCAGATTTGTCCTTACTGACTTCAACCACATAATTTCCAGCGCCCACTGCAATTAAAAATAAGGCAATGGCGCCGACTATCGGCCATACGCTTTGTTCGGGAACGTAATATTTTTCGTATTGTTGTGGTGCATCTTGAGCCATGTTTATCTCCAAAGGCTTGTGTTCAATTCGCGCTTAATTATTTGCATTTATGATATTTGGCGCGTTAGACATTGCTACAACTTCGCTGGCATCGGCGTTTGCAGTGATGTCATAGAGTGTGTATTGCAAGGTAAAAAACGAAATGTTGTCAGGCAACTGCGGATCAATATAAAACGTCATCGGCATTACTGCTTCGTCGCCCGCTTTTAAAGGTTGATGTTTAAAACAAAAGCATTCTGTTTTGTTCACATACAAAGCAGCGGTACCTGGCGTAACAGAGGGAATTGCCTGCGCAATTATGTCTCTGCTCGCCGGATTTTTTACGTAAAAACTGACTTGAGCCATCTCACCGGGATTCACTTCGACGCGTTTTGTTTGCGCTTCAAACTCCCAGGGCATACCTGTATTTGTGCGCGTAATGAAATCAACGGTAATGGTCCGACTGGTATCCACATCAATAGGAACATATACGGCCGCTTCATCATTCGTTTTGCCATTGATACCTGTTATTTCGCAAAATACTTCGTACAAAGGCACGAGTGCAAAACCGAAACCAAACATGCCCACTACTACAAAAAGTAGCTTTGCAACCGTTTTGCCGTGTTTAGGCTCAGAGGCACTGCTTTTTGGCTGTCCCTCTATTGCCTTGCTTGTTTGCTCTTCGGTTTGCATTTGCTTATCTGACATTTCTCAGTGACCTAAATCAGTCTGTTTCTACTTAACCGTCGGCGGTGTATCAAAGGTGTGATATGGCGCAGGTGAAGGAATTTCCCATTCGAGCCCTTCAGCCCCTTCCCATACTTGAGAAGACACTTTCTCACCTTTTTTCCGACAGGCTTTAATCACCAGAGCCAGGAAGATAAGCTGCGATAGACCAAAGGCAAAGCCGCCTACACTGATCCATTTGTTAAAATCAGCAAACTGCAGCGCGTAGTCAGGGATACGGCGAGGCATACCCGCTAAACCAACAAAATGCATTGGGAAGAACAAAACGTTTACTGAAATTAGCGAACACCAGAAGTGCCATTTAGCCAGCGTAATATCAAACATACGTCCGGTCCATTTTGGCAACCAGTAATAAACGGCCGCCATGATGGAGAACACTGCTCCCGTCACCAATACATAGTGGAAGTGTGCAACAACGAAGTAGGTATCATGATACTGAAAGTCAACTGGCGTGATAGCGAGCATTAACCCAGACAAACCGCCTATGGTAAATAAAATAATAAAGGCGATGGCGAACAGCATCGGAATTTCAAATGAAATACTGCCTCGCCACATAGTGGCAACCCAGTTAAAGACCTTCACGCCGGTCGGCACTGCGATGATCATGGTTGCAATCATAAAGAACATTTCTGCAAAGACAGGCATGCCCGTGGTGAACATGTGGTGAGCCCATACAATAAACGAAAGTAAGGCGATTGAGGCTGTGGCATAAACCATTGAAGCATAGCCGAACAGTTTTTTACGCGAGAACGTAGGGACAATTTGAGAAATGATCCCGAAGGCCGGCAAAATCATAATGTACACTTCTGGGTGACCAAAGAACCAAAAAATATGCTGAAACAAGACCGGATCGCCACCACCGGCAGCATCAAAGAAACTGGTACCAAAATATTTGTCAGTTAACACCATGGTGACAACGCCTGCTAAAACTGGCATGACTGCGATAAGTAAAAAGGCAGTGATTAGCCAGGTCCAAACGAACAAGGGCATTTTCATATAGGTCATGCCTGGTGCACGCATATTGAAGATGGTGACAATCACATTGATTGCGCCCATGATGGAGCTGATCCCCATAATATGCACCGAAAACACGAAGAGCGCTGTACTGTCTCCGCTGTAGGTTGTCGAAAGGGGCGCATAAAAGGTCCATCCAAACGCAGGCCCACCGCCTTCTACAAATAGCGAAGACAATAGAATTAAGAACGCGAAAGGCAATATCCAGAAACTCCAGTTATTCATTCGCGGAAGTGCCATATCAGGCGCACCAATCATCATTGGGATAAGCCAGTTGGCCAAGCCTGTGAATGCCGGCATTACCGCGCCAAATACCATGATCAGACCATGAACGGTCGTCATCTGGTTAAAGAAATTTGGTTCAACAATCTGTAAACCTGGCTGGAACAACTCGGCACGAATGACCATCGCCATTGCGCCGCCTACCAAAAACATGATGAAGGCAAACCATAAATACAGCGTACCTATATCTTTATGGTTAGTGGTGAGCACCCAACGCATCAAGCCCTTTGGAATATGGTGATGATGGTCGTCATGACTGTCGTGCCCATGCGAATCTGGATTGGTATTTACTGTATCAGTCGCTGTTGACATGTGCTTTCTCCTACTCGCCATTCATTACGGCATTGATATCTTTGGCTTGCACCATATCGCCTGTGTTGTTACCCCACGCATTACGCTGATAGGTAATCACGGCTGCAATTTCAGACATTGTGAGCTGTTTGGCAAAGCTTTGCATTGCAGTACCCGCTTTACCGTAAACAATAATATCGATATGTGGATTGAGGTCATCGCCTGTGGCAATCGCAGAGCCTTTTATAGCAGGAAAGACGCCCGCTAATCCCTCTCCATTTGGCATGTGACAAGCGGCGCAAACTGAGTCATAGACTTGTTTACCTGTTGTCATTAGCTCTTCCATAGACATATTCATAGCTAACAAACGCTGCTCTTCTTCACGGGCACGCTGTGCGATGGCTTCTTGCTCAACAATCCACGCCTCATATTCTTCTGGCTCCATCGCAATAACAACAACGGGCATGAAGCCGTGATCTTTTCCGCACAGCTCTGCGCATTGACCACGATAAACACCCGGTTCATTTACATTTGTCCACGCTTCATTTATAAACCCCGGATTAGCATCTTTTTTGACGGCAAAGTCGGGTACCCACCAGGAATGGATCACATCATCTGACGTAATGAGAAAACGCACTTTTTTGCCGGTTGGAATCACGAGAGGACGATCAACTTCTAATAGATAATTCTCGCTTTTCGTGAATTTGTTACGAATTTGCTCAGGTTGCGTTGCAAGCGTTGAGAAAAATTCAACGTCATTATCCATGTATTTATAGTGCCACTTCCATTGAGAGCCTGTGACAAGGACTGTTAGATCTGGCTTGCTTACATCTTCCATATCAAGAAGGGTACTTGCTGCTGGAACCGCCATCGCAATAAGAATTAAAAATGGTACAACTGTCCATGCTATCTCCACTTTTACATTTTCATGGAAATTAGCGGGTTTTGCGCCTGCCGATTTGCGATGCTTAATCATGGCATAGAACATAACCCCAAACACAATGACGGCAATTGCAACACAAATCCAGAACATCATCATATGCAAGCCAAACACTTGCTGACTGATGTCTGTCACCCCTGGTCGAAGATTTATATTGGACCGCTCACTGGCAGATTGCGCAAGAGACATTATCGGGGTACTTAATAACAAAGCACCGAAAGCTGTTTGCAAGAACTTCACACTTTAACTCCCAAAATCGTGGTTCTGTGTATACTCTTTTGTTTTAATAATTAGATATTTCGTTAAAGAATATAACACCATGTGTTACTAGTTTGTGAATAACTGTGTAATGATTAATCAAACAAAGACTGGCGTCTAGTGTTTTTATATAAAAACTGATTAATTAATTCGAATTTTATTTTAGTTTGCTGATTTTTTAATCATTTTAAAGATTTTAAAGTAAAATTTTTAATCCTTTTTGTGAATTTATTGTTACAGGCGATTTTTTTAAACCGAGCGACGACGCTTCGGACGCAAAATAATCAGACACTGCACAAGCAGGTGCTAATTAAACCGCTACCAAACAACAATACTGCTATCGTTTTCAAAGATAAGAATACAAAAGACTGGAAAAAGGATAACGGATGGTAGGGCTTATAAAGCGCGTGTCGCTTAAAGAGGATCAGGGATAAGCTTGCGTTATCCCAATGGATAAAAATGAGAGAAGTAAGCGCTTAATTTAAAGATACGCTATCTCGAATAACGCCAACTGCCAAGCCTTCTATCTCAAAAAATTGAGAACGTAAATCGACTTCAATGGGTGCAAACTCTTCGTTTTCAGCGTGGAGTATAACGGTAGGGCCTTTCTTTTCGAAACGCTTAACTGTAACGTCTTCGTCAATTCTTGCTACCACAACCTGTCCATTTCTGACATTGTTTGTTTTATGCACCGCAAGCAAATCTCCGTCCATTATACCAATGTCTTTCATACTCATGCCGTTAACCCGAAGCAAGAAGTCGGCACCCGGGTGAAACATGGCAGGATCGACTTTGTAATGCGCTTCCACATGTTCTTGTGCAAGTATGGGTTCGCCCGCCGCAACCTTACCAATTAAAGGGATGCCATCTTCCAATTCATCTTCAAGCGGGATATTTAATTTAATGCCGCGAGATGTGCCAGGCAAAATCTCAATCACGTTTTTCTTGGCAAGCGCCTTTAAATGCTCTTCAGCCGCGTTTGCCGATTTAAACCCAAGCTGCCTTGCAATCTCAGCACGAGTGGGCGGCATACCTGTTTCAATCATGGTTGCTTTGATAAGGTTTAATACTTCTTCTTGTCGAGGTGTTAGTGGACGCATAACCAGCCTGTTTTTCTATACAGTTATGCTTGAGTATATCGCCTTAATTTAAAAGCGCAACTGTATTTTACTTTGCGTTCAACTGCTTAAAGCACGATAATATGCTTTGATTTCAGATTTAGGAGCAGTCATGCAGTTTATTCGTTCTGCCTTTCGATTCATCATGTCAAAAGCGGTGGGTTGGTTGGTATCGGTAAAAAGTGTACCGGCCAATATCGAAAAAGAACTGGGCATTGACCGTAGCAAACCTATTATTTATTTGTTGCAGACAGAATCATTCACCGACCAGGTGGCGCTTGAAAAATCAACTAAAGCGCTCAGTCTTCCTGATCCGTTTGAAGACATCATCATTGAGGGAACACCCCGCAAACGGCGCTATTTTTTAGATGAGCCGCAAGGACTTTTATCACGCAAAGTTAAAAAAACCGCCATTGAAGATATTTTTACCGAGTATTTTCAACTTCACAGACAGCACAAAGAACTTGATTTACAGGTAGTGCCCGTGTTTATTTCATGGGGTCGCTCTGCGGGTAAAGAAAAAAGTGGCTTTGCCCAATTGATGGCCATCAAAGCCTCTCCTAACTGGCTTCGAAAGTTTTTTATCGTGCTGTTTTTTGGAAGAGACAATTTTGTTAGCTATTCACCAGCAGTATCCACTCGACAAATGGCGCAGCTTCATGGCTCCGATAAGCAAATTGCCCAAAAGCTCGTGCGTGTTGCCAGAACGCACTTTCAGCGCAAACGTCAAACCTTAAGTGGTCCAACGCTTTTAGAAAGACAAACCCTTTATAATTCAATTTTGGGGGCAGAAAGCGTAAAAGCTCAGATGCACGAAGAGGCTGAAGACAAAAACATAAGTGTCGAAGAGGCAAAAAAGCGCGCGGTGGAGTATATCGACGAAATCGCGGCAGATTATCGTGAAGGCTTAATTCGTCTGGGTGATCGGGTACTTACGCGCATTTGGAATAAAATCTATGATGGAATCGATGTCGGGCATGCCAAGCGCGTCCGCGAACTTGCGCGTAATGGCCATGAAATTATTTATGTACCATGCCACCGAAGCCACATGGATTATTTACTGTTAACCTACGTAATATATCACGAGGGCCTGGTGACGCCGCACATTGCTGCAGGTATAAACTTAAATTTCTGGCCAGCGGGCGGTATCTTCCGGCGCTGTGGCGCTTTTTTCTTACGCCGCAGCTTTGCGGGAAACAAACTTTATACCGCCGTATTTCGTGAGTATCTGGAGCTTCTGTTTAATAAGGGCTATTCGGTGAAATATTTTCCCGAGGGCGGTCGCAGCCGTACGGGTCGCCTGCTGCCCCCTAAAACCGGTATGCTGGCGATGACACTACAGGCCATTACAAAAGGCGTAAACCGTCCTGTTTCTGTTGTGCCCGTTTATATTGGTTACGAGCATGTCATGGAAGTAAAAAGCTACATGAAAGAGCTCAAAGGCAAATCTAAAAAGAAAGAGTCGCCAACGCAGGTGTTCTCCGCCATCAGAAAATTAAAAAATTACGGCCATGGCTTTGTTAACTTTGGTGAGCCTATCCAACTGAATCAATTTTTAGACGAATCTGTTTCTGACTGGCGTGATTCACTGCCTGAGGATGATCGAAAACCGAAGTGGCTAACACCTGTTGTCAACAAGTTAGCTGATAGCATTATGAGGCGCATCAACCGAGCGGCTGCGCTCAACGGCACAGCCTTGGTTGCGCTTTGTTTGCTTTCATCTAAAACGCAAATTATGAGCAAAAAAGAATTGGTTCGCTCAATTGATGATTATCTGAAAATGTTTAAGCAGGTTGCATATAGCGAAGATGCGACTCTCCCTCATGAAGAAGCTGCTGCGCTTGTAGATCGAACGCTTGCTTTAAATCGTTTTGAACAAAGTGAAGATAAATATGGCAGTATGGTTTCTCCTAAAAATGACAATGCCGTACTGCTTACTTTTTATCGTAATAATATTTTGCACATGTTCTCGCTACCGTCTCTGATCATGACAGCCGTATTTGCACACAAACAATTAAAAAAATCTGACGTGCTTGCCTTGGTTGATACTCTTTTTCCTTTACTTAAGCGCGAGTTCTTTATGCATCAAAGCATTGATGCTGCTCGCGACTATGTCGACGGATTAATTACCTACTTTATCGATTGCGGGATGCTGCTTCAAAGCGGTGAATACATTCAAGCGCCCGATGCAAAAGAGGATACCTTTCATAGCGCGTGGTTATTGAGCCGAGCGATGCAGGAAACCTGGCAACGATATGCAATCGTGTTAAATGTACTTGAACGCGAAAAGTCTATCGGTCGTGCTCAATTGGAAAAACAAAGCCAAGTGATAGCAGAGCGATTGTCTGCACTTTTTGGTATGCACTCACCCGAATTTTACGATAAAAATGTTTTGGCTAGCTTTGTAAACGCCCTTCGTGAAAACAAACATGTCCAAAGCATGGATAATGGCGAACTTTCTTTTTCTCAAAGCAGCTTGGCACTTAAAGACGCGATCATGCCACTGGTTTGGCCTGAAATTATTCAGCATTTAGCGCAAATTGAAGATGCGCGTTAAGTCATGTTTGACACAATAGACTATCTGAAAATTTCTGAGCGCCGCATTGGCATTTTATCGATGTCTGAAAAAACCTGCTCAAAGTCGATATCATCGTAGTAATGCTTGGTGCCGCCATCCAGGCCAATCAAGGCAAGCTTGTGATCATTTAGGCCTTGCTTAAGTTCAAGCATCGACAGCCTGATTTCGTGTTGCTTTGTTGAGGCGTGTGTCTGTTCTGTAAACGGCTCAAACAGTATAAGCGCGTCGTTATTATGGACAGGAGTATCATGGACAGGGGTATCATGCATAGGGGTATCATGCACAAGGGCCAGCAGCAATCGCCTTTCGCTTAAGTCTTGTTGGATGTCTTTTATCCTGCTCTTTAATCCACCTAGCTCGCTCTGTGAATCAACATCGATTATTAAAACTCTGGCCTTATACCGCAAATCGTTTAAGCTTATTATTTCTTCTTGCTCAGTGACGTTGGCAAGTGACACCTTAGAAAGCGTTATAAGCAAACTGAAGATAATTAACGCAATACTTACCAATAGTGAAAAACGCTTCGCACAGAAAATTTGATTGAGCCTCCATGCACCGTTTTTCGTAAGTCTCATAGTTTTGCCTTAAATAGTTATTTATGAACATGAAATTTTATCTGTATACGAAATTGTTGGTCATATCGCTTTTTTTATTGGCGATGTCTTTTTTTAGTGTTGCGCAAAGTAACGGCTTTCGCATTTCCGACACGGGTGAAGGACCGCATATTCAAGTTGCGCTTATGAGCGAACAAAACGCACTTGTTCCCGGACGTCCCCAGCTAATTGGCGTATATTTACAGCCCGACCCACAGTGGCATACCTATTGGCGCAATCCAGGAGACTCCGGAGAAGCGCCATCTATTGAACTAAGTAGTACGGCCAAGATTAGCTTTGGCGATATCCAATGGCCAATTCCAAAGGCAATCCCTGTCGCTCACCTCGTAAACTACGGATATGAAGCCGACAATCTTTTGATGATAGAAGTCTTCGTTCCACAAGATATTGTGCCAGACGGCACTTTGACAGAAAGTGCTGAAGATAATCTTGTAACGATCAACGGCGATCTGAGCTGGCTGGTCTGTAAAGAAGACTGCATTCCAGGCGACGCACAACTTTCTATCACTTTGCCAATTGCGTCTGAAAGTCGTCCGAGCGCTTATGCCGCTTTATTTGAAGATACAAAAAGCTTGCTACCTGACTCATACACAAATCCTGAACCAGCTGATGTAAATGCAAAATTTGAAATTAACGATACGCACATTGTTTTAGAAGTTGAAAAAAGTCAGAGTTTAGGTGAATTAAATTTAAGCAAACTCACACTTTTTCCTTTCAGAAGCGATGTGATCAAGCATGCCGCGGAACAGCGCTTGATTGAAAGTGATGATGCCTGGCAATTTATTATACCCAAGTCGCCTTACTTTAATGGGGAAGCAGAAAACCTGGCCTGGCTATTATCGGACGGGCAAAAAGGCATCTACTTTGATGCGAGCATAAATTCTACGCTTGTATCAAATGACATGAGTGCTGCGTACTCTGCCGATAGAAATCTCGATAAGCCGTCTATCGATGCCCCATCTTTACTTATATATGCACTAATGGCCTTTGCTGGCGGATTAATTTTAAACCTTATGCCCTGCGTTTTGCCGGTGTTATCGATAAAAGCGATATCCTTGACCCGCACTGCGCCAAGTTTTTTTCATAAAAGCGCTTACTTTTTTGGCGTGCTTGCCTGTTTCAATGCATTTGCACTCATTATCATTATTCTACAATCCACCGGCGAACAAATTGGCTGGGGATTTCATATGCAATCTCCCCTCGTTGTCACCTTGCTTGCCTTTCTATTTACTTTCATAGGGCTCGTGCTACTGGATGTTATTCAAGTCGGCAACCGCATGTCCAATATTGGCAACAGCCTTGTTAGTGGTGAACGGGCGAGTGCCCACTTTGCCACAGGCGTACTTGCAGTAATTGTTGCATCTCCTTGCACCGCGCCATTTATGGCAGCAGCGCTGGGTATCGCGCTAATCAGCGAGCCATACGTGACCTTTATCTTATTTAACGCATTGGCAATAGGGTTTGCGCTTCCAATCACGCTTTTATTTATATCTTCTCGCATGAGTGCATTGTTGCCTAAACCCGGCGCCTGGATGACAACTTTTAAGCATGTTCTGGCTTTTCCTATGTTCGCAAGCGTCGCGTGGTTAGCATGGGTATATGTTGGGCAAAAAGGTGCTCCAGCCCAGTTTTTACTGCTTATCAGTCTACTGATCTTTAGCTTATTTATATGGTTAAGTGGTCATGCAAAGGGCCAAGGTGCTCGCTTTACTTTTAATATACTTGCACTTTTAAGCATTATATTACCAATAAGTGCCTCATCGCTTATGGTTAATACAAATGAATATGCGAGCACTTCAGATAGTCAAAGCGTCGCGAAAAACCATGTCGATTATAGCGAAGAAAAATTAAATGCACTTAAAGCCTCGCAACAGGTGGTATTTGTCAATATGACAGCCGATTGGTGCATTACCTGTAAAGTGAATGAGCAAGTTGCCCTGTCAAGCGAGCAGGTACAGTCTCTTTTAAAAGAAGAAGATGTGCATTATGTGATTGGTGACTGGACAAATAAAAACCAGGAAATTTTAAGGTATTTAAAGCAATACAAACGAGCGGGTGTACCACTATATGTGGTCTATTCCGGTACGCAAAACGTAAATGTCTTACCGCAAATCTTAACACCAGATTTGGTAAGTAAGGCCATTATTAACGCTAAAGAGGAACTTAAAAATGATTAAAGGTTTTATGACTAGCCTTGTATTGTTGTTAGCCAGTATGAGTGCACTTGCCTCCATTACAATTGGAGAGCCTGCGCCTACGTTTACTCTACAAAATACCAAAGGAGAAAATGTCGCACTGGAGGACTTTAAAGGCCAATATGTAGTTTTGGAGTGGACAAATCATCAGTGCCCATATGTTGTCAAGCATTACGACAGTGACAACATGCAATCACTGCAACGCAAATATACTGAACAAGACGTAGTTTGGTTGTCGATTATCTCTTCTGCGCCCGGTAAACAGGGCTATGTGGATGCACAGACCGCCGATTCCTTGAGCGAATCGCGTAACGCTGTGCCCAGTCATGTCTTATTTGATCCTGAGGGAAGCGTTGGCAAGCAGTACGATGCGCAAACCACACCTCATATGTACATTATTGATCCACAAGGCATGCTGCAATATGCAGGCGGTATAGACAGCATTAAATCAACTAAACAGTCGGATATTGCTAAAGCGACCAATTACGTCGACGAAGCAATGACTGCATTGCTGGCCGGAGAAGCAGTTAAAAATACGCTAACGCCGCCTTATGGATGTTCAATTAAATATAAAAGTTAAGGTCTGGTAAGCTGTTTCTAAGCCTTTGCTCGATAAATTTGTTGTGCGAGCAAAGGCCCCTAAAACTAACTGAAGCGCCTTTATTTGATAGCATGCGCGATGAATGTTTGAATACTGTCTGCTTCGTTTGGGGCAACAAACGATGGCGTGATGTAGCCAAGACTTAGCAGATACCCTTTATCGACGAGTCGATTTACTACTGGGAGATATTCAACAGCCACTTTACCACACAAAAGTCGGTTAAAACGTTCTGTCGGCTCGTGTTCAAAGGCATTGAGCATTTCATGAAAGCCTCGCAAATAAACATAATCTTTGGTAAATCCTCCACCTCGATAAACGCGAGCAGTAATCGTAAACGCTTGTTCTTCTGAGGCCGAATATTCTTCTTTTAACATCAAAAAGGTATTCTTAAAACTTCTCTCTTTGATCATGGAACTCACAGCCATCACCCGTAGTGCAAGATTGCGCAGTCGTCCTACAGTTAAACAGCCCGCCATAAACTCGCTTAATATGGCAAGTCCTTCTTGCGTCTTGGTATTTGCAGGACAACCAAGTGACAATACTTTGAGCCCTTGCTTTCTGCCGTTAAGCGTGCTGACCAGATGCACACCCAACTCATGATGGGCAAGTGCTTTCATATCAATTTTATTGACCTTTGCCTGCGTATTGATTTTTACGGTAGTGCCAGAGACCAATGCATTCGCAATCATATTTTCATCGAGCTTTACGCTATGCTCATAGCCCATTTCAAGCGCAAAATTACGTAAATATTTCTCGATACTATTTGCATCCAGCAAATCCTCCTGAGTTGGTTTATCGTAAGGGAGGTGCAAAACAAATGCGGCATTCTTTATGTCTTTTTCGGACGGCTCACCAAAGTATCGAAATGAGTTATACAAAAACTCTGGAGTGCCAATTGAAGCCACTTGGTCAATTTTATCAATAAAGCTATCAATTACTCCCTTATAGAGATGCACCAAATCGCTATCGCCCATCGACTCAACAGGGAGATTAAACAGATTCCGTTTTAGCCCAAACGCATCAAAGGTCTGTTGCTTGTAAGCAAACTTTGGATCATGCGTAAAATTACTCGCAAAAAAAGCGGTTTTTTCCTGCTTGTAATTGATTGGCGCGATGGCATCAAGTATTTCGATTCCATTCACTGCAGCGTGCAAGGCAGCATCTACATCTTTTACGGATTGGGATATTTTCACTAAAGCCTGATCACATTGGTTTTGCGAAGCATCAATATCGAGCATTCTCAAATCTTACTGAAGCGCTTTGTCTTCGTTAGAATATTGCGATAGCTGTTTTTCAAATGCTTTGCATTCAGCTGTTTCTAGCCCTTCATTGATTGCCTCGCAAGATTGTTTTTCGACTGACTGTATGCATTTTATCGCGCTGCCGTATTCGTCAATCATATTTACTTCTAGCAGCTCACTAAACTCATAAAATGATGCACACATATTTTGTGTCATCTGTTCAATCATTTGCGCCATCTGCGGTGGATACTCTTCTTTGTTTTGCGCGATGTCATTGAGCATGCATGTTTTCATTTTGGTGCACAAACTGTCTGCGGCCACTTTGAATTGCTCTGATTGAGATATGTTAGCTTTAGAGGGCGAAGGAAAAGTAGTAAACAGCAAAACAATTGAGCTAAGGACTAAGCTGTTTATAAACTGCACAAGGTATATATTCATAATCATCTCCGTATGATGATGTGAGCCATTTCAATTTTGCTCTGGCTAAAATAATATTAGATGCTACAACACAAACCACGTGCATCCGCAAAATAGCTTAAGCGAGCGTTTGCGAGGTTAGCATAAAGTTCAAACTTCTCAAACATACCCGCGCAGTCAGTCCATATTTGCCAATATCATACCCAATTCTGCAGCGTCGACAGGAGCAAATTTGCGTAAGAACAGCGCTCCGTTTTCATCAAAAAACAAAAGTTCGACGCTTTCGGCTTGATACTTTTGCATCAAGTCTTCCGTTGCCGGATATCCTGTTCGGGTGACTAAAAAGTTAACTGTATCATCAAGCGCTTCTCGTGCTTTATTAATCTCTATGGTCTGCTCGTTACTGACTACCCGATTGAGATCGTAAATAAACACCACTGACTTCTTTCCATTGCCAATCTGACTCAAGTCGTTATCAATGGCCGCTGGTAATGACCAAATAAATGCCGCAATAAAAATGGCGAGCAAACCTGCTATTAGAAGCGTTTTTTTCATACTCTATTTCTCATTCATCTAAAATTTGCGTTGTATTCAGAGTTTCCTGCTCATTTACTTGAACTTCTGAACCTAATTGTAGATGATTCAAAAGAACAACTCCCAAATTATAGCATTGCTTAAATGACGGTGACGATACAGATAGCCAACTGGCACATTAATCCCGACGACCGCTCAGTAACCCATACCGAAACGGGTGTGGTAAAGCATCTTGAACCTAAAACTATGTCCGTTTTGCTCGTATTAATCGAGCGTGAGGGACAGGTAGTGAGTCGAGAAGAGTTTATGCAACGCGTTTGGAGCGGCAGCTTTACTGTCGAAGAGAGTCTTACCCGATGCATATCTGAGCTGCGCAAAGTATTTAATGATAAGCCAAAGGATCAACAATTCATTAAAACCGTTCACGGTAAGGGTTATCAGTTATTGGTTGGCACAATGCTTCTGAGTGAATCGAATAAAAAAAGCGCCAACCAGACTGCCAGTAGTCCGAAAATGAAACAGTATACTTTTATGACGATGTTTTGTTTGCTTGCACTTGCCCTTTTTGGCGCTTGGGCCTACGTTGAAAGCGCAGCCGATGCTCAGGATAAGCAAGCGCCAGCAGAAAAGGGCTCCACGAAAACTATCTCTAATAAACCGAAGATTGCTGAACATAATATTGCTCAGCGCCTATTATCTATAGAGGAGCTGCCTAGCACCTTAAGGTTTACGGGTAACACTGGCGAAAATGCTTTTGAAATTAACTTTAGTCGGCCGGAACAAGGCAATGAACTTGAGAACATCGTCGACATTGAAGTCAAAAGCGATGGAGGATTGCCAATTTGGCAGGGGAGTCGAAAATTTTCTACCGAAGCTGAGCGCATGTTGGCTGCAGACGACCTTAGCAGTATCCTAGCAAAAGCAGCCGCATCGAAAAAAGCACCTGAAATTGATATCTTATCAGAGAATTTGCAGGCTCAGTACCAGCACGCTCTTTATCTTATCGACAGGCGAGGTAAGAAGAACCTCAATAAGGCTATTGAAATATTGGAACAATTAGTCAGTCAACGTTCGGATTTTGTGATGGGATTTGTTCAATTAGCGGTTGCAGCAAGAAGCTTAAGTCTTTATGAAACAGATTTTGAAAGTCGTCGCAAATATCTTATTAAATACGAGCTTTTGTTGAAACAGGCGAAGGCAATAGCGCCAGAACATCCCGTTGTCAATGCTATCTTGTATGAGTTTAACCTCTCGGCGCCTAATTTTGATGATTATGAAAAAGTGCTTAAATCTGCGGTTGAATACGCACCGGCATGCGTAATTTGCGTGAGAGAACTGGCGGAACTCTACCTGCACCTCGGCTACTTTCAAAAAGCTGCGCAAGTTGTCGAGTCGAGTATTGATTATTTCCCATTATCGGTGTTTATGCACAGCTATTTGGCAATTATTTATTCTCATCAGGGGAATACTGAACTATTAGAATCTCAGGCTCATATTATCGAAGCGCTTGGCCAAGACAGAGGCTTCGATGCCCTGAGCATTAACATGCAAGTCGCTATGATGAAAGGCGATATGGGTAGCTATCTTGATATACGAAAGGATTTACTAAAGCAGCACCCCGCCTATGACCAACATCTTCAAGTTCATGATGCGCTTATAGCAATGAATTACGATGAAGCGAAATCCATTGTCGCCAGCATGCCGCTATTAGACTTTAATTTAGGGATGAGTGTGGGCAAGTTTGATGAATTACTGGCCAGGATAAACCGCAATCTTAATAACGGAAGCATACGGGACTTAAAATTTATTCATGGTTATCTGATGCCTGACTCGTATCTATTCAATACTTACTCTAAAAACTTAATGACATTTCAAAATAGTGAAGAAGTTCTTGCACTGTTTAATAACACCGGAATGCTCGCCTATTGGCAAAAAAACAACAGATGGCCGGATTATTGTTGGTACGATGAGTATTACAGTCAACGCCCATCTTACTGTTTTGCTGAAATGTAAGAGACTGAATTTTATAAATAAATATATTTAACAGATAAAAGTTTAGCTTTTCTTTAGAAGTTTTTAGCCTTTCATCAGGATTAAATGAGCAACTTCAGGCTTATTTGATGTTGAAGCGCATGGTCACCGCTGACCTGCCCTTTACACTCACAAAAAGCTAGCGCACTTTGCTGTTATTGAGTTGCGTGAAATTGCTAAGACGAAAGGATTGATATGAAACATTTAAAATATATACTCGCCGCAGCTTTTGCCAGCCTGTACGTGGCAGCATCCAATGCTGCAATCATGCCGGTAAAGTTTGAATTTTCACAAGACGGTTTTTACAGTTATAACTTCGACGAAAATGGCTTACTCGTGCAAGGGGAATTATTAGAGGCCTCTATTTCCGGTTTTTTCACGGGAAAAGATCTGGATGGAGATGGACAACTCTATGCGCGCAGCAGACTGGCATCAGATCCTCCTCTTAATTACGGTCCTTTTGGCAATGAGTTGATCACTGCTGAAGTTACCTTTAGCGGTTTTGGTACATCTGCAGGCCCACAAACAATTGTTTACGACAAAAATGGCACAGACCCTTTTGGTAATCCTAGCGATATGAACAGCTTATTCAGCGCGTTTATGGGGATAGCTTATAATTTAGATGGTGGCCCGCTAGGCGACACTGAAGATGAGGGAGTCAGTTTCAGCTTGTTTGCACCAAGCACCAACTTTACCCTTGGCTCTCTGTTTTCGCCTTATTGGTCTGAACCAAACTGGTTAGGTGCAGCAAACACTGGGGTATGCGATGGCACCCTGTTTTGTGGCGCAGTATTTGAAGCTTTCCCGGCGGACACACCTGATGGTGCGAGAGCTGTTGCGCCATTTTACTTAAGCACAAACGCCCTTCAAATTGAGCAAGTTGCGGTGCCAGCACCTACGCTATTTGGCCTGTTGGCTGGTGTATTTGGCGGTTTAGTTTTGCTTAGACAGTTAAGAAATTATTAAACTGCCTATTTACGAGATGCGATAAGCGCAGCGATAAAGCAGAGTCTTGTTTAGGTCTGACAAAGAACATCAAAAAAAATAAAATTCTGCGATTCGGTACTGCGCTTAAACCTTATCAGACGCCAAAAAAAACTGATAGGCCGGGTTATCGGTATGTTCTTGAGCCGAGTAATTGAGTTTAGCGAGGTGAGAGTCAAATAAGGCTCGCTCGTCGCTTGGAATTTGAAATCCAACCAGCACCAAACCTTGCGCAGCTCCGTGGTTGCGGTAATGAAACAAGGTAATATTCCACTGCTGACCCAAAGTATTAAGAAAGTGCATCAGCGCGCCAGGATATTCAGGAAAGCTAAAAGAAAACAGCGTCTCGTTGAGTGGTTTGTGCGGTCTGCCGCCCACCATGTGCCTCACGTGTAGTTTTGCAAGTTCATTGTCTGATAAGTCAAAACACTCATATTTGGCGCTTTGCAAGCGACCAAGTAGCTCAGCAAACTCCGCTTTTCCGCGCTTGAGTTTAACCCCCACAAAAATATGCGCCTCGCTATCGCTTGCATAGCGGTAGTTAAACTCTGAGATGTTAAGTCCACCTAGGGTGGCACAAAAGTCTTTGAATGCCCCTTTTTGCTCATTTAATTTTACGGCAAAAACGGCTTCTTTTTGTTCACCAAGTTCGCAACGTTCTGACACGTAGCGAAGCGTATGAAAGTTTATGTTCGCCCCGCATAAAATACCGGCAATATTTGCGCCTTTTACACTGTGTTGCGCGCAGTATTTGCGCATAGCTGCTACAGAGAGTGCACCGGCAGGCTCGGCGATGACGCGGGTATCATCAAAAATGTCTTTTATAGCTGTGCAGATTTCATCGTTAGTAACGGTAACAACTTCATCCACATATTCTTTGCATAAACGGAAGGGCTCTTGACCAATTGTCTTAACCGCCACCCCATCTGCAAAGATACCAACACTGCTTAAGGTCACTGGCTCACCTTTTTCAAGCGCGGCTTGCAAACAAGCAGACTCCTCTGATTCAACAGCAATAATGCGGATATTTGGATTGATTTGCTTAACATATACTGCAATACCGGCGGCTAATCCTCCCCCTCCCACAGCAACAAAGAGGTATTGAAGGTCGTGAATATGCTCTAAAATTTCTTTGCCAATTGTGCCTTGTCCGGCAATCACATCAGGATGATCAAACGGCGGGATCATCGTCATGCCTGACTCTGCGCAAATTTGCTTTGCCTTTTCACTGGCCTGGTCGAAGCTTGTTCCATATTGAACCACTTGCACATAGTCAGCGCCAAAATGTTTAACCGCCTCTACTTTTATTTCAGGCGTGGTTTCTGGCATCACAATCACAGCTTTGATTTTCAAGCGAGCCGCGGCGTAAGCAACGCCTTGCGCGTGATTTCCCGCAGAGGCAGCAACCACACCTGCTTGCTGTTTTTCAGCACCAAGTTGCGCGATGCAATTGTAGGCACCCCGTAACTTAAATGATTTGACCGGCTGCTGGTCTTCCCGTTTTAGATAAACCTGATTGCCCAAGGTCTTCGATAGGCTTGGCATTAACACCAAGTCACTGGCGATGGCAGCATCGTACACTGGTGCTTGAAGGATCTTGACCAGATACTCTTGTTGAGTGGGTTGAGTGGCTTGAGCAGGCTGAGTAAATGGCTTAGCTTGGTCTGCTTGAGTTAAAGAGCCTTGTGTTTTATCAGTCAATTGCGCTCACCTTAATAGTCAATTTTTGATGGATCGCGCACTGCGCCTTTATCGGCGCTCGTTGCCATCATGGCAAACATGCGAAGCGAAGTGGAAACTTCGCGCACTCTGTTTTTGGGTCTAAAGGGCTTGTCACTACTTTCAATGGCCTTCCTACGCTGTGCAAGCACTTGCTCACTGAGCGCCACATTAATACTGCGATTTGGAATATCAATATCGATTTGGTCGCCGTTTTCTACCAAAGCAAGTCCACCGCCGCTTGCTGCTTCTGGAGAGCAATGACCAATAGATAAGCCGGATGTACCACCAGAAAAACGCCCATCAGTAATCAAGGCGCAGTGTTTACCCAGTCCTTTTGATTTTAAATAGGAAGTGGGATACAGCATCTCCTGCATGCCCGGACCGCCTTTTGGTCCCTCATAGCGAATCACCACAACCTCTCCTGCTTTTACTTCATCACTTAAAATGCCGGCAACAGCATCATCCTGACTTTCGTACACGCGTGCGGGACCTGAAAAACGCAATATTGACTCATCCACGCCAGCTGTTTTAACAATGCATCCATTTTTAGCCAGGTTACCATAAAGTACAGCAAGGCCGCCCTCTTTCGAGTAAGCGTGTGCTATGTCACGAATACAGCCATTTTCACGATCATCGTCTACATTGGGATAGCGACAAGACTGACTAAAGGCTTGCGTGGTTCGAATACCAGCCGGACCTGCCTGATAAAACTCAATTGCCCGCTTATTCTCAGATTTTGTAATGTCCCATTGTGCAATTACCTCTTGTATAGGCTTGCCCAAAACATGTCTGGCATTGCCGTGCAATAACCCGGCTTTGTTTAGTTCATTCAGAATGCCTAGCACTCCACCGGCACGGTGGACATCTTCCATGTGATATTGAGGTGTCGAAGGCGCAACTTTGCATAAATGCGGCACCTTACGAGACAATCTGTCGATATCGCTCATTGAAAAATCAATGTCTCCTTCAATGGCCGCAGCAAGTAGATGCAGTATCGTATTGGTAGAGCCGCCCATGGCAATATCCAGGCTCATAGCATTTTCAAAAGCGTCAAAATTGGCGATATTGCGAGGCAAGGCGCTTTCGTCATTATCTTTATAGTAACGTTTACATAGCTCTACAATGACCTGTCCGGCTTGCACAAATAGATTTTCTCGCTCGCTATGGGTAGCAAGGGTGGAACCATTGCCCGGTAGCGATAAGCCAAGCGCTTCTGTCAGGCAGTTCATCGAATTAGCGGTAAACATACCTGAACATGAACCGCAGGTAGGACAAGCAGAGCGCTCAATATTTTCAGCATCTTCATCACTTACCGTTTCGTCTGCCGCGGCAACCATCGCATCAACAAGATCAAGCTTAATAAGCTGATCCGACAGCTTGGTTTTGCCCGCTTCCATCGGTCCACCCGAGACAAATACCACCGGAATGTTTAAGCGCATCGCCGCCATCAACATGCCCGGGGTAATTTTATCGCAGTTTGAGATACACACTAGCGCATCTGCGCAGTGCGCATTCACCATATATTCAACTGCGTCGGCAATAATTTCTCGGGAGGGAAGGCTGTAGAGCATGCCGCTGTGGCCCATCGCGATACCATCGTCCACAGCAATGGTATTAAATTCTTTTGCAACCGCGCCTGATTGTTCAACGCTACGTGCTACAAGCTGGCCGAGGTCTTTTAAATGCACATGCCCCGGCACAAATTGCGTAAAAGAGTTTGCAATTGCAATAATGGGTTTGCCAAAATCCGTATCTTTCATCCCGGTTGCGCGCCATAGCGCTCTTGCACCGGCCATATTTCTGCCGTGCGTGGTGGTTGCAGAACGTAATTTTGGCATTTTTTCTCCTATATTATTTGTATACCGGGGTCAACCAACCCCATTTGTCTTCTGTTTGTCCATTGAATAAGCCAAAAAAGGCTTCCTGTACTTTTTCAGTGATAGGTCCGCGTGTGCCGCTACCCACTTTGATGCCATCAACACTGCGCACAGGCGTCACTTCTGCCGCCGTACCGCACATCAAAATTTCATCAGCAAGGTATAAGGCTTCTCGAGGAATGTTCTCTTCTCTTATTTCGTAGCCCATATCTTTGAGCAGAGTCATCACAGTGTCGCGCGTAATGCCAGGTAAAATCGCGGCTGTTTTTGGCGTAGTTGAAACAACACCGTTTCGAATAATAAAGAGGTTTTCACCGGCACCTTCACTTACGAAACCATTCACATCAAGCGCAATGCCTTCACCGTAACCATGCCGTCTGGCTTCCATAGAGATAAGCTGAGAAGAAAGATAGTTACCACCTGCTTTTGCGCCGGTTGGCATGGTGTTAGCAGCAAGCCGATTCCAGGAAGAAACACCGGCATCCACGCCATTTTTTAGCGCCTCTTCGCCTAAGTACGCGCCCCATTCAAAGGCAGCGATGGCAAGCTCACTTTCCTGCCCAAAGGGAACTTGCAAACCCATTCCAATATCGCCGTAATAGGCAATGGGCCGAATATAGGCCGATTTTAATGCGTTTTTTGCAATAATATCCAAGGTGGCCTGATTCACCTCATCAAGGGTGTAAGGAATTGTCATTCGATAGATTTTTGCTGAATCAAACAAGCGGCGATTATGTTCTTGCAAGCGAAATACGCAGGTTCCTTTATCAGGAGTATTGTAGGCGCGAATGCCCTCAAAAACAGAAGAGCCATAGTGGATCGCGTGTGTCATTACATGCACAGTGGCCTTATGCCATTCAATCATTTCGCCATTAAACCAAATAAACTCAGCAGGTTGCTTCGCCATGTTGTTTCCTTAAATATTCGTAAAGGTTATTCAGGCTACCGCCTGATAAATGTTGTGTGTAAGGCTGTATTATTACTCAATAAGCATCACCTATAAACCACAAACAAAAAAACCCTCACTGCTGAGGGTTTTTGTAAGCATATGCGAACAACCCTCAATCGTTAGCTTAATTTACTTAAATCATGCTCTCGCATCATCAATGTAAACCAAGTCAATGGGTTGCCCGGAAAATCAATCAATTTGTCGTCACGCGTTTAATTTGCCTTAAAATCGCATCGCTCGCAAGACAATTTTTAATCATTAATGGGCATCTTTTTCAAAAACCGGTCTTTGGAGCAGTTGTTCAGGCTTTCAATTTTGCACAAAATGTCCTCGTTGATTGGCAACAAGCAACCAAACTGAATACGAAGCGCAGGACGCGCTTTTACAAGGAAGTTAGTTTACTCAAGGATGAGAAAGACAAGGATGTCACTTTCAGTTGTTTATACTCGCGCAAACATTGGCATAGATGCACCTTTAGTTACCATAGAAGTGCATTTATCCAATGGATTGCCAGCCTTTCAACTTGTGGGTTTACCCGAAACGTCAGTAAAAGAAAGTCGCGATCGCGTAAAAAGCGCGCTTATTAATGCTGGCTTTGAATTTCCGAGTAAACGGATAACGGTGAATATGGCACCGGCTGATTTGCCGAAAGGAGGCGGTCGCTTTGATCTTGCCATCGCTATTGGCATTATTGCCGCAAGCGAAGAAATACCCTTGGTACAGTTAGAGCATTATGAATTTGTTGGCGAACTAGCACTTTCCGGCGCATTGCGTCCTATACAAGGTGCTCTGCCGATGGCACATGCCGCAAAAAAATCTAAACGGCAGTTGGTTCTACCCGCGCAAAACGCTCAGGAAGCTGCGCTGGTAAAAGATGCAGGTGTTTTAAGTGCCAAAAATGTCTTTGATGTGTACCTGCATTTAATCGGCAAGCAATCACTTGACGAAGCTGAAATTACTAAGCAGGCGTCATCCCACACAGACTATGGGGACATGAGCGATATTATCGAGCAGCATCATGCAAAACGTGCTTTAGAAATTTGCGCAAGTGGCGGCCACAATCTGCTACTGTTCGGGCCCGCTGGGACAGGCAAAAGCATGCTGGCCAACCGTTTACTATCGATACTTCCCGACCTTTGTGAAGAGGACGCCTTGACGGTGGCAAGTATTCGTTCAATTGCCGGTGAAACAATCCATGCCGGTAATTGGAAGCGACGCCCCTTTAGACAACCTCATCATTCAAGTTCGGCAGCAGCCCTTGTAGGCGGTGGCTCCTACCCTAAACCAGGTGAAATAACGCTGGCTCATAAAGGCGTATTGTTTTTAGATGAACTGCCTGAATTTGGTCGCCATGTACTCGATGTGATGCGTGAGCCACTGGAAACAGGGGAAATTAACCTTTCTCGCGCCAGTCAGAAAATTACCTACCCGGCTGACTTTCAGTTGATTGCCGCCATGAACCCAAGCCCAACCGGCGATGTGGAAGACAAGCGCGCCAATGCAGATCAGATTATGCGCTATTTAAATAAAGTCAGCGGTCCTTTACTTGACAGAATTGACCTCCAGGTAAACGTGCCGCGTGTGAACTTACAAAAAACCTTATCCCAGATGCATAACGATGACTCGGCTGAAACGCAGCGAACAAGTTCAAAAGCGGAGTCTAGTCAAATTATTAAAAAGCGCGTTCAACATGCCCAAGACCTTCAGTTTAATCGGCAAGGGTGCTTAAATGCCAGTTTAAGCAATGCTCAAATCAAAGAGGTTTGCAGGCTCAAAGCAAATGACCATTTATTTATTACCCAAGCCATTGATGCCTTAGGCTTATCGATGCGCGCCTACCACCGCACTTTAAAGGTATCGAGAAGCATTGCAGACCTTGATATGAGCACTAACATCAAGCAGTGTCACATTGCTGAAGCTTTAAGCTATCGAAGCTTTGACCGTTTGCTACATCAATTGATTTCTCAGTAACAGAGCACACAGTGTCGATAGTGCTTGAGCGCTTGAGTACTTAAGGGAAATATCGCCAAATGCCTCTTTAAATTAAACGTTCAGGCAAATTTTCCTACCAAAGTCTGCGTTAAACTACGGATAAGCGGCTCTTGTTCTCGTTCTTTTAAATAGCAAACGCCGAGCTGATAGGGCTCTATGTTTGGTACAGTGAAGGTTCGCACTTTATTTTTCACGACGGAATTTTCAAGTACGATGGTGGGTACAAAGCCTACGCCTAAATTCAAAGCTACCATGCTAACTATGGCTTCGTTACCAGATACTTGGGCGTAAACACGCGGACGGATGTTATTTTCGGCAAACCAATGATGCACAATTCTTTTCGATGGGCCGCGCGCGGGCATCACTACATTGATATCGTTCCATGGCATATCCTGCCACCGCTCAATGTTCATCGTTTTTGGCACAATGAGCACCAAGGGCACTATATCAATAAACGAAAAGGCTAAATGCGCCGGAAATTCTGGCGTGTGAATGGCTAAAGATACATCCGCTTGTCTGTCAATCACTTTGCTTACCGCTAAAGTATGATCGCCCGTTTCAAGCTGCACATCCACCAAAGGGTATTGCTGGCGCAATTTATCTAGCATTGCGGGTAAATAGCTTTGTGAGGCGGTAACTGAGCAAAATAAGGATAATTTGCCGGTGAGAGCGTCGTCCTGTGCTTTGATGCTCTGCATCAATTCGGCGTATTCGCTTAAGGTCTTGTTAGCAAATTCCAACAGGTAGCGACCTTGCGTGGTTAATTCCACACTGCGTTTGTTTCGCACAAACAAAGGTGCTTTGCACTCTTGTTCAAGGCGGGTGATGACCCGCGTTAAGGTAGGAGGTGATACAAACATTGCTTGCGCGGTTTTTGAAAAATGCAGCGTTGACGCTAAGTGTTGAAATAGTCGCAAGCTTTTTATATCCATTACGCTTTGTTTGTATCCTCAGTTTTAGAGCGGGTTAATCAAAGCCGATACTACACCATAACAAGACTATTTCATATTATGAAATACTATATTTTATTTAATTCAATTTACGAAATGCTATTGTACGTTTATATTTGCTTCAGAGTCGTCACAGACTAAACAAATTTAGCTCGGAAAAATCATGACCAATTATTTCAACAGTTTACCTTTTAGAAAACAGCTCGACCAACTCGGTCAATGCCGTTTTATGCAGCGCGATGAGTTTTCGCAAGGCTGCGATGTGTTAAAAGGTAAATCCATTGTCATTGTTGGCTGCGGCGCACAGGGTCTCAATCAGGGACTAAATATGCGCGACTCAGGCTTAAACGTGAGTTATGCCTTGAGAAAAGCCGCTATTGACGAAAAACGCGATTCCTACAAGCGCGCAACAGACAATGGATTTACGGTTGGTACTTATCAAGACCTTATTCCTACAGCAGATCTCGTATACAACCTCACACCTGACAAACAGCATGCCAGTGTGGTTGAGGCTGTTATGCCCTTGATGAAAAAAGGCTCAGTACTGAGTTATTCACATGGGTTTAATATCGTTGAAGAAGGCCAGCAGATACGCAGTGACATTACTGTTGTAATGTGCGCGCCAAAATGCCCAGGCACTGAAGTACGAGAAGAATACAAACGCGGTTTTGGTGTTCCTACGCTTATCGCTGTTCATCCTGAAAATGACCCTCAAGGCAAAGGGCTGGAAATTGCCAAAGCGCTTGCGAGTGCAACAGGCGGAGATAGAGCCGGCGTACTTGAAAGTTCTTTTGTGGCAGAAGTTAAATCAGACTTGATGGGCGAACAAACCATTTTATGTGGTATGCAGCAGGCCGCCGCCATATTGGGCTTTGAAAAAATGGTAGAAGACGGGCAAGACCCGGCTTACGCCGCTGCTCTCATTCAATACGGTTTAGAAGCTATCACCGAAGCACTTAAAATCGGTGGCGTCACGCATATGATGGACAGACTTTCTAATCCGGCAAAAGTAGAAGCGTTTGAACTGAGCGAAACGCTAAAGAATCTATTACGCCCCTTATTTGAAAAGCATCAAGACGATATTTTAAGTGGTGAGTTTTCTAGAACGATGATGGAAGACTGGGCTAATGGCGATGCGAACTTGCTTAAATGGCGGGAAGAAACAGGTCAATCCGGCTTTGAGAATGCTCCTGTTTACAATGGCAAAATTGACGATCAAACTTTTTTCGATAAAGGTATTTTAATTGTCGCAATGATAAAAGCCGGTGTAGAACTTGCCTTTGATGTAATGGTAGAAGCCGGCATATTGCCAGAATCAGCCTATTATGAATCGCTGCACGAAACACCCTTGATTTCTAATACCATTTCACGCAAACGTCTGTATGAAATGAACGTAGTCATTTCAGATACTGCTGAATATGGCAATTATTTATTTGCCAACGCTGCGATCCCACTTTTAAAAGACAAGTTGATGCCAACGATCAGTGCGAAGCATTTAGGTGAAGGCTTAGTGAATACGTCTAATGCAGTGGACAACAAAAAATTAGTCGATATCAATAAAGCCATTCGCAGTCATGGGGTTGAAAGTATAGGAGAAGTGCTTCGCGGCTACATGACGGATATGAAAGCAATTGTGGTAGCAGACTAAACGAGTCAAGCAAAGGAAAGAGATTAATCAGTGACAGTTCTGTCGTTAGGTGCTTAAACTAAGCTCCTTTTGCCCGGTCAATTTGGCCGGGCTTTTTTTTTGCAAAAAAAACTAAATTGTCATAATGTAGTTACAAAATACTCAGGTATTAACTCGCATGCCGATAAGCTTATTAAGACAGATACAATCATGTTCTGTTTGATGTTAATTCTCCCGATAAAGGCAAGCGTATGAAAAAAATGATTTTTGGCATGGTAGCTCTCATGTCCTTCTCAGCCACGCAAGCAATAGCAAGCGTTAAATTTGAAGCCACTAACAATGATTTTGTTACTTCAGTGTGTTATCAGGCAGCTACTCAAGGTCTTGATGCAGCCAAAGAGTTAGTGACCGACAGAGGTTTTTCATTTAGAAATATTCAAAAATCTGTGACCTGTAATGGAAAAAGCCTTGATGATTTTGCCGCTCAGTATGCAAAGCGTCAAATTGCTTCTGATAAAAAACAGACGGTTCAATTAGTGGCAGAAAATAATAATCTTGAGTCTAAAGTTTGTATTGATGCACTTACTAACGGCATTGATAAAGCTGTGAGTAAATACAAGATTAATCCGGAATATATTCGCTGTAATCGTGTACCACTACCACGTTTTGTGGCAAAAAATAAGCACAAAAATATGGTTGTCGCGATTAACTGATTTTAATATTCAGGAAAATGTATATGACCTAAGCCCAGCTTTTGTCTGGGCTTTTTTATGCTTGATGCGCCTCTTTTCTAAGTGCCTTAATCGCATATCTCACCGATAAATATGTGAGTAAACCAAAACCTAGAAACCCTAATGCAATGGGCGTAATGCTCGTGCTTAAATATTGATTGATAAACACCGCAATTGGTACTGAAAGCAAACTGGTAAATGAACCGATAAATGCAGCTCCAACGCCTGCGATGTGCCCAACCGGCTGCATGGCAAGAGAATTTAAATTACCAAACAAAATACCAATGAAGAAAAAGCCAATGAACATAGTGCTTACGAATAGCAATAGTGGGGGTTTACCTGCAAAGACAAACGCTTCAATGACCAGGACGAGCGAAAACAAAAGCGTGAGTACAAGTGCGTAAGATACCAGTTTCACCATGCCCAGCTTCACCACCATCAATCCATTAAAAAGCGAGGCGGCGCCTATCGCAAAGGCAAGCGTAGCAAATAATAATGGAAACAGTTCGCCGGTATTGTAAATGCTTTGAAAAATGGTTTGTGAGCCACTCAAATAAGCTAAAAAAGCACCAAAAATCGTTCCCATGCCAACAGAAGCGCCCATCACAACAGGATGCTTTATCAACCAAAGTACTGAGCGAAAAAACTGATGCCAGTTAAATTTCAGGCGCTTGGCTCTTGGCAATGTCTCTCCTTGACGGGCAAAAAACCATATGCCGGATATGACACAAACTATAGCGAACACCGAAAAAATATGTCGCCAACCCGCTACTTTCATTACGATTTGCCCAATCAAGGGGGCAATCATCGGCATTAGAATAAAAATAACGGTAATAAAACTCATGACTCTCGCCATTTTATCGCCCACATATAGATCGCGAATAAGTGCCATAGTGGCAATACGCGGGCCTGATACGCCAAAAGCCTGAACCACACGACCAGCGAGCAGCATTTCCATGCTAGTGGCCATAAAGCAAATAAGCGTACCCAGTAAAAAAATGATCAAGCCGACTAAAATCGTTAAACGTCGACCGCGCGCGTCAGCAAACGGGCCGAAAAACAGTTGACCTAGTGCCATACCCGCAAAAAAAATAGAGATGATCAAATAGGTTTGCTGGCTGCTTTGGCTGTTTAAATCCGCGCCAATGGTATCTAGTGCTGGCAACATTGCGTCGATGGCAAGCGCTACAAGTGAGGTAAGCAAAGCCATCAGCATAATGAATTCCGCAATAGGTAGCGGTTTTCGAATGCTTGAAGAGGCTGGGACGCTTGCGCTTTGTGTTTCCATTGGCTACTTAGTTTTAAATAAAGGCCGCAATTTAACACAGTTAGGGTAGCTGTGATATCCACTAAATTGCTTCAGTTTAAAGAAAAAACCCAATGCACGTGGACTTTATGCATTGGGTTATGTATTGCAAATTGTTTTTGCTATCTGTTTTTTCTACTTGTTTTTACTATTCGTATTGGCTAAGAAAACAGTTCTTTCAACTGGTATCAAAGCAGATTTTAATTGAATAGATTTACTGTCGAATCTGCCCATCGCCGTATACGACGAATTTCTCGGTAGTAAGCTCTTTAGCCCCCATCGGACCATAGGCATGAAGCTTACTGGTAGAAATACCAATTTCAGCGCCTAAACCTAATTGCCCGCCATCTGAAAATCTTGACGAGGCATTTAACATGATCACAGACGAATTTACTTCACGCATGAACCGCTGCGAATGCTTTAAGTTCTCTGTCACAATGACTTCTGTATGGCCACTGCCATATTCCTGGATGTGAGCAACGGCGGTATCAAAATCATCGACAACCCGCACTGCTATTTCCAGAGCCAAATATTCAGCATGCCAATCATCTTCAGTCGCTTCAAGAGCTTCTGATTGCTTGAAAAAGGGCAAGGATTTTTCACATGCGTGTACTTTGACTTTTTTGTCCGCAAACATCGCATCCACTTTAGGAAGAAAATCATCCACTATATCTTTATGTACGATAAGCGTCTCAAGTGCATTACAAACGCCTGTGCGCTGCGTTTTACCATTTTCCAAAATGGGTAAGGCTTTTTCTAAATCCGCATCTTTATCTACGTACAAATGACAAACACCTTTAAAGTGCTGGATCACAGGAATTTTGCTATTCTGCGAAACGTAGCGAATTAAACCTTCTCCGCCGCGGGGTATCACTAAATCAATGCTATCGCTTAACTCCAGCATTTGTGCCATGACTTCTCTGTCAGGTACCGGGATAACAGTAGCAACACCCGTTGGTAATCCTGCTTTTTCAAGCGCTGCGTGTAAAATAGCAGCCAGCGCTTTGTTGGAATGTTGCGCTTCTTTCCCGCCACGCAAAATGACTGCGTTCCCTGCCTTTAAGCAAAGCGCAGCAGCATCTATTGTCACGTTTGGTCGAGACTCATATATCATAGCAACAACGCCTAGAGGAATCCGCATTTTGCCAACCTGAATGCCGCTTGGAAGCGGTTTAATTTCAGATATGCTACCTAACACTTCATTTTGATTGGCAATTTCAATAACGGCGTCCGCAATCCCTTTAACCCCTGACTCATCCAAGGCTAGTCGGTCAATCATTGCTTCAGATAATCCCGACTCCTGTGCATTGGCCAGGTCAAGCTTATTGGCTTTTAGTATGCTAGCGGTATTCTCAACCAGCATGTCTGCGATTGACAGTAATAAGGATTTACGCTCGCCCTGAGAAAGGTTTGCAATGGCGGTTTTGGCTGCCTTAGCTTCAGCGGCAGCTTGCTTGATATTAAAGGTCATAATATGGTCTCTACTATCTCCTATTCGTTTTACTATTCTCTATGAGATTTATCTGTGTGAGCTCAAATGTATTTATTGACTCAATCGTAAGTATGGGTGTCATCGGGTAAAGGTTGATTATGGTCGTCAGCCGTATCCCGGTCGTGGTGCAGCAATACAAAATCATCTCGATGTAAGACTTCAGCACTTTCACTGTAGCCCAAGATATATTGTATTTGAGCGCTTTTGGCGCCCTTAATTTGTTGTATTTCACTAGAGGAATACGCGGCCAAGCCTTTACCAATCACTTTTCCTTCGTGAGTTACCAGCACAGCATCGCCTTCATTGAACTTGCCAATTACCTGCGTTATGCCCGCAGCTAAAAGAGATGCGCCGCGCTCGGTTACAGCAAGATAGGCTCCCTTATCAACTACCAGCTCTCCTTTAGGATGTGATGTATGCTTGAGCCAATCCTGTCGCGCCGTACTATCTTCGTCATACGCTAAAAACAGTGTACCCGGACAATTTCCTTTAATGAGTTCTTTAAAGGTAGATTCTTTTTCACCATTGACAAGCAGTGTTTGAATACCGCTTCCAGCGCATTTCTGAGCGGCCTGAAGTTTAGTGATCATGCCACCTGTCCCAACGGCCGAACCTGCACCACCGGCAAGGCCCATAATCCCTTCATCAATGTGATCAACGGTAGGCAACAGTTTGGCTTCAGGATCTAGGCGTGGATTTCCTGTATACAGCCCATCAACATCGGTACAAATAATCAAACAATCGGCTTGAGCAGCAATAGCAGTATGAGCTGCAAGGTTGTCGTTATCGCCAACTTTACTGGTGTCCAAGGCTACTGTGTCATTTTCGTTCACAATAGGAAGTGCACCATGGACTAACAACTGCTGGATCGTATTTTTAATATTTACAAAGCGCTTGCGGTCGTTGAGATCTTCTACCGTCAACAGTAATTGAGCGCAGGGGAAATCAAACAAATTTGCCCAAGTAGCCATCATTTTGGTTTGCCCAATGGCTGCCATAGCGGTCTTTTTTTCAGGACTGACTTTAACGCCAATCTTAATTACACCTCGCGCAGCAGCAACACTTCCGGACGAGACTAAAATCACGTCCTTGTTTTGCTTGCGACACTCAATAATAAAGTTTGCAATATTCCCAAGGAATTTTTCGCTCGTGCCTTCTCCATCTGGAGAGACAAGTGCGCTTCCAATTTTAATTACGGCTGTCTGCCAAGAAAATGCGGTCATCACCTAAAGATATCGTTGAATTTGGCTAAGTAGGATAGAGATTTAGCACGTTTTCTCAAGGGCTCAAATAACTAAAAAGTGCTAAAAGCATTGTTTTTTATGCTTTTTAGCTCTATTTCACCAAAAGCGCTTAAAAACTCACATTTTGTTTACAATGTAATCTGACCAATGCATCTCGCTTTTTTCGTTCAAAATACCGGGGCACATGCCATTTAGCGTAATACGACTATGTATAAAAATGATTATTTCTTTTACGCGCTTTGACTTCGATAAATATATAGCTGTATATTCGAAAATAATTGATTAAAGATTTAACTGCCATAAAGCATTTCGCCGTATTAAAGGATATTGCATGACCTTTTCTGATAGTAAACGCCTCCTGTATAGAGTTTTAACGATTTGTGCGCTTGCAAGCGTCACGCTTCATTCACACGCTGCCATAAAACAAAGTAAAGGCAAATTTGAAGATAAATTTCGTCAGTTAGATGAAGTTCTGCCCACACCCAATGTATATCGAAATGCAGCGGGTGCGCCTGGACACATGTATTGGCAGCAACAAGTTGATTATGTTATTCAGGCAAAACTTGATGAGAAAATGCGCCGAATTGAAGCGAAACAAAGCATTACTTACACCAATAACTCCCCCGATACCCTCAAGTATTTGTGGATCCAGCTTGATCAAAACAAGTTCAAACAGGATTCAATGGCTAACCTTACATCGACATTTAATAGCATTGGAAGTGATGGTCCGCAAACCGCCAGCAATAATGCGTCCCCTGCAAAAATAAGCCTTGCCGAACTGAGGCGTCAGCATTTTATTGAAGACCTTGCGCTTGGTTACGATATTAAAAAAGTAGCGCAAAAGAATGGCAACGCGCTTAAGTACACCATTGTTGGTACTTTGATGCGAGTAGATTTACCTAAAGCGCTTAAATCTGGAGATAAATTCAGTTTTGATATTGATTTTGCTTTTAACATTGTTGAAGAAGACGCGGTTTCTGCTCGAGCAGGCTATGAACATTTTCCTGATGATGCACGAGAAGGCGGCAATGATATCTTTTTGCTGGCGCAATGGTTTCCGCGCTTGGCCGCCTACACGGATTATGAAGCATGGACCAATAAAGAATTTATTGGCAGTGGTGAATTCACCCTTGAGTTTGGCGATTACGATGTAAGTCTAACAGTCCCTGCAGACCATATCGTATCCTCCACTGGTGTTTTAACTAACCCTAATGATGTTTTAACTTCAACACAGCGCAAACGCTTAAAAGATGCCGAGGATGCTAAGCGCCCCGTCTTTATTGTGACGGAAGAAGAGGCGCTTGAAAACGAAAAAGCCGGCACTGATAAAACCAAAACATGGCGGTTTAAAGCTGAAAATGTGCGCGATTTCGCCTGGGCCTCATCTCGTAAATTTATGTGGGATGCGAAGGGCTACCAGCAAGGCGGTGACGAGCAGCCGCTTGTAATGGCCATGTCGTTTTATCCAAAAGAAGGCGGCGACCTTTGGAAAAAATACAGCACTGAGTCGGTGATTCATACCATGGAAGTGTATTCGCGTTTTTCATTCGACTATCCCTATCCTGTTGCACAGTCTGTAAACGGGCCCGTAGGCGGCATGGAGTATCCCATGATCACCTTTAACGGTCCGCGCACAGAACTAAGAGATGATGGTTCGCGCACCTATTCCCTGGCTGAAAAACGCTTTTTAATCGGCGTCGTTATCCACGAAATTGGTCATATTTACTTTCCGATGATTGTCAATTCTGATGAACGTCAGTGGACGTGGATGGATGAGGGACTCAACAGCTTTTTAGACGGTGTTGCCGGGCGCGAATGGGATCCAGATATTCCCTGGGGAGTTGAGCCGTCTGACATCACCGATTATATGAAGTCAAACACCCAGGTACCCATTATGACGCAGTCAGATTCAGTTTTGCGATTAGGGCCAAACGCATATACCAAGCCTGCTGCTGCACTGAATATTTTACGTGAGACGATTTTAGGCCGTGACTTATTTGACTTCGCTTTTAAAGAATATGCACAGCGCTGGAAGTATAAGCGCCCAACACCTGCCGATTTTTTCCGCACCATGGAAGAAGCTTCGGGCGTGGATTTGGACTGGTTTTGGCGAGGCTGGTTTTACACGACCGACCATGTGGATATCTCCGTAGATGCAGTTTATAAGCTGAGAATGGATACTGAGGACCCCGATATTGATTTTACCCGTGAACGTGAGTTGATGAATGACAAACCACTGTCGCTGACCGTTGAACGCAATCGCGCTGAGGGTAAAAAACTTTGGGTTGAGCGCAACGAAGATATTCGCGACTTTTACGATGAGAACGATATTTATACCGTAACGAACAAGGAACGCAACGCCTATCAGTCTTACCTTAAAGGATTAGAGCCTTGGGAAAAAGCCACGCTTGAACGCGCAGTCAAAGAAGATAAAAACTACTATGTGATGTCGTTTTCAAATCACGGAGGCCTTGTTATGCCGCTGATTGTAGAAATGACATTCTCAGATGGCAGCTCGGAAATAGTGCGTATTCCTGCAGAAATTTGGCGACGTTCACCCAAGCAGGTGGACAAATTATTTGTTACCGATAAGGCGAAAGTTATAGAAAAAGTCGTACTTGACCCACGCTGGGAAACCGCTGATGTGGATATTCGCAACAATCATTTCCCTCAGCAAATAATTGAGTCGCGCATCGAGTCATTTAAGCGCAGTAAGAGCGAGGCGAAAACCTCTCGTGATATTATGCATGACATAAAATCTGAGCTGAAAGATCCAAACGATGACAATGACGATGAAAACTAAGCAAGACGGTTTATTAAATTTATACCGCATGTTCCGTTCAAAACTTGCATTGGCAGGCTTATTGTGTTTGTTCTGCGTTAATATGGCAACGCAGAGCGCCTTTGCGCACCAACAAAAACTGGCACTGAGTAAAGTCGTATACAATCCAAGGGCAAATACACTGGAAGTGATGCATCGCTTTGAACTTCATGATGCAGAACACGCTGTTAAAGAAATATTCGGTAATCAGGCGGATATTATCCAATCGCATGAAACCCAGTCACAGTTTGCAGAATATGTGTATGCACGCTTTGGTCTTTATCGAAAAGACGATACGCCCATAAAACTTACGCCAATAGGTTTTGAAGTCGACGGTAAACATTTTTGGGTCTACCAGGAAGCGCCAGCGCCGGATACACTTGAAGGCATTCAAGTGGTTCACAACGCTTTGCGGGATATCTGGTTCGCACAAACCAATACGGTAAATATTGAAGTGGGTAAGGATATCGACACCCTGACATTTACAGATAATACTGAAGTCCTAAGCGTTGATTTTCGGTAAGTCTGGCCTTCATCCTTCTTTTCGCATTATGATAGCAAGTGATTCTGAACATATTGCACTGCGAATTTTGTTATTCGCTGGCTCAAAGCAGAGCACACAAAAGCTGAGTTAAAGGAAAGATTGCATGTCAAAAGGCGCAAGAATTAAGGCACAAAGAGAAGAAAGTAAGCGAGAGGGTTTTGCCGGTCAAACCGCTTCTCAAAACAGCGCTGAAAAGGCGAATCAATACAATGCGTTTACCAACCCGAAAAACATCAATTGGGTGTTGCTATCCGGCGCAATGGCAATTCTCGTGTTGTCTTTACTGTTTATGCCGCAGGAGCTAGGCGCAGGCATTACTTCGGTGTACAGCATTATGCTGTGGACTGGTCTTTTTGGCGCCACACTTGCGCGATACATCGGTAAAAACGGCTGGCTTGGCTTTTTTACCGGAAGCGTGTTTGGAATGCTCATTCATATTTTTGCGCCGCTCATTCAAGCGATGATGTAACATTTTAAGATGCGGATGAATGCTCATTTTTGTGATATACAAATTGGGGCGAAAGTCGCTTTCGTTTTTATCCGCTTTAATGCTTTGTTATGCGTGAGGTTTACTCAATATGTTGGTCAACCCTCTTCGTATTAATGTGCCCTGCAACCTGGCGTTTATATAGTTATTTGCAAATATTGAAATAGCTAAAATGATAAAGAAATAAATTGATTCGTACCCAAACAACAACGTACCGCCGACCAAACCTATCCCGGAACACGCTAAAAGAGAGCCGAACATATAAATTGCGCTTCTTCCAGATAATTTCATTTTAACAAAAGCCTCAACTCTCGCTTTTTCAAGAAGCGATACCTGCTCTGCTTCAGATAAATGCGATATTTCACAAAACCGATTAACGTATCTTTTTGTCATCTTCTTGCCTTGATGTAAAACCTTTGAATTATAAGCGTAGATTGGGCGAAATCCAAAACTGTGTCCCATTGTACGTCGGTTTCGAATGCAAATGGCATGACAAGAGATGGGCATCTCTGTTGAATCACTTGTTAGCTATCCTATCCTCAAGACTCCCAGCTACATATTTGTGTAAGATGCTTGAAACTAAGGTTTGGTAAGGTAAGCCTTCTTTTGCTGCACGACGTTGTAGAGCAAGCAGATCGCGACTTGATATTCGAATGTTGATTCGTTTATCTTTCTTCAGAGTTTCTTCAGCCGCAGATTGAGCAGCTTTTTTAAGAGCTGGAGTCTTAACTGATTTGAATTCACCTGCATCAAAATCGTCTAATATTTCCTGCTCTTCAGGATTCAATTTAACTTCTCGCATTACTTGTCTCCTAAATAAATTTTCGTAGCTTTTCGACTTGGAATTATAGTTTTAAGAAAAATTTCTTCGTCAGTTTCGACATAGGGGATTAAAAATGCGTAATTATCAATCTCTATAACGAATACTCGTTGATTCGGATATTTTTCCTTATTCGGATGCTCAATAATATCCAGAAGCTCACCTTGTTGTATGCAAACAACGACATCTTCAAATGAAACACGACGCTCATTAAGTAGTTGTTGGTTTTTATCCAGATTCCAGTTTATCGATTTCATAGCGATTAGTTTAGCACCGCGTGTGCCGTATGTCATCAGATACTAAGTAGGCATAGCTAACGCTGTAATAACGAGTTATCAGCTATGGCGTGACGGTTGCGAATGGAAATGGCACGACAAGAGTTGGTAATCTCTGCTATTTGACTTGTTATGTGCCTAATACCAATATTAGGTATATTCTGGTACATAAGATTGTAAGATGGCTACAAATACTAGTATCACATTGGGTGAACATTTTGACGGATTTATTGCGCAACAAATAAATGAAGGTCGTTACTCGTCTGCAAGTGAAGTGGTGCGCGCCGGTTTGAGATTACTCGAAGACAATGAACAAAAAATTGCAACATTGCGACACTTACTCAAGGAAGGTGAAGAAAGTGGTACTGCAGAAAATAGCTATGAATCTTTGATGCAAGAATTGGACGACGAACTTGGATAATGGGTAAGTTTTCTGTAACTCATAAAGCCAAAACAGATTTAAAGTCTATTGCCGCATATATGCAAAGAAAATGGAGAATCAAACAAAGAGCTGTCTATGTAAAACAGTTTGATGATACCTTTCGCAACCTGGCGAACAACCCTGATGCTGGCCAGGTATGTGATTTTATAGAAGTTGGATACCGAAAATTTCCATGCAGCAGTCATGTGATTTTTTATAGACTGGTGTCAAATAATGACATTCAAATTGTCCGTATTATACATAAGCGCATGGACGTCAAATCTAAGCTAGACGGCACATGACGCCAAAATAAGCGGTAGATGGCGCTCCTCCCAGATATCCGTTTTCATTGTCTTCGGTAGGTATCATGCCGTATTTGCCATCTGTTTTAGCGCTCCACTATTTCCTTTTACTATTACACCTCATTGAGTTTTCGCAAAAGCACATTTGATTTTTCTATCTTGGGAAGAGTTTGGTATTTGACTCAGCAGAGTGATAAAAGAGCGTGGCTCTAATCGTCTCGGCCACTTACCTCCATCGGTAAAAACGGTTGGCTTGGCTTTTTTACCGGAAGCGTGTTTGGAATGCTCGTTCATATTTTTGCGCCGCTCATTCAAGCGATAATGTAACATTTTAAGATGCGGATGAATGCTCATTTTTGTGATATACAAATTAGAGCTCTCCGGTGGTGATGCGGCTTGCTACTTGTGCGATCGCATAATTCGACGAACGCTCTTTAATACTTTTTGTGAACGTTGAGCAACTAAGTCAATACTCACTTTTAATATTCAAAAGCGGCACTCTGCGTATTTTAAAAAAACTATCGTCATTGCGGCGGAGGCCGCAACCTCCCTGCGTATATCGTTGAGTTGAGAAATCAAACCAAATTGATAGAAATTCACGCTTTTTAGCTGATCGACGAGAGTTTAGGGGTTCCGGCCTTCGCCGGAATGACGATTCTTTGTAGACGAATCCTATCGTCCGTTCCTTGGTCTTTAGGAGACTATCGCCTTCGCGATAGTGACGGGCAGTTAATTATCTTTAGTAAACCAACGGTCTGTTGAAACATAAGGTGTAACCGTCGGGTACATACTTAAAACATCTTTTAAAATTCAAAGCTTGCTTCAAAAACAGTTTTTAAATCGTATTGGCAAGAATTGTGGAAACGATTGGCACGAGCCTGCCACAGTGATAAAAGTGACAAACCAATAATGCAAAATGAAAAAACCCCCTCCTGAAAACAGAAAGGGGTTTTATGACGTAAAGGCGCTACGCGATTTTTACAGCTCGTTCATTGCTCTTACGCTCACGCTTCCTATACCGGCTGCCTCGACTTCTTCTTTGATTGCACTGGCATCACCAATGATCACCCAAGTAAGTTTACCAGGGTGCACAACTTGCTCAGCGGCAGATTCCAGATCTTGTGTTGATAATGCGCGATACTTCTCTGGTAAGCTCTCTGGGTAATTGAGCTCACGATCAAAACGGTTGCTTGATAGCAGTGAGCCCAATACTGCACCAGAGGTTTCGTACTGACCAGGTAATGAGCGTACTTGATCAAGAACCACGCGCTCTAGCTCTTCAGATGTTGGTGGTTTGTCACCTTTATAGGCATTGAGTTCTTTAACTAACTCTTTTAAAGAATCACCGGTTTTATCTGTTTGTACCGGAGCATAAACCATAAACAAGCGCTGACCTTTCGCATCTTGTAAGAAGGTATAGGCACCATATGCCCAACCTTTATCTTCACGCAAATTCATATTAACGCGCGCAGTAAATTCACCCCCTAGCGTTGAATTCATAGCGTTTATTGCAATGTTATTATCAACACCGGTAGGAGGGGCTACATGCGCAGCTAGTATGAGCGACTGAGCAGATCCCGGACGGTCAATAATAATGGCCTGTCCCTCTTCGGGCAGCGCCACTTCAGCAATGACTTTTTCTTGCTTACTTCCAGCAACACTCCATTTTCCGAACTCTTTCTCAAGCATTGGCTTAATTTCGTCCATGGTAGTATCACCCACAACAAAAATGGTCGCATTATCCGGACGCATCCACTGGTCTTTGAAGGCCACCATATCTTCACGCGTAATGCTTGCTACCGACTCTTTCGTACCGGTGCCCGTTAACGGGATACCGTAGGCATGATCATCACCAAAAATAAGCGGTGGTAATAAGGTAAAGGCGATTGCGGTTGGTTGTGCCATTTGCTGTGCGATATCACTGAACAATAAAGCTCGCTGACGCTCTATCTCGTCTTTGTCGAAACTTGGGCGCAGCAACACATCGCTTAACAGCTCAAGCGAGTCATTCATATTTTCTTTGAGCATCGACATGCTTACAGTGGTGGTATCTAAGTTAGAGCCTGCCCCCAAATTTGCACCTAGCTGCTCAAGCTCAGCTGCAAGTTCAAGCGCGTCGTATTTGCCTGCACCTTCATCAAGCATACGCGTTGTGAAGGTAGCCAAGCCTAGCTTGTTACCTTTATCGGCAGCAAATCCGGCGTCAAACTGAAAGGCAACGTTAACAACCGGGATGGTGCTGCGTTGTGCCAAATTGACCGTAATGCCGTTAGATAGTTGTGCACTTTGCACCTCAGGGAAGCTTAATTCAGTCTCTCCTGTCACATCGGGTAGGCCGGCGCTTCTGTCGAGGTCTGTTTCAATCGTAGAATATTCTGGGAAGGGCACCACGGTAAGTTGATGCCAGCCATTGCTTAACCATTCGCGAGATGCATTTAACACCGATTTTGGGTTGGCTTTGTCTAAAAGCGCAAGTTCGGTTTTAAAAAACGCTGGGTCACCTGCAAGTAGCTCGCCCTGTGCGAGTGTTTGTGCTTTTCCAGAAAATCCGCCAACTTCTTCAAGTCCGCGGATAATACCCGCTTTTGTTTTTGTAGAAACCAGCCTGACTTCATCTTTACTTGGGCCTTTTTTCAAAAACTCAGCCATGATTTTATCAAGCTCACGCTCAACTTTATCAACGTCTACACCGTCGGCCACATCCACAACCACGCCGAAAATAGACGCCATTTGCAGTTCAAGATTAAAAACCGATGCACCGGTCGCGATCTGTTGGTTGTATACTAACTCTTTATATAGGCGGGAATTTTTTCCGTCACCAAGCACGTTGGCAGCAATGAAAAGATCGGTAGACACTGGATTGGTATCTTCAGGCGCTACCCACACGCGATAAATTCGTGTTTGAGGCACTTTATCCTGCATGGTTTCTCGAGAATTCGCTGAACGCTTAGGTACCCATGCGTCCCACTTGGTTAATGCAGGCCCTGCATCGATATCGCCAAAGTATTTCTCAACCAATGGACGAGCTTCTTGTGCGTTTATATCACCCGACAGTACCAAGATTGCATTGGCTGCACCGTAGTATTGCTTAAACCAGCTTTCAACATCTTCTAATGAAGCAGCATTTAAATCATCCATTGAGCCAATCGGCAGGTGCGAGTAGGGATGTTCATCCGGGAACATATTGTTGATGATGCGATCAAACACCTTTCCGTAAGGCTGATCTTCGCCCTGGCGCTTTTCGTTTTGCACAACGCCGCGCTGCTCATCCAGTTTCTCTTGCGTGATTGCACCTAGTAAGTGCCCCATGCGATCAGATTCCATCCACAAAATCCGATCAAGCGCAGGTGTTGGCACCGTTTGAAAATAATTCGTGCGGTCAAAACTCGTGGTACCGTTTAATCCTGTTGCGCCAACTTCTTGAAGGGGCTTAAACCATTCATCATCATAGTTTTCAGTGCCGTTGAACATAAGATGTTCAAATAAATGCGCAAAACCTGTTTTACCCTCAGGTTCATCTTTAGAGCCAACCTTGTACCATACCGCAACAGCGACAACTGGCGCTTTTCTATCCTCATGTACAACAACAGTTAAACCGTTGTCTAACTCAAATTTTTCATAAGGAATGTCAATTTCCTGTGCATGTAAACTTACACTGCAAACAAGCGCAAAAATGCCTGTTAATACAGCCTGTATCAGCTTCCCTGACTGTGGACTTTTTGTGTGTATCATATCTTCCTCGTTAATCTGTTTAAAAACAGTTATTTGCTACCGCATCCATTAGGGTTTATCAAGTAAACAGTCGCGCAGCAAGTTATGCAATGCCTGTCTGTTAACTTACAGCGTTTTTTAACCCTATCTGCAATCATATCTGCAAAAGACAGAGTATTGATAGCTTAGTATCTAATCAAACTATTTGGAATTCCCGTATTAAGTTGTAAAAAAGTGTGTCATCGTGCTTAAATTCAATACGATTAACCGGTAAAGGAGGCAACTTGCCAGATATAGAGCCGCAAGGTGTAAATGACAATAGCACCTCAAAAATGGGTGTGTGGATGCTCGTGGCTGCCTGGATCATCGTATTTGGATTACTCATCGCGTATTTTTCTGGCATGCTCGACAAACAATACAATCCTAATCAGTCTCCGCAAAGCAAGGTATCGCAGCAAGGTGTTGAAGTGATCCTTAAGCGCAATCGACAAGGGCATTACGTCACCAGCGGTTTGATCAACGGTAAAGAAGTCACGTTTTTGCTGGACACGGGTGCAACAAGCGTATCGATTGGCGCGCATTTAAGGGATTATTTAGGTTTACAGCCAGGCCAACGCTTTCAGGCCCTTACCGCAAATGGCCCGGTCACCGTAGCTTACACCAACATCAATGAGCTTCAAATTGGTGATATTCGATTGCTTAATGTGGATGCCAACCTTAATCCTGGCCTTCGGTCTGATGAAATCCTGCTGGGTATGAGCGCTTTAAAGCATTTGGAATGGTCCCAACGAGGAGATACATTAACCATTCGCACTTATTAGGCTTTAGGGCTACTATTATGTGTTGACACCTACACATACACTAATAAAAAAGGACCATACCATATGCGCCATCATTTGATTGCTATCGCGACCTTAAGTGCCCTAGGGGCATGCAGCCCGGCCCCTGAAACTGACAATCAAGCTACCAGCGAAACTCAAACGCAGCAAGTCGCTTCAAGTGAGCAAAGTGCAAGCTTTACTCAAGCTGAAATAGAGGCGGAAACCGCTCGCCTGAATCAATGGTTTGAGGAAAAGTACGAAGAAGAAGTGATGCAAAGCCCCATTCAACTTGCATTTTTAGGAAGAAGCGAGCGTCAGGGCGAAATTGATGACTTTTCTGAAAAAGCATTGGATGACGCCTTAGCCCGCTCCCGAAAAAACGCTGAAGAGCTTAAAAACAATTTTAATTACGAAAAGCTAAGCGATGATGCGAAAATTTCTTATGATATTTGGATGTATCAAGCGCAAGATGCTGAAGTTGCGGATAAATTTCGATTCAACACGTATGTATTTGATCAAATGCAGGCGGTACATTCATTCTTTCCGCAGTTGCTGATCGCTTTTCATCGCGTTGAAAATGCGCAAGATATGCAGAATTATTTGAGCCGAATCAATGAAACCGGCCGGGCGATGGATCAGCTCATAGCAATTTCACAAAAAGTAGCTGAAAAAGGCGTCCGTCCTCCCTATTTTGCGTTTGACTCAGTCATTAAAGAATCTAACAAAATCATCTCAGGCGCGCCCTTCAACCAAAACAGTGCTAAAAATTCTGACAGTAGTTCTGAAGACAGTGCAATATGGGCTGATGCTAAATCAAAACTGGCGACCCTCGTTGAGAAAGGTGAAATGACCCAGGATGAAGCAGATAGCATGCAAGAAGAAATTAAAAATGCACTGTTAACCGTGTTCAAACCGGCTTATGAAAATCTGATTGCCTGGCAGGAAACAGACAGAGCCAACGCGTCAGAACAAGCCATGGGAGCAGCCGATCTTCCAGACGGTATTAACTTTTATAATTATCGTCTTGCCAATCAGACAACCACCGACCTTAGTGCCGATGAAATTCATAAAATTGGTTTAGAGGAAGTCGGCCGCTTGCGCAAAGAAATGGAAGCGGTGAAAAACGAATTTGGCTTTGAAGGCAGTTTGGCTGAATTTTTTGTATTTTTACGCGACACAAAAGACGACGAGCGTTTGTATTACCCGAATACCGACGAAGGTAGACAGGCCTACATTGACGACGCCACTGCCGCTATTGATAAAATTAAGGCAGTGCTGCCTGACTATTTTGGCATTTTACCGAAAGCCGATATGGTGGTGAAACGCGTTGAAGCCTTTAGAGAGCAAGATGGTGCAGCTCAACATTACTTTCCCTCGACACCTGACGGTTCTCGCCCAGGGGTTTACTACGCGCATTTATCAGATATGACGGCCATGCCTAAACGTGAGCTCGAAGTGATTGCCTATCACGAAGGGCTCCCTGGACATCATATGCAAATTGCCATTCAGAACGAGCTTACTGGCGTGCCTACCTTCAGAACGCAAGCGGGATTTACCGCCTACAGCGAGGGCTGGGCGCTTTACACCGAATGGCTGGCCAAAGAAATGCCTGGCACGTATCAGGATCCGCTGTCAGAATTTGGTCGATTAGGCTCTGAAATGTGGCGAGCCATTCGCTTGGTGGTCGACACCGGTTTACATTCAAAAGGATGGAGCGAGCAACAGGCAATCGCGTATTTCATTGAAAATTCTGCTGTTACCGAAGCTCAGGCGAAAAGCGAAATTCGTCGTTACTTGGTGCTTCCGGGGCAAGCCACCAGCTATAAAATTGGCATGATTAAAATTCAGGAACTGCGAGAAAAAGCCGAAGCGCAATTAGGTGATAAGTTCGACATACGAGGGTTTCACGACACGGTTCTGGGCGGAGGCGCAATGCCACTGGCGATTTTAGAGCGAAGAGTGGATGCTTGGATAGCAAGTCAAAAGGCTTAACTTACTTAGCCTAGATAAGGCAATTAGTTACTTAATATCAGTTGGCGCCAAACTACTGAAGAGTTTGGCGTTTTTTATTTTGTATAAAAAACTTAATAACATTAAAGGGATAAGTTTTCGTGCAGATGCAAAAGTGACATATACGACTATTCAGACAATTAATTATCAAGCAAATGCTATGTACGCCGATAGAAAAATTAGCCGCCAATAAAACTGCTCTGCACGTTTTATTTCGCGCCGTAGATTTTTATATAGGTAACTATCATGACTCGACTTCAGGCTTTATCCTCACTTGTAATCGCTAGCACGCTATCAATAGCACTTGCTTGCATACCCGCTCAAGCAAAATCCAATCGACTAATTTCGTCTGGACTTACGGATCTAGTCAATGAGTTAAATAAGCAAACCCCACTTAAGGTCGATTCAGATACACGATTGGATTCGGTAGCGACCTTTGCCAACTATATGATTTACAACAATACGCTTACAGACTTTGACGCAGAAGAAGTTAATCCTCAGCTTGTGGCACAGCACTTTGAAGAAAATGTGATTTCTCAACTTTGTGCGATGGAAAATTTCCGCCCGTTTATAGAGCTAGAGCTTGTAATGGTGTATCGCTACACCGATAAAAACGGCAAGTTTATCACCGAGCTTAGTAAAGACTTGTCTAGCTGTGTTTAATGCTTAATCAAATGCACTAAGCGCCTTTTTAAAGGCGCTTAGTGTTTAATAAAAACGTTTGGTTTAATAATCGACTCGACTCACTTTCACACCTGCATGTTGTGCCAGTCGTTCAATTAAGTGATCGCCAAGGGCAGCAGCTGGTGTCCAAAAGCCACCTTCAAGACTTTCAACATCGTTTGCCAAGCAAAGCGCAGCCTGAGTGAGCATTTTTGCGGTAGCCCCATAACCCGGATCTCTGTCCCCAATAACTTGCACCTGTAAAATTTGTGCATTATCCGACATATCCTGACTGTCTGATTTATCTTCATCTTTAAGCGAAGCATAAAAACGCATATCAAACATGCCTTCAAGCTGCTCTTTTTTGCTCGGCCCTTCCCCCGGTTTCGGCAAAACGTATTTTTCGAGCAAACTGCGAATTGGGCTAATGCTTGCCGCTGCCACAAATGCGCCTAAACCAAGCGCAGTTGTCCAAGCAGTTGAGGCCTTTTTGGCAGACATCGCTTCATCGTACTTGAAATCGGTGCCGTAACGGTTATTTAATAAGGCATTACTGCGATGGATCACCCGCTCATTAATCGCCGCCATCACAAAGGGCATCGTCCATATGCCAAGTTGCTCATCATATTCTGCTTTTTTGTGATTTTTTTGTCGCACATGAAAGTCATGATTTTGTGGGCAAAGCATGTAGGGGTTCACCAACAGTTTTTTCAAAGAAGCGTCACTGTCAGCTTCTTTAAGCACGTTCAACAAGCTTGCTACCGTGCCGCCAGACGCACCACCTTTAATCTTGCGCACCCGCATTTTAATTTGCTTGGCAGGTTTGCCTGTGCGCTCAATAGCAAGCTGTTGAGTATAATACACCCCCAAATCAGAGGGGATGGAATCAAAGCCCGCGCAGTTAATAATTCGTGCGCCAGACTCTTTGGCATCTTGCTCATACTTATCGAGCATTTTTTTAATCCATTGCGGCTCACCTGTAAGGTCGCAATAATCGGTGCCGCTTTGCGCGCAAACTTTAAGCATTGTTTCACCAAAAAGCGCGTAGGGACCTACGGTGGTAACAATTACTTTGGTTTGCTGGCATATTTTTTTAAGCGCTTCTTCGTCTTGTGCATCCGCAACAAAGTGAGTAATTTTATCGCTAAGTGAAAATTCTGCTTTAAGTGCTTTCAGTTTAGCTTCATCTCTTGCTGCTATTGCCCATTTTACTTCATCACTTGGCAAGCTCGCTAAATACTCAACCATTATTTTACCGACGAAAGACGTGGCTCCATAAAGGATCAAATCAAAGTGCGGGCGCGCCTGTTTATCACTTTTAGCTTTGCTTTTATCTTTAGTTTTATCTTCGGTTTTATCTTCAATATTGTTTTCAGTCATCGTGTTCTCTTTTTATTTTTATCAGCGTATGCTTATAAGCGAGTATGAAAGCGCTGCAAAGTAAAGGCGCAATCATCGGTATCATCTGAGCATTTATCTTGTTACGTTCGTACGTGCACGATAGGTAAAACTATCACTATTTGCAACGAGTCATTCAACAAGCCAAGGCATATCAAAGCAATACTTTTAGCTTATTACTTCGTATGAATACAGCCTGCTTATTAACACGCTTGCTTACGAAATGAGTAAATACTGATACATGAGTCAAAATAAAAAAGACAACAAGCCAAGTAGCCGCGTCCCTCAAACAAGTCTTTCCCGCGGGCTTAAACTTTCAGGTATGTTTGGCTCCATCGCTGCCCGAACTGCGCTAGACGCGACGTCACAACTTTTTAAAGCACAGAAACCCTCCTTATCTCGGGCGTTGTTGTCGGACCAAAACGCCAATAGTATTGCCAAAAGGCTAAGCGAAATGCGCGGCGCAGCAATGAAAATTGGGCAGATGATCTCTATGGATGCGGGTGAGTTTTTACCTGAAAGCTGGGAGCCAATATTAAAGCGTTTAAGAGAAGGCGCAGATTTGATGCCAAAGACTCAACTGCTTGAAACACTCAATACACATTGGGGAAATAACTGGGATTCTCACTTTAAATATTTTAGTTTTGAGCCGGTTGCATCAGCTTCCATTGGGCAAGTACACAAAGCACAATTGAAAAGCGGCCAATGGCTGGCGGTAAAAGTCCAGTATCCTGGAGTGGTAAAAAGCATAGACAGTGATGTTAACAATGTTGGCCGTTTGCTTCGTTTAAGCGGAATACTTCCCAAAGATTTTGATCTTGATTCAATTTTACTCGAGGCAAAAGCGCAGTTAAAAACTGAAGCAGATTACGAACAAGAAGCGCAATATATCCGCTCTTTTTCTACCCATTTGGCCGAGGATACGCGTTTTGTGGTACCAGAAATTTATGACCCTTTGTCAAATAAGGCAATACTGTGTATGTCATTTATTGAAGGGGAGAGTCTGGATAATGTGCAATATAGAGCAGAGAACGAGCGCAGCCAAATCATCCAACACCTGTTTGATCTGTTGTTAAATGAGCTTTTCACGTATGGATTTATTCAAAGCGACCCCAACTTTGCCAACTATTTATACTTGCCACAATCCCGGCAAATTGCCTTATTAGACTTTGGCGCGTGTAAATCATTGCCGAAGGACTTATCTGCTCATTACAAATTAATCGCGCGCGGCATGCTGGAACAAAATCGACAGCTGTGTGAGCAAGGCCTTCGCTCACTGAAACTTATTTACGATCGCATGCCAGAAGTCACTCAAAACACTATAATCGAAGCAACGCTTGCTGCAGGTGAGTGCTTGCAAACTTCGCAATACAATTTCAAGTCATCAGGATTAATTAAACGCTTATATGCACAAACCGAGACCTTGATGCGTCAACAGCGTGAAATAGAATCTCCCAATTTTGATGTTGCACTGGTTAATCGTAAAGTTAGTGGTATGGTGTTACTGGCAAATAAGCTCAATTGTGAGTTTGCGCTGCGAGAACGGGTAGTAAAGCATCTTTAAACAAATAACTTGAATCAAAAATATGTACCACAAACGAAAACAAACATTTTTACATTACCTGAGTATAGTCATAGCTGTTTTTCTGCTAAGTGCATGCAGCAATTCTGACTGGCGCACAGCATCGCGTGAGCCAGCAGGTATTGCACCTAAACCTGAAACGACGCCACAAGCGGTTATTGAATTTTATGCGGCAGATGCTTTTAGTTGGCGTGGCTGGTTTGCAGTGCATACTTGGGTTGCCGTTAAAGAAGAACAAGCTCCCGAATATACCGTGTATGAAGTGGTTGGCTGGCGAGTCGATAGCGGTTTACCCGCGCTAAGAAGCTACACCACCGATACTCCCGATCGATTTTGGTATGGCGCAAAGCCGGAGAAGATCCTATCTATTCAGGGAGACAGAGCCAAAACGCTTATCCCACAAATATATGCTGCGGTAGAGCGTTATCCCTACGCAAATGAATATACTCTGGTGCCAGGCCCAAACAGCAACACCTTTCCAGCCTGGTTAGGTAAAGAAATTCCAGCGCTTGAGCTTAAAATGCCATTTAATGCGATTGGAAGTGGTTACGCTGATTAGCTATAAGCTGTCCAAGCTCATCGAACAGCGAACAACACAACAAGGACCGATTTATCAAATGCAGGATCTCATTCACTCTATATTTGCTCTAGGACAAGAATTACTGCCTTTTGCGCTTATGCTATTGCTCGTTATTTTTGTTCTTCCCCTTGCGCACAAATTGTTACTAGGCGATAAACATTTAGAGGTATCAAAACGCTTTTCCAGACAGCTAATTTTGCTGTTATTCTATGTTATCGCGATCATTGCTTTAGTGATAGCTCTGCCGCTAGAGCCGAGTATTCGCAATCAGATTTTAGCTTTGATCGGAATTTTACTCTCCGGTGTGATCGCATTTTCGTCCACTTCTTTAGTGGCAAACGTGATGGCAGGTATTGTGTTTAGATTTACTAAACCTTTTCGAACCGGCGATTTTATAATAGTAGGTGAGCATGCCGGGCGCGTAACAGAGCGCGGATTATTTGATACCGAAATTCAAACCGAGCAGCGAGAATTGATTGCTCTAACCAATGCCTACTTGCTTAATCAGCCAATAACTGTGGTGCGCTCCTCGGGAACCATTATCTCAACCACTCTGTCCTTAGGCTATGATCTGCATCATTCGCACATTGAAAAACTCTTACTGCAAGCGGCTAACGATATTGAACTTCAAGAACCGTTTGTGCAAATTCTGGAACTGGGCGATTTTTCGATTACTTACCGTATCTCCGGCTTGCTCACAGAAATAAAAAGCATGATTTCAGCGCGCTCTCGCCTCATGGGCGCGGTATTAAACACCTTGCATGAAAACGGCATTGAGATTGTTTCGCCAAGCTTTATGAATCAGCGGCGCATGGATGATAAACCGCCGGTTATCCCAAAGCAGGATCGTCGCCTATACGCAGAAAAACGTGAAAATGATACTCTACCTGAAGAGATAATCTTCGATAAAGCAGAAGAAGCGGAGAGCAAAGAAAAGCAGGTCGAAACCTTGAAAGGGAAAATCCTCGCCCTGAAAGAAAAGCTTAAAAGCGCAGAAGGTGACGATAAGGACAAGTTAAAAGCGCAAATTGAAAAACGCGAACAGAGCTTAGAAACGCTGCTCGCTCAAGATAAGAAAGCGGAATAATCTTTACGAATGTCGTTATTCCTAATATGGCTGCTGCATAGAAAAAGGCATCGCCATAGAAGGCTCTGGCTTGTTAGGATTGCCAATCATTTCATCATAGGGCGAATCGTGGATCATGACTGCTTCGTCCACCTCGCAATGCTCAAAGGCGTCGCGAATTTGCTGAGAGTTGTGAAAGCGCATGGGTTTGTCTGAAGCGTCGTAAACAAAGCCTTCTGTGTCGTGCGTATAAAGCTTTACTAAATACACATTCATCTCAAAAGATTGAACTTCAAGCTTGGTGATTTTCATCGAAGCGCTTTTTATTTTATCGATTTTAAATTTGTGCATGCTTTGCTCTGCTCTGCTAATCATAGGTAAACCCTAATCTTTACGCATTGTATTGTGATGGGTTCATTTTGGTGTAACTTGCGCTTTAAGCGACACCTGACGCAGATTTGAGTCACTTGAATGAAGTACAAATAGTGATATGCTCCAAACGCTTTACGTTAAAATAAAGCAACACCACTTAAACATGATTAAGGAAGACCAACGATGTTAACACTAAAAACAAAAATTGCATTTATTGCGCTTATCAGTCTTTTCGGCTTAGCAGCGTGCAGCGATGCACCCGAAGAATCTAACGAAGATGCGCAACAAATGCTGGAACAAGCGCAAGAAGAAAGTGCAGATGCATATGATTCTGCAAAAGATAAAGCGTCAGAAATGGCAGACGACGCAAATAGAATGATGGAAGAGGGTAAAGAGAAAGCAAACCAACTTTTAGAAGATAGCGAAGAGAAAGCTGACGAACTACTTAAAGATGGCGAAGAAAAACTGGAAGATGCTAAAACAAGTGCTGCTGAAAAAGCGAAACAGGCTTGCATCAAGTTAAAAGAGCAAACCGGTGGCGACCCTTCTGAATGCTAAATCAAGCCTTATCTGTAAGGTTTAGTTATTCATAAGGCAAGTAATTCACTTGTTGAAACGATGGGTCGCTTTATAGCGGCCCTTTTTGTCAGTGTCGTTATATATGACACTCAAGTCTGGCTATGTTTCTTCAGCATGATTCAGCTTTATTACATATCTTTTAAACCTTCTGGTGGAAAATCCTTATAAAAACAAAGGAATTAATTGAATTTTGAATAGTCAATACTATGTATAAACATGTAGGATGTATTTGAGATAGAAATAATTAAACAGACCTGATTACGAATATCTTATCCGGTTTAAACGCGGTGGAGAAATATATGAGTGAAACACCTAGTCAGTTTCAACAAATGCGCCCTTACTTAATTGTAGCAGGCGTTTTAGTGATCCTCGTGCTTGTAGTGATGTTGTGGCCCAGCAGTGAAGACCCGCTTGAAACAAGACCTGTTCCCGTTCCGACTCAGGAAGTAGAACTACCAACCATGGATGAACAAGCGTTGGAAGAACAGAATAACGAAACAGAGGTTTTTGAGGCGCCACAAATACCTTCTGAGGTGGTAATTGGTGAAGAAGAGCAAAATGTCGAAATGCTCGAACCCATCATTGAAGATGCCGAGGATGTAGTGCTTGATATGAGCGATGTTGCGGTAAAAGCTGCCGTGATGGAAGCCATCAAAAGTCCGGAGTTAACAAAACTGCTGGTTGACGAGGCGCTACTGCAGAAATTTGTCATTAATGTGAATAATTTGGCAAATGAAGAAATTACTATTAAAGACAATTTGTTTACCCCGCCCGACCGAGGCTTTAGTGTTTATACTCAAGCCGATAAAATGTGGATAGATCGTACTAGCTTTCAGCGCTACAGCCCGTATATTGACGCCATAGAAGAGTCAGACACCGAAGCGCTGTTAAATGTGTATGACAGCTACAAACCGACTCTGGAAGAAAAATTTGCTGAAATTGCGCGTCCGGGAGAGTCACTGGATGAGACCGTCATTAAAGCGATTAATGAGCTGCTAGATACGCCTCAGGTGCCTGTGCCCATTGAAGTGTATTCAGACAGCGTGATGTACAAATTTGCGGATCCGAAGCTAGAAAGTCTCTCAGAGCCACAAAAACAGATGATTCGAATGGGCCCCGACAATATGCGCAGGCTAAAAGACATCCTTCGCGATGTAAAAGCAGAATTGGAAGCGCGACAATAGTCGCGCCAGTTAAGCTATAAAAGCCGCCATTATGGACTTAAAAGCCATACAACAAAGCATAGAGGATAGCACCGACACAGGTGCTAAATCTCGTTCATTGCCTCCCGTTGAGAAATGGGATCCGGAATTTTGCGGCAATATGAACCTTGTCATTAAGCGCAATGGCCAGTGGTGGCACGAGGGCACTCCTTTCACGCGTGAAGCGCTGGTTAAACTGTTTGCAAGCGTAATAAAAAAAGAAAATGAGGATTACTTTTTAGTCACGCCCGTTGAAAAAATTGGCATCACCGTTGAAGACGTACCTTTTGTCATTATCGACCACAAAAAAACCGATTCAGGCATTGAAGTAATTACTCAAACTGGAGATAGATTTACCCTTAGCGACGCCCATCCGGTTGAACTTCGTAAATTCGAAGAGAGCCTGGTACCATACTGCAATGTGCGCCGTAATTTGTGGGCGCGAGTGCATCAAAATGTGCTCTACCGCTGGGTAGAAGCAGCGCAAGAGGTGGATGAGTCTGCCAGTACTGAAAATACTGACAGTAATAAAAATAAAGCCGCAAAATATTCTAAAGCCTTATATTTACAAAGCGGCCACTACCGATTTTGTATTGGCCGCTTTTAAGCTTCAAGGTTAAAGTTCACCCGTGCTATTTAATAGCTAGCTCGCATCAAATGTACTTGCCAAACCACTAAGCATTTTAATGTTATCGTCTAGCGTTTTGGCGTTGTTCTGCAAATCATTCGCCATATCAGCATTTTGATTAGCCACGGCCAAAATCGCCTCCACGCTGCTTTTAACCTGCAAGCAGTTTTGATTTTGCGCATCGCTCGCTTTCATGATCCCCTCAAGAAGCTGACTGATGTTATCGATCATTCCGTAAATGGTAGCAATGCTGTCTGCTGATTCGTTCGCTTGTTCAGCGCTTTGCATTGCCGTATCGCGCGAAAAGTGCATTTTTTTAACCCATTCTTGCAAGGTATCCCGCATTGTATTGGTGCTGTTAATAGTACGTGCTGCTGATTCTTGCGTACGTGTTGAAAGCGCCCTTACTTCATCTGCCACCACCGAAAAGCCCCTGCCGCTTTCGCCAGCGCGAGCCGCTTCAATTGCAGCGTTGAGCGCCAGTAAATTCGTTTGGTCGGCAATAGATTCTATTTCAGAAATAGTTTGTGCAACCATGTCTGAGGCCTGCATCAGAGAATCAGCCGTGGCCGCTGCCTGGTCAACGATATCCGATAAGCTCGACACACCGTCACGGCCTCGAATTATCAATGCTTGTGCGTTTGCACACTGCATATTAGTACTCTCAACACTTTCATTCGTTTGCGCAGTACTTTGCACAACAGACTCACTGCCAGAGCGCATATTTTCTATGGCTTGTGTGATTGCCTGCATTTCCTGCTGTTGTTGCGCAATACCTTGATTAGTCTGCTGGGCAATTTGTAAGGTGCGATCCGCAATGACTTCTATTCGTTTAGAGGCATCTTGCGTTCTGCCAATAATTGTTCGCTGCATGGCTTTTTGCATACCAATATGGAAATTCACAATCCCTGTTGTGCCACTACCAGAGAGAACAAAACGGCTCACGCTCTCGTATTCCGATTTTAGCTTTTCAGCCAGCTTGGGAGTTTGTATCAATTCAGAGTAAAAAATGAACAGTCCGCTTGCACATAAGAGAAACAACGCCAAAGCGCCCGCCCATCCTGATGCTGCAAAACTTAAAATGCAAAGCCCTGTGAATATAGCCACAAAAGCCGCTACTTTTTGCCCATAGCTGAATTGCCACTTATTGGCGCGTTTTCCGGCATTAACGCGAGCATACAAGGACTCTGCTCGTTCAACTTGCTCCGCTTTTGGCTTTACGCGTACCGATTGATAGCCGACTAAGTGATTGTTTTCATAAATAGGCGTAACAAACGCGTCTACCCAATAGTACGAGCCGTCTTTACAGCGGTTTTTAACAACACCTTGCCATGAATTACCCTGTTTAAGGTGATCCCACATATCTTTAAATGCGGCTTTTGGCATATCTGGATGGCGAACAATATTGTGGCTGTGCCCAACAAGCTCTTCTTTTTTGTAACCTGCTACCTTGCAAAATACATCGTTGGCATAAGTGATCACTCCACGTTTATCGGTGGTAGAAACCAGTTGCTCAGATGCATGAAAAGTGACTTCCCTATCAATTGTCGTTTTATTACGTGGCATCGAAACCTCTTATAGGATGCGTGATAGGATAAGGCGAGACGCCTATAGCATGTTTATCGACACGAAACTTTTGATCTAAAGGCCAGATTGTCCTAATGTTAGTCAATCGCGACAACAGGTAATAAAAATGAAAACAAAAAACACATTAGGCAAATCTTTACTTTCACTTGCGTTTTTAGCGACCTTCTCTGGCGAACTCATCGCCGCGACCTACATCTATGCAGGTAAACTCATCACCGCAGACGATGCCAAGGTAAGAGAAGATAAAACCGTGGTTGTTGATGAAGGAGTCATCAAAGATATTCTCGATGGTAAAAATGAAGGCGGTGAAGGTGATGTATTTATTGATTTAAGCGAGCATACCTTGATGCCCGGCTTTATGGACATGCATACCCACATTACCTACCAAAATGAAGGTACTGCCGGTTATTTGAAACGCTTTAGCAATAACGAAGCAGATTATGCCATTGCTGGTGTCGATTATGCTGAAAAAACACTAATGGCGGGTTTTACCACCATTCGTAATTTAGGCGACAGCTATAACGAAACGGTCGCTCTAAGAAATGCCATCAATCGGGGCATAGTAGCCGGCCCGCGCATTTACACCTCTGGTAAATCTATTGCCACCACCGGTGGTCACGCCGATCCTACCAATGGCATGCGCAGAGATTTGATGGGTAGCCCAACTCCTGCTGATGGCGTGGTAAACGGTGTTGCCCAGGCACGAGAAGCAGTAAGGCAGCGCTATAAAGATGGTGCAGACCTGATTAAAATTACCGCTACAGGTGGCGTGCTATCGGTTGCAAAAAGCGGCCAGAACCCCCAATTTATGAGTGATGAGCTTGAAGCGATTGTGCAAACGGCCAAGGACTATGAAATGACCGTTGCAGTTCACGCGCATGGTAAAGAAGGCATGAAACGCGCCATTTTAGCCGGGGTGGATTCAGTTGAGCACGGCACTTACATGGATGATGAAATTTTTAAGCTTATGCGTAAGCACGACGTGTATTATGTGCCCACTATCTCGGCGGGGAACTTTGTGGCAGAAAAAGCAAAAATTGACGGTTATTTTCCTGCCATTGTGCGTCCCAAAGCCGCAATGATTGGCCCGCTTATTCAAGAAACGTTTGCAAAAGCCTACGAAAATGGCGTGATGATCGCTTTTGGTACCGATTCTGGCGTGTCACCACACGGTGAAAATGCACTGGAATTTGAGCTTATGGTAAGCGCCGGTATGTCAGAAATGGATGCGATCCGCTCAGCAACTTACAACACCGCCAAACTATTAGGCATTTCAGATAAGTTAGGTACCATAGAAAAAGGCAAACTGGCTGATTTGGTTGCCGTAAAGGGTGACCCAATAGACAATATTCGCTTACTGCAAAATGTGGATTTTGTAATGAAAGACGGCTTTGTTCACAAGCAAGCCTTGTAAGCAATCTGATGTTAAATTGAGCTCTTTCCTTTTTACTCAATAACACTCAAGGCGCCACTCAAAGCAGTGGCGCTAATTTTTTGTGCTCCCTCGAAACGTATTTTTATAGTAAATACAGAAGAATTCAAAGAGAATAAGGTTCAGGGGATAAGCGCCGTATTGGCATCGCTAGTTTGTTCAAGCGAAAATTAACGCAAATACTTTAAATAACTACAATAAACGTGAATAAACTCAAACAGCTTTTTCGGAAAATTAATGAGCGCGTAAAGCGCATGATCCACTCCAAGCATATGCTTAGCAGTATTGGCCTTGCGTCGTTTCTGGAATCGACGATTGTTCCGATTCCCTTAGAGACCTTGCTTGTGCCGCTAATGCAGGCAAGACGCGAAAAGCTCTGGCAAATTGCTACCGTTACCACTCTTGGCTGTATTTTAGGGTCAATTTTTGGCTACTTTATTGGTTATTATTTATTCGAGCTTTTAAAAGATCCCATCATGACCTATATCACCACGCCTGAGCAATTTGATTCGTTTAAAGCGCAAATGAGTGACCATGGATTTTGGTTTGTTTTTTCAACCGGCGTCACCCCCATTCCATTGCAGGTAGCAATGATTGTTGCTGGGGTAACGAGCTATTCGTTTATGCTGTATATGGTAGCCATTGCGACAAGCCGTTCAATTCGCTATTTTGGCTTGGCGTTGCTGGTGTTTTTGTTTGGAAATCAAACCGAAAAGATTATTCGCAGGTATAAATGGCAAGCTATTGTCGGCGCATCGCTTGCGATCATCGCCATCATCGCCTTTAATATTTATTCACAGTAACGATTTTGCTACTTTTTACACTTAGTTTTTATTATCTAGCACAAAGATAAATACAACGACATAAAAGGATTCATTATGAAACGCTTAAGCACACTTCAAAGCCTATGTTTAGCGGGTTTAGCCTGCTGCTTTGCCATCGCCCCGGCGCATGCTGACGATGTTGAAGAGAAACTCAAAGCCGCCATGTCGTCAGACGTGAGAACGCAAGCTGAAATAGAGCGTGATGCCAACCGCAAGCCGGTAGAGACCTTGCAGTTTTTTGGTATTCAGGATGATATGAAAGTGATTGAGCTCATTCCAGGTGGCGGTTGGTATACCAAGCTGCTTGTGCCGCTACTGGCTGAAGAAGGGGCGTATTACGGCGCAATTGGCACCAGCAGAATTGAAACCGCGCTTTCTGGTGCGCCGGGCTTTGAGCGTATGAATATTATCGCAAAAGATGCACGACTGTATCGTGAAGAGGGCGCACGTTTTTATTCACTTGAGCTTGACTCATTAGGTATTAACGACGCTGATATGGTGCTTACCTTCCGCAATTATCATAACTTTGGCGACCAGGGCCGTGCAGCTATGAATAAAGCTGCCTTTGATGCGCTTAAGCCCGGTGGTATTTATGGGGTAGTCGATCATACCGCTCGTCATATGGAGCCAATGAATAACAGCAATCGACGCCGCTTTGACCCGGTAAAGGCCATTAAAGAAATACAAGACGCCGGTTTTATATTTGTGGATTTTGCTGACTTGCATTATCGGGAAGATGACGAATTAGAATATGAAGTGGGTGCACGCTCGGTGTCAGGCAACACCGACCGCTGGACGCTTAAATTTATGAAGCCAGAGTAAAGCACTCCATTACTAACATCCGAAGTGTTTTTGGAACAAGAGGGGCGTGGAATTACAAAATCGCTTTTCGCCATCCATGGCCGCTCGACACACGCCATCCATGGCGTGTGACGTTTTGTAATTCCACGCCCCTCTTGTTCTTCACACAGCGCATTTACGCTTTTTAGGACTCCATTCCTTTTTTAATAAGATAACGATAAGGCGAGCTTTCCGTTTCCTTTGCAAGCAAGGTATGTTGCATAAAACGACAGAAGCTTGGAATGTCGCGCGTGGTGCTATGATCATCGGCAACAATGCAAAGCGTTTCGCCTTCCTGCATTTTTCTTACCTGTAATCGCACCATCATCACCGGCTCCGGACACCGAAGGCCCAAAGCATCTAGCTGATGATCTGCCTGTTCAAACACGTCTTTACTCGTCATTTTTCACAGCACCCGCTAGGCATCAATGCCGTATTGCTCGCGATAGCGGTCGATTGACGCTATTAAGGCTTCACTGTCTTGGTGAGTGCGCAAATATTCCACCACATCCGTGAGCGTCACAATAGAAAATACTTGTGTGCTGTAGTCTCGTTCAACTTCCTGAATGGCAGATAATTCGCCCGTTCCACGCTCTTGTCTGTCTAGCGCGATTAAAACGCCAGCTAGTCGCGCGTCATTTTCACGGATGATTTCCATCGACTCACGAATGGCAGTGCCAGCGGTTATCACATCATCCACCAGCATAACATCACCTTTTAACGGGCTACCTACCAAATTACCGCCTTCTCCATGCGTTTTGGCTTCTTTACGGTTAAAACAAAAAGGGACGTCTTCACCAAAAGAATTCGATAAGGCAATTGCAGTGGCAGCAGCTATGGTAATGCCTTTGTAAGCTGGGCCAAAGAGCACGTCGTATTCAACACCCTCAGCTTGCAAGGCAGAGGCGTAAAAACGACCGAGCCTGGCGAGGTCTCCACCGGTATTAAACAAGCCTGCGTTGAAAAAATAAGGGCTTTTTCGACCAGATTTTAAGGTAAATTCACCAAATCTCAGCACCTTGCGCTGAATAGCAAATTCCACAAATTCGCGTTTGTAGTCTCGCATGTTTTGTCTCTTGTCTTAATTTGTTTGAATTAGATTCGGTTTTATTTACGCAAGTGCCGTGCGCTGAATATCAAATAACTCTTTTATTCCAATGCGGGCCAGCTCTAACATTTCGTTCATCTCGTCAAAGCTAAAAGGCTCACCCTCGGCCGTGCCTTGCACTTCGATTAACTTACCCGTTTCAGTCATGACCACGTTCATGTCGGTTTCAGCATCGGCATCTTCTAGATATTCAAGGTCGGCAATTGGCGCGCCTTTATAAACACCCACTGAAAGCGCAGCAATCATATGCTTAAGCGGATTGGTTTTTAAAATTCCGTTTTTTCGCATCCACGACAGTGCATCTACTAACGCGACGCACGCGCCTGTGATTGACGCTGTGCGCGTGCCGCCATCAGCCTGAATTACATCGCAATCGACCGTAATGGTATTTTCACCCAACATTTTAAGGTCTACCGCTGCACGTAATGAACGCGCGATTAAACGCTGAATTTCAAGCGTGCGTCCGCCTTGTTTGCCACGTGTTGCTTCTCTGTCTGAACGGGTGTGAGTAGCGCGTGGCAACATGCTGTATTCAGCCGTGATCCAGCCTTTACCTTGCCCCTTCATAAAACGGGGAACCCCTTCTTGCACGCTGGCATTACAGAGCACTTTGGTATTGCCAAATTCAATTAAAACAGAGCCTTCAGCATGGCAGGTAAAAGAGCGGGTGATAGTAACAGGGCGAATTTGACTAGCCGTACGATTGCTTGGACGCATGTAAGCGGGCTCCTTGAGCGTAAAATGAGTAAAAAATGCTGTGCAGCGCCAAGTGCGCCGCATATGAGAGGGAGAGTATAGCGCATTCGGCCAAAGAGTGAAAAGCACCGGCACAATTGTGTGTGAAACATGCGCGTTGATAAACTTTTATAAAAAGATGACATTTAAAAGCAGAGTCACTAGACTTGCGCATGCCGTTTTCACAACAAGAGACAAGCTATAATGATTTACAGTATGACAGGATTTGCACGCTTTGAGCTTAAAGCCGATTGGGGAAGCGCAGTGTGGGAAATTCGCTCAGTGAATCAACGCTATCTTGAAACACATTATCGCTTGCCAGAGCAATACAGGTCGCTCGAACCTATGCTTCGCGAGCGTTTTCGCAAACGCTTACAGCGCGGTAAAGTAGAATGTGCACTACGCATTAACTTTAACGATGTGAGCAGTGGCGCCTTAACCTTTCATCCTGAACTGGCACAGCAACTGATTGATGCGGCTAAAAAGGTTCAAAGTGCGGGAGCCGACGGTAACATTAACCCTACCGATATCCTTCGCTGGCCAGGCGTAATGGCGGCGCAAGAAGCCGACGTAGACGCTATGCAAAAAGCGCTGATGCAAGCCTTTGATAACACTATGGATCAATTTCTTGCTGCCCGTGCAAGCGAAGGCGCAAGCATGGCGGCGCTAATTAATCAGCGATTGGACGCAATTTTAAAAGAAGTGGATGTTGTAAGTGAACATATGCCAGCGGTACTTGAATGGCAAAAAGAGCGTATACGCAGCAAGTTTGAAGAGGCACAAGTAGAGCTTGAAGATACCCGCGTAGAGCAGGAAATGGTGCTCTTGGCGCAAAAAACCGATGTTGCTGAAGAGCTAGACCGTCTCAAATCCCACGTAAAAGAAACACAGAAAATCATGAAAAAGGGCGGCGCGATTGGCCGTAGACTCGATTTTATGATGCAGGAATTTAACCGCGAAGCCAATACGCTAGGTAGTAAATCAATCAGTAAAGATGTAACCCAGTCTGCTGTTGAGATAAAGGTATTGATAGAGCAGATGCGGGAGCAGATCCAGAATATTGAATAAGGGTTTTTGAGTCTCTTTGAGCTTACTTAATCTTACCAAGCCCCTGTAAATAGGGGCTTTTTTTGTTTTCAGAAGATTTCAGGTCTTTGCCTCTGTTTTCAACCAACTGGTGAGTTTAGTGGTGAGTAGGATTGATCTAGCATGCCCTTAAATGGTGAGTAACTTTCCATACCTAAGGAGAACTATATGGGCAAGCTCAATGCACGCAAAGTCGCCGCTTTGGCCAAAGATGAACCACGCAAAACCGCAGATGGTAATGGCCTCTACTTCGTTGTACCCGCCTCTGGAGAACCTTTTTGGATCTTGCGATTTTCAATCAACGGCAGCCGCCCAGAAATGACACTTGGATCCTATCCAGAACTATCCCTGGCTGACGCACGTGATGCCGCCTTCCAGCAGCGAAAGCTGAGCGTTTTAAATCACGTCGCTGTACGATTAACTCATCTTTCATTTTCGAAATGTACGTAGATAACAATACAGAATCATGGATATTGATCGTTAGGCTATTTAAATCAACTTGAATATCTTTATCAAAAATACCGACTAATGGCTCTTCTAAACTCATTTGGGTTCCTCCGTCAACTCAAAATGAGCTCGCAGCTTGATAAAACGACGCTGACACATTTCAACTTTTTTCCTGATGTTATCCATCTCATGTCGGATTTCTCGGAGAAGCTGGAAAGCATCCTCTGCATAATTGATTTTCACCTTTTCCCAATCTTGAGCTTTAGAAAAACTGCTTGGGCGATAGCGACTACTAGGCCCCTTCGGAATATGTACTGACCTAACTTTTTGGTGTTTGTTTTTTCTGCGCTTCATGTCTTCTTCATCAAGAAAAACATTGATGTACCATGAAGCTTCAAATTTATTGTCTTTGACTCTCACACGACACCCAAATCTACCTGGCACCTCTGAAGTTTCAGGTGAGCGATGATGTCGATTGAAACGCCAAAAATTATTAGCGAAGCAACTAGCCAGGAATTCGAGCCGAAATGGCTCCTGATGTGTAATTTTAGTTATTTCTTCGAGGAGTAATTCCGATTGGGCCAGAGCTTTTTCAAAGTACTCTGATTCATTTAACTCCTCACGATAGTGGGCTAACTGGTGCCAATTAAACGCCAGCCTATCTAGCTTTAAGTAGTCTTGCATAATAAGCCTCCTTCTTTACGACTGCTACGAGTTACAGTCTATCGAGACTTACTAATTTGGTTGCACTGCGAAAATGCCCAATCAGGACAGTTTGAGCGTTTTTTGCTTTCATTGCCCCAGTAATAATGCAGCGCGTCGATAGCATATCCTCACCGGGACCTAACCAATCGTTTTCCAATTAACTATCTAATGTGGGCCTAGGTGATTACTTTCACCAAAAATAGTAGTAGCACTCTGGGGCTGCTAGATTTTGTTTCTATATCTATGTGGGACCTTGGAAATCAAAGCTGAAGTGGACGGAACATTAACTGGTATTATCAAAAACTTATGTGGGGCTTTGCCTGCATGTTTTCGATAGCGCTTCTGACTTTCACATGTGAAATTTCCATACCTATACCTAGTACTGTTTAATTCTGAAAATCACCTAAAAACGACTTCTCAATGCAGGTTATCAACTCGTAAGCACAACAAGAAATCCAAAAGCTACCTAGTGGTTGCTTTTTGGTAACCACCCTGGTTGACAAAAACAAAAAAAGGCATAAAATGAGTTTACATTTCACAACTTTTGCATAATTTAACCCAGTATACGGATAGAACTAATGACCAAAAAACCTGAATTTTATGCTCCAGACCTAACGGAAGAACGCTTGCACATATTGAGTGAAAACCTACTCGATGTGCTCGATGAGGCCCATCATTACTCAGAAAGTCCCAATGCGACGGCCTGGTTTAAAGGCACTGCAAATTATGGTTTACCACAGGGAATGCTAATCCGTATGCACTCAGACAGTGCTTATCCATGGCTCACGCTTGCCAACCAAACAATGGATTACACTGTTAGAGTTGGAAACACTCTAGTTCAATTTGTTGTAGATGACCCTCACTCACCTCGCAAGCAACATCGCCTTAAACGCAATGCTGTTGAAAAGCATCAAATATCTCTTGAATTAGAGGAAGACTATGTTGATACCCCATTGATCTGGCGATTTTACTTAAATCCTATATCTAATGGTGTTGATTATTCCCCATCTATTTCTTTGTTGGGTTTCAACGGCAATGGCAACGTTATATGCAGTTGGGAATACGACACAGTTGTAACTGGTCCAGTTGTTACCGACAAACCAGAATCGGTTGAAATTGATGAGCCATTATTGGTTCGTAAAAAGAAAGTACAAAAAAAGGTCTCTGATGAGTAAAAAAAATGATTTATCAAGCTGTTAATCGTTTTAACGGCGAGCAACTAAAATTGGCGCGAGTAGCTGCTGGTCTATCGCTAGCAGATGTAGGAGAAGCTTTACAGGTAACAAGACAATATGCGTCTAGGCTAGAAAACAATGCTTCTCCATCGGATGCACAAATAGAACTTCTTAGTAGTCTTCTTTCGGTCAATACAAGCTTCTTCTTTAGGCCAAGAGCAAAGACCATTGAAGCTGAACAATGCCATTTTAGAAGCTTGAGATCGTCAACTCAAACACTCAAAAAAACAATAATGGCTCAAGTAGAAATGCTTGATAGTCATTTTGTTTCTGCTATAGAAGATGAAGTAGGCTTCCCGGAAGTAAGCATCTTTTCAGCAGAAGATCATGAGTTCAGGTCGGTGAAAGATATTGAGCTTCTCGCTGAACGCGCAAGAAAAGAGTTCGGTCTTGGCTTAGGCCCGATATCTAACATGATAAAATTGCTAGAGAAACTAGGTTGTATTGTTGTCAATCTTGCTGATGCTGATGAACGCATTGACGCATTCTCTATATATACGTCTCGTCCATTAATTGTAAGAAATACAACGAAACAGAGTCCAGGTAGGCTTCGCTTTGATTTTGCACACGAGTTAGGCCATCTAATTATGCACCAAGGTATTGAGACAGGTTGTCGAGCCACTGAACAACAAGCTAATAACTTTGCTAGCGCATTTTTAATGCCAAGAAGCTCTTTCGTTGCAGAGTTTCCAAGAGTAAGAGGCTCATACTTTAATTGGGATGCGCTTGTTGAAATGAAAGTTCGATGGGGCGTCAGCCTTAAAGCAATTCTATATAGAGCAAAGGCTCTCGGACTGATAACTAGTGACAAAGCTAAATCAGGTTATATCTACCTCTCAAGAAATGGCTTTGCAAAGGTTGAAAGGGGAGATGAACTGATGAATATAGAGCACCCTATGATGCTTCAAAGAGCTATAGAATTACTAGATATTCACACTCTTGAAAACCTTATCGCTAATAGTGGTTTAAGCCGACAGCTTTTGAAGGAGCGTTACAGTCTAATGTTACCCCCTCCACCTTTGCGTTCCGTTTAAACTATCTTAAATGGCCAACTAGTAACCCATCTTAAGGGATACCGATTGGCCATTTAACAATCCATACAGAAAATTAGTTCAAATAATCAAAGGCCAACTCACTTTCGAAAAGCGATTTAGCATTATCTGAATCTAAAACTTGTTTTCTCACCGTTGGTTCCATGAGATCTAACACCTTTAACTTCCCATTAAAGGCCGCAACAGACTCTATTCGACGATATTTCCCTGCATGTTTCTCTGCATATTCAGCAAGTCCTTTCAACTTAGGCAAGGCATCGCTTAAATGCAAGCTATGTGGATCGACGATATCAACTGCGATCGTTCCGTCAGGCTTTCTCGCAAAGAAGATAAAATCCGGTCGCAATAATTTATATTCACCATTATCGAGATATGCTATGCCTAAACTATCTTGGCTACCTCGAGAAGGATTTCTGTACCATGCTTCAAATCCATCTCTATTAGTCTCATGCTCTATTACCTTAATTTCCCAGTCATTTAATATAGCAGGGAAAAGACCATCGTCCTTCGACATTAAATGGGAGTCAAAAGTTGGCAAAAGCACTTCCGAACCGTCAGCAAGCCTTTCCGTTGTTGGTTCCATCCATGTTTTAGGAAGAGATAGATCGACGTCCTGTGGCTCTTTGCTCATCTCTCGAATTTGGCGATAAACATCTTGGCGCACATCCGTGAGGTTCTTTATTGAAACTCGATGCTCTTTGAACCATTGATTGGCCAATTTTTCAGCTTCTGAGTTTAAGTATTCAGAAACATCCTTAACCAATCCAAGAGCTGCAATGTCAACATGAGCATCCATTAAAGCCTCTTCTCTTGAATCAGCAACTGGATTGTTATCCGCGAGGTGCTCAGCATATGTTCTGGCTAAATCTGGACTAAACGCTCGAGCTGCACGTTTGTACGCATCTTCAATTACTGTGTAATCGGCCTCTTCAACGAAGTCATCAAAAGACATACTCTTTCCACCTAAATCGGCTCTCAAGCTTTTTCCATCTACTGTCAGTACATCTTTTCTTGCTTCCGCAACCTGTGTCGAATAACGTGCGCACGCAGCATTTAGCACTTTGTGCATCTCTTCATGAGCTCTCTTTCCTGCGTTTTCCAACAGTTGGTCCTGCGATAACTCATGTGCCAAAGCCGTCAAACGCTTGATAGGCTTAGCAACTTTCTGCGGTAATATCTGGGAGGGGATATTTGAAAAAATTTCCCAGATATCGTTGCTAACTTTAGTATTAGGCTCCAGCTTAACAGGATTAATAAGTACACGACGCCCTTGGATAGGCGCTTCACCTTCGCTAAAGCTCCCATGCATTAACGACTCTGCTACCGCTTCAACAGACTTCTTGTCGAAAAATGGCAGCAAACAATCCACAGCATTTAGCCTGTCGTTACCAGGAATTCTGCGAGCTAACGGTGTTCGAACCATTCGCCCTAGTAACTGCGTAATGTGGGTTTGATCCTTCGCAGGTCTAAACGAGACCATCACCTCAGCTCGAGGGCAATCCCACCCAGTACTGATTGCATCTTTTGCAATCAGTACTCGTATTTCTGTATCATCCTGAACTCTTTCTGGTTGCGTGTAATACACTGTATGACGGCCAAAGTTCATCGTGGTTCTTTCACCAAATACATGAGCAATATTTGTATTTTTAAGATCAGGCCAACGTTCAAAAATAGTATCTAATGCACGACTGATATCATCTGGGTTAGGCTTGTTTGGTACTTGAAGTATCATCAAGGGTAGCATTGGCTGAAGTCCTTCAGCAGCTGTATACTCTGCCCAAGCTTGGCTTGATTCAACAATCTTATCTGTCGCTCTTCTCACCAGAACTGTATCGAATTGACCTGCTTCATCAGGAATATCGAGGATAATCGTATCCTTTAACAATCCCGACTCTTGTACTCTCGAAGGGTCAACAACAACGTTAGGTAGTGTACTTCGACCTTCAGCTACACTCATAGCTTGATTAAAGCGCTCTACTGTCGCGGAAATACCCCAAACAACAGGAATTGCAGGCACAGAGCCGGAACCGTTAATTAGTCTTTTAACAATAGTTGACTTATCATTCTGAGCAGCTTTGCTCTTAGAGCCCATACCACGATGCGCCTCATCAAGAACGAGATACAAGGTTAAATTGGGGTCTTCAATTGTATTGCGAATCACTTCCCAGATAGTGTGTGAACGCAGATCTGGACGAATCTCAGGAAATAACTCGTTTTGCGCAGAATTTTGAGCATCGGGATCGAACCCTCGAACTAGAAGACTATTTTTACTCAACTTCTGAGTGTTCAGAAAGTACACTTTTCCAGATTCAAATTTCTCCAAACTGAAAGAGTTCTCTACCACAACAAGGTCCGTGTGGTTTAGTTTGTCAGCCGCCTCCATTAAACGAAAGCGTGTTTGCTCATTCAAAGATGGATCATCACTAAACCATATAACAACCGCGCCGGGGTCAGCTTCAAAGTCAAATTCATCATCCCCATAGAACAATGCCTCGAATGCAGCTGCAGCCATAACTGTTTTACCTGCACCAGTGGTGGCCGTTAACGAGAACGCATGAACATCGCCATCCTCATGCCAGCGTTTCTTTGCTTTATCCAATCGGTTGAGCGAGTCATGTACTGCCTCACGTTGGTAATCTTTTAACGTAAATTTCACGACTTACTCTCCGTTAGTGAACTGAAAATTGTTTAGATAAGCTTCATACAAGCGAACAGGTTCCACATTTTTGGGAAGATTTCTCGCTACAGACTGAAAGCGGCGATCATCATTGGTAACTATATAAGCAATTTTCATGTCTTTACTTTCGGTGGCCCTTGCACAAAACTCCTGACTTTTATCGAGATCTGCCAGCACGCCGTAAGTTTCAGCAATATCCCAGCCTTGTAGAGGAAGTTCTTCAATCCTTCCTCCCCTTGAGCCAGCCCTTAACCAAAGTAGAGGAGCAATTTTTGAAAATGCTAAATTATGATTGATGCTTATTGGTGTTTCATAAGTCAAAGTGAAAAATTCAGCATTTTCGTCAAGACCTTGAGACATTGGGAACTCATCTCTAAATTTATAGCTAGCATTAATAGGCTTACCATCAGGAGTCATTCCGGTAATAGCGGATTTGATTCTTGGTTTTGTTATATGCTCACATATACCCAAGCACTCCCAGTCATAATCTCCCGGGCGTTTTCCATTCTCCTTCAGTAGCTTGTGCTCTTCTGCTGCAACTTCATTGTTTGTGACAGATATACACAGTCGCTCACCATTATCTTGTTTGTTTATCTTCATTACTGCATGGCAAGTGGTTCCTGACCCTGAGAAAAAGTCTAAGACAACAGCTTTAGGTTTATGTTTAACAAATAGGGTTAACACATCTTCGACAGCATACAAGCTTTTCGGGAATGGAAATTTTCTTCCTGGCAACATAGCACGCAATAGAGTTGTACCGTACGCTCCTGCCTCGTGACTTTTTTCATTCCAACTAGTCGTCGGTCTCTCTGATTTACCAGACGGATCTACAATAATCCAAGAACCATCTTCCCTTTTACCTTTCTTTACCAAAAGTCCAGAATCAACTTTCTTTATATTTGGAGCTGTAAGATAGGAAAAAACATATGGTTGGAGCTCAGATTTTTGATTTTCTGATACCCTTACATACCCAGCTTCCAATGCCTTCTTTAAGCTAGGTACTGTCAATCCCCAGTTCATTTCCATTCCATCGCTTTCCCTAATTGGGAATACAGCGGTACATCCTGGAACCTCTGCAATTTCTGAACGGCTTGCATTGTGAGGTAAAGGTTCACCTATAAGCTCTATAAGTGAAGTCTCATTGTTAACGTAGATAGGGTAAAATTGAGCAGGCCCACCTTTCTTTGTGCCTCGCGCGGACTCAACATCAGTTCGTCTTAGGTATCTCCAACGAACTTCAGACTCTTCCCCATCTCCGATTCTGTCAGGAACTGCAGCTTTTCCAAAAAAGCAAACAAATATGTATTCATCAGTACGTGAAAAGTATGTAGATCTCCCCGTACCTTTGGGATTAATGACGCTCGAAATCATTTGAATATGAGCCTCAGGAAATATCTGTTCTAACAGAAGCCCTAACCTCAAGTACTCTTTTTCATCAATAGTAGCAATAAGGATTGAGTCATCGGGATTCAAAAGTTCTTTCGCGACTTTTAACCGTCGCTCCATAAAAGCTAACCATTTGGAATGACGATACAAATCTTCAGATTCAACATAATCGTTGTTATATTTCCAATCTCTGGCACCGGTATTGTAGGGCGGATCAATATAAATGGCGTCAATTTTGCCCCGATGGGTAAAAGTTAGGGCTTTCAAAACATGGTAGTTTTCACCATTAATCACCGAATGAAATGGTTTATCGCCACCTCTCTCAACTTTCCCAGTGCTCACAAGTCCTGGATAAATCTTGTCTCGAAATTCAGCTACAACAACAAGATCAGTAACGTCCACTTGTTTAGTTTCTGGTTCTACTGCATAGCGCTCAACAAGATGAGCAACTTTTTTACCTTCCAGCATTTCAAATTGCTTCACGACCCAAAGTCTTTGATCACCTTTGGATGTATCTCCGCGGGGCGGAAGTACACGAACTTTGTCACCTTTACGCACAGGACGCTGCGGGAGTTCAACGTTTTCAGGGCGATGACGCTCGAAATTCAAACCAAATGAACGACGTGATGAAAGAGCCCTAAACTCTCGCTCTAAATCAGCGCCCATTTGTGGGTCTTTTGCTTTTGCTTGGGCGATGAGATCAGTTAACCGTGACACACCTACTCCTTAGAATTATTGTTAATACTTTTATAAAGTTAATTGGAGTTAGCTTGCTTAAGCCACTCATCAAGTACAGACTCTAACTTAGTTAGCTGCTCTACATGTTTTTCTTGATTCTTAGCTAACTTAGCTATGTTTTGTAGCTTCCAGCGTATAGCTGGCAGTTCTGCTGCATCTGGGTAGTCAAACAGTGACCAATCAGGATTCCCTTGTTTGAATGACAACAAAAATGAGCGATCTTTTTCTGTGAAATGGGCTTGTAGTGCAGCTACCATCGCTGGCCTTATAGAAATTAAGTCGTTTAACTCAACGGGTTCAAAAGTCATGCCATCGAACTCAGCTTGAAACTTATCATCAAGAGGTTGCCAGTTAGGAGCCATAACCTCATTGATAGGTCTTGGGTGGCTTAGTACGTAAGTAATGAATCCAACAAAGATATCTCGTGAAATACCTTCCTCTGCAAGCAGCATACGAACATCAAACAGATCGCGAGGGTGCTGGCGATCCATGGCAGCACATAGTTTTCCGCCATAAAGATCGGGCAGACTAACTACAGGAATCTCTGCATAACCAAACTCTTCTTCAACTGATTCTTGGACAGCTAAGCTATCTGGCTTATGCAACGTACCTCTTGCAACCGGAGAGACTTCTATTTTAATTGTTGCATTAGGACTTGTAACAACAATACGCAATTCATCTAACCTATGGTCCTGCAATACAGGTCGGTTCTCAGGTTCTTTGTTGATTAAATCGGTTATACGTTGCAATGCTGCTTTTACATTTGCTAGAGCTTCATTTCTCGGTTCAAGAGGAAGATAAGCAAGATCAATATCCACAGACAAGCGTGGAAAATCTCTCACAAATAAGTTGATAGCTGTACCACCTTTGAGTGCAAATGAAGGTTCTGTTGCAACCACTGGTAACATTCTAATCAGCAGTGAAACCTGCTTGTAATAAGGGCTCTCTCTATCCATTGTTTGCTTCTTCTTTTTTTACACTTAATATTTCTGGCACTGTGATTTGGTAACGCTCATCAAATCGCCCTTGCTCTACCACCTGACGCTTTCCTGAACCTAATGCGATCTTTGTTTCATCAATGCGCTGAGTCCACTGATGCCCATGATAATGACTCAAAAACAAAAACACTCTATTGGTTTGAACCGAGCTACTACGTTCAAGGAGAGATTGCACCTTTCTAGGACTCAGGTTTACAAGGCCTTGAAAAAGCTCTGCTGCATGCTCAAAAGAAATTTGCTTCCCTATTGCATCAACAACTTCGTAAGCAGCAAGCTCTGGGCAACTAGCTTTTAACTCTTTTCCTTTAACCGTAATCACTTTTAGGTCCTTTTCAGAGACAGCTTCAAGTTTATGGTTACCACAATAAAACCAATTTTGCTTGGGAAATTCACGAAACCACTTAGGCAATGATTGTTTGTTCTTCACCCCTATCCAAACTTGTTCTTTACTTAGCTGTAAATAGTGGCTCAGCCCTTGGTGAGTTAAGCTGCTTAACCCAGCCAGATGAACACGATGGTGCAACTGTGTGTCCATCGCTTGTAGAGCATCCACCCAGCCCGGCTTAACATCATCTCTTGCGCTTGGCCGATAATAAACGCCAGAAGATAGCTTCCTAAGCCAACCACTCTGCGCATATTTTTGAGCTAAGGAATAGCTAATTCCGTTCTCAGTCAGCCATTGCTGTAGCACAAGGGCTCCAGGATATGCATTGGCTACCAACCAGTTTATCTTGGATGACATTTTAATACCTAGGGTGTGAATATTATACGCAAACCAAACCAGAGGTTTACTCCAAGTAGTATTGTAACACCCTAGGTATTAAAAAAAACCACAAGATAAACAAAAATCAAAAACACAGTATTACTCCATGTCAAGTTCTCTTCAGTACCAAAATGGGCAATTACAGATGCCTTCTTTCACCTCAAAAATCGGTACCATCATCACGTCGACGAAATCAATTGAAAAGATCTGAAACTATTGCGCTGCAGCCAATCCACTGAGGATTTGCAATGAACTTAACAATCGAGAAACGAGATGAGGGGTTGATGTCTTTACCTGAAGGCGCACCACCAGAACTAATAGCGGGACCTATCTCTGTTAAAGCTCACACGTATGACCCAGATTTTAAGAAAGGATTTGGCATTCTAATTCAATGGCGCTCAAGAGTGGGCGAGCATCACGAGCGAGTCTTCAAAATGAAGGATATTCTTGCTGATGGAGGGCGATCTATGATTCAAACACTTGCTGATACGGGCTTATACATACATTACAGGCAGGGTTACTGGAAACACATCATTGACTATATTTTGTCATCATCACCAACAGACACTGTAGTTACGGTTGATCAAACTGGTTGGTATTACGATCAATTTGTTACACCAAGCTGGGTAGCGGGCTTTAGTGAACAAGAAGTGATTTTCCAAAATGATTCTGCAGAGAAATTGAGTTCCAAAGGTACATTTATGGATTGGCAAGAGTCCGTTGCCCGCTTATGCCAAAACAATGCTTTAATGACTTTTTCACTGTGCTCAGCTTTCGCTGCTCCTTTGCTATCCAAATTGGATTGGGACTCATTTCTAGTACATTTCCTAGGCAATTCTAAAAATGGAAAAACTACCTTATTGCGACTTGCGGCTTCTGTTTGCTCAGACTTTAATTACTGTGATTCTTGGAGTAGTACCAGCAACGGCCTAGAGGCCAGGGCTAAGTCACGCAACAACATGATTGTTCTGTTGGATGAATTCCAACAGGCAGATCCTGAATCAGTACTGACCGGCGTTTATCAACTAGGCAATGGCACATCAAAGCTAAGAGCGACCAAAAGTGCCAACCTGCAAGAGCAATATCACTGGAACATTGTAGGGCTCTCGACAGGAGAAATTAGCCTTGCTCAAGTTCTAGCCCAAGCAAACCGAAAAGTTCAAGCTGGCCAGCTGATGCGATTTTTTGAAATTCCTCTGTTTCAGAAATATGGAGCCTTCGAGCACATACATGAACTCAACTCTGCTAAAGAGTTTGCTGAACACATAGCCCAAGTAACATCACACCAGCATGGTACAGCGCTTCAACCCTTTCTAAACCAGGTCGCGTCCATTGATAACATCAGGGAAAAACTAACTTCAAGAATTAAATCAATATCATCGATGTGGTTTGATTGCTACGAACTAATAAAAAACAATCAGATAAGTTTCGCAACTGACCGCTTCGCCTTTGTTGCTTCCGTTGGCGAGCTTGCCATTGAATTAGGGGCGCTTCCATGGAGTAAAGGCAGCGCCATTATGGAGATCGGGAAAATCTTTGAGGTATGGGTAGCCAACCAGGATGAAGATTGTGACTTTGAAGAGCGACATATAAAGAACCAGCTGCGGCAAATCATTCCCAAGTGGCAGTATTCAATGAGTTTACCCGGTGAAATAGCCAAAAATGGATGGTGGCGATACGAGAGAGGCGAGCTTTGCTGGCATATCCATCGAGATGCGTTCAAGCGAGCTTTTAAGCTGGATTTTGACCATCAGGTTATTCAGACCGCGCTACTTCTTAAGAGGCAAGGCTGGCTGCAAACCAATGAGCCTGCTCGCGGCACATTCAAAAGCAATGTTTCTGGCCGTGCAGCTCGAAACTTTAAAATCTTCCCGGCTAGGATTACCGAACAACTAGATCTCGATGTTGATTTCAGCCGTTTCCAAAAAGGAGGTGAGGCATGATTTCCCATTTTCCCATTTCCCAGCGCGATAGAAACGAAGCTCAAGCTCTGTTGGCAGATATCAAAGCGGCAATCGAAGAGCTCCGCACTCTAATAACATCGCAAAAACAGTTCTTAAGCGCAGAGGAAGCTGCACAGTATGCAAACTTGTCTGTTAAGTACATTTATAAGCTCACGCATACCAAGCAAATCCCGCACTACAAACCGAACCGCAAACTGTACTTCAAGCGCGATGATCTCGATGCTTGGTTGATGTCTCACCGGGTAGAGGAGAAAAAGTAAATGCCTTATACTGAACCGACTTTGACACAAAGAGCAGAGATCTTGAACGCCTATGGTGAGTCAGAGCGCTTGGTAAGAGAAGCTGAGCGCAAGCAGATCACCTCAATCAGCAATACCACATGGTGGAGACTAAGCCGAAAAGGTCAAGTTCCGGCAGCCAAGCAAGTTGGTACAACCAAGGCCTGGTTGCTGTCCGATCTGCTGCTTTGGATGCAACATCAGTAAATTAGCCAAAATCTTTCTGGTGAGTATATCGGTGAGTAACGTGATACAGTTACTCACCACAATCGCTTGAAAGCACTGGTCTCACAGGGCATGACCAATGCTATTCTGCGAGCAGATCCAGAATATTGAGTAAATTCCTCTACCCTATCTGATATTTTTCTTATGCTTCCAAAGCCCTTTTAAAAAAGGGCATTCTTACTGGGCATATTTTTACACTATACATGGCAAGCGCCGTGAAATGTCGGTGAGCAAATATCTATTCATAGGGTTAGTCTGCGAGCGCATCGGGAGGTAGCTGATGCTGTTGCGCCGTCGGTTTGGTATGACTTAATGAAACTAAAAAACGCAATTTAACAAGAAAATGTTGATTCGTAAGTTAAAAATCTATTTTGTAAGTACAAAGCCGTATTTGTAAGTATAATTTTTAATTTGTAACTAAAAAATCTAAAATGTAATGATTTTTTTGGTAAACTAACTATTATATACGGTTGTGCAAACGTTAAACAAAGATAATACCTTTTTTGCGAGAAGTAAAGGACTGCTATGAAACCAGTTGGATATGCTTACCTTAATCTGCATTACGATCTACGTCTACCGAAGCTCGGGGTGGAGGTTTATCAGGATCCGAATGCGGAAAAGGAACAGTTGATCCAATATGGTGGTAGCAAGCGCAAGGTCATTCCCAGCCATCTAAAGTACGATGATAATCCTTACTCGCAGATGCATGCGGCAATAAAAAACCAAGGTATCAGACTACATTTCTTCGCAGCAATTTATAAAAAAATTAATGTGACTGAGTTTACTGCGTTTATTTTAGATAAACCGACAAGTCAATATAACCGAGTCCTTTGGTTTCTTTACGAATGGCTAACTGGTCAGAAGCTTGATATCCCGGACTTGAAGTCGTCGAACTATATCAAATTGTTTGAGGACGAGTTCTACTACACCCTGAGAACTGGGCAGAAAGATAAAAGAACACGGGTTATTAACAACGCGCTAGGTACACCTGAATTTTGTCCGACGATCCGAAAAACAGCTGAAATAAGTCAGCTTGATGAGACTAACGTTTATAAAACTGCATTTGCGAAAATGCAGCGCATCGGAGAACAGCTATCAGTTGATGTGATTGGGAGATCGGTTAATTACCTTTATACAAAGGAAACAAAGTCATCGACGGAGATAGAGAGAGAAGAGCCGAATAGGCAGCGAATGCAACGATTTCTGAATGCAATAAAAAATGTTGGATTATATGATTTGAACAAGCATTCGCTCATCAACGTTCAGAACCAAATTGTGGATGAGAAGTTTAAAGCGACCGATTACCGTAAATCGGAAATTTATGTCGGTACAACGATTCAACGGTTTGGGGTTCGAGATGAAGATGTTCATTACGTTGGTGCTAAACAAGAACACGTAGCAAGTATGATGAGTGGTCTATTTAAGCTACATGAAAACTTGATGATTGATGGCTCAGTTCCCCCATTATTCCATGCAACTTTGATATCTTTCGGTGAAGTTTATATTCACCCATTTGACGATGGAAATGGTCGCATTCATCGCTATCTGATTCATGACGTTATGAAGCATCGAGAACCAGAGCATAAGTTTATTATTCCTATATCTGCTGCGATCTTAAAGAACCAAAAAAAATACGATCAGGTTCTTGAAACCATTTCGGTACCAATAATGGCGATGTTGGATTACGAATTCGACGATTCCAATAGAATCGTAATCAATAATAATATTGATTACATGTATCGCTTTGCGGACTACACCGAGCATGTAAAGTTTGTATATGAGATGATGGATACAGCCATCTCCGATGATCTACTAAAAGAAGTTTGCTTACTTACTGTGTTCGACTGCTTGAAAAAATTTATCAACGAAAATGCGGACTTGCCGAACAATAAAGTCGATATGGTTTTATCAATTATTATTCAAAACGGTGGTAAAGTTTCAAAGCGCAAACGTAAGCAATTAGAAGCGCTAGTGGATGGTCCGATTCTCAAACAATTGGAGCAGCAGGCGACCCTCCTAATCGAAGAAATTAAGGATAAATTTGAAATTGATGTTGTTGCGGTGATGAACGAAGAGAGTTAAGTGCTAATAAGCAGGACAGAAAATGTTTCATGACTTTTGGTTAAATATGAACATTGTTTGGCGGCCTTACTTCCCGAGCTGTGTTAAAAATGCTTGATGAAATTCATATTTTTAAAAAGCTTGGTTCTAATCATTTAAAATACTGATTAGCCTGATCTGTAACAAGATTATGCCTTTTCCATTTAGCTTTTACCCAAATTCACTTTTCAGTTATGCTCAATAAATCAACGACTAAAAAGCAACTTTATGAATCAAGCTGGCATATATGAGCAACTAATTACCCAATTGGTGGAGCTAAAGTTAGATCGTGAAACATTCTATGTTGGTGAACGCTTATTAGAAAATGGAGAAGCAGCGTCTTGGTTGTCACGATTTCTAACTCGAATTATCGAAATAGCTATGGATTCAGTGCCTAACGGTGAGAATAGAATTTTTGACCAAATAAACCTAGCCAATAAAGTCATTGAATGGTTAAGCGACAATATTGGTGATAAGGAAATTATCACCGAAAATTTAATCGATACGCAAGGCAAGATACTAACCGCACTCCTAGACAAACAAAATCCCGTTGCCTCTGATCTTCCCAAATACATCGAATCAATAATGCCTCTGACTGGCCTCACTCAGAGTGAATTATTTTGTGGCAGTAACGTTGGCATTTCACTCGAAACTGAAATTAAAAGAGAAATTCAGTCGTCGGATAAAATTTATTGGTTAGTTTCATTTATAAAGTGGGCTGGAATTAGGATTTTCAAGAAGGAGCTTGAGGACTTCACTCGCAGTGGTAAGCAACTCAAAGTTATCACTACATCCTATATGGGGGCTACTGATGCTAAGGCAATAGAATTTTTAGCGTCACTTCCCAATACAGAAGTAAAACTCAGTTACAACACGAATAGGGAAAGACTACACGCTAAGTCATATCTGTTCATACGTAATACTAGCTTTAACACTGGTTACATTGGCTCATCCAATTTATCTCACTCAGCCTTAACCAGCGGTTTAGAGTGGAATTTAAAAATCACCTCTCAAGAAATTCCTCATATTATTGAGAAATCTCTAAGCACCTTTGAAACTTACTGGGAATCGCCAGATTTCGAACAGTTTGATGGCAAAACAAAAAGCAGGGAAAGGCTTAATATTGCCCTGCAAACTGCTAGAGGTTCGTTTGATGGTGGTGAGTCTAGCTTTTATTTTGAAATCAAACCGCACTCTCATCAAAAAAACATCCTAGAGAAATTAAAGGTCGAGAGAGAGCTGCATGGAAGGTATAGAAACCTTGTAGTCGCAGCAACAGGAACGGGGAAAACAGTCATTTCAGCTTTTGACTTTGCAAGATTTTACAATGAACACCCGGAGGCTAAGTTTCTATTCTTAGCCCATAGAGAGGAGATACTTAAGCAAGCCAGAAGCGCATATCGCGGAGTTCTTAAAAACAGTCAATTTGGGGAGTTACTGGTAGGTCAATATAAGCCTGAAAAGTTCAATCACCTATTTGCTTCTATCCAGAGTTTCAATAATCAACTTTACAGCTTGAACTTAACTTACGATTACTTCGACTATATTGTTATTGATGAGGTTCACCATGTAACAGCTAATAGCTATCGTTCAATTCTAGAGCACTTTGAGCCAACAATACTAGTTGGCTTAACTGCAACACCGGAACGCCATGATGGTGCTGACATCCTCAAAGATTTCTGCAATGTTATTGCCGCAGAAATTCGGTTGCCAGAAGCAATAAATCAACGCCATTTATCGCCATTTCAGTACTTTGCAATTGATGATGAAACAGATCTTACGACAATTTCATGGTCAAAAGGCCGATATGACGTTGCTGAGCTTACCAACTTATATACCTTGAATGACCAACGGGTGGTCAGAATTATTCAAAGCCTCAATGAAATTGTTACTGATATTTCTCAGATGCGAGCGCTTGCGTTCTGTGTGAGCAAAGAGCATGCAAATTATATGGCTAAGAAGTTTACTTTTAGCAAGATCCCCTGTGGAGTGCTCACTAGCGACAATTCTAGGGACCGTTATATTCAGCAGCAGCGTTTAAAGTCGAGAGAAATTAATGTCCTATTTGTAGTCGATATTTTTAATGAAGGTGTTGATATTCCTGAACTAGACACTTTACTATTTTTAAGACCAACAGAGAGTTTAACTATATTTTTGCAACAATTAGGTCGAGGACTCCGCCTAATTGAAAACAAGGAATGCTGCACGATTTTAGATTTTGTTGGTAACTCAAGACCTGAATATGATTTTTCACATAAATTTAGAGCATTAGTTGGCAAAACTAACCAAGCAATTTCTAAAGAAGTGAAACAGGGTTTTCCTCACCTTCCTCTTGGCTGTCGTATTGAGTTACAAGAGAAAACTCAGAAAATGATCTTGAGGAACATATCTCAAGCAACGCTAAATAAAAGCAAATTACTTAACCTTATTTCCAGCTACCCCCACGTTACTGACTTACCGCTTAATCTGACTAACTTCTTGCATATCTATCCGGACATTACTTTAGAAGATATTTATAAAATTAAAGTTGGCAAGTTTGGAGGATGGAACGCTTTAATTGCCGCAAGCAATCAGCATGATATAAATGAAGCTGAGTCTCCTATATACGCAGCTTATTATCGTGCAATCAACAATCGAATTCTAGGCAATACATCTATTTCATATTTAAGGTTTGTTAAAGCCCTATGCGAGTCTAACTTTTCCCTAACTAGTTTAGTCAATATCGAATCCATGCCTGAAAGGCACAAAGAGCTATTTACTGTTATGTGTCATTATGATTTTTGGGATAAAACAATTAAACAAGCTGGATTCGATTCGATTTCGTCTAGTATCAAAGCGCTGAACAATACACTTCTTAAAAATGAATTACTTGAAGTAGTAACATTGTTAGTTAAACGTCTTGAAACACAAGAGTTTTCAATGCCAACAGTGGAAAATGAGATAGTTGACAGCTCCCCTCTTAAGATGCACGTTAGATATCCTAAAGAGCACATTTTGATTGCTTTTGGTGACACTAAAATTGATAGAAAATCTTCAAGTCGCGAAGGTGTTTTAAACATTGAAAATGCAAATACAGAACTGCTATTTGTGACTCTTGATAAGTGTGAAAAACAGTTTTCGGCAACCACTATGTATCATGACTACGCTATCAGCCCTACATTATTTCACTGGCAAACGCAGAACAGTTCGAAGCCAACATCCGGCAAGGGACTTAGCTACATTCACCAGAAGCTGAACAAAAAAACGTTTATTTTGTTCGTGAGAGAGCAAGCAAAAGACGAATACGGAAAGACAATGGGATTTGTTAATTTTGGGCCTGTTGATTTTGTAAAGTATGAAGGTTCGCAACCGATGAATATAACCTGGAGATTAAAGCATCCCATGCCAGCATTCATGTGGCACGATACAGCCAAGCTGGCTGTTGGGTAAACAATTGCTGGTGAATGCCTTAATACCAAACAAGGCTAATTGTCTCGAAGTGCATAAACCATCAACTTATAATCAATTAACTCCAACAACCAACTTAACAATAATTCCTGATGCTGCTGAGATACGCTATCTATAAGCTCAAACTTGTCATTTTCAACTTTAAAAAACGCTTTTCGCTTTTTCGAATTTCCACCGACCCAAGCATTAATTGGGTTTTTAATCCAATACGAGATAAAGCTGTCTGGATAGTAGCTATCGACCATATGCCGCTGTAATGGCTTTGTTAAGTCATTAAGAAATTCACGGTGTCGACGAAGTACGTACCATGAGCGCCTACAAAGTGTCTTAAGTTCAACCGCACCTGATAAACCGCCACATTCAATAAAGGCTTTGAGCAAAATCATTTTGAAGGACTTTGTCATTGCGGTTTTTTCTATTTCGACCAGCAGCGCACCATAAAGATCGATTATTTCTTTTGCGTCTTTTGGCATCCCTTCCTGTTGATACACAAAGTTGAACCAAAAGTCGCTATGATGACGAATCTTACTTAAATCGCCACCGCCCTCTATGTACTCACTCAATGTCGGCCTGTGACCGAGCGTTTCGCTTAAATTCTGATATAAGGCTTGATGTGTCAGCATGCTGCTTTGCACGAGTTTGTCCAACATACTTACTGCATCAGGCGCTAAATTTACAAAACAACCATTATCAAGAGTCAACGCTTGTGCTTTCTTTAAAAACGCCTGGCGCTCTGCATTTGTTGAATTGATACCCAGCAATGCTTCAAATTGCGTGAAGTAAGTATTGTGATTACCCACATAATCAATAATCACCAAATGCGACTTATTCGAAGCCCGGCGCAGTCCTCGCCCTATTTGCTGCAAATAAACAATTTTTGATTCTGTGGGGCGCAGCATTAAAATCGTATCAATTAAGGGTAAATCGGTACCCTCATTAAACAAGTCTACTGCAAAAATGATATCAACCTCGCCTCTGGCCAACATTTGTAAAGCAACATTGCGTGGCGTATGCGAGCGTGAGTGCACGGCAAGCGCTTTTGCACCCTTATTTGAAAAATACTCTGCCATAAACTCAGCATGCGAAATGGATACGCAAAAACCTAAGCTGCGGCTTTGCTTATGCTCTTGCCAGTGAACAAAGTTGTGATGCGCTCGCTGTTGAGTGGCAAATTTTGAAGTCAGCGCGTCCGGATCGAACTTACCATTGCGCCAAGGGATCTCGGTATAATCAACTGTATCTTTAAGGCCAAAGTAGCGAAATGGAACCAGTACTGATTTAGCGATTGCTGTTGGCATATCAATTTGATACACCAAATTGTTATCACACAGCGCAAGTATATTTGCGTTGTCCGTACGTTTTGGCGTTGCGGTCAAACCTAATAAAAATCGTGGTGTAAAGTAATTCATCACAGCTTGATATGATGGCGCACTGGCGTGATGAAATTCATCAACCACAACATAATCAAAATGTTCGGGAGGTAAACGCTTCAGCGTGTTGCCCTTACCAAGGGTCATTACAGAAGCAAATATTAAATCCGCGGTTAGTTCTTTTTGCTGTGCATTCACAATACCGCTGGTGTAATTCGGAAAAAGCTGAGCAAAAGTGGCCTGAGCCTGGATTAAAATTTCTTCTCGATGCGCTATAAACAGCACACGCTTTGCTTTTATGCTGGCAACATCAAAAGCGGCCAGCCATGTTTTTCCTGTACCTGTCGCCATCACTACCAAACCGCGCAGATAACCATCATGCCTGGACTTTGCGAGCGCTTGTAAAGCTTCCTCTTGTATTTTGTTGGGTTGAAAAACTTCGTCAACCTGCTTGAAAGTTTGCTCTGGAGGCGGTTCAGCAACGTGATGCACCGCTAATTGGCGATTTTGGTCATATTTTCTCGCGTAATCGGCAATGATGATATCATTTGTCACTGACGTATATGGGTGCTTTACGAGCTCCTCAAAAGCCGTTTGTATTGCTGCAAACATCGCAGGCTCTCGTTGTTGTTGAACGCCCATATTCCACTCGAAAGCATTGGTCAATGCCGCCTTTGAAAGGTTGCTTGAACCAATAAATGCGATACCGTCATTTTGCTTTTTGTGTTCATCGCGATAGCAGAAGATATAGGACTTTACATGAAAACTTTGCTCTCGCGCTGCGAATAGATAGCTTTGTATATTCGTTAATGAATTTAAAGTGCCTAGTGCTGATGGCTCGGTGATGTATAAATAATCACTGGTTAATATACGAATGGATGCGCCACGTTCACCTGCATCAAGCAATGCCGACAGAATCTGTTGTAAGCCCGACATTTTTATAAAAGACACAGCAAAGTCTATTCGTGCCGAGCGATTTATCGCCTCAAGCAGGTGCGGCAAAAATGGATCTTCATCACCAAAGCTAATTTGATGCTTTGTATTAGTTTGCATGCGTAACAATCACGTTCAGCCAGGATTGCATACTTTCGCGCAACGGCTTGCACTCTTGCCATTGCTCGACAACTTGAAAACCAGCTTGTTGAAACACAGCAATCAACTCATCCATTTCATAATATGCAAAAAAACGCCCTCTTGAATCCACGCCTTCGTCTGCAAACATGATCTCTTCGCTTTTTGCTTTAGCCTTTGCATTGCTTTTAGCTTTAAAAGAAGCGAAAAAAATACCATTTGGTGAGAGGTGAGCTTTAAGGTAATGCAACACAGGCAGCATGTCTTTTTTAGGTAGATGCAACAAACTGGCACACGCCCAAATTCCATCAAACTCAGATGGTAAAGACAGTGCACGAAAATCCTGGACCAACACGTCTTGCCCAATAAGCTGCGATGCTCTTTTTGCCAATGCCTCGCTACCATCAATGGCTGTTACTGAAAATCCTTTTTCAATAAAATAAAGGCTATCACGACCTGAGCCACAACCTAAATCAAGTATTTTCGCGTCTTCGGGTATGCGTTGTAAAAATCGCGCTATCACATCGTCCATTGGCAGTAATATCGTTTCGTTGAAATACTGCTCGGCGTGAAGGTTATAGTAGTTATTTGTCATTACAGCAGAATAGCTAATTAATTTGTTTGTGCCAAATTTACACTATAACCTCATCAGCTCGACAAGTTTACTTTACTTTTATTAAAACAGCGCTGCATTTTCCTGTTTACGCTGGCCCAATGTCTTAGCAATCGCAGACACTGTAGTTTTGCTGATCCCTTGCTGCGTCGCAAGATAAGTAAATTGACTAATGGCTTCTGCAACTTCTTCAATGACTTGCTTTGCCTCATGCCAACTCCCATAGCCAGCACTTCTCGCTAGTTTTTGTATCACCTTAAGCGGTGGCGCTTTGCCATAACCTCCGAACGCAGTGGCGTGTTCGTTGAATGGATGTGGGCTGTAAGTAACATCGTAAAAAGGTGCAGGATCCCATTGACCGTCATCCGCTTGCAAAAACGCCCAGTTTTTACTGTGGTCGTCTTGGTTAGACGACAGCAGGTTAAACATGGCACGGCGAAATTGCAGTTGTCCAGCAGCTGGAGATTTACACAACTGACGGCTAGCTTTGATCAAGTCAATATAATCTAAGCTTGGCGTTCTAAAGTCTGCATCCAGCAGCCCGCAAGCGCTGTGCATATGCAATCGACCTGCACTGCGCTTGCTGCCCAAACCGGCCTGTTCAGTGACATAATCAAAACGCTTAAGCGCTAACCACGCAGACGCACCGCTTGTAGTTGGTGCTTCAATGAGTTGCCATTGCGGCGGTTGACACTTAGCAAGTTCTGCCATTTGCAAATAGACTGCCTCACACAAACCTTCTTCATGCCCGAGTGCGAGATTTTTAGAGGTAAACTTAACCAGCCAAGCCTCATCTCCAGGCTGAGCAAAGGTTCGACACTGCTGAGTTTCCCCTGCGGGCATATAAATCTGCGCCTTGGGCCTTGCTCCACCCGAACTACCTCCGGCGGCTAATGCGGCCAACACCTGTTGAGAATGCTCATCTAAGTGATCGCGGTTAGCGTCTATATAATCTGACATTGAAGCATCGAACAGCGTTTGTGCTTCTAAGCCCAAGGTTGCTAAATCAATATCCGCGTGCGTGGTGGCTGAAAACTCAGACACCGGAGAAAAAGACAATGCTCCCATACCTTTATCACCAACAAAGGCTAACCTATCCATCGCCGTTAATTGATTAGGCAGGATGCCCTTTTGCCGAAAAATACGATCTTGTAACAGCATGCCCCATCCATCGGGCAAACAATCTCCAAATACACCATGTACACCTTGATGCGGCTCTTTAGGTGCGGCTTGAACTTGCGTGTTCGCTTGCAAAGTAAAAGGTGATAAATTGGCAAACTGCTCTAAATAGCTGTCTACATACTGAAAAAAAGCACCTTGCCGATTCTGAGCCAAGACCCCTACAGGAACCTGCTCTCCTGAACTTAAGGTGCGGGTGACGGTGAGTTTTTGAATGGGTTTAAAAGTCATTTTTTAGCACCTCATCAATACTGGAGGGCATAGTGGTGCGCTCTTTGTTAGGTTGCGTGAGCTGATAAAGCCTCTCTAGCGAATCAAGGGTCTGCCATAGCAACAGCAATTGGCGAAATGAAATTTGCCCGGTCAGCTCAAACTTTTTAATGGTGGCCGCAGGTACGCAGCTTCGCTCAGCCAACGCAACTCGTGACAACTTTGCGCGCCTGCGTAACTCCCGCAAATAAGTCGCATAGGCTTGGCTTACATCGGTATCATCAAGTAAGGTAAAATTCATCAGCAACAATCACGTGGATACAGTTATATCTATTATAACGAAATAGAACATAATATGGATACTATTGTATCCATATTTTCTCGGGGTCGAATGGATTTAGTTTTGATATGTCGAACATATCTACACAGAAAAGTGTTATGTCGATTTGGACTGGAAATTTAAACATGACTCTGCAAGCGGAGCTAAAATCGTTTCGTTGAAATACTGCTCGGCGTGAAGGTTATAGTAGTTATTTGTCATCTAAGCAGAATAGCTAATTAATTTGTTTGTGCCAAATTTACACTATAACCTCAGCTTGATAAGTTTACTTAAACCTCGCTAACTCTTGTCTTAAAGCGCGAATTTGAGCGCTAAGCGCATTAAAACTGGCATCCGTTTTTTCTGCATTTTCAGATAGTTCTTCTGAAGTATTAGCAAGCATATTTGTCGACTTTGAAATTTCAGATGAAGCTATAGATTGCTCTTCAATCGCACTTGCGACTGAGAGCATCTGCTCACTTACTGATGAAATATGCTGCGCCACCGTGTCTATAATCGTTTTTGCTGAATCGGAGGAGTTGGAGACCGACGATGATTTCTCTACGCAGCTTTTCATTTTTTCTACCGATGCATTCGAAACTTGAATTAAATCGGCGGTTATTTCACTGATTTGCTCTGTGTTTTCTTTGGTGCGCATCGCTAGCTGTCGCACTTCATCAGCCACAACAGCAAAGCCGCGACCGTGTTCACCCGCTCGCGCAGATTCTATTGCTGCATTTAACGCCAGAAGGTTTGTTTGCTCAGAAATAGCTTTAATTGAAGCCATAAAACTTTCTATCTGATGACACTTTTCCGATAACAAAACGATTGCATCAGAGGTCGTTCCCAAATCTTTTTGTAAAGACGATACTTCTTGATTTGACCGCACTACAACACTTTTAGCTTTAACACTGGATTCTTTGGCATCGCTTGAGAGACGATTTACGTTGTTCGCGCGCTCGGCAACGTCGTCGTTATTCGCCGTCATTTCTTCAGTGGCCGCCGCTATTGTCGACACCTGACCACTCGTGTTAAAGCTAGCTTGTTTCATTTCTTTTGAGAGCAGATCGATTTCATCAGAGACGTCTGCGATACTATCAGCAACGCTTTTTGTCTGGCCGATAAACGAAGAAAACGCATCAATTAAGGTATTAAATTCCGCTAAAGATTTGCTTGTTTTAGAGGTTCTGACACTTAAGTCAAAAGCGTCTTTGTCTTTCATAATTTGATGAATAGCGTCTGACAGCTCCAATGCTGACATCGCTTCTTTCCGAGACTGAATGCTAATAAATGCGAGTACTATACCTTCTGAGATCGCAAACAGTGCATGTATTGCAAGGATGTACAGGGTTAGATAATTCTGCTCAAAGATATATACCGGCGAGCCATTTACTTGTAAGGCGTAAAATCCGATGTGATGAAACGCGACCACCAACACGCTTGATAAGACCACTTTCCAATCGCGATAAACTGTCGTTACGGCCATCACAGCAAAAATTTCAAAATGCATGAAGGTCACGCCGCCTGTTTGCTGTATATGAAGTGCAGCAAAAAGTTGCGTGGCGATTACTGCTGCGTGTCGTGTCAATGCGGCATCTTTAGCAAGACTAAACATTGCTAAGGGCAGTGATAATATAAAAATGCCCGCACCAAGCCCGAGTAATAAAGAGTCGGTGACATAACCAATAAAGAGGGTTAACACAAATTGAAAAATCAGCACGCCGCGGTAGACATGGTTACCTTTCTCTAACCAGGGAAGCGTCATAAGAATTGCCTAAAAATGAAAAACACATGCTTTATATCGACAAAATTGCATAAAGCATAAACGCTATTTTATAAACCAGCTCGACTAATGTCGATTTGATAAATCTCTGCCAGAGTCGGCTTTTGTATACTTATTTCAATGCCATCGGCCAGGTTGATATCGACGGTATCAACATACTCGTTGCCTGAAATATTATAGAACTGCCGTACTTTTGGTTTAAGCGCATCTTTTCGATTGGTTTTTATCACAACAGCAATATGGTTATTCGACAGCACAACCAAACTACCTACAGGATAAACACCCATACAGCGAATAAACTGCATTGCAAGTTTTGTATCGTAACCAAATTCTTTGTTGGAGATCATCTTTAAGGCTGATGCGGGCGTTGATTTTTTCTGGTGCGGGCGGTTGGTGGTCATTGCATCGTAACAGTCCACAATCGCAAGCATTCGGCTGAATTTGTGTATGTCTTCAGCAATAAGTTGATGCGGATAGCCGCTGCCGTCTAAGCGCTCATGGTGCTGTTCAATGGCAAGTTTTATTTCATTGTCGAGTTTCAGTGGCTCTAGCAACTCAAGTGAGTGCCAAACGTGCGCCTGAATGAGCTTATGCTCTTCTTCAGTTGGGCGGCCTTGCTTATTCAAGATGTGCTTTGGCACTTTAAGCATGCCAATATCAAAAAAGTAACCAAGCAAACCAAGGCGCTGGCAATCCACTTCAGAAAAACCTAAATGCTGCGCAAAGTGACACATTAAAATGGATGTATGCATGGCATGGTTACTCAAGTATTGGCCTTCATTTCGGATCATACTTAAACACAGCAATGCATCTGGATTACGCATTAAAGAAAGCTGTAACTCCGACACCAGCTTTTTTGATTCGCTTACATCAATTTTAAGTCCTTTTTCGATATTCAGTGCCAGCTTTTTATGGAGCTTTTTACATTCAATAACCAGCCCTTCAGCAATATCTAGCTCATCTTCAAAGCTACTTGGCGTGGGTGTTGAAAGCTTGGGAAATGCCAGGACCTCTTCAGATTCAAACTCGTCGTGCAAATCTATGGTCTCAAGTTGCTCTTTGATCTCGCTTTCTTTTATTTGCTCACTTTTGCTAGCCACATCAGCCTTTTTTGGCAGCTTTGGAGGCGAAGCTGGCTTCGCCGAAGTTTTAGGATTGGCGACTTTATGTTCAATCACAACAGATTCCACGCCACTAGCAATGAGCTGATCGATGATGTTTAAGTGGCGCACTCTTCCTTTCTTTTTTACTACCAGCTTACCCGATTGAACGGCGATGCTATGGATCACCATGCCAGGTTTGAGCTTTTCTACAGGAAGGGTATATCGTTTTACTGCTGTCATGATGTACCGATTAGATGGATGTTAAGGAATTTATCGGCATTCTTTATAAAGACTTCAGGGAATAAGCGCTTTAAATAGGAAAAAGATTAACAAAATAGCCGAGCAAAATGCCCGGCCTAAAGTCACACATTGGGAATGTATGTAAATCGAACTTAGTTAATAACTGACAATAAACGCTTGTCTGTTACCAATTCGCGAACGCCATGACCTTCACGCTCTTCAAACTCATTGCTTTCACACCATTTAGCAATACTGTTTATATCCAGCTTCGCGCAGCTTGGACGCACTGACCAGCTAACTTGAAGTGGTGAACACACTTGTTCGGTATATGACGGGCCAGTTGTTGAACCTAAAAACTCAACTGGCTCACCTGTTGTATCGGGGATCATTTTAGGCTGATGATAGCCGTTTACAACATTACCGTCGTAATCCATATCATTGAAGTCAAGGGCATCTGGGTCGTTCACAAGGGTGAAAACTTGCGTTTCAACACGTAAGTCTGGGTTGGCACATTTGTCTGATAAACAGCTTCCAAGGCCGGGGCCTGGTGCGACGTCACATGAGGTATGTACCCAATGCATTTCAATGGTATCACCCGGCTTGAGGTTTCCGCACACTTTACCTTCAGGTGCTTTCAGCTCCGCTGCGGTCAGGTTTTGGCTCATGCCACACATAAATCCAGCTCCTTCAGTTGCAGGCACTGAAAAGTCTTTTGCTCTGTGCTCTGCGTTTTTATGGAAATGGATATTACACAAATTCATTTGAGTGGAAGGAGGCGCCATTGAAAAAACAACCTTATTTTCACCATCGCGCTGGTCAATGTCTCGACTGGTTTGGGGTCCGTAGCCTTCGCATACATCTGCTGCAAGTACAGATGCACTTGCCATCGTCAATAAACCACCTAATAACAGCTTTTTCATAATATTTCCTTTAACCTAATTGACTGAATTACAACTTCTTTAATTTAAAGTGTTAACACTTTGTTTAGAGAGGTTTACGCCAAATATAGGGTAAAGATTAGCGTTTTCGATAACTAGTGGTTATTAAAATCTATTCTCCTATAACCAGAGTGTAAATTTTTAGCGCTTGAAAATTTTGAAATATTATAACAAAACATTTTTAAATTATTGATTTATATATTTTATTTTTCAAAATAACTGTTTTTCCGATCTTTAACACGCAAATCATCAGGAAAAAGTTGATATTAGTATCGGTAAAAAGGTTGAAGCTTTTATCCTGTATTGCCTATTAAGTAAAAGTGGCTTAACGTTGGTTACACGGTAATTCCTGAAAAAAAGAATAATTTGCAAATGAATAACGTTACTAGTGTGCCATTTTATCGAAGACTTCAAATAAATAATCGTTTTCGTTCACTTCAAGCCATGCTCACCACAGCCTTTTTGATGGTATTTACTGCTAATGCTTTTGCACTAAATAAAGATGATGCGTCACAAGATATCACGGCACTGAGCGCCACCGAACTGCAGCAAAAGATAGCCGTGCAAGAGATTACGGCTGTTGAAGCAGTCAATGCCTATTTGTTGCGCATAGCAGAACTGGATCGCGACGGACCGCAAGTGCAATCTATTATTGCATTAAATCCACAGGCTTTAAAAATTGCCTCTGAGCGCGACCAAGAAGCAAAGCAAGGAAAGCTGCGCGGACCGCTTCACGGCGTTCCAGTGTTAGTAAAAGACAATATTGAAACATCGAATATGCCCACCACGGCTGGCAGTTTGGCTTTGATCAACAATCACACAAAGCGAGATGCGCCAATCATTCAGCGTTTAAAGGAAGCTGGCGCAATCATTCTTGGCAAAACCAATTTGTCTGAGTGGGCTAATTTTCGTGATGAAGATTCTGTTTCCGGCTGGAGTGCAGTAGGTGGACAAACCCGAAACCCCCACAGCCTTGATCGAACACCTTGTGGCTCGTCATCTGGCACAGGTGCAGCTATTGCCGCGCATTTTTCACCGCTTGGTATTGGAACTGAAACCAACGGGAGTATTATCTGTCCTTCTGCGATGAATGGCATTGTTGGGGTCAAGCCTACCGTTGGCTTGCTTTCACGCACGCATATTGTGCCTATTTCTGTTACGCAAGATACCGCTGGTCCTATGACGCGCACAGTAAAAGATGCCGCGCTGATGCTAAGCGTCATGGCAGGCAGCGATACCACCGACCCTGCTACAACGCTCGCTGATAAAAACAAACGAAACTATGTTGAAGTGTTAGACACGCCATTAAAAGGCAAACGCATTGCGGTTTTTAGAGCCGTGCAGTCTGATCATAAGGAAATTGTTGACGCATTGGATGAAGCGGTTTCGGTGCTTGAATCGCAGGGCGTAGAAATTGTAGAAATTGATAAATACGAAACGCCTGAAGGTTTTTGGCCCAAGGCTACGCAGTTGTTGTTGATTGAGTTTAAACATGAGCTAAATAAGTATTTATCCCAAGCTGCACCTGACGTGGAAGTTCGAAGCTTGGAACAATTAATTGCGTTTAACAAAGCAAACGAACGCGAACTGGCGATTTTTGGTCAGTCTTTATTTATTGATGCACAGGCAACGCAAGGTTATAACGAAGACTATAAAGAACTTTTGCGTTTTTTACAGCAATCAACCCGCAAGGATGGTATCGACAAATTACTCAAAGAATATGACGTCGACGCTGTAATGATGCCTTCTCAAACGCCCGCATTTTTAATTGATCCGATATATGGCGACAGCTTTCCGGGCGGTTTTGCCGGTGCCGGGTGGATGGCGGCTATCGCCGGTTACCCGCAAGTGTCTGTGCCCATGGGAAGCATGCGAGGGTTACCTGTTAATGTGAGTTTTATGGGCACTGCATGGGATGAGGCAACACTTTTGAATATTGCCTATCAGTATGAGCAAGCATCTAATAAGCGTATCGAACCTGAACTTGCTTCTGGTAGTTTTGAGCACAGCCAATTTAAAAAGGCGATGAAAGCGCTAGATCGGTAGAGCGGTAAAGTCGATAAACGCTTCGCCAAACAAAAAGCCAGCTACATGCTGGCTTTTTGCTGATACTTTCTAATAAGGTAAGCGCCTTACTTGATCACTTAGCCTTTTTTCATCCAAGCTGAACACCAGCCGTCAGCAGCTACTACTTTGCCTGGGAAGATGCCACAAGGGCGCCATTCAGCACCTTCTTCACCTTGGATATACATACAGTTTGCACAGTTGGCACCTTCAACTTCTGAATTGTGCGTATACTTAAGCGCTACAGCAGTTGGGTCATCCAATTCCAGCTTTTCCTGGGCATTTGCACGCAATGCCACACCACCAAGCGTCATACCAATTAAAGTGGTGCCTGATAGCTTTAAAAAGTCACGGCGATCAAGATTTTTCATAGCTTTTCCTTTTTCGTTAACAAATGATTGTTCATTCTTGTTTTGTGCAACATTCGTAGCTTGCTCAATCTAACAATAATGATAATTATTCTTTTTTAGCTAGACCTTAAACGACAAAGGCTCACCACGCGGTGAGCCTTTGTCAATTGAAAGAAGCGCTAAAATCACACATCCTCAACAAGACGAATGAAATATAAATTCAACTGTTTATAGTTATACACTAAGAATTTGGATTCACCAAATTCAATTTGGTTCGATTTAGATGCAGATCAATGTTGCATTTTCTGTACGGCATCATTTTTAATGGGCCAAGAAAACTCATGTGCCGGGATCCTCTTTGTCTGTATCGGCCTTTTGTTGCTCCTCATCCACCGGCAGTTTCATTAATATCCAAACAATGGCTGCTACAAAGGCAAGCGCTATACCGCACACGATTAATAGTTGATCAAAATTTGGGATCATTGAACTACTCCTCCAACTCGCGCACTTCTTCGCCCGCTTTTGCATAGGCAAAACGCGCAATTCTCGAGGTGGTGTGATAGCCATCTAAACTTGAAACCGCTATCGAACCTGCCGCTTCAATATTGATGTAGCCGTCATCGGCTTTGTAATTATTCGCGGTAACAACTTCAACAATCTCGCCAATCACCAACTCCGTTTTGTTTAATTCAATAAGCTGGATATCTTTTAACTTTACACCTATTTTAATATGGCTTTGAGAAACGTAAGGCGCTTCCAGACGAGTACTGTACTGCTCCGTAAGTCCAGTAGCCTCAAATTCACTTTTATCGCTGTCAAAACGCGCTGAACTTAAATGCGCCTCTTTTACAATATCGGCATTTACGTGGTTTATAGTGAAATAACCGGTGTCTTTAATGTTTTGCAGTGTGTCGCGCGCAACGGTGTGTGGTCTCATTAACATACCAATCAGCGGCGGATTAGCACCGACGTGAAATACGCTACTCACTATGGCTAAATTTGTGATGCCGTTTTTGGATTTTGTGCCAATTAAATTGGCGCTTTTAAAACCTGATAGGCTATTAACAAAGTTCGCCCGCTCAAATTTCTCCATGTGCTGGATGGATTCACTGCTGTAAACGCACTCACTGTTCGTCAAACTCATTACTCGTCATCCCGTTTTGCAATAATCTCTAGTCCGAAACCCGTATCCTGAACATATATTTCAATGGGTGAACAGCAAATTTGGCAATCAACAATCTGCTGCTGACCGATATCGTTATCTTCATCTATTTCGATGTCGTTGTAGGTCATGCAGTATGGACACTCAAATTTTTCAGGGCGTGTTAGGCTCATAAACTCCTCAATTTTCAACTTCCCTGTTGTCTATGCTTAGTTTAAGTACTGAAGTTTAATTACTGAAAATTTGATTGGCTGGTTCTTTTTTTAAAGCGCTTTAGAATAGTTTTAACAACAGGCGCAGTTACGGCGATGTTTGCTCATTTTGCCAATGCCAGGATTAAATGTGTTGGTAGGGTCTAGCGACTGATAAAAACTTTGCAGCGCTTTTTCAGCTTCGTATAAATGCCCAACATTGTGTTCGGCTGGATATTTTGCGCCGCGTTCATCTAAAAGCGCCAGCATTGCTTGTTTAACGGCTTTTGCGTCAGCGCCTTTTTTTAGCACATAGTCTTGATGAAAAACGTGGCAAAAAAAGTGACCGTAATACAGGGATAATTCTATCTGCGATGAAATTTCTTCAGGAAGGCTTTCTACCCAATTAAGTTCGTTGCGTTTAAGTGCAATATCTAGGGCAAGGATTTCTCCGACTTTATCTTGATGCAATGTTTGATAACGCACTGCTGCCCCGGCCGCGGCAAATCGATGCAAAAAAGCAGCCTGACTTTCTTGTTCATTGCATTCGAAAAAATCGCCTTCATTTTCAGTTTGAGCAAAAAAGCCGGGTAAAAACGCTTTTGCTTCTTCAATACCACCGTCGCTCATTTTTAATATCAGGTGATGTTCGTATTTGTAATAAAAGCCTTGCATTCTGCTCGGCAAATGGTGAGGAAGCAGCCGCGCTATAAATTGCATAAAAATATCACTTAGCTCATGAGGTATGAGTGGCAATCGTTTATTAATTTTACGCAGATACGCATCTACCCGACCTTTAATGGCAAAAAGTTTAGGCATAGCATCTGTGCCGAAGTGTTTGATGCTTAAAAAGGTGTCTTTTCCGTACTTTTCAGAAATGCGATACATATCTTTGTGCATGTATTCGCCTACCTCGGGGAGGTGTTCAAAATCGCTCAAAATACTGCGGCGCAGGCGAGTCAGCACTTGTGCGTCATTTGTGCCTATGTAAAAAGTTTGTTCTTTTTGCGGCGTCGCAAAAGTATCTAGGCGTAACGCGAATACCGCAATTTTTCCTGCACAACCGCTTGCTTCATAAAGTTTACTAGGGTCAGCGTTATATCGGCTAGGCGTATCAGCATTGATGTCTCTTACGTGAGCGGGATAATCTGAAGCACTGGCTTTTTTTCCACTTGATTTATCATCGCCAGAGTTTAAGCTTTTCGCGAAATTCCCCGACTCTAAATTTGTAAGCATTTCTTCCGGGGTATCACCCAAATCTATACCTAAGTGATTAACTAGCACTAACTCACCTTGCTCATTTACCTTAGCAAATAAGGCAAGTTCAGTGTACGCAGGGCCGCGTTTGACAAGCGCCCCTCCTGAATTATTCGCAACGCCACCAACAATGGATGCCCCCAAGCAGGAAGAGCCGATAACAGAATGCGGCGAACGCTTTAAAGGTTTAAGTGTTTTTTCAAGTGTGTGTAAGGTGGCACCGGGTAAACACAGCACCTGTTCACCTTTTTTATCATCGTCTCCAAGCACGAACAACGATGACATGGCCAGCGTATTTATTACAACCACTGGCCTATCGTAATCACTATCGCTTTTGCCCATTTTGCCTTTTGGTGTAGAGCCTTCGGTTAAACCGGTGTTGGCAGCTTGCACAATAATGATGGTTTTATGATTTACGCATATTTGAAGCGCTGACCAAAATTGCAACAAGCTTTGAGGAAACAACACGCATAGAGCCTCCCCTTCGCCCGAGCGCCAGCCTTTCCGATAATGGGCGGTTTTATTTTGTTTAACTTCGACGAAGGGCTGACCTAACGCAGCTACAAAATCGTTTAGAATGTGAGCGTGATGTTCAGAATGATTCATGATGAGCGCTTATTTGCTTTTGACGGCATTCAAATCGCGCAGCGTCCCGTGCTTTAAGTTTGGTAAACCGAAGTTTAACAACAACACGCCTTAAGTGGGAGTGTTTGTTTGAGTCAATTTATCTGTAACCTTCACATAAATTATGCGGAGTTTAATCTATGAAGCTTCAGATGTGGCCAGACTTAATAACCCATTAAAATCAAAATGCTTAAAACGAAGCAAACTATGCCGATCTTACTGGCTTTTGATGCCAAATCTACAACGATATCAATAACTTCTGCAGACGTTTTTTGTGGTTCGTTCATTTTCAATCTCCTCAACAAAGCAACTTCTCACACATTCCATGCATGAATACTTAAGCGGCAATATTAATGAAATCTACAGCGCTACTACAGCTTTTTTGCGCACAAAATAGCCAAGTCACTGTCTGTTAACGAAATTTAATTTATGTTTCAATTTTGTTACAAGAGCCCGAGGGTAATTTGCCAAAAAGATGACTTTTTTGACAAAAATTTGTCAGCCTCAAGACCAGAATCTTGTCCGTTTACAATGAAGTATTTCAAACCGCTCAAAAATCTATTTGATGTAAACATGCATATATAAAAAGCATGAAAGGACAAACGAAAAACACACCTAAACGTCAAAGACAGGGTCTCTGCCCCTTGTGTGGTCGCGATGTGAATCTTACGTTTCACCATCTTATTCCGAAAAAAATGCATAGGCGCAGCCATTTCAAAAAGCATTTTACGAAAGCGGAACTGGCGAGTGGGATCGACATTTGTAGAAAATGCCACGACGGGCTTCACAAAACCTATAACGAAATGGAACTTGCCAAGCAATATAATACCATTGAGGCACTAAAATCTGATGAAAGACTCAGTGCGCATTTTGCCTGGGTAGCCAAACAAAAGGTAAAAAAACTCTAAGGTAACTGCGTTAGTCAGCTCCTAAAATAGCAAGTATCTGTTCGCGAATGACCTCTCGTATCATGTCAATGTCTTGCGCGTCCAAATCCTCTTTACCTAAGCCTCTGATGAGTGATTCGCGCGCGACCAAAAAACTAATGGCTTGCCCAAACAATGCATGGCTTTGCACTTTCACCCTTGGATCATTTTCATCTTTACCTAAACAACATGCCAAAAGCTTGGCTTTAAATCCTTGCATATGCTGGTAATAACGTCGATAAAAAATGTTGTAGGCTTCAGTAGGAGAGGCATGCTCACGCATGATAAGCTGCGCCCAGCGCTGCGTTTTAGGGTCTTTTAAAAAGAACTCACAGAAGCGATCCATAATGTTTAAATATGCGGCTTTTGACTGCGCTTTATTCAATTTAAGTCCAGAGCTGTCCTGATTGAGTTGCTTGCCAAGCTCATTGCCAAGACCTTCACCTAGCCCCTCACCCAGCTCTGCCCAGATTTCATCTACGATGTAATGCATACACGCCAAGTATAGCCCTTTTTTATTCCTGAAATAGTAGGGAATAGCGGCAATATTCGCCTTTGCTTTTTCTACCACGCTGCGAGTTGTAGCTTTAAGCCCATATAAACCAAACTGTTCAATACCCGCCTCGATGAGCGATATGGCGGTGCTGCTATTTCGAATATCGTCTGTGATCATGCTTCGTTGAGTTTGTGCCAATTCTAAATAACTCATGCTTTTACCTCTAGCTCATGTTGCTGGCTGCCGGAACTGCGCTTGGTGGGAACTGCAAAAAATAGTGCGTACAAGGCAGGAACCACACCAAGGGTTAATACCGTTCCTACCGCAAGACCAAAGGCAATGGCGCCAGACATTGCGTAGAAAAGCGCATCCTGCCCCAGAATTAAAGGCATTAAGCCTAAAATTGTGGTGGTGGTCGACATGATAATGGGGCGAAGCCTTATTACGCACGCACTAACAAGGGCTTCAAACTGTGCGTTTTTATCTTCACTGTCGTTTAGCGCATTAATTTCAATGTCGATGCGATCAATCAGCACAATGGCGTTATTGATGATAATACCTGCCAATGCATACAAACCTAGAATAACCATAAAACCAAAATCACCTTGCAGCACATGCAAACCTATGGCCGCACCAATGATAATAAGCGGAATCGTCGTTATGATGATGGCAGTGCGTCTGAAGGACTTAAATTGCCCAACAAGCAAAAGCAAAATAATAGCAATACACAGCGGCAAATTTTTATTCAGTGACTCCTGAGAGTTCTTTGAATCATCAATCACGCCATCGTATTCAATGCTATAGCCGTAAGGTAGACTGTCGCGTAGCTGATTTAATGCAGGCTCTATTTTGGGCACCATATCTTCTGCGTTCATTAGCGCGTTTTTACCCTCAACGGTAACGGTACGAAACAAATTTTCTCGTGCGATGCGAGCAAAACCGGTTTCATATTCCAAGGTTGCCACCTGCATCAAAGGAATATTTTGCTCCAGGCCTGATGAAAAAACAGTTACGGTTTCAAGCCGATCCAATTTGAATCGTTCTGTCTCTGGCGCTCTGAAAATGACAGGCAAAATATCGTCACCTTCTCTAAACTCAGTGACCACAAGGCCGCTGAAATAGCTTTGTAGCGATTGTGCAATATCTTGTGAACTTACCCCGGCGCGGCGCGCCTGTTGCTGATTCACATTAATTTTGATTTGAGTAACGCGATTTTCCCAGTCATTCCGGACATCATAAGAGCCTTCTACGCTTCGTAAAATAGCCTCTATTTCCTGGGCCTTTTCAAAAATGAACTCAGCATCAGGTCCTTTTATTTGTACATCAATTTTGCTGGAGTCTGAAGGGCCCAGAAACATTTTGGTCACGCGCGCAGCCACTTGCGGATATTTGCTGGCAAACATTTCTCTTAATGCATCAATTGTCGGCTGGGTGTGTTTACGGTCCCCCACATCAATCATAAAAAAGGCTTTGTGCGGTTCAGTGTCGATAGGGGTGAGGGAAAGTACAAATCGCGGGCCGCCAAAACCGCCATAGGCCACATGTTTTTTGATGTGAGGAAAAGCTGACTTGTCATCTAAATCCTGCATCACCTTGTGCATAACATCTTCTGTTTCACGCATGGAGCTGCCCGCCGGTAAATCCATATAAACCAGCACCTGCGAGCGGTCTGAGTCGGGAAAAAACTTAACCGGGACCTGACTCATTCCAAAACCACCCGCGAAAAACAGCACCAGCATGGCGATGAGAAAAACAGCTTTGTGGGCAAGTACCCAGCGCAGAAGCATCTCATACGTGGGGTTGATGCGGTCAAACACAGCATTGATCTTTTGTCGTACAATGCCTTGCTCTTCTTTGGTTTTAATTTCAACAAAGTGATAGCAAAGCAGTGGTGTCACTGACAGAGACAGAAACCACGATATCAACAGCGAAATCAAAATCACCAAGGAGACAGAGCGCGTGTATTCGCCTGATGCGCTGTCTGCAAGCATCAGGGGTAAAAACACTAAAATCGTGGTTAACGACGAGGTGAGCAAAGGAATTGCCAGTGTCGAACCCGCCTGAAGAACGGCGTCTTTTCTGTCTTCACCTTCTTCTAAACGGCGCTTGAAATCTTCGGCCACCACAATACCGTTATCTACCAGCACACCAAGCGCAATGATTAAGGTTGCCAATGACATTCTTTCCAGCGCCATGCCGCTGAATGCCATCACCGACAAGGTAATTAAAATCACTGATGGCACAATTGAGCCAACGATGATGCCCGTTCTAAGCCCTAAAAATAAAATGACCACCGCTGAAACAATTGATAAGGTTTGAATAACGTTGAAACTCACGCCTTCAACCGCAGCCGTCACAACATCAGCCTGTCGAGTAATGACTTCTAATGTGTAGCCTGCCGGGATGGATTGCTGCATATCGTTTATCAGCGCTTCCATCTCTGGCGTAAAGGCCAGCACGTCAGTCGCGTCATCTTTAGCGATGGCAAAAACAATGGCCGGCTCGCCGTTAAAGTAGGCAGTGCGAACAGGTGGATCAACCGTTTGACGACTCACCATCGCTATATCTTTGACTTGAATGGATTGCTCAAGACCAGGCACGGTGATCAAGGTATTGGCGATATCGTCAATCGACTCGTAATTACCGGTTGGTTGCAGCGTTAAATTAGTGCCATTTGCGTCTATTGTTCCTCCGGGTCGGATGATATTTTGCTGCTGCAGCGCCTGAATCATTAAATTAGGCGCGACGCCAAGCTGCGCCAGTTTTGCATTTGCAATTTCGATAACGACTTGTTCAGGCTGAATACCCAGCAAATCGACTTTTTTTGTGCCCTCAACAGTGAACATAAAGTCGCGAATATGCTGCGCCATATCAAAGCGTTCACCCCACGAAATATCCTCTTCAGCCAGAAGCGCCACCGTTAAGACGGCCACATCGCCAAAGCTATCGTTTACGCGAGGAGTGCTGGTACCTTGCGGTAATTCATTAACCACCAAATCGATTTCCTGACGCATATCATCCCAGATTTGGTCGAGCTCATTGTATTCATCTTCAATTTGCACATGAATTATCGATTGTCCCACCAATGACACCGAGCGTATCTCTTTCACCTCAGGCAGCTTTTGAATGGCTTCTTCAAGTGTTTTTGTGATGAGTAGTTCAACACGCTGAGCAGGAAAACCTTCTAAAGTGGTGGTAACAACAGCCTCTCGGATGGTCACTTTTGGGTCTTCTTGCGCAGGCAAATTAAAATAACTATACGCACCAAACACCATCAGCGAGACGACTACCGCCATGAGCAGTCGGTTGTAAACAAGGCTTAATCCAGAAATATTCATGTCGTCTCAAGCCCTATTGATTGATGGTTTGAGGATATTCATTGGCGACTTTTACCTGCTGCCCTTCGCGTAAAAAATCCAAACCTGATCGCACGATTTGATCAAGGTCTTGAGAGGCTGTAAAAATAGCATAATCATCTTGCAACAATTCGACATCTACCTCGACTTTTCTCAAGGTATAAAATCCGTAAGTTACGAGTGTATCTTGCTTTGATTGCTCGCTTTGATTTACATCGCTATTTTTTACCAAGGCATAAACGTAGTGCGAATTTTTCGCCCCGGCTGCGACCGCCGACAAAGGTGCGCGCAGGCTATTGCTAGCAATATCTTTGACTTTGGAAACAAAGGTGACTTCGGCTGACATACCTGCTTGTAACAAAGGCAAAGGCGCGTTTTTATCAACGAATGCATCAACTAACGTATCGCCTGAATCGCTTGAGTATGCATCTAAAGCCACCGTAACCGGAAAAGCATTGGCTCGTTGCGCCTGATTACCTCGCTCAAACACCGTTCCGGCTATTCGCTGGCGCGCTTGATTAACAATAATATCCACATTCGCGGTATCGCCTACTTTAATTTGATTGATCATGGATTCAGGAACCAGGACAGATACTTCCAGAGCATTGCTGCCCTGAATGGTAAAAATAGCGTTGGAAGGGGAGACTTGTTGAGAAGGTTCGATATGTCGCTGAGCGACCGTTCCATCATAAGGGGCGACTAGCTTTGTGTCAGCTAAATCTTCATAAGCCATTGCAAGCTGAGCTTTAGCGATTTCAACCTGGTCACTTAAGGATTTAAAGCGCGCTTGAGCAACATCAACTTCTGCCTGAGAGACAGCTCCCGAGGCAACAAGTTGGGTTTTACGCCGCAAATCCAACTCGGCTTCAGTCAGACGAGCCTGCGCTTCAGACAATTGCCCTTCGCGTTGACGTACCGCCAATTGAAATACCTTATCTTCAATTGTGGCCAGTACATCACCCTTTTTAAAATTATCGCCTAAATTTACGTTGACCTTTTCAATAACCCCTGGAATTTCGAAGCTCAGCACGCTTTGGTCCACCGGCTGCAAGACGCCCGAGAGAGTTCTTTCTACCTGCTTGTCTGCAGGCTCAGGCGAAACGGCAAACACGGTTTTCATAATCGCATTGTGATCTTTGGTCTCACTGCAGCCGCTGATAAATGCGCTTAACGTTAACACTAGCGCAAGAAGTGTGAGCAAATGACCTTGTGGCCTTGCCGTGAGCATTTTTGCTTTCATGAAAACTCCTTTGTAATCAACGATCAAAATATTATGCGAACGATGACGTTGTTAGCGAAATCAAACGAATCAAAACTAGAGTACGGTTAAATTAAATCAAAAGATTAAATCATTTGATTTAATTTGTCGAGTTTGATGTATAAATTGGCTATTTATATTTGACCTGATATTGGAAGAAAGACGTCATCGTGGCGAAGGCCACGATGACGATTCGCTGTAGCTAACTTCCAACAGAAATTGCGAATTTTCGCGTTGTTTCTTTTATTATTGAGCGGAATTGCCCTATCACTGTATTTTTAACCAGTAATTGTTTAATATGCTCCTGCCACGGCAAGAAGCAAGCGTTAAAACAGTTCCTTATAAATCGTTACTAAAGCAATTAAGCCATGAAAAAACTGCCTACCTACTATTATTTAAGTCATTTCCACGAATTTTTGTCATTTGTGAAAGGTCCTTGCGCAGATCTCTTGCACGGTGAACACCTGCAATTTATTGACGATTTTCATGCTGCAGATAAAAACGAACAATGCACATTGGTCAGATGCATTAATCGCAAACATAGCGTGATCAAAGTCGCTTCACTGCGCTTTGAAGAACTGCCTGACATTAATTTACATATAGAAGCTTTAGTTCAGCGGGGCTGGTTGAGTAATCCAAAAGAGCAAGACAAGCAAGCGTGGATTAACAGTCTTACCAAAGAGGAATTACTGAGGCTTTATCAAAAGTGTTCGAATGCGTCCTGCGAAACACCAGCAGAATTAGAGCAGAGTGGGCGCGTATCATTGAGTTTACCGCGCGCTTCTTTGGTTGAGGCCTGTATGTCGCTCGAAGCAAGTGCTATGTGTAATTCCGACATGGCAGGCGCTTATATTGTTCGTCGAATTGACCCTATCATTGATTACTTTTTGTTTTTATTTTTCGGCAATATCAAAGCGCGCCTAAATCAGTTTTCTCTAAGGGATTTAGGGGTAATGAACACGCGCGATGAGAAAGCGCAGATGGAGTCTCGCTTTGATTGTAAAGATGCGGCGCTAAGTAGTTTTCGATATTCCACTTATTTATCGTCTTTCCGCCGACTTTTTTTCCAGTCAGAACAAGATATAAGCGAGTTTTTAGGTGCACTTCCAGCGCCTGTAGGCCAGCAAGCAAGCGAGAAGCAGCATCAGCTTTTATTTGAAGCAGGCAAGACTATGCTGCAATTTAATGCCAGCTCAGGTTTAAGCCTGCTTGCGTTATCTGATGCTCAGGATGCACAGGAAAAATGGTGCAGAGAAGCCTATAAACAGGGCAAAAAAGACGCCGTCAAAGAAAAGCTACTTGCGATACTGGAGAATCCTGGCACCGACAAGCTACTTGCGTTTGCTGAAGATTTTCTGGCGCGAAAATACGAACAAAAACGCACAAGCCTGCTGACGGATATGTTACGCGAGGGCAACCAGCACCTTAGCATTGACGAAACCTTCAGGGGCAACGTTGAACGAGGGGTTATTGCGTATTACAAAAACAAGGGGGTGCAGGCATACCGCACTGAAAACAGGCTATTTAGAAGCTTGTTCGGTTTGTGCCTTTGGCAGGAATTGTTTGAATTGCCCGGCTTGGGTCTTGCGACTCAGTTTGACTATTTGCCTAACTGTTTAAAGCAAAACAATTTTTATGAACAAGCAGGGGAGGCCATCGAGGCAAAATTTAGCCAAATTAACTCTGACAAAACCTTGATGAAACTCTTAAGTGAAAACGCTGCCAAATATTACGGCAGTGGTCAGGGTATTTTTAATTGGCGCAGCGACCTGCTTGAACAATTGCACTTGCTGGTTCAGCACACTGATGTAGAGGCGCTCAAACAGGTATTGAGACGAATGAGCCAAGACTGGCAAGCATGTCATGATGGCTTTCCGGACATAATGGTATTAAACAGTGCTTCAGATGCCTCCGACAAACAAGCAAGCCTGCATTTTGAAGAAATCAAAGCAGAGGGTGATGTACTCAGGCGCAATCAACTTGCCTGCATCCGGCATTTAAAAGAAGTGGGGATAAAAGTGCTTATCACCACCGTCAATTTTATTACCGACCCTGATCAGCCCTATGTAGTGGTGGATATTGAAACCACCGGAGGGCGCTCTCAATATCACAAAATTACAGAAATCGGCATGGTCAAACTGGTACGCGGTGAAATTGTGGACTCCTGGCAAAGCTTGCTTAATCCGCAACGTCGAATTCCTTCCAATATAACCGCTCTTACCGGTATTAGTGATGACATGGTTCAAGACGCGCCATTATTTGCTGATGTCGCCGATGAAATTGATGCTTTTACTCAGGATGCTATTTTTGTAGCGCATAATGTGAATTTTGATTACGGCTTTATTCGCGAGGAATACGCCCGAATTGAGCGCATGTGGCGACGACCTAAACTATGCACGGTGCAGTTAATGCGCCGCTATTATAAAGGTTTGCCCTCCTATTCCCTGGCAAACTTAACAAAGCATTTTGGTATCGATATGCAGCGCCATCACAGAGCGATGTCTGATGCGCTGGCCGCCAGCGAACTTCTCAACCTGGTCAACGAAAAGCGCTTTACACAGCAAAATGCCGAAGTTGCCTGTTAAATCGCCGTTATAAGGAATTTATTTTGTGTTAAATGAAATATCATAACTGAATTACGTAACCCGCGTTGCTATGTTCCCCATGTCCGCAATTCGCATCTTTTATCACACAACACAAGCGGACAAATTAGACTTAAAAGGATGGCAAATGTTATTTAAGTACGCTGTTATTGCGGCGAGTATAGCCTCGTCTTTTTACACTTTGGCAAATGATCTTGAGCAGATTGGGCGCACAGACACACAAGCGCAGGCTCCCGAACTCTCTTCTGAACTTGCATCTGTTGAGCAAATAAAGGTGACGGGCACGCGTCTGCCAGATGCGCCTGTTGGTGCGCTTTCCATTATTTCGCGAGAAGAAATAGAGCAAATTAACCCGGCGTCTACCATCGACCTGTTGCGCCGAGTGCCTCATTTAGATATCGCCGAAAATGGCAATGCAGGCGGCTTTTCCTATGTATCAATTCGTGGCGGTGAATTTAACTTCACTTTGGTAATGATTGATGGGGTTGCCGTGAACGATTCGACCAATAGCCGTGGCGGTGGCTTTGATTTTAATCAGGTTAATCCAGCCGCTATCGAGCGCATTGAAGTATATCGAGGCGGTATCAATACCATTTATGGTGGCGAGGCAGTAAGCGGCGTTATCAATATCATTACTCGTGAACAAACGCGACCTGTCATAAGCCTTGAAGCCGGCTCAAATCGTCAGCTAAATGCCAGCCTGACGGGCTCGCATGCAGTAACTGAAAATATTGATTTGCTGTTGTCAGCTTCAACGCAAAATAAAACGGTCTCTGATTTTGAGAGCGTGCATTCTCGTCAGGGACTTGCCAAACTTAGTGTTGACGGTGAGCGTAGCCAGTATAATGCGCTCGTTACCTACAATAGCACTGATGTAGAAGGTTTTACCGAAGACAGTGGCGGTGAATTACTTGCGATACCCCGCATCAGTGAAGCGCGTGATAGCGAACAGTGGTTATTCAGTACAACGGGGATATGGAGCGTAAAGGACTCTGTTAAGCTACACGGAAATTTATCATTTTTAGAACGAGAGGAAAGCATCAACAACCCCGGTATTGCTCCTGGCGTCTTTGACGGCATTCCTGCAAGTCTAATCACCTCGGAATATGAGCGTGGTGAAGTGGATCTTTATGCTGACTGGCGAGTAAGCCCAGAAACGTCATTCATTGCAGGGCTAAACCTTCGTCAACAAGATGGTAAAAATCGCGGCACACTTGATTTTGGTTTCCCGCTGCCAGTCGATTACGATTTTTCACAGGACACAAAATCTGCCTTTGTTGAAGCACAGCATACAATTGATGCGCTCACCATACAGGGCAGCATTCGCTATGATTCTCCGGATGACTTTGATAGCGAGACCTCATTTCGTTTAGGCGCCAACTATGCGCTTGATGAAACAAGCAAGCTGTTTGCTGTGTTTAATCAAGGCTACAAACTGCCGAGTTTTTTTGCTCTGGCGCATCCGCTAGTCGGCAATGCTGATTTGCAACCTGAGCGAAGTGACAACTTTGAACTTGGTTTTGAGCATAGTATTGGCAATGACCTAAGCTATTCACTTGTGTATTTTTATAATCAGTTTGAGGATTTGATTGACTTTGATGCTGCTCTTTTTACCAATGTAAATCGCAATGCGGTAGATACTCAGGGCATTGAATTTGATACCCGTTTTGCGCTATCTAACAATGTGGCGCTTACAGCAAATGTTCGCTATTTAGATATTGATGCAGATCAAGGCGTCACGCTTCGCAAGCGTCCTTCCTGGGCGGGAAATTTGCAGCTTGATTACACCTACCAGGCGCTTAGCACTGCTATCTTTGTTGATTTTAGAGACGAATTTTTAGATAGCGCTATTCCCACTGGCTACGTAGAGCTTGGTGGATATGCTACCCTTGGCGCAAGTGCCTTATATGACTTTAATGAGCATATTGATATTACATTTAATATCGAAAACGCACTGGGCAAAGAGTATCAAGATGCGGTTGGCTTTGTGCAGGACGATATCGAAGTGCGTTTTGGTCTTATCTACGCATTTTAAAATATGCATGTTAAAACCGACTAAATGAAGTGAACTCAATTAGGGTACTGCGGGTAAAAGTAAGCATGAATATCAATCAACTTTACCCGCAACTATGTCCCTTGCAAAGCAACTAACTGAGGCGGAAGTATCTCGCGTCATTGAAATGGCGTGGGAAGATAGAACCCCTTTTGAAGCGATTGAAAAGCTTTACGGGCTTAGTGAGCCCCAAGTCATTGAGTTAATGCGAAGCAGTATTAATCGTAAAACCTTCAACAATTGGCGAGCGCGAGTAAGCGGGCGCAAAACCAAGCATAAAAAACTGCGCAGCCCTGAGGTGTCTAGAGGCTATTGCCCCACGCAGTATAAGCCTAGTCGAAAACGCTGACATTATTTATGTGTGAAGCTATCGCTTAAACCGAATCCGAACGCATAGTCAATACGCGCTTAATTTCTTCCTTCGGCTTTATCAAGCAACCCTCTTCTAAACTGTGGTGTCACGTCAAAAAACCAGGTGAATCGACGCTGATTTTCTGGTGCTTGTACAGTCATTTTCTGAATAGGAATTTGTTGCAGATACACCAAATCCTGTCCCACTGCAACCAGTTGGTGCAGCTGAATGAAAGCGTATAAGTCGATACTTGAATTGATATGCAAGGCTTGTTGAGGACTTTGACCATCACCCGTTCGCCAAATGGCTTCAATTAAAGAATCCAGCACATAGGTGTGAAACCTTGCCAGTCGCTCATCTCCCAAGCCTTGCGCGCAAAGGCTGGCGGCATGATGGCCGGTAAGTGAAGTATAGTTTTGCGCTAGCATCTCATTTGCCGCATTGATGCAGGCTTGATATTGACCTTCTTCAATATAGGTTTCGGTTAACAATTTACCCGCCGCTTGCTTGTCGTCGTTTGGTTGATAAAAAGAAGTTAGCGGGTAAACGGCTAAAATCCTATCAAAGGTATCGGTATTTGCCACTTGATTGATAATCGTTTGCTTGAGCGCTAAATAATCTTTATCACTTTTAGCGTAGTTAACAATATTTTTAGGTTGGCTGGCACAACCTGATAAAAGTGCTGTAAAAAGCATGGAAACTAAGATAAGAGCTAAAAAGCGCTTAAGCAAAAGTAAATATTTCATTTTACGTATAGTTTATGTTTGTGACGCTATCACGAATAAAAGTGATGACAATGATGATAGCAAAATCAGCTATAAGTAACGATAAGCCCTTAGAAGAACAAAGTCTATCTTATCAAAGCCATAATATTCGAGTTAGTTGTTGTAATCTTTGCAGGACTGATATTTCAGATTTACTGTCTTTTTAGTCAATCACCGAACAAAATCTTTAAAATACTCGTAAAATCATAAGCTTATTAGAGTAAATTTTGGTATGGAAATCGCTTGGATAAAAATAAAGAAAAGTACAAAGAGAAACATAAAGAAAAATATAAAGAGAATTGTAAATAAAAACGGTAAATAGAAATTAAATCGCGTTAACTAAAAACCAAACGGCAGTAAAAAACCTATAGGAACTATGAATTCGCTTCAACTCGCTGACATTTTTCACGCACTTTGTATCATCGCATTTCTTTTGCTCATCGCTAACATAATCAAGCGTAGTTTGCTTAAAGGCTTGATTGTGCCATCTTCACTCATTGCCGGGGCGCTTGGTTTAGTGCTCGGGCCGCAGCTATTAGGGCAGTTTTTTTCACTTAGCGTGGCAGGTGAAAATATATGGATCACGCAAACCAGCGTTGATATTTTTAAAGCCTTGCCCGGATATCTGATAGTTATCGTTTTTGCAGGTCTATTTTTAGGTAAATCTATTCCGAGCTTGTCAGAATCACTAAACAGCAGCCTGCCGAATCTAGGCTTTGGCTATACTATCGCCATTGGGCAGTATGTGGTTGGTATGATTGCCACCTTATTAATTATTATACCCTTTTTTGACCTGCAGCCCGCTGTAGGTGCGCTTATTGCGGTAGGATTTCAGGGAGGGCATGGCACGGTAGCAGGCCTCGGTAGTACCTTTGACGAAATAGGTTTTACGAATGGACTTGATTTGGGTTTGGGTATTGCAACAATCGGACTTATCAGTGCAATCATACTTGGCACGATCATGTCCAACGTCTCGAATAAACGCGAAGACGAAGACAGCAAAGCAGAGCCACAAATAGGTGAAGATGACGACCTTCGCAAAGTAAAAGACCGTCCGATAGGGCTTCAGTTTGCTATCTTAGGAGCCGTTATTGCCGTGGCATGGCTTTTACTTAGCGCGTTGCAGTTAGCAGAAAATGCCGTATTTGCTGATTCAGATGTTGCAATTATGAAATACATGCCGCTTTTTCCCATTGCAATGATGGTGGGATTGGTCACACAAGTGCTTTTAAATAAAGCTGGCGTTGGGCATTGGAGCAGTCACTATCAAATAAATCTTATTTCCAATCTTTCGCTCGACATACTTATTGTATCAGCCTTGGCAGCGTTAGATTTATCAGTATTGGCGGACTATTGGCAGGCCATTGCTTTATTAGGCGCAGTTGGCGTGATTTACAGTGCTTCGGTGTACTTTTTTGCTGGCAGTTGGTTTTTTCAAAACAACTGGAAGATTAGAGGCCTAGGTGAATTAGGGCAGTCTATGGGGACGACGGCTGTTGGCTTGTTGATGCTAAAGCAGTCGTCTGGTAAGCCTCAAGCGCACATTAAACCCTTTAGTTACAAACAGCCTCTTTATGAACCTGTTGTGGGGGGAGGGCTGGTCACCGCCTTAGCTATTCCCACGATTGCTGCAATAGGTGCAAAAGCGTTCGCGGGAATAATGAGCGCTTTGCTGCTCATCATAGTTGCAAGTTTTTATTTAACCGCCAAACGCGCCAAATAAGTGAAGGCGCGTCGGGTTAATTTTACACATCGCTTAACGTTTAGTTTTCGTTAGCAAGTTGCTCAAGCACATCAGAAAATCCAGCTAAAGAAAAGCTCAGTTCGTTTGCGGTGTTTTCGTTAGAAAAATAACTGACAATTAGCTGCGTATTTGTAGACATTGCATCAATAAAGGGTTCAGACAATACCACGACCGCATTGCAACCACTTGGCAAACAGGTCACGACCGGCACTTTGGTATTTATACTACCAACCTGCAAGCCAATGTCGGTGGGCAAGTAAATGCCTAAAGGAAATATCAGTCGCATAACGGGCGCGTCGCTGAACTTTGAATTGGAGACAACGGCGGTAAATTTTAAATTACTTTCGTTACTGCTGAGCTGCTGATTAGCACTACAGGCTGGCTCGCATTTGATTGCCCAGTCACCCAGCATATCTTGTGTTTGGCCATTAGCGGTAGCGATAAAAAAGAAAAAACCAATGCAGCTTAATAAAATGTGGCGTTTGAGCGGTTTGATGGGTAGGCGCATACAATCTTCCTTGTTATGACGTAAACAATAGATGAAAAAGGCGGGAATTCCCGCCTTTTCAATCTATACCTGAATGTATATTAGCTTAGTTTGCGACGAGCACCAAACAAACCTAAAAGTACGGCACTAAACAAGCCAAGTGTGGCTGGTGCTGACACTGGATCAGGCGTTGGGTCAACGATCACTGTACCACCTACACCCGCAAAGGCGAAAATATAGGTTGGGGCAAGGTCGGTCGTGCCATCAAGGAATCCGTCTTGATCAGCATCGCTTCCAGACCAGCCAAACGAATAAGCTTCTGCACCCACTTCACCAAGTGCGGCAAGGGCTGCGTCGCGACCTAAGGCACCGCCATAGAAAATGCTAAAAGAAAAGGCTTCTCCGGCAGCCAGCGCACCAAAATCAAAGTCAAAGTTTGCGCCAATGTCACCAGGACCGCTAGCTAAAATATCACCAGTTACGGCGCAACCAGAAAATACATTAGAGCTACAAAACCCGTTATTACCTGCACCAGTAATGTTCGTCGATGCGTCTGCGCCCTGAATAGAAACAAACTCATTGAACGGCGTAGGAGAGGTATCCCAGTCAAAAGTACGGCGATACAAAAGGTTAGCAATATCGGTCGCGGACGTATTTTCAATAGTTACCACTACTTCAAACAGATTGTCCGTCTCACTTGATAAAGCAAAATCGTGAGTAATTTGCAAGCTGGCAGTGGAAGTAACAGCAGTCGCAGTCGTAGCGTCCGAAACAAAGTTCACAGCCGTCAAACCGGCAGTACCACTTGAGTTGTTCGCATAACCGGATTCACCCGTTTCTGCTATACCAACACCCCAACCCTCACATTCACAACCGTGAGACGTTGATTCATACTGATTACCAGAAGAATCTATGAAACGCATTCCGACGCTTGTAATACCCGTAACATCGGCTACACCACCGCCTACATTTAATTGACCTAAGTCATCTACGCCGAGAGACACATTACCATCAGTTATAATTGCATCTGCAAATGCCAGGCTTGAGCCTGTCATCATCAATGCAGCGCATAAGAGTTTAATATTTTTCATTGCAATCAAGTCCTTTTACTTGTTTTTTAGCACTATACTGTCTCTTCTAGCTCTGCTAATTGAGACACTTCACACCAGCCAATCATATTTTTGGTTTGTTACTACAATCTAAGGATTGTTTCAAAGTGTATTGCCAGCTCATAAAACACCCCCTGCTATTAAGCTTATCAACGGTGCCTAACAGTCAGTAAGAGCCAGTTTCCCGCAGGTAGCATAAATTGCACCAACATAAATTTAGCTATATAGTTCATATGCTTAGCTGTACAAAAAATGGAAAACCTTACAGCAATGTAAAAAAAACCGACGCTAATGGCCGGTATTTTTGCTTCGTTTTTTCAACTAAAGTTAGAGGGGAAAGGGCCGGCAATGCTATCCGTCTTGCGTAATTTTGTGAATAAGTGCCTCAAGAACTTCGTCTGCTTTATCATTATCAACCTGACAGGTTCCTGCCGCCTGATGGCCGCCTCCACCATAAGCTAAACAAAGCTCTCCCACATTTGTTTTGGAACTTCGATCGATAATGGATTTACCAATGGCAAATACGGTATTTTGCTGTTTTACACCCCACATTTTGTGGATAGAGATATTACACTGCTCAAACAGGGCATAAATCATAAATCGATTACCTGCATAGATGGTTTTTTGCTTGGTTAAATCGAGCACAACTAAATTCTCATGAACCTTTGAACAATTAAGCAGTTGCTGCTTAAATTTTTCATGGTGATCAAAATACATCTCCACGCGCTCTTGCACATCCGGTAAGGCAATAATTTCATCAATATCATGGTTTCGACAATAATCAATCAACTCCATCATTAACTGATAGTTTGAAATTCTAAAGTCTCTAAAGCGACCTAAGCCGGTACGACTATCCATTAAGTAATTAAGGAGAACCCAGCCTTGTGGATTGAGTATTTCATCTTTGGTAAATTGCGCAGAGTCGGCCTTGTCAACCGCTTCCATCATGTCGTTCCATCGCTCCGGGAAGGTTTCTGCACCACCATAATAATCATAAACCACTCGAGCCGCTGATGGCGCATTAGGATCGATAATATGGTTACTTTTCCCTTTTACACCACGGCGTTTAATTTCACTGGCATGATGGTCAAAGGCTAAGTGGCAACCGGGAACATATGGCAGGTTAGTGGTGATGTCGTTAGGGCTAATGTCAATTTCACCGTCTTGCATATCCTTAGGATGCACAAACTTAATGCCATCTATTAATCCCACTTCTTTAAGCAAAACTGCGCAAACAAGCCCGTCAAAATCACTACGTGTAACAAGGCGAAATTTAGTTTGCTCGAGGGGCTTTAATATAGCAGACATGGACACTCTCCAATGAACTTAAACAGGATTATTTATTCGGTGAATATGCTAGCCTTTTTCACTTATTAGCAAAGTATCAATCCATATACGCAGGTAGGCTCACAAATAATCATAGATACATATGACTTACTCGTTCTTCATTCTAATGCTTTGCTTATGCTTGAATTGTCAGGCGAAAACAGGTTCCTTCATTCACCTTGCTTGTCACTGAAAGCTCGCCAGAAATGATAGCACTTAATTTTTTACAAATGGCCAAACCGAGTCCTGCGTGAGTTTTGTTATCCAGGCATTGATTAGATGCCTGATAACGTGCATTAAAAACAAAAGGCAACTCATGCTGGTGAATGCCGTTTCCACTATCTTCAACTTGAATTATGACCTCATCAGTATTTACATCTACACTTAAACTAACCGTTCCGTTATCTGGCGTGTGACGAATGGCGTTATCTAGCAAATTACTTAATATTCGCTCCAGCTTCCCTATATCGCTGGTAACAAATACATCGTGCTTATTTGGTAAGTTAACCCCTAGCCGAATATTTTTTTGCTTAGCTTTTATCGCAAATTTAGCCAACGTATCGTGGCATAGCTCGCCTAAAGAGAAACGTTCAGCATTTAAATTGACTTGGCCCGCTTCCAAATAGGCCAAATCAAAAATTTGATCGATAAGATGTTTTAAATTGCGCGCGTTTTTTAGCGAAATATCAACAAATCGCTTGCGTTCATCACTCGTTAGGCTGTCATTTTGAATATCCAGCGTTTCTATATAGCCTTGCAAATTGGCAAGTGGTGTTCGTAAGTCGTGGGAAAGGTCTGCCAGCAAAATTCGCCGCTGTTGGTCAGTTTGCTCCAAGCAAGCGAATTGTATTTTTATGTGTTCCAGCACGTCGTTAAATGCACAACCTAAACGCTGAACTTCATTGTGACTATCGCGCTTCCATGGCTTGATAGCAGCGTTAATGACCTCTTTATCAAAGTCTGCCGCTCGTACTTTATCCATATCATCACTTAGCATCTTCATAGGTTTGGTGAAATATCTAAAAAGCACAAGTAAAGCCACCAGCAGAAATACAAGAGCAGCTCCGGCAAATAGCACAAATTGCTGAATCGCCGCGTTTTTTTGCACACTTGCAAAAATAGAATCAAAATTTTTACCACCAATAATGATATAGATGAATCCTTGTAAGCCACTTTCATTCGTAATAGGTGCTGCGGTAAAAATTTTTCTGCCATGAATACTTCGAGGATCGTCCCCTTTGATGGGCAAAGAAGTGTTCGCATCCAGCAACTGTGCAATAGGGTTTAAATCAACTTTTGTTCGGGCTATCGGCCCAAGCTCGGTTGAGTAGGTCAAGATTTTGCCTTGCGGATCCAGATAATAGAATTCAAAGTTTGGCCCCATTACCATTAGCGTGTGAAACAGATTTTTCAAGGCTTCATTGTTATAGGCACCGGTGACGAGCAAGGGGTTGTCTGCAATTAAATGCTTGGGTAAATCAATGTGCAGACGCTGCTCTGCAGCATCTTGTGCAACGCGTTGCAAATGAACGCTGCCCGCAAAAAACACGGCAAGCACCAGCAAAAATACCAGCACTAACGATAAAGCAAGGCGCTGGTAAAAGCAGAGTTTTATTGACCTTAAAATGCTCATGTAGCACCAACGCCGCTCGGATTAAACTTATAACCTACACCCCAAACTGTCTGCACAACATAAGGATCGGTGGCGTCCTTCTCTATTTTGGCGCGCAATCGATTGATGTGGGAATTAACCGTATGTTCATATCCGCTGTGATGATAGCCCCATACGGATTCGAGTAATTGTGAGCGAGAAAATACCTGATTTGGATGACGTGCCAGATAAAGCAACAAATCAAATTCGGTGGCGGTTAAATCTAAAGCGCGTTGATTAAAACTGACGCTATGCTCTGCGGTATTGATGCAAAGGCTTCCCACTTTCACAATCGAATCTTGCTTGTCGGGTGCGTTTCGCATGGCTTTAAGCATATGTACCTTTCGTAACTGCGCCCGCACTCTAGCCTGAAGCTCCTTTACTGAAAATGGCTTTGTCATGTAATCGTCTGCCCCAAGCTCCAAACCTAACACGCGATCGGTTTCTGAATTTTTTGAAGTTAGCATCATAATTGCCTGCTCAGGTTTGCTTGCGCGAACTTGACGGCAAATGTCCAGGCCACTAATTCCGGGCAACATGACATCCAAAATCATTAGTTCATAAGCCTTATTAAGGGCTAGCGACAGTCCTTTGTCGCCAGTGGGAGCATGGTCAATGGCAATACCGAGTTCATTTAAATTCACCCGAATTAAATCGGTAATATCTAAATCGTCTTCAACTAGCAGTATGCAATCGGACATGTCATTTTCCTTTTATGATCAAATAGCGCGTTTGTAATCACAAGCTTGAAAGCGCATTTATCGTTAGCGAGTTTGCTAATCACTCCACGCGCAGAATACTGATGCGCATCACCGGATTATCAAACTTATGGGCAAGGTTGAGCACGGAGTTTGATAAACCATCGTCAGCACTGACTACACCCTGATGCAAGGCAACAAAATCGACATCATCACGCGTAACGTTAAATCCCTCACCATTATCAGCCGGACCAGGCATCGTGCCCGCAGCTTCGCTGTTAACTTCTGTACCGGCATCGTAGGCACGGGTAAGCAAAGAAATAGCATCACCAACTCCCAGATCTGCCAGGCTGTAGGCATTAAGACCGGTAAACCCATCATTTGTATTCACAAGCATTGTGGCAACCGATAACAAGGCCTGTGTATTATCATTTATAGAGACGGTGATAGTTTCGCTCCCGCCCGGGCCAATAGGCGCGGCGCCGCTACTTTCGGCTAATACGATATCTAAACTTCTAAGCTCATCGGTCTGGCCACCTTCTGCCATTTGCTCTAAGGCTTGAGAAGCGCTTTGGCCAACCGTCCACAAGTTACCTTCGCTATGCAGAATAAGGGCAACAGGTGATAATGGCTGGGCATTGCTTAGGTTGGTAATGGTAAGCTCATAAGTTACACTCACCGGCGCGGGCGGTTCAGGTACTGGTTGCTCTGCGGTGTTGTCGTCGTTGTCACCGCCACAGGCTGCCAGAGCACTTGCAAGCAAAGCGATCATTAAAACATTGGAAAAGCGCTTAAGCCGCGTGTTATCAATATTATTAGATTCCTTCATCACAGGCCCCTTAATTAACCGTAACGGTCACTTTTGCTACCGGGTTTAACCACCGATGAACACTATTACTCACATCGCTTGTGCCGCCATTTGTCATATCATCGCCTATATTTCCGGGATGAATATGCACGCTTGTATTAGCGATGCTGCTAGTCAAGCCTGAACCGCCAGTGCCAAGTAAGGGCTCCAGGGGCGGAGGAACTGGCATGCCGGGCATGCCCGGGGCGCCGCTGCCTCGCAATTCGTCGTTTGCCTCCGTTCCTGCATCATAGGCGTTTAAGTAAACGGTGTAGGTACCTGCCTCTGTAGGAATTTGCCAATTGTCCAAGCCTATAAATCCGTCATTAGATGGTAAGACCATGGCCACAACAGATAATACGGTATTGCTGTCTGACGTAGATAATTCTGCTGAAGTTGATTGTCCTGGCGCTAATAAGCCGCCGGCCGGATTGGCAGCCGCATCGGCGTTGATAGACGCGCCGATCGTCACCAAACCATCTAAGCTGCCACCTTCGGCCATTGCTTGCAGTTCGGCTGACGCCATTTCCCCAACTTCAAATAAGCTTGCGTCTGGCGTGTGAGCCACTAACAAAATAGGCGTGAAGTAAATGCCCTGAGTGAGGTTTTGTACTTGTATAGACAAGTCCGCGGCGGATGCTTCGCCAGTTATGCCCGATAATGCGCCACTTAATAAAGCCGCTGAAAAAAGTGCTTGTGTCGTTTTCATAGTTTCCTCGTTCTTTTGGTTTGTTTGAACAAGTAAAACTATGAAGCGAATGTATCCCGAAAGTATCACAAGAAATACACGAATTTGTCATATTGCATTGTGTGTCGATTGAGCTATATATTTTCGACAGCGGGATAAAATAATCACTACTGGGTTTTAGGCAGTACTATTTTTGCATTCGCTTGTGTTACACTTTGGCGCGTCAGTCTGAGCAATGTGGCTGTTTATATTAACGTTTGAGAAATTAGCGTTTAAAAAAACGAACATGGCAAGCAACATAACAAGAACAACAGTTTGCCTTTTTCTACACTCGCCATTGAAAACCTTCAAATATCGAGAGCTCTATTTTATGAAATACCTTATTACAGGGACCGTTTTGGTCATTTTGTATATTCTTTCTTCTACACCAACATTTGCACAAACTGATACGCGATATATCAGTGATGATCTATCGGTTTTTATTCACTCTGGTCCCAGTCGAGAGTACCGGATCATCGGCAGTATTGAATCAGGCACCAGCGTAAAGCTTGTCAGCCGCTCAAGCGATGGGCAGTTTGTCGAAATTATTGACAACGAAAATCGTCAGGGTTGGGTAGAGGAGCAATATATTCAGAGTAATCGCTCTCAAAAATTACTGCTGCCTGAGTTACAACAAAAGCTTGAAGAAACGCAGGCAAAAATACCGCCACTTGAAGCTCAGATTGCAGAATTGGAAACCCAAGTCGCCCGACAACAGCAAAATAATAGTCAACAAAGTCAGGATCTAGAAGAGGCGCGCGAGAAAGTAGAAGCGCTAGAGACACAATTGGCAACCAAAGATCTTGATATGAAAATCCGCTGGCTTATCAATGGAGGGGGTTTAGCCGTTGTATGCATAATCTTGGGCATACTGATTTCGTACTTGCCTAAAAAACGTAAGCGCAATGATGGTTGGGCGTAAGCGTTTAATGCAAGTGGTAAAAAGCACTTAATCGCAGAGATCAATCATTAATCCGAAAGCGCTTTTTTACGTAAGACTTTTATAGGTATTGCAAATTGATAGATAAAATTAAAAGCTGAAAAATGAATAAAAAAAGATGTAAAACACGTTTAATGCCCAGCATTGCTATTTTATGTAGCGCTCTGTTTAGCTGTAAAGCACTTGCAGAAAAACCCGTTCCCAACGACCCAATGACCGATTGGTTCGATTCCATATGGAGCAATGCGACTATATACGGTGAAAAAGGTGATTATAGTCAGCCTTTTATCAAACTGCGTGGACGCTTTCACGGAACTGCATTCTCGGTGGACGGGGATGGCGATAATGAAACAGATTGGGAAAACCGTCGCATTCGCTTAGGCGCCGATTTTAACTTCAGTGAAAAGTTAGAGTTCTCATTTGATTTCAATATGTGGCGCGAAGACGGCGATAATATCGTAGAGAATTTTGACTATATCTCATTTACCTATGCGATCTCTGACGATACAGAACTATCTTTTGGCAAGCTTCGTCGAAACCCTCTTACGCGTGAGGACAGCACCTCTTCCAACGATATATTAACTATAGAGCGCTCTCTGCTTGCATCGCGCAGCTTTTTGGATAATGTTGGAGGGGTTTATCTGGAGCATAAGAGCGGAGATTGGACATACGGTGGTGGGGTATTAAAAGGCAGTACCGAAGAGGACTTGAGTTTACCGTCATTAGATGGCTCTACCCTGTTTCAAGGTAATATCGCCAAACAAATAAACGACATGACTGAGCTGCGACTCGACTATCTTTTTAACTCAGGCGATGAAGATAATAACGACGTTGCACCGTTTCGTCACGTAGTATCTTTGAACTCCGAAACTCGCTCGGGCCCCTGGGGTTTAATTACCGATTTAATCTACGCTAGCGCCTTGCCTGAAGCGAGGGGCGATCTTTATGGCCTGGTCATCATGCCTCATTATATGCTAACTGAGCGACTGCAGCTTGTGGGACGTTATACTTGGTCAGGCTCAGACGAAGAGAACGGAATCCGTTTGTTAAACCGATACGAACGACGCGCCGTTCCTGAAGGGTTCGAATTTGGGGATAATCACCAGGCCTTTTATGCAGGTCTTAACTACTATTTTTATGGTCACAAATTCAAGCTTATGTCTGGCATTGAATATACCGATTTTGATAGTGTGTCTGGCAATACCTCTGTTTGGACTGGCTCAGCCGCACTGAGGTTTTATTTTTAGTGAGAACTAAAGCTGTAATTAACATGCCGTAATAAACAGATTGAAGCGGCTCAATTTGAGCCGCATTGTTTATTTTTGCGCCTGTTTACTTCTGCACTTTTTTAATTCTGCACTAGCTTACTTCTGAAATAGCCACTCAAATTCATCAGCCATTAACACTTCTCCATCTTCGCCGGGTACGGGAAATACCGCAACGCAAACCTCGTCGTCCAATAAGCCTGTTGTCCATTTACTAAACCATTCCTTAAGTGATATGGCTTTTGCTTCGCAGTGCTCCCATTCCTGATTACGCCAAACCAGCGCAGCTTCTTCGCTAGGCCACACGGGAATGCAATCTTCATCCTCGGTGACTAGCATCACTGCGCCATGCTCATCGGTTAAAATAAATATTTCGTTTTGCGCTTTTACTATCTCAAAAAACGCCTGCGAACGTTTTTCTGCTGAATAATTCATCAGCGTATCGAGGTTTTCGGCTTGGTACGACAAAAGCAGTTCCTGTAATTCTTTACAATGACTTATTGGGCATTGTAACTGATTTATTGGTAATAGCACGCTATGCAAGTTTACGCGTTGAAATCAATTAAAGACGACGGCAAACCGGCGGACGAATCGTCTTCGGATTAATATTCATTGGTTTTAATTGTGGTATATCATTTTGTCAGTGTTGTCTGTTAGGGGCTTATGAATGCTACCCCAAAGCCTTCCCTAATTGATAAAAATACGCATAGAGCGGCTCGCTAATTTTTAAACATAAGTCTGATTTAGGGTATAACCCCAGTTCTGCTTCTTTTGATTGTTGAGTACCTTGCACCAAAAACGCATTTTTAATTACGTTTGCTTGAACAACGGCTTCAAATGCTCTTGCGCAAAGCTCTTGTGGGCGAGCGTAATAATACGAACTTTGGCTTTTATCTACCGTGATACTGGCTTTAACCAATGCACTCGGCTCGCCTTTTGGTTCACTTAAAAATACGCTTTGGAAAAACTCAAAAAGCAGTGTATTCAATGGATGTGATTCGGGGCTTAAAAGCTCGTTGAGCCAAACTTCGCTGGCAAATTGATGGGGCTTTCGTCCAACAAAGGCCTTTTCGCAAATATAATGGTCAAAGGCGTGAAACCATTCATGAGCAAGCGCACCACCCCCTGCGTTTTTGGCAAGCGCTAATTGTCTTTTCTGGCTACTATAATGCGCGCACACATATCTTCTGCCTCCAGTGCCAAAGGCGAGTGCAAGCGTCCCTTTTAAGGATAATACCGATTCAGGGACTTGCAGTATGTCCATCATGTCGCACAAGGCATCAAAAAACAGGTTAGCTGCAATTTGCTGCTCTTGAGGCGTGACCCATCGTCCCACTTCAATACCGCGAAAGCCAAAGATTTTGACAATATCGGCAAAGGAGACGTCAGCGCCAGCGCGGTGATTTGCGCCATTGCGAAAAAAAGCCCTGTGCAGGCGTTGTTTAGGCATTGCATTGCTAACAGATATTGGCGCAGGAGGATTTTGCTTCATGATTTGATGCTAAGCTAAAACAGTAAAAAGTTAAATGCTTAATGTTCAATAAGCGCTCCGCTAGCAAAAATCACAGTAAAAGCCAAATGTAAGTTTAAGAAATTTAAACTAATTGCCTTAAATACAGTAAAATAGCCCCAGTTCAATTTTTAATAGGTGAAAAGCGTGGCCTTACAGTGGTTCCCCGGGCATATGCACAAAGCCCTCAAAGAAATAAAAGAGTCGCTAAATCAGGTCGACATATTGATAGAGGTTCTCGATGCGCGTATTCCCTATTCGAGTGAAAACCCTGAAATTGCCAAAATCCGAGGCGATAAACCCTGTCTGAAAATACTCAATAAATTCGATCTCGCCGACCCGGAAATCACCGCAAAATGGCAAGCGAGTCTGGAACAAGAACGCGGTATCACAACGATAACGGCATCGAGTGATAAACCAGGTGAAAGTAAAAAGATCCTGGCTGCAGTGAGAAATATCTGCGAAAAACAAACGTCATCGATCAAAACCGTCAATGCCATGATCACGGGTATTCCCAATGTAGGAAAGTCGACGCTAATAAATATACTGGCAGGTCGCATTATTGCCAAAACAGGCAATGAACCAGCGGTTACCAAGTCTCAGCAACGCATCAAGTTGGACAACGGAATTGCCTTGCATGACACCCCCGGAGTGCTATGGCCAAAATTGGAAAATCCGCATTCAATCTACCGTTTAGCAGCGTCAGGTGCGGTTAAAAATACAGCCATGGAATTTGATGATGTTGGATTTTTTGCGGCGGATTATTTGATTAAAGCCTATCCTGAGTTAATGAAAGCCCGTTACATGCTAGATAGTATTCCAGACACCGAAATCGAATTTTTAGAAGCCGCTGCAAAAAAACGAGGCGCGATTATGAGTGGCGGTCGAGTCAATTTACATAAAATATGTGAAGTATTGTTAAAAGAGCTACAGGCTGGAAAATTGGGAAGGATTAGCCTGGAAACCCCAGAAATGATAGCGCAAGAAAAATTGGAAATAAAAGCGGCCGCCGAGAAAAAAGCCGCAGACAAAGCGAAACGCAAACAACGATTTAAAGAAGGCTCTTTGACTCCTGATAAGCATGATCGCAAAGCCATTCGCACTAAAAAGCGCGAGGAGCAAAGTCTACGAATGAAAAAAAATCGTTCTTAATTTATGAATTTACTCCGTCATCCTTGAGACCATTCCGTCATCCTTGTGACCCTCTCCGTCATCCTTGCGAAAGCAAGGATCTGCTGAGGCCCATGGAGTTCTCGCATCAAGTGCGAGATGACGGGTTCTCCGTCATCCTTGCGACCCTCTCCGTCATCCTTGCGAAAGCAAGGATCTGCTGAGGCCCATGGAGTTCTCGCATCAAGTGCGAGATGACGGGTTCTCCGTCATCCTTGCGACCCTCTCCGTCATCCTTGCGAAAGCAAGGATCTGCTGAGGCCCATGGAGTTCTCGCATCAAGTGCGAGATGACGGGTTCTCCGTCATCCTTGTGACCCTCTCCGTCATCCTTGCGAAAGCAAGGATCTGCTGATGTCCACGGAGTTCTCGCATCAAATGCGAGAAGACGGATATTTCTTAATCGAACAACTACTCAGATGCCGTGGTAGCCAATGCCACCGCCTCTGCGACGCGAATACCATCTATTCCGGCTGACCAAATGCCGCCGGCATAGCCTGCGCCCTCGCCAGCGGGGTACAAGCCTTTCACGTTCACACTTTGATAGCTCTTGTCGCGCTTGATACAGATGGGCGACGAAGTACGCGTTTCAAGCCCTGTTAGCAAGCCGTCTTTCTTGGCAAAACCGCTTATTTGTCGATCAAATGCAGGGATCGCCTCGCGGATCGCTTCGGTCACGTAATCCGGAACAATGGTGCTTAAGTCTGTGAGTGTGATACCCGGAGTATAGGAGGGCTTTACATCGCCTAGCTCTGCGCTTGGCGTGCCGCTTAGAAAATCGCCGATTAACTGCGCTGGCGCGAAATAATTTTCACCGCCTGCTTTAAACGCCAGTTCCTCTAATTGACGTTGCAGAGCGATACCCGCAAGCGGGTGACCCGGATAGTCCTGTTCTGGCTCAATTCCCACAACGATTGCGCTGTTTGCATTACGTTCGTGTCGAGAATACTGACTCATACCGTTAGTAACCACTCGCCCCGGTTCAGATGCAGCCGCCACCACGGTGCCACCCGGGCACATACAAAAGCTGTAAACACTGCGGCCGCTCTTGCAATGGTGAACAAGCTTGTAATCTGCCGCGCCTAAAATGGGGTTGCCAGCATTATCGCCAAAGCGGCATTGGTCTATCATGCTTTGCTCGTGTTCTATTCGAAAGCCAATCGAAAAAGGCTTAGCCTCAATATAAACCCCTTGTGCGTGAAGCGCTTCAAAAGTATCTCGTGCGCTATGGCCTACAGCCAAAATAACCTGATTACACGCTAGGTAGTCGTCATTAGAAAGATACAAGCCTTTAATTTTGAAACCACCATCTGTTTTCTCTAAATCCAGTTTTTCCACGCGGGTACTAAAACGGATCTCGCCCCCTAAAGACAGGATCTGTTGACGCATTTTCTCTACCATATTAACGAGTTTAAAGGTCCCGATATGTGGCTTGCTAACATACATGATTTCTTCTGGCGCACCAGCTATAACAAATTCATGTAGCACTTTGCGTCCGTAGTGTTTTGGATCTTTGACTTGGCTATAGAGCTTTCCGTCTGAAAAGGTTCCGGCACCACCTTCACCAAATTGCACATTTGACTCTGGATTTAAAGGCTGTTTGCGCCAAAAACCAAACGTATCTTTGGTGCGCTCTCTTACCGCTTTACCGCGCTCAAGCACAATCGGTTTAAAGCCCATTTGCGCTAAAATTAAAGCCGCAAACAAACCGCAGGGACCAAGGCCAACCACAACTGGTCTATGCCGCAAGTTTTTTGGGGCTTGTGCGACAAATTTATATTCCATATCTGGAGTGACGCGCACGCTTGGGTCGTTTACAAAGGCATCAAGCACGCTTTGCTGGTTTTTAAGTGCTACGTCGAGCGTGTAAATAAGCTGTATGTTTTTTTTGTTTCGTGCGTCATAACCGCGCCTGAAAACGTTAAAAGACAAGAGTTCCCGCTCGTCAATTTTCAGCTTGCTTAAAACCGCTTGTCCAAGTGCGTTTTGCTCATGATCAAGGGCTAGTTTTATATCAGTTAAACGCAACATCGATGTGTACTCGTTAAAGGCTGGAAGGCTTTGATATATTTTTGTGCTGTCTTGTGGCTAGCGCGCGTAGTGTAAATCATAAAAGCAGTATTTAATAGCCAGCGCAGCAACACGTGCTTGCGTTTTTACATTGCTCAATTACACTTGCGCGATGAGCTTTTCGCAACCCATTCAACTTGGCACATTTAGCGCGATGAATTTATTTAGGTACAATTTATTTAGGTACTTAGCATGACCTTTGTGGTGACCGACAATTGTATAAAGTGTAAATACACCGATTGTGTTGCAGTATGCCCTGTGGATGCATTTTTTGAAGGCCCGAACTTTTTGGTCATTGACCCAGACATCTGTATTGATTGCGCTTTGTGCGTACCTGAATGTCCGGCTGACGCAATATTTCAAGACACAGAACTGCCCGATGAGCAAAAGCACTACCTTAAAATAAATGAGGAACTTTCTCAGCAGTGGCCAAATATCAATGCATTAAAAGCTCCGCCTGCGGATGCTGACGAATGGAACGGCGTCCCCAATAAACTCCCTCTTTTAGAAAAGTAAATAAAGGTATTCCCTTGGAAGGGAACACCTTTATAGGACCTTAGGTTATTGTTTTTTCTCGCTTGTGGCAGGTTGACCATATTTGAACGAGCGAGGTCCATGAAGCAATCCATTGTATCCATCTGAGTGTAATAATCGATTTGAAGCAATGGCTGATATATCAAAACCGCGATCGGTAACCGTTTCAATGATTTGAGTCATCGCCGCTTCCACGAGCATACCAACTAAACCACCACCGCTATTGCCCTGCTGCTCTGCGCTGGACGCTCTGGCTACGTCGGCCCAAAGAACTTCTCCCGTTCGAAGGTCGACTAATTGAGCTGAGATGGTAACTGCTGTTTCACTCGACACAATGACATAACTGGTGCCAAATTCACTTATGGTAGTATAAAGAGCGGCATCCGCACCAAAAATTTCTCTCAGTTTTTCAATCGGAATTCCGTGAGCGTCATTTGCTACTGTCACTCCGTTATTTTTGAAAGTTTGATCAACAAGTGCAACAGGATAAACATAAAAACCTGACTCCGCGATGGGCGGAACCAACTGAGCCATTACCGCATAAGGTGCTATTACCTCATTGCTATTGTTGATGGGTGGCATAATCAAAATGGAATGTGGATCAGCGTTTCTAAATTTGCTGTAATCATGTGCTGGCGGCGAACTCACACAGGCACTTAACAAAACAAGACTAGTAAGCACCAACCAATATTTTGTGATTTGAGTCATATTAGACACCTTCCCTTTGTCTTAATAGAAAGTCGATGTAAGCGGCTGATTCAGGAAAAAGTTCTTTTTCAGTTTGTAGATGAGAGAGTCCCAAATCAGCATCTCCGGCTTCTATGTATAACATACCTAGATGGGCATGGAGGCCCGGCGGCACTGGACGGTCTCCTGCTTCTTGTATAGTGAGTTCTAACTGCTGTATTTGTTCTGCTCTAGTTAGATTATCAGTCTTAAAGTAGCTATATACTGCTTGTTGATAGCTACCATAATAGTAAAGTGGTTCGGTAGTTTTACACCCAGTCAGAATGAAAAAAATCGTTATCAACCAAAAAGTGGTTGTGAACTGATACTGCTTCATTATTTAAATACTCCACACTTGCGGCTTGGTCGTATTAAGCTCTGGTTGAACACTCCATGCTCCGGATTCAAGTCCTTCAACCAGATTATTCACCGCTTCTCTAATGGCTAAATCAAGCACCTTTCCGTTTAATGTAGAATCATAGCCAGCGGTACTGCCAAAGCCTATCACTTCTCTTTCACTCAGGCTGTACTCTCCAGCGCCGCTTGACGTGTACACCATTTCTGAAGTGTTAACATCTACAATGTTAATCGTCACTTTTGCGTAGGCAATTTGTGATTTGCCTTTGCCAAGCAAACCAAATAACTGTTTGTCGCCCACATCTTTTCGTCCAAATTCAGTTACGTCGCCTGTAACAACATATTTGGCGCCTGATAAGTTTTGAGAAGCGTTGTTAATCGCGGATTCAACTGCCAGCATTTCCATGTTGTCACGGTCTAGAACCGTAAATCTGTTAGTCTGCTGCAGATGAGACATCAGGGTAGTTTTTGCCTGATTTCCAAGTCTGTCGACGCCAGTAGAAAAAATGCCGTTTTGAAAGCTTGATCGATTGACAAATTTACCCACCGCTAGCTTATTTTTAGGCCCATTATATGTGGTGTTATATGTTTCCACTTTAGGCGTTTCTACGACTTTTGATGAAGTGCTTGCGCACGCGCCAATTAATATACTCAGTAATGCTATTACCAAGATTTTTCCGTAAGATTGAGTATGCATGAGAGCGCTCTCCTAGTGATTGAAATAATACAGCGAGGAGAAGAGACTTTTTGCAAAAGGACTGCTTAAAGACTGCTTAAAAGAGTTGAGTGTTTCTCGACATCCTTGCCTGCTAAACACTATAACCTTAGGCTTAAAAAAAGCAATAGGGTCAATTAAAGAACCTTACTTACTACCCGCTAAGCGATGCTTGTAAACCTAGCCAAGCACGGTAAATACGAACTCAATTATGTTAAACGTGAGCTTGATAAACGTGCCCTTAACTACGCTCTAAAGCCCTTAGCCACAATATACACCTCGCGAGAGCGTGGTCTTGATGCAGCCGGTTTACGGATAAGTACTTGCTTAAAGGCGCTACGCACTTCTTTTACATACTCATCGTAGCCAACTCCCTGAAACACTTTTGCACAAAAGCTACCACCGGGTTTTAACACATTGCGCGCCATATCCAGTGCCAACTCAACCAAATACATCGATGAATATTGATCGGTGCTTTTCACGCCGCTTAAATTTGGTGCCATGTCTGAAATGACGGTATCTACGGCATCACAATTGAGCACGCGCAAAATCTCGTCATAAACCGCTTCTTCGGTGAAGTCACCTTGCACAAAATCCACACCAATAATGGAGTCCATTGGCAATATGTCCGATGCAATAACTCGACCCGAGTCGCCTACCACCGGCGCAACAATTTGTGACCAACCACCCGGTGCACTGCCAAGGTCCATCACCACGCTTCCTGCGCGAAACAGTTTATCTTTCTCGTTAATCTCAATGAGCTTATAACTTGCCCGAGAACGATAGCCGTCCATTTGTGCTTTTTTCACATACGGATCGTTTACATGTTCTTCCATCCACTTTTTGCTGGTTTTTGATCGGGCCATGAAATGTGTCGGGTATCGGTTTCGTTAAAACGGCGAGTATTATAGACTTATGCCCTTTAATTGCAAAAACCAAAGCCCGCTATAGGTGTCCACTTATGAAGTTTGATGATGTTAAGAAATTACATCAAAAAAAGTACCGAGCGCAATTCGCGCATTATTTGGTGGAAGGCGAACACCTGATCCTTGAATTACATAAGGCGTATAAAAATCATCCGAGTCTTAAATTAGATAAAAACTTAGATAAAAAGCCAGATAACAAGCCAAATGCAAAAGCCATCACGCTATATATCACTGAGCAACATCTGGCATGGGCAGAAGCGCTAGGTGCTGATTTTCAGCATCAAGTAATAAGCGAAAAACAAATGCGTCAACTGAGCGATACCAAATCGCCACAGGGCATGGTCGCCTGTGTTCCCTTGCCGCCTCCTCTCACCCATCCCCTTACAAGTACTGGCACAAAAAGCAAAGGTGAGCGCTGTATTTATCTGCATGAAGTGCAAGACCCGGGAAATTTGGGCACCATCATTCGCAATCTGGCCTGGTTTGGCAATTTCCGTTTATTGCTCAGCCCCAATAGTGTCGACCCCTTTAATTCAAAAGTTGTTCGCGCGAGTATGGGAGCAATTTTCCACTTACCTATTGAGCTTGATGTTGCACTTGATGCGCTCGCTCATCGCTTCAAGCGTTTTGCCTATTTGGATCTCGAAGGCTCACCCGTTAATAGTCCACAGTTTGCCAATTATGATTGTTATTTGTTTGGCAATGAGGCGCGCGGTATTCCAAAAGAGACGCTTTCTGCATTTGACTCACATGCCTTTACTATAAATGGAAGCGGTGCCATCGATTCACTCAACCTTGCCAATGCGGTAGGGATTTGTGCTTATCAGTTGTCGCTTTAGCGTTTACTGCTCCCTAAAAGCTTGAATGTTTGTATTAGAAAGAACGGTGCAGCGGGCCGTGGCGCGAGGCTACAAGTTTTCATAGCCTCGTCGACCCTGGCGGAATTGGCGCAACCAGTGAGCTAAAATGGTAAAAAGTTAAATGCGTATTCCAGCTCGGTTTGCGTTACGTTTTGCGCACCAAAATTAATGAGACTGATCCGCGCAAGCAGTTTTTCAACCAGCTCTGGCGCCTCAAGCTCAGAGTCAATTAGCGTGACTGCGGTAAGCGAACCATTCGGAGCAATGACCAGTTTAACGGTAAGTTTTCCCTCTATCGATGGATCTTCTCTTAAGGCTCGACGATAAAGTGAATACACTGCGCCTTTGTTGGCGTCCAAAGTCTGGCGAATTTGGTCCAAATCCCGACTGCCTATCACCTGAGACTCACGTTCAATGCGTTTTGTTGCAAGTGCGGCTTCTCCCTCGCTTGCAGCAACAAACTCAGTGTTACGACGACCTTCCAGCTCTCCCGCCGCACCAACATCACTCGATAGATTACTGGTCTCAATCCCGCCGCTACTTGCAAGCGTTTGTGCTGCAATAACATTACGCTGTGTAAGCGATGATTCGCCGCCACCTTGGGTCAAGTTCGTTTGTGCCAGATTTGAAAGATTGGCTTGCTGACGCATGCTTGCAAGCTGATCCTGAAATGCCAATACGCCTTTGCTTTTTGCCGTTTCCCGGGCTTTGTTCACCTTTTCTTCTTCGCTGATTTTAGGCTCTTCTTTTTGAACAACTACAGGCTCATCGGGCGGCGTCTCAATGGCTTCAAGCACCGGCTCTGGTTTTTCTATTTCAACGGGTTCAGGCTCAGGAAGCACTTCCTCAATCGGTTCTGGCTCGGGTTGTGGCGGTGGAGGAGGCGGTGTTTTCGCCTGTATTATTTTTGCAAGCTGCGGCGGTAATTTTTCTTGCTGGGCGCGAGGCAATTCGGGTACCTCTTTAAAGCTTACATAAAGCGCCAATAGGAGCGTCATAATCAAAATCACTGCAGAAATTTTGAAAAATCTCGCATTTTCCTGCTCGGCGCTTATCCATGGCAATTGGCTAGGAAAGTAAAACTGTCCCGTTACCGATTGATTTGCCTGAGCGGCAGCACTTGCCTGAGCCGATAAACTGGCTAAATTAGAAGGGCTCATTACTTCATCCCTCCAGCAGAAGCAGTCAGGGCACTGCCGTTGTCCTGCTTATTTTCAACCGCCAGAGCAATATTGGTATAACCTTGTGCAGCGCAGGCTTGCATAATTTGTTTAAGCACGGCGTATGGTGTGCTTGCATCACCCATAATGGTGATAGATTGCGCCTGTTTTTCTTCTTCACTTAAATCAACTTTGCGATTGCTGTGGTAATCCAGTTCGGCTTTAAGTGCATTGACAGCTGTCGACTCATTATCAAGCAAAGCTTGTGTTTGACTTAAAGGCTTGCCTTGCAGTAATACCTGATCTTTGGTCACCATCAACAAGAGGGTTTCTTTAGCCGGAGAGTCAGCACTTGATTCTGGCAATGTCACCCGGTCGCTTGACTGTAAAACCTGCACGTCTGAGGCATTAAGCATCAGGAAAAATACCAAAATCGTGAAAATATCCATTAAAGACACCAAGCTTAGCTTTGATTTACCTTGATTTCGCTTGTGATGTCTTGCCATGCGTTTGGCGCGCATTGATTGCTTCATTGCGAACCTCCCGTTGAATTTTCGCCCATTGTCGCATTGCTTGCCTTGCTGATGGAAACCGGGGCATCGGCAAGTGATACTTCGGGGAACAACTCAGCATCGACCACTGAGGCAGCCACAACGTCTTTGTAAGAACGCGTAGCGTCAATTAATGAAATAATGGTTTGGTAGTCAGTATCTTTTTGCATTAATAGCGTGATGTCTTTTTTATCAACGCCTTTGCCCAATAAGGTTTGTTTGATTTGCTTTAAGGTCGTTTGCAATGAGGCATAGTCATGCATAATTTGTCCGCTACCTACAGTGGTGCTTTGATCATCTACTACCTCTATCATGGGAATTTGCGTCACTAAATAGGTCTGCGGAAAGTAAACTTCCAATCCGCTGTCGGTGACTTGCACTTCAAGCACTTCACGCTCAATCGCTTCACTATTAGTTTGTCCTGCAAGCCCTGGCAGGTTGAGCTCAACAACGGTGATACGCGAAAACACCATCATCATCAGCAGCACTGGTACCAGTACAATCATCAGATTCATAAAAGAAGTGATATCGAGATCAGCGTCTTCTTTTTTCACCCGCGCTCGACGATTCGCAATCATTGGACTTACTCGTCGCTTACGCGTGTTTTAGGCGACAAACTTTCAAGTGCGATAAGCGTGTTTAAACATTTCACACCGGCCATCTCCATACTGTCGATAATTTCGGTGGTTTTTGTTTGTAAAAGTGCATGAAATCCCAGTAGTGGAATGGCCGAAATCAAGCCAAAAGCGGTTGTATTCATGGCCACTGAAATAGACTGCGATAAAAGACTGGCTTTTTCAGAAGGGTCGGCGTTGGCCACCGCAGAAAACGCGGCAATCAGTCCGATAATGGTACCTAACAATCCCAGTAAGGTGGCAATGTTAGCCAATGTACCTAAATAGTTGGTGCGCTTTTCAAGGCGAGGTACCGTTTCCATTAAGCCTTCTTCCATCGCGTATTCAATATCTTCACGTCGAGGGCTTACGGTCAGACGTGCAATGCCCGCACCAATCACACGTGAAATAGGCGCTTTGCTGGCCTGCGTGATATTCACAATTTTGTCGAATTGCTGACGCGATAATAAAGGCTCAATCTCGTTAAACGCATTTTTGTTGGTGCGTCTTGCTGACAGGAGAAAAATATATCGCTCAATGGTAATGGCTATTCCAAGGGCTAGCACAATGGCGATAGGCAACATAAACGAACCGCCTTCCTGGAAAAATCTTGCTATGGTATCAATGATATCCATGATATCGCTCCAACTTGGTTAAATTTACTGGGTATAAGTTTTTTGGCGTAAAAAACTCGCTATTAACGAGACAGTTTTAAATCTTTCAATGCAATATAATCGAGCTTTAGCGCTATTGTGTATGGCGCTTGATGAAGGGTATGTAAATTACATACCTAAGCACCTGTCGCGCTTTATAACACCGTCGTACTATTTTACTTTTTATCCCCTTCATCGAGGTTCGTCCCATCAGACCTTGCGTTAGCAATCACACTCAAATCCTTTAAAAATCGGCTCCTTTCAATAGGAGCTAACTTATCAATCACGGGTTGCCATGCGCGCGTTTCGTCAATGCGCTGATGCGATGGCAACTGCCAAGGTACAATGGTAAATACCTGAGGTTGTTCTTTATTCCCTCGTATGGTGTCTTCCAGTCGCAAAATCTCCTCTGAGCTTTGCGCAAAGACTGAGGTCGACAGACACAGCAAAAGCGCGAAGAAAGTGACATTTAATGGCAGTTTAATCATCCGAATCACTCCTTTGTGAATTGCTATTTCTTGCCAGCGCTTGAATCTGCCTTTCAAGGTCCATTAACCAGCGCTCTGCCAGTTTTATTTCTTTGTTAAGCTCGCTAATAATGGCGCTGTTTTGAATATTTTCGTTGCTTTTATCAGTTGCAGAGCCAGCAGCGCTTGCGCGTTCTTGTTCAAGCAGCAATAGTTGGGTATAGATTTGATAGTCTTCATAAGCCGCCGCCTTATTGCCAATATAGAGGTCATTCAGTACCGCTCTGTTTCGATACGATGGGGCATGCGCAGGATTCGCGCGAAGTGCTTGATTATATCGCTCAAGCGACTGCTCAAACTGGCCAAATTCTCGATGCAGCATGGCAGCGCGATTGGCAGCGCGATAATTATCTGGATTAATGCTTAAGGCCTTTTCATATGCTTTAAGCGCTTGTTGTAAGCCAAGCGGGTTGTTGCCGTCTGGGTTTGATACTGCGTTTCCAGCCGAGGTATCCGCCTTCAGCGCTTGTAGCGTCTCCGCTTTTAAAACATCTCCCTTCAACACATAGGCCGCACTGTTAAGTGTACCCCCCGTATTGTTTGCATCATTCTCGGCTTTCTCAATTAAAGTACTGGCTAATGTGAAATCGCTCTGCTGATAAGCTTCAAGTGCTTCCAGCAATAAAGCACGCTGCCTAAAGCTGTTGCTTCGCCTGTTTTGTGGGTAGGCTACCGGGGCAACGCGCAATTGACGTGCATGCATAAGTTCAGGTGAGTCAGCTGTCTGCAGCTCAGATATTTTATTGTTTTGTGGATTGGTTTGCGCTTGCTTTTGGTCTTGGTTTTGGTCTTGCTTGGCACTTTGCTCTTGAGCCTCATCAGTGTTTGTAAAAGGAGATTCAAAGGTACTGACGCAGCCGCCAAGCATTATCGTAATCATCATTGCAAGCATTGTTGCAAACTTCGTTACCACTTTTAAAAACACCAAAGATAATGAGGATGTTCCGGCGCGCTTGGTTTGCAAAGCGCAGGCTCTATGTTTAGCGCTGGATAATTGAGATCTACAGTTCATCAGCACTTATCTCCGAACGAATTTCTGGTTTGTTATAACGGGCAGGCATGGTGGACGCCAAAGCAACAAAACTCTGTTGAACGTAGCGATCAAATACGCCAGATTGCGTGCGAGCGATATTGTTCTCATGCAAGCTAATTGCCGTTTCTTCAAATGGATAAGCTTGCTCTTCCAGTAAAATATCGTATTGACTTAACTCAAGCTCACTTAAATCATCCGGGCGCTCTGAGGCCATCAGGTCGTCGGCTAATTGCATATACAAGTTCGCCAACTGGTAATTGGCCTCGGTACTGTATTGCGCTACCGCAAAGGACATCACTAGATCGTAGGCCTCAATAGCTTTATTCAGGGCATCTTGTTTTTTCGCCAAGCTTTGGGCAATAGGCAAGGTCAGTTTTATATTACGAAACACATAATCAGCGTCTTTTGCAAAAACCATGGCAGACATGGCCGCCAGGTAGCGAGAACGTGGCGTGCCTGCGCTTGCCGGTGAGTTTGATGTCATGGCTAATTGCGCTTGCATCAGTTTATTTAGCCAAAAACGGCGTTTGCTGGGCTCATTGGATTCCACATAAAACTCACTCATGCGATAGCGTGCTTCATTTGCTAAATCCATGGGCTCAGGGTAGCTGTGAGCATAAGTTCTAAAGCTTGATAAGGCTTTATCGCGCATTTTGGCTTTATCGAAAAGTGTAGCGGCAGTATAAAGTGCCTCTCTGGCTTTCTCCTTCGCATCAGACATTTCAAGTTGCTCTGACGCGTCTTTGAACGTTAAATATTGATTAAAATAAATCTCGGCTGCCTCCGGCCAGTTTTCAGTTTGCTGATAGGCATAAAGAAGCTGCGCATCGATATTTTGGGCAAGGGGATGGTCTGGATAGCTCGTTGCAAACGCTTTATAGGTTTGTATTGCCTGAGGCCACTGCTCCAGTAAAGCATAGTAAGTCGCGCTATCGTACTGCGCAGCAAGCGCAAAGCTTGAAGTGGCTGCGTCTGTCAAAATCTGTTGAAAGAATCCTATGGCTTGCTCCACCGGCACTCTAGCACTCGCGCTAACAAGGATAGTCTGGCTTTGGGCCTGGCTTTGGGCTCGTGCGGAGAGGGCTTGAGGACTTAAATCCACAGAGGCTAGCAAGCTCTCTGCCTGCTTATATAAACTTGCGGCAAGTCGGTCAGTAAGTGCAGCTTCATTGGGCATGCCTTGCGTTTGCGAATAGCTGACCGGATTTTGCCTGACATCGCTTAAAAGCGCTCGGTAGTGCGTTTCGGCCTGAGCATAGTTTTGCAATTCAAAATCGCTGTGCGCCATCACTAAACGCGCCGAACGCTGTCGATTAGGCTCCGGAGTATGCATACTCGGTGCTACCGTCATTAGCCAAGTGGCCCATTGCTTGGCCTGGCTGTAGTCTTTCACAGCAAACAGGTTTTGCATCAGTCTCAAGGCAATATTTGGCGCTCGTCTGTCTTTGGCAAAAGTTTCAACAAAACGGATTTGACTCGCTTGTGCGCGTAAAGCAAATTGCAAGCTTTGTTCGTTGTCACGCTTGTCGTTTGTCGCCTCACTCTGCGGTAAAAATGCCTGTTCATTAGCTACGTTCTCATAAGCCACTTCTTCGTAAGCCAAAAGCGCAGCATAGGCAGCTTCAACCGCCATCGGGTTGGGTGAATCCAAATAAGCATAGGTTTCAAATGCATCGATGGCGCTTGCATATTCTTCCAGAGCTAAATAAGCCTCGGCCAAATAAAACCTGCGTTCCGCTACGCTGGGATCATCGCTAAAACTGCGAATAAAGTTCTCATAATAATCGATGGCTTGACGGTAGGCTTCCACTCTCAGACTCGCCAAATCGGTATCACTGGCCGTACTAAGTGTATTGCGCTGACTCTGACTTAAATTGTTGCTGGCAAAGGCTTTTGAAAAGTTACTCGCCGCAGAATTATCCGTCGACTGATCCATAGCTGAATTTGGCGCTGAACTTGACGAAGAATGGGTGGCTCTTGCCTGTAAAATACTTTCAATGCCTTGTGCAATACTATGTTCCGTTTGCGCCAATTCTTGCAAATAGGTGCGCAAGTAAGGCGCTGCATCCTGACCGATAGGCGTTTGTAAACTGCTAACCACGCCGTTTCCAATAGAATAACTTTCAACAAAGCTTTGCTTGGCCAGTAGCACTTTTGCAGGGAAATCTCCTAATATATAGGCATCGATGTGTCTGATATAGAACTCTACCGCTCTTGGATGACTTGGATAGCGCGTTGAAAAGGCTATGAGCGCGTTTGCACTATCCTGATAACGGTCATCATCCAAGTACTGTTGGGCTAACTCCTCGTAAACAAGATGTTCGTAAGCTTGACTGCCTTGGGCTTCAAAAAATGCTGCGATTGCCTGCGCATTACCCTGGTAGGAAAACGTCAAAGCCATGATGCGCAAACTATCCTTCACTAAACGCATTTCGCCCTTGGATAGCTCAAGCTCGTCTATGGTTTGCGATGCTATGCGATTCGCAGATGCACGCTTACTCGCAACGATTGAAGGAGCAAGAGACTGATCTATTGATAAGCTGTCTGATCCAGAAGGCACTTGCTCAGGCTTCAGTAAGGTATGCGCGAGCATGGTGTTGAAGGCAACGAGCGCACTGTCATATTTATCTTGCTTAAACTCGCTCCAACCTAGCATGTAGGCAGATATACCGTAAAAATCAGCACCATTAGCATTACTGACGATTTGCGAAGCATCTGCCGAATAAGGCCGCTGTGCGACTACCTTTTGATAATATTGCGACGCTTGAGCGTATTGCTGACGATTAAAATAATACTCGCCTATTCGAAAATACATCTCAATATGTTGCGGACTAATATCAAAATATTCGGGCGAAAAACTCGCAATAAAAGCTTTGGCAAGGTCTACGCTTTGTGACTTTTTACCCGCTAAATCAAGCGCTCGCGCCAATTGATAATGTGTATCCATGAGTTTTCGATTAAGTGCTTGCTGCTCATCGCTGAGCGTTTGCGTCTGTTGATCAGGGACTTGCACTTGATTTTCATTCAAAATTTTCAAATAAGCGGCAATAGCCGTGTCAAACACCGATGAACCCGCCGACGAGTCAAGTTGAGTGATAGCCTCAGCAGATGATTGATCAGAATTGAATTCGCTTGGCGTATCACCCCGCTCCAGGGCTTGCTCAGCAAGCAACATATTAATATCAGCCAGTCGAAACTGTACTTGCTTTCGTTGTTTTTCATCTTTAATCAACGGCAGAAGCGCTGCATACTCGTCGCGCTTTTGCTCAAGACTCAAACGAGGAATTTCTACAGGAGTAGGCTTAAAAGCAGAGGGATTAACACCGTCATTTGAGAGAGCGCTTTGATCGTCTGCTTCGTTACTGAGTTCATCTGTAACTATATCTCTGCCTTCTGGCATTAGGCCTAAGCTTTTTAAGCTGGGGCGCTCGCTTTTTCCTCGGGTTAAACGCTCACGCTCTTCTCGCTGAATCTCATCAAGGCGAAGCGTATTTTCTTCTGCCTGATTGCTTTGACCACCGAACAGGCCTGTCATGCCAGAGCCAGATAAAGCAGAACATCCACCCATAAAGGTAAGCGATAAGCCTAGACTTACCGCTAACGCAAGCTTGGTCATGCCTTTAGGGGCTTTTCGATATGATTTTGGTACACGCGCTACACAAAGAGATGAAGGAAGCATTAATGCAAACCTCCGCTATTTACTTGAGCGTCACTGTTTTTATTAAGTTCGGGTATATCAGAATCAGCCATATCAGAATCGGCAACTAAGTCTTGTAAGCGTAATTTGGCTAAGCGCGTATTGACTTCCTGTTCAGCTAACTGGGCCATGCGCGTATCAACAATATCTAATAGATGCGTCCGCAATGCCTTATCTGCCTTGTTATACAGCACAAGCGCGGCATCGCGCTGAGACATTAAACGAGTATTAAGTGCGTCCAAACGCATTTGCTGGCTAGTAAATAAGTTAGCGTCTTGCTGGCGACGTAGTAGCGCGTCTAATTGAAGCTGCGCATTTTCTACTGCCTGTTTAGCATCTTTTAACTGCTGCTTATGTGCCCAGGTTTGGGCAATCTTGTCTTTGCTCATTTCAAAATAAATTATGCCTTGGATACGTGCCAAGCGTTCAGCGTAACTTGGTTTTATCGGGCGTTTCTGCTCTGGGTTACGTGACTGTTCATTTAAGAGTCTGCTCAGTCTTGCCTGCGCCTGCTCAAGGCGCGTTAAATGGGCTAAATATTCAGGACTTGCCATTCGTTTATCTAGTTCTGACAGTGCCGCGCCATTGTTTAACCTTGCTTGTGAATTTGCACCTTTGCTCGCCTCGTCTTCATCAATTAAAGTATCAACAAAAGCACGCTCTAGCTGCGTTTGGATTTGAAGTAATTGTTCTTTGGCGCTTGCAATCGATGCCTGTGCCTTTTGTAAATCCAGTGAAGCCTGACGCTGAGCGAATCGTGCTTTTCTGACATCAAGCATTTGAGCGAGTGTCGCAATCTTTTTTTCCTTATCTGCTAGATTGTTAAGCATTTGCTTGGCAGAGGCACGCATTTCTAACAAATATCGAGTATCTATATCCGGGTGATTGGCAAAGAATAAGCGTTTAATATCAAGCAAAGGCTCGGGCCAATCAGAAAACAAAGCGTCGTTTTTTTGATAAGCATCAAAAAAATCATTCTGTTCGACGGCCATTGAAAATGCAGATAATTCGGCAAGATTCGTGGTAATTTGACGACTGGTATCATCTAAAGCGTAAAATGCTTCTCCCAATTTTCCCTGCTGCCCAAGCGCATAGGCAACGCCATAACTCGCCTGCAGGGAATAGAGTCCCTTAGATTGAGATTGCAAGTGTTCCCAAACCTTTATTGCCTGTAACCAGCGATTTTGCTTCGCTAGTGCCCAGCCTGCGCTCAGTAATGCCTGTCCAGCCTCACCCCCCTCACTAGAAACCGTATTGATTACGGCAAGCGCGTTTTCGTCATCTTGCTGCTGGAGTAAGGTATACGCTAAGCCAAGGTTAATCCTGTCAAAAAGGGCATTTTGTTCATCTATTAAGGCCCGGCTTTGTGCTTCAGCCAGCTTACCTTGCGCATGGCTATTTTCATCACTTGAAAACCAGGTCCAGGGCTTAATAATATCCAGACTGAACCAGTCAAATTGAATAAGGCGTTTACCTGCAGTGGCGGCTTTTGTGTACCAGGCGTTTTGAATACGCTGGTGGGTCAGTAGCGCTTGTTTCGCCTTTACAAAGAAATCAACCGCTTGCGCAAGGTGTTCCTTACTTGATACCTGAGCTGATACCTGAGCAGACACCTGACTTGATGACTGACTCACTGCTCGGTCCAGGGCCTGGTTAAAAGCTAGTGTACCTAAATTGGCGTAAACGTAAGCGGGATAAATTTCAGCCTCATCTAAACGGCTTAGCATTGAAGCAAAATCTTTATTCTGCATCATCAAAATATAGGTATTTAAATAAATAAGCTCCTGCATTTGCGCATCGCTGATGTATGAAGCGAGCTCATCTTGTTCGATGGCGGCAAAGGCGCGTTGCGCCAGGTAAAACTGCTGATTGTCAAAGCCTGCTTTTGCTAACCAGTACCAGGTGTTGGCTTGCACATAGGGCGAGCTTGTGCGCGATAAGAGTCCTAAAAAGAGCGTTTGTGAACTTTTATATAAACCCAGGTTAAGTTGGGCAGCACCTTGCATTAAACGAAGCCGATCTGAATCATCAATTGATAACTGCATAAACCCGTGTCGCTTGTCACCTCGCGCGATGAGCATCAGCACCTCATCATATTGCTGCTGAAAATAGGCGTAAAGCACGTGTTGATAATCGGCAATTTGCTTAGCCTGTGTGTATTGCGTTGTTAATTCAGGCGCGTCTTGTGCAGACTTGTCAGTTACGACATCGTTACTGATGTCTGGGGCATTTTTCGGATCTGTTTGCCCGTCTTGCGATACCTCTTTGTCCAGCCCAAACACCCGTACTGCGCGGTCATACCACGACTCCTGAGCGTACGCCGCTATCGTCATACTGCTTAAAACGAATGCAAGCATTAAGCTTGGAAACTTTTTCATCACAAGGTTTTTGCCGAAAATACAGGTTGCTGTTTTGATGTGGAATCTACCACGCTTAACTCGATGGCAACGGGCTCATCGTCTTTTTCAAAATTGATGGTCACACCGCGTTTGTATTCACGCTGCTCTGGTCCGGTCCCAATAAAAAATGCGGTGAGCTCGTGCTGGCCTTGCCCAAGATTGTCTACGTGCAGGCGCTGTACACCGCCACGATAGAGGGCATCTACCTGCCGCTCTGTGTATAAGTAATGCGTACTTACTTCACCATTTAGCTTAAGCTCCACCGAGTCTAAAGCGAAGTATTCACCCACATCCATCGAAAGATAAATGGCGACTTGCGTCGATGACGGGAAGAGCAAGTCTTCTTCTAAAATAAACAGGTCGCGATTTAAATTCACCATCGCTTGTCGCAAACTCTCAATTTCTTTAGCGAGTTCGCTTTGGCTATTTTGCGATTGAGGCTCGCCTGAAATATCCGTCTGAGCCATGCCGCATTCGCTGTATGCCAGAAAAATTAAAAAGTAAAAGACTGCACGTATTTTCATGTTTATAACCTGTGAAATAAGCCCGAAGACTTTGTAAAACGCCTCGAATGAACACGCTCTAATAAAAAATCGAGCCATAAAGCTTGATGACGCTAGCGGAAAAGCCAAACAGTGGCTCTTCTCCCACCGGCGCATCAGCGGTTGCATCTCTAAAATCTTCGTAGTCAAAATTCATATAATCGTATTCAAAATGAATACTGCTTTTCTTTATCATCGCCGTTTGGGAAAATTCCCATTCATAACTTAAGCCTATTCCAACGGTTAACCCGCTATAGGTGCTCATTTCTTTATCACGCGCCATAAAATTAAATTGATTGGGCCGGTCGAAGAGATCCTGATAAAAATCAGCTTTTTCTTGTGAGTAGTAGCGCACAAAAATATCGAGTAAAAAGCCATTGTAGGGATGCAGATACCCAAGTCGCGCGTTGCTTGCGTCTATCCCCCAGGAATCGGAATAAATCCGTGCGTCTGCATAAATAGCTGCCCGATAGGGAAGATAATAATTAGCGTTCAATGAATAGGCATTTGAAGAGCGCGTTTGAGGATATAGTTCCGTCGCTGTGCTGTATCCTCTTGCCGAGTCGTTGTCCCGATAACGATAAAAGCGATAAGGATTATTTAAATAGCCCTCATCAGAAATATGCTCTGCATTGAAACCCATTATTAAGCTTTTTGTGAGTACTTGCGTCCAGGCAAAGCCAAACTTTTGTCTGTCAGCTTCTTCTAGAAAGTTTTCATCGCCTCGACGACCCACTTCGTCCCAGCCTTTTGCATAAGAAAGTGAAATGGTCGACAGGTCGCCAAAAAAGTCCTGCGATACGCCTACATAAACAGAGTTGGCTTCAAAATCATTTTCACTGGAATTAGTATAGCTTAGGCTCAATAGGGTTTTCTCGTGAAGAAAATCAGTGCCTACTGTGGTTTCTCTGCGCTGTTCAGTATAAGGAGAAGCCGTCGCTCGCACATCAATAGAAGCGCCTGAGACAGTATCCACATAATAATTGGCAGAAACAGAGACATGATTACCAATTTGCTTTCTCAATAAAACCGATGGGCCGTCAATCGTCACGCCATCGCCTTCGTAGCGATGATACATCACGTCGGAACGATCTTGCGGTAACACGGCCGCACTGACACTGAATGAAAAGCACATAAAACTCAAACAGAGCAGTAAAAAGGCCAGCATAAGGCCCTGTTTGCTCTGCCTTCTCAGCACGCGTGAAATCGTCAAATCAGTTACAGCCACAACCGCCACCAGCTCCGCCGTCAGCGCCGCGTGCGCCTTCTCGTGATTCATTGACATGCTTGGCATAGGCGAGCGCTATCGGATTGCGATTGACGCTCATGATAGGGTCTGCCAGATTGCTTCGCTCATAAGGTTTAACCCATGGCTCCAGCTTAAAATTTGCCAGGTCAAAACCCTCCTGTCCGTCCCCAAAAGTGGACGCACATCCGCCTAATGAAACTAGCGCGATAAGCAGAGAAGCCTTCGCTATCGTCTGCACTTTGCGTATTTGAGGGCTATTTGTAAGTTTCATTGCTTTACTCCCGCATCAATAATTTGATGGCTTTCTCGTATTTTTTCTCATCGCCGCTGCGATAGCCCATATGCAGTAAGCGCTGATTTCCATCGCGATCCACAATAACCGTGGTAGGCATGGCGTTCACATCGTACAACTTACTCACTTCGCCTTGCGTGTCATAAAGCACAGGAAAGCTCACCTCAATATCATTCAGTAATACGTCGGCTTTACTTGCTTCATCATCGACATTGACAGCTAAAATCTCAAAGCCCAAATCCGCATATTCCTGGTACAAGGCTTCCATCGCCGGTAATTCTTCTCGGCAAGGTCCACACCATGAGGCCCAAAAATTCACTAATACAATATTGCCACGCTGTTCTGAAAGACGAATATTGCCGCTTTCTTTGCTTTTTAAGGTGAAATCAGGGGCAAGCTCGGTGCTCGGTGAGGCTGCCACCGCCGCTGAATTGATAAACAGTAAATTAGGAAGCAAAAGCGCAAAAGTTAGCGCAAAAGTAGCGGCCGGTCTTGCCGCTTTGCCTAAAACACTACAAGTGCTTTTAAGCCTTAATAACGATAATGAGGGAAAAGTAAGTAAACGTTGTTTCATTCTATAACTCCAGGCGCTAGAAAAAGAAAGTGGTTGAAAGCGTATAACTTAAGTTATGCACATTCTTTTCAGTGCCGATAATATCGCTCTTGAAAACATGATCACGTACATCTAATCGTACCGATAGATAATCTGTAACAAGTAAACGATAGCCCGCCCCCGCAGATAGGGTGAAACGCTCATCTCCTCCGAATTCGGTATTGCCCGCACCAAGAGTCAGATAAAAGTCGGTGTTAAATACAAGCGAGTCGGTGATAAACAGCTCGCCATTAAAATTGTATCCGGCAGATATATCGTAATATCGGTAATCGCGCTCATCTTCGGTTAAAAAAGGCGCGCCGCCCGATAGCGTTTCAAAACTGGTTTCGCCTGCGCTTGCTTGTCCGTAGCTTGCCTCTATAAATAAATGCTCATTGACGTGGTAGGCAAGTCGCGCCCCGTATACCACGTCAGATTCAAAATCTTCAATGGAGATAAATCCAACAAAAGCGCCTATTTCAATGTTTTCCGAATCAATATCAAATTCGTCAATATCACGGCGCTCAACATTCGGGTCAATATCAGGCGCTTGCACCTCGGATGATTGCTGCATGCCCACCGCACTCATTGAATAAAACAGCGTGAAAATGACAGTGCACATGACAGTGAACGGCACGATACTGCAGCTAAAGCTTGTGAGTAGTGTTTGAGTCTGTTTCAAAATTCGTTTCCTATTAGAAAAAAACGCTTGCGCCAATTAACCATTGGTCCAATCGCTCTTGTTCATCCCGGTCGGTAAGCGCAAGAAGTCCTCTGTATTCGGCTTTTACCAGCACACTGCGTGCCAAGTAGTAACGTACACCGATACCGACTTCATAGTGGTTGGATTTTCTGACTTCATCGCCGCTTTGCACAAGATTTGATCTTGGCTGCGTGCGGATTTCTCCAGTGCCAAGCGCCAAATAAGGACTCACTCGCCACTGAGGGAAAAAAGTGTGACGCATGCGAACAGACCAGATTTTATTATCAGAAAAATCGCCTAAAGCCTGGGTATAGCTGGCGTCTACGCTCAAATTCTTGGTCCATACCCATGTCGCGCTTGCCGTCATAGCGGTAATATTATCAAGCGCGCCTCCCATGAGCGTGAGTTCAACATCTCTTTGTAAGTAATCTTCAAAGCTTCCAGAGGATGCAGATACTGGCGCGCCATCATCGAGCACCGTTGCCTGCAGGGAATCGATGCTTATCCATCCCTCAATCACTTGCGTGTTGCGCGTTGCGCGTATTTTGTACCAGGCAGTGCGAGATTTTAAAATTGTGATGCGCTCGTTTTGTTCTATTACATGAAAAACCGGGTATTCACTCGCCGGACCACTATGCACGTTGATAAAGGGGCTTTTGACGGTAACGTCTACTTCATCTGCGTACACGCTTAAACAAGCTAAAGCGCTCAGACACAGCATTACAAACCGTGCAGCTTTGATTATTTGATTGATATAGAAAGGACGCTTCATTTGGCTTAATCCTCTGGAGCATCAAAAGGATTGTTATAATACTGCCCGCCTACATCCAGCCATTCGGCAATAAGTCTAAGCTCGGCCTCACTTAACATTCCCTGATGCGAACCGCCTTCAAAGGGCGCAAAAAAACGATTGCTCGCCAACGCGCCCACAACGCTCATACTGCTTTGCACATTGACCGTTTGCGTGAGCGGGATTGGATTGCCTTGTGCATCTAAAATCAATTCGCCTTCTTCATCTCTTGCAAAGACGGGATCGCCATTTGCGTCAAGCACTGGCTCCAATCGGTCCAATAACGCCCCATCTACAATCTCTTGCGCGTTGTCGTTAAACATGAGTTCGCGATAACTGGTCAACACGTCTGGATCATCTGTTGATGGCGTGGCCGATAAGTCGAGCTGGGCAAGAGGAACACGTAACATTTCATCTGAGTCACTTGGGCTATGACAGGCTATACATGTGTTATCGGCAATGATGTTATTTAATTCATCACGCGTGGACCTGTCTACCTCGAAAATAGGCGCAATATGATCAGGAAAGTTGATAACACTTCGACAGATTGCCGTCCAGGTTTGCGCGCAGGCCTGACTAATGGGTAAGGGCGTTTGTAAATCCGCATACGCGTAGGTAAAACTTTGGCTTGGGCTTTGTAAATCGGGGTTAGTCCAAATGTCTTCGTACTCAATATCTGCACTGAGCCTGGGTAAGCCAAGCACCCGCGTGACTGTTTGTGCCATGGTCTCACCTAAATCAGCAAAAAGCGCGGGATTTGTATTAGGAAAAGGCAGGCCGGTGCTTGGGGCGCCTGCATTTACAGAAGGCGGCTGGGCATCAATACGACCATGAGGTGCTGCGCTGTCTTGCGTATGACAACCGATGCAGGTTTTTTGCTCTCCCGGCATTAACTGAAGCCAGTTATTATGACGCGAAGAAATACGTTTACCTTGTGCATTAACTACACTAATAGCAAAGGGGACATTCGCCGGAATAGCAACTTCTACCGAGCCGTCAGGTTGAATAGGGGTGTATCCTACTACCTCTCGCATAAGCTGATTGCGAGAGCGGCCAAAGGCGCTATTGTCGAATTCAAGCACGTCTTCGTCAGGAATAGAAACGGATTTTACCACTCGTAAAAAGCGAGCCGGACGTTGCTGTGCACTTACCTGAGTTGGGTCGCTCATATTAGCAAGTCCGAATTCACTGGTATCGACACCATCTACATCATACACACTTTGGATATGCAGTACGCCGTAGGCCTCGTCAATCAAAGACGGGTTATCTATATCTATGGTCGTTTCAGGATTCGCCGGGAAAGGACGAGATTCAAGCGCAACCACTTCGCTTACCACTGAGTCTAGCTGCGGAATATTTAAAGGAAGCTGGGTTTCTTGCGCTTGACCTTCTTGTGAGCCATCCGCATCATTCGCTCCCCCGTCGGCAGCTGGGTCGTACATCCACAGGCCGTAAGCAGGTGGGGCTTGTTCAAAGCTTTCATCTGCCAAGTTTTCTTCAGAGCACGGTGCGATGGTGCGCTCTTCATCCGGTGGCGGATTTTCGGCTTGCTCTTCTGATAGAGGCTGAAAAAGCCGACACTGCGACCAGCTAAATATTATCCGGCCGCTTCCGTCCCACAATGGATATAAGGCATTGATGTAACCCTGTGGAGAAAGGTCCTGAGTAAAATTGATGTTATCGAACAGCACGCTTTGTTGTGCTGGACCGCTCTGACCGGCAAGCTCGGCAATTGGTGTCGTATTATCAATATACTCATTGATATTAATACTCACGTAGTTTGTGCCAAAAAGGGGATCATCAAAGGAATTTATACCTAATAAAACCTGTCCCTGTGGAGTGACGCTAGCTTTACTAAACTGCGTATCAGATAAGCCTTCTACCGAATCGTGACTGTGGCGTCCATACATTAAAGTTAAATCGCTACCATCTGCGTTCATTTGATAGAGATTTAATCCTTTGTCACCCTCCATTTGATCCCAACGACTAAACAGTATCTTTCCATTTGGCAGAATAATGGGGTCAAGGTCGTGGCTTTGATTAAAGGATATCTGCACAATACCAGAGCCATCGTTATTCATAATATGCAAGACTGAAGCGTGGACATCTAAGCCTTCTTCCAGCCCTGCATACTGCGGTTTTCCTTCATCAAGTAAACGCGCCTGATTACCTCGCTGACGAGTGGAACTAAAAACAATTCTGCCATCGGCTAAATACACGGGACCTGTGTCATCGCCTGCCTCGGCTACAATATCTGAAGCAATGATTCGTCTTAGCTCGTCGTTACTTCGGTCATATTCGTAGATGTTCCAGGAAGGCGGCTCATCCATTCCCTCTAATTCCGGTGCTCTTGCGGCAAAAATTATCCGCTCACCGCTGTAGTCACTTTCTAAATCTTTTATATCTATTGCAAAAGCAAGGCGCTCTTCAATTGAGCTTTCGTCATTAAATTCCGGGATTTGTGCATCTTCGCCCAGCATTAACTGAAGCAATCGTGGTGTTAAGTCGCTTTCTTGAGCAGAAGCATTTGCACGGGCTTTAATAAGAAGTGAAGCGCCTGGTATAAACTGAGAAGGTTGACTCAGGTCGCGCAGAGGTTCGCCCTCTGACAGGCTCAGATCTCGTTCTACAAAGGCGATAGGCACATCGATTACCACCGGATCTGGCTCTTGCTCATCATTAATAATCACCGAACCACCGCATGCCGATAAGCATATCGACGAAATAGTGACCAGAATGAGTAAACTACCTTTGCCCGCTTTGTTCATGCATTACCTACTTCACTTGGTGCGAATATTTGATAGAAAATGAAGCGTCAAAATTATCGCTAAACCGACTGCTATCCAAAATTTCCAATCAAATCAGCAAGAATCGCACCTACTTTTCAACCCGAAAGCTTAACGGCATTCTTGGGAAGTGTTCTAGTGTCGCGATTCACAGACTATTTTGTTCTAAACCGAAATATCTACTGAATTATGCTTCTTTAGATAATTTTAGCGGCTTAGACTGACAGCCTCATATTATTCTGGCAATGCACCGTTCTATATATGCGCATGAAATTAAATAAGTATAAAAATACAAACGATAGATGCATGAAAAAGCAACAATGCTTAGATATAAAAAGTAATAAAAATAAAGTTGTTATAGCAATTAAAACTAACAATTTATTTACAAATAATCCGCGTTACAAAACAGTTCTTATAAAAAAGAAAAGAAATAGAATATTTAAGCATATGTTTTTAATATACTTTCTAATTAAATGGGCTCTAATCTGCCGGTTTAGCAAAAACAGCTTGTAGACAATTTGCGACAAAATGATTGGCCAATTAATTTTTAAACACGCATTATTTAGGCTCAGATGCCAAGCAGCGACTTAGGTGTAAAAAGCAATACAATATAAAAGAAAGGCAGAATAGGGTTTATGCCAGTCTCTTGTTCAACACGGCACGCATTTTGTAAGGCTTTTATGAAATGGGCTAGAAATAGTGCTATCGAGTGCTAAGCGCAAAAAAAGCTTGAACCAATGTTATGAGAAACGACACCCGCCTCTTGCAGCATATAACTAAATTGATTTGAACTCACAGTATAAATAAACATCAACGCGAAACAGGAGTAGTGTTATGTATCGATTTCGCACATTAAAGTTTGCCCGGGCCTGGCAAATTTGCGAGCCAAGTGCGAAATGCACGCTATTACAAGATGCGAAATGCACAGCAAAGCAAATTCATTTAATGCTTAGGAAAATTATCAGAGCATCACAAATTAGGATATCGCGTTTTAAGGTCATCGGCCTTACGTGTTTGCTCGTACTTTCTCATCCATCTATGGCAGACTCTTTATCTCAAGCCAAACGCATGCACGATCGTCTGGCCGGTGTACCTGGCTCTCAAAGTACATTGGAAGAGATGGCCACGCTCATTGATGCAGGCGACCCGAATGCCGCAGCCTATATAGCCATGGAAAATCCTAACTTTTATAACGTCACGCTTAAAAACTGGGTGACCCCATGGACAAACGAAGAGGCGGACATTTTTGCGCCTTTAAATGACTATACGGCAACGGTAATTGGTATGGCGCGAGACAATGTTGATTTTCGACTTGTACTAAGCGGGGATATTCTTTACACGGCGCAAGGTGTGTCTGGTATTCCCGCTTACAGTACCTCAAACAACGCGCATTACGAGACATTAGAAAATAACGGCGTTGACCTGTCTACTGCTTTAGTAAGAAGCACACAATCGGCCATCACCGGCTTACCCAGCGATGCCACAGCTGGCATCATGACCACGCGCGGTGCAGCCAAATCATTTTTTAAAGATGGCACGAATCGCGCGATGCTTCGCTTTACCTTAATGAATCATTTATGTACCGACTTGGAAGCTTTAAAAGATACCAGCTTACCACCAGACAGAATTCGTCAGGATCTAAGCCGAAGTCCGGGTGGCGATAGCCGCATTTTTGCCAATTCATGCACCGGTTGTCACAACGGTATGGACCCGCTAGCCCAAGCTTTTGCTTACTACGAATACGAATACAATGTTGAGGCTGATCCAGAAGGTGAAAACGGACAAATCACTTACAACAGCGCTGGAGAATTAGATCCTCAAACCAACTCTCGCGTAACTGCCAAACACCGAATCAATGCAAATAACTTTCCCTTTGGCTTTATTATCGAAGACGACCGATGGGATAACTATTGGCGTGAGGGCATTAATCAGACGCTGGGTTGGTCAGAGCAGCTAAGCGGTTTTGGCTATGGTGCAAAAAGCATGGGAGAAGAGCTTGCAAATAGCGAGAAGTTTGCAAGCTGTCAGGTTAGCAAAGTTTTTGAAAACGTGTGTCTACGTTCACCTCAGGATGCTGATGATCGAAGTGCGATATCCGCCATTACATCTGCTTTTAAGAGCGATGGCTACAATATTAAAACCGCCTTTGCGCAAAGCGCAAGCTACTGCGCAGGAGAATAATATGAAAGTCTTTAATTATTGTGTTCTTCTTGCAGGCTTGAGTATTTTGTTAAGCGCATGCGGCGGCGGAAGTGACACGCAAGTGCAGGAAATGCCCGCGCCACCCACAAGCTCTGAACCCGTAAATAATTACAATGGTCCGGCGGCGGCCACTACCGACGTGCAAAATTTTAAAGTCAATGTGTGGGATAATCTTGCCACAAAAGATAAGTGCGGAGCCTGTCATATCCAGGGTGAGCAGTCGCCTCCGTTCGCCCGTAATGACGATATTAATGAAGCCTATGCCGTCACCAATACTTTGATAAATCAAGGCAATATCGCAGAGTCATTGCTTATTACCAAGGTTGCCGGTGGACACAACTGTTGGCTAAGCAGTAACCAGGCCTGTGCTGATTTAATGACAACCTGGGTTGAAGCCTGGTTAGATACAGATGAATCTGCTACTGCAATAACGCTTGAAGCACCAGTCGCCAGAACCGTAGGGGCAAATAAAAACTTTCCTGCATCGCCTGATTTATTTGAATCAAACGTCTATCCTCTGCTTGAAACCTATTGCAGTGAGTGTCACCAGTCTAGCGCCGCTATTCCCATCTCTCCGTATATCGGCTCGTCTGATGTGACCGAGGCTTATCTGGCCTCTATTTCTAAACTGAATTTGGATGTGCCTCGCGATAGCCGGATAGTGGCTCGTGTGCGCGATGAGTTTCATAACTGCTGGAGCGGAGATTGCGCCTCGGATGCGCAAGCCTTGACCGATGCAATCACTGCCATGGCCAATGCTATTGATTTAACAGAACTTGATAGCAATCTGGTGGCATCGAATGCCGTGACTTTGTTTGAAGGGACGCTTGCCAGTGGTGGCGGACGCTTTGAATCAAATCTGATTGCCAAATGGGAGTTTAAAACCGGCTTTGGCAATACTGCTTTTGACACTAGCGGCGTTTCTCCGGCGCTTGATTTAACGCTCTCGGGTGATTACAACTGGGTTGGCGGCTGGGGAATTCAGTTAAATGGCGGTAAGGCACAAGGCAGCACCGGCAACAGTAAAAAGCTGCATGATCTTATTGTATCCACGGGGGAATTTTCAGTTGAAGCCTGGATTGCGCCTGCAAACGTGACTCAGGAAGGCCCTGCACGCATCATTTCATATTCTGGTGGTGACGACAGTCGTAACTTTATGCTTGGACAAACCTTATATAACTACGACTTCCTGTTAAGAAACGAAAACACCGACAGCAATGGTGAACCGAGTTTGAGTACGGCTGACGCTGATGAAGATTTGCAGGCAGCACTACAACACGTTGTTATTAATTACGATGGAAGTGGCGCACGAAAAATTTACGTCAATGGCGAGGATACACAAGATACAGATGCCATCGAAGCGTCGCTTCTTAATGATTGGGACGACAGTTTTGCCTTTGTGATTGGCAGTGAAGTAAGCGGCAGGTTTCCTTTTGCTGGCACCGTGAGAATGGTTGCGATTCATAATCGCGTTTTAACGCCAGAACAAATTAGCAGCAACTTTGATGCAGGTATCGGACAAAAATTCTATTTGATGTTTGGCATCGGCGATATCGTTAACATCGAAGATACCTACGTTGTATTTGAAGCCAGTCAGTTTGATACCTACAGTTATTTGTTCAGCGAACCTTTCTTAGTGAGTTTGCAAGAGGGTGCTAATCTGGACGGAATCGAATTAGTCGGTATGCGCCTGGGTATAAACGGACGGGAAGAAAAAACAGGCCAAGTGTTTGCGACGTTGAATACGGTGATTGACGCAAATTCTGGCAATGAATTGGGTGGCAAGCCTATTTCGCGCCAGGGTACCATTATTCCCGTACAAAAAGGGCCAGAGCTGGACGAATTTTTCCTTACTTTTGAAGTGCTTGGCGATGCGACTTCTGTGCGAACACCGGCACAAGCTCCTGTGCCTGCACTGCCACAAGACTTACCCGAACAGGCCGCGATAGGCGTTCGCAATTTTGAAGAAATTAACGCGAGCATGTCGGCCATTACCGGCGTCAGCATTAATGAGCCCGGGGTTAGAGCTACCTTTACACAACTGCGGCAGCAATTGCCAAGTGTGCCAAATCTCGATAGCTTTGTGACCGCCAATCAAATGGCCATTACCCAACTGGCTATCAAATATTGTGATGCATTAGTGGAAGATACGAGCTTACGCGCTCAGTTTTTCCCCGACTTAGATTTTTCAGTTGATGCAAATGCAGGCTTTAATACCGCGACAAGAAACGCGATTATTAATCCACTTAACCAGAAAGTCTTAGGTACTAACATCAGTACGCAACCAGACAGCGCAGAAGTGTATTCGGAAATCAGCAGTCTCATTGATAGATTAAGTGCCTGTAGCAATACAAACTCTTGCTCGTCTGACACCGGTATAACTGTAGTAAAAGCAAGCTGCGCCGCGATTATTGGCAGTGCTGCGCTTGTCATGCAATAGAACATGCAATAGGAAGTCGAAACATGAAAAAAACGACATATAGTTTTAAATCGCATAAAGGCACAAAAATAAGCCGTGCACTTCATAAAGCACATGGAAAAGACGATGTCTTGTTGCATGATGACCATTCAAAACCAATGACACGACGCGATTTTATCGCTCAGGGTTTTTGCGCTGGCGCGGGTGTGTTAGCGGGTGCGTCAGTGCTATCACTCTTTGCCAATCCTCGCAAAGCAATGGCTGCTTTATCGCCCGACCTTGAAGCGCTAAAAGCTGGATGCGGAATAGCCACGCAAGGTGCTGGCAAAATCCCTTTTATTGTATTTGATTTAGCAGGCGGTGCTAACATAGCAGGCTCTAATGTACTGGTTGGCGGTCGAGGTGGGCAACTGGATTTTTTAAGTACGCAAGGTTACTCCCGACAAGGACTACCGGGCGATATGCTGCCCTCTATTGCTAACCCTGATACAGGTCTGTCTGACTTTATCAATACCGAACTCGGCTTAGCTTTTCATGCAGACAGTGCTTTTTTGCGCGGCATTCAGGATAAATTGAACGTCACCAATCGTGCAAATGTAAACGGTGCCGTTATTCCTGCTCGCTCAGAAAATGACACAGGAAATAATCCGCATAATCCCATGTATGGCATAAATCGAGCTGGAGCAGATGGTTCACTGCTTACCTTAATTGGCTCTCGAAACACCGATTCAGGTGGCAACTCGATGGCACCCGCAACCTTGATTGACCCGTCAAAACGCCCCACAAAAGTCGATAGACCTTCTGATGTAACCGGTCTTGTCGACACAGGCGATTTAGTGGGTTTATTAAGCCAGGAAGATTCGGTCGCGGTGATGGAGTCGATTCAGCGAATTTCTGATATGAAACTCAATCGTGTAAATACCCAAATTACGACCGATGAGGTGGTGAAAGATTTGGTGCGCTGCGGCTATGTGAAAAGTGCAGATATAACCGATCGTTTTGGTGATCCCAGTACGCTTAATCCTGAGCTTGATCCAATGATAGTGGGTGAGGGCGGTATATTTTCAGCTGAAGAATTTGCTTCCGATAGAGAATTCCAAAAAACCGCATCTGTGATGAAACTCGTGATGAATGGCTTTGCCGGAGCAGGCACCATTACTATGGGTGGTTACGATTACCATGTTGGTAATCGCGCAACAGGTGAAGTTCGCGATTTACGCGCCGGAAGATGCATGGGCGCGTGTTTAGAATATGCGGCTCGTTTGGGCGTCCCGCTTATGATGTATGTAATGAGTGATGGCTCGGTGTTTAGTAACGGGATGATTGATGATTCGGTAGACGGTCGCGGAAAAGGGGTATGGACGGGTGATAACTCCTCCACGGCAGGTTCGTTTTTCCTTGTTTATAATCCCAACGGCACACCGCAGTTATTGGGCGCAAACGAAACCGAACAAGCCATGCATCAGCAAATTGGTTACATGCGTCGCGACGGCAGTGTTGAAACCGCTTCAACACCAGCAGCGAACAACGTTAACTTACTAGTAGAAACCGTAGTACTTAATTATCTTGCACTTCACGGAGAACAAGGCAGGATGAATGAAGTTATGCCAAACAATGGTTTGGGAAATGCAGCTTTAATGGATTCACTTACCGCATTCGCACCGATAGTAAATGGGACAATCTAGGGTACGTCCTAGTCTGGTTCATTAAGCGTTAGGGGTGACCAAAGTTGCTCCCAGCGCTTGGTTTTCTCCTGAGCGCTAAATGTTTTAGGCGATACAAAAATCGGTTCTTTAAACTGCTCGGCGCTGTGTAGGCACTGTGCATTAACCGCGCCAATTCGTCGCTCGTCAAGGTGCAGCATCACCGCTACCGTTTGCTCGCAGTGACGACAACTTAAAAACTCTGCCTGATTAGAGCCTTGACGTTCATGCCTTAAGCTAATGCTGCTTTGGATCTGGATTTTACCCTCTGGGTCTGAAATGTATGTGAGCTCATTCTGGCGACAGAAGTCACAATCACATGCCCTTGGGGCATAGTTTGAAAGCACCTGTGGTAGATGAACGTGTAATTCCACTTGATTGCAAAGACAAGCGCCCGTATAGCTTATCAACGATAAATCTCCTCTCTGGTTATATCGCTATATACCGCTTGGTAAAGATACCACTGACAGAAGACTGGGCTAAAGACGAAAAAGCTTGATGAAGGGAGGCAAGCCTTCGAATTTTTAGTTGCATGACATTTAAATGCTGCGAGATAAGGTCCATAACGATGCTCAGAAAAGCATGAAATAAACAATTTTTTTACATTAAAATCACAAATTAGTAATAATATAAAAAGTGGCCTACACTGACAGAGACTTTTATTGTCTATCTAAAAGGACGACGCTATGAAAGCATATATGTATATGATTCTTGCTCTGTCTTTTGCCCTCATGTCTTGCAGTCAAGAGCAAAGACAAACTGCACCGGCAGACACCACCGATGCACCTGAAATAAGCGCTCAAGCACCTGATCCAACACAAAATCAAATGGATGATGGGGCTAAAGAAGAGCTAGCCAGCTCAGATCAAGACACCTCATGCAGTTTCAAACTGGGTTTTGATATTTGGTCACCTTACCAGTATGTCGATGTTGATGATCAGGTGAGAGGACTTGACGTTGAACTTATCAATGAGGTCACACAGGATATGGGCTGTGATATTGAGTATATTCAAGGCACTTGGGTAAGTTTACTTCAAGACTTGCAAGATGGTGAAGTGGACATGCTCCTTGGCGCATCGAAAACTGAATCGCGAGAAGAATTTGCTTATTTTAGTGAGCCTTATCGCACAGAAGAATATGCTGTTTATATACGAAAAGATGATGAGGAAGTTGCCGAACTTGCTGATATACAAGCGCTTATTGATGAAGGTAAGCGAATAGGCGTAGTAAGTGATTATTTTTACGGTGACCAAATGTCTGAGATGCTTGATGATCCTGCCTACAGCGACCAGTTTGTATTCAGCATAATGGGTGAATTAAATATTGCACGACTCTTGGATATGGACATAGATGCCTTTGTTGAAGATAACTTTGTGGGCGCCTCTATGCTCAGGCGAAAGGCCATGAACGATTACATTGTTGTGCATGGACATCAAATTGAAACAGGCGACATTTACGTTATGTTTAGTAAAGCCTCGGTAGATAAGGCGCGTGTTGAAACATTCAACGAGCGCTTGCGCGACTTTAAACAAACCGAAGATTATCAGATGATGATTGACAAATATCGAAAATGAAGCCTGAGTTTTTCAGATAGATACAAATTTTTTGTAACCAATTTTCTGAGGAAGCGCGCCCTATTTTGCTTCCTCATTATCAGTCTTAGACTTAATCAAGCTTTTTCTAATTGTGATGAAAGCTTACATAATTAATTCGACTATTTGTATTATGTAGGGTTATGACTCGTACTTTTCTGACAAGATTAAAAAACTGCAGTTGGTTGGAAAACTAAATTCTGAAGGTAAAAATTGAAGTCAATTCGGACGCTATGAATCATTGTACCAACAGGCTCTGTAAGACAAAGAGAAGAAGTTCCAAAAGGTTACAAGTGACGACCACAATCCATTCTTTGATGAAGGACTCTGACAATTCTAATTCCATATGATAAGCGTCGAAATACAACAACATGCTTTCGAACAGAACTAAAGTAACATCCTTGCTTGATGTCATCTCTGGATTTCTCAGCCAAATCGTTCGAATGATTCGCCAAATAGTTGAAGTGACTTTCTAGTTCGTCGAGATAAAAATTTCTTTGCTCAACTCCCCATTCGGTTTCAGTGTAAAGACCAATTTCGTATAAATCATTTACAGCGGCTTTTGATATCTTATATCTTGCCACTACCTGCTATCCAATTTCTTCTTTATAGAATCCATTGAAAAATCTAGTTCGTCAGGGCTGTTATCACCTTCTTCAATCAACTTTCTAAGACTAGTGAGTTTCGAAGATGCACTCTGTTCTTGAAGCAACCGAAGTGCCGCCCGAATAACTTCGCTTTGGTTATTATAATCACCTGTTTGAACCATCTGTTCAATGAAATTACCCATTTTGGCGCTCGGTTGAAATGTAATTGTTCTTGCCATAGATGCTAAACCGTAAGAAATTTACTTACAAACTTATCGTAAGATGTATATTGACTCAAGTATTTTTTAGTAAAGATGGATTGGGAATGTTTCTGGTTTTTATATAAATCTAATGTGATTTAAGCTTTGCGCAGAGAACCTTAAAATTTTAGTTAAGTCGAGCGGCAGCAATTTGTATTTTGCCGCTCTACAGGCCATGTTGACTGGCGCCTAAAGACAATAAGCGGACAAAATGAACTAAACTACGAAGAATCGTCATGCCGTGCTGCGACACGGTACCTCCTTAGTTAACTTATGGAGCAAAAACGAGATCTTGTGTATTTCACTGAAGCTTGTGGTGCGTTTGCCAATGCGTATTGGAGCTTGCAACTTTCGTTGCAATGACGCGATTTTTCGTTAAAACTCAGTGAAACATCGAATCCAACCTCAGAATGCAAATAGCCAAGTTTGTTGGTCATATTGACCATTAATTTGGCTTGAGCACGATTTAATAAAGGATGGAAATACTTTATTCTATGTTTTTCAACAACTTAAAAATTGGAATTTTTTTTGCTTATTGCCTTTTACATACTGCCTTTTGCTGACTGCGTTCAAGAGAAGCAAACTTGCGAAAGATGTAGATTTTAAATACTTTGTTATAGTAAACATGTGCAATAGCAAAGCGTAAAGTCGGATAAAATAGACGTTTCAAAAGGAAGCTTACTATGTCTAGAAATATGGTAACAGCACTTGTTGTGTTGTGTTTATTAGTTGGATTTAAAGGCGCTGAATTTCTTTATACCAAGGTTGTTGAAGACGTGGTAGGTGTAGACGGTCAAGATTGGGAAGAGCGGCAATTAACTAATCGTAAAGGCATTCAGACGCTTAAAATTGGAGACTCGCTGCTTCACGTCACCGATAATATGGGTACTGCCGATTTTAATGAAATTTTGCCTAATTCTGATGTTCCGCTTCAGGTCCTCTATTATCGAACGCAGCGCGCGCATGAAGACGGTTTGACAACCAAAGACGAATGCACGCCACTGGTATTTGAAAATCAGACGCTTATTGGTTGGGGACATGAGTATTTGGCTTCAGTCGTTAATTGAACACGCCTCATTCTTTGAAGAATTAACTAATATAAAAGCCGCTTAAGCTCCTAAATTGCTTGAGCGGTCTAATTTGGGTAGTGGGAGTGGATTTATGCTGGCTTTGACTACTGCTTGTTAAATAAAAAGCATTATTGAAGTTGTTCCACATGAAACCTGCAAAAATATTTTCTTTCTCACCTTAACGCTTACTTGGTTTTTTATCGTAAATTGCTACACTGCGCGTCTACCCAATCTCCGTTTTTAAATTTAAAAAAAAGTGCTAACAGGGTGCCGTTTTACGATAACAACCCTGGAGCTTGAGGATAATTTGTGACTTATTGTTTAGCCATTCAAGTGAATAAAGGCATTGTATTTGCCTCTGACTCTCGCACCAATGCGGGAGTGGATTACGTTGCTGCCCATAGCAAAATGCATTCTTTTGTATTTCCGAAAGATCGCTGTGTGTTTATTTTAACCGCAGGGAGTTTGGCGACTTCGCAAGCGGTAATAAACCGCATCGAATCTGATTTAAATGATAGCGAAGCAAAATTTAATTTAAAAAAAGCGAACTATCTTTACGAAATTGCGGACTATGTAGGAGAGCTCAGTCAAGCTCAGCAGGCCAAGCACGAAGCAGCCATGAAGCGCAGTAACATGAGTGCTGAGTCAAGTTTTATTGTGGGCGGTCAGATAGGGCAGCACCCGTGCGGGATTTTTCATGTGTATGCCCAAGGAAATTATATTAAGGCATCGACCGAAACACCCTATCTGCAAATTGGGGAAAATAAGTACGGCAAACCCATTTTGGACAGGATCGTTTCGCCTGCCACTAGTCTTGAAGATGCAGCACGCTGTGCACTGGTATCTTTAGACTCAACAATTCGCTCCAATATCTCGGTGGGGCCGCCTATTGAACTGGCGATCTACACAAATAATGCCCTTGATACGCCGTATCAAAACACCTTTACACCTAATTCGACCATGTATAAATCTTTGCAAAAACAGTGGAATGAAGGCTTGAAGCGGGCGTTTAAGCGCTTACCACGATTTGATTGGGAAAAGTAGGGCGTTTCGCTGACTCGGCCCTTGTCAGCTATTTTCAGTACCTTTTTCCAGTACCTTGCTCTGAGCCGATTGCTCGATAATGTTGTGCACAAAACGCAGCTTGTTTAATGCGCTGATTGAAATAATAAACGGGTAAGCGTCGTCTAATCCCATGCTGCGATTAAGCGCATTGAGCGACGACGTTAACTTGCACCAGTCGTTAAATAAGCGCGTAAAGTTTCGCTCCGTTATTAGCGCATCATCATGTGGATGCTCATGCAGTGGATCGGAAAGCGCTGCGCCGCCTATACTGAAAGAAAAATGATTAGCGGTTTGCAGGGTATCCACCATATGCAGATAATGCGCCCATGTTTCTGCCCAGTCTTCCCATGGATGCATGCTGGCATAGGCGCTTATCCACACATTCTGCCAATTTGGATTGGGCCCGTTGGCATAATAAGACTGCATTGCATGTTGGTAGTCAATTCTCTCATCGCCAAACAGAGCGCGAAATTCATCAAGCTGGTCGCTGTCTTTTACTAGCTGGTCCCAGAAGTAATGTCCTGATTCATGTCTGAAATGCCCTAACAAGGTTCGATACTGCTCTTGCATTTGCTCGCGTATTTTTATGCGATTGCTGGGATCCGCTTCTTTTAGATTGATTGTGATAAGCCCGCCACTATGACCGGTAGACACATATTCTTTTAAGGTTAATTCATTGCCGAATTCATCTTCTGTTACATCTTCTAAAAACGCAAAACCCAGGCCTTTTTTAGGATCTTCCCATTTACTGACAATCGGCAAGTCAAGTTTTAAAAGCGAATAGAGCAAGCGACGCTTTGCTTCTTCCATGTAAAACCACAACTTGCGATTTTCTGCTTTATCTAAATTGGGTATGGTGTGGGTTAAGCGGCACGAGGTGCAAAGTGGATTGTCATCGTCGGAGCGCACCATCCAGTTGCACACATCTTCAATGGCATAATTGCGGCACTTGCGGTAGCTATGCTCACTTTGCACGCTTGTATATGTATTATCGTGACTGGGCTGGATATCGGCAACAACGAGTTTATCTGGTAAAAACCCTACCGACGCGCCACACTTTACACATTGAGTGTTTGGAAAATGCAGCGTGTTGCCACAAGAGCAAGTAAAGGTTTTCAATGAAACTCCTTATAAATCGGTTGTTCAAATGAATTAAAAATAAGCCTCGTGCAAACGTGAATCGATTTCAATTAGACCCACTTGAATGTCATCTATAAATTCATGAAGCTTATTCTGTTTGAGCTTGGCAGGATTCGCATTAAGTAAATAGTTACGCACCTGTCTTGTTTTGTTAATCACTTCTTTGCTATTTGGTAATTGGGCTAAAGAAAAATCGACCTGCTCAAGCGTATGCAATAGTGAGCGGGGAAAACGTGCTTCTTGCATCAAAAAGCTTAGCACATCCTCTCGATTGATCCGCACACGCACTTGCCGTCGATACATTTGATAGGCAGTCATCGACTTTAACACGCTCATCCATTGAATGTTACTAAAGGCTTGAGAATCTTCATCAATATCCGGTAGTAAGGAAGCAGAGCGAACATCTATAATTCGCGTTGACATATCTGCACGCTCCAGATTGCGGCCGATGCGTAGAAAGCTATAACCATCGTCGTGCGTCATTGTACCGGCCAATAAGCCCGTAATTGCCTGATTCGCTCTGATGATAGTTCTTAAAAAGTCATAGCGCGAACGTCTCGAAAACGCATCCGCTTTGTTCTCATTGACAAACAAATAGACGCTATTAATTTGCTCCCAAGCCTCTTGCGGGATAATTTCTTTGACTGTGCGGGCATTTTCCCGGGCAAAAGCAAGAGAATTTAAGATTGAGCCGGGATTATTTCTGTCCAAGAGCATAAATCGTATAACGCTTTTTTCATCTGCTTTTTCATAGTGCTCATAAAAAATGGAACGAAAAGATAAGATATCGACGATGGGCTCCCAACCCAGTTTGACGCGCGTGGGTAAGTCCAATAAAAGGTGTGAATTTACGTTGATTAAACGAGCAGTGTTTTCAGCGCGTTCTACGTAACGTGCCATCCAGTAAATGTTATTTGCGACGCGTGATAACATACTCATTCCTCATCCTCCATGTCGACTATCCAGGTATCTTTGCTTCCACCGCCTTGAGAGGAGTTGACAACTGTTGAACCTTTTTCCAGCGCAACTCTTGTCAAACCACCCATTGTAACGTTGACGTCTTTGCCACTTAAAATAAAGGGTCGCAAGTCAAGGTGTCTGGGCTCCGCTTTTGTCCCAACCATGGTGGGGGCGGTGGATAGGATCAACATTGGTTGCGCTACATAATTACGAGGATCTGCCTTTATTAATTTCCGAAACTTTTCGTGTTCAGCTTCGCTTGCGTGCGGGCCGATTAGCATGCCGTATCCACCCGACTCGTTAGCCGGTTTAACTACCATTTCATGAATATTTTCCAGCACATATTCGCGTTCTTGCTTATTATTGCATTTGTAGGTAGGTACATTTGCCAATATCGCCTTTTCACCTAAATAGTACTCTATAATTTGTGGAACGTAGGCATAAACCACCTTATCATCTGCAACTCCTGAGCCTGGTGCATTTGCCAAAGCGACATTGCCCGCCTTCCAGGCGCGGATAATACCTGGCACACCCAGTACCGAATCTGGATGAAACACTTCAGGATCAATAAACCAGTCATCAATGCGACGATAAATAACATCCACACGAGATAGCCCGTTGATGGTTCGCATGTAAACGCAGTCATCTTCGTCAACTACTAAATCTGAGCCAATTACTAACTCTGCGCCCATCTGCTGAGCCAAATAAGCGTGCTCAAAATAAGCGGAATTATATATTCCGGGAGTAAGTACCACGATTTCGGGCTCTTCAATTTTACGAGGCGACATTTCAGCAAGCATGTCGTATAACTGGGAAGGATAATCGTCCACTGGCAATATATTATATTTGGCAAACATTTCTGGAAAAACGCGTTTCATAACGTGTCGATTTTCCAGCATGTAGGATACGCCGGATGGAACGCGGAGATTATCTTCCAACACGTACACCGTGCCTTTGTTATCGCGTACCAGATCAGAGCCGCATATATGTGCCCATACGCCATGCGGTGGACTAAAGCCTTTGCATTGTGGTAAAAAGTTTTTGGATTTTTTCAGCAGGCTGGCGGGGAAGATGCCGTCTTTGACAATATTTTGATCATTATACAAGTCGTCGATAAACATATTGAGCGCCTTAACTCTTTGCTTCAAGCCGCTTTCTATCTCATCCCATTCTTTTTTATCAATGAGTCGAGGAATAATGTCAAAGGGCCAGGCTCTGTCTATTGAGCCTTCTTCTTCGCTATAAACCCTAAAGGTTATGCCCATGACATGAATTGCGGAATCTGCCGCGGCCTTTAGCTCATTTATATCCTTGTCTGATAAATCTCTTAGATATTCACATAAGTCACTTGCGTAATCTCGCGGTTTACCGGCTGCGCGTATTAGTTCATCATGCAAATTTTTGACTTTGTAGCTTCCCCAACGAATGGCCATAATCTCTCCTTATCGACGCATTTACTAAGATAGCACTGCTAGTGGGCTATCGTACAGAAAATATACTTTTTGCGTTAAATGCGCGACTTAGACCAAAATTCGTCTTCTATGCTTTTTTGTGCGACTAATTCGAAGGCGTCTGAATCCGCTCTTGAGGGTGAGATTTCATCGATATCCTTGCGTAATTGGGTGTGGTTATCGTGTTCCTTGTATGCAAAAAAACTTTCCTTGTCTCGCCACTGAGCGTAATTGATTAGGTCTTTGCCATCAATACTGACGTGCAAATTGGCGCTGACAAAGCCATCACAATCGCTGATCCAATCATCGATATGACGTGCAATCTTATCGGCAAGCGCTTGTGCGTCTCCGTCTACACAGTGAAATCTTACAATTTGAATATAATAATTATCGCGGATGCGAACCATGATAGCTCCTTAATTGTAACTACAGCATATTGATAAACATGCGTACTAGATAAATAAAGGCTGTTTGCAACTTACTACAGCGTATTAAAGCCAGTTTGCAGGTATCGTGCCGAGTAAGAGGAAACCTTAAGTATTTGAAATTACTGATAATTTTAATAAGGTGCTTTTACTAGTTGTGATGACAGTTCGCCCTTTTTACACAACTGTGTAAAGTTGTATCACTGAATGTCATTGCCTCTGTTTAAAACAGGAGGCAATGAATGATATTAAAAGCGCTTTCGGTATATTCAGCCTCATAAGTAATGAAGGGATACTCAATTTTGTTCACCTCACTGCATTAAACCTTTTGAATAATGCATGCGCCGGTTATTGTCCATCACAATAGCATCAAAAGCGGGGAGTGAATTAATTAAGCCCAAACCTTGTTCCAGCCCCATTACAAATACGGCAGTAGATAAGGCGTCGTTGTAGACCGATTCAGGGCCAATAATCGATACAGACTGCACTTCATAGCTTGATGTGCCGGTTTTAGGAGATAAAATATGGTGATAGCGCTGACCGTCCTGTTCAAAATAACGCTCATAATCGCCGGAGGTCGACATTGCAGTATCTTCAAGCGGGATAACAACTGCCTGTTTATCCGCATTACGCGGGTCCCGAATACCGACTATCCATGGTTTCCCCCGTTTATCGCCAAGCAAGCGGGTATCGCCACCAGCGGTAACAAGTGCATGCTCTATTCCTAGCGCTTTTAAAGATGCAACGGCTTTATCGACCGCATATCCTTTGGCAATGCCACCGAGATCTATTTTTACATCGGGATGCGCAAAATACACGCTCGTATCGTCTGGGTTTAATACAATCAGTTTGTAGTTGATGGCTTCTAAAAGCTCATTTATGCGCGCTTGACTGGGTCGCTGCGCTTCTCGATAGTTATACAAGTAACCCACGCTTGCAAACGTTATATCAAAAGCGCCTTTGCTTAATTCTGAAAGCTCAACACTTAGAACCAGTAAATCAAAGAGCTCCTTTGACACAACAATCGGCTTTTTATGAGCCTCTCGGTTTAACGTAGAAAGCTCACTTGACGCAATGTAGGGGCTCATTAGCTGGTTAACGCTTTCCATATCGTCCATTACCGTCTGTAGCGCTTTTTCACGGATAGTGGCATCTTCGTGGTAGACCTCAGCGTAGATGTTCGTGCCCATAATACTTTCGCTTCTTGTACCCCAACTCGCATGGCTTGCCGAAGCAAAGACCAACAAAGCAAATATTGAGATCAGTTTACTGGCCTTGTGCATGTGGAAATAAAAATATCTGCTTGGTCTGAACATCTAAATCACTCTTAGAAATATGCCTTATAGAACAACATTGTTAATGAAGGTTCAAGCGCAATGTTTAAAAGCGCAGCGCGAAACAAGGTTCTCACTACAATAGATTGGTGCTCTTTATAAGTAATCTACTTAAAGATCGTCAACAAAGATTGCCGCTGAAACTACGATTTAGAGTGATTTTCTGACGCTTTATATTGATTTAGATCAAAGAATCTCTATACTTTCAAAAATTATTGAAACTTTAGAAAGTAGTGAAGCTTATGCAACTTACGCCAATGATTGAGTCTTTTGTATTTCATTTCGGAGAAATGGGGAGCCGCTGGGGATTTAACCGAACGGTCGGGCAGATATATGCTTTGCTGGTACTAAGCAAAGCGCCGCTTACAGCAAACGACATTGGTGAGGCACTGGGAATTTCTAGAGGTAATGTCAGTATGGGCCTTAAGGAGCTTAACGCCTGGCAGCTGGTGCATACACTTCACAAGCAAGGTGATAGAAAAGATTATTACCATACGCGCGGAAGTATATGGGATATGGCAAACAAGGTCTTTGAAGAGCGACGAAAACGCGAGATGGACCCAACTTTAAGTTTGCTACGTGACATTATGATGGATGAAGCGGCGAACGATGATGAGCGCTATGCCCAAGGTCGTATTGCAGAAATTCACGACCTGCTTGAAAACATTACCGAATGGACGCAAAGCCTACAGCAGCTATCACCTGAAAAACTTAATACTCTAATGAAACTTGGCTCTGGAGTAGGCAAGGTCTTGGAGTTTAAAGATAGATTAATGCCAGGTAAGACGGTACAGGATTTGCCTGATAAGACATAAAGAATGAAGTGCACTACTAACGGGGTTTTTGTTTTTATATTTTATTTTTTTTGATTAATAGAGGCGCGCATGTTTGACGTACTCATACTTTCACGCATTCAATTTGCGGCAAATATCAGTTTTCACATACTGTTTCCCACAATAACCATCGCTCTTGGGTGGTTACTCTTTTATTTTAAAGTGCGATACGACTTATCGAAGCATCCCGTGTGGATGAGAGCGTACCGCTTTTGGGTCAAGGTGTTTGCGCTCAGTTTTGCCTTGGGCGTGGTCAGTGGGATCACAATGTCGTTCCAGTTTGGTACAAACTGGCCTGGCTTTATGGAAACGGTAGGAAATATTGCCGGTCCTTTACTGGCATATGAAGTGCTCACCGCCTTTTTTCTGGAAGCCACTATGCTCGGCATTATGCTATTTGGCTTTCGTAAAGTACCTGGCTGGGCGCATACCGGTGCGACCTTTTTGGTTGCCTTCGGCACGACAATGTCGGCATTTTGGATATTGGTGCTTAATTCCTGGATGCAAACGCCCCAAGGCTTTGAAATGCGCGAGGGGGTAGCCCATGCCACTGATTGGTTCGCCATTATTTTCAACCCCTCCTTTCCTTATCGATTTACCCATATGCTGATGGCATCTGCGCTGACGGTGTGTTTTTTAGTGGCAGGCATATCTGCCTATCGAATTTACCGTGGTGATGACAAAAAAGCCCCGCGATTAACGCTTAAAACAGCGCTTTTCACAGCGGCTTTACTTGCACCAACTCAAGCCTTTATAGGCGATTTACACGGTTTAAATACCTTAGAGTATCAGCCGCAAAAAGTGGCCGCGATGGAAGGTTTGTGGGAAACAGAAAAAGGTGCGCCGCTGGTGCTCTTTGGTATTCCAGACGAAGACACGAAAACAAATCGTTTTTCACTTGAAGTGCCCAACTTGGCCAGCCTCATATTAAAGCACGACATAAACGGTGAATTAAAAGGGCTGAATGAATTTGAAGGCGAGCATCCGCCTGTAAAACCCGTATTTTTTGGTTTTAGAATTATGGTGGGAATGGGCTTGCTTATGATTGCTGTTGCCTGGTGGACGAGCTTTAGCTTAAAGCGCAGGAAGCGCTTGAGCAAATTGCAGTTGATGGTGCTCATTGGTATGACATTTTCAGGCTGGATTGCCACGCTTGCTGGCTGGTATGTCACAGAGATTGGTCGTCAGCCCTATCTGGTTAGCGGCGTATTGAAAACCGCCGATGCGGTAACACCTATAGCAGGTTCAAACGTGATGTTTACCTTGCTAGCCTATTTAAGTTTATATGTTGTGTTACTGATTGCCTATATACGCACCTTGTTTGTATTAGCAAATCGAGCGGTTAAAGAGGAAGAATACGATTTGGCCGTACCCGGATTGGGAGAGCAGGGTCGCAATCAGGTAAAAGACGCTGCGCAAAGTGCAAAAAGTCGAGAAGACAAACGCGCCGGACATCATCCAAATAAACATGGTACGCACGAACCACAGAACGCGGGAGCATAGAAGATGTTTGAATTTGCAAACCCAGATACACTGGCTACTATTTTCGCTGGCTTAACGGCTTTGGCGATCATGCTCTATGCCGTACTCGATGGATATGATTTAGGCGTAGGTATTACGCTACCTATGAAAAACGAGGCCTGGCGCGATACGGCTATTGCATCCATCGGTCCATTCTGGGACGCCAATGAGACCTGGCTAGTATTAGGCGTTGGGCTATTGTTAGTGGCCTTTCCCAAAGCGCATAGCGCCATTCTTGAAGCGTTTTACCTGCCTGCCACTATTCTGTTGCTTGGATTAATCCTTCGTGGTGTTGCCTTTGATTTCAGAGCAAAAGTACATCCCGAAAAAAAGCGATTGTGGGATATAACCTTTATGACTGGCTCGTACATAGCAACCCTTTCTCAAGGATTTATGTTGGGGGTGTACATAATGGGATTAGAATACACTACCGCTAGCATAATTTTTGGGGTTTTCAGTGCCCTGTGCGTAAGCGCAGCTTATGCGCTTATCGGAAATGCGTGGCTAATATTGAAAACAAGCGGCGACATTCAAAAGCGGGCAATTTATATTGCAAAACGAGCAGGCGTTCTTACATTTGCCGGTATTTTAGCGGTATGTTTGATTAACCCATTGGTTAACGCAAATGTCTATCAGGTTTGGACCACACCGCCATTTGCCTATTTTTATGCCGCGATCCCTTTAATGTGCTTCACGCTGTTTTTAGCGGGATACCGAGCCTTAAAAATGGTGGACAACGGCGCCAGCGATAAAGAATGGTTGCCCTTCGCTATTACCATCGCCATTTTCATTGGCTGCTTTTTAGGCTTAGCGTTAAGCTTTTATCCTTATGTGGTGCCAAATTCGCTCACGCTGTATGAGGCTGCCAGCGCACCTGAGTCCCTATCGATTATTTTTGCCGGTACTATTATCGTCGTGCCTATCATCATTTTATATACGGGGTTCGCCTACTATGCCTTTAGAGGAAAGGCTGATGGACTGCGCTACTATTAACTTGAAATGATAAAAATAATAGATGCGCTTTTTATCAGCCTCAGCTCGGTTACAGGCGATAGCTAATGCTATCGCTTGCTTTTCGTACGAATAAATTATTCAGAATAGGCTGATGTGCCCCAAAGCGGCACGGTTGACAGGCTGTGTTTGAAACTTCCAGATGTTTCTTTTGTAGAGTACGACACGTACATTAAGCTCTGGGATTTTGGGTCGTATATACGTCTCACTTTCATATTTTTAAAAAAGATACTTTTGGACTTTTTAAACACCACATCGCCAGAGGGGGATTTATCAATTGCTTTTATCATTTGCGCGGTTATGGGCCCAGTTTGTCGACACGCAATAGAACTGTCTGAGGGGTCGGATAAATCAAGATTCGCTTCAATACTTGAAATATGACAGGTGACACCCGTCACTATCGGATCTTGAAGGGCATCAATTTTAATGTCTTTGGTTGTAAAAATACCTAAAGAAACGTCGCCTACCTCGCTATCGCTGCAAGCTAACATCGTAAAACTCAGGCTAATCAACACAAGGACTTTCAAACACTTAATTTTCATATTGTTCTCGATACTGAAATCACTTTATATTAACCAGCTTACGGTAATGTGCTCTTCTTCGCTACTTATGATAGTGCTCTTTCACCATCAAAAGTGCCTGTTATTTTGATTTATGCGACAAGGTGTGCGCATTGGCTTCCCAGTTCTGCCCATCAAAATCGACCACCCGATAATTTGGCGGCTTATCGTCCAGGCAATTGAGATTAACATCGACTCCATCGGGGTTTTAGCGAGGAATATAAAAAGGCTTAATGCCACATGTGCGGCAAAAATAGTGCTGTGCAATATTGGAATTAAAACGATAGGTTATAAGGTCTTCCTCTCCACAGAGAAGTGTAAAATCCCGCTTAGGTACTATTAGATGCAGGTAGCCGGATTTGCTGCAAATTGAACAATTGCAGTTTTCTATTTCAGGATCGTCTGGTGATTCTACTTCAAAACGCACTGCACCACAGTGACAACTACCTTGATATTTCATGCCTTCTCCATGTTTCCAATGCTCTTCATGCTTTACTTATTGAGCACTTTTTAAAAAACTACGCGCTTAATATCAAATCAACGATAATACCTGCGGGCACTAGCAAGCATAACAGTACATTCATCGCCATAAAGGGGATAAAAGTGCTCAACTTGTCATCGTGAAAGTGCATCGCCCGAAACGCAACTAATAATCCCAGGGGTAAACCAATAAACAAAAACAAGGCCGCCATGGACAGTACCTTGGCGTAAATGAGCCAGGCGATGATAATAAAACTCAAAATAATATTGAGAAAATAAATAAAGGCTGAGGTTTTGAAGCCTAGCTGTACAACCAAATGGCGTCTGCCAGCACGGGCATCTGCTTTCGCATCAGGAAACTGGTTAAGAAGGAGAAGATTATTCACCAGGCAGCACAAAGCTAAACTCAATAGTATGATGTTCAATGAGATAGTTTCGGTCAGCGCAATATAACTGCCCACCACCATTATAAAGCCAAACCCGGCCCCAGGCGCGCACAAGCAAAGCAAAGCACTCTGATTTATATAAGGCGTGTAAGTACCCACTATCATTACGCCTACCAAACCTAAAATGATAAGCCCAATCCGCGAAGTGTCAGAGCCCACGAGCATGACAATGCTTATCCCGAGCAAGACTGATACTACGATAAAAAGCAGACCGGCTGTTTTAACTTGATCAAGCGCTTGAGGATTTTTTTGTAGTGCTCCACTACCGCCACTGAAGGGCGTGCGAACGGTACTATCATCCAGTCCGCTTTTAGCGTCCTGATATTCGTTCAATAAATTTACACTGATGTGAGCGCAGAGCGCAAGCAAGATGCATAAGATGGCGAGAGTGTGTGAAAGGGCGATGTTTTGCGCACTTGCATAAGCAAGCGACACGCCCACACAAATTGGCGCCAGCACTAAAAACTTAGGTCTGGCGCTTTCCCATATAGTTGAAACATATAATGACACCGTTTGTCATCTCACATTTAACAGTTTATAGCCTTTTGATATAAAGGCCTTATGCATCTTAATGACACAAATTAAGCGGCAGCGAGTCCTCTTAGTACATAATGTAAGATACCACCGTGTTGGTAATATTCCCACTCACTGCTGGTATCAATGCGCACTTTAACTTCAAACTCGAATTTTTCGCCATCAGGTCGCTCGGCGGTGACCGTCAGGTTATTTGGTCGTCCTTCTAAGCTTCCAAAACTAAAGCTTTCTTCTCCGGTAAGTTTGTAAGTGTCGGCATTTTCTTCTGGCATAAACTCTAAAGGCAATACACCAAACCCCACTAAATTAGAACGATGAATACGTTCATAACTTTGAGCAATTACCACTTCAATACCTAAAAGTTTAGTCCCTTTTGCAGCCCAATCTCTAGAGCTGCCTGTACCATACTCTTTGCCAGCAAGCACAATAAGCGGTGTTTTAGCTGCTTTGTACTTCATCGCTGCATCGTAAACACTTGTGATCTCATCATCAGGGAAATATTTAGTAAATCCGCCTTCTGTTCCGGGCGCAAGCTCGTTGCGTAAGCGCACATTGGCAAAAGTACCTCGCATCATGACTTCATGATTGCCTCGACGCGATCCCAAACTATTAAAATCTTTGGGGGAAACCCCTTCTTTTTGCAAATACTCACCTACTGGGCTATCTGCCTGAATGGCGCCAGCGGGAGATATATGATCGGTGGTGATAGAGTCGCCCACTTTAATGAGACAACGTGCATTTTGCACATGTAAAAATGCATCTACTTCATTTGACATCCCGTCAAAAAACGGCGGGTTTTTAACGTAAGTAGAATCGGGCCAGCTATAAGTCTGACCTTCTGGAACAGGAAGTGCCCGCCACTGCTCAGTGCCTTCAAACACATCCTGATAGCGGCTTTGATACATACTGGCCGACAAAGATGATGCTACTAAATCACTGATTTCTTTTTGGCTTGGCCAAACGTCTTTTAAATAAACCGGATTGTTATCAGCGTCATGACCTAATGGTTCTTTATCCAAATCTATCGTCATACTGCCAGCAAGCGCATAAGCCACTACAAGCGGAGGTGAAGCAAGGTAATTTGCACGCACATCCTGATGAATACGGCCTTCAAAGTTTCGGTTGCCGGATAGCACTGAACAAGCCGTGAGTTTCCCTTTTTGAATTGCTTCGCTAATCACCTCCGGTAATGGCCCTGAATTGCCTATGCAGGTGGTACATCCATAACCAACTACATCAAAGCCCAAGGCCTCGAGGTCATCAAGCAAGCCTGCCTCTTCCAAATAAGCAGGAACCACCTGCGAGCCGGGTGCAAGTGAGGTTTTTACCCATGGCTTAGGCTTTAAGCCTTTTTCGCGTGCCTTTTTCGCTACCAATCCTGCTGCCAGCATAACCGCCGGGTTAGACGTATTGGTACACGAGGTGATGGCTGCAATAACAACATCACCGTGTTTTAAATGCGTTTGTTGACCGTCTACTTCAATTTTGACAGAGCTTGGACTTTGATTGCTACCCACCGCAGTTGCGCCACCTTCATCTGCAAATCGCGAAACCGTTTCATCTTCTAATTCAATGCCGAGAATTTGCATGTGTTTTACAAAGGCGCTTTTTGCATCGCTTAATGCAATGCGATCCTGAGGTCGTTTTGGACCGGCAATACTTGGCATAACATTGCCCAGATCGAGTGAAAGGGTATCTGAATAGTCGGCTTCTTTATCACCATCCTCGCGCCACATGCCTTGCGCTTTTGCATAAGATTCAACTACATCAATTTGTTCCTGGGTTCGACCACTTAGGGCCATATAGGTAAGCGTTTCCTGGTCGATGGGGAAAATCCCGCAGGTTGCGCCATATTCTGGCGCCATGTTCGCAATGGTGGCACGGTCTGCCAGGGGAAGATTACTTAAACCGTCTCCGTAAAATTCAACAAACTTGCCTACTACGCCCTTTTCTCGCAACATTTGCGTAACGGTGAGGACAAGGTCGGTTGCGGTAGCGCCTTCTTTTAGCTTACCGGTTAGTTTAAAACCGACCACCTGTGGTAAAAGCATGCTAATTGGCTGGCCGAGCATGGCCGCTTCTGCTTCTATGCCGCCCACTCCCCATCCGAGCACTCCTAGGCCGTTAATCATTGTTGTGTGAGAATCTGTTCCAACCAAGGTATCTGGATATAAAAGGGAATTGCCGGTTTCACTATTTTTAGGAGCATCAGCGCTCATCACGACATGGGCTAAGTATTCAAGATTTACCTGATGGACAATACCAGTGCCGGGCGGAACCACACGAAAGTTAGATAGGGCTTTTTGTCCCCATCTTAAAAATTTATAGCGCTCTTCATTACGCTGAAATTCAATTTCAGTATTTTTTGCTAGCGAATCATCGGTTCCAAAATAATCAACCATCACAGAATGGTCAATAACCAAATCAACGGGAACCAAGGGATTAATGGCTTCAGCTTTTCCACCCAGTTTTACGACCGCATCTCGCATGGCGGCTAAATCTACTATGGCGGGCACACCGGTAAAATCCTGCAAAACTACGCGCGCTGGCGTAAAGGCAACTTGCTCTAGGGGTCGCGCTTTTGGATCCCATCTACAAATGGCTTCAATGTCTTGAGCACTCACATGATGACTATCTTCGTTTCGTAATAAGTTTTCCAGCAACACCTTCATTGAAAAGGGTAAACGTGTAACGGCGTCTTTTTGTGGTAAGCGGGTAATGTCAAATATATCGTAAGCTTTACCGTTTACGTTTAATGCGCGGCGGGTATGAAAACTATTGTTACTCATGCTGACTCCTAACATTTGTCGATTTGGCTTGTCACTTTCAGGTGTTTTGAAAAACGCCCTACACTGATTGTTAAGTGCTATCTCTTTACTATAGAACAATCTGCTTCTCTTGATCATTTGAAAGACATCAAAACTGGACTTAAAGGCAAAAATCTCTGATATTCATACGCTTTTTGCTTGAAAAAGACTCAAAAAAAGCCCGGGGCGTACTTCGGGCTGTTATTATGTGATATGTCGCGTTCTAGTATTGATTAAATGCGCTTAAAACTTTCGATATTTAAACTGATATCACAGTTAAGCACTTTAGATATAGGGCAATTCGCTTTTGCGCCTTCAGCGACTTCTTTAAAATCGCTTTCTTCAATGCCTTTAATTTTGGCGTTTAAGGTCAGTGCAGAGGATTCGACTTTAAAGCCCTCACCGTCTTCTACTAAAGTAACAACTGATTTTGTATCGATTTCACCCTCATCCAAGCCTTTTTTAGACAGCTCAAAAGACAGTGCCATGGCAAAACACGAGGCATGTGCTGCTGCAATTTGCTCTTCTGGGTTGGTTCCCGCTTCATCTTCAAAGCGTGTGTTAAAACCGTATGGCTGATTATCAAAGGCACCTGATTCGGTGCTGACAAACCCTTTACCTTCTTTTCCTAGACCCTTGTACTTTGCTGTTGCTGAACTTTTCATTCCCATGATGTACCTCCTATAGAAGTTTTGAATAATGAATGAACATCAATAGGTATGGCACTTATTACACAAATTACAAGCGCAAAACCGAAAAAGATAAAATCAGATAATAAAAAACCCGCGAGTTTTCACTTGCGGGCTTTGTCTTGCATCAAATGTAGTGAAGCGGGTTTATTTTCGAAGTTTTTTAATTAAACGAAGTTGTGCAATCGCTTCGGCCAGTTCAATGGCGGCTTCTGCATAATCAAAATCGGCACCCGCATTGGCCATTTTCTCTTCAGCATGCTTTTTCGCTTCAGCAGCGGCGGCTTCGTCAAGGTCTTCAGCACGTACGGCGGTATCGGCTAGTACTGATACATGGCCAGGTTGTACTTCAAGTACGCCGCCAGCAACATAAATCAGCTCTTCTTCGCCATGCTGTTTGACAACGCGTACCATGCCTGGCTGAATGCCTGTGAGAAGTGGCGCGTGCCCTGGGTAAATACCCAGCTCACCTTCGCTACCTGTAACCTGAATGCGCTCAACCAAGCCAGAAAATATTTCTGCCTCAGCACTTACTACATCCAAGTGAACGGTCATTGCCATATTAGGTCTCCTCGATGAGGGCATAGTTTATGGCTATGCCCATATCATTGCTTACTTTTTCTTGGCTTTTTCAGCGGCTTCTTCAATCGAACCTACCATGTAGAACGCTTGCTCTGGTAAGTGATCATATTCACCCTCTAATATGCCTTTAAAGCCTGAAATCGTGTCTTTCAGCGAAACATACTTACCTGGTGAACCGGTAAATACTTCTGCTACGAAGAATGGCTGTGATAAAAAGCGCTGTATTTTACGTGCGCGAGATACTACTAACTTATCTTCATCAGACAATTCATCCATACCCAATATTGCAATGATGTCTTTTAGCTCTTTATAACGCTGTAGTACCGACTGTACGCCACGCGCTGTGTCATAATGCTCCTGACCAATTACTAAAGGATCTAATTGACGAGAGGTAGAATCCAGTGGATCAACCGCAGGATAAATACCTAAAGACGCAATATCACGAGACAGTACAACCGTTGCATCCAAGTGGGCAAAGGTAGTAGCAGGAGATGGGTCAGTTAAGTCATCCGCTGGTACATATACCGCTTGAATAGAGGTAATTGAACCGGTTTTGGTTGAAGTAATACGCTCTTGTAGTACACCCATTTCTTCAGCAAGGGTAGGCTGGTAACCTACTGCTGATGGCATACGACCTAATAGTGCAGATACTTCGGTTCCCGCAAGGGTATAACGATAGATGTTATCTACGAAAAACAGTACATCACGTCCTTCATCACGGAATTTTTCTGCCATGGTCAAACCGGTTAAGGCAACGCGCAAACGGTTACCCGGTGGTTCGTTCATCTGACCATATACTAATGATACTTTATCAAGTACGTTAGATTCGTTCATCTCATGATAGAAGTCATTTCCTTCACGGGTACGCTCACCTACACCGGCAAATACAGAATATCCGCTGTGCTCAATAGCGATGTTACGGATAAGCTCCATCATGTTTACGGTTTTACCTACACCGGCACCACCAAACAAACCAACTTTACCCCCTTTAGCAAAAGGGCAGACTAAGTCGATAACTTTAATACCCGTTTCAAGCAGTTCAACCGAGCTTGACTGGTCTTCGTAGCTAGGCGCTTCACGGTGAATAGACATACGCTCTTCTTCACCAATAGGGCCCGCCTCATCGATTGGATTACCTAATACGTCCATGATGCGACCTAAGGTAGCTGTGCCTACAGGAACCTGAATAGGTGCGCCTGTGTTTTCAACACTTAAATTACGCTTTAACCCGTCAGTAGTACCCATCGCGATGGTGCGAACTACGCCGCCACCAAGCTGCTGCTGTACTTCTAGTGTTAGACCTGCTAAGTCACCTTCGGTCACTTTGAGTGCGTCATACACACGAGGCACTTGATCTTGTGGATATTCGATGTCCACAACAGCGCCTATGATTTGGACGACCTTACCTTGACTCATAATTTGTCCTCTTAAACTTAAAAATTCGTTGCCTAAACCGCTGCCGCACCACCAACAATTTCACTAATTTCTTGTGTAATTGCGGCTTGGCGTGCCTTGTTATATACCAGTTGCAGATCATCAATAAGATTGCCTGCGTTGTCAGTTGCGGCCTTCATCGCCACCATACGCGCTGCCTGTTCGGAAGCTGCGTTTTCTACAACGCCCTGGTACACCACTGTCTCGATATAACGGGTAAATAGTTTCTCGAGAATTTCTTCAGCGTTTGGCTCATAAATATAATCCCAACCGTAGTCGCGTAGCGTTTCTTCCGATTTTGGCAGGGGCAATAATTGGTTCACCGTTGGTTCTTGGGTCATGGTATTCACAAAACGATTGAATACTAAAAACACCTTATCAATTTCGCCTTCTTCGTAAGCGGTAAGTACTGTTTTTACCGTACCGATAACACTGCTTACGCTTGGCTTATCTCCTAAACCCGATTCAGCTGCCATAACTTTTCCACCAAAGCGTGAGAAAAACCCTACGGCCTTGGAGCCTAAAGCGGCAAAATGCAAACCTACGCCGTTTTCTTTATAACGTTTGATCTGCTCTGCAACGAGTTTGAACTCATTGGTGTTTAAACCCCCACATAAACCTCGGTCGGTCGAGACAACGATAAATGCAACGTTTTTAACTTCTCGCTCTTCCAAAAAAGGATGTTTATACTCCAAATTACCGCTGGCGATGTGACTGATGATCTTAAGCATGCTATCAGCATACGGACGACCCGAAGCCATACGGTCTTGAGCTTTTCTCATTTTTGATGCGGCAACCATTTCCATAGCGCTGGTAATCTTTTGAGTATTTTTAATACTCCCAATCTTACCTTTAATTTCTTTTCCGCTAGCCATGTTTAACCTCTTAGATTCGTCACTTCAATTGCTTTCGCTTTTTTGCTTAGCTTCGCATTACCAAGTCTGTGTAGCCTTGAATTTGTCGAATGCTTCTTTCAATTGAGCTTCGATATCGTCGTTGTAGTTACCGGTTTCGTTAATGGTATCCATTAACGATTTGTGCTCTGAATTCATATAAGAATGCAGTGCTGCTTCAAAATCCAATACCTTTTTAAGTTCGATATCTTTTAGATAGCCTTTTTCTGCAGCAAACAACGATACTGCCGTTTCTGCAACGGAAAGTGGCGCATACTGATTTTGCTTCATCAATTCAGTTACGCGCTCACCGTGCTCTAACTGTGCACGAGTCGCTTCGTCCAAATCAGATGCAAACTGAGAGAAAGCGGCCAATTCACGATACTGAGCAAGCGCCAGACGAATACCACCACCTAATTTCTTGATGATTTTGGTTTGCGCTGCACCGCCTACACGAGATACTGAAATACCTGCGTTTACTGCTGGACGGATACCGGCATTGAATAAATCGGTTTCCAAAAAGATTTGTCCGTCGGTAATTGAGATTACATTGGTCGGTACGAAAGCTGATACGTCACCTGCCTGCGTTTCAATGATCGGTAGTGCGGTTAATGAACCGGTTTTACCTTTCACTTCACCGTTGGTGTACTTTTCAACATAATTTGCATTTACGCGCGCTGCGCGCTCTAGCAAACGAGAGTGAAGATAGAACACGTCACCCGGGTAGGCTTCACGGCCTGGAGGACGACGAAGTAGCAATGAAACTTGACGATAAGCAACGGCTTGCTTAGACAAATCATCGTATACAATCAAGGCGTCTTCACCACGGTCACGGAAGTATTCACCCATGGTACAACCTGAATAAGGAGCAAGATATTGAAGAGCTGCTGATTCAGATGCTGAAGCCGCGACGATAATGGTGTGAGCCATCGCACCGTGTTCTTCAAGTTTGCGCACAACGTTAGCAATAGTAGAGGCTTTTTGGCCTATTGCTACATATACACATTTTACGCCTGTGCCTTTTTGATTAATGATAGCGTCAATCGCTAGCGCCGTCTTACCTGTCTGGCGGTCGCCGATAACTAATTCACGCTGACCACGACCAATAGGGATCATGGAGTCGACTGACTTATATCCGGTTTGTACAGGTTGGTCGACCGATTGACGTTCAATTACGCCCGGTGCAATTTTCTCAACTGGCTCGAAGGCTTCTGCTTCAATGGCGCCTTTACCGTCAATTGCTTCACCTAGGGTATTTACCACACGGCCAAGAAGCTGTGGACCAACAGGTACTTCAAGAATACGACCGGTAGATTTTACTTTTACACCTTCTTGAAGGTCGATATACGGACCCATTACAACGGCACCTACTGAATCTCGTTCAAGGTTTAGTGCAATGGCGTAACGTCCGCCTGGTAGTTCAATCATTTCGCCTTGCATGACATCTGCAAGACCGTGAACGCGTATGATCCCGTCGGTTACACCAACGATCGTGCCTTCATTTCTGGCTTCGCTCACTACATTAAACTGATCAATGCGTTTTTTGATCAGTTCTGCAATTTCTGTGGAGTTAAGTTGCATACTCATATCCCCGTTATGCTTGTAACGCGTCTTTTAGACGATTTAATTTAGAATTAATAGAACTATCGATCACCGTGTCACCGGCTTTGACTACAAAGCCCGCTATGAGTGATGGATCCACGTTACAATTTAGCTGTATTTTGCGCTCAAATCGGCGTTCAAGCGCTTCACTTATATTGTCGATTTGCTGCTTCGTCAAAGTCGATGCTGAAGTTAAATCCACACTAATTTCTTTTTCGAATTCAACTTTCATGTCACTGAACATGGCAAAGATAGTCGGTAAGAGTAATAGTCTTGAATTTTCGGCCAATACTTTTACAAAGTTTTGACCCGCTTCATCAAGCTGATCTCCACAGATGTTAATAAATACATCGCTTACCGTAACGGCAGAGTGAGAGGCATTCAAATACTCACGCATATCGGCGTTTTTTGTTACCTCAGCGGCAAAGCCTAACATCTCAAGCCACTTATCGATTGCTTGATTTTCAGCAGCATAGTTGAATGCAGCTTTAGCGTAGGGACGAGCAACAGTCATTAAGTCTGACATAATGCTTATCCTTTAAAGTTCTTCGACAAGTTTTTCAACAATGTCGGATTGTGCGTCAGCATCAATTTCACGCTGCAGAATTCGCTCTGCACCGGCTATTGCCAGGGCAGCAACCTGCTTGCGAAGCTCTTCTTTCACGCGATTTTTTTCTGCTTCAATCTCAGAATGACCTTGAGCAATAATTTTTTCACGCTCTGCGTGACCACGCTGCGTTTCTTCTTCAACTAACTGAGACGCACGTTTTTTTGCCTGATCAATGATCTGCGCAGCTTGATCTTTTGCTTCACGCAATTGATCGGTCGCTTTTGATTGCGCAAGTTCTAAATCTTTCTCAGCACGTTCTGAGGCAGCAAGACCATCTGCTATCTTCTTTTGACGCTCTTTTATGGCAGCCATAATTGGCGGCCATACGAACTTCATACAAAAGCCAACAAACACCGTAAAGGCGATTAGCTGACCTATTAGAGTGGCGTTAAAATTCACGTCCGCTCCTCCTCTTATTTATTCGTTAGCCAGAAAAAGGGATTTAGTAAACTCCACCTAGACCCGGGGCAACAACGAATAGAATGTAAAGAGCAATACCCACACCGATCATTGCGATTGCATCGATAAGACCTGCAAGAATAAACATTTTAACTTGCAGTTGTGGTGCTAACTCTGGTTGGCGAGCAGAAGATTCTAAGAATTTGCCCCCCATAATTCCGAAACCGATTGCAGTACCTAAAGCACCCATTCCGATAATTAGAGCGATTGCGATGTAGATCATTTTTATCTCCGATTTAAGTTAAATGTAAATAATAAAAAGTAAAACTAGTGGTCTTCACAGGCCAAGCTCAAATACACAATGGTTAACATCATGAAAATGAAGGCTTGTAGCGGAAGTACCAAAATGTGGAAAACAGCCCAAGTGAAGTGCAAGGGAAGCTGGAAATAGCCAAGTGTTGCTATCAGAATAAAAATTAGCTCACTGGCATAAAGGTTACCGAATAAACGTAAAGACAATGACAAAGGTCTGGCAAGCAATGTAACGCTTTCGATAACAAAGTTAAAAGGAATAAAAATTGGGTGATTTAGGGGCTGCATAGTGAGCTCTTTGGTAAACCCTTTGATACCTTTAATTTTTAACGAGTAGTAAATAATAAGAACAAACACACCAATAGATAGGGCAAAGGTCGTGTTTATATCTGTTGTAGGTACGACTTTCATGTAAACGTCTTTTGGATCCATACCAAATCCGTACTGCCCCACTAGACCAGCTATCCACGGAAGTAAATCAACCGGCACCAAGTCCATTAGGTTCATCAGCAGTACCCAGACAAAAATGGTCAAGGCTAGAGGTGCAATTAAAGCACTTTTCCCATGAAAAGAACTGCGGACATTATCGTCTACAAATTCAACAATTAATTCGATTAAGGCTTGCGTTTTGGACGGAACGCCCGTTGTTGCCTTTTTACCCATCCGATAAAATAAAAACAAAAAGCCAAAGCCCAGTAAAAATGACCATGCAAGTGTATCGATGTGCCAAACCCAAAAGCCGGCGTCTTCACATGCTTTATTAAAAGCAATACCTTGTTCAGTAGAACACATTCGCGCATTGGTAAGGTGGTGATTTATATATTCTTGCGTTGTATCGTAAGATGCCATTTCAAACCCTAAATTTTATCAATCTAAATTCTACGCTGTGTTGGCTATTCGATGTTAAGTCGAGGGGTGTAAACTCGCCAAAATGATTGAATAGCCAATAAATGTTGTTGCATATGCGCCGATGAGAAAAAGGGGCTGCGCATGAAAAAGAGAAAAGGCAACAACAAACAAAATTATCGTACTCGCCATTTTTAACTTCATTCCCTGATTAAAGCTTTGTGCGACCAACCGATTTTTACTGCCGCCTGAATATCGAAATACCCAGTAAGCAAATAATGCTTGCGGTAACACAAAACACAACCATCCTAACAAAACGGACTTTCCATGTTGTGCCTGAAAAACAAAAACAATTCCTGAAATTATCAACATCAAGCCACTTGTCAAAAAAAGCGCTTTTGCAGCCAGGCGTTTTCCAGACCTTGCCAAGTCAGTCATCTTTAAAAAATCGTCCTTAAAAGACCTTTACAGGTCGAAAAGGGTCATTAAATGGCGCTCGAAGTATACTGGTAGACATAAAAAATTCAACCAAAAACCGTCAATAAGCGTGAAATGTTTCATTCGTTAATACTAATAGCTAATATCAGGTATTTACGAACTTACACATCCATAAAAATATTTGCTACGTGAGGGACTTTGCTATTTACTTAGCCGCTCGCTGCTTACTCTTTCGATAATTCCTTCAAGCTGCTCAAGATCATCAAACGCGATGACCATCTTCCCTTTTCCTTTTTTATTGTGATCGATTTTAACTCGCGCGCCTAAATGTTCTGTCAGGCTGGTTTCAAGACGCACAACATCCGGATCGGCTTTTTGCTTGGCGTTCGACGAAGTGCTTGTTGCTGTGCCTTCCTGTGTTTTTTTAACCAGTTTTTCGGTATCTCTCACCGTCAGGCCTTTTTCAGCAACCAAGGCAGCAAGTTCGGCCTGTTGATCACCTTGTAAACCAAGAAGGGCTCTTGCGTGTCCCATTTCAATATCACCGTGCTCCAAAAGCGTTTTTACTGTACTTTCCAAACCATTTAGCCGAAGCAAATTGGTGACGGTGGTGCGCGACTTACCCACAGCCTCAGCCACCTGCTGATGCGTTAGTTTAAATTCCACCATTAGCCTGTCGAGCGCCTGCGCCTCTTCCATGGCATTTAGATCTTCACGCTGTATATTTTCAATCAAAGCAACTGCCACCGCTGCTTCATCTGGTATGTCTTTTACCAAGCAAGGAACGCTATCAAGCTTTGCTAATTGCGCTGCACGCCATCGTCGCTCACCGGCAATGATTTCGTAACGATTTTCTGCAATTTGACGAACAATGAGAGGTTGAATAATGCCCTGTACTTTTATCGATGCTGCCAGCTCTTCTAGTGCGGCATCCGCCATATCTTTTCGTGGCTGATATTTTCCGGGCTGTAAAAATTCGATGGGCAGCTTTTGTAATTCGCTGGCAGGCGCCTCAGCAGCGCTTTGCGCAGGATTGTTTTCGTTATACTTGTCGGAATAGCTTTTACTTGTTGCCAGTAACGCGTCTAATCCTCTGCCTAAGCCTTTACTTTTTGCCATGAATTGTCTCTATCGTTATTGCTTTTGTCATGTATACCCGCATCGGAAAGATCCTTGTCAGGCACTAAGCGCTTGCTTCTGGCGCCTTAAAATTTCTCCAGCTAAAGCCAAATAAGCTTTGGAGCCTGTTGACGACTTGTCATAATACATGGCAGGCGCACCAAAACTCGGCGCTTCTGCCAATCGTACATTTCGGGGTATGACTGTTCTATACACCTGATCACCAAAATGCCGTTTTAATTGCTCACTCACATCATTGGCTAAGCGGTTTCTTGGGTCGTACATTGTTCTTAGCACACCCTCAATTTTAAGCGCCGGGTTGACGACAGATGCCAGTTTTTGAATGGTATCCATTAAAGCGGTTAAACCTTCAAGGGCATAGTACTCACACTGCATAGGAACAAGCACTGAATCTGACGCGGCAAGCGCATTAACCGTTAACTGGTTCAACGAAGGCGGGCAATCTATAAAAATAAAATCATATTTATCTTTTACAGGCGCCAGGGCATTGCGCAAACGAACTTCGCGAGCAAACACTTCCATCAGTTTAATTTCAGCTGCGGTTACATCAGAATTGCCTGCAATAAGATGATATTTGCCGCTTGTTTCGGTAATGATGACATCTTCTGGCGCTTTTTCTTCAATCAATAGCTCATAACAAGTATTTTCAACATCGTATTTATCAACACCACTTCCCATAGTTGCATTGCCCTGCGGATCTAAATCAATCAGCAATACTTTGCGTTTAGTGGCTGCCATTGATGCGGCAACGTTGACGGCGGTGGTGGTTTTTCCAACGCCGCCTTTTTGATTTGCAATAGAAATGACTCTCGCCAAAATAGTTCCTGCTTACTTAACTGTTTCGCTTAAATTGTAGACCTTTGATGTTACGCCCTGATGATTCGCACCAAGTGACGTTCGCCCTCCAAAGATGGTACCAAAAGGGGATAGGTCTGTGCCACTGAAAAAGCAGCAGGCACCTTTGCTAGCTCATCTTGATGCAAGTGACCTTTTAACGCAAGAAATTCTCCACCGTGTGCGACTAAATGAGCGCACCAGCTTAGCATATCTTCAAGTGAGGCAAAGGCTCTGGAGAGCACTAAGTCAAAATCCTGTTGTTGCACATTTTCCACGCGTGTATGCAAGGCCTGAACGTTTTTTATACCAAGCTCAAAACATACCTGTTTAATAAACCGTATACGCTTGCCCAAAGAGTCAATCAGCGTAAATTCGATGTCCTCGCACATAATGGCGAGGGGAATACCCGGCAAGCCCGGACCCGTTCCTACATCTGCAATTTTTCGCACCTGTTCAAAGCCAATTTGCTTGCTGTGTATGCCTTTATGCAAATGGGGCAGCACTACTAGCGAATCCATAATGTGCTTGATTAGCATTTGCTGAGGTTCTCTAACAGAACTCAAGTTATAAGCTTTATTCCACTTGTGCATCATCAGTACAAACCGCACAAGCTGGCTGCGCTTTTCCACAGATACCTTCAACTGGGTTTGGCGAATAAGCGCCTCCAGTTGCTGATTTAACTCTGTTTCCAAAGCTGTTTCGACCGCAGACATTAGGCAGATCGCGCAGTGGAATGAGATTGTTTGAACAACATATTATGCTTTTTCAGATACACCAGTAACAACGAAATAGCGGCTGGCGTGATCCCTGATATTCTCGACGCTTTTCCTATAGTTTCTGGTCTCGCATCGCTAAGTTTAGACACCACTTCATTCGATAATCCTGAGATTTTTGAATAATCAAAATCGACGGGGAGCAAAGTCTGTTCATGGCGCTGAGATTTGGCGATTTCTTCTAATTGACGCGCTATGTAGCCTGCATACTTAATTTGAATTTCGACTTGCTCTGCCGCTTTTTCATCATCAAGACCCGGACCAAGTGACGGAATATTCATCAAAGTTTTATAATTCATTTCAGGACGACGAATTAACTCTTCCAGTGAATGCTCACGCGTAATAGGATTTTTTAGTACTTCATTTAATGGCTCAGCCGCTGGATGTTTAGCGTGCACATATTGCTTTGACAAACGTTGTTTTTCACGCTCTACCGCTTCCATTTTTGCTTCAAAAGCTGCAAAACGTGCGTCATCAACAAGGCCTAATTGACGGCCAATTTCAGTTAGTCTTACGTCCGCATTATCCTCTCGCAATAACAATCGGTATTCGGCTCGGCTGGTAAACATGCGATAGGGTTCTTTTGTGCCCATGGTGGCCAAGTCGTCAATCAAAACGCCCATGTAAGCCTGATCACGACGCAGTTCAAAGCTGTCTTTTTCTTGCACTTGAAGTGCAGCATTAGCGCCTGCGACTAAACCTTGCGCGCCCGCTTCTTCATAGCCTGTTGTTCCGTTAATCTGTCCGGCAAAAAACAAGCCCTTAATAAATTTTGTTTCCAGGGTTTGTTTCAGGTCACGAGGGTCAAAAAAATCATATTCAATGGCGTATCCAGGTCTGACTATGTGCGCATTTTCAAAGCCTTTGATTGAGCGGACCAAGGCCATTTGCACATCAAAAGGCAAACTGGTTGATATACCATTTGGATACACTTCTATGCTGTTTAGCCCCTCTGGCTCAACAAATATCTGATGTGATTCTTTGTCAGCAAAGCGCATAATTTTGTCTTCAATAGACGGACAATAACGTGGCCCCACGCCCTCAATAACGCCAGTGTACATAGGAGAGCGATCGAGCCCGGAGCGAATAATGTCATGCGTTTTGGCGTTGGTATGCGTAATGTAGCAGGGGATTTGCTCAGGGTGGTCTTCAACTTTGCCCATGTACGAAAATACCGGTAGAGGGGTATCACCCGGTTGTGCCTGCATCACAGAAAAATCCAAGGTCCGGACATCTAAGCGCGCAGGTGTTCCTGTTTTTAGTCTATCAACCCTGAAGGGCATAGCACGCAAACGTTCAGCCAACGCAATTGAAGGCGGATCACCTGCCCGGCCACCTTTATAATTCTCGAGGCCAATATGAATTGTGCCACCTAAAAATGTGCCAACTGTTAGTACAACGGTTTTGGCTTTAAATTTTAAGCCCATTTGAGTGACAACGCCTGTTACGCGATCGTTTTCAACGATCAGATCGTCACAGGACTGTTGAAAAAGCGTGAGATTTTCTTGTGACTCGAGCATTTGACGAACGGCAATTCGATAGAGGGTTCTATCTGCCTGTGCACGTGTTGCTCTAACTGCAGGTCCTTTTGACGAATTCAGGGTGCGAAATTGAATACCTGCTTTATCAATGGCTTTGGCCATGACGCCTCCAAGGGCATCAATCTCTTTTACCAAATGACCTTTGCCAATCCCACCAATAGCAGGGTTACACGACATTTGTCCTAAGGTTTCAATACTGTGAGTTAACAATAAGGTAGATGCCCCCATACGCGCAGAAGCCATAGCTGCCTCTGTGCCTGCATGACCACCACCAATTACAATCACATCAAATGCTTGCTGATAAAACATTGTCTCACCCAAGTTAGCTTGCCAAATACTTATAAAGCGCCCATTAAAATGGGGCGCGTATTGTATATGAGAACATCCCTTTTTGAAATGTTTATTAATTGTTCAATTTTACTGAAACAAATACGCCTCATTTTTTTAAATTTTTGTTGTTTTTTAGACCATGCTTAAGAAATGCGCGAAGTTTATAAATATAAAGAAATATATAGATAGATCTTTATTACTACTACTATTACGTAAGCCCGAATTTGTGAGTAAGTGTATTTTTACTTATATTAACAATCAGTTAAAAGATTTTAATCCGTGGGATAAGTGATCAATAAGTGATCAATAACCTGGGTTTAAGTCCTTGTTTTGTCCACAGCTGAAAAAACAAGAATTTTCATCCAATAGTTGTTATTGCGTTGATCACAGCCTTGTACTCAACTTATCCACAAGGCTGTGAAAATCGACTTATTCGTAAACTGTGTTTAATTTAGTCAAAACCATTCCAGTTATTTAGCTTAGTTTGTAAAGCAGAATTACTAAGTGGTCTGCCACCATGTTTTTTATACATGTAGATTAATGGAGCTTGTATGCTGGCGTTGTAATGAACCGTCGGCTCGTTACCTGTCCAGTTCTGTTGATCATCTACAAAGTCATAATCATTTTCTGTTACTCCCCCTAACAAGGCGCCCCAAAGCATATTTTCATTTACCCCGCTAAAGTTAGCACCGCCACTGGCGCCTCGATGATGAATTTGCGTACAGTTGCTATTGGTGTTAAAGCCACAAAGATAGGGCATATTGACGGGATTGGAGCCCAGCAAATAATCAATTTGTGATTTGATATGGGCATCCCAGCGATTAGTGTTTTTTGCCTTTGCGTAAATCGCCATATTCATTAACGCAGGTGCCACACTGCCACTGGAACCCCAGTTATTGCTGTCATGCAATACATATCCACCTGCTGTGCGTTTGAGATCTGCACCTACGTCTTTCCATGTATCAAAATAGGTTCGTATTTGGGCGTCGCGATCCGGATAGTTTCCCCAAATAGCTAGAAGTGTTGACACCAATTGTTCCTGATGTTCAAAGCCACCTGCCCACATGCTTAAATAGCTGTCATCCATAATGGTATTGGCATAGTCGCGATGTGAGGTGTTTCCGGTGGCCAGATACACGCCTAAAGCACCTAATGCCATTTCATCTTCATCACCGTTGCTATTTTTATAAACCGTAACGACTCCGTTATTTTCGCCTAAACCGCGATTCTGTTTGGCAAAAGTCAGTAGCTTTTGAGCTTGATTTTTTAGGGTGTCAGGATAAGTGCCGCCGAGTACTTTTGAACAAAATCCCATTGCAGCGGCTGCAAGTGCGGCATAATCACTACCGTGATTATTTTTATCAATTTTGTAGACCGGTCGCCAATGGGTAGTTTGTTCCAGGGTTAGCCATCTGTGATGATCAGTAGCGCTGTCACTTAGCTGTACAACCAGGCTTTTAGTGTCGCCATTACTGTCACGTTCGTGTGCTTTTAATAAAAAATCGATACCATGTTTGGCTTGTAGCTGAAGCTCATCAAATTGGCCTAATTCTTGAAGTTCATCTTTAAATATATAAGCAGTTACGCACATTGATGCAATAGCTGAAAATTGGGCCTTTCCAAACAAAATATTGTCTCCTGCATCTCCCCAACCACCCGAATATTGTCCATCGGTGTTTGTATTACTGCGCCAGGGAAGGCGTGTATCTGTGAGATTGCCCATTTGATTGGCAGCAAAAAATAAAGGCGTTAGTTGTAAGGCATGTCCGTAGTTATGCGTTGATCTTTGTTCTTTTGGATTACCCTCATTGTTGGTGCTACCAACAACAGAACGCGTCCACTTCATACTCCCCCAACTATTGTTAAGATTGTTTTGCTCAACGTTAGACCAGTTGGCATTGGCAGTATTATTCAAGTATTTTCCAGTCCAAATGTTTTGCAATCTGAATTGGCCGTTGCCAGCGTTGATGCGCTTCCACTTTTGACTATCCCATGTACTATTAAGTGGTGCTGTTTTGATATCGCTGGCAGCATCGGTAGATGTCGAAGTCAGGTAATGACCAGACCATTTGTTTTTGTAACGATAAACATTATTACCAAGCGCCTCTTCTTCCCATTTTTGACTGTCCCATGCGCTGTTGAGATTGGCAGCTTTAACTAGCTCCCATGGCTCTTTGCTTGTTGCACTTAAGTAACGATTGCCCCAGTTTTCTTTTAAGCGAACGGTCTCAGCAAAAGCATTCGCGCATAAAAACATGAGTAAAATGATGACGTTCAGATAGTGTAAATATTTCATTGGTACTCTCATTCAAAGGTTAAGTATGTTGAAGTGAGTTAACTGCTACAAACCGCACTATTCTTAATCGCTAATGCAACAGGAAGGCTATTGCTAATAACGTTTGATGCGAGAGGTATTTTGATAGTGTTTAAGAATAGATGTAAAAACTCGAACGGACGTTTATAGTTGAATTTATTATTGTTTTATAAACGTTAACCTAGACGTTAACCAAAGGAATTTATCCTGACAAGCTAAAAGATCGGCTTGTTACTATTTTGTAAAAAATTGTTATAAAGAAGTGAAAAATATGAATGAAAAATTGCAGGTTAAGGCTAAGCGTTAACCTGACTAAAATGCGTTGGGACGATAGCCAGTATGACTTTGATTGGACGTTTCTGCTTCTTCTGAGGCGACCGCGTGGCGACGACTTGGGCCTTGAAAGTGCACCTTGTAAGTTTCGTATTCTTTAATAGATTCAAAACAATAACGGCCTAAAGCTGATTCTAATTCTGAAAGGTTGTGATTGGTGATCAATATACAGTTTTTGTTTGTGGCTGCTCGCTGTCGCAATAAATTGCCCAGATAACTTTGGGCGCTTTTTTTAAGCACCGTTTCATTGACACAAACTTCATCTAATATGAGTAAATCAACATCATGAAGTTGTTTATTAATTTCTCTAAATTGCTGTGAAGCTTTGTCGTCAGCTTGATAGTCATACGAGAAAAATCGCATTTCCAGGAGTGTTTGCAACTGACGATATAACACCGTAATTTCATATTGTCGAATAAGCTGGTGTGCAATCGCGCCCGCGATATGCGATTTGCCCCGACCGTAATCACCATAAAAAATCATCATATGCGCGTTGCTGTGACGCCAATCCGGATCTTGATGTGCCGCGATGAACGAGCGAGCAATGCTGACTGCCTCAATAACATCGGGTGCATCTTCTTTTAGTGAATCAAATGTCCAATGTGGATTCAATTCTGACTGACCGTAAAGCGCTTCAATTCGCTTTTGTTTACTTTGCTGCTGTAATCTGGCGACTTCTTCATTGGCAAGCGCATCGTACATCGCCCGCTGTTTTTTATAGTCAAAAGGCGCAGCATTTTCGGTCAGTTTGTCTACATCTTTACCAAGCGCTCGTCCGATATCGGCAAGTCTGTCTTGAAAGCTTTTCATGCACTTTTTATCCGCTATATTTGCTTACTAGTTTTTTTACGTTTTCATCAAAGCTTATGCCGGCTTTTGGCTCTACCCATTGATGTCCTACTTTGTGTTGCTCAGTGCGCGAAGGTTGCTTAATGCGCCGATGCTTCAAATGTATCACAAATTTTTGTGTCCATTGATAATGCGTGTGTTTATTTTCGGGTCTACCCATCCAGTATGCGATAAATTCACCTATCTCATCCGCATCAAAAGCCATGTCTATCAAACCTACTAATTGACAAATTTGGGTAAACAGCGCTTCATCTGGTCGCCATTGTATATGCATCTTTTCGTGTTGTTGATGAAGATGGTTTAAATTGTCCGTGTTTGCGTCTTTGACATCGGTGCCCGCAAGGGTTTTTTCTTTTAAATGATTATGGGTTTCACTTAGCTGTATCAGAGGAAGTTTCACAATATGATGATTCAGGCTTTTATCGAAACTGATGTCTTCTTTCAATTGACCTGCGTCATCGATAAACCGAATGAGCCCAACGTGATAAAGCTGTTTGAATAAGGCACTAATTTGACGGCCTAATTTAATAGATTCGCTATGCGCATTGAGCAAATCCAGTATATCTCGATTATTGATCAACACTGAATCGGTTGTCGACACCTGGGGACGCAAATACAAACAATACAACACCCGCGCCTCATTAGAGATGGCTTGTTGTAAGGCGCTTAATTCAAGGTCGTTCACAGCTTACCTAATACTTCTTCTAGATAAATGAGGGCTTCATCTTCAGGTACCGGATGGTGAAGCACGTCTATGTGCGCGGGAGGGTGAACCAAAGTTGCTCCGGTTTCCAGAAAAGTTTCTTCCATTGTAATCGCACCTTGGCAGAAGGTATCGTAACTAGTGTCACCTAAACCAAGCACAATAAATTTTGTATCGGTTAGCTGCTGTTGCGCCAGTTCCTCTTCAAATGTCTGGATATTATCTGGCAAGTCGCCAGCGCCATGCGTGGAAGTCACAACAATGATGATAGACGAAAAGTCGACTTCTTTTAATACAGGTTGCAGATGAACCTTTACTTGATGGCCCTTTTCAAGAAGGGCTTGTTCAAGGGCTTCGGCAACGTATTCACTTGCGCCTAGCATTGAGCCAACAACGATTTCAAATTTCATGCGCTTCCTTAACTATTGCCTTATTTACCTATACAAAACGATGAAAATATTTTACCGAGTAAGTCGTCTGAGGTAAATTCACCGGTGATTTCATTTAAATAGTGTTGTGCGATACGCAGTTCTTCCGCTAGTAATTCACCAGCCATCTGGGATTCCAATTGCGCTTTGCCCTGATAAATATGCGTATCAGCATTTGCTAAAGCGTTGATATGACGCTGTCGCGCGATGATTTGGTCTTCACCTGCCTGTTCAAAGCCCATGCAGGCTTTCAGATGATCTTTTAAGGGGCGAAGCCCGTCTCCCGATTTAGCCGATATTCGGATAACGGGGTGAGAAAATGACTCATCAATACCCGTCTTTTCACCCGTTAAGTCACATTTGTTTCGTACAACACTTAGTCCAATACCTTGTGGTAACTGTTCGTAAAACTCTGGCCATATATCCTGTACTTGATCTGCATCAGTGGTTTGTGCGTCGACCAAAAACAAGACGCGATCTGCTTGATGAATTGCTTGCCATGCGCGCTCAATACCGATTTGTTCAACCTTATCTGTACTGTCTCTCAAACCCGCAGTATCAATAATGTGTAATGGCATTCCGTCTATGTGAATATGCTCTTTTAATACATCTCGCGTGGTTCCGGCAATGTCAGTGACAATAGCCGATTCCTTACCTGAAAGTGCATTTAATAAACTCGATTTTCCGGCATTTGGGCGGCCAACAATGACGACTTGCATGCCGTCACGTAGCAAGGTGCCTTGTTTGGCTTGCTTTTTTACTTGCTCTAATTTATCAACAATGTTCGCCAGATAATGCTGTACCTTGCCATCGGACAAAAAATCGATTTCTTCTTCTGGAAAATCAATGGCGGCCTCAACGTACATCCTAAGATGAATAACTTCTTCAACAAGCTGGCGAATGGCATCAGAAAAGGCTCCTTGCAAGCTTTTTAACGCGCTTTTTGCAGCCTGTCGAGAAGAAGCCTCAATTAAATCGGCAATGGCTTCTGCCTGTGTTAAATCCATTTTATCGTTTAAAAACGCTTGCTCACTAAATTCACCCGGTCGAGCCAAACGTACAACATTAGTCGCTAAACAGGCTTCTAACAGCATCTCCATTACGACTTGCCCACCGTGCCCTTGCAACTCAAGTACATCTTCGCCGGTAAAGGAGTGTGGATTTTCAAAATATAGGGCGATACCCTGGTCAATGACTTCGCCGTTTTTGTCATAAAAGGGCAGGTAGCTGGCAACTCGTGGTTGTGGACACTGTTTTAGAATTTTTTCTGCAACAACTTTGACCTTTGGGCCAGACACTCGCACAATCCCGACACTCGCTCGCCCTGGAGCGCTCGCCTGTGCGACGATAGTGTCTTGCGTTAGAGAATAGGTCACCAAATTAATCTCTAAAATTGTTAAATTGCAGGGGTTGCGGTAAATCTTCTGCTTTAAGCATTGCCATCACGGCTTGCAAATCATCTCGCTTTTTACCGGTTACCCTGAGCTTATCACCTTGTATGGAGGTCTGAACTTTAAGCTTTTTGTCTTTTATCAATTTGACCAAGCGTTTTGCCAGTTCCTGATCGATGCCTTGTTTAAATTCTATGGTTTGCTTATGCATTTTACCGGAGCGCTGAATATCTTTTACCTGCATGGCACGGGTATCAACGTTTCGTTTTGCACAGGAGTTACGTAACATGTCCTGAAGCTGCTGAAGCTGAAAGTCACCTTCGGCCGTCATGATGACATTATCATCTTTAAACTCAAAGGAGGCTTCTACGCCCCTGAAGTCAAATCGCGTCGATAGCTCACGATTAGCGTTATCGACTGCGTGTTTTACGTCAACATTATTCAGTTCAGATACAACGTCGAATGAGGGCATAGGCTGTCCTTCTTTGTATATTTTTGTGATGTGAATGGGCGATATTTCACGGTTAGTTTGACAAGTTATCGCATATTCTTTTAAGCGCTTAGTTTATCAGACAATCGTTAAATGTGTGACACGCCAAATAATTTAAAATGACAGAAATAAAAACGCCCGCATAAGCGCGGGCGTGAAGCTTGCATTTAATTAAAGTCTATCTGGATTTGATTCCACGCTTTTCCATCGATGCATAAATCATTTTCGCCTGGACAAGCGTTACCAAGTTACTCACTAACCAGTAAAGAACCAGTCCTGCCGGGAAGAAGAAGAAAAAGATACTCATCGCGACGGGCATATACTGCAGTAATTTCTGCTGCAATGGATCTTGTATCGTCATCGGTTGTAGCTTTTGTAACAAATACATACTCGCACCAGTTAGTATTGGCAGAACGAAGTATGGATCGGGCACCGATAAGTCTGTAATCCAAAGTACAAATCCTGCATGACGTAATTCAACACTCTCTAGTAGTACCCAATATAAGGCTAAGAAAATAGGCATTTGCAGAAGAAGCGGGAAACAGCCACCCATCGGATTTACTTTTTCTTTTTTATACATTTCCATCATGGCTTGAGACATTTTTTGTCTGTCATCGCCATAGCGGTCTTTGAGTTGCTGCATTTTGGGAGCAAGGTTTCGCATTTTTGCCATTGATTCGTATTGTTTTTTCGTTAACCAATACATGGCGCCTTTAACAATTAAGGTAATGATAATAATGGCAAGACCCCAGTTAATAACAAAAGACTGTATCAACTTAAGCAAGTCAAACAATGGCTGAGCTAACCACCATAAAAAGCCATAATCAACGGTAAGGTCCAAACCACGTGCAAGCTCTGCCAATACAGCTTGATCTTTAGGGCCAGCATACAAGTGCGTGCTGATTTGCTGTGTTTCACCGGCGTTAATAAGCTTATTTTCACCAATAAATTCGATAATCGCATTGTTGCCTGAAAGACGAGCGCGTATGGTATTAGTCTCTTCTTGAGGTGGAACCCAGGCAGACACGAAATAATGTTCGAGCATGCCTACCCAACCACCAAGCGTTGCGACACGCAAACCATCTTCCATATCGTCAAAGGGAAGCTTTTCGTATCGCTCGTCTTGTGTCGAGTACGCTGCACCTCTAAAGGTTGGCATAAACATGCTACCACTGGATTGGTCATTTAGCGTTTGCTTTAATTGTGCATACTGACGCATCTGAAGAGGTGTAGAGGTATTATTCTCAATGTCATAAACGACCTGTACGGTATGGCTATCACTTTCAAACACAAAGGTTTTGGTGACTTTAAGACCATCAGCGTTGGTATAGATAAGAGGAACACGAAGTGTGTCTTGTCCTTGCATTACATATGCATCACTAGGAGATTGATATATAGCCCTTCCTTGTGCGTTATCAATACCGTTAGTACCCGCAAGTCCACTTTGTGCAATGTACAAAGTGGCGTTTCGTGGGCTAAGTAATTCATAGGAATCATCAGCGCCTTGTGTCACTGGATATTGAATTAAGTCCGCCTGCACAACGTCACCGCCTTGCAAATCAATTTTGACGTGTAGCGTATCAGTGCGAACATCAACAAAACGGGAAGTGTTAGTTAAGGTCTCTGCTATAGGAGTCGCTTCACTTTCTTCAATATCTGTAGGTACATCGCTTGCGCCTGTTGCAGTACTTAAATTTGAAGGTGCGCCATTGCTAAGTTCACTGCCTGGTTCGTTGCGCACAATTGTATCTAAATCTAGTAAGCTTTGATTGGCAATAGCTTCTTCTTGAGCGGCTTGTTGCTGCGCCTGTGGACTACTCGCTTCCTGATATTCCAAAAACAAAAAGAAGCTCACAAGTAAAAAGCCGATGATTAGAATACTTCGTTGGGATTCCATAAATCTCTCATTTATACATTTTAATTTTTATGCTTAGGCGGCACGTGATCGATACCACCAGGATGCATTGGATGACATTTGCTGATGCGTTTTATAGCTAGAATGCTTCCCTTTGCTAATCCATGGGTTTTCAAGGCTTGCTGAGCATAACATGAACAAGACGGGAAAAACCTGCAATTTTGCCCTAACAATGGTGAAAGTAAAAGTTGATAGACCCGAATAAGACCAAGCGCTGGTAAGGCCGCCATTGACGGTTTTTCCTCGCTATTTTTGGCTTTATTTTGATTCTGAATTAACGACATCTTTTACTTAACTTTATCCATAGTTTTGACAGGACTTGATGGATGCTAGCATTATCTAAGGTATCTGCACCATGTTTTGCGAGCACAATAATATCAATATTTGGCATTTCGTGCGCGTGTAATCGAAAACTCTCTCTTATACAGCGTTTGATGCGATTTCGTTGGACAGCCAGTTTAACTTTTTTCTTCGCGATAGTAATACCAAGGCGAGGTCGCTCTAGGTCATTGTGTCTGGCAAGAAGGGTGAACGTTGGTGATACTGCAGGGATGGCGTTTTCAAACACCTTGGAAAATTGGCGGGGAGTCAATAATCTTGACTCCCGTACAAAAGCGTTAGGCTTGTTGTTCACTATATAAGAACAACATTAAGCTGATAAACGCTTTCTGCCCTTCGCTCTACGATTTGCTAGTACTTTGCGGCCGTTTTTTGTAGCCATGCGAGCACGGAAACCGTGAGAACGCTTACGTTTGATGTTACTTGGTTGAAAAGTTCTTTTCATGAGCTGTTCTCATTATATCAATAATGTGTGTGCAACATTTCTGCATTGGTTTATTTGCGCTAGTTACCATAATTTGCAACAAACAAATAAAAACCAATAATTAAAGAAAGGGGCACTCACCGGTTAATTCGGACGCGGAATAGTAGAGATCGCGTGGGCTAAAGTCAAGTATATTGTTTAAATTTTATTGACCTTCAACTGCTGAGGAAGTGGTATGGGGGCGCTGTGAATCTTGCTTTTAAACTTCAATTGAATTTCAGTTTGTAAAGGATTATATCCACAAGTGGGTAAAATAATTAAATGTTATCCACAATCAAGTTGTATAGCGGTGCTTTAAACAAGACAAAAAGTATGATATGACGATTAAAAAGCTTGTATTCTATGAATAAATTTAAAGCAGATATATGCCTTAACACCGCTATAACAAATTATAATATATAGAAAAAACATGATCATGGCGCAATAATGTTGTGCTTTTAGTGATATTTCTAACACTTTCTAAAATTAGCTGTGGATAAATATTGTATTTTCTCCTATATTACTCGGCCCTTTTTTTTCGAAAACCGTCTCAAGGAGTGTGATTTGTCCGTTAATTGGCAGGACTGTTTGGATGTTCTCAAACATGAGTTAAGTTCAGATAAATTTAATATGTGGTTAAAGCCACTTAAATCTTATTTTGACGGCGACACGCTTCATCTTTACGCTGCAAACCGCTTTGTGCTTTCTTGGGTCAAGGACGAATACTACACGCTTATCTCAAAATGTTTAGATCAGCTTTATGGAAAGGACGCACCCTCACTGGAGCTCAAAGAAGGTGTGCCGCCATCAGCGGCTTCAGTTAGCAGTGCGCATCAGTCTAATGCACCTTCTATGCAGATGCAGGCGGGAGCGGTAAGTACTCATCGTGAAACTGCGGTCGAAACAAGTCCTTCAAGAGAGCCAAATATATTTTTAGATAAAATGCATCGAAACACGCAAAGTAATGAAGCGGCGCTTTCTGCATCAAACCTTTCTGTCAAATCAAACGAACAAAACGAAAAAAATACCCCAATAAACACTTCGCAGGCAGATATTTCAAAAGTTCCTTTACCTAAACTTCATAATCATAAAAGTAATGTCAAACCCGAATATACCTTTGAAAATTTTGTTGAAGGTAAATCCAACCAGCTGGCTCGCGCTGCTGCTGTGCAGGTTGCACAAAATCCTGGTCATTCCTACAATCCTTTGTTTTTATATGGCGGCACAGGATTGGGTAAAACGCACCTGATACATGCCGTTGGGAACGGTATTGTAGCTAACAAGCCTGATGCAAAAATTGTTTACATGCATTCTGAACGCTTTGTGCAGGACATGGTTAAAGCACTTCAAAATAATGCGATAGAGGAATTTAAACGTTTTTACCGTTCGGTAGATGCATTACTTATTGATGATATTCAGTTTTTTGCTAAAAAAGAACGCTCACAGGAAGAATTCTTTCATACCTTTAATGCTTTACTGGAAGGTAATCAACAAATCATACTTACCTCAGACCGCTATCCAAAAGAAATTGACGGCGTTGAAGACAGGCTCAAGTCGCGTTTTGGTTGGGGTTTAACTGTTGTGATAGAGCCGCCAGAGCTGGAAACACGTGTCGCTATTTTAATGAGAAAGGCAAACGAAAATAAAATTGATCTGCCTGATGAAGTTGCCTTTTTTATAGCCAAACGTTTGCGAAGCAATGTAAGAGAATTAGAGGGTGCGCTTAATCGCGTTATTGCAAACGCTAATTTTACGGGCAGACCTATTACTATTGATTTTGTACGTGATGCCTTAAGAGATTTACTTGCCTTGCAAGATAAGTTAGTTACTATTGATAACATAATAAAAACCGTTGCTGATTATTATAAAATCAAAGTTTCAGATATACTGTCTAAGAAGCGAACAAGAAGCCTAGCAAGGCCGCGTCAGATAGCAATGGCGTTGTCAAAAGAGCTGACGAATCAAAGTTTGCCTGAGATAGGAAATGCCTTTGGTGGAAAGGATCACACCACAGTGCTGCATGCTGTTAGAAAAGTAAATGAATTACGGGCTGAGAATCACGATATTAAGGATGATTATAAAAACTTGATTCGCACCTTATCTTCATAAGACAATCGTGTTACGCAATAATTGAGAATAAGAAATGAATTTTACGATTAGCCGAGAAAGTTTTTTACAACCTTTGCAATTAGTGTCTGGAGCCGTTGAACGACGACACACTTTGCCTATCTTGGCAAACGTGTTGCTTAAGGTTGAGCAAGAATCCCTCTGGATGACCGGTACCGATTTGGAAGTCGAGCTAATCGCAAACGTGCCATTAGGCGGTGCAAGCCATAGTGACGGGCAAATTACGGTTCCTGCCAAAAAGTTACTTGATATCGTGCGCGGCCTGCCAGAGGACGTCAGTATCGTATTTGAAGTGTCGGAAAATAAAGCGGTTTTGAAGTCTGGTCGAGCACGCTACTCTTTATCTACACTTTCAGCTGACGACTACCCAAATTTAGAAGACTGGGAAGGTGAGAGTGAATTCGAAATTTCTCAGCATGCTTTAAAGCATCTTATTGATTCTGTTCAGTTTTCTATGGCTCAACAGGACGTGCGTTATTATTTAAACGGTATGAGTTTGGAAACCAGTGAAAATGAAATCCGTACGGTAGCTACGGATGGACACAGGCTCGCAATGTCGGTGCACCCATATGATAATGGAAGTTTACCTGTTAAGCAGGTGATTATACCGCGTAAAGGTGTAATGGAAATTGCGCGATTAATTGATGATTCTGATGCCAACATTAAAGTGCAATTAGGCAGCAATCATATTCGCATATTTTCAAAGTCTTTTATTTTCACCAGTAAGTTAGTAGACGGTCGCTTTCCTGATTATAATCGTGTTGTTCCTAAAAATACCGACAAGGGACTAGTGGTTGCGCGAGAGTTGATCAAAAGTGCGTTTTCACGCGCAATGATTCTGACGAATGAAAAATTTAAAGGCGTAAGACTTAATCTAGAGCAATCAGAACTTAAAATTACAGCAACGAATCCAGAGCAGGAGCAGGCCGAAGAAATTATAGATGTTGATTATGATGGAGAGTCTTTGGAAATTGGATTCAACGTTGCTTATTTAATTGACGCACTAAATGCGATAGATACACAATCGGTAATCTTCAAGTTATCGGATTCAAACGCCAGTGCACTCGTGCACGGCATGAAAAAGGAAGGGGATAAGCTCGTAGACGAAGATAGTTCGCAGTATGTCATTATGCCCATGAGACTGTAGCCGCCCTGAAATTTCATATAGCTCGAAACGTCCATGCATATTGACCAGTTGCGGATTCAACATTTTCGTAATTTTGATGAAGTTGAACTCAAACCCTCTGCCTCATTTAATTTAATTCATGGCTTAAATGGGGCAGGTAAATCCTCTCTTCTAGAAGCGCTTCATTTACTTGGTTTTGGACGCTCTTTCAGAACCAATAAACCCAACAGCATTATTCAAGATTCTCAGCGCAGCGCAACAAGCTTTTGCCGATACAATGTAGATGGCCAGATCCAAAGTATTGGCGCATCAAGACATAAAGAGGACGGCCTGACATTTAGCGTTGATGGTAGAAAGTCACGAAAGATATCTGAAATGGCACGTCTTCTACCCATGCAAATCTTTACTCCTCAAAGCAGTGACTTAATTATTGGTCCGCCTTTGCTTCGTCGACGATTTATTGATTGGCTTTTGTTCCACGTGGAACCTAATTTTCATTTACAAAGCGCTCGCTATAATTCAGCTTTACAACAACGCAATGCTTTACTCAAACAATGCTACGGCCAATCTGAAAATAGATTTGCAGATCAAGACGTATGGCAGACAATCATCGCACAAAGTGGAGAATACATCAGCGAGAGACGACAACACTATTTAAATGCCTTAAATTGCGAATTAAACCGTTTATACGCTGAATTTAAACCTGATGTAGAGATTGAATTAAGGTATAATCGCGGATGGGATTCAAGCGAAAGCTTACATTCCTCTTTGGCTGATAAATTAACAAGAGATCTTAATCGCGGAAGTACATCAGCAGGGCCCCATAAAGCAGAGATTGTTTTTTACCTGAATGGTAAAAATGCTTCTGAATTTTTGTCGAGGGGACAGCTTCGCGTATTAGTATCTTTACTTTTGATAAGTGAAGTGAGGGTCTTGAAAAGCCTGACTGGAAAGAGTTGTATATTTTTGGTCGACGATATTGCAGCAGAGCTGGATGAGCTTACCCGAGAGTTTTTTCTTGATACCGTAGTCAACGAAAGTGCTCAAGTATTTGTTACCGCTATTGATAAAAATCAATTGTCGTTTGCAGAAAAGTATAAAAACAAAAAAGTGTTCCACGTGAAACAAAATCACGTTTATGAGGAGTAAAAATGTCCGAAAATAACTATGACTCGTCCAGTATTAAAGTTCTTAAAGGGCTTGATGCAGTAAGAAAACGCCCAGGTATGTACATTGGCGACACGGATGATGGCACAGGCCTTCATCACATGGTATTTGAGGTGGTTGATAATTCAATCGACGAAGCCTTAGCTGGACACTGTAACGACATTATCATCAAAATTCATTCTGACAACTCTGTATCGGTAAGTGATGATGGTCGAGGAATTCCTACGGAGTTGCATCCAGAAGAGGGTGTTTCTGCTGCAGAGGTCATAATGACGGTGCTTCATGCCGGAGGTAAATTCGACGATAACTCTTATAAAGTGTCTGGTGGATTACATGGCGTAGGGGTTTCAGTTGTAAACGCACTATCTAAAAAACTAACGCTTTCTATTAAACGTGGTGGTAAGGTTTACGAGCAAGAATATGACATGGGTGTTCCTGTTGCACCACTCGCCGAAGTAGGTGAATCGAACAGCACAGGCACCAAAATTCGATTTTGGCCAAGTGAACAAACCTTTACCAATATTGAATTTCACTATGATATTTTGGCGAAACGCATACGTGAATTATCATTTCTAAATTCTGGCGTGTCTATTCGTTTAGAAGATGAACGCGACGGACGGAAAGACCATTTCCATTACGAAGGTGGTATACAAGCGTTCGTTCAATATTTGAATAAAAATAAGAATTCGATTCATCCCACTCCTTTTTACTTTACCGCAGAGCGCGAAGAAGACGGCATATCTGTCGAAGTAAGCATGCAGTGGAATGATGGTTTCCAGGAAAATATTTTCTGTTTTACAAATAATATTCCGCAGCGTGATGGGGGAACGCATTTAGCCGGTTTTCGAGGCGCACTCACACGAACCTTGAATAACTATATGGAAAAAGAAGGCTATTTAAAGAAACATAAAGCAACGAATGCGAGCGGGGACGATGCAAGGGAAGGATTGACTGCAATTATCTCAGTAAAAGTACCAGACCCTAAATTCTCGTCACAAACAAAAGACAAATTGGTTTCATCAGAAGTGAAATCTGCTGTTGAAAGTGCAATGGGCGAAAAGCTTTCTGAGTATTTAGAAGAAAATCCGAACGACAGCAAAATCATTGTTAACAAAATTATTGATGCAGCCAGAGCCAGAGAAGCAGCCAGAAAAGCCCGTGAAATGACCCGCCGCAAAGGTGCACTTGATTTAGCGGGTTTGCCGGGTAAGTTGGCAGATTGCCAAGAAAAAGATCCAGCACTTTCTGAATTATATATAGTAGAGGGCGACTCAGCTGGTGGTTCAGCCAAACAGGGGCGCAACCGTAAAAACCAAGCGATATTGCCCCTAAAAGGAAAAATTCTAAACGTTGAGAAAGCGCGTTTTGACAAAATGCTTTCATCTCAAGAAGTGGCGACGCTTATAACAGCGCTTGGCTGTGGTATCGGAAGAGACGAATATAACCCCGACAAATTACGTTATCACAGCATTATCATTATGACAGATGCAGACGTAGACGGCTCTCATATTCGTACCTTGCTGTTGACCTTCTTCTATCGTCAAATGCCAGAGATGATTGAACGCGGTCATATTTTTATTGCTCAACCACCGCTTTATAAAATAAAGAAAGGTAAACAAGAGCAATATTTAAAAGACGAAGCAACTTTGACCGAGCATCTTACAAATATTGCGGTAGATGGAGCAGCGCTATATGTCAGCGATGAAGCTCCATCCATTCAGGGTGTTGCCTTGGAAAACATGGTGCGTCTATATCAGTCAACGTTTTTAATGATTGGGCGTATGCACCGCAGAATGCCAGCGTCTATTTTAAAGCAGTTAGTCTATTCAACAGTGATTGATGAGGCTGCTATAGCAGATAAGAGCAAACTCAATGAAATTGGTGAAGAACTTGTAGGCAAGCTTGGTAGTGCAGAAGATGATGGTCAAAGTTTCTTGTTTGAAGTAAGACTTGATGATGCAGGTAAAAACGAGTTGATTGTGATTATGCGACGACATGGCATAGATTACGAATATCGATTAAATCAGGAATTTGTGTCCTCACCTGAATATCAGAAGATAGCATCACTTAATCAGACGATAAATAATTTGATGGAAGAGGGTGCTTACGTCCAGCGCGGTGAAAAGAAATTGCCAGTTAGTACCTTTGAACAAGCGCTAGACTGGTTAATGGCTGAGGCAAAACGTGGTCAATATATACAGCGTTATAAAGGCTTAGGTGAGATGAATCCCGAGCAGTTGTGGGAAACAACGATGGACCCCGCATCAAGGCGGATGCTGCAGGTAACCATCGAAGATGCTATTGCTGCCGACCAGCTCTTTACCACCCTAATGGGTGACCAAGTGGAGCCGCGCAGAGAGTTCATTGAAACCAACGCGCTTAACGTTGAAAACCTTGACGTTTAAGCACATTACTTAAACAGATTAACCCGCGCTTGATTGATACACAGCGCGGGTTTTTTGTTTATGCGACCAGAGCGTCTATGATTGCTTTATTAAAAGCATCTAAGTCGTCGGGCTTGCGGCTTGTAATTATCTGACCATCTACCACAACTTCCTTATCCTCCCAATGCGCCCCGGCGTTTTTTAGATCCGTTTGGATACTTGGAAAAGAAGTAAGACGCTTGCCAGAAACCTGCGCAGCTTCTGCTAACAGCCATGGGCCGTGACAGATCGCTGCAACGGGTCGCTGACGATCATCGTCAAAAAAGGCGCTGACAAATTTAATGGCTTTTTCATTTTGACGGAGGGTATCAGGATTAATTAATCCGCCAGGCAATACGAGCGCATCGTAGTCATCTGAATTTGCATTATCCAAGGTTTTACTTACTTTAAATTCATCGCCCCAGTTATCGCCACTCCAACCTTTAATTTTTCCGCTTTCTACTGACACGATATGAACTGATGCGCCTGCTTTCTCAAGTGCATCTTTTGGCGAGGATAATTCGCTTTGCTCAAAACCGTCTGTTGCCAAAATTGCAACTGATTTACCTGCTAAGTTATTCATTGACTCTCCTTACATGTTTTATGAATGGACATATACTTAGCGATAACCATGCCACTTACATTACATTTAATAAAAGCTAAGTGTCTGTTTTATAATTATTTTATTTTCAAATAAAAAGGCCACTAAGTAAAATTTGCAAACGTACCAGGCAGAGTAAGCAAAATATTCAAATAGAAATAACTTACAAACATTTTAATTTGGCTATATGCTTTTGATGCGTTTTAGACACGTAAACAACAAGAGAGTGAACAGATGAATAAGCGGAAAAGACTAAAGTCCTTGCAAACGAGCTGTTTGATTAAAGTTGCTGCGGCAACAAGTTTGCTAATCGCAAGCTATGCTACAAGCTATGCCAACGCAAATTGTCTACAAGAGGACGCTATAAGAGCCGTAGACGCAAAGTATGAGAAAGCCTTGCTTGAAAACGACTACGCTTATCTGACAAACTTGCTCCATCCAAATTTTGTTTGGGTGCATAATCATGCCAGCTATATTGAAGAGTCGAGAGAAGCCCTTTTAGCACCCATGCGACAGCGTGTTGCTGAGGGTAGACCGTCGCACAGTGTTGCTCGAACGCAAGAAGGAGTAGCAGTGCTGATTGTGGAAAATACGGCTGTCCTTCGAGGTTTTACGTCGGTTGAAAGACACGACACTCAAACGAATGATTCAGGTGAAAAACTTAAGGATGTGTATCATTTTATGCGCACATACATTTTGTATGACGATAAATGCACCCTGTTAGCAAATCAAACGATGGCTATACCTATACCAAGAGGGAACGAGCAGTAAAGCGCTTTAGAAAATTACGCGGCGCTTTGCTTTTCTTCTTTTGGTTTGAGGATCAGACTGATGATCTTCCAACCGGCTTTGGGCTTGAGCTTTTCGTTACCTGAAAATACGCCCACTTTGCCATCGCCAATATAAAGCAGCGGTACCAGTTCATTCTCGTATTGTTTCAAATAGTCATCGTACGTAAATGCGTCTGTTATTGCGGTTGTTTTTATTTTGGCGCCACGCTTCATTGCGCCTGCAAGATAGCTGTAGGTAACGTGGCTATCAAAAAGCGATAACTTTTTGGCATAGCGTTCAGACACTTGATGACTCGTCATACCCTCAGTCTCCTTGCTACTCAAACCAAGGATAGTCGCTTCTTTCCCGAGTTCGTGCTCAAAATGCATCATCACTAGCGGGTTAAGTTGGCGATAGGGCGACAAAACAAGGACTGAACCCATCGCGGTGAGATCGAGATGTCTTTGCGCATGTTCTGACATAGGGTTGCCAAAATACGTCTTGGTATTGGCCATTCGAGCTTCTTTGACGGTATCCCAGTTAGTATCGGCAAGAATAACAGGGATCTCGTTATTTTGAAGTTCAATGGCAAGTTCGCGGGCAAACTGACTGCCGCCAAATAAAAAGATACCGTTTGGCTCAGGAGAGCGCAATCCAAGCCATTGTGCCACTTTCGCCGCCGTGAGCGATTGGATAACTACAGTAGCAATTATGATGATAAACACCATGGGTACAAGCACTTCAGCCTGCGGATAGCCATCAGCTTCCAATTTAAGCGCAAATAACGCGCTTACTGCAGCAGCCACTATCCCTCTGGGCGCAATCCAGCTCAACAAGAGCTTTTCTTTTATGTTAAGCGGCGTACCGATTGCAGATATAAAAACCGAAGCTGGCCTTGCAATAAATAATACCACCAATACTACGATGAATGCGCCTGAGCCTACTGCCTGAACGGCGCCAAAATCCATTCTGGTCGCTAACAAAATAAACAAACCTGAAATCAACAGCACACTAAGCGTTTCTTTGAATTCTAAAATATCGCTGACATCGACATTTTTCATATTGGCCAAAATCATCCCGGCAATGGTAACCGTTAAGAGTCCTGATTCGTGAGCCAGCATATTAGAAAATGCAAAAGAAGCCAGAATGACGGTTAGTGTTGCGGTATTTTGTAAATAGTGTGGAATGACATTGTGTCGTAGGGCAAGTCCTAAGAGATATCCAGTAAACGCGCCAATCAAGACGCCCGATAAAACCGTTTGACCAAATGCAAAAAAGGTGTGGGTCACCGCGTCCTGTTGCGTCATGATAAATTCAAATACGAGAACAGCGAATAGCGCACCGACTGGATCGATAATAATGCCTTCCCAACGCAGGATATTGCTAAGCTTACTTGACGGTCTGACTGTGCGTAGCATGGGTACAATAACTGTTGGGCCGGTAACGGTTACGATGGCGCCTAAAAGCGCTGCTAAACCCAAAGGAATGTCTAACAAATAATAAGAAACAGGGGTAACAATTGCCCACGTAACAAACACGCCAACACTGCAAAGATTGCGCACCATTGCTCCATGCCCGCTGATATCTGAGAATTTGAGCGTTAAGGCACCTTCAAACAAAATGATGGCAACTGCAAGCGATACAATGGGAAAAAGCAAGTCACCAAACACCTCATCGGCTGTAAAAAAGCCTAAAGTGGGCCCAACCACAATTCCCACAACCAAGAGAAATAAAATGGCGGGAAGTTTGACTTTATGAGCAATAAACTGACAGCCAATTGAGAGCAGGCCAACGGATACCAACGCAAGGGTAGGATCGATCACATAGACTCCGGTTTTAGCTTTCCACGAGCGTTATTCGAAGCTCTGGGTATTGATTATTCGATGTGTCTAAAGCAAAGCGATAAACACCCGTTTCATTCGGAATAAATTGCAAATTCAGTGAGTCACTAAAACAGTAAAGTTCGATATCTTGCTCTAGTTCCAAGGCTTCATCTAAACTGGGCAAGCCGCAATTATAGGCGGGTGACCATTGAGCGTCTGCCAGCTTAAAATCATAAGGCTGACCATCTGCTATTAACTCAATATCCACCTGATATAAATCGTTTTCCCCATCGACTTTGTTTAGCTTGTAGTCTTCCCTTGCTTCCCACCAGTTGAAAATTCCGCGCAAATACATATCGCTGTAGTCTTTATCTGGCGTTTGAGAAAAGATATCTGATCCTGTTGGAACTGCACAAGCACTTAGTAGTGTCGCAATATAAATCGCAATAATTGTTTTTAAGCGCCTTGTTTTACCACTCATTTAATCAATCCTGATACCTCTTTGTAAGGTATAAATTCAATTAGAAGCCTTTTAGATAACAAAATCTTGCTGCACTATCTGCAATCACTAAGACTGTCTGATGTTCAGCAAAGAAATATCCGCTACCGATAAAAACAATTGTCGCACGCTAGCAATCAGCGCAATTCGATTCTCTTTAATTTCTTTGTCATCAACCATTATCATCACCTTATCAAAAAAAGCGTCGAGAGGCTCTTTTAGAGCGCTTAAGGTTATTAATAACTCACTATAATCTTTGTTTTCCTGCGCATCTATTGCATTTAGCGTAAGAAGATAAGCCTGATTAAGCGCCTTTTCTTCTGCCAGCGCCAAATGCCCTTCTTTGATCACAAAGTTTCCATGCAAAGAAACATCATTCTTATTCAATATATTTGCAACACGTTTGTTAGCTTCAACCAAAGCAGCTGCACTAGGAAGCTGTGTAAAACTTGATACTGCTAAAATGCGTTTATGGATGTCGCTAATACTTATGTCTTTTGAATCTAAGTGAGTCGCTAATACAGCATTGACAATGTCAGCGGAAATGCCACGCTCGTGATAAAAAGGTTTTAACCTGTCCAGAAGAAAGTCTTGTATCTGCTCAGACGTTTTCTGATTCTTTAACAAATTGCCAAATACCTGAACAACTCCATCTATCAGTTCGTTTAACTTAATGTCTAATTCAAAACTGACAAGCATGCGCAAAATTCCAATAGCACTGCGACGCAAGGCAAATGGGTCTTTATCGCCCTTCGGTATCATATTTACACCAAAAATCCCAACAAGCGTATCTAGTTTGTCAGCAAGCGAAAGTAAGATACCCAATTGAGAATCTGGTAAATTGTCACCAGAAAAACGCGGTAAGTATTGCTCTTCAATTGCCAAGGCTACCGCTTCGTCTTCACCATCGTGAAGCGCATAATGACGGCCCATGACCCCTTGTACGCTTGGAAATTCAGACACCATATTTGAAACAAGATCGGCTTTTGCCAAAAAGGCTGCTCGCTTTGCAAGTTGCAGCTGTGCTTGCGTAAGCCCTAGATACTTGCCAATCAGCTGCGTAATTTGAGCAACACGCGCGCTTTTGTCGGCAATTGTCCCTAACGATTTTTGAAACAGAATGTTGCCTAATTTTTCTGCTTTGCTATCTAAGCGCGTCTTTTTGTCGCTTTCAAAGAAAAACTCAGCATCTGAAAGTCGAGGTCTTATTACTTTTTCGTTTCCAGCGATGACTTGTGAGGGGTCCTTACTTTCAATATTGGAAACAAATAAAAAGGTATTGGCTAGCTGACCTTCGTTGTCACCTTTTGTGTGAAGAAGCGGTACATATTTTTGGTCGTCTTTCATGGTATAGATTAACGCTTCTTTAGGTACTTTGAGAAAACGAGTTTCAAAACTGGCCTGAAGAACAACTGGCCATTCTACCAGGGATGAAATTTCTTCGAGTAAAAGGGCATCGTAATCAGGTTTTAGACCAAGCGATGCACCTTGCTCGTCTAATTGCTGTTTGATTACAGCACTACGTTTTTGGTAATCGGCAATCACATATTGCGCTTCAAGCGCTTGCTCATAATTATCCGCGTGCTCAAGTGTAAAGCGGTGATCGCCATGAAAGCGATGGCCCGAAAGCTGGTTGCCTGCCTGAATACCCAGTACTGACGCATCGATCACTTCATCGGCATACATAATGCAAAGTGTGTGCACGGGTCGAATAAATTCATCTTCCGACGTTCCCCAACGCATCGCCTTGGGAATGGGCAGTTGCTTGAGGACGGATTTGATCGCATCTTCAATCAAGTCGTCCAGACGCTGACCTGGCACAAGTTGCTTATAAAGAAGCCACTCTCCTTTGTCTGTTTTGAGCCTTTCAGCATCTTCCACATTGATGCCATTTCCTTTTGCCCACCCAAGGGCAGCTTTGGTTGCTTGACCCTTTTCGTCGAAAGCGGCGCTTAGGGCAGGGCCGCGCTTTTCTACCACTTTATCAGCCTGAATGCGCTGGCACTTTTCCAGGCTTATCGCCAGTCTTCTTGGCGCGCCAAAGGCTTTGTATGAGGCAAACTCGAAGCCCAACTTGCTAAGTGTATCGGCTATCCCGGTTGAAAACGCTTCGGTCAGTTGTTTAAGGGCTTTTGGCGGCAATTCTTCCGTGCCCAATTCAATGAGTAAGGTGTTTAGAGGGGTGTCCATGTTTTTATTCTTCTTCTGTGATAACAGGTACTTTGGCGGTGTCAGTAGTTGAGGATTTAGCTTGCGTGATATCACCACACAGCGGAAATCCTAGCGCTTCTCTTGACTCGTAATACATTTGGGCACACGCTTTGGCAAGTGCTCTTACGCGTAGAATATATCCCTGTCGTTCAGTAACAGAAATGGCATGTCTTGCATCAAGTAAATTGAAGGCATGCGACGCCTTCATTACCTGCTCATAGGCCGGTAAGGGTAGGCGATTTTCGATAAGGTGCTGACTGGCTTTCTCGCATTCATCAAAGGTAGTAAACAAAAACTCAACGTTAGCGTGTTCAAAGTTATAAGCAGACTGTTCTTTTTCGTTTTGTAAAAATACATCACCGTAAGTCACCGTGCCAAAGGGGCCTTGCGTCCAGATTAGGTCGTAAATACTGTCTACGCCTTGCATATACATGGCAAGTCTTTCCAATCCGTAAGTAATTTCGCCGGTGACCGGTTTGCACTCTAAACCGCCCACTTGCTGAAAATAGGTAAATTGAGTCACTTCCATGCCATTAAGCCATACTTCCCATCCTAAACCCCAGGCACCAAGCGTAGGTGACTCCCAGTTATCTTCTACAAAACGAATATCGTGCACTAAAGGGTCGAAACCAAGGGCTTTTAATGAGCCTAAATATAATTCCTGAATATTATCTGGAGAAGGTTTAAGCATGACCTGAAATTGATAATAATGCTGCAAGCGGTTTGGATTTTCACCATAGCGGCCATCGGTTGGACGTCGACAAGGCTGAACATACGCACTACTCATGGGCTCAGGACCTAATGAGCGAAGAAAGGTCATAGGATGGAAAGTTCCGGCGCCTACTTCCATATCTAATGGCTGAATAATGACACAACCTTGTTGTGCCCAATAATCCTGGAGCGCCAAGATTAAGCCTTGGAATGTGTTCAAATCATATTTCTGCATGTTCGACCGCTGTAGATAATTTAAAAGACAACAAACCAGGCTGTTATCTCTTGCTAGTTAATGCGTTTAAAGCGCGTAGTATACCTGCAATCACTTATCTATAAAAGCTTCGCTAGCATCCAAAACCGTATTGGATGCTAGCGTCAATGACGCACTTTATTGGTTAAATCGCTTGAGTTGTTCAAGTTCTACCAAGATTGAGGATTCGAGCTCGCTTTCAAATTCTTCCCGCTCTTTATCTTGCGCGCGACGCTCGCTTTTAGGTAACGCATTTCTTGCTTCGTGTGTGGGGTAATCTTTGACCTTTTCGAACAGATTGTGAAGGGCAGGGAAGTCGCGCTCATAATCAGGCTGCGGATCGAGCGGCATTGCTTCAAGTAAACGGCAGATGCGGATTGCGCCCTCAGATAGATCGCATTGCTGTTGCTGCATCGCAAAGGCAATAGTTTGAATACTTTGCGTAATATTTACGATGCGTTTTTCGCGCGCTACAAGATGTCGCTTATTTTGCGCCTTGAGCATATACAACAGTTTTCCAGCATAGACGCTTAAGCCAACAATTATCAGCGCTGCAAGCGCAAGCAGTATCCAAAATATCATGATGCTTTAGCCTTATTTGCTAGTCTTTAAAATCGTCTAGCTTTATTGCGTCTAAAGCCGCAAAGGGATCATCTTCGCGCTTAACATCCTTTTCATCATCGTCAGCATTGATACCCAAAAGCTCACAAAGCTGCTGGTGACGAGCAAGCAATGTATCAACATATGATTGCTCATCTGCGCTCAGTCTTTGTTTTTCCCGTTTCTCTAACAGCGCTTCAAGACGCATATCTTCTTCAATCGCTACTAATTCTAACTGCGGCGTTTTATATTTGGGCTTTGCTACTTGCGGTTTAGGTTTATCTTGTTTGAGCGATGTTGCAGATTTTACAGCGTAGCGACTTAAGTCAATTGCCTTTTTACTGCCGCTGCGAGGGTCTTGTTTGGGCTTTTCATTCGCATTTTTGTTGCTCTGCTTGACTTCTTGCTGACGAGACCCAGGCTTTCTGCCTGCTTTTTTCTTTGGTTTTGGCTTTTCGTTGCTACGCGGCTTTTTTGGTGCGTCAGATTTAGACACGCCAATTTTGCCTATCTTTCTCGATTTTTTGCTGTGACCCATATGGTCCTCATTTATCCTGTATTAACACAACAGACAAGAAAAAAGGTGATACCCGAAGATATCACCTTAATATTAATCAGTGTCTTGTGACACCTCTCCCGTTTAGCACTTCTTGTGCTTAACTGCTTATTTCACTTTTTATTATTCTTATCAAAACAAGCTAACTTGTTTTTGGTATTCCGTTACGCTTTCTTATTGTGTAAATACTACTCACAAACTTCGCGTTAAGCAAGCACTGCTTGCGAGATGGGTGAATAATACGTGATTAAAATTATTTTACAACTTTTTTACATCTGTTTTTTTATCGAAAATTTCGATAGGTAAACAGAAACAATACTTAAGTTTAGTGAAGACCTTCAAGATAAGCAGAAAGTATTCTGATATCTTCGTCTGTCAGTTTTGAGGATACGCCTCGCATCATTCCATTCAGGTCATTATTCCGTTCACCTGAACGAAACATTTTAAGTTGTTGCTCTGTGTATTGCGCATGCTGACCGCCAATAACGGGGAAGCCTGCCAGATTCATACCTTTACCGCCCGGGCCGTGACAGGCAATACACGCCGTAATGCCCCGCTCTGCATCGCCGCCTCGATAAAGGGCTTCACCTTGAGCGATGACATCTTCAGGTGCTGCACCGATTTTCAAATCCTGGCTAGCAAAATAAGCGGCAAGATCCTTCATATCTTGCTCGGAAAGAGGGGCCGCCATGCCATTCATCACCGCATTGTTTCGTCCCTCTTTACCACCGGTTTGCGAAGCAAGCTTGAACTCTTCAAGTTGCTTATACAGGTAACCCGCATGTTGCCCGGCGATTTTGGGGTTCAGAGGGATGGCGCTATTTCCATCAGTACCGTGACAAGCTGCGCACGTGATAGATTTCGCTTTTCCTGCTTCTGGGTCTCCGTCTACCGCCAAGGCAGTTGCGCTTGAAAGGATAAGCCCTAAAAGCATACATATTTTCTTCATAAACTATCTCTCTAAAGATGCGGTTTTAGTAAATGCAATGGATCGCTATCGTGTAATGGCGTGATATTTTACACAAATATAGACTTAAGAAAACTCTTACATCGTAATACTATCGATTTAAGCACTGCTTTGGTAAATCATTTCATACACTTTTCGCGATTATTCGAACGTTCTCTGTTAACATTGCCGGGAAATTTGTGATTAACCTTCGCGTTTTAAAAGACTGACTTTTTAATTGACGCCTACTGAATTGTTTTAGATAGGAATACATGTCGTACTTTACCAAAGCAACATTTTTAACCAGTGCTCCCGATATTTCTCATCTCGATAAATTTGACGGTTTTGAAATCGCGTTTGCCGGACGAAGTAATGCAGGTAAATCCAGCGCATTAAATAAAATTACGCGTCAGAATAATCTGGCTCGCACCAGTAAAACGCCAGGTCGTACCCAATTAATCAATATATTCGAATTGGATGAAAAACGTCGCCTGGTGGATTTACCCGGCTATGGATATGCCAAAGTGCCGCTGAAAATGAAAGAAAAGTGGCAGAAATCGCTGGGCGAATACCTGCAAAAGCGAGAATGTTTAAAAGGGCTGGTGGTCTTGATGGATATACGTCATCCGCTAAAAGACCTTGATCAAAACTTAATCTACTGGGCGGTTGACGCCAAATTGCCAGTGCTGTTGCTGCTGACAAAGGCCGACAAACTTAAATCGGGCAAGCGCAAGCAGCAGGTACTGATGGTAAGAGAAGCATCTCTTGCCTTTATGGGTGACATTACGGTTCATGCATTTTCTTCATTAAATGGAGTAGGGCTAAGCGAGGCTGAAAAAGTCTTGATGAATTGGCTGGAACTTGAAAAAGCGCCTTCTCACAAAGAGTAGGCGCCAATAGGGGCTTAATAGAAAAACTTAGTGCGCCTCATCCCAGTTTTTTCCTACGCCTGCTTCGACTTCTAGTGGCACGTCGAGCGACACGCAGTTTTGCATAATATCGCAGATTTTGTCGATGTAAGTGTCGAGTTTCTCTTCTTTTATTTCAAACACCAATTCATCGTGGACCTGCATGATCATGATAATCTCATTTTGCTGAGATAAACCATCAATCCATGCGGCCACGTCTATCATCGCCTTTTTGATAATATCTGCTGCTGTCCCTTGCATCGGCGCATTTATTGCCGCTCGTTCTGCGCCTTTTCGTCGAGCGCCATTACTTGCGTTGATGTCTGGCAAATACAGCCTGCGGCCAAAAACGGTACTGACATACCCCTTTTCTTTTGCACTTTCTCGCGTGGACTCCATATATTTAAGAACACCTGGATAGCGCTTAAAATATAAATCCATGTAATTTTGCGCTTCTGCCCGTGAAATATGCAGTTGCTTGGATAAGCCAAATGCGCTCATCCCATAAATTAAACCAAAGTTAATGGCTTTGGCGCTTCGACGTTGATCAGCGGTAACCTTATCCAGTTCAACTGAAAAAACGTCCGAAGCCGTTGCGCTATGTATATCTTTACCTTGAGCAAAAGCCTTAAGCAAGCCCTCGTCTTTACTCAGGTGAGCCATAATCCGAAGTTCAATTTGAGAGTAATCCGCAGCAACAATTTTATAGCCTTCTTGAGGAACAAAAGCTTGTCTAACCTGGCGACCTTCGCTGGTACGAATGGGAATATTTTGTAAGTTAGGATCGCTTGACGAAAGCCTTCCTGTAGCAGCAACTGCCTGATGATATGACGTGTGAACGCGATTCGTGCGATGATTAATCATTTTAGGTAGTTTGTCGGTATAGGTATTTTTTAACTTGGTTAAACCACGATACTGCATGATAAGCGCAGGTAATTCGTAATCATTGGCCAAGTCTTGTAGTACGTCTTCTGAAGTCGATGGCGCGCCTTTAGGGGTTTTTTTCACAACCGGCAACGACATTTTATCGAACAAAATATGTTGCAACTGTTTGGTCGAGCCCAGGTTAAAGCTTTCACCGGCAAGTTCATGAACCTGCTTTTCTAGCTCAACAATGCGCTTTGCAAGTGTCTGAGACTGCTGCGCCAGCATTTGTGAATCAATGAGCACACCGGTTTGCTCCACTTTCGCTAGCACCGATGATAAAGGGACTTCGATGTTATTAAGCACATCAGACAAGCCATCTTGTTTATCAAGCAGTGTGCGGAGTGTTTCGTATAAACGCAGGGTTACGTCCGCGTCTTCTGCTGCATATGCACTGGCTGTATCTAAAGAAAGCTGGTTAAAAGTCAGTTGTTTAGCGCCTTTGCCGGCTATTTCTTCAAAGCCAATACATTTATGACCCAGATATTTAAGTGAAAGGCTATCCATATCGTGGCGCGTGGCAACACTGTTTAATACATAAGAAGCCAGCATGGTATCGGATAAGATTCCGTTTAACTCAATGTCATAGTTGGCTAATACGTTTTTATCATATTTGATATGCTGGCCAATCTTCTTTGCCTGCTTATCTTCAAGCAGCGCCTTAAGTTTAGACAGTACTAACTCTCTTGAAAGCTGCTCGGGCGCATCGGGATAATCGTGAGCGACGGGAATATAGTAAGCCTTGTTCGGCGCTGTAGCAAAGCTAATTCCAACAAGTTCAGCTTGCATATAATCCAGGCTGGTGGTTTCGGTGTCTACTGCATAATAGTCAGCGTCCTTAAGCTCTTGAATTAGATCATCAAGGGTATTTTCATCAAATACCGTAACATATGCGCTGCGGTCGAACACTTCTCCATGACTTGTTGTACTTTCGCTTTGAGGGTCAATATTATTGGTTTGTTCAGTGTTCGTATCTTCAAGTGCATCAACGTAGCTATCGGCATCCCCGCTAACTTCGGCTAACCATTTTTTAAATTCGAGTTCGGTAAACATGCTTTTGAGCAATGCCTTGTCCATTTCGCCGATTTGCAGATTTGTGGGCTTATAGTCGAGCTTTAAATCACACGCAATGGTAGCAAGTTCATAAGACAGTAAAGCCTGTTCTTTATACTCTTCCATCTTTTTTGCCATTGTCTTGGCGCCGCGAAAGTCTAAATCCGCTATTTTATCCAGATTTTCATAAATCGCGTGAATGCCACCAATACCGTTAAGCATGGCTACTGCGCTTTTGTCACCGACACCGGGTACGCCTGGAATATTGTCGACTTTGTCGCCTTTAAGCGCTAAGTAATCAATAATCAACTCAGCCGGTACGCCAAACTTATCAACCACTCCCTCTAGATCCATTTTTGTTTTGGTCATGGTGTTAATGAGCGTGACATGTTCACTCACTAACTGTGCCATATCCTTATCGCCAGTGCTGATAACACACTCAATCCCTTGTGATGTAGCCTGCTTTGCCAGAGTACCAATCACGTCGTCTGCCTCTACATTCGGCTCCACAATAATGGGAAAACCCATTGCCTTAACAATGGCATGCAGAGGTTCGATTTGAGAACGCAATTCATCTGGCATAGGCGGCCGGTTGGCTTTATAGTCGGCGTAAATTTCATCCCTGAATGTTTTGCCTTTAGCATCAAATACCACAGCCATATGGCTGGGTTCGTATTCCTTCACCAAACTGCGGAGCATGTTTACAACGCCATAGATAGCCCCTGTATCTTGACCTTTGCTGTTAGTAAGTGGTGGCAAACCGTGAAAGGCTCTAAACAAATAAGATGAACCGTCAACAAGGACGAGAGGTGCTGAGTTATGTTTGTGCATAATTGCTTTACTCTTTCTTCAAATATCGCGTAAGTCTATGTAAATACGAAAAATAAAAACGCTTGGTTTTACAATCACCTGTGGATAACTTTGTTGACAACTAAATTTTTGACAGCAAAACACTACCTTTTCTACCTTAGAAAAAGTATGAAATAAAGTGGTTTAGGAATAACGCGAAGGCGACAGCCAAAATCCTTAACTATTTTTATTCTTGTGATTGCGATTTGAATGTTTCGGGTCCTTTTTGCAAGACCACTTCAAGAAATAAACGATCAAAGTGCAATTTCCTTAAGCTTCGATTACGCGTGTCTATATCGTTATGTCGTATTCGAAACTCGCATAAATTTAGCACAAATATTTAACATGCCAAGCATTAAATTTGATAAATTTTTTTATCCATGGGCTTCAAGTGCTTACAAATGTAAAATAATTTTTGGCATTGTGTTTGAGTTTTGAAGATGAAAGGCACACAATGCATTAGGGGCGCAAAAGATGCCACGTAAATTAAAACCTTTGTCTAAAACAAGCTAGTTAACAAGCGAGTAAAGATTGCAATACGGCGCTATCATTCGAATATTAGGGCTTTTAGTTGCGCTGTTTAGTGTGACCATGTTGCCGCCAGCTTTAATATCATTAATTTATCAAGATGGGGGCGGGCTGGCTTTTGTCGTCGCGTTTTTCCTGAGCTTGCTAACCGGGCTAATCATTTGGTACCCGACTCGCACCAATAAAAGTGACCTGCGCGCGAAAGAAGGCTTCTTGATTGTTGTTTTGTTTTGGACGGTGCTCGCTACATTCGGCGCCTTGCCCTTTGCTTTGCTCGATCAGCCTCAAATGACCATAACCGATGCAATTTTTGAATCGTTTTCAGGCTTAACAACCACCGGCGCGACCGTCATTGAGGGTATAGAATTTTTGCCCAAGGCTGTTCAGTTTTATCGGCAACAACTGCAATGGTTAGGGGGTATGGGTATCATTGTACTAGCAGTTGCTGTTTTACCTATTTTAGGTGTAGGTGGCATGCAGTTGTATCGGGCTGAAACGCCTGGTCCCGTCAAAGATTCCAAGATGACACCGCGCATAGCGGATACTGCTAAACATCTTTGGTATATCTACTTGACGCTTACTATCGCCTGTTCTTTTGCCTATTGGCTTGCCGGCATGGATGTCTTTGATGCGGTCTGTCATGCATTTTCAACCATAGCCATCGGGGGCTTTTCGACGTATGACGCTAGTTTAGGTCACTTTAATAGCGTAGCCATAAATGTGGTTTGTGTGATTTTTTTATGGATTGCGGCCCTTAACTTTTCTCTGCATTATGCCGCGGTCAGCGGCAGAAACATCAAAAATTACTTCCGTGACCCGGAATGCAAAGCGTTTTTTACTATCCAATTTACCTTGATAACAGTATGCTTTTTAGTGTTGGTAAACTATACCGTCTATGATTCGGCTGAAGCGGCACTTGATCAGGCATTGATTCAAGCGGTATCCGTCAGTACAACTGCCGGATTTGCAACAACCGACTTTTCTTCATGGCCAACCTTTTTGCCCATCTTATTGATATTTTCCAGCTTCATAGGCGGTTGCGCTGGTTCCACTGGTGGCGGACTTAAAGTCATTCGTGTTCTTTTGCTTTTCCTGCAAGGTAAACGTGAAGTCGACAGGCTTATTCACCCTAAAGCTGTTTATGCAGTAAAACTTGGTGATAGAGCAATGCCTTCGCGAGTGGTGGAAGCTGTTTGGGGATTTTTTGCCGCCTATGCCATTGTGTTTGTGGTGATCATGATTGGATTAATAGGCACCGGATTGGATAATATCACGGCATTTTCGGCAACGGCAGCTACCTTGAATAATTTAGGTCCAGGCTTAGGTACAGTTGCAGGTACATATGCAGAAGTGTCTGACCCGGGCAAATGGATGCTAGTTGCGGCGATGTTGTTTGGTCGTCTGGAGGTGTTCTCGTTACTTGTTTTGTTCTCACCCACCTTTTGGCGTAGTTAGATACGTTTAACTACGCGCTTTATCTCGATAAAACGAGCTATCCAAAGAAAAGCGCGCTGGGTTGGAAGAGTTTTTCCACGTCCCATATGAATTTTTTGTCTACCAAAAACAAAATAACGTGATCGTTGGCTTGAATAACCGTATCGCTGTGGGCAATGATCACTTCATCTTTTCGCACAATTGCGCCAATGGTCGTGCCAGGAGGAAGTTTGATATCCTGGATTTGTCTACCCACTACTTTCGATGTCGATTCATCGCCGTGAGCAATCGCTTCAATTGCCTCTGCAGCACCTCTGCGAAGTGAGTGAACATTTACTATATCCCCTCGTCTCACATGTGTCAGCAGCGCAGATATGGTGGCCTGTTGAGGAGAAAATGCAATGTCAATATCGCCACCTTGCACTAAATCAACATAGGCGCTGCGTTGAATCAGCACCATCGCTTTTTGAGCACCCATGCGTTTGGCAAGCATTGCTGACATGATATTGGCTTCATCATCGTTTGTAACTGCAATAAAAGCATCGACTTGCTCAACATTTTCTTCTGAAAGAAGTGATGCATCTGATGCATCTCCCTGAAACACAATCGCTTTATCAAGCACGGTCGATAAATACTGCGCCCGCTCGGCGTTGTACTCAATGAGCTTCACATTGTGCGTATCTTCAAGACGTTTTGCCAGACCCGCACCAATTAAACCGCCGCCCGCAATCATAATGCGTTTATAACTGGACTCCAATTTTTGCAATTCGCTCATAACGGCTCGTATATGCTTGGTGTCAGCAATAAAAAACACTTCATCGTCGGCTTCAATAACAGTAGAGCCGAGGGGTCTTATTGGCCGACCTCGCCGGTAAATTGCGGCGACGCGCGTATCCACATTGGGCATATGTTCTTTTAATGCAGAAAGGGCATGACCCACCAGGAGGCCACCGTAATAGGCTTTCACAGCAACCAGGCTGGCTTTACCATCGGCAAATTCAACAACCTGTAAGGCGCCCGGATAGTCGATTAAGCGCTTAATTGCTGTTGTTACAAGTTGTTCAGGCGCGATTAAATGATCAACAGGAATATCTTGGTGTTTATACAGCTGACTTTGGTAAATAATGTATTGTTCAGAACGTACACGAGCAATTTTGGTAGGCGTTTTAAATAGGCTATAGGCGACCTGACAGGCCATCATGTTACTTTCATCGCTGTTGGTCACCGCAATAACCATATCAGCATCTTCAGCGCCCGCTTTTTTTAGCACATCGGGATGAGAGCCAATGCCGCAGACAACTTGCAAATCCAGTCTGTTTTGCAGCGTCTCAAGGATCGCCATATCCGAATCAACAATCGTGATTTCGTTTTTTTCGCCTACCAGATTCTCTGCTAATGTGCCGCCAACCTGACCAGCACCGATGATGATAATTTTCATAATAGTAGTGTTTTCATCGCCCTATAAAGACTTTATCAGTCTAGCGTAAAAGAAACCATCCATGTTTTGTTCACCTGGTAGTATTTGCCATCCAACTTGTTGGTCATGTTCGTGGCCTTGGATGGCAAGCAAACTGGCATCGCTATGTGAAGCTAAAAACGCGGTAATTTGCTGGCTGTTTTCCTGTGGCAATATCGAGCAGGTGGCATATAAAAGAACGCCACCCGGTTTAAGCTGCGCCCAGCAATTTGCGAGAATTTTCTGTTGTAGCTGACATATTGCTTCGACATCACTGGCTTTGCGATGCCACTTTATGTCAGGATGCTTTCGAATAATGCCCGTCGCAGTGCAGGGAGCATCTAACAGGATCTTGTCAAACAGCGGTAACGAGGAAAAGCTGGCAGGGTCTGAAGCATCACCGTTTACTATCGTCAGTCGCGCCTTTAGCCGTTTGGTGTGATTCAGGCGCTTAAGGTTTTCCCGCGTTTTGCTTTGCCTATGTTCATCGGTATCCATCGCATAGATATGGCCAAGCGCAGGACATGCTTCAATGATTGCGCCGGTTTTGCCCCCGGGAGCTGCACACGCATCTAATACAACTTCGCCAGGCTGCACTTGCAATAAGTCCGCACTTTTTTGTGCGGCGTAATCCTGAACGGAAAACCCACCGCTTTCATAAAGAGGAAGAGAGGGTATTTCAACATTTTGCTTAATCAATACCGTGCGAGGCGGATGGATTTCATGGGCAATTTGCGCTTTATTGAGCAATTCACAATAATCTGGCAGACCAATCTCCATTAGGTTTATGCGCAGAAAAAGCGGCGCTTTTGCATTCATCTGCTCACAAAGGCTGTCTATGTTTTCAGGGTAAGCCTCTGATAATGTTCTAAATAGCCATTTTGGTAAATTCACTTTTGCATGAGCTTGCGTAATTTCGTGTTCTACTATCTTCTCTCTTTCAAAGCGTCGTAAAATAGCATTGACTAAACCACTGAGTTGAGGCGCTTTAAGTACTTTTACCGCTTCCACCGTTTCGCTCACCGCCGCATGTGACGAAGTACGCATAAATGCTGATTGAAACATGCCAAGCATAATCACATGCTCAATGATTTTTTGCTGAGACTTTAGCGGTTTTTCAAGCAGTAGGCGCAAATAGACTTGCAAGCGAGGTAATACTCGCAATACACCAAACACCGATTCTTGAAGCCACGCTCTATCTTTCGCTTTAGGTGTACGCTCAAATACAAGCGGCATGATTTCTCGTGATGAATGGCCATGCTCTAATATTTGAAAAAGCGCCCACGCCGCATCTGCTCTTAAGTGAGCTTTATGTGTAGGCCTAATGCGATATGCGTTTTGCGCGCTAGTCATCTAAGTGTTGACCGGGAGCAAATAGCTTGGGATTTCCATTGACAATCAGCTCAATATCAAGCGCTTTTTTACCCGGCATTTGTATATTGGTGATGCGCAGTACCGAGTCTTTGCAGGCAACATCGAGTCCTAGTTTTGTAAAAGCAAGCACTTCGCCTGGTCGACGCTCCTTAAGCTTATATTCATGGTTTTCCAATACGCTTGCTGCCCATACCTTGATATTTTTATCACTTAAACTAAACCAAGCCACCGGCCACGGATTAAACGCCCTTACATTTCGTTCCAGTTGCGTCGCGCTTTGTTGCCAGTCAAGCTTAGCCTCTGTTTTACTGAGTTTGTTCGCGTAGCTTGCCTGACTGTCGTCCTGCTTTACTCGTTCCAGTTGTGAAAATTTCTCAAGCGCTCGAAGTAAAGCTTTAGGACCCAGTGATGCCAGCTTTTCATATAAACTGGCGCTGGTTTCTTCTCGGCTGAGTGTAATGCGTTCCATCAGCAAGATATCGCCGGTATCCAATCCTTCATCCATTTGCATGATACTTACGCCGCTTTCTTTATCTCCCGCCCAAATCGACCTTTGAATTGGTGCTGCTCCTCTCCATTTTGGAAGCAAAGAACCATGCACATTAATGCATCCAGCTTTAGGTGTTTCCAGCACCGATTTAGGAAGCAACAAGCCATAGGCAACCACCACCATTACATCCGCTTCGTAGGCGCGTAGAGCTGCCAGCGTCGAGTCACTTTTAAAGTTCTGAGGCTGCTCAACTGGAATTTGATGATTCAATGCAAGTGATTTGACGGCTGATGGCGTTAGCTTTTTGCCTCTATTTGCCGGGCGATCGGGCTGCGTATAAACGGCAACAACTTCATGACCCGCTTCGATCAACGCGCTTAAGTGAGAGGCGGCAAAATCCGGTGTACCTGCAAAAATAAGTTTCAAAGTGTTTGTGCCTTTGCGTGTTTAATTCTAAAGCTTGGCATTAACTGGCTCGCGCAGAAAGCCGAGCTTCTTTTTCCAACTTTTTCTTAATACGTTGGCGCTTTAAAGGCGACAGATAATCAACAAAAAGCTTTCCTTTCAGATGGTCAAGCTCGTGTTGAATACAAATTGCCAACAGTCCTTCAGCCTCAAGCTCAAAGCTTTGTCCATTTTTATCCAATGCGCGAACGGTGACCTTTTCGGCACGGTCAACTTTCGCGTAATTATTCGGAACGGAAAGGCAACCTTCCTCACTTACTGTGCTGCCTGATTTGGCAATGATTTCAGGATTGATGAAAACCCTGGGTTCGTCTTGTTCTTCAGAAACATCCATCACAACCACACGCTTGTGGACATTTACTTGTGTTGCGGCCAGCCCTATGCCACGTTCATCACGCATAGTCTCGAACATATCGTCAACAAGCTGGCGGATCTCATCATTCACCTCTTCCACCGCTTCTGCCACTGTTCTTAGCCGCTCGTCTGGAAACGTGAGCACTTGTAATACAGCCATAAAAACCACTCTTTTAGTCAGTATAAAAAACGATACGAATACCGCAGAATTCGTATTTAAGTGCGCTTTAGCTTCGATATGATGCGCAGTTGCAACACTCAATTTCTTAGATATTTAAGATTTGGGGTTAATTTTATTAATTTCAAACCGATAACGAATTATACAACAGTCTTTTTATTATTAAACTGATATTCGTACAGGAACCGTCTCATGCGACTAAATCGTTTTATGGTGCACGCCGTTGCGCTTGTTTTGTTAGCCGGCACACTCACTCAGCAACTAGCATTTGCAGATGTGATTAACATCCGACAAGATGCCCCGCAAACTTATGTCGTGAAAAAAGGAGATACACTTTGGGACATATCCAGTTTATTTTTAAATCAGCCATGGCGCTGGCCCGAATTATGGCGTAACAACACGCAAATTGAAAATCCACATCTGATTTATCCGGGAGATATGTTAAGACTTCGCTGGGAAAACGGCGTGCCGATTTTAGAAGTTGTGAGAGATAAACCGCTACTGACACTTGTCCCTGGTGAATCAAGAAGACAAAAGCCCAACCCAATTAAAACACTGCCTTGGGATGCCATCGAGATGTACATCAATAATGACAGCATCATGTCATCAGAGGAATTCCATGCTCTGCCAGCAGTGTTGGGAGACAGAGAAGGTTCAGCACGCTTTATTGATGAAGAATTTATCATGACCAAAGCAATGGCCAATGCATCACCGAGCGAAGCAGAGGGTTTTGAGATTGTGCGAAAGGAGAGAGAAGTTTACGACAGTAACGGTGCACTATTGGGCATTCAAGTCATTCAGCTTAGTGATGCAGACTTTTCGATTGAACTGAACAACGATCGTTACGTTGTGCAAGTTGAAAACAGCCTGATGGAAGTCAAAAAAGGCGATAAGCTTCGTCCCGCTATGCGCTTTGATAATAAAGACTTAATGCTGCATCCTGCTACGCGTCAAAAAGGCGAACTTGTATCTAACATCAACGGCAACTCGATTATCGCCAAACATGACGTGGTCATTGTGAACTTAGGTGAACGAAAAGTTAAAGCAGGTATGGTGTTTGGCATTTATAAGCAAGGACGTCCAGTGCACTACAAAGAAGAGCCGGTCGCCGGTTTAACCGAAGTTGATTTTAGTGAGTGGTTTTCTTTGGGTGAAACATACCAGCAACCCGCGTATAAAGTGGGTGAGCTAGTCATTATCCGAGAGTTTGAGCATGCCAGCTATGCTTGGGTAACAAAAGCCTCAACCCACCTTACTGGTGGAGAAATTATCGCCAGTCCCACGCCACCAAAGGACTAATTTACATACAAGGAAGATAAGCGACCATGGATCAGGTCAACACATTCAACACAGCGCTTAAAAATTATTCATCAAACATTGAAGCCTATCTGGTGTTGGATGCCATCAGTCAGATGGGCATCCAGGGGCTACAAAAAACTGCGCAGCTATTTCGGTGCGACATTGCTGATATTATTTTTCTGGACGCAGACCAGTTGCGCAAAGCTAACTGGTCTCAGACACAAATCGATGAACTTAAGCAACCCAAAGCGGCTACTGTTGCGCAATTAAAGCGTGCAATAAAATGGCTTGAATCATGTGACACTCATCATTTTCTTCCAATCGATTCGCCGCATTACCCTGATAGCTTAAAAGAATTAACAAGACCCCCTTTATTTATATTTGTAAAAGGTGATGCGTCGCTACTGAATTCACCGCAACTTGCGGTCGTCGGGACACGCGCACCCAGTCAGTATGCAAAAGAGGTTGTCTCGCTCTTGTTAAGCGAAATTGGCCAAACATCAGATTTTGCTATAACCAGTGGAATGGCTTTGGGAATAGATGGAATAGCACACAGAATTGCGCTGGATAATCAAATGCCAACGTTGGCAGTCTTAGGTTGCGGAATTGATATTGCCTACCCGCGTCGGCATTCGCAACTTTATCAGCAAATTGCAGAGCAGGGCGCACTAGTGAGTGAATTTGTACCTTCTACACCGCCCCATGCCAGTTTGTTTCCTCGAAGAAATCGCATAATAAGTGGCTTGTCTCAGGGGGTACTCGTTATTGAAGCTAAAATTAAAAGTGGCAGTTTAGTCACAGCAAGGTATGCGCTTGAGCAAAACAAAGAAGTATTTGCAGTGCCAAGTGCGATTTATAATCCTCAGGCTGAGGGCTGTCACTTTCTTATCAAACAGGGCGCTAAACTGACCGAAAATGCAAAAGATATTCTAGAAGAATTGCCAGGTTTCGAGAATACCGCCAAGAAATTTCAAAAAAATACACAAAATTTGCAAAAAAGCGCGTCATTAGACTTGGCAAGCGATCCATTGTTAGATAGTGTTAGCTATAGCGCTACATCAGTCGATCTGATAGCTAAACGCAGCGGCATGCCAATTTCTGATGTGCTGACACAATTATTACAATATGAGTTGCGTGGCATTGTAGCCTCCACACCGGAGGGCTACGTAAAATTGAGGGGCTAATTATGTTTGATATCCTCATGTATCTATTTGAGAATTTGGTACATAACCAGTCAGAATTAATGGTCGACCAAGACGAATTGACCGACGAGCTCATTAGAGCAGGCTTCCACCACGACGAAATTTACAAAGCACTTGCCTGGCTAGAAAAGCTTTGTGAACTGCAAACAACAGACGATAAACCTTATCTGCACTACGTAAAAGATACAGCAGAACCCACAACAACACGCATGTACACCTTTGAGGAACAGCAAAGACTAGACGTTGAAAGCCGAGGATTTTTGATGTTTCTTGAGCAAATAAATGTGCTAGATGCAACAACACGTGAAATGGTAATTGATCGCGTTATGGAAATTGAAGCAAACGAGTTTTGTTTAGTCGACTTAAAATGGGTTGTGTTGATGGTGCTTTTCAATGTGCCTGGTAAAGAACTCGCATACGAACAAATGGAGGAGCTGCTCTTTGAAACTCCAGAAGGTTTATTGCATTAACACGATTTGCAAACCTTCCATGGCCTAATTTACTATGGCAAAAATAAACGATGAACTTTTCTCACAAGATGCTGCAAAGCATCTTGCCTATGGCTCATGCCCAGAGTGTGATGCTGCCTTAGCGATTAAATACAAAGGCAAATCTTCATTTTTGGCCTGCACGCAATATCCAAAATGTGATTACACCAAATCTTTAAGTAAGAATGATGTTGAGATAATCAAGCTTATCGCTGACAGCGAATGCCCCGAGTGTAAAAGTGAGCTTGCTGTCAAAAAAGGCCGTTTTGGTATGTTTATTGGTTGTACAAACTTTCCAAGTTGTCATTTTATTTCGAATACACACAGCGTAAAAAAAGCGGCAGAATACGCACCTGTCTCATGTCCTGCTTGTAAGAGTGGAAAGATTGAGAAAAAACAAAACAGGTTTGGAAAGTTTTTTTACGCTTGCGATAACTATCCGCACTGTAAATATGTAGTCAACGCGATGCCGGTGGCAGTAACCTGCAGTGAATGTGGTTCGAGCATAATGCTTTCTCAATCCGCAAATTCAAAACAACTTAATTGTCCAAACACAGATTGTGGACATCAACAGATTCAGGAATAAAGCATGCAGTTTGAGTCGACCAAATTTAGACAAGATTTTGCTGATGGACGAGTGTTCGCTTACCCCACTGAAGCCGTATATGGCCTCGGTTGCGATCCTTTAAATGAGGAGGCGGTGAATGAGATATTGCGATTGAAACAGCGTCCCGTTGAAAAAGGTATGATATTAATCGCACAGAGTGTGGAGCAAATTTTACCCTTTATAGAATTTGACCGTTTGCCCGTTAATACACAACAGCAAATAGTAGACTCCTGGCCTGGACCCGTAACCTGGTTAATTCCTAAATCAGTTAAAACACCTTATTTTATTAGTGGAGATTCTGATTTGGTGGCAGTGCGGGTGACTACTCACAAGTTAGTGCAGCAAATGTGTTGGTCTGTCGCCAGCCCACTGGTGTCAACCAGTGCTAATCCTGCAACAGAAGAGCCGGCGCGAAGTAAAGAAGAGGTTCAGGCTTACTTCAATACGGACGTTATCATAATTGATGGTGAGTTAGGGGAGCAGAAAAAACCAAGCACGATTATCAATAGTCTGACAATGGAAACGATAAGATAATGAAGCATGATGCTATATTGCCTCAACATATCCAGGCTGTAAAAAGCTATCTTCTGCAATTGCAGGAGGATATTTGCAAAGCCCTTGAAAAAGCAGACGGGAAAGGGCGATTTAGAGAGGATAGCTGGACGCGTGATGGAGGCGGTGGCGGTCGCTCAAGGGTGTTATCAAAGGGCGCTGTAATTGAACAGGGAGGCGTTAACTTTTCGCATGTTTTCGGTGAACAAATGCCACCATCAGCAACTGCAGCAAGACCGGAATTGGCTGGGCGTCACTTTCAGGCTATGGGAGTGTCTTTAGTAATACATCCTCATTCGCCGCTAATACCTACCTCTCATGCTAATGTTCGATTTTTTATTGCTGAGAAAGAAGGCGAAGCTCCCATCTGGTGGTTTGGAGGGGGATTTGATCTTACGCCGACTTATGTTTTTGAAGAAGATGCGGTGCATTGGCACCAGATCGCATCCGATTTATGTGAGCCTTTCGGGAAAAACGTCTATCAAACCTATAAAAAATGGTGTGACGATTATTTTTATCTAAAGCATCGCGGAGAAACGCGTGGAGTCGGTGGTCTATTTTACGACGATTTAAATGAATGGGGATTTGATCGATGCTTTGCATTTATGAAAGCGGTTGGAAACGGTTATCTGGATGCTTACCTTCCTATAATAGACAAGCGCAAGAACATGTCATTTACTCAACATCAGCGAGATTATCAACTATACCGGCGAGGCCGCTACGTTGAATTTAATTTAGTCTACGATCGCGGGACTTTGTTTGGCCTTCAAACAGGTGGCAGGACAGAATCCATTCTCATGTCGATGCCACCTCTCGCTCGCTGGCAGTACAATTATTCACCAGAACAAAACAGTGCAGAAGCGCAACTGCTTGAATATTTGAGGCCCATTGATTGGTTAAATCTCGATAGTTCGAACAAATCATCGTAAAAACTTGATATAGATCAACAGAACTTTCGTTGATAAATGCCTGTTTTTAAAACATTAATCTAGATCAATGTTATTGCTTCTTTCGTAAGTATGATGGATTTATTCAATCAGGAGCAATACACAATGAAAAAAACATTAGTTACTTTATCAATTTTAACAGCACTTAGTGCGACGGCTGGCAATGCTATCGCATATGAAAAGGGAGATTGGTTAGTTCGCGTAGGCTTGACCAATGTAGCACCGGATGAAAGCAGCTCTCCCATTCTTGCTGGCGGAGCCGATCTTGGTCAGGCGTTAAATCTTGGTTCTCTCGAAGTTGGAGTTGATAACAACACTCAATTAGGCTTAAACATTGCCTATTTTTTCACAGATAATATAAACGTAGAGGTATTAGCAGCCACGCCATTTAAGCACGACATTACCTTTTTGGACGGAGCAAAATTAGCGGAAACGACTCATTTGCCTCCAACGGTCACCGTCAACTACTTTTTCTTGGACAGTTCGTCTAAGTTCCAGCCCTATGCTGGTGTAGGCTTAAACTATACAATCTTTTTCGATGAAGACTTTGAGCAAAGCGCGGTTGAAACCATCGAAATGGTAACAGACGGTGCGGTTGTTTCTAATCTGGATTTAGATGCATCGTTTGGCTTGTCTGCACAGGTTGGTTTTGATTATGAAGTGTCTGACGGTATCTTCCTGAACGGTTCGGTTCGATACATAGATATTGGCACAGAAGCGTCTTTTGATATCAATGGAGCAGCTGGTGGCTCAATTGAAACGGTAGACATTGACCCATGGGTATACACCTTATCGGTTGGCTACAAGTTTTAATTCAAAAGCGTTAATTAGCAACAAATAGTCTTTATCAATAAAACCCTCGAAGCTTAAATATCTTCGAGGGTTTATTTTTGAGGTTACAAACAGATTTTGTTGTTATAGGCTTTATTTACATTCATTTATTGGTTTACAACAATGTTCAGAGCCTGTGTGTTTGGGAACCCAATCTCTCAAAGCAAATCGCCTATTATTCATGCAAACTTTGCAAAGCAGTTTTCTATCGAGCTCGATTATTCTAAGCAACTTGTAGAACAAGGAGATTTTGAAAAAAGTGTAGGCTCTTTTTTCTCTGACCATACAAGTGTGGGTGCGAATGTCACATCACCTTTTAAAGAAGAGGCATTTAATTGGGTCGACAAGCTTTCAGAAGCAGCACAGGTTGCAGGCGCAATTAACACGATAATTCGCAAAGATGATCATTTTTATGGGGAAAATACTGATGGAGCTGGCTTGGTCGCAGACTTTGCTTTCAACAATGTTGAATTAAAAGGCAAGCGCGTTTTAATTATTGGTGCGGGTGGCGCTGCGAAAGGGGTACTGCCTGCTCTCGTGCGTGCGCAAGTACATGCTATTGCCATTTACAATCGCACTTCAGCACGAGCTGAAAGCTTAGTGAATGATTATAAGACCCGTTCAGACGTTAACGTTACGACGTATTCAGAAGCAGTAAATGAAAAGTTCGATATCATTATTAACGCCACATCTTTAAGCTTAAAAGGCGAACTCCCCCCGCTTTCGAATCACGTATTCTCAGATTGTCATGTTGCATATGATATGGTTTATCTTTCGCACGAAACGTCATTTTTGACTTTAGCACGGACACAAGGCGTGAAGCATCGACTAGACGGACTTGGTATGTTGGTTGAACAAGCCGCCTTGTCATTCTTCCACTGGTTTAATAAACATCCGGACACGTCAGAGTTAAGACGTACTTTAATTGCTAGAGATTAGCCTAGTTGACATCTGAGGTTCCCAGGTAATCATTTTTCAATTCAACATAATTGAGTGCAGATTGCTTAAGAAAATCGCGCTCCTCTGTTGTTAACGGCCGTTTCTTTTGCGCTGGATTTCCCACGTAAAGATACCCGCTTTCAGCTCGCTTGTTAGGAGTTATTATTGCGCCAGCGGCAATAAAGACGTCATCTTCAATTACGGCACCGTCCATTATAATAGCGCCCATGCCTACTAGGATACGGTTGCCTAGCATACAGCCGTGCAACATGCATTTATGGCCAATGGTGACATCGTCGCCAATAATGAGGGGATAGCCATTTGGATTAGTGGATGATTTTCGGGTTACGTGAAGGACGCTGGAGTCTTGCACGTTTGTGCGCTTTCCAATCTTTATGTAGTTTACATCGCCGCGAGCAGCGACTAACGGCCAAATGCTTGAATCGTCCCCTACACAAATATCGCCTACTAATACTGCACTTTCATCGATATAAACCTGCGAGCCGCTTTTTGGTTCCTTTTGCTTATAAGACCTAATTGTCAAAATTTTACCTCTTTTTATTAGTGTATAAGTGGTTTCTTTTTATTTCACTATTGTACTATTTGTGTAGCTAGTTAAAGTTCAAGTGATGAACATATAATCAAATTGTACTCTTAATAAACGAAAAGAGAAAAAAGCGAAATTATTTTTCAAATTTGCTTGACCCAGAATCTGATGTCTGTAGAATGCGCGCTCGCTTCAGGGAGAAGACGAAATAAAAGCCGCGGGTGATTTAATCAACGCTTTTATCTATCCCTTTAACGATGCGGTGTTCAGCAAAAATGAAATATGAAAATATTTGATAAAAAGCTTGACACCAGATGCGATTAAAGTAGAATTCGCATCCCGCTTGAGAAGGCGGCAAAAAAACGTCATTGTCACGAAAGTGACAAACTCCAACAAGCACTA
>NZ_RAHT01000002.1 GCF_004798935.1 Ningiella ruwaisensis | reverse complement strand
CTCCACTACACAAAAAACGCCTGTTACAAAGGCGTTATACCCTCGGAGGAATGCATGCCTCAGAAGATGTCTAAAGAAAAAGAAATCGAATTTCAAGAACTGTCAGAATTTTTAGATTTTTACGCTTCCTACATAGACAAAATTGATCCTCATGAACCTTTTCATCCAAGAAATTCCCTCCACGAATATGTAAGAATGATTGGTAAGTCAAAAGCCTTAATAGGGTTAAGGCAAGCGGTTAATGATAATCTGGAAGATTCTCTGCATTTTGACTCAAAAAAGTTAAATCAAATTGATAACGAGTTAGGCAAACGAGGTATTCCCACATTGTCATATTTTCGCAGAAAGTATTGGTCCAAATACAAAGGAATACTCAAAAGACGAATGATTAAAAATGAAACTGAATATTATTTGATCAATGGCCTACTATGTGGATTTGACAATAAAATTTCTGAAGACGAGAAATCAATATTATCGGAGATGGTAAGCTCTTATGAAGAGAGGGTATAACAAAAACCTAGAGCCACTCACTGTCGTTCGTTCGGACACATTACTTGTTGTGAATCCTGCATTTTCCTGCGTAAAATTATCGCAGAATTCACAACAAGCAATGCGCCGCTCAGGTCGGCGTTATACAGCTTGAGGCTAAAAATGAAATCGATGCATTTTTCAATATATTTAGGATTGCTTGCATCGCTAATTGGCTTGGTTACTTTCGTATTAAATTGGAATTTTTTTGATGTTATCGGAGGTCCTCTTCCCGGTTATCAAATATTCTTATTTCCAGGAAATCAGTCTCTAGTTTATATCTGGCATCCTCTTTTTACTGAAGAAATGGGGATGTATCAAAAACTAGGGCTCATGTTGTTTAGCCAATTCATGATTGTCGCAATCGTTGCAGAAATTATTCAGCGTTTAGTCAAGCGGATGTATTATGATGCTGTATAACAAAGACCTGATGGCAGTCGCTGGCGCGACTTCGGACACCCAATTTGTTGTGCAATTTGCATTTCGCTACGCTACATTATTACAAATTCCACAACAAATCGTGCGCCGCATAGGCTGGAGTTATGTTTCAAAGGAAAAATAGGCACATGGAGATTTTTGAATATCGAATAAAGCGAGTAAATTGTGGGCTCTTTAAGGGAGACGAAGAATTAAATAAAGTCCTGAAACACCACGGAGATAATGGTTGGGAGTTGATAAGTACGCATTACCACTGGTGGTCATCAGACTATGATCTTTTTTTTAAGCGTAAGATTCGGAAAAGTAATGACATATCAAATGTTTAACCAGTTTTACGCTTTGACACGGCACCTTAGAATCGTTTTGAGTGACGTCGAAGCAAGTGGTTGTTTTAAGTTAAAGAAACATAACAAAAGCATTTTGTCAGTCGCTGGCGCGACTTCGGACATTTTGCATTTGCTAAAACCTGCATTTCACTGCGTTCAAATTTTGCAGATTTTAGCAAATACAAACTGCCGCAAATGCTGGCGTTATATTGCATAAGGGCGCTTGAGCATGGAGCATTTTTCTTTTGTACATATGGAGAATTTAGATTTCGAGCAACTAAATAATTTAGAGCTCAGGTTTGAACAACAAGAGACAGTGGTTTTGGCTTCTGAAGTCGAATTATCTACACTAGTGAAATTATTTGGTTCGCGAATTAGAGAGATGTCGTCGCCATCAATTACGGATGTGAAAAAGTCTTTTACTATTGATGAGCATTTAATGCCTATGTCTGAGGATGACTTTGATGCTTTTTATTCCAATTGGCTTCAGCTTACAAAACGCGGTAATAATATGGACGAATATGGGCAATTACTCCATCTCAATTCATTTTTTCAAGCGCGAGTAAACCGAGCAGAAATGGTAATTTTAAGTGAAGCAATATAACACATATGAGCCTCTAGCCTGTCAATAACAAAAGAATATTCTTTGATCACTTTTTCAAGATCAATCTGATTCCTAGTATCAGGTTTGTTTACTTCGTCTGTCATGGTCGATGTTAAGCAGGTTGCTTACGTCAAACACATATAGAGGATCGTCTTACGCACATTTGCTGCCAATATGTTTGCATCTCCCTATGCATCATTGGGTCACTAGACATTCATCGGTTAACCTTCATCTGTCCTATTCAAAGTTACAAGGTTTATAGGTCCAGTTAGTTTCGGGCTCAGCGAAGGTGTAAGCAAAATCTGATAAAAGGGTATGTTGCGCGACAATGGCATGTCTAATCAAAGCGATTTGGTTAAGACATATTGGTATAGTTATCGAAGCTGCTAGTGGCAGATTGATGTGCGATAACAAGGTACTCGCCATTTTCCCAGTTAGACGATGAAGCTCATGCCATTGTGCGGCTTACCCGTTTAAAAACTTATCTTCATTAAATACCTGTTGGTTCTTTAGCATGAAATAAACACAGCGTCCTATTTTATGCGCCAAAGCGGATAGTGCTTTGGCTTTGCTCATTCGCTTTTGGAGTGTTTCAAGGTAACGCGTGGCTTTATCATTGCCTTTTAAATACAGAACGGCGGCTTCGCTGAATGCCCATTTTAAATGAGCATTCCCTATTTTGTTGCCCTGAGTGCCGTAGGTTTTACCCGCCGACTCTGCTTTACATTTAACTAATCGAGCATAAAACGCAAATTGCTGAACACGACCGAAGCGTTGTATATCACCCACTTCATATAAGATGGTAAGAGCCAGTATTTTACCAATGCCAGGGAAGGATTTTAGAATATGGAAGTCGCTACCCTTGTGATATTGGGCTTTGAGCTTCACGTAATGCTCGATTTTATAAATTTCATGCACCATGGTATCGATGATGTTGAGATTTAAGTCCATACTCTTTTGCACAGCCTCGTCAGGAAAGAAGTGGTGCATCCGCTCTCTGGCGGGGGAGTTTTGAAGGTTTAAACGTGTTTCTGGGGCGGGTAAATTATATTGACTGACGGTACTGGACACATGAGCCTTGAGTTGAGCACTCATACGCATGATGTGAGTACGCCTTCTTAATGCATCTCTGATAGAACGATGCTCTTTGGGGTAAGCATGGGCAAGAGGGAAGTTACCTCCACGAATGAGTTTAGCGATTTTAAGCGCATCGATTCTATCATTCTTAGTTTTACCTGCATGAATGGCTTTCATGTAAAGTGCATGACCAAGAATAAAATCAATCCCGTGCTCTTGGCAAAAATCCGACAGCCAATACCAACAGTGCATACATTCGACACCTATCACTACGGCACCAAGATAAGGTTGTAGCAAAGTGAATAGCTTTTCGGGCGAGTCATTTATTTTCTCATGCACGAGCACATTGTTTTCATTATCAATAATGCAGACATAGAGCAAACGCGTGTGTAAATCGATTCCACAATAGTAGGGATGTGTATTAATATAGAAATTCATTGAGTTTTCTCCGTCGGTTTGGTCGCCTATTAGGATAAACTCTGTTTATGCTAATTAGGAGGAGGCTCAATGAGTATCAAGGCGCTTCACTCGTTCCCTTCGGTCACTGGGACAAAAACACGTGGCGGCTTCGCCCATTTTGCCACGTGCTTTTGCCCGTTAGCTTAGCGTTAGGTGCTAAGTTTAGAAACAGGATTGATTAATGAGCATTTCAGGAAAGTCTGAAACTAAAGATTCAAAGTTTAACGCTACTTTATTTTTGTTTAAGACCATTTTAATGCTGGCGTTTATCGCATTTTTAGTTTTTTTCCTAGATTTACCGGGATTTGTAAAAATTCTCTTGGGTGTTTTTTCACTCTTTGTTTTAGCCCACGCTTATCAGGCATTTAGGAACTCCATTTTTTCTACGAAAGGTCTCCCCTTTGAAGAGACGGAATTTAATTTAAAAGCAGAAAGTGAGTCTGAAAATAAAAAAGAAAACACACCTATCTGCTATGCAGAAAGACTGAGAAAGTTGGAAGCCATATACTCGGAAGGGCTACTCACAAAAAAAGAGTACGAAGAAAAACGAAAGGATATTTTGGATGAAGACTGGGGCACCTAACAAGGCGTTTGACTCGCTTCGCTGGGACACGACGCGAGCGTCGCGCCCGTCAACGAAGCGTTATGTGCCCTTGCAATAGAGTTCGTCCCATTGAGATTCCATGACTATCACCTTAGAAGATATGAAGTTCTAGAAAACGGAAAGAAAATCCGTTTATTTCTGGCTTACGGATATCCCGAGCATGAAACTGATTGGTCTGAAATCACTTTTGATGAAGTTGTTTTGTATAACTTTACCCATACCACTTATTCAATCATTACAGATATTGAAGAAGTTTCAATTAACGCACTTGCATCGGATGAGCAAGGTAATCTAGAAAGCTGGCAGAGATTATATGGAGGCGAAATTTGGCAGGGAGATTTAAGCAGCACGATCAGATTCCTAGAGAAAAATAAATATAGAGGCTGGTATAATGATTCAGCTATTGGTTTTCATGGTTTTGTTATAGCACGGTGCGTTAGTGGCACATAACAAGAATTTCAACAGAGATGCCCAGCTCATGTCATGCCGCTTGCATTCGCAAGTGTGACGCCATAATCTGGTCACTCGTTAAACAGGCGTTAGAGCCACTATGATGAAGTCACCGTTTAGCCGTTTATCAAACGCACTCGAAAGTTCGCCAATCACGAAAGATGAGGCTAGTGCGCACGGTGCGGTAAGATGGTATGAGATGACAGCATTTTTGTTGATTATTCCGAGCTTAATTGTCTTTTCACCCGGATTTATTTTTGCGTGTTTGAATTTTTATCTTTCGAAGCTTGTAGCAAGAAGAAACAAATTCATTTCAGTAATCGGTGTAACTGCGGTGAATGTTGCATATTTGCTTATTTCGATTATGTATGACAATCCAAGCTTGAGAATTGCCGATTTTCCTTTATTTGTTGTTTTGTCCTTTCCTATTATGTTTTTTATCTCAGGATATTTGGCAATCTATTTTCAGTTTAAGGAGGGGAAAAGTGGCGGGCTCTAACAAGATCCTCGTGCCATTCGTTATCACTCATTCGGACACACAGTTAGTCGTGCAATTTGTATTTCGCTTCGCTACATTATTACAAATTACACGACTAACTGTGCGCCGCATAGGATGGCGTTATAGCTCTAGTAAAGCTGCGATTGACGGTACTAATATTTAGTACTATCATTGTCTAATGAAAAGAAAACATCAAAAGACTTTAGCTCTCATCTTTTCAAGACCTGTCAGTGGTAATATAAAGTGGAAAGATATCGAGCAACTATTTATTGAGCTTGGAGCTGAGATATCCGAGGCTGAGGGCTCTAGAATTGGTGTTAGGCTTTTTGGCGACAGACGCGTCTTTCATAGACCACACCCGTCTCCAGATACAGACAAGGGTGCGGTTAGCAGCGTCAGACGTTGGTTAGAGTCAAATGGGGTGAAACCATGAAAAATATCATGAACATAAATGGATACGATGCTGTTATCACGTACGATCCTGAAATAGAGATGTTTAGAGGTGAGTTTGTTAACTTAAACGGCGGTGCTGATTTTTATGCGGCCGACATTAAGGGTTTGCATGAAGAGGGTTCAACCTCCTTAAAAGTATTTCTTGAAATGTGTGAGGCAGATGGTGTATCACCTAAGAAAACCTATTCGGGTAAATTTAATGTTCGTATAAGTCCAAAACTACATGAGCACCTCGTTTTAAAAGCTTCTGCCACAGGAAAAAGTATAAATCAGATTGTTGTGGAATCGTTATCAAACAACGTCGGTAGCGAGCAATAACAAAACGATGAAGACGGACGTAGTATAAAAGCGGTATTACGCCGCTTATCGAAAGTGTTAAGTCTCCTCTCTATCCCCAAAGTACAGCTTGACATTGTAACCACATAGGTTACGATGCTGAGATGGTTGTTGATTTCATACATAAAGGTTTAGAAAAGTTCTATTCAAAGGGCGTTACCTCAGGTATTCAGTCAAAGCATCAAAAGAAGCTTAGATTAATTTTATCGAACCTTGATCAAGCAACATGCCCTGATGATATGGATCTGCCGGGACTGTATTTGCATCCACTGAAAGGAACTCGTAAGGGCATATGGTCAGTCAGAGTTAGTGGAAACTGGCGTGTTACTTTTAGATTCAAAGGCCAAAATGTTGAAATTGTTAATTATGAGGATTATCACTAATGTCTATGTATAACCCAGCGCATCCAGGAGAAATCTTGAAGGATCTCGTGATCGATTCGCTCGGTCTTACGATTACTGATGTAGCCAAGCATTTGGGAGTAAGCCGGAAAACGCTTTCAAAAATTTTAAATCGTAAGGCTTCGATCAGTCCAGAAATGGCAGTAAGACTCGAATTAGTATTTTCTAAGCCAAGTGCGGATCACTGGCTCAGAATGCAGAATGCTTATGACCTCTGGCAAGCGCGCCAATCGCAAGGCGAATTAAATGTATCTCCATATGAAAACGAAGCTGCTTAGGAAAGGACACTTAACAAGTCAATTAACAGAGATTATCAGTGCATGTCATGCCATTTGCTTTCGCAAATACCACGCCATACTCTGCTAACTCGTTATTGAGGTGTTAGCTTCCCTTCAAATTTATCTTGCTGTTTTGTCTAAATAGGTATAATTTCTATACCTATGAAAAGTTTTGAATATGATGAACAGAAAAGTATATCCAACTTATCAAAGCATGGTATCGATTTTGAGGATGCTCAAAAGTTATGGATGGATGATTATCACATTGAAGTGAAGGTACAGTTTGTTGAGGAACCGAGATACATCGTTGTTGGTCTTATTGATGACAGATTTTGGACCGCAGTGATAACGTATCGTAATGAAGTGATACGCATTATTTCGGTGCGACGCTCAAGAAAGGCAGAGGTGGCACTTTATGAAAGCTAGTGAATTCGACAAGAAGTTTGACGACAATAAAGATGATATTTTAGATGATTTAGATTTATCTACTTTGCGTCGACCCAATCAATCGCTTAAACGTGTAAACGTAGATTTTCCCAGTTGGATGGTCAAATCTCTGGACAGGGAGGCTTCAAGAATTGGTGTTACTCGCCAATCAATCATAAAGGTCTGGTTAGCCGAGAGATTAGAGGCAGGGGAAGCTAACAAAAAAATTAAAACGGACCATTTACAAGAGCGGTAAATGGCCGCTTATGTAAAGCGTTATCTTCCATTTGGCATCTTCACATTTCTCGGTTAATCTTGACATATGCCAGCAGTATTAAGATTAGGTCCTTACCGTTTCTTCTTTTTTAGTAATGAGAACGGAGAACCTCCACATATACACATTCAACGAGAGCGTATGCTTGCAAAATTTTGGTTGCAGCCTGTATCTCTTGCGAGCTCTACTCGATTTCCACCGCGAGAATTGAGGGAGCTTGAGCAACTAGTGAATGAGAATAGAACAACTTTATTGGAGTCTTGGAATGAGTACTTTAGCAGTTGAGCATCACCCGTTAGCAGAATCAGTAGAGTGTGATGCGGATTCTTTAACCGTTTTTTTGATTGACGGAAGAAAGATATCTGCGCCTTTGATTTGGTTTCCACGGTTGTCAAAGGCCACGAAGGAACAATTAGAAGACTGGGAGTTGCTGGGAGATGGTGAAGGTATCCATTGGCCGCAACTTGATGAGGACATTAGCGTTAATGGGTTGTTGGTTGGCAATAGTGCGAGAAGATAACAAGTCAGTTAACTCATTCCCTTCGGTCATTGAGACACAGCCTTGGCTGTCGCCAAACCTGCGCTCGTTACTGAGGTGTTATACTTAAATAAGGGATATGTGTGAAATATCTACTATTTTTATTTTTATCACTAATCTTGGCTGGTTGCGGAGTTACTGGTACCGCAAGTAAAAATGAGTTTCCATTGTTAACGAACGCTCCTTCATTTAGCGCTAATGTAAATTCTGTTTCGATAATTATTGATGAAAAAACGGCTGACAATGAATCATATGGAGCTTTTAACTGGGGTAGCTTTGATACAGCTGACAAAAATACTATTCAGCAATCAATCTTGAATACTCTAAACAAAAATACGTCAAACGTATCTAAAAAAGCTAAAGTACACGCAAAAATTCACCGTTACTCACAGGTAATCACAAATGCCAGTTACGCAAGTTTTGTAATCGTTGACTGGTGTTTAGTAGTAAACGGTGAAATTATTCTAGATGAGGTGTTTTATGCCGGTCACAGCGATGAACTAAATATATTTACTGGTAAAACATTGGGCTGGGCAAAAGGCCAAACTCACAAAGCTATCTCAAGTCGTATCATAAATCAGGTTATTCAATCGTTATCAGATCCTTCTCTTACAAACGCATATTCCGAAAATCATGTATTTCTAAATGCTAAAGATGCGGTGGCAGCGCTACCTTCACAACTTACTTCGGTTGGAAGTGCAGGCTTCTCAGGTGGAATGTATTACTTTGTTGGATCAACTACAGGTAGCACTAATTTTAATCAAAAATCAGTCTACCAAAAGGTGAACTGGCAGCAAGAAATTCAGTAAGTGGAATTTATGTATAACAAACGCCTAAGGAACGAATGCAAAACGCTTGGCTTGACCTCGTTCCTCTCTAATTTTAGCCTAGCATTTTGCACCACTTAGGCGTGCGTTAGCCGAATTTGTATGCTTGGACAAGGAGTCAAACTTGAAAAGTTTATCTGTATTCTTAGTTTTCGTTTTTTTACTTGCTGGCTGTAGTTCAACACCGGAGCCGGAAGAAAGGATTCCTCGTGAAGCTGAATCGCAAGAATTACCCGAACATAGGAAAGTATATTTTCTGCAACATAGAGTCCTTCCAGAATGGACTTTTGACACTAATGGTCAATTTTTTGCTGATTTATACCAAGGTGATTTGACTAAACTGAAAGGAGTCGCTACAGAAGTTGTTTCTCCTTCATATGCTTCGGCCATATCCAGTGAGGTTATCGCAGAGAAAGATGCGGTGTTGATTGTATTTCCTGAGCCGAAAATGATGGCTAACTGCTTTTATGTGCTAATTCGAAAAAACGGCGATAGCTTCAGTTTTTATACTTATGAAAAAACTATGAGTTTTGGGGACGAAGATCACGTTGTAGGTGTTATAGGCAGTTGGTCTTCTGACGGGACGCATGCAAACATGGGTCCTAGAACTTATAGAGCATCATCTGATTTTATAGCGGATGTTCTTTATAAAGACGGCTAACAAAATCCTTGTGCCATTCGTTATCACTCATTCGGACACACAATTTGAAGTGCAATTTGCATCTCGCTTCGCTACATTATTGCAAATTGCACTACAAATTGTGCGTCGCTTAGTTCGGTGTTATATGCCACGGAAAGGTCTATGAAACTTTTAAAATATCTATTCATCGCGCTGCTAATAATTATTACCCTCGGTCTCCTTATTCCTGAGGAGATTACTATACCCGTTAGAGGTGCTACATCTAACGATTGGAATCACAAGACTTTTTGGTTTGAACCTTGGGGAAGCTCAGGTGTGCACAAGGGAATCGATATTTTTGGTAGAAAAGGAAAACCAATTATCTCTGCTACGTCAGGTATTGTTGTTTTCGCTGGCTCACTCAAGAAAGGTGGAAATGCAATTGCCATACTGGGTCCTAAGTGGCGCATTCACTATTATTCTCACTTAGAAAGCTACTCAGTCAAAGAGGGCGATTTTGTGGAAGTAAGCGAAATAATTGGAGCGTTAGGAGATACTGGTAACGCTATTGGTAAACCACCACATGTTCACTATTCAATTCTGTCTCTTATTCCTATACCTTGGTTAATGACCACGGAAACTCAGGGATGGAAGAAAATGTTTTATTTAAACCCGCATGACAAATTGGGGTAATTGCCCCTTAGCTTAAAGTAATGCAACTTGGCAAGGATTAGCGGTTGAATGAAAAAATTGTAGGTAAATATGTAGCTGTTTTTGGTGTTGTATTTTTATTAGCTCTGCCTTGGGGAGTAACGAATACTTTTTATGTGTTTTATATATTGTTTCACGAGGCTAGTCTAACGGGTACTGGAGACCCCAAATTAGTGGCGGGTGGCTTGTCTTCTGCATTGATAACGACAGTGCTTAGTTTAGTTTTGTGTGTGCCTGGTTTATTGCTTTTATTGATATCAATTACAGTCTTTAGGTACAGGCCGAATTGGTTATACTGGGTCACACTAATAAGTTCGCTATTGCTGTTATTAATGATTCCAATTGGCAGTATTCTAGGGCTTGTAGTGCTAATTACAGTTGTTTTAAAAAGAAAGAGTTTTGGCTCAGTGGTTAATGTTCAATAACAAATACGTAAAGACGGATTTGTCAGTAGAGTGCAGCCAAACTGCTTATGTAAGGTGTTAGCTACCTATGCGCTATGAATCTTTATTAAACGTTAAGGAGTATTTGCATTTCCTTTTTTTGATATCTGTTTTGTTTGGAAACTTATTGTTTTTTGATTTAAATGACGTTCAGGATCGGGCTCGATCTATATTAATCGTTGTCGCAGTAGGCCTAGTATATATCGCCCAGGTAGATCAATTGAAATTCGAGTATTGGAAGTGGGATGTTGAGAAAAATCCAACGAATTATGAAATAGTTGGGCCGTTCGGATTTGTCTTAATCGCTGTGTGGATTGCAATCTTGGATTACTCAACGGTCGCTGTGGTATCAAAATATACAGGTTTGATTATTATTTTTACAATTATTAGCGCACTTGCTGTCACAACAGAAATTAAGAAACGTTCAGAAGAGCGTTTGGTATCTGAAACAATCATTAACGTTCATAAATTTACAGTTTGGTGCTTTTTTGGTTTACTTTATTTGGTGGCAACTAGATATTTTTTGATGCAAGGCACTTGGGAATGGGATCTTCCTAGCGTATACGGAGTGTTCTCAGATGCATTTTGATAGTTTAACGGTAGCTAACAAAGAATTGATAGCGGACAAAAATAAAAAGCAATTTTCGCCGATTAAGTGAGTATTAGGTTTATAAAATGGAACAAAACTTTTTTCTACACGTATTATTTTCGTGGGCGCCGATATCTGTATATTGGCTGATATGTTTTATTCTTCCAGGAGGAGTTTCCGCTTACTATGTTTACCAGGACGGTATAAAGCGAATGCCGTTAGCTTTAAATGTACATCCGGGTTGGTGGGCTCTTATTTGTTTTTCAAGTTCAGTTTGGGGATTATTGGCATATTGGATAATGCAACATTCCTCTTTGGCTAAAAAAGTGAACAATAGCCTGCGGTCACCAGAGCAAGGTGATGAGTAAACCTTTCAAGCAATTCAACTCAGTCGCTCCGCTCGGTGGGACACAAACGCGGCGCATCTTCGGTATTATAGAGATTATCAGATCGTGTCATGTCGCTTGCGTTCGCAACCGCCATTCCATAATCTGATAACTGAATATCAAAGTGTTGCGCACCCAAAAGGATTTAAGTAATGGAAGCAACTAAAAATCACCACAATTTCATCGATTATGTAATTAATCTTATTATCGGCATCTTGTTTGTGTTTGCTGTAATCACTGCTTTTGGTTACGGAGCAGCAGTTGCTATCCCTAAAAACTTTCTTGAGCCACTATCACTGTTCTCTCCAACACTTGCATTTTCAGTTGTAGATTTGATTACGCAAGGAATTCCAGCAGCACTCATTTTTGTGTTTTTATCTTTGGCTTTGAAGCTTTCAAAAATAAGGGCTGTTTATACGCTACTCGCTATGCCTTTTGTATTGTTTATGTTATCTGCAATACCCGAGTTATTAATGATTGAAGGTAGCTCAGGTTTTTACCTGGCATCTTTATTTGCCAAAGTTTTGCCTGTAGTTTTCTGTGCGTTATTTTTGGCAAAATGGAACAGAGTAAACTACAGTGCTTGACGATACGCCAACATGAAGTACGTTGTGCGAAATCGCTGGCACAAGAACGTGGGACGGCTTGCACTTTGCTAAGCCGCTTTGAAGTTTTACATGATGTGACGTCACAGTCCGAAATACTAAAATGATTGGATAGGTTAAATTAAGCCTTGCTTAACTTAACTAGTTATTAGCACGCCATTTATCAAGCAACACGGCAAGCACAATCACCACTCCGGTAATAATGCGTTTTGAAGGCTCAGATACGCCCATTTGAGCCAGTCCCGAATTAAGTACAGCGATAATAAGCACGCCTACAAATGTGCCCAGCACTGTTCCCCGACCGCCCATAAGGCTGGTGCCACCAATAACGGCAGCGGCTATAGCCGAAAGTTCAAGCCCTAATCCCGCATTTGGGTCGCTGGAACCTAAATAACTAAGATTAGCCAAGCCAGCTAATGCTGCTAAAAAAGCTGAAATGACAAATACAATTAGAATATTCGGGTTTGGTCGAATACCCGACATTACTGCGGCTTTTTTGTTGGAGCCAATCGCAATGAGATGCTTTCCAAAAACTGTATAATTTAAAAGCACATGTCCAATTATTACTACGCTAAAAGCGAGCAGCATCATGACCGAAATACCGATACCTGCGATAGGGTCGGTAAGACCTTGAACTGAAGCGCCCACGTACAGGGTTTGTGAATCAGATACGACGTATGAGAGTCCTCTGGCAGCTTCGAGCATACCCAAAGTGACGATGAAAGAGGGGAGTTTCATCCAGCTTGATAATGCGCCATTGATGCAACCAAACATCATAGTGAGTAAAAGCGCGCATATAACAGCAAACTGGAAGCTAAAACCGCTTTGTACTATTAATACGCCAATAATTGCGCTACTTAATGCCATCAACGATCCAACAGATAAGTCGATGCCTCCAACGATAAGTACAAGCGTCATACCCACGGCCACAAACGTTAAGGCAGGAAGCTGACTTAACATGGTAGAAAGAGTGATAACTGAAAAGAAGTTGTTTGTTTGCACGCTGAAAAATCCAATCAATGCAAACAATACGATGACCAAAAAGTAGTTCTTAATAAATTGCATAAAATCCCTGTTGTAAAACTATTGCGCCTGACTAAACGCAAGCGACAGTAAATTATCTGAACTGTACTGCGCTGGCAAAAGTTCGCCTGCAAAGCGGCCTTGGCTCATTACTAAAATGCGATGACAGAGGGTAAATAACTCTTCTGCTTCACTTGAAACTACTATTATGCTGGCGCCTTTTGAAGCAAGATTTTCCAGTTCGCGATAAATTAAAGCTTTAGTAGAAACATCTACGCCTCGCGTAGGTTCATCCAGTAAAAAGATATCTGTGCCCGCTTGTAGCCAGCGACCAAGTAACACCTTTTGTTGATTGCCGCCACTTAACTCTTCAATATTTTGTTCATCAAAATTGCGTTTTACGCCCAAAGAGTCAAATATGGGTTTACTCAGTGCCTTGAGCGATGCATTGCGAACAAATCCCAGGCTCGCGGTCTTGTTCAAACTGGCGATGCTTGCATTAAATATCAGAGAGTGCTCTGCAAAAATGCCCTGTTGCTTTCGATCTTCGCTGAGCATGCCAATACCCGCTCTTACTGCATCTTTGGAACGCTTAATGTTGCGATAACGAGGTGTTGCACGATTTGCAGTTTGTTCCAACACCTGAACTTGACCTGAGCGAAGTGCCGTCAAACCATATATCGCTTCAAGCAATTCGGTTCTGCCTGCGCCGGCCAATCCGCCAATTCCCAATATTTCTCCGCGCCGTATTTTAAAACTCAAAGGTTGAGGAAGCTTATCGGTGGTAATATCATTGACTAATAAGACAGGCTCGTCATTGTCATTCTCACAAGCGTTTCTCGCCTGCTCCGTATGTTCATGTAGCGTGCCTCTGGACATCGCGCTTATAAGCTGTTCTTTTGTTGTGTTTTGGGAAAAGTTTGTGCTTACTAACTGCCCGTCTCTTAGTACTGAAACCTTGTGGCAAACATTTAAAACGTCATCCAGTCGGTGGCTGACATATAAAATACTCATCCCCTTTGCAGCTTGCTCATGCATTAAGGTATGAAGTATGTCGCTTTGCTGTTGGCTTAGCGCAGATGTGGGTTCATCTAAAATAAGTAAATCGCAGGGTTCGCTTAAGGCTTTGCAAAGCTCTAACAGTTGCTTTTGAGCAAGGGAAAGTTTTGCCACTTCTGTGTTTGGGGATACTTTATTTGGGCCGGAGCTTAAGCCGAGCGTTTGCATGAGTGCTAGGGCTCGGCTGTAGCATGTAGCTTGATTAACATAACCAAGATGATTGGGAAGTTTTCGCAATAAAATATTTTCAGCTACGCTTAAATCATCAATAAGACTTAATTCTTGTAGCGCAACACTTAGGCCTTTCGACATGGCGTCAACAGGATTTTTTGGGCGATATGCTTGCCCCTTTAATTCAAGTTTTCCTGCGTTGGGCTCTGTTAGGCCGCACAAAATATTGATGAGCGTAGATTTCCCGGCGCCATTTTCACCCACGAGAGCGTGGATTTCACCGGGCTCAATGGCCAGGTTAACCTGCTTTAAAACAGGAGCCGCATAAGACTTACTTATATTACTGATACGTAAACAGGTCATACGCTAATCTGCTGCGCTAGCCGTAATAAGCTCTAAGGGGGTTTGTGTTATGGCATCTAAACTTTGCCCTTCAAGTGCCGCTAGCGCCTTTTCAATACCAAACACAGCAAGCTGGCCGCCAAACTGGTCTACCGTTACTAGAACATCGCCGCTTTCAATGTGCGATTGGATAGCGTTTATGTTGTCAAAGCCCACTATTAAAATAGAATCGCTTAAGTTTGCGCGTTGTACAGCGGCAAGTGCACCTAAGGCCATATTGTCGTTTGCGGCAAATATAGCGGTGGTTTCGGGGTGCTGGATCAAAAGCGACGCGCTCACCTGAGCGGCTTTGGTTTGCTCCCAGTCAGCGCTTTGCCTGGCAACTAAATTAAGATTTGCGCTGTTAATTGCCTCCATAAATCCTGCTACACGCTGTTGAGAATTGATTGCAGAAGGAATTCCCTCAAGCACAATCACCGGATCGCCTTCATTTAATCGGCTCGCTGCAAATTCGGCCGCCATTCTGGCACCGGCTTTGTTGTCAGGCCCTACAAAGGGGACGCTTACGCCATAATCGCTTAAGGCCTGCTCGTCCAGGCGATTATCAATATTGACGACAGTAATACCCGCTTTTAAAGCTCTTACAATTGCTGGCACTACGGCTTTTGAATCTGCGGGCGCAATCACAATTGCATCTACGCCTGAAGCTATCATCTGGTCAATTAGTGCAACCTGCTGAGCCAAATCGCTCTCATTTTTAGTACCATTGACTATTAGTGAATACATTTGAGAATGCTTTGCCTGATGTGCCTTTGCCTCTTCGGCCATATTCACAAAGAATTCATTGGCCAGCGATTTCATCACCAAACCTATTTGAGGTACGGCATTTTCATCTTCGGCAGCTTGTGAGCTTTGATTGCTTTTGTCACTTGATGGCTGTCCGCACGCTTGTAAAAACAACAAACAAATAAATACCAGAGAAGTGGTTAAAATTCGACTCATGATCGGGTGTCCTGTCAATTTAAATGATAAGCATCGCAAAGCGACTTTATTTACAAAAAAGTAACACCAATCTATCGTTTAGGAAATTATAAAATTGGTTAACGCACTTAAAATTTTCTGCAAAGCTGCTTCTAAAATCCGCGTTTATGTTGCTAAAAAGCAACATAAATCGTCTAACGGATACTATTTTGCTAAACACTGTAATTTGTATTTGAATTAAGATTGAACTTAGCGCAAACTAGACATGTCAAAAAATTGACGCACAAATCTCGCACTGGTTAATAAGCTTGGTCGCGTCATCCAAGTACAAAATAATAAGGTAGTCTCGTGCAAATTTCTCGCGTGTTGTTTCGTGTTTTTTTTGTTGTCTTAGCAGTTGTTTATTCGTTGGTCTTATTGGAATTTATTGACCCGTCCTACCTGAAAATGGAATTTAACGTGGGAGCAGATGTGTTATTGATGACACTCGTTGCAAGTATTTTTATTTACATTTATATGCGTAAGCCCAAATTGTAGGCCAATCTGAATATAGTCCTTATCGCTAGCAATTCATTTTTCGAACAAAATATGCGCGTTTTTTCAGTGGCATTAAATTGTATTGTTTATGCTATGCTAATGCATCGTATTTGATGATCGGTTTTTAAGGTTACTCGCAAATGGTTTTGCTGCTGATTTACGTTGCCATTGCTTTGGGCATTTCTTTTTTGTGCTCCATAGCAGAGGCGGTGATTTTAAGCGTTTCTCAGGCTTATATTTCCCTTTTAGAAAAAGAAGGACGGCCCTCAGGTAAGCTATTATCCGGACTAACATCTGATATTAATAAGCCCTTATCTGCCATCCTTACCTTGAATACTATTTCTCACACCATGGGCGCAGCAGGTGCAGGTGCACAAGCGGTAAAAGTGTTTGGTGATGCTTATTTAGGTATCATATCCGCTGTCCTCACCTTTTTAATTCTCGTTTTTTCTGAAATTATTCCAAAAACGCTCGGCGCGACTTTTTGGCGCCCCCTTGCTCCTGCAACCGCGTATTTTCTCAAGTATCTGATTATCGCTCTCTATCCTTTTGTAAAAATGTCGCAAAAGCTTACCAGTGGATTTACCGAGGAAAGTCCGCTTAAGGGATTGAGCCGTTCTGAACTGCTTGCCATGGCTGAACTGTCGGGACGAGAGGGACAACTTGCACAACAAGAAGCTAACTTTCTTCAAAATCTTTTAAGCCTGCATGAACTTAAAATTGTTGACGCAATGACACACCGCACAGTCGTGTTTTCGCTGTCGGATCAAACTACAGTGAATGAATTTGTCGCTGAGTATCAAGATAATCCCTTCTCACGCATTCCTGTTTATGAGAATGATGAGAACGAGCATATTACCGGTTACGTGCTTAAAACAGACGTACTGTTAGCTGCTGCAAACGGTAAAGGTTCAGCCAAGCTGGCTGAATTCGCCAAGTCGATGGTGACTTTATTAGGCGATATGCCCTTGGCAGCAACCTTTGATCATTTTTTAAACTCACGGGTGCATATGCTTCTTGTTGTTGACGAATACGGTGGCTTAGAAGGCATTCTTACACTGGAAGATTTGCTTGAAAGCTTGTTGGGCGTCGAAATAGTGGACGAACAAGATAAAACGGTCAGTATGAAAAAGCTTGCTAAAGTCTTATGGAAACGCCGTGAAAAGCGGATTGTTACCCAACGAAGTAAAGCGGAATAATTGCTTCATTTGATTTCTTTCTATTTTATAGAAAGAAATCACTGATTTATTGCAATTTTCTTTTCATTTAATCGGTATATATTTACATCATCGCTTAGGGCCAATGGCTCAGTTATTTAAGTTCGATGATTGAAATTATACGGATTCTTTGAGGAGAAATTTATGAACACAATACTATCTCACGCCTTTGTTAAAAATGGCGCATATTCACCCTTGGCGCTTCGCTTGGCAGCGGGCCTTATTTTCACAGCTTATGGCGCGCAAAAACTTTTCGGTTGGTTTGGCGGATACGGGCTAGAAGGGACGGGGCAATTTATGAGCTCGCTCGGCCTGGAGCCTGGATACCTTATGGCGCTGCTCGCCGGAAGTGCTGAGTTTTTTGGCGGTTTATTGTTACTGCTTGGTTTGTTCACCCGCCCAACCGCCATTGCTTTAAGCATCACAATGTTGGTAGCAATCGTTACAGTGCACCTGCCTAACGGCTTGTTTATGGCCAATAATGGCTATGCTTTTGCTTTGGCGTTAATGGCTATTTCATTGTCTTTGGTGGTATCGGGGGCCGGAAGATTTTCATTAGACAATCTCCTTGCTACCAGACTTATAGTAGTAAGAAGACCTGAAACATTAAATGCTCAAGCCGCATGATTGAGTTAGCGATGTTTAAAGCAGCAAAAAGCGCTTATCACTGACCTGATAAGCGCTTTTGTCGTTGAGAGAGCGCTTAGGAAATATCCTTAAGAATAAACTCCCAGGTATCTTTGTGCTGGTGGAATTTGTTTTTTAGGGTTTTTGTAACTTCGTCATTATCCCTCAAGTCCAAAGGAATCTCCGATAAAATACGCCAGTGGTTTAGCGCACTGCATGCCGCTGCGCAGAGTTGAGCATATACAGCATTGGCCTGAGTTTTTGATTTAAGTGCCGCATCTGTTTGAGCGCACAGGCCTTCTAACTGAGAATCATCAAGCTTGGATAGATTTTTTGTAATTTCGTAATCACGCAATAACTGCTGGTAATCGGGATGATCAGATTCTATATCCTGGCCGGTTTTTTCAACGTAGCTTTGAATGTTGTGCGCATAACCCATCGTCTCAAACGTGCTTAAATGCAGTTGCTGAAACATTTTTTCTCGCGCTTGCAATCGAGGATCAACAAATTTATCGTCACGCATATACTTATTAAATCTACCAAACAGTTTTCATAATAATGATGATATCAATACTTACGCTTTACGTCAGTAAGCGAGCGAATTTGCATTGTTGATTAAGCTTGACAGTTTTTTTTGCATATTATTGCTGGCAAGATAATAAATCATCGTTACAATCATTTTATGTAAAATAATAAGGCTTACGTGACTATTCCATTTACAAGCACTCCTGCAATTATCGATGTAGAAGCAAGCGGCTTTGGTGCACAAAGCTATCCCATTGAAATCGGCATTGCTCTGCCTAACGGCCAGCGCTTTTGCAAACTTATACGCCCTTTTCCTCAGTGGCAATATTGGGATGATAAAGCACAGGCTGTTCACGGTATTTGCTATGCTGATTTGCTAGCCTATGGCGAAGACCCTATCGCAGTATGCCTTGCACTCAATGCACACGCAAAGGACATGACCTTGTACTCCGATGCCTGGGTAGTTGACCATCCCTGGATAGTAAAGCTCTTTGCGCAGGCGGCAGTGCGGATGGAGTTTAGTATTTCATCCCTTGAAATGGTGCTAAGTGAACCGCAAATAGCACTTTGGGACGATGAAAAGCTAAGTGTGATTGAAAACTGCGGATTAAAGCGGCACCGTGCGAGCAGCGACGCGTTTATTATTCAGCAGACTTTTTTGCGCACGCGTTCTCGAATGCACCATAGCCAATAGTTATATGCGCATCTTTGTCCGTCCTGCTATAATTCGCGCTTTCATCGCGACAGTTGATTGTACTTTTTGCGACAAGCGCAGATTTTATCAGTTGTAAAACCATCATAAAAAAATTCAAGAGAAGTAAATGAAAGCACTTAGCATCAAAGGGCTGGAAAAGACTTATGCTGGCGGCGTCAGGGCGCTTAAAGGCATAGATTTAGAAGTAGAACAGGGCGATTTTTACGCACTGCTTGGTCCAAACGGGGCTGGCAAGTCAACCACAATCGGTATTATTTGCTCACTTGTGAACAAAAGCGCTGGCGCCGTAAGTGTTTTTGGTTTTGACTCCGTTCAAGATGAAGTTGAAGCTAAAAGCTGTATTGGACTTGTTCCGCAAGAATTCAATTTCAATCAGTTTGAAACTTTAATGCAAATTGTTGTTAATCAGGCAGGGTACTACGGGGTGCCTCGTGCACTGGCAAAAGAACGTGCTCAAAAATATCTCAAGCAATTGGACTTGTGGGACAAACGCAACGCCAGAGCAAGAGAGCTTTCAGGAGGCATGAAACGCAGGCTCATGATTGCACGTGCGCTGATGCACGAGCCAAAAATGCTGATATTGGACGAACCAACCGCTGGTGTCGATATTGAAGTTCGCCGTTCAATGTGGTCTTTCTTAAAAGAAATTAATGAACAAGGTATAACCATCATTCTCACCACTCACTACCTGGAAGAGGCGGAAATGTTATGCCGAAATATCGGGATTATCGACAAAGGCGAAATTGTTGAAAACACCAGCATGAAAGCGCTTTTGGCCACCTTAAACATCGAAACCTTCGTGTTTGATATTGAACAGGGCGCAAACAGTGTCGCCATTCCCGAATTCGAAACGCGAGCGCTTGATGACACCACGCTTGAAGTAGACGTACCTAAAGAGGCTGGTTTGAATGCAGTTTTTGAGCGTTTTGCCAATCAGAACATTAAAGTTATGAGCATGCGTAATAAGGCAAATCGCTTGGAAGAATTGTTTGTTCGGCTTGTAGAGTCAGGGCGTGCCAAGGCACAAACTGCTAACGGCAGCGACGTAAAACCCACACAAACAGGCCAGGAGAAACGAGCATGAGTTCACGAAATTTCACTGCGCTTAAAACCATTTGGATTAAGGAATGTACGCGATTCTTGCGAATTTGGGTGCAAACACTGGTTCCGCCCGCCATTACTATGTCGCTGTATTTTGTGATCTTCGGCAGTTTAATTGGAGAGCGAATTGGGCAGATGGGCGGCTTTACTTACATGGAGTTCATAGTGCCTGGGCTGATCATGATGTCCATCATTACCAATAGTTACTCAAACGTTTCTTCTTCGTTTTTTAGTGCCAAATTTCAGCGTAATGTCGAGGAGCTGTTGGTTGCGCCCGTGCCCACCTGGGTCGTAATATTTGGCTTTGTTGGCGGCGGGGTAGCGCGCGCAATGCTTATTGGCATTATTGTGACTTGCGTCTCGATGTTTTTTGTAGACGTGCAAATTCACAATTTCATTGTCATTGTGGTAACGCTTATTCTTACGTCAACGCTTTTTGCAATGGCAGGACTGGTAAATGGAATTTATGCTAAGACCTTCGACGATATAAGTGTGATCCCCACTTTTGTCCTGACACCACTGACTTACTTAGGTGGAGTGTTCTACTCACTCACACTTTTACCCGACTTTTGGCAGATGGTAAGCCAAATCAATCCGATTGTTTATATGGTCAATGGTTTCCGCTACGGCTTTTTAGGGGTATCTGATATTAATTATTTGGTGGCGCTCGGCCTGCTTGTTGGATTCAACCTATTGCTTTATATAACAGCCTATCGGCTGCTTAAAAAAGGCGTAGGAATTCGAAGCTAGAAACGTGTCATTTGCACCTAAGTCCGTCGAAACAAATCAGAGCGGCATTCATCCGGATTTGCTCAAGCTTGTTGAGAAGCACAAGCAAATGAAATATCAAAGGCCTATTGCTAAACATACCAAACAGACGTTTGATAAATTGCTGTTTGAATTAAAAGACTATAGTGGCGAGCTGATACTAGATGCATGTTGCGGAGTAGGCGAGAGCACGGCTGCGCTTGCAAAGCGATATCCTGAGGCGGTGGTGATTGGCGTTGATAAATCTGCTGAAAGGCTTGCTAAACATGGTCATTACGCCAAAGGCTATTTAACAAGCGATGCCGCAGACAGCGTTGAACGGCGTTTTTGGGTCATCCAGGCAGATCTAAATGATTTTTGGCGTTTATTGGCGGATGCACTCACACAATCGTTTGTCGATACGCTTGAGTACGGGCGGATTCCAATTCAATGGAGGCTGGTTAAACAATATATTCTCTATCCCAACCCTTATCCTAAAAAAGCGCAGCTTGGAAAGCGGTGGCACGCGAGCCCGGTATTTCCATACATTCTTAAGTGCACGAAACAAATCGAAGTTCGTTCAAACTGGAAGCTATATGTTGATGAGTTTGCAAAAGCGGCAAACGCTTACAACGTAAAGATGCAAGTGACCGAACACAATGTTGATAATCAGTCGTCAAATGCATTTGCTAAGGCGCAAGCGTCAAGAGCAAATACAGCAATATCTCCATTCGAGCGGAAATACGCGCTCGGCGGTCAGGCGCTATGGACAGCTATAACTTGCTGTAAAGGATGAGAGAGAAAAAAGCCTTGTCCATATTTGATGTCTAGGGATTGAACGAGCGAAAGTGAGTCTGCGCTTTCTATGTGTTCCGCGATAAGTAGGCATTTATGCTTATCGCAATGTGATTTAAGCGCTTGAATATCGTGTGCACCGTCGCCTTTTGAGCAGAGCTTTTTGAGTGCATCAGTTTGAATTTTTATGGCATCTATGCCGCTAGCAATCAGCGCAAACAGACTTTCATTACACTCATCAATATCGTCAATAGTAATATGCAGTGCGTTCATTTCTCGTCTGAGCTCACCAAGCGCCTCTAAATCATCTTTGATTGTCTCGTAGCTAATTTCAATTCCACATAGACGACTTTTAGATAACTGGCTCATTGCCTGAATATCATGCAAAAGAGGTTGGTCAAGCAAATCGCTTTTAAATAAGTTAATTGACCATGACATTTGGCGAGGCTGGCAATAGGCTCTTGTTAATTCGAGTATTCTTGCTGTCATATTCGCTGCCTGGCAATCACGCTCAACAATATATAAAAAATCGTTGGGCATCATTATTCGCTGATTGGTATCGAGGAATCTGGCCAGGCATTCATAGCGGACTGCGCGGCGATTATTGAGGGCAAAAATTGGCTGATAAAAAGGCACAATTTGCGCTAGATTAAATGCGGTTTCGACGGGCAATGGCTGCAAGTTCACGGATTCACGGCTTGATTAAAAATTGGTCTATAGTTTATTAACTGTAGAAATACCGAAGCCTTTAGCGCTTTTTTTAAAATTTATTTAGGCTTTTTTGTAGTTCGCTTGGTAAATTTTCATAAACTGAGTTAAAGTGCCGACCTTAGCTTGTGCATCTATAACCCGCTTTGAGCGCTGTGATCCTTTGCGGTCTTTAGGGGATATAACATTGCCCGTGTACCTTGAACTGTTGTTAAAACAGGCAAAGCACACAGGCAAAATGCACAGTCTTTAATTGATAGAAGGCGGAACATCTCCTTGGCAAAAGCAGAAGTAAGCTTGGAACATTTGTTCAGAGTATTCACAAAACCTGAGCACGACGACTCCACGCTAGCAAAAATCGAACGACATTTGTCTGATAATGTGTCTGATTTTTTATCTCAACATGTGGTCACTAAAAAGACCTCTCTGGAAGAAATCGAACAAGATTTTTCAAGCCCGATATTGCCAGATTCACCAGAGTTTGTTTCGAGTCATGCCCAGAGCCTGTTGGAAAAGTTGGTGGCACATTCAGTCAATACCTATGCTCCAACTTTTATCGGGCATATGACATCTGCCTTGCCGTATTTTCATTTGCCTTTATCGAAACTGATGGTAGGTCTGAATCAGAACCTGGTGAAAATAGAGACTTCAAAGGCGTTCACGCCGCTGGAGCGTCAGACCTTGGGCATGCTTCATAATCTCATCTATTCTCAATCTGATGATTTTTACGCCCGTTATCTGCATAGTGCAGAGCATTCGCTTGGTGCATTCTGCTCAGGGGGAACCATTGCGAATATTACGGCATTGTGGGTTGCCAGAAATCATCTTTTAGGGCCTAAACCCGGCTTTAAAGGTGTTGCAAAGGCTGGATTAGTACAAGCTTACAAACATTATGGCATTGAAAACCTAGGTTTGATGTCGTCGCGTCGTGGTCATTATTCGCTTGGTAAAACCGTAGATGTGCTGGGAATAGGGCGCGATAACATGATAAGCGTTGAAAGTCCGAAACAAATTCTTAGCCCCGAGCTTGCGCTTAAGGTGGGTAAAGCTTATCAGGAGTCAGGTAACAAGTTGCTGGCAATCGTTGGCATTGCTGGCACAACGGAAACCGGGCATGTTGACCCGCTGAACGAATTAGCCGAGGTTGCCAAGGAATTGGGCTGCTGGTTTCATGTTGATGCTGCGTGGGGCGGCGCTACCTTATTTTCTGGCAAGTATCGTCACAAACTGAAAGGGATCGAAAAAGCGGATTCAGTAACAATCGATGCCCATAAGCAAATGTATGTGCCAATGGGTGCCGGTATGGCGATTTTCAAAGATCCCGCTGCGAGTAATTCTGTGCGGCATCATGCTCAATATATTTTGCGTCAAGGCTCTAAAGATTTAGGTTCAACTACGCTCGAGGGTTCCCGAAATGGCATGGCGATGATGGTTTATTCCTCGTTTCATATTTTAGGACGAAGAGGATATGAATTGTTAATTGACCGCTCCATCGAACAGGCGCAGGCTTTTGCCAGCATGATAGACCGGCACCCTGATTTTGAGTTGATCACTTCTCCTGTTCTTTCGCTTTTGACCTACCGTATTCGGCCTCAGGTGCTATCGCATCTAGAAGAGTTGTCTGAAGATGCACAGCAGAATATTAATCACCAGTTGGATGCATTAACGGTTTCGGTTCAAAAGCAACAGCGTGAAGCCGGTAAGTCTTTTGTTTCACGAACACGAATTGAAGTAGAGCAGTACCATCAACAAGCTGTTACCGTATTCAGAGTTGTTCTGGCGAATCCGCTGACTACCGAAGATGATCTGCAAGCTATTTTGGACGAGCAACTTGCCATCGCTAAACAACATAAAATATTTAAGTCGTTGCACGCCATAAACCAGGCAAAAATTGCCTGAGTGCCTGAATGAATCTAGCACTCAGCTGTCTATGTCCAGCTCTTTAAGCTTGCGCGTAAGGGTATTTCTTCCCCATCCCAAGCGTTTGGCCGCTTCTTGCTTGTGTCCCTGAGTGTGCTTAAGCGCACAATTTAGCAATATCCGCTCAAATTCATGTTGAGCCACATCGAGAATGTCGTTCTTTCCGGATACCAGCTGCTTTTCAGCCCAGTTTGATAATAAGACGGTCCAATCATTCTTCTCAGCTGCCTGCTCGACTTCAGCTGTTGTGGTCAGTTCTGGCGGTAAATCATTTAGCAAAATCTCTTGTCCGCTTGCCATTACTGTTAGCCAACGACAGGTGTTTTCAAGCTGTCTTACGTTACCGGGCCAGCTTAATTCGGTAAGCTTTTTAGCCGTTGCTTTTGATAGCGTTTTCATTTCAACGCCAAGCTCTTTCGATGCTTTGGCTAAAAAATGATTGGCAAGAAGCGGTATATCTTCTCTTCGTTCATTTAATGAGGGAATATGGATCCGTATAACGTTAAGTCGATGATATAAATCTTCTCTGAATTTACCTTCCATAACCCGTTTTTCAAGATTCTGGTGCGTCGCGGCAATAATTCTGACATCTACGGTAACCGGGTTGTGACCACCTACGCGGTAAAATTGTCCGTCAGCCAGCACACGTAATAAACGGGTTTGAACATCAATTGGCATATCACCAATTTCATCTAAAAATAGCGTGCCACCATTTGCCTGTTCAAAACGACCCTGACGCGCATTTTGCGCGCCGGTAAAAGCGCCTTTTTCATGTCCAAACAACTCCGATTCAACCAAATCAGCTGGTATCGCTGCCATGTTGAGCGCTACAAAGGTTTGCTGAGCGCGAGGACTGTGCTTGTGCAGCGCTTGCGCAACTAACTCTTTTCCTGTACCAGATTGACCATTAATAAGCACGCTAATGGAAGAACGAGACAGTCTGCCTATTGCCCTAAATACTTCCTGCATTGCTGGTGCTTCACCAATGATCTCTTTAGTTGGATTACTGGCATTGTTACTTTTTGTTCTTGCTTTTTCGATTGACAGATCGCTGGCATGTTCTAAAGCGCGCTTGATTAAATCAACAGCATCATCAATATCAAAAGGTTTAGGCAAATACTCAAATGCGCCACCCTGATAGGCGTTGACTGCGCTATCTAAATCGGAGTGTGCAGTCATAATAATGATGGGCAAATCGGGGTAATGATGATGGACTTCTTCTAAAAGCGTCATACCGTCCATCTGAGGCATTCGTACATCTGATATGATCACTTGAGGGGCTTGGCCAGATTCAATTTGCAAGAGCAAATCCTCCGGATTATCAAAGCTCATACAGCCTACCTGCGCCGCTTTAAGCGCTTTCTCAAGCACCCAGCGAATCGAGCTATCGTCGTCGACGATCCAAACGGGTTCTATCATTGATGATCTTCCTTCGTAAAAATAGGGATATGCAGGGTAAATTCTGTGTAACCAGGAAAGCTTTCTACATCAATTTTGCCTTGATGATGATCAGCTAATGTTTGCGCAATAGAAAGGCCCAAGCCTGAACCTTTGCGTTTGCTTGTTACCATTGGATAAAAGAGGGTGTCTCTTAATTCCTTTGGTACCCCAGGTCCATTGTCAATAATGCTAATCAGTGCGCACAAACTATGTCGCTTGCCTTTGATGACACACTGCCGTTCAACACGTGTTCTGAAACCGATGACTGGATGTTCCACTTTGGCCGCTTTGAGCGCCTGGTTGGCATTTCGGGCGATGTTCAGTAGTGCTTGTTGAAGCATATCAGGGTCGGCATAAATATCAGGGATAGAGGGGTCATAATCACGTTCGACGGCAATCGCATAATTAACATCTGCGGTTATTACAGAGCGTACCTTTTCGATAATTTCGTGCAAATTACACATGCGTTTTTGTGGCAGAGAATTGGGTCCCAGTAAACGATCAACTAAGGCTCGAAGACGATCCGCCTGATCGATAATCATTTGAGTAAATTCATTATGCGCTGGATCGCTTAGCTCTTTTCCAAGCAATTGTGCTGCGCCCCTGATGCCTCCAAGCGGATTTTTTATCTCATGCGCTAAGCCCCTTATTAACTCACGAGCTGCCATTTGTTGTGCATATTGCTGTGTCTCCTGAGATATCTTACGTTGCTTATCTATGGGAAGAATTTCGACCAGAAGTTGTCGTCTATCGTCATGGTTGAGTAAGGTGGCATGCAAATCTACCATGACGCTTCGACCATCTTTGAAACACAATTGAAGCTCGGACTCTGTAAATTCTTCGCCCTTCTCAAATGCATTTTTAAAGCGCTCTTGATTGAAACTGTCTGAAAGCAGGTAATCGGAGAGCGAGCGCTCTTTAAGTTGATTTAAACCAGTTTCAAATAAGCTAAGTCCCGAGTCATTGATAAACTCAACGTGCATTGAATCGTTTAATACCATCACAGCTGTCTTCATTGTGTGGATCAGCTGATCAACGGTATGTTTCGAATTTTCTGATTCATTAAAAATCGCGTTTGACGACATGAGGCCATTACTTTTAAGTTAATGCACTATAGTAGTGCAAAGCATCATAATGTCGCAAGCTGGGATAGAAAACGCTTTCTGGCTAATTAATTGATTTTGAAGCTAAGACGCTGTTAAACAAAACTTTTAATTATTAGCTGGCCCAAGAATCGCAGACGCCTGATGCAAATACAGTGTTCTTGTATCTGACGATGCAATTACCTTGCCCGAGTTATTCAAAAATTCGACACTATATTGATGCGCGCCGCGATTGATGCCCGTTAACGCAAATGCACCGCTTTTCGAGCTATATTCTTCACCGGCAAAATTAAGAATGTAGCTACCCTCAATTTGAGGCTGAATAGCAGAAGCAATGCGTACGTTTCCATTATTGTCTCGAATGGTTGCTTCAGGTTGGGGAGACAAAATGCTTAAGGTATAGGTCTCTTGTTCAGTTTTATCTTGTGCCTGAGCGGCAGGGGGCCTTTGATTTGCATTCATTGACTGCATGGTATTAACAGCGCCTTTAAGCTCTATTTCTTCTGCTCCGGGCATAGGTGTATCCGAAAACGAAATACTGCCGTCTTCGTTAACAACTTTATAAATTTTGGTTTGCGCACCAACATTGGGCAAGACAAACACTAGCGATATTAAGAAGAACCATGTGATCACACTGCGCATACTGCACCTCCAAAAGCATTATCGGCAGTTTACTTCATCTATATTAAAAAAAAAGAATAAAAAAAGCCCGCATCAAATGTGCGAGCTTTCGTTTGTGCCTTAAATGGCTGTTTGAGCGGTTTTAAACACTATAGTACATATCAAACTCAACCGGGTGAGTTGTCATGTTTAATTTCTCGACTTCGGCTGCTTTAAGCTCAATGTATGCGTCAATCATTTCATCACTCATTACACCGCCTGCGGTTAAGAAAGCGCGGTCTTCATCAAGTGCTGCAAGCGCCATTTCAAGAGAACTTGCTACGGTTGGAATATTCTTTGCTTCTTCTGCAGGTAAGTCGTACAAGTCTTTATCCATTGAATCGCCAGGATGGATTTTGTTCTGAATACCATCAATACCCGCCATCAACATTGCAGTAAACGCAAGATATGGATTGGCAGTTGGGTCAGGGAAACGTACTTCGATACGTCTTGCCTTATCGGTTGTAACGTAAGGAATTCGAATTGATGCACTTCGGTTGCGGGCAGAGTAGGCCAACATAACTGGCGCTTCAAATCCAGGAACCAAACGCTTATAGCTGTTTGTGGATGCGTTGGTGAATGCATTAATAGCGCGGGCGTGTTTAATGATACCGCCAATGTAGTATAGCGCTTCCTCTGAAAGTCCCGCGTACTTATCTCCGGCAAATACGTTCTTTCCGTCTTTACTGATTGACTGGTGTACGTGCATACCTGAGCCGTTATCACCCACTAATGGCTTAGGCATAAAGGTAGCTGATTTACCGTAAGCATGAGCGACGTTATGAATAACGTATTTGTAAATTTGAATTTCGTCAGCTTTAGGAACAATAGAGTTGAAAAGACATGCAATTTCGTTTTGACCTGCGGTGGCAACCTCGTGGTGATGTGCCTCAACAGTAAGACCCATTTCTTCCATTACCATGCACATTGCAGCACGAATATCGTGCGCACTATCAACAGGTGGAACAGGGAAGTAACCGCCTTTTACACCCGGACGGTGTGCCATATTACCACCTTCATAATCGGCACCTGAATTCCACTTTGCTTCTTCTGAATCAATGGCGTAGTAAGAACCGGCCATGTCTGTATGGAATTTCACATCGTCAAATAAGAAAAACTCTGGCTCTGGACCGAAATAAGCAGTGTCGCCGATACCGGTAGATTTAAGATATTCCTCTGCCCGGCGAGCAATAGAGCGAGGATCGCGTGAGTAGCCCTGTAAAGTTGATGGTTCAACAATGTCGCAGCGAATGTTTACTTGTGTTTCTTCTGCAAATGGGTCTACTACAGCGGTAGATGCGTCTGGCATAAGAATCATGTCAGATTCGTTTATGCCTTTCCAGCCAGCAATAGAAGAACCGTCGAACATTTTGCCTTCTTCAAAAAACTCTTCGTCGATTTGATGGGTTGGAACAGAGACATGCTGCTCTTTTCCTTTCGTATCCGTAAAACGAAGATCGACAAATTTAGCTTCGCTTTCTTTAATAAGTTCTAATGCCGACTCAATTGACATATTGTCCTCCAAGTAAAATTTGTTGTGCGGATCACGTTGTTGTGGTGTTCCATTGTTTTAGCTGGTGCTTTTTCGATTTTAGTAAGCGATAAAGCACCAAGTTGCATAACCAATCATGCAATGGCTGTGCGACACGCAGTGAAAATGCAATGCAATACCCATCATAAGCCATATTCATGCCATCTGCTATCGAAAAATAAGTTCATGAAAAATCAGTATAAACTTCGGTAAGCAATAATAAATCATGCTTAAAATGCACTATCATGGTGCGTTGTAAATATACTAAAATGCTATTTTGGTGCAGTGCAAGAGGCATTCATAAATTTAACGGAGGCATGGAAAATGGTGGCATAGGAAAGAAATTGTGCGTATACGCAAAATAACGCGATGTTTCATGACAGTTTTTATCCTTTTTGCGGGATTATTTGCGATTTAATTAGCACCGCTTTGTATAAACCTGTACAATCCGCCGCCAATTGTTCCGCATCAGCGCGTTAAGCATACTTTTTAGCGCCTTAATATTGTTAATGATGCGTTTTGTTTGAGAGAAAATCATGCCAGCTTCTATTGCTAACCTTCGAAATATTGCCATTATTGCCCACGTTGACCACGGAAAGACGACACTTGTTGATAAACTGCTTCAGCAATCCGGTACCCTCCAAAGTAGAGGTGATGCAGAAGAACGCGTAATGGATTCCAACGATATCGAAAAAGAGCGTGGCATTACCATACTAGCTAAAAACACTGCCATCAATTGGAATGACTATCGCATTAATATTGTAGACACACCGGGACACGCCGATTTTGGTGGTGAGGTTGAGCGAGTAATGTCTATGGCCGACTCCGTTTTGTTGCTGGTTGATGCGCAAGAAGGGCCGATGCCGCAAACACGCTTTGTAACGCAAAAAGCATTTGCGCAAGGTTTAAAGCCAATTGTTGTCATTAATAAAATTGATAAGCCGGGTGCTAGACCAGACTGGGTAATGGATCAGGTGTTTGATTTGTTTGATAATCTCGGTGCGACCGATGATCAGTTAGATTTCCAGGTAGTTTATGCATCAGCACTAAATGGTTGGGCCTCATTAGATGCCGATACGCCAAGTGACGATATGACGCCACTGTTTGAAACCATCGTTAAACAGGTTGCTCCACCCGATGCAGACGCTGAAGGCCCATTTCAGATGCAAATTTCGCAACTGGATTACAACAGTTACGTTGGCGTTATTGGTGTCGGACGCATTAAACGCGGCAAAGTTAAGGTCAATCAGCAAGTCACTGTTGCAATGGCGAAAGGCGGTAAGCGCAATGGTAAAATCGGTAAAGTGCTTGGCTATTTAGGACTTGAGCGTCATGATGTTGATGAAGCCTCTGCAGGTGATATTGTTGCGATTACCGGATTAGGCGAACTTAAAATCTCCGATACGGTTTGTGACGTGAACGCAGTAGAGCCATTGCCACCGCTATCGGTTGATGAACCCACGGTTACCATGACCTTTCAGGTCAATACGTCTCCTTTTTCAGGTAAAGAAGGCAAGTTTGTTACGTCGCGAAACATTTTAGAGCGTCTTCAAAACGAGCTTATACACAATGTGGCATTGCGTGTAGAAGAGACAGATGACCCGGATAAGTTTAGAGTGTCAGGCCGCGGTGAACTGCATTTGGGCATTTTGATTGAAAATATGCGTCGTGAAGGTTACGAATTAGCAGTGTCTCGTCCTGAAGTTATTCTCAAGGAAGAAAATGGTCAGTTAATGGAGCCCTTTGAAACGCTTACCATAGATTGTGAAGATGAACATCAGGGCTCGATAATGGAACAACTGGGTCTGCGTAAAGCCGAATTGACCAACATGTCGCCAGATGGACGTGGTCGTGTCCGTATGGATTTTACCATTCCAAGTCGTGGTTTAATTGGCTTTCAGACCGAATTTATGACGCTTACCTCAGGCTCAGGCTTGCTTTATCATACCTTCGATCATTATGGTCCACACAAGGGCGGCAATATCGGTCAGCGTAAAAATGGTGTTCTAATTGCGAATGCACCAGGTAAGGCACTAACTAACGCGCTATTTAACCTGCAAGAGCGTGGCCGACTTTTCATTGGACACGGCGTTGAAGTTTACGAAGGCATGATTATCGGTATTCACAGCCGTGATAATGACCTTACAGTCAACGCACTTAAAGGTAAACAGTTAACTAACGTTCGCGCCTCGGGCACGGATGAGGCGCAAACCTTGGTACCGCCAGTAAGAATGTCTTTAGAGCAGGCGCTTGAGTTTATTGATGATGATGAGTTAGTAGAAGTGACGCCCAAGAGCATTCGTATTCGCAAAAAGCTATTGACTGAAAACGACCGTAAACGCGCGTCCCGCTCAAAAGCGAAAGAAGCTTAATTGCTTGCAAAAAGAAGTTAAATGATTAGCAGCGGCTTTCAATATGAAAGCCGTTTTTTTAACCTTTATTTTTTATAAGGTATTCGCTGACCCGCTTGACGAGGAAAGCCGGAGCAAAGCGCTCAGAATAGTAGACAAACTTCGCTTTTTTCCCGGGAATTATTAGCGACTTTCTTTTTTCCAGGCCATGCATAATTTGCTGGCACGCTTCATCAACATTAAGTGTTCCTGCTATATCTTTCAGTGCTTTTGTCGCGGGATGAATTTTTTTCGCTTCTTCTTGTACCATTGGCGTGTCTATGGTTGGCGGGCAAATGATACTTACATCTATACCTAAAGGTTTTAGCTCTAATTGCAGGGCGCGTCCCAGACCAATCACACCATACTTAGATGCACTGTAAGCTGAATAGCCATATACACCGGTTAAACCCGCCATCGATGCGACCAATGCAAGTTGCCCACCGTTTTCTAGATGAGGCACCAAAGCTGCGACCATATTACGCGTTCCGACTAAATTCACATCAATTTGGCGCTGAAATTCAAAATGGTCAATCTGTAAAAAAGGTTTGGAGACCAGTATACCGGCGCAATGAATACATAAGTCCAATTGACCAAATCGCCGAATGGCGAAATCTACCTGCTGTTTGAGAGTTACCGGTTCGCATATGTCTACATGGATAAATTCGATTTTTTGCTGCATGCTGGCACGTTGCTTGAGCTGATTTTGCAATTCTGCATCAGGTTTTATGTCAAGCAAGAGCAAGCTTGCGCCTTTCGCTAGGTAATGTTCGGCAAGCGCTTTACCTAGGCCGCTAGCGTAACCGGTAATAAAAACTGATAAATTAATAATGCACCTGTAAAATTGGGTCGCTCATGATGTATTGTAAAACAATATTATCGGGCTGTAGAGTTTTTGCATCAAAACTCTTGATAGAAAGTCTTTCATTCACCACTTTATCTGACTGCCTAAAGTGTTAACATAAATACAAATTACCTACTCACTTTTAAATACCATGAACTTTGACGCACGACCTGACCGTAGCAGTACATTTGCCTATAAATGGGAAAAATATAAAAATACCGATATATTGCCCTGTTGGATTGCTGATACTGAGTTTAGATGTGCAGAGCCTATTCTGGAGTCGCTCACAGCACGCGTTGACCACGGCTTACTGGGTTATACTCTTCCTAAACATCATCGTCCTGCTATTGATGCTATTGTAAATTGGTGTAAAAAACGCTACGACTGGGACATCTCGCCAAGTTGGGTGGTGTGGACGCCTGGCGTGGTGCCTGCATTTAATATGGCAACTCGCGCTTTTTCGCAAAATGGTGAAGGTATTATCGTGCAAACGCCTAACTATCCGCCTTTACTTGCCTGCCCCGAAATAAATATGCGTGCGCAGATGTGTGTACCTACTATAAAAGTAGATGGCCGGTGGACGCTCGATTTTGAGGCACTTGAGCGACACGCTGCTAACCCTCAGGCATCACTTTTTATTATGTGTAATCCTATGAATCCAGCAGGAAGCGTGATGCGTCAGGATGAATTGGATAAAGTGGCTGAAATTTGCAACAAACACAATGTGACCGTGTGTAGTGATGAAATCCACTGCGATCTGATATTGGACGACTTACCCCATCTTCCAGCGTCAAAACATCCACAGTTAATGGATAATAGCGTCACCCTGATGGCCGCGAGCAAGACTTTTAATGTAGCTGGTTTGGGAACCTCTTTTGCCATTATCCCTAACACACGCTTAAGAAGTGAATTTGTGCAGGCAGGGGCAGGTATTGTGCCTTGGGTGACAGTACTTGGCCTGGAGGCCACACAAGCAGCATTTACCAAATGCGATAAATGGCATCAGGCACAGTTAAGTTATTTACGCAAAAACCGTGATTATCTCGTTGAACAAATCAACCAAATTGATGGTCTATCTTGCCTCGCGCCGGAAGCTACATTTTTACTCTGGGTCGACGCAAGCGAGTTAAATGTGGACGACACTCAAAAATGGTGTGAATCTCGCAAAGTGGGGCCATCTCCAGGACGCGATTTTGGCGAGCCTGATTTTTTTAGAATTAACTTTGGATGCGCAAAATCATATTTAGAAGAAATTGTAAAAAGACTGCGAGCATAAGGCCTGAATTTCTTCTACAATCCAGTTTAACTTAATAACAATCGTTGTAAGCAAACACTACCCTCAGGGAGGAGGTAACTACATTTAAATATACTAGGAGTTAGCTTGATAGAATTAAGGCAGGCGCTTAATCATGTACTTACATTACTCAAACTCGAAGTCGATTTAGACTTGTGGATGGTCACTCGAGTAGTCGATAACGACTGGATACTGCTATCAACCACGCATAACGCTTATGGGGTCAAAGAAAATGACGTGCTTGAATGGAACAACACCGTGTGTAATCGAATGGTTACGCAGCAAGGGCCAAACATTGTTCCCAATATTGCTGAAGTAGAAGCATTTGCGAACGCGCCCATCACCCAACAACTAAATATTCAGGCTTACGTGGGCTTTCCTTTAAAAAACGATAAGGGTGAGCTTATGGGAACACTGTGTGCAATCGACCCTAAGCAGAAGCCCGATGAGATCAGAAATCAAGCCTCTGTTATTGAAAGCTTCGTCATTATTGTCGAAAGTTTGTTGCAGCGAGATCAGGAAATCTTTCAGCTTAAAGCCAAACTTCACGATTATATGGCTCACGAAAGAGCAGAAAGGGATTTAGGCTTGCCTAATGCACAAGATTTTGTGGAAATTTTAAAGCTGCAAAAAGAACGCGCTTTTCATTCGGGATTACCTATCTCCATTATCATGATTGATTTAAAGAGGTTTCCTGCTGAACATGCGGATCGTGATTTTTCTCTCCAGTGCGCAAAGGATGGTTTAATTTCATTAAAGCGGGAAGAAGATATTTTATGTAAATTGAGCGGCGATACCTTCAGCCTGTTGCTTTTGAATGCAGATAATAAATTTCTTACCGGGCGAGTTGTTGCTATTTTAAAACAGTTTCAGCGAGCTGGCTTTAAGCTCACCGTTGGTGCGCACGTATGCGGGTTGAACGAATCCATTGATGATGCAATCGATAAGGCAAAAACGCGCACCTTCAGTTAGCAATTCACGATGAGATTTATCAATCAAAGCGAATGTGTGGATATGTCAGTTAGAACCAGGCTAGCATTAGTGAAGCACCTGATTTAGTTGGAGATTATCAGCCATTACTTCGACAGGCCAATAGCTTTGAGGCCTATTCCTCTTTTCTAGTTCTTAATTAACTTCAACTTACCGACATTCTGCCGATAAAAAATCTAAATCAAATAGGTGTAGATTTTGCAAAGCTTTGCTAAATCGAATAATTTCCGTTAATCTTTTGACGCGCTATAACACGACACGCTTTGTTCAGTTGGGCAAAACCGAGTTGGACGTGTCATAAAAAATATAAAACGTGTTTAAACATTATTATAGATTGCTAGTTGCTTGCTTGGGGTTACTTGGGACTTTTGTTTGTATTGCAAATGAAAGCGACATAGCTTTGTCTCAGCAAAAAGCAAAAATTACATTGATTATAGACGATGTTGGCGCAAAGCCATCGGATCGGGCTGTGTTTGATTTACCTAAAACCATAACCTTCGCCATATTGCCACACACCGAATATTCGACCGAATTCTCATTTTTGGCTGCAGAGCAAAACCGGGAAGTGATGCTTCATATGCCGATGGAGTCATTAAAGCCCAAGAATCTCGGAAGAGGTCCTTTGTTATCGAATATGTACCCGCAAGAGCTTCAAAATGCCTTGTTAAGTGCGCTAGCTACCGTTCCGCATGCAGTGGGTGTGAATAATCATATGGGAAGTAAATTAACGCAAATGACGTTGCCAATGGAATCTGTGATGGCAGTGCTTGCGAACAACAATATGTTTTTTATCGATAGTAAAACCACTCGTTACAGCAAAGCGGCAAGCATTGCAGAAGAAAACTCGGTGAAAGTCGCAACCCGACATATCTTTTTAGATCATGAGCAGGATTTTGCGTTTTTAGAAAAGCAATTTAATCGCTTGCTTCGCATCGCTCGCAAGTATGGTAAAGCAGTGGGTATTGCCCATCCCTATCCAGTCACTTACGAATTTTTAAAACAGAAAATGCAAAACTTGCCAGACGACATTGAAATCGTTACTGCAAGCGAATACCTTAACGAGACTGAGAAATTTAGGCTAAACCCCCACTTGGCTGCCAATACTCAAGCTGACTTTGACCTTTTACCCTCAAGCTTGACTCACGATAAACCCAATATTGGCAGTACTGCACCGAATTCCTTAGTCGAAGCGATGCCTAATCCACAATAGAGAATGTTAACCAGTGTTTTCAGTTTGTTGAAATTATGCATTGCTGAATCCATCATTGATGTTATACTATTACATCGACTAAATCACTATTGATTAAATTAACTTAGGTCTAGGACATTGCAAGCAAAAACGAGCGAAATAAACGTTGATACAGAATCTGTCGTTTCTCATTCGAAAAATGTTGAAAAAGAGCAATTGCGTGTCAACAATCGAGTGCTGGATAAAATGGGCGTGTGGGTATCAGCCGCTTGCGCTGTTCACTGTTTAGCCTTGCCTTTGCTTTTGCCTATTTTACCGATATTGGCTTCTTCATTTGTTGCGCAAGATTGGTTTGAGCGCAGTATTCTGAGTGTTTCAATCGTTATTGGTTTTGCTGCGCTTTTAGTCGGTTTTAAACAATATCATAGACAAATTTATCCGATATATTCATTGGTGCTTGGCGGATTAATCTACTGGCATAAGGACATTTTTGGTGAAGCTTACGAGCCATTTACCATCGCGATAGGCGCAGGTTTTATCATTGCAGCACATTTAATCAATCTCAGGCTTTGCAAGCAGTGTAAAAGCTGCCATTGATGGCTAACTTCTTTTTATCCGATATTTTTTCGAAGATATTTTAGGGCGCTAACATTTGATGACAGCCCGAGCCCACGCAGGATCATCGGAAAATACGGCGTCTACTCCCATTGCTTTTAATCGTAACAAATCATCTTCACGATTGACCGTATAGCACCAGACATCCAAATAGCGATTGTGCGCGTCTTCTACAAAATCCGCTTCAACAAGCTGTGCATCAATCGCTGCAATATCGGCCCCCAAATGTTGCGCATAAGCTGCATGGTCCATAGGAAGGTGTGCGACAAGCGCTGCAACGCGAATCTGATGATTATAGGGGCTCTGCCTCAAGGCCGACTTAATTGACGCGAGCATAGGATGATTAAACGACGAAACCACGATGTCAATTTGCGTATTTTTAGGCATCGACCCCGTTTCATCCTTAGTTGACTCAATGGAAGTTATCGTCGTTGTTATACATCGGTTCAACGATTCAATAAAGTGCAGTGGCTCATTTATAGCCTTGAGTCCTAAATTAATCGTGACTCGTCCTTGTACGATATCGAATAACTCTTCCATTGACAGGATTGGATGTTTACCCTTAACTTTTAGCGTTTTAATCTGCTTTTCAGATAAATCAGCCAATCGTTCTGTTCGATTGCACAAACGCTCAAGCGTAAAGTCGTGAAATACGTAGAACCCGCCCCCAACCTGATGAATGTCACACTCGATGGCTTTCGCTCCATCTGCGATAGCCTGTTCAAATGCTGGCTGCGTATTTTCGATATGACGGGAACTGTTGCCTCGATGAGCGATAATGAGCATAAAAGTTAAGCCTCGGATTTGTTGCGCTGTCTGTGCGTATTCACGGTTTCATACACTGCTGCAGATATAACCAGAATTCCACCGGCTAAAGTTTGCCAGGTTGGTGACTCGCCTAATAATACTATTGCAAAAACAACGCCATAGAGTGGCTGCATGCAAGCAACCAGTGAAAATGTTTTCGCGCGTAAGTGTTTTAGCGCAGTGGCAACAAGCGCGTGAGGCAAGGCAGTAAACACTGTGCCTAAAAGGAGAAGTAAGAGCGCACTATTGATGTCGAAGGCTTTTTCAACACTGAAGAAATCATCCGATATAAACCAAACCAGGCAAGGACAAATGATGGCTATTTGATAGGCCATTGCTTTCGCACCGCTGTAGTGCGAAAAATACTGTCTGTGCATTAAGTTACGAATGGCGTACAAAAATGCGGAAAACACGCCAATTGCTACTCCCAGAGTGACATCGTTTTCAAGCGATACATCGGGCACAATCATAAAAATGCCAACAAGCACCACAAGCGCACTGACGATATCTTGCCAAACAATAGCTATCTTCTCGAAAAAGGGTTCAAGCAATACTGTGATAACAGGGAATGTGAATAATGCAATAATACCCACAGAAACAGAGGAATATTGCATTGCAGCAAAATAGGTCACCCAATGCACAGCCATTATCATGCCAAGACCCATTGCAATGAAATAGTCTTTGCTCTGATTCAGCCTTAATGATTCTCCGCTAAGTTTTACAAACGCAAATAGAAACAAAAAGGCAGGTAACGAACGTCCAAAAGTAATATCCAGTGCCGAAAGCGGAATAAGTTTTGAAAAAAGCGCGGTTCCACCTAAAAGCATCACCGTAAGGTGAAGGTTTATCAGCGACTTTTTAACTGGATCCATAAGACGCCAGTACTTTGCCCAAACGCGTAATCATTCGTGGAGATAAGTTTTCAAACTCAATCTTGTTGGGCTCAAAACATAAGATGACAGTTGAGCCTAATTTGAAGCGCCCCATCTCTTCTCCTTTTTTCAAGGATATATTGTCGCCATCGTGCTTCCAATGTTGCACATATTTTCCTGCCGGTGGCGTAATTGTGCCTGCCCAAACCGTTTCGATACTTGCAACCACAGTTGCGCCTACCAGCACCATGGCCATTTTGCCGATGGGTGTATCAAATAAAGCGACAACACGCTCGTTACGAGCAAACAATGCCGGCACGTTGTTCGCGGTTAGTGGGTTGACTGAGAATAACTCGCCAGGTACATGCAAGGTATCGCTAAGCGCGCCGTCAATTGGCATATGAATTCGATGATAATCGCGAGGAGCCAGATAAATGGTGGCAAACTTTCCTCCCGTGAAGCATTCCGATAATTCAGGCTTACCACCTAATAGTGTACTTAAGCTATAGTCATGTCCTTTAGCTTGAAAAATTCTATCGCCGTTAATGTCGCCAAATTGACTTACACATCCATCTACAGGGTGGCAAAGCTCGTTTTCATTTGCTTCGATTGGCCTGATACCTTCTTTCAAGGGGCGAGTAAAAAACTCATTAAAGGTACGATAGGCAGATGGGTTTTCAAAATGCGCTTCTTGCATATTTATATCGAACGCTTTAATAAAGCTTTTTATTAAGAACTGCGTGAATACACCAAGGTCTCGCTCAGCAACGGCACCTAAAAAGCGCGAAATGAGGTGTTTTGGCAAAATATATTGGCTTTTTACTTTGAACCAGTCTAACACTGATAAACTCCTATATCTTAGAGCCGCGTATTGTACAGCAAGCGACAAAAATAATAACGCTCCATTCGCTATGAGCCATCATTCTATGGAATAAGGCCTTTTGCATGGGCCGGACGCTGCGTATCTAAACTGTCGATTATCTTCAAATAACTTTGATATCGCTCTTTTTTTATTTCACCTTCTTCAACGGCCTGTGTTATGAGACACCCGGGATCTTCTCGGTGCTTACAGTCTGAAAACTTACATCCGCCCAAATAAGGTCTAAATTCAATAAAACCCTGCGTGATATCATGTGCATCTAAATGCCATAAACCAAATTCCCGTACGCCCGGGGAATCAATCAGCTCTCCACCTTGTTCAAAATGCATTAACTTGGAGGCGGTGGTAGTATGTTGTCCTAAGCCAGAGTTTGATGATACTTCGCCCACTGCCTCATCAGCATCAGGTAATAGCAAGTTAATGATACTTGACTTGCCAACACCACTTTGCCCAACAAAAACACTTACTTTATCAACAAGCACCTTGCTTAAGGCGTCCAATCCTTGAGGCTTTGCGCAGCTAACAAAAATAAGCTGATAGCCTAAGTCTTTATAAATTTGGAGGCTTCTATCTACTTCGGCCTGCTCTTTTTCATCTAACAATTCGACTTTATTTACAACAATAATCGGTGAAATTTGAGCCTGCTCACAAGCAACAAGGTAGCGGTCGATAATGTGTGTTGACAATGCAGGTACAATCGCCGAGACCACAATAATCTGGTCAATGTTGGCTGCAATGGGCTTGACCCCATCATAATAGTCAGGTCGGGTAAGCGTTGATTTTCTATCAAGCACGACTTCAATAATCCCCCTATTCGCAGGATCAACTGATTCACCTGGCCTGAATAAAACATGATCGCCGCACACCACTGAGTCAATGGTGCGCCGAATATGACACTTGTGAAGACTATGATTTTGATCTTCAACCAGAGCATGCTTGCCGTAACGGCTCACCACACGCCCGGCTTGCTGCTGACCCAGATGTTCTGAAACCGAGTCCTCGGCCTGATTACGCATGCGCTTGTTTCGATTCCGAGATACTTGTCGCTGCTGATTTTTTGAAAGCTTTGGTTTTTTTGCCACTCTCTACCCGTTTTTCTCTTAAATTCTGCACACGGCTTATTTTTCTTTTTTTAACACAAAAGCGACTATCGTCAGCTTGCATTGTTAAGCCGTATTGATTCGATTGATTATCCAAGGTCTTCAATTATTTAATAATACTCTGTTGTGGTATAACATGCACTGCAGTTATCGAATTAAAAAAAGGAAGTGACTCATGTCTGTGGATGAGCAAAATTTAGTATGGATTGATATGGAAATGACCGGACTGGATCCAGAAACGTGTGTAGTGCTGGAAATAGCGAGTATTGTTACCGATAAAGAGCTCAATATACTAGCGCAAGGCCCCGTAATTGCTGTGCACCAGAGTGATGAAGTACTCGAGAGTATGGATGCATGGTGCGTAAAAACTCACGGGGAAAGTGGCTTAACTCAGCGCTGCAAGGACTCACCATTTTCTGTTGAAGAGGCTGCTCAGCAAACCCTGGCTTTTCTGAAGGAATACGTGCCTGAAAAAAAATCGCCCATGTGCGGTAATTCCATCGGACAAGATAGACGCTTTATGGTGAAGTACATGCCTGAACTTGAGGCCCACTTTCATTATCGCAATATAGACGTTAGCACCATCAAAGAATTATGTGCTCGCTGGCAGCCAGACATCGTATCAGGCTTTAAGAAAAAGGGAGTTCATCTAGCGCTCGACGACATAAAAGAGTCTATTGAAGAGCTAAAATATTATCGAGAGCAGGTATTTAAGATTTAAGGCTAAACTGCGTCAGATACTCCAAGCGCATCTGCGACGACTCTGTTTCTGCCTTGCGCTTTAGCAAGGTAGAGATGCTCATCTGCCCTTGTTAGCATCCTTTCCAACTTTGCTTGAGGCGCGCTTGTTAGTCCGATACTTACACTGCATCGAATGCTCTTTTTTCGAAATTTAAATACTTTATCGCTCAACAGTTTTCTGAAACTGTCTAATTTTTCAAATGCCTGTTCGGCGTTCATATCGCTTAAAAAGACACAAAACTCTTCTCCGCCAAAACGAGAAAACTGACAATCCGCAAAATGTTTTTTAATTAGTTTGGCGCTTTCTTTTAATACCAAGTCTCCGCAGTCATGACCATATGTATCATTTAGCTGTTTAAAATGATCCAAGTCTAAAAGCGCTAAAGACGCACACGCCGGTTCTCGTCGCAAAATACCACTCACTTTTGAGAAAAAATGTCGCCTGTTAGGAAGCCCGGTTAAATAATCTGTGTTGGCAGTTCTTCTGATGACTTCAATTTGTTCGATATATTCAATATTTTGCAGCACTCGACAAAAAAACTCTTCATGACAATAGGGCTTGCGTAAATAATCGTTCGCGCCACTTTTGATAAAATTAGCCAGCAACGAGGCATTCCCATCGTCACTTGTGCCGATAATACTAAGCTCTTCTTTGCTATACTCAGTTCTAACAGTTGCGACAAAATCAACTCCCTGAGTGCCAGGAAGTTTTTGATCCGTAATGAGCAGTTTGATGTTGCTGTGTTGTTCAAGCAGGGCAAAGGCGCTTTCTGCGTTTCCTGCCTGATAAGCGATAAAGTTGTGTCGGTTGAGTAATTCGCATAAGTGTTGACGACTACGATTGTTACCACCTACCACCAGCACGCCAACCTGCTTGTTTTTCTCCAGGCGAAGGAGTAAGCGTGATAAATACTCATAGATTTGAGCGTTGCTTTTAGGAATATAGTCCACAACCGCTTTACTTAAAATTCGATCCCGTATATCGGTGTCAGTTTGACTCGTGATAACAATAACCGGAACAAAGGATTCGATGGCAAAATCGATGGCTTCGCCATGCGGGGCGTCGGGCAGTTGATAATCGACTACCGCACATAAAAAACTCTCTGGTGTTGAATTTTCGAATATAACCCGAGCTTCGGTCAATGATGTCGCAATCACCACTTCTAAATTTGCTTTTCCTATCACGCGCTTTAGTACGCGAAGGCTTGAACCATCATGCTCGATTAATAAGATTTTATATTTCACTACCTTGCCTTGTTTCCATATTGTTCATCTCTTTAACGCGGATGAATGCGTTTTATGTTGAATAAATAGGCTTTAGCTCATCTTAATTATCGGCATGAAGGCGTATTAACTTACTGAATTTTTAGCAAACACAACAATTTGGAAAAAAACAATAAAAAGTTACTTGCAACCTGGCGGGTTTTTTTTATAATGCGCGTCCAATTTGCGGGAATAGCTCAGTTGGTAGAGCACGACCTTGCCAAGGTCGGGGTCGCGAGTTCGAATCTCGTTTCCCGCTCCAATCTCTTCTGCTTTATCAGTTTTAACAGGCTGATAAACGAACATATCCAAATTTTTACACCTCTTAAAATTCATCACAAAATTCAATTACATAGTTTGTTAATAACTTGTAAGCGCGTATAGATTATCGAACGTAAATGTGGCACATTAACGCTATTGTATGAATTCATGGTCACTACGCTCGCGGATGAAAAAAAACCTCTCTTTAAAAGACGTTTCCAAATTAATTGGTGTGTCCACAGCTACAATTTCAAATGCTTTTAATCGGCCAGATCAACTTTCGGTTGCACTAAGAGAGCGAATTCTAAAAGAGTGTGAGCGTATAGGTTATTCAGGGCCAAGCATGATTGCTCGATCGCTTCGCTCAGGTCAGTCTGATGTTGTGGCGATCATGTTGTCCGACTCACTCACATACAGCTTTTCTGATCCTATGGCTACTGACTTTATGGCCGGCATTACGGAAGTTTTAGCAAAGGCACACAAACAAATATTATTGTTATCTTCTACCATCAAGTCTGATGCACAAATTCGAGCTGAGTCACTTCCCGATGGATTCATTTTTTACGGTGCTCCGGAAGGCGATAGTTTTAAGCGTGTAATTCGTTCTGGCAAGCCGCTAATCGTAGTCGACTTTGATTTTCCAGACGTTCCTTCTGTAAATATTGACAATTTTGAAGCCTGTAAACAGCTTGCATCTCATGCAATTCAAAATGGGATTGACGTGCCCGCCATTATTGGAATGCGCCTCGTTACTGATAATCATGTAAAGCCAATTACTGCCGGCGATTTAGATCACGATAAACAAGAAATTTCATGGCAACGACTGTTTGGCTATTTGGCCGGTGCGCAAGAAAAATCGGCCGATATTTTACCTGAAAACATCATTCACTTGCCCGTGAATGTGCTTGATCAGGCAGAAGAGGGGGCACGCCAGCTTCTCTCAAAGCCCAAACGTCCCAACGTCATTCTGTGCATGTCAGACATAATCGCCATAGCGGTTTGCAAAGTGGCCAGAGAACTGAATTTAAGCGTGCCAGGGGACGTACGTGTCACCGGCTTTGATGACATTGCAGAGGCAGAGAGAAACCAGCCACCGCTTACGACTATAAGTCAGCAAGGATATGAAAAGGGGCAGCTAGCTGCCCGTATGTTGTTAGATAAGTCTGACGAGCGCGTAATGATGGATGCAAAGCTCGTAGTGAGAGAATCAGGATAAAGTATGCAAACTAGCCAAAACCACCAGCCGCTTTCGTTTAAAGAAAAAATAGGTTACGGCCTTGGAGATATGGCCTCTAATTTTTATCTTGGCTTTTTTGGGCTCTATTTGCTCTATTACTATACCGACATTTATGGATTAGCCCCGGCTGCAGTCGGTATTATGCTGCTCATTTCTAAAATTATTGATGCTGTAAGTGACCCTGTTATGGGAGCGATTGCCGACCGCACGCAAACCAGACACGGGAAATACAGACCCTATCTTTTATGGATGGCCGTACCTTATGGCCTGTTAGGATTTGCCATATTTTTTGGGCCCGACTTTTCTCAGACTGGAAAGCTAATATATGCTTATGTGACTTACATCGGCGTTATGTTGATTTTCACTGCGATAAATGTTCCTTATTCTGCGCTCTTGGCCGTTATATCTCCATCTGCCGAGGAGCGAACAAAGGCTACGACCTATCGCCTGGTATGCGCAAGTATCGGTACATTGCTAATTGCGGCTTTTGCAACACCCTTAGCAAAGTTACTTGGCGGCGACGATGACGTGCTTGGGTTTAGACTCACCATGAGTATATTTGCCGTTTTGGCGGTAGGCATATTTTTGTTTACCTTTATGACTACTCGAGAGCGCATTACGCTACCAAAACATGAATCGTCATTAGGTAAAGATATCGGCGATTTGGTGAAAAATATCTCTTGGGTGGTGCTTGCTATAGCTTGTATCTTAATCGTTATAGGTTTGATAGCACGCTTTTCGTCTATTATCTACTACGTTAAATATTATATGCAGGACAGCGGTGAAGCAGTGTTCTGGATATTTGACAGGGTGGCGATTTTTACTTCGTTTGGCATTATTGGGCAGCTTTTCGGTGCCATGATTGCATCGACCCTTGCGCTTTATTTTTCAAAGCACAGCCTGGTTTTATTTATGTGCGTATTGCATGCAGTGCTTTTAGGTATCGGTTTCTTTATTCCGCCAGATATGTACATCACAACGGTATTTTTACACTTTATCGGGATAGGAACCTTTGGCGTAGTGATCACCTTGTTGTTTGCAATGTTTACCGATTGCGCAGAATACGGTGAGTGGAAAACCGGTAAACGCACCTCTGGACTGACGGTTTCCGCTTCGATGTTTGCGCTTAAAGTGGGCTCAGCAGTCGGTGGTGCACTCCCTGCATTTGTACTTGGCTATGTGGGATTTGTAGCAAATGAAGTCCAAACCGATGCTACAATGATGGGCTTACGCGTTATGGCAACCTGGTTGCCAGCCGTGTTATTTGCACTCGGTGGCCTGATGATGCTTTTTTACAAAATAGACAAACACACACTGGCGCAGATTGAAACAGACTTAAAAGTTAAACGAAACTAGAGCAAGCACGCTCATTATGCCTTTCTTTGAACATCTCGCAGCGCCTTTCGTTAATGACGCTGCGAAAGCTTGTTGAGTCAATATTAGCTTTTCAGCACTTTTAACCAAGTAAATTGATAGCTTGAAAGATTTACTCCCTCACTGAGATCCACTGTGCTTTGGGTAATTAAATCGGTTGCGATTGATTGCCCGAGTAAATCAAATGTTTGAGGATGAATACTAAGCGAATGCTCGCTGAAGTTAACGAGGCATAAACAACGCTCCAATTCCGTTTCTCGCAGATAGGCAAAACAATGTTCATTTGGAGCGGGCAGAAAAGACGTGCTGGCGTCGCCGAATATCGGGTGTTTTTGACGAATACTAATTAAAGATTTGAGAGCATCTGTGACCTCAGGGTTGGGCGATTGCTTCAACATGTCATCGGGCACATCTATTCGATTGACCCACCTGACATCATGTTGTTTGCTGGGGTCGTTCTGATAGCCATAGTCATTTATCAAGGCAAGTTCATCTCCAGCATATAGGAGTGGAATTCCGCCTACGCTTAAGATCACACTATGAACAAGTAAAATACGTTTTACTGCCAAATCAATGCCAGCCAAGTCGTTTTCAGCTTGCGCCCGCTCAAGTCCGCATAAGGATGCTAAAGACCCACAAACCCTGCAGTCTCCAGTACTGGGGTTTTCACCAAAGGCAACGCCATTTGCAAAACTGCCAGGGAATCGGCCCGTATAAAACTGATTGAGAAAATAGCGATGATCTTCCCCGTTTATTCCTAATTCGGCCGCAACATCATCGTCGAAAGTCCAGCCAATGTCGTCGTGACATCGCACGTAATTCACCCACGTACAATCATCAGAAATAACACCTGTTTTTTGCATTGATGCGGTTAATAAACGGGTTTTTCGGGTTGCAAGCGAATTCCAGATCAAGGCCATTAATAAAGGATTGTACGAAAGCTGGCATTCATTTTTATCAATATATTTTACGACCTCATCTGGGTGCACAATGGCCTCTGACTTAAACACAACAGCTGGTGCAGTAATCTGAAGGCAACGGTTAAATGCCTGAATGAGCGTATGTGCCTTATCTTGATTTTCACAGTTAGTGCCCATTTCTTTCCAGATGAACGCTAACGCATCGAGCCTGAGCGCATCACATCCAATATTGGCCAAAAATAGCATTTCACTGGTGATTGCATTAAATACTTCAGGGTTACTATAGTTAAGATCCCACTGGAAGCTGTTAAATGTTGTCCATACCCACTTATCGCAAGTCGGTTCGTATGTGAAGTTGCCTCTGCGAACCTGGGGAAAAATTTCACGCAAATGCTGTTCGTACTGATCGGGCACGGTTTTGTCGTCAAACATATAATAATATGCCTGATACTCTTCACTGCCTTGCTTGGCTTTTAATGCCCATTCGTGTTCATTAGAGGTATGGTTGAACACAAAATCCAAAACGATATTAATGCCTTCTTTGTTGAACGCTTTTGTTAAGGCCTCCAAATCTGCCATATTGCCAAGAGCAGGATTTACCGTTCTGTAGTCAGATACCGCATATCCTCCGTCACTATCGCCTTGTGGCGATCGATATAAGGGCATTAGATGAACGTAATTGATCCCCATCGACTTAAAATAAGGCAGGCGCTTTTTAAGTTTTTTTAAGTCACCACCAAACAGGTCAACGTAACACGCGATACCCAGCATCTTCTCACTTTTGTACCAGTGAGGCTGAGCTAATTTTTGCTTATCTTTGGTTTTTAAATGGGCAGGTCGCTCTTTAAATCCCGCTATTAACGTCTGAACGAGCGATTGTATGTGGAAATGAAAATCATACTGCCAGCCGTAGACCTGATAATACAATTCAAAAAGCGCAGCAAAATGCTCGTCCAGGCGAGCTAAAAAAAGCTTTTTATGCGCGGGCGTTAAAGCATCAATATTGGTTTCGTTGCTTTTTAATATTCGTTTAAGTGTCTTAGCGCTTTCAAGCTTAAAATTCATAAAGTCTACCTGTGTGCTAAATAAGGATTTTGATGCGAGAGCAGAGAAATTATGCGCGCCATAATAAATGTGTTTACACAGCATTTACAACTCGCATACATTTTGATATGCTCAATCTTAATCGATTAAGTCGCGTAAGGCAAAGTGATTCTTACGTTTTAATAGGTACTATTTGTTTAGAGAGTGTGACCAAAGAAAAGGTTTAAACTCCATACCGAGATACCTCGTTTTAACAATTGCCCACTCTTGACTTAGTTGATTGTGTTTCCCGTGAAATATGTGTGTTTAGCCGAGCAGATGTCTGCTCGGTTTTTTTCAATTAATGGGGGGGAAATAAAGCCTTTATTCACTAGAGACTCCCAAAAAAAGGTTCTGCATGTATTTTGAAACGCTTCTATTCATGAATTTGTAAAATCTGGAAAAATGAATATGCTTCAAAAGTTGACTTATTTGATATACATTGCGTAAGTCTATAAGCATCTGGCTCCCGCGAGTTTGAAGCTCAGACTCGATGATAAACGATTAACTTCAACTAAGACGATATAATGGCATTTAATTCTATAGCAGCAATAGAGGCCGGTGGCACAAAGTTTATTTGCGCACTATTCGATAATAAACACAATTTACTATGCAAGACGCGGATTGATACCACTACGCCAGCAAATACACTTTCTCAGGTTCTTGCGTTTTACAATGATTTGAAGCAACAAGGTTATACCTTTGACCATTTAGGTTTAGCAAGTTTTGGTCCATTAGATTTAAATCCTTCGTCTCCTACCTTCGGTAATATTACCAAAACACCTAAACCACATTGGTCTGATACACCATTAGCTTCGCATTTAGAAGAGGCTTTAGAGGTTACTGTGCACGTTGATACTGACGTAAATGCGGCTGCACTGGCAGAGGCCAAATGGGGTGCGGGCAAAGGCTGTGACGTTGTTGTATACATCACTATAGGCACCGGCTTTGGTGGCGGTTTAGTGGTCAATGGGCAGACCGTGAAAGGTTTGGTGCATCCTGAAATGGGGCATATGAGGGTTAAAGTTCCAATGGGCGTTAAAGGGCACTGTCCATTTCATGCTGATTGCGTTGAAGGACTGGCCTCGGGTACGTCCATGCAAAAAATTTGGGGACAAAGCGCACAACATCTCGCGCCAGATCATGAAGCATGGGATCTTCAAGCGAATATCGTTGGACAATTCTGTCACAATCTATTGATGACGCTCTCTCCGCAAAGAATAATTCTTGGCGGTGGGGTGATGCAACAATCGTTTTTACTCAAAAAAATCGTTGAACAAACGAACAAGCATGTTAATGGATACCTGTCTTTGCCAGAGAACGTGAGTTTACATGACATCATAGTAGAGCCTGGATTAGGAACTGAGTCAGGCTTAAAGGGTGCGCTTGCACTTGTTGAACACGCGTAAAACAAACGAATTCACTTACTACTAGCAAAAGTTGAAAACAATAGTGAGATAGCGTAGTGTCACTACACGTCTGACCAGTTCACATTTCAACCTTTTAAGTGTAGGTAATCATATGGCTAAATCTAATCCTCTGCGCAAGTTTGCTGAAAAGTGTTTAACTTATCCTCACGGTCTCGCGATGTGGCTACTTACCCTTGTCTTTAGACATAAAGTGAAGTTAGTTGGCACCGCAGGGCTTAAAATCATCGACACTGATCTTAAATCTGCGACATTTTTTCAGAAAAATCGTACGAAGGTGCAAAATCATATTGGCTCAGTGCATGCGGCTGCCATGGCCTTGTTAGCCGAGTCTGCAACGGGTTTCGTTGTTGGAGTGAATCTGCCGGGCGACAAATTGCCACTCATTAAATCCATGAATTTAAAGTACGTAAAACGGTCGAAAGGTGACTTAACAGCGGTTGCCAGCTTAAGCGATGAGCAAATTTCGTTAATGCAGACCCAGGAAAAAGGGGACATTTTGGTCGAAGTGCGTGTGACGGATGAAACCGGCAATGAACCTATTATTTGCGAAATGAACTGGGCTTGGGTTTCAAAATAAACGCAGCACTAGTTTTAGAATCAGTACTAAATTAGGTGTCGCAAACTTTGCATTAAATGCTATTAAAAGGGAATAAAAACACAGGCATATATTACACTTTATTTAAATTGCACATATTAGTTCACTATTTTGTTGACAGCGCCGATATTCGAGAGTACAAACGCAAAAAAATGTAAGGCCTGTTGTTTGTCAAGTTGTAATAAATCTCAGTGGAGCAATGTGACGTGTCTAATTTAACTAAAGAAACCCTGCTAAAGCGAGTATTTAGTGATCCCAAAAACTACCCTTATGGTTTTAGTCGTTCTGGTGATTTTTCAATCGCAGAGAGTAAAGCGCTTAATGAATATGGATGTTTAATTGCGGCATTAGTCGATGGTCAAATCGCACCGAGCGATGATGAAGACAGAGCCTATATTGCGGCTGCCACGGGGCAACAAGAGCCTGGCAATGTTGCGGCGCGCGCCTGGGTAAAATATCAGAAGCGAATTAATCGTCCTAAAACCGGTAGTATCTATGGTACAAGGAAAGCGACCGATACCAGTCGCAGCGATGATGATATGCTTGCAGATGTCGAAGATGGGCTTGATATCGAGCTCGACGACGAATAGCGCACCCAGTCACACTTAAGTGCTTGGCTAGACGTGATAGAGTTAACAGGTTTACTAATAGCCTGTTAGCTCTAAAAACCCTTTTCCGCTATGTGAGCCGCTAATCTCGACGGGGCCCTCATAATACGGAAATATCGAGCGGTTATAAGCCTGCGTTTTTTGCGCGCTCACCTTAAGTTCAAGGTTTAACTTCTTAATTTTGACGAGCCAATCCAGCGGCAAGTCCCGTTCCCCATCATTTCGACGATGTAATTCATCTAAACTGATTTCGTGTGGCAGTAAGGTTTCATAAGCGCCATCTGCAAAAATATAGGTGCCAGTGACGTAGTCTTTCTGATTGTTTAAACGCATTCTAAAAGCCATGAGTTTGTCACCATTATCCAAATGCAAAGACATCCAATCCCAACCCTGCGTTGTTTCGTCCAGCAATGTACTTGTCCATTCATGATCATACCAGGCGCTGCCACTGACGCTTACCTGAACATTATTGACCTCAATATAACCGCTAACTTGAATAAAAGGTTGAGAATAATAATGAGAAGCGTGTTTTCCTTCAGGTGATTTAACGCTGTAACCCGCTTGTCCGTGCAATATATAAGGGCCCTGCGCTTGTAGTTCCAAATTAAGTAACAACGATTCTATTTCCTGGTCATTATCCGTATTGATGGGCACGCTAAGCCTAGCTGGCAAAAGGCTTCCATCAGAGGCTTGTCCTTGCCATTGCCAATTATCCAGTTCCATTCGAAACGCTTGGGTTTGTTCATCAAGACCGACCCTTGCAGTTCCAAGTGCTCCTGGCGCAAAACGCTCCTCAAAAATGTGGAGGGCTTGCGTGTGAACTGATGCATGAGCCATAAATATTTGCCCGTCATCCCATAAAGGGTTTTGCGTGTTTTGTCTGAAGCGAAAAAGTGTCCACTGAACAGCGTAGTCTTGCCCGTCATCACCTTGCAAATTTGCCGTTAAGTACCACCATTCGATGTCGAACGCATCGTGAGATAGATGGTCGTATGGTAGCGTTATCTGATAGTCGGGCGCTGCCTTTTTGCCTTGACCAGACTGTATGCGCAAAGATGATGTGTCATCTTCTGTCTCGCTCAGACTAAGAGCATCACTTTGCTTGTTTTCGCAAGCTATTAATAAAAAAATGCAAACGCTTAAAGATAAGAATCTGGCAAGCACTTTTTTCACCCATGCCCCACATGTCCTTGCAGTGCGATACTTTAATCGAGCCATGAAATCTCCTGTGCCAAACTGCGCCGTGTAGATGTAACAATAGGAATAGCAATCACAAGTAATACGACCATTAGGGAGATAGCGTACAAAGCCAGAATGTTCGTCAAATCAATCACAAGCGGGTAAGTCCAGCTAAAAGCGTGATAATTAATCTGATAAATCAAAATATGGCTGAGTAAAATACCAAATGGAGTAGCGCATATTAGCGCGACAACACACAAGATAAAAAATTGCGGGATTAACACCCTTCTTGTTTGCCATTTTGACAATCCTATACTTCTTAAAAGCATGGTTTGCGCACGGCTGTTATCAAGCAATATGACCATGGTACAGGACAACGACAGCGCAGCCACCAACAGAGTAACCAGATTCAAACCGTCGGTAATCAAAAAGGTTTGGTCAAAGACCTCAATTGAGGTTTTCAACAAAGCATCGCTGGTATAAAGACGCTCTTCAATGTTGACCCCAAGTTCAAACAAGGCAGTGCGGAACGCTTCAACTTGTTCTGTACTGCCGCTTAGTGCAAAAATACTGGCTTGACGATTGTCTTGCGCAAACCGAGAAAGCGGGAGCAGTATCTGACCTTTTGGATTCCCATAATCGTAAATGACACCCGCTACTGTAAACTCAGTCATGTTTTCGCTAAGGGGCGTTTGCCCTAAATTTTCTGGCAATAAGATGGTATCACCTGGGGCTAAGCTCTTACGAATGGCAAGCTGCTGATTGATAATCACAGCATTTTCGTTTTCAAAACGCGTCCATACATCGGCCATAGCATTTTCAAACACCATGCCTTGCTTAAACACTTTGCTCGTTGGGTAGCTAAATACATCGATAGCATTGCCATTTAAATTGTATTGCTGCTCAAAGCGTGCCTGTAAGTCGACGTCACTTTGTCTGGCAAGCGACCCCAATTGAGCATTGATTTCAGCGTCACTTGAATATAAGTAATAATCGGCGACCAAGCGTTGCTCCAGCCAGGATTGCGTGCTGGCGCGAAAACTATCTACCATTAGATTCATGCCAATGTTGCTTGTTACCGCAATAAAAAAAGCACAGCTTGCAATTTTTGTATAGGCAGATAAATCAATGGCATTCGCTAAGCCTAATTTCAACATCTTAAATCGCCATGAGACAATGCGATGAATGGCTTTCAGGATGAAAGGAAACAAACCAATTAAAAAACAGCAACCGGCCAGAATGACCATTGCCGTTGCAAAAAGTAATGTGCTTAAGTGTTGAGAAAAGTAAAACGTAAGCCAGGCCGCCAGACCTAAAATGATACCTGCAAAAATAGCTTTGATATAACTATATTTCTCGCCCTCTTTGAGTTTAAGCTGTGTCAAATCTTCGCTCAAGCGCTTAAAAGAAAAGCTAAGCGCGCCCAGCACGCCAAAAAGAGTAATCAGAAACACTAGCCCAAAGAGTCTCAAAAGTGGCGTATCCGTAAAGCCAACATTTACCTGATATAAGCCTTCAACAATAGAACGTATAGTGGGCGAGGCGAGCACTGCTAACTGTTCCCCTGATAACACGCCAAAAAAGCTTGCAACTAATGCAAATAGACTTAATTCCATGCACAGTAGCTGCAAAATGCGAGTCTTGCTTACTCCTAATTGTCTCAGGATTTTAAGCATACTCATGCGTTTGTGAATGAGAAGATTACTGGCGTTTAGCACAATAAATAAGCATACGGCAAACATTAAGAGTGCCATTGCGCTTAGATTCAGGTGAAAACTTTGCGTGAGTTCTGCGCCACTCTCTTGGGCTTTAGTTTGCTCAAGACTTAGCTTATTCCCAAGACGCGTCTCAAGTTTTCGTTGAATCAACTCGACTTGATTGTCATTTAAGTAGGGTATCAGGATTCGATTGAAACGTGCTATTTCCCGATTAAGCGCGTCTTTTCCTGCATTATCTGCTGGAAACACCGCAGAACTCTCATTTTTAATCAAATTAAAGTAGTCAGAGATATTTAGAATAACATCATTGCCTAAACCCGCTATTTCCAAGGTGCTTATTTGAGGAAGACGCTTAAGGCCAGCGCTATCGCTATAAACGGCTTCACCATTTAACAGGCTTAACTCTGTAGCATACTTTGGATGCATAAAAGAGCGACTTGCTCCTATGTTTATATCGTCAGCAAATACTTCTGTGATGGCGTTAAGCGACTGCTGTTCGTATTCCTGTTTTGATGCCTGCCTCACATTGCCTTTTTGAATGTGAATGGATTGCATTGCTGATAAAAAATCAATACCGATAATTCGGCTTCTTTGCGCCGTTATCTGTGTCAATGCCTCATCGTCTGTAGCCGTTTTTGACACATAAAGATGACTGAAATGTTCGGCAACGCCGATTGCTTGTGATAAGCCCAACTGCTTAATGAGTTTGTACTGCTCAAGACTAATACCATCGCGTTCATTTTTGGGCACAATTTGATAACTTGACTGAATGATTGCGCCAGTGCTATTTCCGCTAAAGCTCTGTTTAGCTGCTTTGTTGATAATAAGCACTGCAGATAATCCCGCACATGCAATTAACAAAGAGAGGATGACCATCAGTATGCTAAACCAGGTCTTGGCATATGATGACAAAAGCACTGAAAATAGTGTGCGCATCACTTAGCAATCCTGACTAACACTCAATTAGCCTTTTGTGTTCTATTCGCATTTTTATCTGCGCCAGGTTAGCAACGGCATCAGAATGGGTAACCAGCACCAGGCTTGCTTTTGAAGCATAACAGGTATCATATAATAGCTTGGCCACACGCTTAGATGTATCTTCATCCAGATTGCCGGTGGGTTCGTCAGCAAGTACTAACTCAGGTTTGTGTGCAAGTGCTCTGGCAATGGCAACGCGCTGTTGCTCGCCGCCCGACAATTGGTTTGGTCGTTTATTAAGATGCTTTTCGATACCAAGCGCCTCCACAAGCATTTTTATGTGAGGTTTATCTGTTTGATGATTCAGTCGGCAGGGTAATAAAATGTTGTCTTCAACGCTGATGCTATCAATTAAATTGTAGCGCTGGAAAATAATGCCTATTCTCGATTGTCGATACCTATCTTTTTGAGCTTCATTAAACAAAGTCAGGTCACTTGGAAACGATTCTCCTTGTGACTGGATGAGCACCTGACCTGAATCAGGCTTATCAAGTGCAGCAATGATGTGCAGAAGTGTGGATTTACCGCAACCAGATGCTCCCTGAATAGAAAGGCTTTGCTGAGCGTTCACTTGTAAATTTATATCGTGTAAAACGTCGGTTTGATATTCACCGCTTCGATAGGATTTGCGTAAATCGATAACCTTAAGCAAAAGACTGACTCTCAAATGGTAAGCTTGTTTGTACACACGAAGTTTATCAAACTAAGTTTAGCCTTGATTATCAATACACTGCGCGGTATCGTTGCTCACATGTCGGGGTGCCGATTCAGTTTCTGTTTTAGCATAACTTATTAAAGGCAAGCGTTGCGAACCAATAGCTATACATAAGCTGAACCCAAAGAATAAAAACGATAACTTAGAGGATCAAGTTCTTTCGTTCGCCGACTTCATAATAATAACTATCACCTAGCGACAAAATGAATTTTAGAATACTTTATTCAAAAGTGGCTTTAATATTGCTTGAATTAGTCTATACATCCTAATTTTTCCCTATATTGGGATAGGTGTTTCACTTTTTCTGGTTTTTATGTTTTTCCTTTTCGTTTGAGCAGGTATAGTGCGTGCCAGGCAATGGGAATTTACGAGGAGGCATTCTAGTGAGGATGATGTCGGGCGCCGCGATGGTGGTAGAGGCTTTAAAAGATGTAGGGGTGACCCATTTATTTGGTTATCCTGGCGGAGCCGTTTTAGATATTTATGACGCCTTGTTTGCACAAGATGCGGTCAAGCATGTGCTGGTTCGCCACGAACAAGCTGCTGCGCACATGGCCGATGGTTATGCCCGGGCAACGGGTAAAACAGGCACTGTGCTAGTGACATCTGGACCAGGAGCGACCAATACGCTCACCGGTATCGCAACTGCATATATGGATTCAATACCCATGGTCGTCCTTTCAGGCCAGGTTCCCTCTATGCATATTGGTGAAGATGCGTTTCAGGAAACGGATATGGTGGGCTGCTCAAGGCCTATCGTTAAGCACAGTTTTTTGGTCAAAAAAGCCACCGATATTCCAATGGCTATTGCTAAGGCTTACTACATTGCCAACACAGGACGACCTGGCCCAGTCGTGGTGGATTTACCCAAAGACATTGTTAACGTACAAGACTCACATCCTTATGTATTTCCGAGCGATGTTAGCATGCGCTCATATAATCCAACGCTCAAAGGACACAATAAACAAATCAAAAAAGCGGTTGCCAGCCTGCTTAAAGCAAAGCGACCGGTTTTATACGTAGGCGGCGGCGCAATTACCAGTGAAGCATCGGGCGTACTCACCATTTTAGCTGAAATATTAAAAGCGCCGGTTTGTAGCACGCTTATGGGGCTTGGCGCTTTTTCAAGCACGCATGAACAGTTTATCGGAATGCTTGGAATGCACGGTACGCTTGAAGCAAATAAAACCATGCATAACTCTGATTGTATCCTGGCCTTAGGCGCGAGATTTGATGATCGGGTGACTAACAATGTTGATAAATTTTGTCCACACGCTGATATTATTCATGTAGACATTGACCCTGCATCCATATCTAAAACGGTAAATGCGCATATTCCGGTTGTGGGTTCTGTCAAGACGGTAATCGACCAAATACTTGAACAGTTAGAAGCGCAGGATTTGACTCAGCAAGAAGAAAAGTTGAGTGATTGGTGGGAGCAAATTAGTGAGTGGCGCGCACGTAAATGCCTGAAATACTCGCAAGGCGATACAGTGATAAAACCGCAGAAAGTCATTGAAGCGGTGTATGAGCATACAAAAGGCGATGCTTATATAAGTTCAGATGTAGGACAGCATCAGATGTTTGCTGCGCTTTATTATCCCTTCGCAAAACCTCGACGATGGATTAATTCAGGCGGCTTAGGCACCATGGGCTTCGGTTTGCCAGCGGCTATGGGCGTTCAGTTTGCGCATCCTGAAGCATGCTCGGTGGTGATTACGGGGGATGGCAGCATACAAATGAATATTCAGGAGCTCTCTACTTGTTTGCAATATAATCTTCCCATTAAGATCATTTCTTTGAACAACCGTGCTCTGGGCATGGTAAGACAATGGCAAGACATGATCTACAAAGGGCGTCATTCGCATTCGTATATGGATTCGATGCCTGACTTTGTGAAATTGGCTGAGGCATATGGGCATGTTGGTATCAAAGTTGACACCTTAGACCAGCTCGACGATGCAATGGCTCGATGTTTCGCTGAAAAGGAACGTTTGGTATTTATGGACATTGCGGTTGACCAAAATGAGCATGTGTATCCCATGCAAATAAAATATGGCGCAATGGATGATATGAGATTAAGCAAAACGGAGCGTACATAATGCGAAGAATTATATCTGTATTAATGGAAAACGCGCCCGGTGCTTTATCTCGAATTATGGGGGTATTTTCTCAGCGTGGATATAACGTCGACTCCTTATGCGTGGCACCCACAAGCGATGAAAGCCTGTCGCGTTTGACAATTATTACTCAAGCCGACAATAAAGTGACCGAGCAAATCACAAAACAGGTAAATAAGCTCATTGACGTATTGCGGGTCGCTGAATTAACGGACTCAGCCCATGTTGAACGAGAACTGATGTTGATTAAAGTCGCTACTCGCACAGAAATTGCCAGGGCGGAAGTAAAGCGAAATGTGGATATCTTTCGAGCCCGCATTCTTGATGTGACTTCCCAGCACTATACTATCGAAGTCACTGGCACTAGCGATAAGTTAACAGCATTTAGTGATGTGATGGCACAAAGCGCTGAAATCACAGAGTCTGCGCGAACCGGCGTGTGTGGACTCTCCCGCGGTGACAGGGCCTTAAGACCTTAAATATCTGACATAAAGAGCAGGAAGATGGGAAAATAAAAATATTTTCTCATTTTTCTTGCGTTTTTCTCCTATGTGCTAAACTTATAGTGTTTTTGATAAGCATTCGTTTGAAACATTTCTATTGCAAGAGGCACACATTCTACCCACTTCGAAGTTGGCAGAACCTCATCTCGAGCTAGTAAATTCGTAAAGCAAATATCCTTGTCGAAAATGTGTTTGCGCAGCGTTTTGCGCGTTATGTTTTTTATAGTTTGAGGTTTACATGTCTAAAGTTACAGGCACAGTTAAGTGGTTTAACCCAGAGAAGGGTTACGGATTTTTAACACAAGATAACGGTGGCAAAGACGTCTTTGTTCATTTCCGTGCAATTGTTGCAGAGGGATACAAAACACTACCTGAAGGCCAACGTGTTTCTTTTGAAGTAGAAGAAGGTCAAAAAGGGCTACAAGCCGCGAATGTAGAGACGATTTAGTTAACTAAATTAGTGTCTATTCAGAATTGACAAAATGGCGCCCTTCGCAAGAAGGAGCGCCATTTTTCTATCCTGAACTACGATTTATACTCGTTCAAAAATGGTTGCAATCCCTTGGCCCAGGCCAATACACATCGTAGCAAGACCAATGCTTACGTCTTGCTCTTCCATGTTATTAATAAGTGTTGTGGATATTCTTGCACCTGAGCAACCTAGTGGGTGCCCTAAAGCGATGGCACCACCTTTTAGATTGACCTTTTCATCATATACATCAAGCCAGCCTAGTTGCTTGATACAGCTTAAAGCTTGAGCGGCGAATGCTTCATTAAATTCGGCAAGTTCGATATCGTCCATTGACAAGCCAGCACGCTGTAGCGCTTTTTTCGTTGCCGGTACCGGACCAAAACCCATGATTGCAGCGTCACAACCTGCTACAGCCATTGAGCGAATCTTTGCACGCACTTTTAATCCCAAGGCCTTCGCTTTATCAGCAGACATAATCAGCATGGCTGATGCACCGTCTGATATCGCAGATGATGTGCCGGCAGTAACAGAGCCATTCGCTGGGTCAAATACAGGACGCAATGCACTTAAGGTTTCAACGGTGGTATCAGGTCGAATAACTTCATCATAGTCGACAAGCGTAAGGACACCATCTGCATCATGGCCTTCAATAGGCACAATTTCGTTGTCCCAGCCGCCGTTATTCATTGCTGCAGCGGCTTTTTGATGAGAACGTGCGCCAAATTCATCCTGCATTTGGCGAGTAATGCCGTTTTGTCGACCAAGCAACTCAGCCGTCATGCCCATACTACCCGAGGCTTTCGCTGTATGCTTGGCTAAACCCGGGTGGAAGTCTATGTTGTAATCCATTGGAACGTGGCCCATATGTTCAACGCCGCCAATCATATATACGTCGCCACGGCCTGTCATTATTCCCGACACTGCATCATGTAGCGCCTGCATAGACGAACCACATAGACGGTTTACAGTAACTGCCGCTGTGCTACGAGGGATCGCAGTTAATAACTGCGCATTTCTGGCAATATTGAAGCCTTGTTCTTTCGTTTGCTGAACACAACCCCAGATAATATCTTCTATCTCACCGGGGTCTAAATTTGGATTGCGCGTCAATAAGGCTGTCATCAAATGTGCAGATAAATCTTCTGCGCGTACATTTCTGAACACACCGCCTTTTGAACGTCCCATCGGGGTGCGAATGCAATCAACTACTACTACATCTTTCATGTTTTATTCTCCTCTATACCTAAGCGATTTTAGTCTCAGGCGAAGTAAGACTTGCCAGATGCCGCCATTTCGCGCACACCATCGGTGATCTGATAAATTGGACCTAAATGCGCATATTTGTCAGCAAGGGCGACAAAATTCTTAAGGCCCATCGTCTCAATATAACGGAATATGCCGCCTCTAAATGGAGGGAAGCCAAGGCCGTATAAAAGCGCCATGTCTGCCTCTGCTGCGCTTGCAACGATACCCTCTTCAAGGCAGCGAATAGCTTCATTTGCCATAGGAATCATCAAACGGGCAATTACCTCTTCTTTGTCGAATGACTGACTTTGAGCCATATGTGGCTTAAACAGTTCGTACGCCTCTTCAGCTGCTGTTTTAGTTGGCCTTCCGCGTTTATCGGTACCGTAGTTGTAAAAACCTTTTGCGTTCTTCTGTCCCAAGCGTTCATTGCTGTACAACAGCGTGACGGGGTCGTTATCAATTTTTTGCATGCGCTCAGGTATGCCCTCTGACATTACACCAGCGGCATGGTCTGCAGTATCCATCCCTACCACATCCAGCAAATAAGCGGGACCCATGGGCCAACCGAAGACCTTTTCCATCACCTTGTCAACTTCAGTAAAATCAGCGCCATCAAGCACTAACTTGCTGAAGCCAGCAAAATACGGAAAAAGCACGCGATTGACTAAAAATCCCGGACAATCGTTCACAACAATGGGGGTTTTGCCCATTTTTAAAGTGGCAGCAACAACTGTTGCGATAGTATTGTCATCGGTTTTTTCGCCACGAATAATTTCGACCAGAGGCATTTTATGCACTGGGTTAAAAAAGTGCATACCACAAAAACGTTCGGGTTTTTTCAAACTTTTTGCAAGTTGGTTAATAGAAATCGTTGAAGTATTGGAGGTAATGATTGCATCTTCAGCAACGGTTTCCTCAGTTTCTTTAAGTACTGCAGCTTTAACTTTTGGATTTTCAACTACTGCTTCTATGACCAGGTCAGCATCTTTGATAGCGTTCATATCTAAGGTGGGGACGATATTGTTGAGGGTGCTTGCCATCTTTTTAGCATCGACCTTCCCACGCTGCATACCTTTATTGAGAATTTTACTGGCCTCTGCAAGCCCTAACTCCAAGGCATTTTGAGCAATATCTTTCATCACAGTAGGCACGCCTTTTACTGCTCCCTGGTAAGCAATACCGCCACCCATTATGCCAGCACCTAACACGGCATGCTGTTTTACCTCTTTGGTAGACGATTTAGCCAGTTTCTTACCCTTGCCTTTAACCACCTGATCGGCCAGGAAAATACCCACTTGCGCCTTGCAGGCATCGGTTTTTGCCAGTGCCACAAAACCTTCGTTTTCCAGCTTAAGTGCACCTTCACGTCCCAATGCAGCCGCTTTTTGTACTGTCTCTACCATTTTATGTGGCGCCGGATAGTGCTTTCCTGCCTGAGCCGCAACCATGGCAGCAGCGGTTGAAAAGCTCATCATCGCTTCATTTGTGTTTAGCATCAAAGGTGACACTTTTTGCTTGCGGCGCTTTTTCCAGTCAATTTTGCCCTCAATGGCACTAATCAGCATTTTTCTGGCAGATGCGTGAAGTTTGTCAGGTGCAACCACTGCATCAACAGCACCTTCGTTCAAGGCTTTTTGTCCATCACGGTCGCGGCCAGTGGTCATCCATTCAAGCGCATTATCTGAACCGATTAAACGCGGTAGTCGAACCGTTCCGCCAAAACCCGGCATTAAACCTAGTTTTACCTCAGGCAAACCAATGCGGGCAGTGGTGTCGGCGACTCGCAGATCTGCAGCCAGCGCCATCTCACAACCGCCGCCTAGTGCAAACCCGTTAATCGCTACAATGGTCGGCACCGGAATATCTTCAAAACGGTCGAAGACCTGAGATGTTTTTGCTACCCACGCCAGAATTTCTGACTCTTCCATTGAAAATAAATCGGTAAATTCCGTAATGTCTGCACCAACGATAAAGGTGCTTTTTGCCGAACGCACGAGTACGCCTTTTACGCCGTCTGTTCCAATAATTGAAGCGGTTGCTTCGCTAAGCTCTTGCACCGTCTGTTTATCAAATTTATTTACCGAACCTTGGGCATCAAACACTAGTTCAGCAATACCGTCATCTGTCATACTGACGGATAGACTTTTGCCTTCGTACATCATGCATTTCTCCTGTGACTTAATTTCAATTATCGGGGTAAAGATTAGACTACAACACCCGATAGGTGAATTATAAAAAATAAATTCCTGTCCCTTGAGGGAACCAAAGGATTAATTTAGTGTATAAACTATGTTGCTGTGAATACTACGATATTCAAGGTAGCAAGGCTTATTTATTTTGGTGATAGGCGTAAATCAATCCACGTGACATCAATCTTGTTTTTAAGGTAATTAGGGATCTTTGTGAAGCACTCGCAGGTATTTGGCATCAGCTGTTTCGTTATACTCCTGGTCTTATCATTTTCGGCAGCGTCACAGCTTTCGGCTGAGGCGACGGATATTCTTGATGATCCGGTAATTGGACCTTTGCTGAAAATTGACGATGCCAAGCGAGAGCAGCAGCGCGCCACTTTTTTACGAGCCGAGCGAAGCGTTTGGAGTATGGATAATAAGGACCTGCTTGAAGCGGTTCGTGAGTTGGATGACTATCCTCTTGTTCCTTATTTAATCGAAAAAAAACTTCGTCACAGAATGTCGCTTGATGACGAAGATGCCATTAGAGAATTTCTAAATCAGTATGGTGATGCGCCTTTTGCCCGATCTTTACGCCGGGAATGGCTCGAATATCTGATTAAGCGCAATCGCCGCTCGCTTTTTATCGAGTTTTATAAGCATACCTCTAATGCCAAGCTTCAATGCCATTTTTTACGGTATCAGTACGAAGCGGGTGTAGCAAAGGAGACAATATTCGAACAATTGCCTGCGCTTTGGAACATTGGAGAATCGCAACATGAAGCTTGCGACCCTTTGTTTGGGGTATGGATGAAGGCGGGCAAGCTGACCGAAGATTTAATACTGCATCGCATCGAAAAAGCGGCGGATGGCGGAAAGCACACCCTCATTCCGTATTTGAAAAGGTTGTTACCTGAAGATAAGCAATACTTGGCCGATCGTTGGTTAGAAGTAAGACGAGATCCTGCAAATGTAAGGCACTTAATTCGTTACAAGGGTCGCTTGCCGGGGATTGAAGCGCAGATCATTAGCTACGGCTTATCTCGTTTAATTTGGCGGGATGAGGATCTGGCGCTCAAAACCTACGAACGAGCTAAAAAACGCATTACATTTTCAGATTCCCAGCGCGCCAGAATCATTCATCGCTTCGCGGTCGCGCTGGCAATTGAAGAGCATCCAGACGCGGAGCGTTGGTTAGTTGAAGCATCGCTGGTAGAGCCTGAGTCTGAAACTATGCGTTGGCATCTGGCTTATTTGCTCAAAAAAGCCGATTGGCAAAGCATTGCGCTTTTAATTGAAAAATCGTCACCACAACTGACCAACGAAAATCAGTTTCAATACTGGCTCGCCAGAGCTTATGAAAAGCTGGGCAGAACGCAAGAGGCCAAGCTTTTGTATCAGCAACTGGCCGAAGAAAGACACTACTATGGCTTTTTGGCAAGTGCGCGTTTGGATGTACCGCATTCTCTTAAAAATGAACCAATTAAAGCCTCTCCTTCGTCGATTTTAACTATTGTAAATATGCCTTCGACACAGCGAGCGTATGAGCTTCGAAAGTTAGATCGATTTTACCATGCACGCTTAGAATGGAATTACACCCAGCGAAACTTAAACGACGAGGATAGTCTTACCGCTGCTGTGGTAAGCACTGCGTGGGAGTGGCACGACCAATCGATATTCACCCTGTCGCGCCTGGGCTATCTTAATGATGTGGATAAACGCTTTCCCAAAGCCTTTGAGGATTTGCTTGTTCGCGAGGCACAAAAAAACGACATTCCTCCAGAATGGGCGTTTGCCATCGCAAGGCGTGAAAGCTCATTTATGCCTGATGCAAAATCATCTGCTGATGCCAGAGGCTTGATGCAGATTTTACCTAGTACCGCGCGTTATCTTGAAGATCGTCGTTTTCAAACACGAGATTTATATAAACCTGACGTCAATGCCCGTATTGGTAATAAGTACCTGCGTTATTTAATGAATAAACTCAATAACAATGCCTTGCTTGCAACTGCTTCCTATAATGCAGGCTGGCGAAAGGTAAATGAATGGCTGCCAGAAGATAGCGCAGTGCCAGCCGATATCTGGGTAGAAACTATTCCCTATCGGGAAACGCGAAACTACGTTAAAGCGGTGTTGGCTTATCAGCAAATTTATCAGGACAAGCTTAATCAAAAACCGCCTCAAGAGACGGTTTTTGCAAACTTTAGCCGCATGGAATTAATGGCTGACTAATAATTTAAGCTATTTTGAGCTTAAAACTGATAACGGGCACGTAAGCTTAATATATCACCGGTGAAATCGCTGTCTGCCCATGTATATCCACCGCCCACACTAAAGTTGGGCGTAAAATAATGCTGCGCGTTTATGCCTATGGAATTTTCAGAGACGCTTGCGCCGAGTGAGCTGGCTTTTGAAAAATAGTAGGTTCCGTCAATAGACCAAATATCATCTCGGTTATCAGCATCTGCATAGGACGCACCAATCGCAAAGTAGGTCGCCCCACCTAATGGCGCAAAATAGCGGGATGATAAGCTAAAATAGCTAAGCTCTTCATCTACTGATGCGGTAAAGCCAATGTATGCATCATTTGCCAAATCGTGCTGATAAGTCGCACTAAAAAGCGCATCATAAGGAGCATCTGAATCGGGTAAACGCACGTCCACTAAAAAGTTAGATGAAAGTAAATAGCCTAGCCGTAATTCGCCACTATCATCATTTTCAAAATCGGTATATCTGCCACCAATTAAAAAGTCACCAATGTACCATTCACCCGAAACTGTATATGTATTAAAGTCCTCGCCGGTAAAATCGAAATTCGTGTAAGAACCCACAATATTGCTTTTAGTAATTAAATAATCAAACTCATTGAAAGGACCTAATGATTTGATTGGGTCGAAATAATACTGCGTATTAACGCTTAAGACGGATAAATCGCCATCTTGATAGTCAGTGTAAGCAGCATCAGCAAAAAATTGATACTCCTGTGCCAAGGTTGAGGCGGATAAAAGTGCAAGAGAAGCAAAACTGATTGCTTTAATTTTCATGAAGAAATCCTTTTAAAAAACATATAAACACCCAATGTTCGTTCATTCAATAAACGGTAAATTGGCAGTAAATAAATTCCAAATCGTGTGTAAGGCAAAAGCCTATCTAATTTGCGCTTTGTCATTGAATTGACAAGCCTTAGTGCTCCTTTTTAATTTAAAAGTTCAACAAGAGAATCAAATTTTTATGTAAAAAAGTTGTTAACATTTGTTTAAAAGTTAGATACATTTGTGCGTATCTCATCCGATGACCAGACGAGCGCATGTCAAAGTCAAGTTTTTATGTTATTGCCATTGCTGTATGCATTATTATTGTGTTTTTCACGGTTAGAATGCTTTCTTCAGAAGACGAAGCGCTTGTCGAGAACCAGAATCAAGCTCTTGTACCGTTAGAGAAGCCTGAAGCAAGGCCCCATCTATCTGCGTTTAACCCTAAGAAGCAGGGTATTGATAAGCCTGTTGAGGCTCAAATTAGTTTAGCTACGCAAATAGAGGATATCGCTAACGCTTACAGTGACACGGCGCAGTATCCTGTCAATTCACAACCAATAAAAGACCCAGCTCAAATTGTTACCTTTGCGCCATTTGAAGAAAATGCGACGGACTTTTCGCTCGATTCAGAACTCTATGGAAAAGTACGCTTGAGTGTCGCAACCAAGCAATATCAGCACTTTGTTGGTGACGATATAGAGGTATTGATTACCTTAGCGAATGTACCCGATTCAGCATCGGTAAGCGCCGAGGCGAGTTTAACTCACATCGACGGAAAAGAAATTATTCCTATTGAGCTGAATCGACGTTTCGAAGAAACCTGGAAATTCAATGCCAGCGTGAGTGCAATGGAACTTGAGGAAACATCACTACCGCAGGAACTGCAAGTTGCCGCAAGGGTAGAGGCAGATGGCGAGATATTTTTCTCAACAGCGTCGCTTCAATACCATGACCCGTCGGCCACCATTACCGGTCTCGATTATCCTAACCCAAATGCCGAATATCTTGATATTCCGCTTAGTTTAGAGGTGCATGAAAAAGGTTACTTTTATCTTAGCGCAGTACTTTATGACCAAAGCGGCAAAAAGCCTCTTGTTCAACTGCAGCAGGAGGCGAGATTGGGGGAAGGTGAACAGGAAATGGTGCTTAAAGCGCACATCCAGGCGCTCAAATTTCATTTAGATGAGGGGCCTTACATTCTCAAACACTTGCAAATACGACGTGGGGCAGAAGAAGGAGAGAGTGTTGATCAGCAGGGAAACAGTCAATCACAAGCTTATGAAATTGACGCCTTTTCGTTTGACAGATATGAAGATAAGCCCTATCGGAATGAACTCGCGCAGGAAAGAGAAGCTTTTTTACGTCGTCTGAGTAGTGTCAGTGGCGGCCAACACTAATGAGACCAGTGATATTAAATCAATAAACCAAAAGAGGCGCGTAGACGCTTCAAACCCAACACGTAGGAAAACCGATGAAACTAGCTAAATTACTATTGATAAGCCTGTTGTGCTTTTCAGCGAATGCGCTTTCAGCCATCGCTGGAAAGCCCGTTATTTTAGTCCATGGATTTAACTTTAGCGACCTGCAAGATACGCCACCAAATGAGCAGTTTCTGCTTCAGCAATCGAGAGAGTATTTTGGTGACTTTTGGACAAATCGCGCAGACCGCCATCATTATTTCTCAAGCGTTGACAGAGTGAGTGGAGGAATTAAGGATCAGTTCAAGCGTCACTTTCAAGAGCTTGAAGCAAGCGGTCTGTGTATGCAAGGTTGCGTTTATGTGACGCATTCTACCGGCGATTTGGTTTTAAGAGATGCATTGAGTCGACTGGGGCAGTGGGGAATTGATCAAAACCGCGTTAAAGTATTAACGGTCATTGATTTTGCTGGTGCTGGCGGCGGAACTGAACTTGCAGATCTAGCCGCGAATGTGGCAACAGGTGGTGGTCTGGTTGATTTTACTGTCCGTCAGGTGGTGAGAGCGTTTTTAGGTGTTGATCCTTCAAGTGCAGGTTTAGGTGTTGTCAACGACCTTCGCCCCGCTAATGCTCGGCGGATTGCACAGTCTAATCAAGGTGTACCGCGTTTGCGTTTTGTTGGTACAGGCACCGAATATGCCGGTATCACCAAACCGTTCATTTTAGGTAAAGACGACAGCGTTGTTCCTTTGCATAGTGCGTGCGGAGCAAATCGTTCTGATAATTATGAATCATGCTCTTCTTCTATTCGCAATAACGGGGTTTTGCGCTCATCTCGTGCGCCATCCGCTTTCTTATCCAATCATTACCCCATTTTAATGGGAGAACGGGTGAACCATTCACAACACATCAACAACGACCGGGTTGGCGGAATTTATGCGCCAATTATCAACAATGTGTCGGCAAATGGTATTGTCATTGATTTTGATGAAACAACTAGCCGTCGCTGGTGGAGCTGGGGAGCAAGAGTTCGCTCAGTGGACGACAGCGATGATAAGAGCATGTCTCAGAACGTGTTTGATACACTTAACAATTAGTTAAGTTATTGTGTCAAACGCGTAACAAATGCTGTTACATAGTAAAGTCAGGCAGATATGGCTCTTGCCTGACTTTTTTTGTACTTCATGCTAGCCTTGCAGTTTTTAAGTCATAATAAAACATTCTTGGCCGCATTCTTTGCGCCGTGTGAATTTAACACATTGATTTAATATACAAAGTCTCACCTGAGCTATATTTCAAGGAACTTGTCGATGAAGCAAGAAAGGCAACAAAAAAGTTTTGTAACAAGCTATGCAGAGCATATTAAAACCCTACAGGCTCGAACACTTGAAGCGATTCAACGTGAAAGCATAGACGGCATTATTATCCATTCAGGCCAGGCCAAACATCAGTTTTTAGACGACAATCACTATCCATTTAAGGTCAACCCTCAATTCAAAGCGTGGTTGCCGGTAATTGATAATCCAAACTGCTGGTTAATTGTAGACGGCATTAATAAACCCAAATTGATTTTTTACCGCCCAGTCGATTTTTGGCATTGGGTACCCGAAGAACCCTCAGATTTTTGGGCAGAGCACTTTGACATTATACTGCTCAAACAAGCCAATAGAGTCGAGAAGCACTTGCCGTACGATAGAAGCAAGTATGCTTATATTGGTGAATACATTGAAGTAGCAAAAGCATTAGGCTTTGATTTGGTAAATCCTGATCGCGTTTTGCATTATTTGCACTACCACCGCGCCTATAAAACTGACTACGAGCTGGACTGCATGCGTCAGGCTAACGCGATTGCTGCTCGCGCTCATTTCGCTGCCAAAGAGGCGTTTTATGCCAGGGCAAGCGAATTTGAGATTAACCAGGCGTATTTGCTAGCGGCAAAGCAAGGTGACAATGATATGCCGTATAACAACATTGTTGCGCTAAATAAACATACCTCAATTTTGCATTATATGCGTGTTGATACAAGCGCGCCTTCGAAACATCTGAGTTTTTTAATTGATGCTGGCGCTTCGTTTCATGGTTATGCGGCTGACATCACCCGAACCTACGCCTATGAGCAGGGGGAATTTGCCGAACTAATTCAACAGGTTGATGCCCTCACGCTCAAATGCGTCGATGCGCTAAAACCGAATGTAAGTTACGTGGATGTGCATAGAACCGCTTATGCAGGTGTGGCCGAAATCCTTACTCATGCCGGGATTTTAAATATGCATCCAGAAGATGCCGTTGACGCTAAAATCGTCAGTACATTTTTCCCACATGGAACGGGCCACTTCTTAGGTCTTCAGGTACATGACGTCGGCGGACATGTAAATGATGATAGAGGCACGCCGTTGCCTGCCCCAGAAGATCATCCGTTTCTGCGCTGCACCCGAACAGTAGAGCCTCGTCAGATTTTTACCATTGAACCAGGACTTTATTTTATTGATTCACTTCTGGCTGAGCTTAAATCATCTGAGCATTCAAAGTATGTTAATTGGGACGTGGTTGACAAACTACGGCCCTATGGAGGAATTCGCATAGAAGATGATGTGATTGTCCATAAAGACAGAAATGAAAACATGACCCGCGATTTGGGTGTTTAAGGCAGTTTTTATTACAAAAACCACATACTGAAAATCAAGATAAAAATAAAACAATACATCAACAAGGACAGCAAGGAAAAAGCATGCAAAAAATTCGTACTTTCACGCTTGCAATGGCTCTTATCGCCAGTGCGAGTTCAGCCATTGCGAAAGAGGGGATGTTTACCCCCGAACAATTACCACTTATAAAAAATGATTTAGCTAAAACGGGTTTGAAAATTTCGCCCGATAGTTTGAGTAATCTTACGGACTTTCCAATGGGCGCCGTTGTATCTTTAGGGGGATGCTCAGCTTCATTTGTGTCACCAAAAGGCTTGGTGGTTACCAACCATCACTGCGCCCGTGGTTCGGTGCAATTTAACAGCACGGCAGAAAACAATTATCTGGAGGATGGCTTTCTTGCAAAAACGCTGGAAGAAGAATTGCCAGCTGCGCCGGGCTCTCGCATTTATGTAACAGAAGCATTTTCAGACGTTACGGAACAAGTACTGGGAGATATTCCTGCTAGCCTGGTTGGCAAAGCGCGCTTTGACGCTATCACTGACAAACGAAAGGCAATTGTCAGTGAATGTGAGAAAGAAGCTGGCTATCGCTGTTCGGTAAGCGCCTTTTTTGAGGGGAAAGAATACAAGCTTATTAAGCAGTTAGAGATAAGAGATGTGCGTATTGCCTATGCGCCTGCTGATTCTATTGGTAAATACGGTGGTGACATCGACAACTGGATGTGGCCGCGTCACACCGGTGACTTCGCATTTTATCGCGCTTATGTGGGGCCAGATGGAAAACCGGCTGATTACAGCGAAGACAACAAGCCTTATCGACCCGAGCACTTTTTGAAAGTATCGGCAAAAGGCGTTGATGCAGGAGACTTTGTCATGGTGGCAGGTTATCCAGGTAGCACCAATCGTTATGCCTTACTTTCTCGCGTTGAGCATGTATTTAATTGGCTATATCCCACTTATATTGATTTGATCAGTGAATGGATAGCAGTGATAGAGCAGGCCGCTCCGGAAGGTAGCGACGCTCGGGTAAAATATGAGTCTTCTTTGGCCGGTTTGAACAATTTTTTGAAAAACACCAAAGGGCAATTAGAGGGAGCAAAGCGAGTCGGCCTTGTTGAACGAAGAAAAGCAAGAGAAGCAGCTTTAAATGAATGGCTATCAAAATCTGAGTCGCGAACAGCAACGGCTCAGTCTATCGAGCAGCTCAACACCCTGGCAAAAGAGAGTGCACAGGCGGATAAACAGGAATTTTGGTATGACTTTGCAACTCGTCCACAGTTATTAGGCGTGGCTCAGCGTTTGTACCGCCTTGCTATAGAGCGAGAAAAGCCTGATGCGGCGCGCGAAATTGGCTATCAGCAGCGCGATATGACGCGTTTTGAAGAAAGCTTAAAGCGCATCGACCGCAGATACGATCCTCAGGTAGATAGAGCTTTATGGGCAATGTATCTTTCACGCTACCTGCAAGAGCCAGAAGCGAACCGTGTTGAAGTTTTAGACAAGGCCTTAAATCTGGATGAAACGCAGGCACTTGGTCCGCAGCTAAACCGTTTTTATGAAGGAACAAGCCTTAATGACGTTGAAACGCGTTTAGCGCTGATGCAAGCCAGCAAAGAGGAGCTGGAAAAAAGTGACGATCCGTTTATGCAACTTGCGGTGGCGCTTTTTGATGAAAGTATACAGCGTGAAAACGAAGCAAAAGAACGCGCAGGTTTGCTAGCGGCCTTACAACCTGACTATATGAGTGCAATTATTGATTGGCAAAAAGAAAACGGACAAGTTGTCTATCCTGATGCTAACAGCACATTGAGGGTAACTTATGGGAACGTCATGGGAGGCTCGCCAAAAGATGGATTGATTTATGAACCCTTCACACGACTTGAAGGCATTACTGAAAAAGATACCGGAACAGCGCCTTTTAATTCGCCTGGCAAACAGCTTGAGCTGATCGAAACTGAAAAATATGGCCCATACAAGCTTGAAAGCATTGATAGCGTGCCCGTCAATTTTCTTTCTGATTTAGATGTAACAGGCGGAAACTCAGGTTCTGCAACCCTGAACGCGCAAGCTGAACTGGTGGGGCTATTGTTTGATGGAACCTTTGAAAGCGTAAACTCAGATTGGGATTTTGACCCAAAAACCACTCGAAGTATCCATGTTGATTCTCGCTATATGCTGTGGGTGATGGAGTATGTTGATGGGGCAAATAATTTGATTGATGAGATGAGTATCAGTCAGTAAGTCATTGTCCGACATCCCTCACAGGATGTCGGCTAAACGCTCTTTCAGCGGATGTAGCTGCTCGGAGAAATGTTTCCATTGCTCCACACTGCTTTTAAAGATTGGTTGGCGCACTTGCTCTGAACTTGGTGTTTTTATCACCCGTTTGGTCTTATGAAAGTCCAGACAGGATTGTTCAAATTCCAGGTTACAGAATTTCAGGATGCGTCTTACTTGTCCTTCCAAATCATTTAACACGTCCTCATGCTGAACACGCAGCACAAAATCGGGTAACACTCTGTCCCAGTGTGCCATCATCTCGACATAGTCCAGATAGTATTGGGCAATATCATCAAGCCCATAAGTAAACTCTTGCCCTTCGCCAAAAAGTTGCTTGAAGCCGCTAAAACAACACGCCATGGGTTCTCGCCGCGCATCGATAACTTTCGCATTAGGGAGGATGAGTTTAATAAGTCCAATGTGCATAAAGTTATTCGGCATTTTATCAATGAAAAAAGGAGCGGCGTCTCTATATACCCTGGTATCCTGAATGTACTGCTGTCCAAATCGAGCGAAGTACTGTGGGTCAAGCTTCTCTAGCATATCCGGATAGGCTTGGCCCTTTTCGCTTGAGCGCGCACCTTTTAAGTGAGTTCCCTTTAAACGACTTCCCCTTAAACGACTTCCCCTTAAACGACTTCCCCTTAAACGAGAGACAAGCGCCATAATATTATGCAGCTCCATCGTACCATCCACCTTGGAATGAGATGCCAAAATTTGTTCCAGCAGGGTAGAGCCCGCTCTTGGCAAGCCAACAATAAAGATGGGGTCAGGCGCCTCACATCCACAGCCTTTCAGGGCATCGAATAATGAAGGCATAAATACACGTTTTTGATTCGCTACCTGTTGACTGATAATTTCAGGCTTGTAGTCAAGCTGAGAGCGCTTGAGAGCATTTCCCCTGCTGTAATAGTCAAAAGCCGCATCGTAATTTTTTTGGTCCTCCTGCGCCTTGCCTAAAGCAAAATAGAAGTGAATTTTATCGTCTGCATCGATGTGATCTTGTTCTTGCGATATTGACTGCTGTCTGGCCTGCTTTTCGATTTGCTCTTGCATATGTGATACTTCTTTATCACTAAATTTGTAGGTTTTTGTGTTTGCAAGACTCCAATAAGCATCGCCGAAGTCGGCTCGCTGTTTATAAGCGTTTTGATAGGCTGATATCGCTTTATCAAACTCGCCTTTTGCTTTAAGCGCATGGCCAAGCAAAAGATATAGGGCAGCTTGTTCGCTTGTATTGTCAATAAGCTGTTGATATAAGGCAATCGCTTGGTCTAATTCACCCAGACCAACCATGGCGCTGGCTTTCGCACTTACTATCGGTGGATGCATTGGATGTGCTTTAAGTAAAGTATCTGCGCAATCTTTAGCGGCCTGAAATCGTCCCATTTTTGATAATAGTTTCAAATACTCAAGCCCGCCGGCTTTGTGCTCAGGGTAAAGCGCAAGTAAACTTTCCAGTAAAAACTCAGCATCGTTATACACTTTCAGTTTAATACCAATTTCAGCCAACAATAACATCGCTTCGGCTTCATGTTTATGCTGCTGCAAATACTGTCTACACAGCCTGTCTGCTCCGTAAAGCTGCCCATCATAGATTAAATCGCGCGCATGCAATATCGGTTTGGGCAAAGCTTCCAAATAGTCAATTTGTCCCTGAGCAAGCTTTACAGCCTTCAGGTTCTGAGTATCTTGATAAAAGCTCAATAAAGCTTTCCAGCTTGAGAGCAAGGCAGGATTAATTTGGGTGGCAGAATAAAAATGTTTGGCTGCCTGCAGCGATTGGTTTTGGTTTCGATAAACGTAGGCCAGTTCCTGATGTGCTCTTGCATGCGATGACTTAAGCGTAAGGATTTGCTTGTTCGTCTCTATAGCTTTATTAAATTCGCCACTTAAGCGGTAGGACACGGATAATAAATACAAAAACGTAATTTTGTCTGACAGATTGTTTTCCGTGCCGTTATCTTGAGTGCTTAAGTGCTCACGGCATTGATTGATTGCGTCATGAAAATTACCCTGAGAGATAAGTGATTTGATCGTTTGCTGCGCCGACTGAATCTTCACCGGATCATTGCTCTGCTCATTTGATGATGTCTCAGCTTGTTCTTTACTCAAATCTTCATTCCTGCCTTTTTGTATACGCTAATCTTTTAGCCTACTGACTGATATAAAAAAGGCAAGCTTTGCGCTTGCCTTTTGGTTGGTAAAAAAGGGCTAGAAGAAGTCGTAAGACAGTCTTACCCCAACCGTACGTGGGCGATTTGTTACTACCTTGGGCGTAAACTGCTGGGTATCGATATATAGCACTGCATTTTCATCAAATACGTTATCGACATATAGCTCAGCTTTCCACTCATCGTTAGTAATACCAAAAGCCACATTCGCGATATAATAGCTTTCCTGCACATAACGCCCGCCTCGGAAAGTATTTCCGTCTGCATCAGCATAAGTCACACCTTCGAACACTGCGGCTTCTTGTTCTATGGGTAAACCAGAGCCAGTGCCATAGATTAGTTGGGTGGCATCTTCTACCACAAAGGCGTCCATATTCATGCCAGCTAACCTGTCGCCAGTGTAGGATATTGAGCCGTTCACATAGCCGGTTAAGCCATTCTCTAACTCATAGAAGTACTTGGCACGCAAATTCCCTGAAAAACTTGCCGAATAAGGCAGTTCTGCGCCAACAGGCAGAGCAATACCTTCAAGTTCCGGATTCACGTCGGTAAGCTCAGTATCCAGAATGCTAAAAGCACCATCAACGATGAGGTTATCTGTCGCAAGCCAAGTGATATCGGCGTCCAGACCTGTAATTTCTGCGTTCCCTACATTATCGGTGAAGACCAAAAAGCTGATATTTGTTGGGTCAAATCGCGAGGTCTGCAGATCCGTGATTTCAGAATAGTATGCCGTTGCATTTACACGTAAAATCCCATCCAGAAAATCACCTTTCATTCCCAGTTCGTAGTTATCCAGCGTATCGGTAAGTGAATAAACAGGAATACGGAAACCTTCAAAAGCACCTGACTGATTAGTTGCCAGTCCACCGCCTACACGATTAGTTACAGGTGGTCTGAAGCCTTCAGAGTATGTTGCAAACAGGAGTACATCATCAGATGCTCTCCAATCCAGTGAGAATTTAAAAATCGTGTCATCTACGGTTAACACTCCGTCGTCATCTAATAGACCAACGTCTAACTGGCCACTATCGATTGCAGATTGTACTGCCGCAGGGTCTAAGCCAACAGCGGTTAATTCCGCTGGGTCAAGGGTACCAAAGGCACGCAGCCTTCGACTTACATCTACGGTGGTAGTAGAGCCTTTGTAAATATCATCAATTTGATACCAGCGCGCTCCCACACTCGCGGTTAAGGTTTCAGTCAAGTCGTATTCAAGTTGACCAAATACCGCTATTTGATCAATACCGTGGGACACATCATTGACAAAGCTAATTTCAGACGGGAAAGGGCCGCCATCGCTATTGATGCCTTCATTACCTACAAGCATACGCTGTAAGTCAGTGAAAAAGCCTAACTCAGTGTTGGCGATGTTAAACAAGCCAACCGTATCAACATCTTGCTCATCATAAAAAATACCGGCCGTAACCCGCCAATCATTATCGGCATCTGTATTAATACGAAGCTCGTGAGTCATACGTGAAGTTGAGGTATCTTCTTTATAAAATTTGGTGGGATCCAGGCAGCGCTCATCAGCAGGGGTCGCGGCTTCATAGTGATTACACACATAATAAGCTGAAAATAATCCACCGTTAGTATAACCAGTGTAATCGATGGTTGAATCAATATCCCGATCAAGGTATCCACCGGTGTAAACGACGTCAAGTTTGGCAAGTCGGCCCTCCAAGGTCCAGGTCGTTAAACCAAATTCGTCATCATTGTCTTCTGGCGTAAAGCGATTGGTTGAACTCTCACCATCAAGATTAGGGTCATACGCAAATACACCCTCGGTCTCTAGTGTCTGTTGAGTGTGCTGAACGAGAAGTTTCCAGTCATCGTTGATGATGTAAGACACGCCAAAGCGCGCGCCTGAGTATATGGCGTCATTGAAGTCATCTTCTACTAAGCGGTCATTGTTTGGAGAAACAACAGGAGTGTTTTCCGGGTCACTAAGTACACCCCCTGAAATACGGTCAATGACTACAGCGCTACCGATATAACCACCTTCGCCCGGACGGTTTTCGATATTATCAATCCAACCGCCCATTTTTGCGTTATAAGCGGCAACTCGAACGGCTAAATTATCGGTAACAACAAAATTAAAAAATGCTTCTACAGAATTGCTGTTTTCACCGCCTCGCGTGGTAGAAAAATCCGTGTCAACGCCTGCTGAAAAGCCAAAGTGATCCGGTTTTTTGGTAATCAGGCGCACCGTACCAGATTGTGAACTTGCACCAAACAGTGTCCCTTGCGGGCCAGGTAAAACCTCTATTCGCTCCATATCGGTTGCATACACATCCAGGTTTCGACCCTGCATGGAAATAGGTTGCTCGTCTAGGTATAAGGCGACCGACGGCTGAAGGGCCTGGACAGATGAAACTGAGATATTGGTTTGTGTAGTGGCCGCCCCACGAATGTATATCTCATTTTGGCCGGGGCCTGTACCTTGAAAAGTAACGTTCGGTAAAAATTCGACGTAGTCATTAAAATCATCCACGCCAAGACTTTCAAGCGCCTCTCCATCAAGCGCTGTTACCGAAACGGGAACATCTTGAATGGATTCAGCGCGCTTGGTAGCGGTTACTTCAATGGTTTCAATTTTTGCTTTTGCATTGCCTTGCTCTTGTTGAGCAAAAACAGAAGAACTCGCCAGGGCCGCAAAAACGGCCAAACTTATTCTCGATTTATTCATGTGTGTGTATACCCCTAAGTCAGGTTAAATGTGATATCACGTCTGATTTTTTTAGAAAACGGCTTTTAAAAACGTGTTCAAACTAAATAATGATAAACATCTTGCTATAAACTGCAAAATGCATAGTGTTCTAACTATAATTATAGCCATTATTTACTACTAAATGACAATTAATTTGGATTATATTGGCCAAGATGCAATAATTTTGCGTTTTTATAATTAGAAATCTAAGCATTAGCATTGTAGTAAATAGCAATTTTATCGCGAGTGCGATAACCTCAGAATTGGGGTCATGTTCAGGACCTTACTTTTTCAGGACCTAATTTTTTCAGAATATAACTTTTTCAGGATATAACTTTGCAGTCACCCAATTTGTCCTCTCCGCTTAATAAAAAGGTATTTGTGCCCGCGTCATGCGCCATTGTGGCGTTATTGCTTTTTGCTGTTTTTGCCCCAGAGTTGGCCGATCGTTTGTTTCAAAGCGCGCAATCGGCCATTGTGCTAAATGGATCATGGTTTTACGTGCTAAGTGTTGCCATTATTTTGGTGGCAGTGATTTATTTAGGGCTTTCGCGCTATGGCTCCATAAGGCTTGGGCCTGATCATGCGCTGCCAGATTATTCCTTGTTAACCTGGCTCTCTATGCTGTTTGCTGCTGGCATGGGAATAGGCTTAATGTTTTTTGGCGTAGCTGAGCCTGTAATGCACTACCTGTCGCCACCTAGTGCGCAAGCCGGTACGGTTGAAGCGGTGCGCGAAGCGATGAAAACTACCTTTTTCCATTGGGGGCTGCATGCATGGGCCATATATGCAATTGTTGCACTCGTGCTGGCGTATTTTAGTTTCAGACACAATTTGCCGTTAACCCTTCGCTCTTCCTTGTTTCCCTTCATAGGAAACCGAATTTATGGTTGGACTGGACATACTGTCGATATTTTTGCGGTGATTAGCACAATTTTTGGTGTTGCTACCTCGCTTGGCTTGGGAGCGTCCCAAATCAACAGCGGTCTGTCTTATCTTTTCGGTTTAGAAGTAAGTGCTTTTAATCAGATTCTGTTAATGACTGCCATCATCGCTATTGCCATCGTGTCAGTTGTGTCTGGTCTGGATAAAGGCATTCGACGTTTATCAGAAGCCAACATGATTATGGCTGTAGCGCTTCTGATTTTTGTTCTGGTGCTTGGTCCAACGGTCTTTTTATTACAGGCTTATCTGCAAAATACAGGTGCGTATTTGTCCGACATCATTCGCAATACCTTCAACCTGTTTACCTATGAAAAGAGTGACTGGATTGGCGGGTGGACGATTTTCTATTGGGGCTGGTGGCTCGCTTGGGCACCCTTTGTCGGCTTATTCATTGCTAGAATCTCGCGAGGTCGCACCATTCGCGAGTTTGTAATGGGGGTCTTACTTATTCCAACTGCGTTCACGCTCTTGTGGATGACAGTATTTGGTAATTCAGCGATAGAATTGATCATCGAGCAGCAAAAGACAGGTTTAAGCAACATGGTGAATGAAGATGCTTCAGCTGCGCTGTTTTTGTTTCTGGAATCATTCCCCTTAAACGAACTGCTTTCTGGAATTGCTATTGCGATGGTAGTGATTTTTTTCGTCACATCCTGCGATTCAGGTGCAATGGTTGTCGATATGTTATGTTCTCATGGTCGAAACGACACACCTGTATGGCAACGCATTTACTGGGCACTAGGCGTAGGTATTGTCGCTGCTATCTTGCTGGCAGCCGGTGGGCTAACGGCTTTGCAAACCATGACGATAGCTTCTGCATTACCATTTGCACTGATTCTATTGCTGTCTATTTTAGGTTTGATGAAAGCATTAAGAGTGGATGAATACAAACGCGAGGCGCAGCTATTTAATTCGGCGCCGATTTACCCCTCTGAACACGAGCAAGCCTGGCAGGAAAGATTGCAAACAATTGTTGATTTTCCAAACAAACTTGCGGTACAGAATTACCTTGAAAAGATCGTCAAACCAGCCTTTGATAGCGTTGTGAAAGAGTTTCGCAAACACAATATTGTTGCTCATATCGAACAAAAAAAAGACTGGATAGAATTGACCGTAGAGCACGGCGAAGAGCAAGATTTCGTCTATGGTGTTCATAGAAGAAAGTATGTTCAGCCTGAATATGCATACGCCGATGAACAAGCCCTCGACAGTGATGATGAACACATTTATTATCGTGCCGAAGTGCATCTTAGTGAAGGTGGGCAAGACTATGACATTATGGGGTGGTCTAAGCTTGCGGTTATAAATGATGTCGTTGACCAGTATCACAAACATCAGCATTTCTTGCATTTACTTCGCTAATTAAAACGACAGTTGTTTCCATCAATAGTCACTTTTTGGAAGCAAGTATTTCAGGATTGTAGTCATGCAAAAAGACGAAGAGCTCTTGATTGCTTTACGCAGGGTGATCCGTGCGATTGATATTCGCTCAAGACAGCTTAACAAAGAGGCCGGACTCACTGGCCCACAGTTGATTGTAATGCAAAATATTGCTTCAAAGCCCGGGATCATGGTTAGGCAAGTGGCCGATAATATCAACCTATCTCCAGCAACGGTGACTAGCATACTCGATCGTTTAGAAGTCAAAGGATTAGTTAAGCGGGTAAGAAGCACCGATGACAAGCGAAGAGTAGGTGTATTTCTAACCGATGAAGGTCAATCGATGTTGGAAAAAGCGCCATTGCCCTTTCAAGAGCATTTCATCAATCGATTCTCACAATTGGAGCTTTGGGAACAAAGCCAAATGGTGGCAACAATGCAACGGATAGCCAGCATGATGGATGCGGAGAGCATTGACGCAGCACCTGTACTGGAAATAGGCAATTTGGAAGATAAAGAGTAAGTTTTAGGCATCTCGGTTTATTGCTATATCGGCCAAACTTAAAAGCGCTTTCTTGTAATTTGATTCAGGCAAAATGGTAATGGCTGCTTTAGCTTTATCAGCTTCCGCTTGCGCAAGCTGCCTTGTGTAATCAATAGACCCAGCTTGATGCATTGAGGTTAGTATCATATCGAAATGTGGCATCCCATCTGCATTTTCAATAGCGCTTTTAATGACTGTTGCCTGTTCCTCCGGTGCATTCCACAGCGCATGTAAGAGGGGTAGGGTTGGTTTGCCTTCTGCCAGATCATCTCCTGCCTGTTTACCCATTTCATCAGAGTTAGCGGTGTAATCAAGTACATCATCAATTAGCTGAAATGCGGTGCCTAAATGTTTGCCATAAGTCTGCATTGCGTTTTCAACATCACTGCGCTGGTCAGTCAAAACAGCAGCGAGCTGCGTTGCGGCTTCAAACAATCTGGCAGTCTTGCTGTAGATAACATCTAAGTAGCGCGCTTCAGTGGTGCTTGGGTCATTACAATTCATCAACTGCATAACTTCGCCTTGCGCTATACGGTTGGTCGCATCTGAAAGTATTTCCATGACTCGCATGCGCTTTAGCTCTACCATCATTTGAAACGCGCGAGAGTAAAGAAAATCTCCAACTAACACACTGGCCTGATTGCCAAACAGTTCGTTTGCGGTTTCTCGCCCTCGGCGCATGGTCGATTCATCAACCACATCATCATGTAAAAGGGTTGCGGTGTGAATAAATTCGACAATAGCAGCTAGCGTATGATGCTCGTTATTCTGTATGTTAAGTGCACGCGCTGCCAGAACGGTCAATAATGGTCTTAGCCTTTTTCCGCCACTGTTGACAATGTAAAAACCTAATTGGTCAATTAACGCAACGTCGGAACTGACTTGCTGTTGTATTAACTGGTTGACGGCTTGCATATCCGCGTTCGATAATTGTTTGATGCTCTCTAAATCCACATTTACATCCGCATAAATGGTCTTAAATTGTTTTTCAGCTCTTTACACTGAAAAGACGACTTTTATGATTATTATTCTTACATTATTCAAAAGCTTCGGCTACTAGATGTTTGATTTTAACGTGCTTTTGCCAGTAAAGCGTGTATAAACACCTTGGCGAATAAAAATTATGCAAAATAAACGCGATTATTCGCTATATTAGGCTTGTCAGGAGAGGAAAGTTTACGTACAATTCGCGCCCTGTTTTTTGAATTGAGCGCAATGGGCGCTACAGCGGAGAGAATTATGTACGCGGTTTTCCAAAGTGGTGGTAAACAACACCGTGTGGCCGAGGGCCAAACCGTTCGTCTTGAGAAAATCGAAGTTGCTCCAGGTGAGTCAGTAGAGTTCGATGATATCTTGATGGTCAGTAATGGTGACGATATTAAAATCGGTACACCATTTGTAAAAGGCGGCAAAGTGACTGCTGAGGTAGTTACGCATGGTCGTGGTGAGAAAGTTAAAATTGTGAAGTTCCGTCGTCGTAAGCATTCACGCTCACAGATGGGACATCGTCAGTGGTTCACAGAAGTGAAAATCACTGGTATCCAGGCATAATTAGGAGACGAACACATGGCACATAAAAAGGCTGGTGGTAGTACTAAAAACGGTCGTGATTCAATCAGCAAACGCTTAGGTGTTAAGCGTTTTGGCGGTGAGTCTGTACTAGCAGGTAACATTATTGTTCGTCAGCGCGGTACTAAATACCACGCAGGTGACAACATGGGAATTGGTAAAGATCACACTTTATTCGCATTATCTGATGGTAAAGTGCAGTTTGAAACCAAAGGTCCTAAAAACCGCAAATACGTTAGCATCGTTGCTGAATAAGCACCTAGCGAGCTTTTAGAAAAACCCCGCTTCATGCGGGGTTTTTTGTCGCTTTGTATCGGTATGCACAGCAGAAGGGGCGTTCACAAAGACGCTTTGCGCCATCCATGGCCGCTTCACCAAAACCATCCTTGGTTTTGGAGACTTTGTGAACGCCCCTTCTACTGTGCATTAGGCTTCAAACAAAACTCATGCTGGGTAGTCAGAAGGGTAGGCATTGTCTAGACTATAGGTGAGTCGCCATATTGCTTAGTTAATTTAAAAAGCTTTATGAAGTTTGAGGAGCGCTTGCACAGGGAGGCTACTAGTATAGTAAAGCATCACAGGCCATGGATGGCCTGTGTTGAGCGGCCGGGATGGCGAACAGCGTCTTTGCTATACTAGTAGCCTCCCTGTGTAAGTGCTGTTAACAAAAGCCAAATGCCAAAGAGCAAATGCTCTATACAAAAAGAGCAAGTGCTCTACACAGAAGCAATAAAATCGAGTAGTAAAATGAAATTTGTAGATGAAGCAGAAATACGAGTCGAAGCAGGTGACGGCGGAAATGGGGTCGTCGGGTTTAGACGCGAAAAATACATTCCCAAAGGCGGTCCTGATGGCGGCGATGGTGGTGATGGTGGAAGCGTTTACCTCGAAGCTGATGAAAACCTGAACACGCTTATCGATTATCGCTTTGAACGATTTCATCGCGCACAGCGAGGTCAAAATGGTCAGGGCAGTAATTGTGTTGGACGCAAAGGTGAAGACCTGACTTTGAAAGTACCCGTGGGAACCCGTGTAACTGATAAGGAAACGCTTGAAGTTCTTGGAGACTTAACCAAGCATGGTCAACGCTTGAAAGTGGCTCAAGGCGGTTTTCATGGATTGGGAAATGCGCGATTTAAAAGCAGCACGAATCGTGCACCTCGACAAAAAACCAACGGGTCACCGGGTGAAATTCGTACCCTTCAATTAGAGTTAATGCTTTTGGCTGATGTTGGTTTGTTGGGAATGCCGAATGCAGGTAAGTCTACCTTTATTCGAAGTGTATCTGCTGCTAAGCCAAAAGTGGCCGATTATCCATTTACTACCTTGGTTCCTAACTTAGGCGTCGTTCGCCTTGATTCGCAAGCCAGTTTTGTAATCGCGGATATACCCGGTTTAATTGAAGGCGCGTCAGATGGTGCGGGTTTAGGTATACAGTTTTTAAAGCACCTTGAGCGCTGTCGAATACTTTTGCATCTGGTAGACATTATGCCAGCCGATGGTTCAGACCCGGTTGAGAACGCACTTACCATTATTCATGAATTGGAAACCTACAGCCCTAAACTTGCTGCAAAGCCAAGATGGCTAGTCTTTAACAAAGTCGATTTAATGCTCGAAGACGAGGCAGAAAAACTTTGTAGCGATATTGCCGAACAAATGGGGTGGGACGAGGATTATTATCAAATATCCGCATTTCACAAGCTGGGTGTAGATGAAGTTTGTCAGGACCTGATGGCCTTTTTAGATAGTCTGCCGCCGGTGGAGACAAGTGATTCAAATGAGGAAGAGCAAGACTTTAAATGGGATAGCCATTATAAACCGGGTCTTGAGAACAGACATGAGCAAAATGATGTAGAAGATGATGAAAATGACGATGACGACGATGACCATCCGAATGTCATCTATACAAAGGAATAATGATTTAAATTGCCTCTTCATTAAAAAGGCTTAATCTTTACTAAAAAGTGATCAAGATTAAGCCGTCCTCAGTTATAATAAGCTCATAAAATCAATGTAAATAAGAGCATTTGAAAAGCGTAGAGTGATGCTCAAACAGTAGGTTCTTATGCAGCTTTCACTTCAAAAATGTGCTTTGTTCACCTTTATACTGACCTTGTTTGTTCCCTATGCACATTCGCAATGGCGGGGGGCAGACCAACCTAAACTTGTAGTGGTAGAGCCCTTAAGCTTTGAATACGAAACGACCTTGATTGAAGCTGTCGGCACCGCTCAGGCCAAGCGATCTGTGACTTTGTTTCCAAGCGTATCGGATGAGGTTACAGCAGTAAACTTTGTGCCAGGCCAGTCAGTTAAGCAAGGCGATATTCTGATTGAGATGGATAGCCGTCTTCAGGATGTCGCTATCCGACGCGCCACTATACAGTTAGAAGACGCAAAACGTAATTTGGATCGTGTCAAACAAAGCGTCGCGAAAGGTGCGCTTACGCAAAGTGAATTAGACACAGCTGACACTGCGTTAAAACTGGCTGAGGTTGCACTACAGGAAGCGAAAGAAAATAAAGAAGATAGATTGGTGCGTGCTCCGTTTGATGGCGTTGTGGGTCTGACGGAAGTTGAAGTGGGTGATCGCATTACACCTCAAACAGAAATAACCACGCTTGATGACCGTGAAGCGCTATTTGTTAACTTTGTGGCTCCCGAAATGGCGGTCTCGTATCTTATGCAAAAGCCAGAAGTGCAATTGGAACCGTGGACTGATCGAACGATTCGCCTGGATGCTCGTATTGGGGAAGTTGATTCAAGAGTAAATACAGGCGACAGAACTATTCGGGCGAGAGCGCTTCTTGAAAATGAAGACGACCAGTACCGCCCTGGTATGAGTTTTAGGGTGTCTTTGGAAGTACTTGGTCAACGATATGTTGCCATTCCCGAGGCTGCGCTTTCCTGGGGCTCTACCGGTGCCTATGTCTGGTTGGCAGATGATAATGCAGCCAAGCGAGTTGATGTGCAAGTTCAGCAACGTATGCGTGGGCGCATCCTTGTTTCAGGTGATCTTCGAGATGGTGAGATTTTGATCATCGAGGGCATACAGGGACTTCGTTCGGGGCAGCCTTTAAATATTCAAAACCCAGATGCGATTGTGAACAAGAACGATGCTAATATAACGAACCAAGTAGAAAAGTTGGGTAAAAAGATAAATCAAAAGCAGTCTGAACAAGAGGTTGCAATCTAATGTTTAATAACAATCTTTTTAAAGATGATCTTCCCTCTTTATCCATTCGCCGTCCTGTACTGATTCTTGTATTAAATCTCTTAATCGTTGTCGCGGGTTTCTCTGCTATCTATGGCCTAGAAGTGAGAGAGCTCCCTGATGTAGACAGACCAATTATTACCGTAAGGGCAGACTATCCGGGTGCGGCGCCTGAAACGGTGGATGCTGAAGTAACAAGCCGATTGGAAGGCGCTGCCGCACGCGTGAGCGGTGTGAAGTCTATTCAGGCTTCAAGTGAAGAAGGTAACAGCCGAGTTCGTATCGAATTCAGGCCAGGCGTTGACATTGAAGACGCAGCTAATGAAACGAGAGAGTCGGTTGCACGTGTTCAAAGAGGTTTACCAGAAGAAGTTGAGCAAGTTTCAGTCATAAAAGCAGATGACGATGCTCAGGCAGTAGTAAACATTGCCGTATCAAGCCCTCGTTACGACTTAGAGACCTTGACCGATATTGTTGAAACCGACCTGGCTCCCTTGTTTTTAAACATTCCTGGCGTTGCAGACGTGCGCCTGGACGGTGACAGACAAAGGGTATTGCGCGTGAGCGTTGATAATCTGCGTTTGACCAGTTTTCAGTTGTCCATCTCCGATGTTGCACAAGCCTTAAACACGGCGCCATTCGATGTTCCTGCGGGCAGTATTCGTTCTTCCGATCAGCAGCTTATCGTTCGTGCTGATGCAACTTCTGTATCTGAACAGGACGTCCGCGATATCGTGATTGCTGGCGACGTGAAGGTTGGCGATGTTGCCAACGTTTATTTTGGACCTGCCGATTTAAGCAGCATCGTTAGACTGGATGGAACACCAGTAATTGGTTTGGGCGTTATTCGACAAGCGCGTTCTAATACCATTGAAATATCGGATGAAGTTTTATTGATGGTGGAGAGTCTGCGCGAGCGTTTCCCCGATCTAAATATGACCGTTACGTCAGATGACGCCGAGTTTATTCGCGATTCAGTGAATGAGGTTTTGCAATCTCTTGTGTTCACCATTGCTTTGGTGATTTTCACTTTGCTGGTGTTTATTGGGAAATTTCGGGCAACCCTTATTCCAGCACTTGCTATTCCAGTTTCTTTGATTGGTTCGCTGGCGCTGCTTTGGGCCTTTGGTTTCTCAATCAATATCCTTACCTTACTTGCGCTTGTTCTTGCGACAGGCCTGATAGTTGATGACGCCATTGTTGTTTCAGAGAATATTCAACGCCGTCGTGCCGCTGGCATGGGTGCGCGTGCAGCCGCTGTTATCGGTACACGTGAAGTATTCTTTGCAGTTGTTGCGACAACCGCAGTCTTAGTTGCTGTTTTTGTGCCGATCGCGTTTCTACCGTCTACCGCAGGACGATTGTTCAGAGAGTTTGGTGGCATTTTGGCTGGAAGCGTAATTATCTCTTCGTTTGTTGCATTATCCCTTGTGCCAGCGCTCACCGCAAAAATCCCACCTCTGGACATGAATAAACAGAAAACGCCCGGATTGCTCAGTCGCTTTGGTAAAGCGTGCGTAAATGGCTATGAGCGTAGCCTCAAGTTTGTACTCAAGTACGCCATTCTCGTTGTGTTTGCATGTGTAGCAATTGCTGGTGGTGCTTACTTTGTTTTTAATGAACTGGAAAATGAGTTACTGCCTTCGGAAGATAGAGGAGTAGTGCGTATTTTCGCTCGTGGACCGGATGGAACTGGAATCAACTTCATGGATCGACAAGCGTTAAAAACAGAAGAATTATTGATCCCGAATGTCGACCAAGGTGAAATTGAGTCTATTTACACCGTAGTTGGAAGATGGGATCCAAACATTCTTTTTATCACGGTGCCTTTGGTGAACTGGGAAGATAGGGAGCGCTCTCAGGAAGAAATCATCAGTGATTTACGCCCACTACTAAGTGAAGTCGCCGGTGCTCCAGGTCGTGCGTTTGGTGGTAACAGTCTCAATTTGCGTGGTTTCGGTGGTGGAATGGAAATGGCTTTAACAGGTGACGACTACTTGGAAATCTACCAAGCTGCATTGGAATTTGCCAAATTAGTTGAAGATAACCTGCCGGAGCTGGGTCGCGTGGATATTTCGTATCAACCAACGCAGCCACAATTGCGAGTCAATATCGACAGACGTCGAGCAGAGGAACTGGGTGTCGCATTTGACGATGTTTCAAGAACACTGCGCGCAGCAATTAATGGCGATGATATCGTTGATTTAAATGTTGGCGATCAGGCCGTCCCCATAATTTTGCAAGCAAATAGTCGAAATTCATTGGACCCTGCGAACATATTGAATTTATACGTGAGTTCGCGCAATGGTAATTTGGTGCCGCTTTCAAGCGTTGCCTATGTGACAGAGGAAGGGGTAGCAGCGGAGCTTGAGCGCCATGCTCAGCGACGCGCAATAGAGCTAGAGATGGATTTACCGCCTGAAGTGACTATAGAGCAGGCAGTGAATGCGATTCGTGATCTAGCAAATGAAAGTCTTCCCTCTGGTATCGGTTTAGTGTTTTTAGGCGAAGCGCAGACTTTTGAAGAAACAAATCAACAGGTTATGTTAACTTATGTGTTAGCATTTTTGATTGTTTTGCTCGTTCTGGCGGCGCAGTTTGAAAGCTTTAATAGTGCCTTTGTTGTAATGCTTACCGTGCCTTTTGGAATTGCTGCTGCAGTTTACGCCTTGTTTTTAACCGGCACGTCCGTGAATATCTACTCACAGATTGGTTTGGTCATGCTGATTGGCTTACTTGCTAAAAATTCTATTTTATTAGTCGAATTTGCCAATCAGTTGCGTGACAGGGGCTTAGGTATTGAAGAGTCCATTATTGAAGCGGGTAAGGTGAGGCTTCGCCCCATCATGATGACTTTGGTTTCAACAATTCTGGGCGGCTTACCTTTGATCCTTTCCACAGGAGCTGGAGCTGAGGCGCGTAATGCCATTGGATGGGTCGTGTTTGGTGGTTTGGGGCTGGCTGTTGTCTTTACACTGTTCTTAACCCCAGTGCTATATTATGCATTTGCGCGCTTTACCAAGCCACGCGCAGATGAGGCGAACAAACTGAACTTAGAGCTAGAAGCGGCTGAAAAGCAAGTATGATTGTGTACTAATGAGTCAATTTAAGTATTTGTGTATCCCGTTTAATGAGTTAACTAACTCACAGCTATATCAAATTCTAGCCTTAAGAAGCGAGGTGTTTGTTGTTGAACAAGCCTGCATTTATCAGGATATTGACGAAAAAGACAGACAAGCAGGTGTGCATCATCTTTTGTTATTAAAAAAAGATAAATTAATTGGGTATGCACGCCTCTTACCGCCTAAAATAAGCTATCCCGATCCCAGTATAGGCAGAATTGTAATTGCACCTGGTGCACGTGGAGAGGGTTTGGGAAAGTTATTGATCAAAGCAAGCATAAACCACACTCAGAAACTTTGGCCTGCTTTACCTATTACAATTGGCGCTCAAAGTCATCTATCATTGCTCTACCAGTCTTTCGGTTTCAAAGAAATTTCTCCTCATTACGACGAAGACGGTATAATGCACGTTGACATGCAATTGGCGCCCGTCAATTGAGGTCGATTAAGATTAAACATAACTTAGCAGCATCAAGCTTAAAAATAACACGACTGGATAAATTGATAGAATGAAAATTTCGCTTATTGCCGCGATGGCAAAAAATCGCGTTATCGGAAAAGATAACGAAATGCCGTGGCATCTCCCTGCCGATTTGAAGCATTTTAAATCAGTGACTATGGGATTACCTGTCATCATGGGGAGAAAAACCTATGAATCGATTGGTAAAGCGCTTCCAGGGCGTGAAAATATCGTTATCAGTCGCAATAAATCCTATCAGTTAAATGATGCTTGTGTTGTCCCGAATGCTGAGGACGCACTCGCCGTCGCTCAGAAAACTGCAAATGAGGTGATGGTGATCGGGGGAGGCAAAATTTATGAACTGTTTTTGCCCGAAGCACAGCAATTGTTTTTGACCTTTATTGATTTAGACGTGGAGGGAGACACGCAATTTCCCGATTGGACCGCAAACGCTAATTGGAAAGAAATAGAAAGTCATTCTCACAAAAAAGATGATAAAAACCCCTACGACTATAAGTTTGTTACACTTGCGCGCGAGTGAGCGTTTTAGACGAAAGACCAATGCTGTAAGCATAGCCATAGGCGGCACTAAACACTATAGAGGGTGCAACCGTTAACCATAAATTTGGTGTATTAAAGTATACATTTACGCCTATGACCAGGGTGCTTTGAATAAGCATGGCTGGAATAGGAACAAGAATGACTCCAGGCAAGGCTCTATCATGAAAAAGTGTCTTAAAAAACGTCAGAGAGCTTTTTACTGTTAGTTTGGTTGAGCAAGGAGATGCAGGTTCGTCTTTGGAAATGCGCGGAATAATAAATGCCAGACATATTCGTTTTTTATGCAGAATCCGATGAAAAAACTCCAAGAGCGCAGTAAAAATCAAGGTAGCAAGCGCGCTATACAAACCTTGAACCAAAGAGGCTTTAATTAACACGCTTTTGTCACTGGTAACAATAGCATTAGCGAAATACGCCCAGGCACCATAGAACATGAAGGCAATGAGTGCAGACAGTAATAAGCGGACAATTAGCACAATAGATCTATTCTCAAGTTTGCAAATAGGCAAGTATGCAAATTTACCGCAGTAATATTGCCTTTTAGCTATTCGACGCCAAATAGTGACTCTATACTTAGACCTTCATGTTTCAGAACTTCTTTCAATCTTTTTAGGGCTTCCACCTGAATTTGTCTGACTCTTTCCCGAGTCAGACCTATTTCAACACCTACTTCTTCCAGTGTAGCCGCTTCGTAACCCAAGAGGCCGAAGCGTCTTGCAAGTACTTCTCGCTGCTTGTCGTTTAACACATCGAGCCAATGCACAATATTATCTTGTATATTATTTGTTTGAAGCTGATTTTCTGGTCCGTCGTCGTTTTCGTCGGTAATTAAATCAACCAATGATTTATCGCCATCGCCGCCTAGCGGCGTATCCACTGAACTGATGCGTTCGTTAAGCTTTAACATGCGCTGAACACTACTAACCGGTTCACCTGCTGCCTCTGCGATTTCCTCTGCCGTAGGTTCGTGATCGAGCTCTTGAGCCAATTTTCGCGCAGTACGCAAATACAGATTTAATTCTTTAACGATATGAATGGGTAAGCGAATAGTTCGGGTTTGATTCATCAAGGCGCGTTCAATGGTTTGACGTATCCACCAAGTCGCGTAGGTAGAAAATCTAAAGCCTCTTTCGGGATCGAATTTTTCAACAGCCCGAATCAGGCCCAGGTTGCCCTCTTCAATTAAGTCAAGCAAGGCCAAGCCTCTATTGTTGTACCGTCGCGCAATTTTTACTACAAGTCGAAGATTGCTTACGATCATACGCTCTCTGGATGCTTCGTTACCGGCAATTGCTTCTCTGGCGAACTTGACTTCCTCTTCGGCACTTAATAATGGCGAAAAACCAATTTCATTCAAATAGATTTGAGTCGCGTCAAGCTGTTTTATGCTAATTTGCTCAGCTTTAAAGTCGTCTGATTTTTTACTATCCTCTTCTGCTTCATCAATGTCAGTTGAATCATCCTCTGGATCGTCTATAGATTCAAAGTCTAAACTATCCATGTCAAGCCTTTCAGCTTTGCGTGATTTTGCGTCGGTATTTTGAGTAACCATTTATGAGTAACTCCTTGAACTGGCTTGTAGCCTTGTCATGCTAATGTGTTTACCTTCTGTTTGACTAATCACATTAAAGCTATTGCGGTGGAAGATATTGAAAAGGGTCTTGAGATTTACCTTTTTTTCGGATCTCAAAATGTAACATGACGCTACTGGCGCCTGTCTGGCCCATTGTTGCAATCTGCTGTCCCTGTTTGACATAGCTCTGCTCACTTACCAATATCCGATCATTGTGCGCGTAGGCGCTAAGATATTCATCATCATGTTTAATAATGATTAAATTTCCATATCCTTTTAAGGCATTGCCTGCATAAACGACCTTGCCGTCTGCAGCAGCGAGAATTTCACTCCCCAAACGCCCTTTGATGTCTAAGCCTCGATTGCTACCATCACTCGCGACGGTGGCCACCTTGTGCTGTCCAGTGGCGGGCCAAATCCATCGACTTTTATAAGAATTAATCGAGGTTTTGGTTTTATTATTTTGAATTTTTCGATGATCTTTATCTACACTTCCACCATACGCTTGCGATGGTCTTGGGTCAACCTTTCTTTTGTTCGATTTATGAACAGTTTGCGCCAGCTCAATGTTTTCTTTGCCTGTTTTTGTCGCTAAGGGATTATCTGCTGGTTTGCTAAGACGCAGTTGCTGGCCGACTTTTATATCATAGGGAGGAGAAATACGGTTGAGTTTAGCAAGATCCCGGTAGGTATTTCCGCTGTAGAATGCGATAGAAAAAAGCGTATCACCCGCTTGAACGACATAGGTGTCGCCTGTAATTTCTGTGAGGTTGTTTTTAGATGCAAGCTTAGTTGATAGCGTATCAACGGGAGCAGGTTCGAAGCGAGAACTACATCCATTTAACAACAAAACTGAGCATGTAATAGTCAGCCAAACCCGCATTCAACCCTTTCCTTTTTTGGTGCCCGATTACACCATCAAACGCCTAATTTTCTGCAGTTACCAGGCTAGCGCAAAATAAAATAGGCAACCACACCAATAATGACCAAAGACCAACCAATAAATTCAATATAATCTTTTAGCTTAGCTTCCATTGGTGGCCCTCCATACTTCATAAATGCAGATACCAGGAAAAACCGCAGTCCGCGACCCACTGCGGAAGCCAATACAAAGGGAAAAAAGGCCATCGCCAGTGCGCCTGCACTGATGGTAAACACCTTGTAAGGTATGGGTGAAAAGCCTGCCAGAAAGACAACCCACACGCCGTAGTCGCTAAACCAGCTTTCGGCCAATAAAAGTTTGTCAGAATATCCCCATTCGTTAATTAAAGGGTCTACGAAGGATTCAAAAGCAAAATAGCCAAGGAAATACCCAAAAATACCGCCTATAACCGAGGCCACTGTGGTGACAAAAGCGAAGCGCCAGGCTTTATCTGTTTGGCTAAGTACCATTGGTGCCAGCATCACGTCTGGCGGAATAGGAAAAAAGGTGGATTCAGCGCAGCTTAAACCCGCCAAGTACTTCTCGGCGTGACGATGTTGTGACCATTTTAAACTTAAATCGTACAGGTATGTGAATAGCTTCACGCAAGCTCTCCGGCTATAAGAGGTACAAACTTAACGGTTTCTACACTTGTTTGCGACCGTTGTTCCTTTTTATTGTCAATACACAGTAATTGTTGCGAACCTTCGCCCACCGGAATAACCATACGTCCATGTTCGCTTAACTGCGCAATAAGCGCCTGTGGCACTTCTTTGGCTGCCGCAGTAACGATGATTGCATCATAGGGGGCTTTACTAGCCCAACCTTGCCAGCCGTCACCGTGCTTCATTTTTACATTATGCAGATCCAATTGATTTAGGCGTCGTTTTGCCTGAAATTGCAAAGTTTTAATTCGCTCCACACTGAAAACCTGCTTGAAAAGCTGAGTCAAAATAGCTGTTTGATAGCCTGAGCCTGTGCCGATCTCCAGTATATGCATTGGTGCAACATCTTGCGCTAACAATAGTTCAGTCATTCGGGCCACTATATAAGGCTGCGAAATCGTCTGGCCTTGCCCGATGGGCAAGGCGGTATTTTCATATGCTTTATGCTTAAGTGCATCAGGTATAAAGTGTTCACGCGGCGTACTGGCGATAGTATCCAGTACTCTGCGGTTACTGATCCCTTCTTTTTCAAGCACCTGGGCAAGCTGAAGACCTTTTCGAGTGGGCTTTAATATCATAGTGTTGTTTATTGCTTACTCTTGTTTTGCTTGGGCGATAACCAAGTATTCATCTTTTCAATCTGCTTGTGTACTGTCATGTCTGTAGATAGAGGACTTATTGAACAATAGCCGTGTTTCACTGCATGAAAATCGGTGCCAATTCCTGCATCAGCTTCATTTCCAAGCCTGCCATACCAGAAAATGCGATTTCCAAAAGGATCCTGATCTTCAATCATTGTTTTGGCACGATGCCGCTTTCCGCATCGTGTGGCACGAATACCTTGAATATCTTCAAGTGGCACATTAGGCACATTTACATTGAGTATTTCATTTGTTTTAAGCGGGTGCTGCTTCAGTCGCATAATTATATCAACCGTAAGCGCAGCGGCGGTTTCAAAATGCTGGTTATCTTTCGCACATAACGAAACAGCAATAGCGGGGTGTCCTAAATGCCGCCCCTCAAGTGCAGCGGCGACCGTTCCTGAATAAATCGTATCATCGCCTAAATTAGGTCCATGGTTTATGCCAGAAACTACCAGATCAGGCTCTTCAAACATGCCGCTGTTTACTCCTAACTGAACGCAATCAGAGGGTGTTCCGTTTACAGAGTAAAATCCATTATCGTTTTTTTGAATACGCAATGGTTGATGTAAAGATAAAGCATTGCTCATTCCAGAACAGTTTCTGTCAGGTGCGATAACAGTTACGTCAAAATGCGCGGATAGATGCTCGTGCATACAGGCAATACCACGAGCAAATACGCCGTCATCGTTACTTAATAAAATTCGCATAATTCTCTTAACACAGATGTTGCGAATGCGCCCGATGTAAGTGAAAAGCGCAGTTCCAATTCATTTTCTTTTAGCGTCCAACCAAGGTCTGCAGGATACAGCATTATAGGTCGTCTTTCCTGTTTAAGTCCTGCACTTACCAAGGTGCGAAGAATATTCTCATGGTCATTTAAACAGGCTTGCTCAAATTTTAGCGCTTCCTCTTCTACCAACGCTTTGCCTTTGCCTGCAAGTGAAGCCGTTATAAAAATGTCGCGTTGTCGCAGGCGCTCATTAAGTTCTTCTTCATTTTGTCCCTTTGCCTGTTTATTCGCATCACATATGAAAAAGCTGTTTGAGCCTGCTAACTGAAGTGCGTCTCCGCTAAGTATAGTCTCGTGCAGCTGTTGAGAGACGCGATTACTGACAATTTCGTTAAACAAAAAACTGCGAAGGGCCGAAATTGCCATCGAGCGTTTGTTTCGGTTTTTGATTACTTCGCCCTCAGCCATTCGCATCCCCAAATGCAAATTGCCGTTATATACGGTGCCATTTGCTGTATGCATTTCACCAAAGCGTTGTTGACCATAATAATTGGGAACGCCTTCTTTGGCGATTGTATTTATGCGGTTTGCAACTGCCTTTTCTATGTTTCCGGCATTTTCACTGTCAATGGGAGCAAATTCATGGAGTTTGATGATAAACGTATTGCCTTGCAATGCGCCAGTTTTGAGTTTTTTGTTGTGGCGTGTCGCGCTAAGCAAGTTGATATCGGGGTGGGAAAAGCTATTCCAATCTGGCGCTGCGTGCTTGCCTTGATAGACTGTAAAATATTGCTCAGTTAGGGCATATTTGTCTTTGCGTCCTGCATAGCTAATATCGCGCAGTGGAATACCGGAAAACCTTGCGAAAACTTCAGCGGCATATGCGGTATTCACATTTCTTTTTTGCACATGTAAAAAGTGATGTTCTCCTTCACCCGTTGGCTCAAATCCCAGGTTTTCTTGCACGATAAAATCTTCCGGCTTGATTTTAAATGCAGCTTTTCCAATGGCAGCTCCGTGCAAACGTGTCCACCGAGCTATTTCTGGTGAGGCAGATGAAAACGCTAAAGTCATTTTATGCTTACTGCCTGAACAAGTACTACAGCGTCAACCGCAATCCCTTCTTTTCGACCAACAAAGCCTAATTTTTCAGTGGTAGTGGCTTTTACACTAATTAGTTGAATGGGCAGGTCTAAAGCGTCAGCAATTGTTAAACGCATCGCGTCGATATGCGCTGCAAGCTTTGGTGCCTGAGCGGCAATGGTCAAGTCCGCATTGATAAGCTCATATCCTTCTTGCTGAACAAGTTCATACACTTTTTTTAACAAACTTATCGAATTCGCCCCCGCGTAATTGGGATCTGTATCAGGAAAGTGCTTGCCAATATCCCCTAATGCCAGCGCACCAAGTAAAGCGTCGCTAAACGCATGTAAAGCGACATCGCCATCAGAATGCGCAATAAGGCCTGTCTCATGGGGGATGTGTACGCCACACAATAATAGTGGCTTGTCGCTACCAAATTTATGGACGTCATAGCCATGACCAATGCGGATCATAGACGCTCCTGCTGTAATAAATAAAATTCTGCCAATGCCAAATCCTCTGGTCGCGTGATCTTGAAGTTACAAGACTCACCTTCCACTAAAGCCACGTTGCCCCTCACATATTCGATTGCAGACGCTTCGTCTGTAATTGTCGCGTGCTCAGCCAAGGCTTGTTCCAACGCTGATTTGAGTAAGTTTAGTGAGAAGCCCTGAGGCGTTTGCGCCTGCCACAGATACTGCCTATCTACCGTTTTTTCTATATAAGTGGCCTTATCTCTTTTTGTCTTTGCCAGTTTAATGGTATCCACAACTGGCATAGCTAAAATGGCACCTTGCTCTATGCTCGCGCGCTCTATGAGTGCATCGAAATTTTTTCGTGTTAACCCCGGACGAGCCGCATCATGCACAAATACCATATGCTGATTTTGTTCCTGTTCTGACAATATTGATTGCAAATAAACTAAACCTTTGAGCACGCTATTGGCGCGTTCTTGTCCGCCTGGCGTTTGATGAATCTTGTTGTGACTCGAGATGCTCATCGACTTGAATATAGTGTCTTTCTCAGACAAACAGACCACAATGCGAGCAACATTTGGATGTGTTAAGAAAGTGTCGAGCGTATGCTCGATAACTGTTTTGCTTCCTATTTTCAGATATTGTTTGGGAAGTGATTTACCCATACGAGATCCCACACCTGCGGCAGGAATAATGACTGATACCGATGAGTGTGATTCCATTTTTACTCTTTTGGCAAAATGCGGTAGAAGGTCTCGCCTTCTTTGATAAGACCCAATTCGTTGCGAGCACGCTCTTCCATTGAGTCTATGCCAAGCTCCAAATCTTCAATGTCTGCTTTAAGCAAGGCGTTGCGCTGCTCTAAATTTGCGTTTTGCTGCCTAAGTTGCGCGATTTGTTCTTGCATACTGTTGTAATCAGAAATACTGTTTTTGCCGAACCACAAGCGCACCTGTAACCCGATTAGGAGCGTTATCAAAATGACGGCAATCCACTTGTGTTTCATAAATTTCTCGTGCGTTTTTTTAATAAATGTATGCAAAGCAATGCCACTTAGCGTGCTTCTGAAAATATACCATAGAATTTATGCCATTAGCCACAAACCGTGCCATTGCGCACTTAATGACTGTGTGAGTAATTTGTTTTTACAACAGCCGGCAGACAAAAACGCATTAATATTCGCTATCTGTTAATGAGATGTATCAGTTTGCATGCTAACGCGACAGCTTTTACTTAGCATAAAATGACTCCTTTTTTACTGATTTATAGGCTTTGCATCCTAAAGCAAACCTACATTTTGTCTTTTTAGTTTCTATTTTGACTGACACCTTTAAATTAGCGCTATTCGGGTGTTTTTCTATTTGGTTATACAGGGCTTGCATTGATAGAATCTCGGCAAATCAATTTGATCTATATTTGTCTGGTTAACTACAAAAATATGTATAGATTTTAGTACAGGGCAAATATGCAAAACTTGCTTTATTGGCAATGCGCCCTAATACCCGTTAGGGTGTAAATAAACAAATTTCGTTCAATATAATTCTTAACGTTTGGCAAAGGTTTATCATTTGTAAGCTGAGCAAATACTTAAGACACAACAAAGAGGTCGTCTATGTTAGTACGCAGTAATCTTGCTACCGAGTCACTTATTCGTCAAAAGATCCGTGACTTTTACCGAATTAGCGAGGGGCGTGCCGTTGATCACATACTGCCAGAAGCAGAAGTCAGCATGCGGGCAAGAAGCCGCGCATGGGAGCGAGCGCGCAACATGGTATTGCGTATCCGACGAGAGAATTCAGCACATGGCGGCGTTGATGCCTTACTAAATGAGTATTCACTGTCTACCGCCGAAGGCGTAGTTCTTATGTGTTTGGCAGAAGCCTTGCTGCGTATACCAGATAAACAGACACAAGATGAATTAATCCGAGACAAGCTTTCAAAAGGAAAATGGGCACCGCATTTGGGAAACAGTGAATCACTGTTTGTGAATGCATCGGCATGGGGACTTATGTTCACCGGCAATATGGTGACCTACGCCGACAAACGCAAACAAGAGCAGGTTGGATTGCTTAAAAAAACCATCGGAAGACTCGGCGAACCCGTTATCCGCCGCGCAATGAACATTGCCATGAAGGTAATGGGTAAACAATTTGTGATGGGCGAAACGATTGAGGATGCGGTCGACAGAGCGGAAGAAAAAGAGAAAAAGGGTTATGTTTATTCCTATGACATGCTGGGAGAGGGAGCGCGAACCTCAAAAGATGCCAAGCGGTATTACGATTCTTACGTTCACGCCATTAAAGTTATCGGGAAAGCGGCCAAAGGCCGAGGCCCTAAAAAAAGTCCGGGAATATCCGTAAAATTATCAGCGATTCATCCGCATTTTGATTTTTTAAAACACGAAACCATTGTGGACGAAATCTCAGAAAAACTGAAAGCCTTATGTCTGATGGCCAAAGAATATGATATTGGTCTAACCGTGGATGCAGAAGAGTCAGAGCGCTTGGAAGTCTCGCTTGACATTATTGAGCGTGTGTTTTCTGATGAAGATCTAAAAGGTTGGTCAGGTTTTGGTATCGCCGTTCAAGCTTATCAAAAACGTGCAATATTCGTTATTGAATGGATACGGGAATTGACGCAAAGGGTTGGTAAGCAAATGATGGTGCGGCTTGTTAAGGGGGCGTATTGGGATACAGAAATCAAGCATACTCAACAGTTAGGCGTTGACAGTTTTCCAGTGTTTACACGCAAATCGTCAACCGATGTGAGCTATCATGCATGTGCAAACCGACTTTTAGCCTATCGCGATACGATTTATCCGCAGTTTGCCACTCATAATGCCTACACCGCTTCGGTTATTTTGGAGCTTGCTGGCGACGATAAAGAAAATTTTGAATTTCAGTGCTTACACGGAATGGGTGATACGCTTTATGACCAAATCGTCACTGAAGATAAAATTCAGTGTCGGGTCTATGCGCCTGTCGGAGAGCATGAGGACCTTTTGGCCTATCTTGTTAGACGCTTATTGGAAAATGGCGCAAATTCGTCATTTGTAAATGCCATAGTTGATGATGAAAAAGAAGTCGAAGAGTTACTTGGTGACCCGGTTGAACACACCCAGCGATTGTCAAAACGCGAAAATGATCAAATCAGAATGCCTATCGAATTATATGGTGCTGAGCGCAATAACTCTAAAGGGATTGACCTATATGATATTAATCACCTTATAAGCACCAAATTTAGTCTTGAAAAATGGTATTCAATGCATCAGCTGAAACTCTCTCAGCTTGAGGGCACGAGCGATTTGCACGTGGTAAAAAATCCGGCCAATCTTGACGAAATTGTAGGCTATCATAAGTACGATACACCTCAAGAAATGAAGGCAAAGCTGGATAAGGCAGACTCCGCCTTCGCCAGTTGGTCAAAAACGCCGGTACACGAGCGAGCCGATATTTTGCGTGCAACGGCCGATATTCTTGAGCGACACATGGACGAGCTAATCGGTATTTGTATTAAAGAAGCTGGAAAGGTAACGCAAGACGGTATCGACGAGGTGCGCGAAGCAGTGGACTTTTGTCGTTACTATGCAGCGCGGGCAGAAGAATTAGATCCCGATGAGCGCTTGGCACCTCGTGGCGTAATTTTATGTATCAGTCCGTGGAACTTCCCGCTGGCGATATTTTTAGGTCAAGTCGCGGCTGCACTCGTTACCGGCAATACAGTGATCGCAAAACCTGCCGAACAAACCAGTATGATTGCTAAACGCGCTATCGAGTTAATGCATTCTGTTGGCTTGCCTGATGATGCTGTTCAATTAATTATTGCCAAAGGGCCCGATGTGGGTGACACGCTATTGCCTGATGAGCGCATTCAGGGCGTTATGTTTACCGGCTCAACAGCAACAGGCACGCTTATTTCGAGAAAGCTTGCCGAACGTGGCGTGGGTCAAGTGCCATTAATTGCAGAAACGGGTGGCCAAAACTGCATGATTGTGGATTCAACAGCCCTACCGGAGCAAGTAATTGATGACGTTGTAATGTCTGGCTTTCAAAGCGCTGGACAGCGCTGCTCAGCCCTGCGAGTCCTGTTTGTTCAGGAAGACATTGCCGATAAGCTAATCGAAATGCTCATTGGGGCAATGAAGGAATTAAAGGTGGGAGATCCACAGTGGATCGAAACCGACATTGGCCCAGTTATCGATCAAAAAGCGCTGGACTCGTTAAATCAACATGTAGAATCCATGAAAGACAAAAAAGGAGCAAAATTGCTCTATGAATGCAATGTTGATAAGTCATTAAAGGGCAATTTCTTCGCTCCGCGTCTTTACGAGATTGAAAACATCAATACTCTGGAGCGTGAAGTATTTGGTCCCTGCGTTCATGTTGTGCGCTTTAAAGGCGACAAGCTAAACGAGGTGATGGAACAAATTAACAGTACTGGTTATGGATTGACTATGGGTATCCATTCACGCATTGAAGAACGTGCCCATGAACTTGCAAAGCTGTCTAACGCCGGAAATGTCTACATCAATCGCAATATGATTGGGGCAATAGTGGGAGTACAACCCTTTGGTGGTCGAGGTTTATCCGGTACGGGACCGAAAGCGGGTGGTCCTAACTATCTTCCCAGACTAATGGTAGAAAAAGCAACGCCTGATGCGATGCCGGTGACTGAGGAGTTTTCAGACGACAAAGCGCTTGCAAGCGATAAAGCGGATTATGAAGATGTTGCAAAAATGATGAAAGCTTCCATGTCGGTGCAACAGCCATGGAGATTAACATCCCTTACGCACAGAATTTCATGGGTGCGTCAGTTATTGGCTAAAATCGCTACCGTTGATATTGTTGAAGAATTAGCCGATGATTTAAACCAAACCCTTGCCAGTGCCAGAGCGCAGCTTATTACTATTGAAAAGCGCTTGAAAAAAGCGAAAGAGTTACCTGGGCCAACAGGCGAGTCCAATACCTTGCATATGGAACCTCGCGGCATTTTGGTCACTTTTGCTGATAAAGAAGTGACCTTTGAATACTGGGTCTTGTCCATCGTAACTGCGCTTGCCACTGGAAATGTGGTTATATCAGTAGTTTCAGAATTGTTTTATGAAGAGGCATTGGCCTTTAAAAACAAACTTGAGACAACCGGCGCGCCTGATAATATCTTTCAGGTGGCGCGCTTGAAGCATTTAGAGGCTTTACTTAAACACCCTGCGTTAAACGGTGTGGTTATAGATAGTAATACGTCCCGGGCTCCGCAAATTGCGATGGAACTGGCACAGCGAGAAGGTGCAATATTGCCGATGATCACCGCTGAATATAATGACAATATGATTCAGCGCTTGTTAACGGAAAAAACCGTATCAATAGACACCACCGCATCTGGTGGTAATACATCGCTAATGACACTTACTGACGATGATGATGAATAGCTTCTAAGCCATGAATTAAACGTAGGCATCAAACAAAGCTAGGGCAGGAATAAATGGAAATTGAATTAAAGCTTGCGGTAGAAGCAAATGCTTTGGAGCTTATTGAAAATGCATTCCTGCCCAAACTGGAGAAGCAGGACGGCGTTTACGTCAAGCGTTGCCAAAAAGACGTGTTTAACGAATATTACGACACACCCGAGCAACTTTTAGGTAAACGGAAGATGGGCCTTCGTGTTCGCAAAGTCGAAGGTCAATTTGAACAAACGGTCAAAACACAAGGCCAGGTGCAGGGAGGTTTACATCAAAGGCCCGAATATAACGTGCCACTAGACTCCGGCACTCCCGACTTACATAAATTTTCAGTTGATATTTGGGATAATGATTTTGACGTAACGGAAGTAAATCGTAGCATTCAAAAGCTGTTTACGACGCATTTTACGCGGACACAATTTGATATAAAGCTTCCAGAAGGAGAGATTGAATTAGTACTTGATTTGGGTGAAGTCAAAACTGACGAAGACAGTCTTCCCATTCAGGAAATTGAGCTGGAGCTAAAATCGGGCAGGCCAAGACTGCTCTTTGATATCGCCGATGTGCTTCGAGAAACCATGCCGGTGCGTGTTAGCGATGTTACAAAAGCCGCCAGAGGTTATCAATTATTAACAGGCAAGTTACCAGAAGTCAGGTATTTGCCGCAATATCTTGCACTTGATTATAAAGACACTACGGAAGACGGGCTTTGCAAAGCAATGGAATGCGCTTTGTCTCACTGGCAATATCATCAGGCGCTTTACTTGCAAACGCAAAACGCAAAGGCATTATCGCAAGTGCGTGAGGCACTTTTGCTGCTGATGCAAAGCGTGTCGCTTTATTTGCCTGTACTACAATCTGATCATCTTCTTAAACTTCACAAAAAGCTACTGACGATTGTTCAGCAGTGGAGTTGGCAAGAAGATTTAAGAAGCATTCATCAATTGCGCTCTCGAAAGGGCCCCTTTTGTAAGCGTGTTCCTAAAAATCAGCAGTTGGTGAATTACCTTTTAGGTAGACGTGAAGGTTTAATCCTGGCCTACGAACCTCAAAAGCTTCTGAATTCAAGCTTAAGTGCTGAAGTGCAACTTACCACCTCTCGCATGTTGATTGAAAAACCGTGGCGTGATCAAACCGATGGCGCGGATATTCCCGTAAGAAGCCATGCAAATGGATGGTTGTCACAGAGCTGGCAAACAGTAATGCAGTCGCTTCCTGCATTAAATACAGACAGTAAAATGACAAACCTGAAGTATCTGGCCTTAGAGGTTGCACTTAAACAATCGCTTACAAATGGCTTTTTACTGGGTGACTTATTCACTGATAGTCGTGGTCAGTTCAGAGCACCTTGGCTGGATTTGCTTCAAGGCATAGAAGAACTAAAAGCCATAGAGTTTTTAAAAAATGCCTTGATTGAGTGCGATGTCGACGATCCGCTCGAGTTTAAGCAGTGGGTAGAGGATAAAAGTCGGAGCCTATTGGAAGTGATGGAGCGCTCAAGAGAGGTAGCCATGCAAGCTGAGGTATATTGGTAAAGTGGATTCATTAACACAAATAGCACTTGGAAGCGCGGTAGGCTATGCGGTTTTAGGGAGTAAAGTCGGCCGAAAGGCGGCCCTTTATGGCGCCATATTGGGGACTGTGCCTGATTTGGATGTATTCATTAATTTTGGTGGTCCGGTCGAAAATTTTACTTTTCATCGAAGCTTCAGTCATTCCTTACTTGTTCAATTATTTGTAAGCCCTCTGATTGCGTGGTTATTGTGTAAATTACACCCGCAAACGCAGAATCATAAAGTCGGCTGGTTCCTTCTCGTTTTTCTGACGCTATCCACTCACGCCATTCTTGATAGCTTTACTGTTTATGGTACTCAGCTACTGTGGCCTCTGATGGACTATCCCTTTGGAATTTCCAGTTTATTCATAATAGATCCGCTTTACACACTGCCCCTCGTAGTCGGCCTTTTGGCGTTTTTGGTTCCAAAATTGCAGCCCAACGTGCTAAAAAGTATCAATCATTCAGCATTGATTTTAAGTAGCATATATGCCGCATGGAGCTTAGGGGCAAAATGGTATATTGATAATAAAGTCGAGCAAGCGCTGGCAAACTCAAATATAACGGTGGGAGTGATGGAAAGTACGCCTGCACCTCTTAGCACTTTGCTATGGCGTGTGGTCGTAGTTAATGACACTGAATATTTTGAAATATTTACATCTGTTTTTGACGATGTGGATGAAGTCAGTATCGATTCATACCCCACAAATCCCAGTTTACTTGTACCGCTTGAAAACGAATGGGGTATCAAACGTTTGAAGTGGTTTACCAAAGGGCTCTATTCAGTTAGAGAACAAGACGGCAGAATAACCCTGACTGACCTTAGAATGGGACTGGAAGATGCCTATGTTTTTGCGTTTGAAGTGGGTAAGCGCAATGCTGATGAATGGGTAGCCGCGGATTACACGCAGTTAACCAATCGGCCAAACTTATCTGAAGCGAGCCTTTTGTGGGATAGAATTTGGGATCCTGCAATTTCTCTGACACCTCAGGCAAGGCAAGCAGCAATAAGGCACGAGCAAACACCGCTGGGGCAAACTAGCGAAACGAGCGCGCAATGAGCTATGTATGAAAAACGTCCGTTTTATCGCTCGCCTTTAATCATTGTTGGATTATTGGGTGGCCTTTTATTGGCCATTGAAATTGTCAATTTTCTAAGTGGCAGACAACTTACTAATTTGGGCATTGTGCCACGCCACCTTGATTATATTTGGCATATTTTCACCGCTCCCTTTGTCCATGCTGACTTTTCACATTTTTTAAGCAACCTGCTGCCAATTTGCCTGTTTGCTTTGCTCATCCTCCAATTTGGCGTTAAACAATTTTATTTGCTTACGGCTGGCGTACTGATATTAACAGGGGTAGCCGTGTGGCTATTTGCCCGTCCTGCCATTCACGTAGGGGCAAGTGGACTGGTTTACGGCTATTTGGGCTACTTGGTGCTCGCAGGCTGGTTAAGTAGAAAGTTTTCGCTCATTTTTATCTCATTGGCCGTGACGCTTTTGTATGGCTCCATGATTTTTGGAGCATTACCTGTTCGTGGCTTCATTTCATGGGAATCACACCTTTTTGGCTTTATTTCTGGCCTGTTCATGGCCTATTGGATGCGACGCATTCGCTAAAGCCACATGTCTTGCGATAAAAGATGATTAATTTGGCCCGCCACGCGCTTGTAAATTGGATTTTTGGCTACACTAACTAGTTGGTGTAAATCGAGAAACAAGTTTTGAGCGCTTAATCAGTTTAATTGATTAAACGCATCGTTTCTTTTCATTTTAATTTATACCAAAACATCTATATCTTTATCTTCAACGTAATCAGAAACGTTTTTTAACTAACACTAACTAATAGAGGAAAACAACAAATGTCTATTATTAACCAGATGATTCCTGACTTTTCTGTAGAAGCATTTCACGATGGTGAATTCAAAACAATCACTAGCGACGATGTAAAAGGGAAGTGGTCAATCTTCTTGTTCTACCCAGCTGACTTTACTTTTGTATGCCCAACTGAGCTTGAAGACATGGCAAAAATCCATGACGAGTTAGTTAGCTTAGGCGTTGAAGTATATTCAGTTTCAACGGATTCTCACTTTGTGCACAAAGCATGGCACGATGCTTCAGAGGCGATTGGCAAAATTAAGTATCCTATGCTTGCTGACCCAACGTTCAAGTTAGCTCGTGGTTTTGACGTTATGATCGAAGAAGCTGGTCAAGCACTACGCGGTACTTTCTTAGCAAACCCTGAAGGCATTGTTAAGGTTGCTGAAATTCACGACCTTGGTATTGGCCGAAGCGCTAAAGATATGCTGCGTAAAGTAAAAGCTGCTCAGTATGTTGCCAATAACGACGGTGAAGTATGCCCGGCAGCATGGGAAGAAGGTCAAGCAACGCTAACGCCAAGCTTAGATCTAGTTGGTAAAATCTAAATTTTGCTCAGGCTCAACAATCTCGCTCGCAGGTTAACCTGCGAGCTTACCGAAACTGTGTTGAGGCCTAAAGTTTACACTCTGTTTGTATTTGAAAAGGGAAATGGCTTTTAGGAAGGCGCTTTGCGCCATCCGTGGCCGCTCGACACACGCCCTCCATGGCGTGTGACGCTTCCTAAAAGCCATTCCCCTTCTCAAACACAGAGCGCAAACTTAGGCCCGCTGATTTCATTCGCCTTAAATTTAATTACCTGAAATAAAGCGAATCTACTGAATAATAAAATAGGAGTAACAGATGTTAACTCAAGATATATTAAATGCCTTAAAGGGCTATTTTAAAGATTTACAGAATTCAATTACGCTGGTGCTTCAAACAGGAGAGCATAGTAAAAAAGATGAACTTAAGAATATGCTCGTCCAGATTGCGGATTTAAGCGATAAGATTAGGCTCGAAGAGCGAGATACCGCCGGTGAATTGCGCTCTCCAGTGACTTTCGGTATTGAAGCAAATGGCAAATCCACGGGTATCACATTCTCAGGTGTCCCCGGTGGACATGAATTTAATTCATTTGTGCTAGCGATTTTGCAAGCTGGCGGGAGCAAATTAAAGCTTGATGAGAGCATTCAAAACATGGTGAAAAAGGTGAAAGACAAGCTTGATTTTCAAGTTTATGTCAGCCTTAGCTGTCATGCCTGCCCAGATGTTGTTCAGGCCATGAACCAGTTTGCTCTACTTAACGATAACATCAGCGCTGAAATGATAGATGGCGCGGTATATCCTGACCTTATTGAAAAAAATAATATACAGGGCGTGCCAACCGTTTACTTGAATGGTGAAGTTTTTGCCAGCGGCAAGGTTGAGATTGCAAACATAATTGAAAAATTAGGTAAAGCGGCTCCTGAAATTTTACAGGCAAGTAACGAACCTGCGCTTCCTCTTCAGGATGTCACGGTCATTGGCGGTGGGCCAGCAGGTGTTGCTGCGGCAATTTACTCTGCTCGTAAGGGGCTTGCAGTTACTGTGGTGGCTGACAGATTTGGTGGTCAGGTTAAAGATACCATGGGAATTGAAAACCTGATCAGTGTACCAAAAACCACGGGGCCAGAGCTTACCGGCTCTTTAATGCAACATCTGAACGACTACGAAGTAACGCTTAAAGAGCACATTCGCGTCGATAAAATTGAGAAAGGTAAAATCAAGACCTTGCACTTATCCTCTGGTGAGACCATTAGAACGCGGACTTTAATAATAGCAACAGGTGCTAATTGGAGAAAGCTAAATGTGCCAGGCGAAGATGAGAATCTGGGTAACGGCGTAGCTTACTGTCCGCACTGTGATGGCCCATTCTACAAGGGTAAGGATGTTGCGGTAATTGGCGGCGGTAACAGTGGCGTTGAAGCAGCGCTTGATTTAGCTGGGATAGTGAAATCTGTGACTTTGTATGAGTTCTTGCCAGAGCTTAAAGCTGACAAAGTATTGGTTGAGCAGCTATCAAAGCGCGATAATATAAGCGTTGTAAAAAATGCAGCCACTAAACAGGTGTTAGCAGAAAATGGCAAGGTAAGTGCGATTGAGTATGTTGACCGTGCGACCAACGAAGTGAAGCAGCAAGCTTTACAGGGCATTTTTGTGCAAATAGGCTTGGTTCCAAATTCGAAGGTGGTTGAAGGTGTCGTTGATTTGACCAAATACGGTGAAATCATCGTAAATGAAAAAGGCAAAACCAGTGAAGAGGGAATTTTTGCTTGCGGTGATGTTACAACCGTGCCATACAAGCAGATTGTTGTAGCCATGGGTGAAGGTTCAAAAGCAGCACTTGCAGCCTTTGATTACTTGTTAATGAACCCGGTTGAACAGCAAGAAGAAAAAGCCGATTCTCAGGCAGCCTAGACTTTACTAGCTAACGAAAGAACCGAACGATTACAAAACCCTATCCAAGCGATAGGGTTTTTCATACGCAGTCAATCGGATAAGTAATTTTCAGGCAGTTCCTCTATCTGCGCGACACCAGATTCGATAGCCGCTTTTGCCACAGCCGTGGCAATGCGCTTGCAAAGCCTTGGATCCATTGGTTTAGGGATGATGTAATCGCGACCAAATTCTAATTTATTAATATTACTTGCCTTTAATACTTCATCAGGAACGCTCTCTTTTGAGACACTTCTTAACGCTTCCACAGCAGCAACTTTCATTTCATCGTTAATTGAGGTTGCCCGCACATCGAGAGCGCCCCTAAAAATAAAAGGAAAGCATAAGACATTGTTGACCTGATTGGGATAGTCAGAGCGACCTGTTGCCATAATTAAGTCTTTTCTTACTTCATGTGCAAGCTCGGGTTTTATTTCTGGATCAGGATTTGAACACGCGAATACAATGGGGTTTTCAGCCATTAATTCCAGTGTTTCAGGTGGCAGTAAATCCGGACCGGATACACCTAAAAACACATCTGCACCCTCCATTACATCCTCAAGCGTGCGTTTATCCGTATTATTAGCAAAAAGCATTTTATGCTCGGTTAAATCCTGACGCCGAGTATGGATGACGCCCTTTCGGTCAAGCATATAAATTCGTTCGCGTTGTGCGCCACATTTAATAAGTAATTCCATACAGGCAACTGCCGCCGCGCCCGCACCCATACAAACAATACGAATGTCTTGTATATTTTTGCCCTGAATTTCCAGCGCATTTAACATGCCGGCTGCAGTAACAATGGCAGTGCCGTGCTGATCATCATGAAAAATGGGAATTTTGCAGCGTTTGATCAGTTCTTTTTCAATTTCAAAACACTCTGGCGCTTTAATATCTTCAAGGTTGATGCCGCCAAAGGTGTCGGCAATATTGGCAACCGTATTGATAAATTCTTCGGTTGTTCTGTGCTTGACTTCAATGTCGATAGAATCAAGACCTGCAAAGCGTTTAAATAAAAGCGCTTTACCCTCCATAACTGGTTTTGATGCCAAGGGGCCTAAATTGCCTAAACCTAGAATTGCAGTACCATTTGAAATCACCGCAACCATATTGCCCTTGGCGGTGTATTTATAGGCTGCATTTGGATCAGCGGCAATTTCCTTTACTGGTTCGGCAACCCCTGGACTATAGGCTAAAGCCAAATCGTCGACGTTACTGGCAGGGGTCGTTAATTCAACGCTAATTTTACCGGGCTTTGGCAGAGCATGGTAATCCAATGCTTTTTGTCTAAAATCAGACATCTTATTTAAGATCCTTGCGTAAGTGTGTGGGGTTTCAATATTTATTAAACAATATCATAATTGTCATCAGATAAAATCCATAAATCGTGAGTCACAGACGCGTTACCTCACTGGTAAGACCATGTTTTCATTGTGAAAAGAAGTAATATTCACGCTAATAATGATAGAAATACATTTAATTACTATAGTGAATGAAATAATTTTCATTGTATTTGCTTAATGGTGAGCAAATGAAAAGCGTTAAACACACTCTAATACTTATAGAGCTACTTGCCTTATGATAGGCTTGCACCATCATAATTTACTTGCAAAAGAAAGGACCGCCGTTCTGAAGTCATTAAAAGAAATAAGCTTATCCTCTATCAATGAGCTGAGTATAGAAATGCTTACTCAAACAGAGCCTTTTGTAATGCGTGGGCTGGTAAACGACTGGCCGATAGTACAGTGCGCAAATAATCACGAAAAGGCAGAGCTTCTACTTAAGATGAGCGCAAACAAGGCCGTCCCGGCCTGGGTGGCACCAGCACAGGAGAAAGGGCGCTTTTTTTACGATAAGGATATGAAGGGCTTTAATTTTGCACAGAAAAATCTCTTTTTTAATGACGTATTAAATTGGTTGATTGATAATCAGGCTGAAACGGATAAAGCAACGCTCTATTTGGGCTCAACGTCCATTGATTATATTCTGCCAAGCTACCGAGAACAGCATGATATACCTTGCTTAAATCACGCACCCTTAGTGAGTTTGTGGATGGGAAACCGTTCACGCGTCGCAGCGCATTTTGATGCAACCGATAATGTTGCTTGCGTGCTTGCTGGTGAGCGCACATTTACACTTTTCGCGCCTGATCAATGGGATAATTTATATGTGGGGCCTATTGAGTTTAACCCAGCCGGACAGGCAATTAGTTTAGTGGACTTCGATAATCCAGACTTTAAGCGCTTTCCCAAGTTTAAACACGCTCTCGAAAATGGCTACGAAGTACGACTCAAGCCTGGAGATGGGATTTTTATTCCTAGTATGTGGTGGCACAGCGTCAAAGCGCATGGTGCATTTAACTTATTGCAAAACTATTGGTGGCGACAGGCACCAGAAGAAGCGGCCAATCCTACTGACGCGCTCGTTCACGCTTTGCTTGGGATAAAAGCATTACCAAAGGCACAGAGAGAGGCGTGGAAAGCGATATTTGACAAACTTGTATTTGATGCTGAATCTGCTGAGCATATACCGGAACATGCCAGAGGATTTTTGGGCGACTTGGACGAAAAGCAAGCAAGGCGCATGCGTCAACTGCTAAAGCGCCAATTAGATTGAGGTGAAATGTCGACTTTACTGAACGATTAATTCAGGCAGCTTGCACCTGCCTGACTTTAAAAATGTTAGATACGCTTTCGCAGACTTATTAACCCGGCAAGTCCAAAAGCAAAGAGCGCTATAGTGGCAGGAGTGTTTGCCTCTACAACAACATCAATATCAATAGATGCGCTTGAATCGGCATCAGTCAAAAGGGCTGTAAAGTCATAAACACCGTTTGCAAACGGATTAAATGTTTCACCGTTGTCCAGGGCAGCACCTGAATTAAAGCCCGGCGATACATTGCTCAGAAAGCTGAATCCAAGATTCCAACTAAACTGTAAAATGCTTGAAAAGTCTGGATCTACAGGTAGTAAACTTGCATCAAACATCGCGTTCTCGCCAGAGTTTGGGTCAAGTTCGTAAAAGATATTAAGACTCAAGGGCCCGTTATTTTGAGTAAACAAACTACTTATATCAGAGCCATCGATTGCACCTAAAAGAAAGTTAAAATTCCAAAGCGACCGGTCAGGTGCGGATATTCCTGGACCAGCGTAATAGGTATCCACGCCATTGTTGGTAACTTCTGGTGATTGAAATCGTTGTGTTGCGCTCATTGCCATCACCAAGTCGGCGGAATCATCACCATTCATATCCAGTGTTTGCCAATTTAAAGTGTCGAACGGTATACCATCCCCACCAAATATATCTCCCTCAATTAAACCAATTGCAGATACGACATCGTCTGGCAATTCACCAAATCCACTATCAACTTCAACTAAAGCTGCATTGCTTTGACTGGCGAACAAAAATGCCGCAGCTACGGCAACTAGGCGAGTTTTTTTAAAATACATGTTTACCTCTTTTTTATTACTTTTTTACACGTGCAGAACAGAAAATCCTTTTCACTAGTTCAAAGTAAATTCAATATTTTCGCTTCTCTTTTACTAAAGGCTAAATATTGAAAGTAAAAAACGTTAAAGCAAAATCTAAGCCGAGCTAAAAAAATCAATAGTTTCAATAGTTAAGGTTAAATTCGTTTTTGATTAGCATTTATATGTAAAATTTTTCGACACTTTTTGGTTAGGCTCCAAATAAGTGTCGAAAAAGGAAATTAAAGCGTAACACTTGTAAAGATGAATATTGATACAAAGTGACTCAAATAGACGCTTGTTGATCCTTAGCCACCTTGTCTTTATATTTTTCGAATACTTTTCCGGTGCATGCCCAGATCATCAGTCCAGACCAGGCAATGAGTGAGAATCCGGCCGGTACGCATGCTACGACTATGTATTTAGCGTGAGCCGGGTTTAACACTGCTGCAATCATCGCAGGTAAAAACCAGACGATAAGAACTGCTGCCACAATAAGCATAATTTGAAGACTGTTTAATGTTTGAAGTGCAGTAAAATAATTATTTATAAGTTCCATTGTGATCCCTTTCAATTGTTTAATTACACACTACTAGTCTTCGGTATTTTCATTTTATTACGATTTATTCGAGATTATTTTTAAGATACTCGGCTTTTGTTTGAAAATGCATTTGCCTTTTATGCGCCCACAAACACCAAGGAGTAGCGACAACTAACATTATAAAAGAGATAATCCCGAGTTTTTTGATTGCAGGTGTAAACTCTACATCGTCGACAATTTGAAAAATTGTTGCAGCGCCAATGCAAATGACGACAGATAACCAGCCGAGATGCTTGTTAATTTTTGCGATTCGAGCATTATTTTGATATTGCCGCAAAAGAGAAAGGGCAAAATTGCTTGTATTGGCCATATCACCAAATGCTGCAAGCCATCTTAGTTTAATAAAATAAAAAACCGTGACAAGACCTGACACAAAGAGGCAAGTAAAAAACAGTTTCATTGCAAATGAAAGCTGGATATCAAACAGGAACAACAAGGCAAACGGAGATAAACTTAAAATATCTAACGCAATATAAAAACGCTGTTTCCGCTGAAGTGATGAAGCGAGTTTGGCTATGTCATCAAGGTCTATTTCATGCGTCGCTTGCTGCTGCCAGATATTTTCCAAACTGTCGTTTTTCAGTTTTTTATTCATGGTCAATTTCATTCCGTAATTGTTCTTTCACGCGTTTGATCGTCACGCCGACGTTGCTAACAGAGATACCGCAAATTTCAGATATGTCTTCATAACGAAGTCCTTCAAGAGATAGAGAAATCACCTGGCGTGCTGGTAGTTTTAATCGGCGAATTGCGTTAAGTAATTGTTGTACTTTTTGAGAGCGCTCTATTTCATTTTCCAATGATAATTTCTCACTGAACAGTGACTGATCGGCAAGTGATGCCGCATCTGCAGCCTCGTGGCTTTTAAATCGACCGACTTCCTTACCTATATGGGTCACGCAGCGATTGTGTGCCACTTTTAAAATAAAGGTTTTAACAGAAGCCTCGCCCTTGTAGGTTTTTAAGGCCAGCCAAATAGACACACAGATTTCCTGAAACAGTTCCTGCTGAATGCTTGTGTTTGCTTCGTAGGTACTTGCCACCCTGAATAAGAGCGGCGAATACTGCTTAATAACGCTTTCAAAAAGAGGGGGAGATTGACTCATCGAGGCCTATAATTCATTCATTCCAAGAAAATACAATTAAGGTAGTCAGAAATTTTGGGTTTTTATTACAAAAACATTTTTTAAAAACGTGTTTGTAATAAATTTTTCTTTTCATTGACTATAGGGGAAATAAGTATTGTGTTTAGAGTATCGGAGATGACAATGATTGAATACAAATTTGTTCTTATATTTATGTTAATTGGCCTGCTGTGGCTGTCTTTTGCTTTGCTTGACGCAAAATACAATTTACGTTTGCTAAGTTGGATCAATGGTGAAACAAAGCACCCCTTTCGCTCAGAAGGCTTTCATAAAAGTAAAATGAAATCCTTCGATTCAAAAAGTCAGAAAGAAGAGGCCCTGCAAGATGAAATTTTAAAACTTAAAGAACGCATTCAGGTGCTGGAGAAAATTGTAAGCGAACCGTCTTATGAATTGAAAAAGGAATTTGACAAACTCGCCAAGCAGTAATTTCAAAGAAAGTGGCCCTTTACAGCATGGGCCACTTTTTGATTTACAGCTGTTTTATTGCTTCATCATTCTTTAATTAAAGAAATATCTGAACGTAGCGCCGATAGTGCGAGGCTCTCCTACACGATACCCTAAACGTGCGCGACCGCCCCGTTCTCTATCAAAAGAAAGCAAGGCGTTTTCGTCAAATAAGTTGTTTACATATAGCAGAATTTCGTACTCGTCATAGACTAAACCAGCGCTGATGTTCAGGGTATTGTAGCTATCAAGCACCAAATCAAGCTCGGTCACTTCAGTTCCACTTGCTCCGCCAAAGGGCAAGCCAGAAACAAATCGACCTGCACCCGCTACTTGGTCACTTGGTTGGGTAATTCTGTCGCCAACATATTGATAAGAGCCTTGAATGTAGGTGCTACTTGAACCGAACAGCGGTTCGCCAAAGTCATAAGTTGCGGCAATGGCAAATGATGTTTCGGGAACTGATGCAAGGCGGTTTCCTTCGGCAACGCCGCCCAGTACATTTCCAGAACTGTCAAACACAGTTGAATCGAACTCTGCCTCAAGTAAGCTACCGGCAATTGAAATAAACAAATGCTCAGTTGCCTGGCGGGTTAATTCAAATTCAATTCCTTGCGTGTGTGCTTCAGGCACGTTGAAGGAAATACGAGATGAACAGGAACCTGCATCCAGAGTCACCTGTAAATCCTCTATATCGGTGTAAAAAGCGGCGACATTTGCTGTCCAACCACGACCGCCTGATTTCATACCAAGCTCATAGTTTGTCAGGGTCTCGTCATCGTAATCTTGAAATCCGCCAAACACTTCTAAGTCCTGTGCATTACACAAAGAACGGTTTAGCGGGTCATTTACTCCACCTAAGCGGAAACCTTGAGATACCTGTGCATTTAGGTTGATTGTATCGTTGAGCTCGTAAGCGGCAATGACGCGAGAGGTAAAGCCATCTGACTCGGTTGAATCGGTTTGATCATCGCTGTTAGAGAAGAGACCGCCAGTGGTAAAACGTCGTGTTTCTTCATAATCGTAAAAGCGCGTGCCAACGGTTAAATCTAGCCTCTCAGTTACGCCATAATTGATTTCACCGAATAATGCCGTTTGCTCAAGATCATATGGTAAATCCGCGTTATAGGGCGAATTAAGTGGGAAGCCATTGGCAACTGCCGCTGATGTACCCTCGCCAAGTGTGGCATCGGTAAATGCATCATAGCCCGGAGTGGGTAATCGCTGAGAATACTTACGTTCAGTATCCGACATGAAGGCACCAACTAACCATTGAAGTGCACTGTCGTTATTGCTGGCAGCGCGAATCTCAAAGGTGTCCTGCTCTACCTGTGTGCGGTCCAGCAGGTTTGATGGCAGTAAGACGGCTTCATTTGGAAAACCCAAATCAACGCTTACAGAGCCACTTAATGCACTGGCGTCGCGAGACATCAAGATGTCTCTATCGGTATAGCTATAAACAAAGGTGAAATCCGCAATATTAGTTGTGTACTCTGCAGTTACATCGGCAATGGTAGTGTCGTCTTCGAAACCTTCTTGCAGCAGCAAGTATTGCTCTCGCTCACCCAAGGTAATTGCCGGGCGAGTGGTGGTATATGGATTGGCAAATAAATTATAAACTTCCTGACGGTTCGCGCCGTTCATACTGATATTTTGCAATATTAAACGAGGCGTGATACTTAAGTTTTCAGTAGGGGTGTATTTCAGTGCAATTCTTCCGCCTAATCGAAAGCCATCATTCACATCTTCGTTTAAACTGCCATTTTCACCTAATGCATCGATGAATCCGGCATAATCCGTGCGATAAAAAACAGCTCTCATGGCTAAGGTATCGTCCACTAAAGGCACATTTACCATGCCTTTAATATGATTGCCGGTGCCACCGTCGGTCATGGTGTTAATATTTGCTTCTAACTTACCTTCAAACGAGTCGATTTCAGGTTGATTAGTAATGTAACGTAGTGTTCCTCCAATGGAGCCTGAACCAAATAGCGTGCCTTGAGGGCCTCGTAAGGTTTCAACACGGCTCAAATCAAAAAGGTCTAAATCGGGGGTAAACAGGGATAGTGATATAACGCTTTCATCTAAATAAACACCTACCTGCTCTTTGACACCGGGTTGGTCGCGCACGATTTGCCCTGCCGACACACCACGCATAGACACTTGGCTTTGACCGGGCCCCAGGTTCTGAATTGATACGCTTGCAACAGTTCTTGCAACATCTTCAAGTGTATTTGCGCCGCTTCGCTCTAAATCACGCTGCGTTTGCGCGTTGATAGAAAAAGGCACATCTTCAATGGCCTGGCTTCGTTTTGTTGCGGTTACGATGATTTTTTCTACCTCGCTATCATCATCGTTTTGTGCAGTTTGTTGGGCATAAACCGGGGAAGCAAGCAAGCTGGCAATGCTTGCACATAAAAACGTTTTTCTAAAACATGGCTTGATTGTGTGTTTCATGATTTATCCTTTTTTATTGTTAGTGTTACGACCTTTATTAATTGCCTTAAGGTTCTTGTTGTTATGCGTTTATATTGGCAAATTTATTGTAATTTTGCCAATTATAAGAAAGGTTTATAACGAAATTTCTAAAAGCGTAGGATGGAATGCTTAATTTATTTTTTAGAGATTGAAAACTGTCTGGAATTAGCAACATTTTTTAAAGGAATTGGCCTTGATAAAGCTTATTTGAAAAACGAAAAACCTGCACCTATGCAAAACTTAGTTGGAATATTTAACCGGCGAATAATTTAAAACTAGAGAAATCGGATGATCAAGGTTTTTAGCAGATGGGCACTCTGCTCCAAAAGTGGCACGCTGCGCATTTCAAAAAAACTATCGTCGTTGCGGCGGAGGCCGCAAACTCGGGGCTAACGTCTTCGCTATAGTGACGGGCAGTTGATTGTCTTTTACGGTTAGCCGCATTAATTTAATCACACATATTTAAGACTTCTGCGACTAATTTGCTTATACCGGCATCTGCGTGAGTAATTGATTCTGCCAGCATATAAGCCGGTGTAGTGACCAGGCGGTTTTCTTTATCGATGACAATATCGTCCACCGTACATCGCACATGTGTGCCTCCCATTTGCTCAATCGCTTTTGCGGTATCCTCATCATTGCCAATGGTTGCTTTTGCACCCTTTCCATAGACATGAGGGATCATAGCGGGCGCAATGCATATATAGCCGGCAGGTTTTTTTGCTTCAGCAAAATCTTTAAGGGCGCTAAGGGTGGATGCTTCTACTTTAGAATTCGCGCCTTCAACAGCAAAATCAGATAAGTTTTTAGCGGCACCAAATCCACCCGGTAAAATGACGGCATCAAAATCTTTCGCTTTCAGTTCATCAACGGGCTTTATGTCTCCTCGACAAATTCGAGAGGCTTCTATCAATACGTTGCGAGATTCATCCATCTCTTCGCCCGTCGTATGATTGAGTACGTGCATCTGTTTGATGTCTGGGGCAAAGCACTGATAGCTTGCTCCTGCGCGAGCTAAATACAAAAGCGTCAGCACTGATTCTTGAATTTCAGCGCCATCAAATACGCCGCAACCAGATAAAATAACTGCGATTTTCTTCATCAGCTGTCTCCTTAGTCTACTTAAGTCTTAATACTAGGTTGAATGCCAAATTGTTCAAGATAATTGGCGTGAAAGTGTGAAAATCAAGCACGTCCTAATTATCCCTACTCAATTGTGTTGAAGAGAATACAGAGCAGAGCCATGCGGCAAAATAAAGTGTCGAAAAATACGGATGTTTTTTGTCAAGCGCCTCATATATGAGCTCGCAGCGTCTTTATTTTGCCGCATGGCTCTGCTCAGAAAAGCGATTCGACACAATTGAGTAGGGATAATTTTAACGAACTTAAACCAATTATTATTCGACGATTATCAGATACAAAAAAAGCGCCATGAAAGGCGCTTTAGAATATTTTGGACTGCTTTTGCTTCAGTGAGGCAATATTTATTTTTTGCCCAAAGCACCAAAGCGTTTCTTGAAGCGATCAACACGACCACCGGTATCAACGTTACGCTGCTTGCCAGTATAAAAAGGGTGGCAAGATGAACATACGTCCAGGAAAATGTCTTTGTCTAGCGTAGAGCGAATGTTCATCACGTTTCCGCAAGAACAGGTTGCTTTTATTTCGTTGTACTTAGGATGAATACCGTCTTTCATTGGGATACCTATATAAAAAGGCCGCCTCGCTATACAACCCGAAGTCGCACACCAAGCGTTGTTAAGTTCAGTAACATCGTCAGCGTCATTTTTATTGCCAGCGATGTTGTAAATTTGGAGCGCGGAGTTTATATGAATCTTGGCTATTGGTCAATATTTAGAGATGTTCTTAATTTTGAATTACAAATTTAAGAAACAAGCAATATGGTGAAGCAAGGCACGACTTGCTATTCTTGCCGTTTATTGTTTCTTTTGCGCTTTCAATTGTGACATCGACCCTGTTTCTGACTACAACAAAAATGATCAAACCAAAATGAACACACCAGTGATAAGTACAGCCACGTTGCATTTTAAGGTAGCAGTAGCCGCGCCGCTTAATCGGCTCTTTGACTACTTGCCGCCCGCTAGCACTCACGCTGATGATCGTGAATCTGGCTCCATCAGTTCGATAAGCGATGCAAAAGATTGGATTGGTTGCCGCGTTGAAGTGCCGTTTGGTAAGCAAATGCGCATGGGTATAGTGGTCGATTTCATCGACCCCGATGCGCAAAAAGATGATCGTCCTAAAAGCCAGGAAAAGCCCCACGCATTAAAACCCATTAAACGACGCCTTGACCAAGAGCCGGTTTTTAACGCACAAATGTTGGATTTTGCCAAATGGCTTTCACAATATTATTTATATCCAATTGGCGAAGCACTTTCTATTATGTTGCCCGCGGCGCTACGAAAAGGCGCTTCACTTATGCCAGCGCCAGAAACATACCTGAAAAAGCGCTTCACTGATTTAAATGAACTGGAGAGCTCGCTCAAACAAGCCAAAAAACAGTTAGGCTTATGTGCTCGCCTCGCTCAGGCCGATATACCTCTTGCAAAGGCAAAGAAAGAATTTTCCTCGGGTATCATTAATGCGCTAATTGATAAATCGCTCATTGAAGTCGTCGAAAAAGACTATCAAATTTCTCGCAACTGGCCACAGCGACTCGCTTTTGCGGAAAAGTTTGCCGCAAACATGGAACAAAGCATTGCAATATCGGCAATAAATGCCGCTACGAGCTTTCACGCATATTTGCTTGAGGGCGTCACCGGCAGTGGAAAAACCGAAGTGTATCTTCAGATTATTGAGCCGGTTTTAAAAGCAGGAAAACAGGTTCTGATACTTGTGCCAGAAATAGGACTGACCCCGCAAACCGTTGTCAGATTCGAAAAGCGCTTTGGGCCTGTAGTGGGTGTTATTCATTCAGCCTTGAACGACAAAGAGCGACTTCGCGTTTGGCAACAAGTTAAAGACGGTGAACTGGGCATATTGATTGGAACTCGCTCGTCTATTTTTACCCCCCTTTATAAACCTGGAATGATAATTGTTGATGAGGAACACGACGAGTCCTTTAAACAACAAGATAGCCTGCGTTACCATGCGCGCGATCTTGCCGTGTACCGTGCAAAGCAACTTGATATTCCGCTTGTGATGGGCAGTGCTACGCCTTCACTCGAAAGCCTGCACAACGCGCTAAGTGGAAAATATCATCATTTGCAGCTTACTCAGCGCGCCGCCAGCGCGAGTATGCCGACGCAGTTATTACTTGATATAAAAGGCCAGGCGCTTGAGTTCGGGATCGCCCCGGGTTTGCTGGATAAGATGCGAGTGCAACTTGAACAGGGAAATCAGGTATTGGTGTTTGTGCACAGACGAGGATATGCACCCGCTATTTTATGTCATCAATGTGGCTATGTAGAAGAGTGTCAAGACTGTGAAAATCCATTTACTCTGCATAAAATAAGCAATAATATCCAGTGCCACCGTTGTGGAGAATATAAGGCCATTCCTAAGTCCTGCCCCTCGTGCGGACATCATGAACTTGCAACTTTTGGTTTAGGTACCGAGCAGATAGAACAAGGTTTGCAGGCAACTTTCAGCAGCTATAGCTGTGTAAGAATTGATAGCGATTCAACGCGCGGTAAAAACAAACTCAATACATTGCTAAATGAGATAAACGCCGGCAAGCATCAAATTCTTATAGGGACGCAAATTCTATCTAAAGGGCATCATTTCCCTAATGTAACATTAGCCATTATTTTAAATGTTGACGCTTCACTATTTAGTGCCGATTTTCGTGCACCTGAAAAGCTGGGTCAGTTGATCACGCAATTGAGCGGAAGAGCAGGGCGGGCGAATAAACCGGGTGAAGTCTGGCTTCAGACCCATCAACCTCAGCATCCTCTTTTGCAGGACTTAATACAAAATGGCTTTGCTGACTACGCGAGAAGCCTTCTTCTTGAGCGCAAAGCCGCAAATTTGCCTCCCTACGAACATCAAGTGCTGATAAGAGCAGAGTCACAGGATATTGACCAAATTCTTGGTTTTTTAAACTATGCATACGGAGTGCTACAACAGTTTGCCAAACTGAGTTTGTTTGGTCCTTTTCCGTGCGTAATCGAGAAAAAGCAGGGCCGTTATCGATTTATGCTAATTGCCCAAAGTGCCTCTCGTCAGTATCTACATGCTGCTGTAAGCAAGGCATTACCTGTTATTGAAAATAATAAAGTGAGTAATAACTTACGATGGCATATCGATGTCGCGCCCTTAGATTTCAGTTGAATCTTCATTCAAATTTTAGGTTAACTAAGTCATTTATTAACAATGTTTGAGTAGGACAAAAAGCAAGATGATTTGTTAATCATGAGAAAATTTAATAAGCATATCTGACAAAATTTTCATATAATCGTCAGGCTATGTGCTCAGCGGAAAAGCTTTTCCCAACAAATTGCGCTATTGAAAATAAAATGCCGATAAAAAAATGAAAATAAAAGGCAGATACAGTCGACAGTCTTGGTCGAGCCCGCTCAGGCCCGTTTGATTCAAATACAGAATATATCGACTGAAATTATATTAAAGGGGAATTATGCCACCTACCGATTACGTATCGCGTGGACAAAAACGTAAAAGCAATGCCACTCGTCGGAAGCAAAAAAAGCCGACAAGGCCATGGTTGAGAATCATCCTTGCAGTGGCAATCCTGTTTGCGCTTGGCTTTGGTTTATATACACTTCAAAGCTTACCAACAAAGGATGATTCGGCAAATACAAGCACCGAGATCAATGAGGCCGAGCTAAATTCAGGTGTCAGCGATAAAGCTTCAACTTCAAATGAGAGCAATGGATCGTCAGTGCAAAGTGATGTGGAATTTAATAAGTCGTCGCTTGAAAAAGATCCCTTGCCAAAGCTGGGTGAGGAAGAGTGGGCGTTTATTGATGCTTTACCGGAATACTCCGTTCAGGTTGATATACCGGAACAAGTGGATTCCAACAAAATTTACATCATGCAATGCGGGTCTTTCAGAACGACTGACCGGGCTCAAGAGCTTCGCGCAATCATTGCGTTGCAAGGTTTAGAAGCTGAAATGCTTGAAAGTAACGGTGCTAATGGTCGCTGGTATCGTGTCGTTCTCGGACCTTATGATAGAAAGCGAGCTGCCGAGCGAGACCGTCATCAATTGCGAAGAGCAAATGTGAATAACTGTAAAATTTATTGAGTAAAATGTTTATTCAAGGGTGAATAAAAGGCCTTAGGCGCATTTATCCGCCCTTGAAATATCTCGCTCTTGCCCCACCTTATCTCCATAGCAATTTATACCCCGACGCAACTAGCGTTGGTAGCAGGAGAATCTTATATGACTACAATCGTATCTGTTCGCAGAAACAATCAGGTCGTTGTTGCTGGGGACGGACAAGTCTCTCAAGGCGATACGGTACTTAAGGGAAATGCCCGAAAAGTCCGCCGTCTATACAACAATAAAGTCCTGGCCGGTTTTGCTGGCAGCACCGCCGATGCCTTTGCCTTGTTTGAGCGTTTTGAAAGCAAGCTTGAGATGCATCAGGGACATCTTGTAAAAGCAGCGGTAGAACTAGCCAAAGACTGGCGAACCGACCGCTCTTTGAGGCGATTGGAAGCGGTTCTTGTTGTGGCAGATAAAGAAGCGTCTTTGATGATCATTGGGAACGGAGATGTGGTGCAAACCGATACCGATCTGATTACCACAGGCTCAGGTGGGCAGTTTGCCAACGCCGCTGCTCGTGCGCTTTATGAAAACACGGATTTAAGCGCAAAAGAAATTGCTGAAAAGGCATTGAAAATTGCAGGTGACACCTGCGTGTATACGAATAATTTTCAAACGCTGGAATCACTGGAATATTAATTTTAACGCATGATGTGTTTAGCATCGTGCGTAGACCAAGCAGGAATGACTATGTCGGAAATGACACCAAGAGAAATTGTCCATGCGCTTGATAATCATATCATCGGTCAAGCTGATGCCAAGCGTGCAGTATCCATTGCTCTTCGCAATCGCTGGCGTCGAATGCAGCTTGACGAAAGCTTAAGACAAGAAGTAACGCCCAAGAATATACTGATGATTGGGCCTACCGGAGTGGGTAAAACAGAAATTGCTCGTCGTTTGGCAAAATTGGCGAATGCTCCGTTTATTAAGGTAGAAGCTACGAAGTTCACGGAAGTGGGGTATGTGGGTAAGGAAGTGGAGTCGATTATCCGCGATCTTGCCGATATCGCCGTCAAAATGACGAAAGAAAGCGCGGCGCAGAAAGTGAAGTTCAGAGCTGAAGAGGCCGCTGAAGATCGCATTTTAGACATATTAATACCGCCACCTGAAAATCAGTTTGGCGATAAAGAGCGCACCGAAGACAGGGGGACCCGTCAGACATTTCGTAAAAAGCTGCGTGAAGGCCAGTTAGATGACAAGGAAATCGACATAGATGTCGCCTTACCTCAGGTTGGGGTAGAGATTATGGCGCCTCCGGGCATGGAAGAAATGACCAATCAGCTTCAAAGCATGTTTCAGAATTTATCGGGAGATAAAAAGAAAAAGAAAAAGCTTAAGATCAAAGAAGCCTTTAAACTTTTGGTTGAAGAGGAATCTGCCAAGCTCATTAATCAAGAGGATTTGAAAGAACAAGCAATAGAAACACTTGAGCAAAACGGCATCGTTTTTATCGATGAGATCGACAAAATATGCAAGCGCGAAGGTGTACAAGGTGGTGGAGATGTCAGTCGGGAAGGTGTTCAACGAGACCTGCTCCCCTTAGTTGAGGGCTCTACAGTCAGTACGAAATACGGCATGGTTAAAACCGACCATATTTTGTTTATTGCCTCGGGAGCATTTCAAATGGCCAAGCCTTCAGATTTGATCCCGGAACTTCAAGGTCGCTTACCTATTCGCGTAGAGCTTCAAGCGCTCAATGTAGGGGATTTTGTGCGTATCTTGACGGAGCCTAACGCTTCGCTGACCGAGCAATACAAGGCATTAATGAAAACTGAAGGGGTAGATATCAGCTTTGATGAGACCGGCATTCAGCAAATTGCTGAAGCGGCCTGGCAGGTAAACGAGAAGACCGAAAACATTGGTGCGCGTCGATTGCATACTGTAATGGAACGTTTAATGGAAGATATTTCATTTGAAGCTTCTGACAAGGCAGGCGAATCGTTTGTCATTGATAAAGCATATGTAGACAAGCATCTTGAAGCGCTTGTCGACAATGAGGACTTGAGCCGCTTTATTTTATAATCATTGCTATCCCTATCTTAAAGAACGATAGCTTCAAAATCTGTTTTTGAGTTTATATAAATTCAGTGCTTAAATAAGGCCATCTTTTTTCTGGATGGCCTTTTTACTTTGGAAAGCAAGCACAAGCCCCCTTCGAGCGCACAACGATTCGTATTGATGACTTTAGGTGCATGCATTGTATGCATAGTTGCAATGCTAAGCGTTGCATCCACAACACCCAGCGTCTATGCGCCGCATTCGGTATTTGTTATTTTCCCAGCGCTTTTTGTCAGTATTTTTCCGTTTTCAGATTTTGTTGTGATGTTCCTTGGCGCCTTACCAATCACACTTGTTTATCTGGTGTGTTTGTATAAAGGATCGAAACAGCCTGAACAGATCAGCAACTTAAGTATTGTGTTAATAACCGCGCTTGCCTTGGCCTGCGTTATTGTAAACGCTTTTTTATTTTCAAGCGGGGCAGCCCACCAAGGACTGTTACACGTGATATTCATTTACGTTCTAAATGGGTTTTTTATCGTCTCAATCCCTGCGGTTTACTGGCGTTATATGAAAAATAGAAATCTGCTTAACTACACTCAGTTTGTTACCTTGATTTTTATCTGGTTAGCCTTTTGCGCATTTCCCTGGCTGGGGCCGACGCTCTAGTTCGCTTCTTGTATTTTGAATAAGTCTGCAAATATGAAATATGAGGGAACCGATAGGAAAATTTTACATCTAAAATGCATGTATTTTGCCCAAGGTTTTTGTTTTATAATGCGCACACTAGCCTCACAGCAGTCTTTTGCATTTATTCACAGGCTTCTTTGGTACAAGTGAACATCCTCTGAAAAAGCGCTATGCACAAATAAAAGCCTGTTCTCAAGACTGCCTTTCTCGTGAAAGGTCTGGCGAAGATGACACATCCTTGTGTAATTGGCTACATCCTTGCAACCCCTATAGATTAAATGAAAAATCGGGTCAGCAAAACTGGCCATAAGTTTGTTTAAATGAAGGAGCATTTTATTTTCTTGGTCAGTCTACGCTTTAGTTTGTTATGTTTAGTGTTGTTGTTAACACTACAAAATTTTGCGCTGGCTCAAAGTCAGGCGAACGCAGAGTTTGAAATCACGGGCGTCGACAACTCAGAAATACGTGACAATATTGCACTATTACTCGAAGAAGTGACTTCGCCAATTGGTCGCGTAAACCAGGAAAAGTATAAGCAATCGCTGGTTACCCAAGTGAAAAAAGCGGTTCAGGCCTATGGTTATTATGATGCACAAATAAGCATAGAAAACCTGCAATTTAATGCATCTTCGAATGGCAATACCGAATCAGGGAGTCAACAGGCTACGGTCAGCTACGATGTTTCTATTTCGCTTGGTAGCAAAGCGCTCGTTGAACAGGTCGTTATGGTAAATGACCTGGAGCAAATCAACACAAGTGTTCTTCCCCAGGAAGTCAAAGACCTGATCGAACAAGTCAAAAACATGAAGGGTAAGGCAGTAGACCATCAACAATATGAAAATCTAAAAAACAAATTACGTTCTTACTCAGTGTTGTATGGCTATTTCGATTTTAAATTCCCCCTTCACAAACTGATTGTCAAGCCAGACGAATCAACGCAGGTTGGCGGCAAGCGCGCACCAAGTACTGCTATCATCCACTGGATATTTTATATGGGACAGCGTTACAAATTCGGTGACGTTTCTTTTCTTTCAGAAACACGCGGCCAGGAAATTGCGCTTTCTGTAAAGCCATTTAAAAAAGGCGACTATTTTGAACAGAATCTGGTTGGCAATTATTCAATGGATATGCAGAGCACGAATTATTTCTCCAGTGCTATTGCACGCGCCAATGCAAATCAAGCGGAAGATTTTCACGTACCCATTGAAGTGATACTTGATCCTAAACCAAAAGATACCTTTGATATTGGCGTAGGCGTATCTACAGACACTGGCCCGCGCTTTACACTGGATTGGACTCGCCCTTGGGTAAACCTCGATGGCCACTCACTCGGTGCTCGCTTGTATCTCTCCCGTCCGCGCAAATCCGCCGAATTAAACTACCGTATTCCGAAAGCGAATCCACTTAACGATTTTTTAAACTATCAGGCGAGTTTTAAGCAATTAGACGAAAATGATACACGCAGTGATACTATTGCGCTTGCCGTTCAACGGCAGTGGGGAGCAGAAGATGAACAAGACTGGGACAAGATTGCTTTTTTGCGCTTTGAGCAAGAAACCTTCACCCAGGGCTTGGCTGACGAGCAAACAACACGTCTGCTTTTACCCGGTTTTACTTACACGCGCACACGCAAACGTGGCGATATTTTTGTTGACTGGGGGGACTTGCAGCGCATCACCATTGAAGGCGGAAGTAAGGCGCTTCTTTCTGATATAGACTTTTTTAAGGTAACCGCAAACACTAAATGGATCCGCGAATACAATCGACATCGCTTTGTTTTTAGAGCTGATTTTGGGGCAATTGAAAGCAGTGACTTCTCTCGCGTACCTTCTTCCCAGCGCTTTTTCGCAGGTGGCGACCAAAGCATAAGAGGTTTCGGTTTAGATGAGGTGTCTTCTTTTAATCGCTTCATCAATGATGAAGGAGAAGAAGAAGTCGAACTATTAGGCGGTAAATATCTCGCCGTTGCAAGTTTGGAATATGCCTATCCGCTTGCAGAAAAATGGCGCATAGCCACCTTTATTGATGCGGGTAATGCCAGTGACAATCCACTTGAAGATTATGCATACGGTGTAGGCGTAGGGGTGCATTGGTTATCTCCAATAGGAACCGTCCGCATTTATTACGCCAGAGGGTATAGCGATATTTATGCTGAGCCAACCAATCGGATTCATTTAGTCATTGGGCCGGGGATGTAAAGTCATGCAGATATCTTTGTCTTCTATTACAAAAATGTTTGCCTACGTCTTTCTGGGATTGTGCTTTCTGTTTGTTGTGCTGCTTTTCTTTGCTGGCTCAAACTGGGGGGTGCGCACGGCCACCCATTTTGCTCAAACCTATGTAGATGGCCTCAAAGTATCAGACATCAATGGTAGTCTTTATTCGCAGCTTGAGGTGGAGCAGATAAGCTTCGCTCCTGAGAACGCCAATATTGCAGTTGATGTGTCAAATCTGAAGATTGATATTGGTTTAAGTTGCTTACTCGATATGGCACTTTGTCTTGAAGATGTTGAAGTGGACAGGCTTGATGTCGTGTTATTGCCTGCAGGTGATCAGGCGTTAGCTGAAACTTCAAGTCAGAATATCATCACCTTACCACTTCCTGTAAGCGTGACGTCACTTCGCTTAAACTATTTTGAATTAAGTCAGGCTGCTGTCGCAAACGCTGATGTGGATAATAATCGACAGCAAACAGATAACGAGCCAGACACACAAACATTGCTGGCAATTTCAAGTTTGCAGGCTTCTGAATTCAGCGCACTTGAAGAATTTAGCCTGAACTCGCTGTCGGTGGAGCAGGTGCTGGCTTTTCAGACTGAGCCGTTAAATGATGCTCCTGTCAATTCAAACACTACAGAGTCATCATTTTTGGTCAGGCTAGATGAGATGCTAAGTGCGCCGCCTGAGATTTCCATACCCGAAGTTTTTATCCCTCTAAACGCAAATGTGAACGACATAAGGCTTAAACAGGTGTGCTGGAATGTAGAGCAAAGCATTAACCGCTCATCGGTAGATAAAGCCTTTAATCCCCAAAGTTGTGTGGGAATTGAATTCACAAGCTTGAATATTGACGAACAAGTGCTTCAAGTCGAACTTGAAGCTATCCTCAATGACGTGCTTGCTCAGGCGGGCATTCAAGCCCAAATGGCTTCACTTGAAACACAAATTGACTTTGCAGACCGCTTTGACCATGCGTTGAATATTGCACTTGGACATAGCGAAAAATCTGAGCAGATAAAGCTGACATCAGAAGGTAATATCGAGACAATGCGCGTGAGCCTGACAAATACACCAGACACTGCGATTGCGACCATCCAATATAAGGGAGATCTTCAGCAAAACGCGTTGCCGCTTGAATTGGCAATAGCGGTAGACGACATTTCACAAATAGAACCTTGGTTAACACAAGATGCACGCCAAACTTTCCCTGTAATTATTGACGCATTTGATGCAAGTATTTCCGGAGACTGGGAAGATTATCGCGCCTCCGCCATGCTCAATTTAAACGCCAAGGCGCTTAAAGGCATAAGCGCGGCAGAAGGGGTATCGATTATCGAGTTTAAAGGCGTCGCCTCTGCGGGTAAAAAGCGCCTTGCTATCGAAACGCTAAACTCACAGGGAGCAATAGGACGTGCTGACATTAGCGGCGAACTTGAGCTTAGAACGCTTGACGCACAAGAACAAGCAAACTCTGCATCAAATACTCTTGCGCTGATAAGTCGTCTGAATGTGGTGGCTGAAAATATCGATTTATCTGCATTACAGGCAAAAGAATCCTCTTTAAGTAGTGATTTAAGTGGAAAGCTCATGTTGCGCCACACGCTTACCGAAGACTGGATGCGCGGTGCACTTAAATGCAACGATATAAAAGGCAGTTTGATGAAACGTGACCTTGGCATTGAATGCGATTTAAGCGTTAACAAAGCGGGCGTCATTAACATTAGCGAATTCTCTTTTATTCAGGGCGTGAACAGCATTACCACAAATGGTCAACTTACCCTTGCGCGCACCGATTTTGCCGAACTATCCGTCGAAGAAATACTGAATACACGAGGGGATCTCAGTCTAAGTGCAGACATTCCTGAGCTTTCACAATTACTTGCCCAGTTTACTAATTCCGATGCTGCCGGGAACGCTACATCTTTACAGGATGCTGCGATAGAAAACAGTCAGGATGGTCAAACGGGTGATGACGCGAAGGAGAATGCATCAGTTGAAAGCGTAAGTAGAGCTGGGTCTTTACAATTAAATGCTTCAATGACGGGAAGCCTGATAAAACCTGTTTTGGATATCAGCGCCGAGTTAGAGGCCTTTACATTTAATGAGTTCGAACTTGAGACCCTGAATGTACAAATGTCAGTTGATGGTAAAAACGATTATCGAAGCGATCTTTCGCTTGACCTCAAACAGGGTTTATTGGGTAACTTTGTTGTGAAAAGCGCTAGCGTAGAGGCTGATGGCGTGCTCGATGAGCATCAAGTAAGTTTGGTGCTTGTAGGGGAAGAATTTTCGACGCAACAGCGATTCAGTGGCGGATTTATAAAAGTTCCATCAGCCAGTAGCGACAAAGCCAGTGATGCCTTCTCTTTATGGCAGGGAAAATGGGAAAGTTCATCGATAAAAATGCCGTTTTTAAGTATGCAACTTGCAGAGCCAACGGACATATACGCAAATATACAAGACCAAAATTATCGCCTGGCGGATTTTTGTTTTGAATTTCAAAACGAAGGGAACTCGCTCTGCCTTAAAGGAGCCGATTATGAAGATGGCGAGGCAAGCGCACTGGCTGAACTTGTTTACGATTTGGCAGCGCCGGCAAGACATTATTATCCAGAGTTAATTTTTCCTGAAACCCACCTGCCTTTAAACTCAAGGGCTTTTATTGATTTTGCCAGCAATGGCCTAAATGCCCGGGTGTATAACACCATTATTGGCGGAGAGGTCGAGACTGAAAATCATTTATTAGCGCTTACCGCTATTGTTGCAAATCTAACCTTTGAAAACGATGTGTTATCAACCGCTATTTACGCAGGTACTAAACAAACAGGTACTCTGGGCTTGCAGTCGTCGATTAACATTTTGCCAGAGGAGCGGGAGCATCAAGGCCGAGTGCGGATAAGCGACTTTGACCTTAATGTGTTTCAGCGTTTTATTCCAAGTATTGAAAGCATACTGGGTAAAGTGAATGCAGACATAGGTTTTGCAGGAGAGCTTGTTGAGCCGCAATTAAGCGGCACATTGAGCATTAACAACGGCGAGTTGATTCTGGATGCCTACACCTATCCCTTAACGAACTTTTATCACAATATGCAGTTCGACGGCATGAGCGCTGAGATGCAGGGGGGATTTAACCTTGGGGAAGGTAAAGGAAGCTACGAGGCCGCCCTTGATTTAGCCAACGGATTTTCTATTGACGGAAATATTAAAGGCAATGATTTACAGTTTGCCTTTAAAGAGTCTACTGCGCAGGTATCGCCTGACCTTAACTTTGATTTATCACCAGATGCCCTTACCTTAAAAGGTGATGTGGGCATTCCCAAGGCACAAATCAAAATTGAAGAGTTGCCCGAAAGCGCTAAAACACCTTCAAGTGACACGATTATCATAGGCGCAGAACCACCAGAGCCCGTTGTGCCCGTTGCACTGGATATCGACTTAAATATTCTCATTGATAAAGAGGAAAGAGGTTTTGTTCAGGTAGATGCCCTGGGTTTGGAAGCAACGCTCGCGGGCAACCTCGATTTACAGGTGATACAAAAGCGCAGTACCAGTGATGACAGTTTGCAACCCATGCGTACCTTGTTAAATGGTCAAGTGAACGTATTAGACGGCAGTTACGAGGCTTATGGACAAATGCTGGTGGTGCAAAGTGGGCGCATCTTTTTTAACGGTGAGCCGTCTTTGCCGCAATTTAATATTCGCGCAATTCGTAATCCTCTTAATATAGAAAATGACGTAACGGCGGGTATCCATATTACAGGTAATCCGGTTGTGCCTCGTGTGGAGTTATTTTCAAATCCGCCTATGACGCAGGCAAGGCAACTATCCTATTTACTTCAAGGAAGAGACGTTACCGGAGGCGATTTTGGTTCGGGTGATAGTAACAGCACCGCGCTGGTAAATTTGCTCGTAGGTTATGGAGTAGGGCGAAGCGATAACCGCATAAGTCAGGTAGGACGGACCTTTGGCCTTGATTCGTTAAACTTGCAGACAGCAGGCGCTGGCGACAATACGCAGGTGCAAATAACCGGGCGTTTAACTGAAGATATTCAAATTACCTATGGAATTGGGGTATTCAGCAATGCCACTGAGGTAGTCTTGAAGTATCAACTCATGCCAAAATTATTCATTGAAGCAACGGGAGGTGGAGCGGATAGCGCAATCGATTTGTTCTATCAGTTCACGCGTCGTGATGACACTCAAAAAGACTAATGCTTTTTAACTAGTATGTGTAAATACGAGATCTGTGCAGCTAACAGTTATTTGTTAATTTGCTCAGATCTCGTCGTGGATTTATCATACTGCGAACAACTTATGCGGCCTCAGGAAGTTGAAGCAATGCCTCTTGTAGCATCCTATAATGCAAGGCAATCAGACCATGACGGCTTCTAACGCCTGTTTTGCGATAAATGTTATGGCAGTGAAACTTCACTGTGCGCTCACTGATGAAAAGGGCTGAAGCGATCCGTTTGTTTGGTAATCCCTCTAAAATCTTTTCAGCGATTTGTTTTTCACGTTTTGATAGTAAGTTAGTTTGAGTAAGTAATGACATAGTAATCTCCTTGTTGTGTCATTTATTGATGTCGCTTTTTCATTCTTTTTCGTGCTTGTAGCGAGCAATATTCCTGCTCATTTGCCGCACGCGCACGCCTGAATGGTCAAGCTCGATGATATGCTGCGCACTTTCGATAGTGGCACGTCGGTGCGCAATCATAATTTTGGTAATATTTAGCGATTGTAAATTTGTATTGAGTGCCTGCTCATTTGCTTCGTCCAAGTGACTACTGGCTTCATCCAGAAGTAAAATCTGAGGCCGTTTATATAAGGCGCGGGCGATTAATAAGCGTTGTTTTTGTCCACCTGACAGAGCATCGCCCATATCCCCAATAGTGCTTTGGTACTGCATGGTCATTCGCATGATGTCGTCGTGCAAACATGCGGCCTGTGCACATGCCACCACTCGATTGACATCGACCCGGGTATCAAACTGAGCAATGTTTTCCAATATACTTCCGCTAAGCAATTGGTCGTCTTGCATCACAGCTGCAATACCAAAACTTCCTCGATTTTCTGCGCTTAAGATGCGTCCCTCAATTTCAATTTGGCCTGAAGAAGGGCTGAGTAATCCACTTAAGCAATACATGAGCGTTGATTTACCACACCCGCTTGGGCCCGTTATGGCAATGCTTTCGCCTCGCTTAATGGTGAGGTTTATGTTGCTGAAAATGAGCGGTGCGTCTTTTCCATAGCGATATGATATATTTTTAAGCACAATATGAGCGGTGCTTTGCTTGTGCGCCTTATCTTCAGCATTTTTGATTGCACCCTCCAGTACCGGTAAAGATTTACTGATGTGGCGAGGCAGTTCGGGTGCTTCAAGCACAACATCTGATACGCGCTCTAAATGGACTGAAATGAGCTTAAAGTCTATCCAGGTATCTACAAGACGACTGATTGACTCAATAAATCGACTTTTGTAACTCATAAATGCAAAGAGCATCCCCACACTCAGACTCTGTTCAAGCACTAAAAGCGCCGCCAGATAAATGATCACAAGATTCTCAATACCAAAAAGCAGCTTATTTAAGGTGGAAAAATGAATATTCCACTGTGCGAGTCCTATGTTTTTATTGGTTGCGGCTGAGAGCTTATCAAGCCACTTGCTGTGTGACTGGGAAGCGCTGTTGTTTAGCTTCAGGGTGCGAATAGCACGTACAGACTGCATAAAAAAGCTTTGTTGCTCAGCGTGTAAATGAAGCGCCTCTTGGTTAAGTCTGCGAATAGGATAAAACAGAAACCATCTTAGCAAAGTGTATAAAACGACTGCTACTAATACGGCGCAAGCGAGCTTAGCCGAATACAGAAACAGCACCGCAAGGGTAATAAGTGCCAGCAGTCCGTCAAGCAAAGCGGTAACAATTCCTGAAGCTATCATTTCTCGAATGCGCTGTACCGATTCAAAGCGGCTGACAATATCGCCAATATGACGACGCATAAAATAAGCCATTGGCAGGGAAAGCAAATGCGCAAACACGCTTGATGAAAGAAATATGCTAAAGCGCGTTGAAAAATGCAGCATTAAGCGTTCTCTTACAAACTGCGTAAAGGTATCGATGATGAGTAAAAGCGCAAAGCCTAAAGCTAGCGCAAGTAGCAGGGATTCATCTGCTTTTACCAAGACATCGTCCACCACCGTTTGCATGTAGAACGGGCTGGCAAGCGCGAATATTTGCAAAAGCAATGAGAGTAAAAATACCAGAGCCAGATTGCGCTTTATGCCAATGATATTTTGAGCAAAATCACGCAAACGCAATCCTTGTGCAGGCTTTACCTTGCTAAAGTCTTGGTTTGGGCTTAATTCAAGTGCAACGCCTGTAAATCGTTGATCGACTTCATGCATGGGAACAAAGCGTTTGCCAATCGCAGGGTCGGCAATAATAATGCCTTTCCTGTTTACTTTGCATAGCACAACAAAGTGGGAAAAATCCCAGTGCAGTATGGCAGGGCAGGAAAGTTGATTTAATTCATCAATCGGAACTTTTAATGCTCTTGCACTTAAATGAATACCATTTGCCTGCTCAATGATCTGCTTTAAATTGACACCTTGACCATCGCTTGCGCATCGAAGGCGCAACTGCGCCAGCGATATTCCATTGCCATAATAATTAGCAATCATGGTCAGGCAGGCGATTCCGCATTCATTGGCTTCGTTTTGCATTACAAGCCGGACATTTCGCTTAAATCCAAACTGCAATTTTTTAAACGACAGACCATTGGCTGGCATTGACTGATTGAAAGATGTACTCATTACAATTCTCCCTTAATGCTGTAAAGCGGTGCCATTAACCATTCAAATAAAGAACGCCTGGAGAGGATGACATCAGCTTGCAGGCTCATTCCCTCTTTTAACTTAACAGCATCTCCATGGGCTATCACAAAGTCTTGAGGTAAGTCAGCCTGAGCCAGAAATACCGGCTCTTGAATGGCAAGCGGGTGTGAGCGTGTTTCATTTGGCAATAAAATAGTGCGTTCAATCTGCTCAAGACTGGCGTTTAGCATGCCGTATTTTTGATAGGGAAATGCATTGAGTCGAATGCGCAGCGTCTGTCCCTTTGCAACCAAGCCTCCAGTACTGGCGGGAATTGCCAAGGTTGCTCTAAGTTGCTGCTCAACAGGAGTCACTTTGAATAAAACCGGATAATGCGCCAGGTCAGCCCCATCCAGAACATGCAGATTGCTGATTACACCATCAAAAGGAGCATAGAGAGTGTAAAGCTCTTGCTTGTTTAATTCGTTAATTGCTTGCTGTAATCGAGATTCTTCTTGCTTACTTCGTGCTTCAACCTGCTGAATTTGCTGCTCAATTTGTGCATGTTGTATTTTCAACTGTTGCAGGGAGTAATGAGTCTCAGCCTGCAGATCATTCAGTTGTACTTGCTCCTGCTGTTTACTTAGCAGTTGCTGCTTAAGCTGACGATGCTGATGGCGGGAAATCAGATTCTTCTCGGCAAGCTGCATTAAATTGACATGCTCCTCGCTTAAGAGAGTAATCTGCTCTTCTAACAGTATGTCTCGACCCAATATGCGTTTAAGCGAATCCTCCAGGTTCTGGGCTTGCATTAAAAGTGCTTGTTTCTGATTGATTAACTCATTGATTTTGGCATTGTTTAGTTCTTTAAGGCTGAGGATTTGGTCTTTTACTAACTGACGGTGAGTGTGCGAAAAGTCGGTATCCAGCAACACTTTATTCGCTCGTCTGATAACCACCACTGCCTGACCTTTTTTCACATGCTGGCCATTTGTGACCAATACCTCATGTACAATTCCGGAGGCTTCTTTTGGACTAATTGAAATGCTTGGTTTGTTCGCGCTGATATAACCACTGACAGTAGTCTTTTCGGTAAACTCATGCTGCGTCAAAAACCAGCAAGCGGTAGCCACCCATATTAAAATAAATGCAGATAAAACACTGTGTCTTAATTTTGGTAAGACTAAGGTTTTGCCAAGCCTATGTTCATGCGCTGCTTTAAGTGCATTTTCCCTATATAGACTCTGATGAGATTGCTGTTGAGCTTGCATTCTTATTCCGCTTCGTTAAGTACCGGTTATCTGAACCGTCAAATGAATATATGCCTAGCCTAGCGAATGCGGTGCTTGGGGCGCTTGTAATTTTCAGACCCTCGTTTTGAAATATCAGACAGCCTAAATTTTTTATTTCTATAACCGGAGGGCGCACACAAGTGTGCGCATTAGCGTTTAATTACTTAAGGGCGCAATATACTTCCGTCTTTCGTGCTATGATCTTGATCGTGTCACAAGGCATTACAGGTTTGCTTTCAGCGATTGTTTTCAGCAGAGTTTTTAAACTACTTTTTCAAAAAAAGGACAGCCAATTAACTATCTTGCGCATATTCATCTTGCCCATACTGCCAATAGCAGCAAGCTTGGTAATTTTATGGGCGATTTTGTGAAGGGTAGTCAATACAGGGACTTACCGGATGAAATTGCCAGGGGCGTTCTTTTACATCGTAAAATAGATGCATACACAGATGCACATCCTTTAGTTATGGTGCTAAAACGTAAATTTCCAGACGATTTGCGCCGAGTTTCAGGCATTGTTATTGATGTGTATTTTGATCATCTTCTTTGCAAATGCTGGAACGCGCTAGCTACACACAGTATGCAAAGCATGCTGGATGCCTTTTACAGTGAATTGGAAGATCCGATGTTCGGTTTTGATAAACAAGATAGCTTAAAACTAAGCAAGCGCTTTATTCAGGTAAAAGCGAGTCTCATTGAGTATCGGTGGTTAGAAGACTATAAAAAAATCGATGCAGTTGAGCGAGCGCTTGCAAGCATTGAGGCTCGTTTGGCTAAACGCCTGAAAGCCCGAGCGCTTGAACACAAATCTGAAGAAGTGGTATTTGGAAAAACTGCAATGACATTTTTATCAAATAATGCTCAACACTTTGAGAATGTGTTTCCAGATTTTTATCAAGATGTGCAGATATTTGCAAAAAATAAGGCGACTGAGCTAAGCGCAGTCGCCTTTAGAAGTTCTTAAATTAAACGATAAACGCGCTAGATTGATTTAAGTAATTCATCTACCGCTCTTTTAAGCTGAGGATCTACCCCTTTAGCCTTATAGGCCGGTGGATTGAATACCTCAATATCGGGTTTCGCCGGCACGCGCTCCATGTTTTCGCCGCTTTCTTTTACCCACCACCCTCTAAACGGCATGCGTACAATAGAGCCATCAACTAATCCATAAGCGCCGGTAGATATCACCGCGCCGAAAGTTGGTCTACCTACCAATTTGCCTATCCCGAGGGCTTTGTAAGCATGAGAGAAAATTTCTGCATTTGAATAGCTATTTTCGTTGCTCATGGCTATAGACGGTTTTGTCCATGCTGAAAGCGGTAGACGCTCTGCAAAAGGATAGTTTTCTCTAAAGCGTTTGTGATTCTTATTTATATCATCCGTAGCGCCTCGAGGAATGGTATAGGCATGCTGTTGTACATTAAGTACTGCCATCAAATAGTCGGTTGTCCAGCCACCACCATTGTAGCGCACGTCTATTACAATCCCTTCTTTGCCGTATCCGGCTGCCATGAGCTCTCGTTCAAATCTCTCAAAGCTTGACCAGTTCATGCCTCTGATATGCAAATACCCTAGCTTGCCATCTGAGTATTTCTCGGTCAGGCGTCGACGTTCATCAACCCAGGCATCATAAAGTGCATCACTTAATGAATCTGTCGGCCAAATCACCAATTCTCTGTTTTCACCTGAGCGAATGACGTTCAGTAGCACTGGCGTATTTATTGTATCGATAAGCGTTGAGTAGAAGTTGCGGTCACTTACGCTGGTTTGATTGACCGCTGTTATCACATCACCCGCCTGAAGCTGACTTTCCACTCTGTCTGCCGGACTATCTGAAAGCACTGATAGCACTTCAAAGCCTTCACTGGTGGGCTTACCCTCAATTCCAAGTAAACCTGTGCGCTGACGCTGGGTTTGTTTCTGATTTTCTCCTCTAAACATACCCATGTGACTGGCATTAAGCTGTCCAAGCATCAAATTAAAGATGTATTGAAAATCTTCTTTGGTAGAGGCTTTTAATGCCAGGGGGCGATATTTTGCTTTTAAGGCTTCCCAGTCCTGACCATGAAACTGTGGGTCGTAAAAACCTGCGTTAAGTGCGCGCCAGCCTTCATCAAAAATCTGGGCCAGCTCCTGGGCGTGGTCAATTTTGACTTGAGAGCTTACGTTAAGCGCCGTGACCTTATCATCTTTGGTAGAAATCTGATTAATTCTGCCGCCTTTGGTTAAGGCAAAAAGATTTTTACCCGAGCTTTCTAAAATGAGTTGACGAACTTCACCGTCATTACCGATAACGGTTTTTTTATCCTCGCCATCCCATTTAATTTTGTAAAGATTTTGCTCAGCTTCAAAGTTTTGACGACCTGCTCCGCCAGTGGCGTAATAAATATGCTCACCGTCTTTGCTAAACAGCATTTGCGTTTCATTGCCTGCAAATGAAGTGACTTGTTCAAGACGCCTATAGATGCCGTCAAAATCAATTTTAATGGCTTCTACTGCTTCTGCTTTTTCGTCAGCATCTTCGCTATTTTCTGTATCATCGCTCTCGACATCGTCTTTTTCCGATTTTGCTTTTTTGTTTTTGGGTGCGTCGTCCTTCATGAATTCTTTGCGACGCCACTCCTCTTTAGAACGCTGAAAATCCTCTTCGGTCAACCACGCAAACCAAATGTCGTAGTCGCCGTTATTGCGCATTGAAACAAAGCCAAGCTTACTACCATCAGGGCTCCATACCGGATTACTGTCATACTTAGGGTGCATGCTTATGTTTACCGGCTTTTTGGAATTATCCGCTGCATGTATATACACTTCTTCGTTAAAGTTTAAATCCGAAAGTGAATAAGCAAGCCAGTTGCTATCGGGTGACCAAGACACACGCGAGGGAATATCCCAGCCGTCTAGCAGTGTTGTAACGCCTACAAGCTGTCCGCTTTCGCTTATTCCAGACGTACGCAAAATGCCTCGGTTTTGGCGAAAGGCAATCTTTTTGCCATCAGGAGAAACAACGGGATCAAACTCTTCAGCCTGAGAATCAGTGATTGCAGTTACTTTATGTTTAAGTGAAGTAAACAGGTTTTTATCTGATTCATCATCGGAGGTAAGTAAAAAGAGATCGTTTTGTCCGTTTATGTCTGAAACAAACACCAAGGCATTATCGTTAAGCCATGCTAAATCTCTATCGCGCTCTGGACCCTCAGTAAGTCTTACACTTCGTTTGTCTTCTTTATCATTTCTTGTGACATAAATATCGCCGCGGATCACGTAGGCGCTTAGTTTGCCATTTGGTGAAACGGCATACTCGTCTACCTCGTTGGTCATGGTTTTTGCAACTACCGGATCAAATCGAAAATCGGAAGCAACATTGATATTGATGAGCTGTTTGTCGGCGGCTTTGCCTGCAAGTGGCTGGCGGTAAACTTTGTCACCTGCCTGATAGACGAGTATGCCGCTTTCGTCAGCATTGTTTGACGTAAGGCTAAAATGGTTAACACCAAAGCGCTCTTCATTGGTGATTTTTTCAAACTTTGGTCGTCGCGCATCAACCGAAGGCGTGTGATACACATTGTATTTCCCGTCTCTGGCCGAGATAAAATACAAACTATTGTTCCCCGACCATTTTGGCATAAAGTCATTGCCGTCAAAGTCAGTAAGCTGCTGGTACTCATCTTTGGCGATATCGTAAATCCAAATATCGCGATTGGCCGGTCCCTGGTAAGCCTCACGTGCGATGCGATTCGTACCGCGAACAAAGGCTACTTTTTTACCGTCAGGAGATAGGCGAGCTTCAAAACCCAATGCATCCATAAATCGAGATTCAGTGCGCTTGCCATCACCGCTCACCGACAGGATTTCCCACTCCCGCTCAACTTGCGCATAGGTGCGGCGACTATTAAAGAGGATGTCGCCTGAGGGAGTGAAGCTTGAAATTGCGTCATTTGCAGAGTGATAGGTAAGCCGCTGTGGACGTCCACCGTCCTTTGGCATCACAAAAATATCCTGGTTACCAAAGCGGTCACTGCTAAAGCCAATTTTGCTGCCATCTTGCGACCAAACGGGTGCGCCGTCATAACCTTCATGAACGGTAAGCCGATCGGCGCGGCCTCCTGCTATCGGTACCGTCCATATATCACCTTGATAGCTAAAAGCGATATGCTCCCCATTTGGGCTTACCTCTGTCTCTAAAATCAATGGAGAGGACTCCTGAATCACGCTTTGCGCGCTAACTGCAAAAGACAGGCTTGCGAAAAGCCCAAATAAACTGCTTGCGAGTAACTTCATAACTTACCTTGCTGTCGTAAATTTTTTAATTTTTTAATTTTTAAAGCCAATTTTTAAACCCGGTTTTCAAATTAATGCACCCAATGATAACGCTGGGCTTTTTCTTCCATCTGTATGCGCGTTTCTTCTGGCATAAACATCTGGTTATTGGCCTCAAAGAAAAATGGTTTACGCGTATTTTTACTGCCTAGTTCATTCATCGTGGCTGTTTCAAACACCCGTCCATTGATAATAGTATGCGTGACGTACTCACTGCGTTTGATGTCACTGAGTACATCACCATCAATAATCGCCATGTCGGCTAATTTACCTACTTCAATGCTGCCAATGCTTTTGTCCATCCCTAAATGGATAGCGCCGTCAATGGTTCCCCCTCGAATGGCTTCCCAGGGTGTAAATCCACCTTGATGCATGATCCATAGCTCCCAATGTGCGCCCAAGCCCTCCCGTTGACCATGGGCACCAATCATCACGCGCACTCCTCTATCGCGAAGATGTTTGGCGTATTTAGCTACTTCAATATGATTGTATTGATTATCAGGCGCAGTAGGCCGACGGATAGAGCGACCATCTACTAAAAAGTGGGGCACGTAACGCATTAAGCGCTCGTTCTTCCATACCTCTGTACGGTCGTAAAAATATTCTTCGCCCATCAGCCCGCCAAAGGCCACGACAAATGTTGGGGTATAGCCAAATTGAGTTGCTTGCCACAGTTGAGTTAAATCGTCGTAGCCTCTTGGAATAGCAAGATTATGCTCCAATCCTGTATGACCATCGACCAGCATCGACATATTTTGTTGAGGCTTGCCGCCGCCCTCGGGCATTACCATCATACTTTGCTTCTGTGCGGCTACAAGCACTTGCTGACGCTGATCGCGACGAGGCTGGTTATAGCTTTTGACTGAAATGGCCCCCAAGTCTTTTAATCTTTGTACATGGTAAAACGCATCGTCGTAATTATTGATAATTGCTTTGTAACCCAGCGCCTCAGCGCCATACAAAATTGTCCCAGTTGAATATATACGCGGTGCTACAAAACCGCCTGCTCGCTGAAGCTCAGCTGCGGCCATAATTTCTGTCGTATCATTTGAGGGATCGTGAATGGTGGTTACCCCAAAGGCAAGGTTGGAAAATTGTTCCCAGTTTTGTTGTGGGATAATTTCATTGCTCCCTTGTGCGCCATGAGCGTGCGCATCTATTAAACCCGGGATAATGGTTTTACCGCTGGTATCCAAGGTTAAAGCATCGCTGGGGATATCAAGATTATCCAATTCAGAAAGCGTGCTTATGGCACTGATACGATTGCCTTCAATTAGCACCACGGCATCTTCAATCACTTCTTGTTGATTGTTCGCATCGCGCATGGTCACAAGCGTACCGCCTTTTAATACAGTAACTTGGTCCGGGCGGTCAAATTCATGTGTAAATGAAAGCGAAATTCCTTCTGTAACAGGCTCAGGCAACTGACTATCAGCATCGCCGGCTTCTTTATTTAAAAACGCAAAGGCTTTGTCTAAGCTACGTTCAAAGTAACGAGGCCCGTGAGACCATCCGACAGTGTTGCTATTATCGCGCCACGTCATGTAGTTCCCTGCACGGGCAGAAAGCTGTTTGACCGGCAGCACAGTAGCATCTGGTCCGATACTCAGCGTTTTGCTCACTTCGGTAAACGGCATAACGTAGGTGTTATATTGATGAACAAACGCGACAAACTTCCCGTCAGGTGAAAGGCGATACTCACTGACTTTATCCCCTCCATCGAGATGTACTTTTTTATCTTCTCCTGCCAGGTTTACACTTACGAACTGGGTTTCAGGGTAACCATTAAATTTGCTTTCGGTAAAATAAACACGTGTGTTAGTTGTACCTGTGTTTGAGTAACCAAAATGCGGTTCGATGCCACTTTTGGCAATACGAGTGGTCGTTTCTTTATCAAGATTGAGTACGTAAAGACCAGGCTCGGTAGAATAGGTCGGGTCTAGCAGGTAACCACCGGTGACTTTTCGATAGGCAATAAGCTTTGCATCAGTTGAAAAGCTTGGTTCAATGTAATGACCGGGTTCGGTACTGACTACTTTCCCTTTGCCACCGCGAGCAGAAACAATGCGTATGCTGCCTAGCTCCTGATCATGCCAGGTGGTATAAACAATTTGCTTTCCATCCTGTGAATAGCGCGGGTAGTATTCATCGTGTTCATTTTGCCTGGTAAGGCGTTTTACTTTTCCTGACGCGATATCTTTTACATAAAGCTTGCCCAAGGCTTGAAACAGCACTGATTCGCCATCGGGTGAGCGCTGTGCCCAACGTATGGCTTTAACCTCAAATTCATCGGGGGCAACATCAACTTCAAAGCGCAGCGCATCAGCATACTGAAGCTCAGTATTTACCTTTACATCGAGTGTGGTAAGCGATTTATCTGCTATATCGAGCCGGTGGAATTTACCGCCCGTCCAAAAAATAATAGCATCGCTGTCTGGAGTCCAGTCAAAATAGGCAAAGTAGCCTTCTGTACCAAAGCCTTCCTGCATATCTCTTTCAAGTTCTAAAAAGAGCGGCTTTTCAAGGCCCGTATCCAATTCTTTTAAAAATAAGGCCGTTTTGTTTTTAACGCGCCGGATAAATGCAAGGTATTTGCCATCCGGTGAAGGGGTAGGGACAACTGCACCACCAGTGCCGCTTATAAAGCGCTCTTCTTCGCCGGTTTCCCGGTCATAGCGGGTAATTGCAAAGATGGATTTAAGTGGATCGCGATTATATTCAAACTGAGAGCCTGGCGAAATATCGTGGGTAAAGTAAATGTAGCGTCCGTCTGGTGAAAAGGCGGGATCTGCAATATTTTGCTGTTCAACTTTGCCATTTTCGCGCTCTTTGATGGCAATACCGCTTCCGCCTGAATGATGATATAGCCATATTTCGCCGGCAGGAATACTCCTTGACGAAACGATACCTTTTGTAACGACTAAATACTCGCCATCAGGTGACCATTTAGGTGCATGGATCAAATTTTTCTTTTCATTGGTAACCTGTCTTAGATTGCTTCCATCAATATGCATCACCCATGCGTTTGACAGCCCATCCCGGTCAGAAATGAAAGCGACTTTTTTGCCGTCCGGACTCACCGAAGGGTGAATGTTCCACGCAAAATCTTGCGTCAGCGCTTTTGCTTGTCCACCTTCACTATCCACAATAAAAATATCGCCAAGCATATCAAACACGAAGTGCTTACCGTCTGGTGTGATATCAAGGCTTGACCATGTGGTTTCATCAGTAGAAATATTAATGCGATTTAGCGCCATAGGCGGATTAAGCACATCCCAGTTTTCATGTGGAGACTCTGCTGTTTCTTCGCTACTTGTATCAATAGATTCTTGTGCAATATTTGAAAAACTTATGCTGGAAGCTATTGCGAAAATACTTAATTTTGTCCATAACTGTCGTCGTTTCATATTCATTCTTATTATGTTTATTAGAGCGGTGAAAACGCTATATTTATCCTCTGCCGACCAAAGACTGCGGCAAATTAAGGCAGGGGGAAGCAAATTTGAAAGACGCTGTGAACCCATCCATGGGCGCTCGACGAAATCATCCATGATTTCGACGCTTTCAAACTTGCTTCCCCTTGCCTTAACGCCTTGTATCTGGTCAGCAGAGGATAAAAAACGCCATGCGCTAAGGCAGTTTCAAAACAGCTTCGACGCATCTTAAACCTTAACAATAATGGGATTGTGTGAGGGGAGCAAGACTTTAGAGAGGCTGATTACAATAATGGGTAGGACAAATGTTTACAAAATGTTTCAGCGCTTTAATTTTCTATGCATGTTTATATACGCTGAATAAAAAACAGTGAGGCTCACATTTGTTCTAAGGTGTACTGTCGATTACGAATTTTAAGCAAGGTTGAGTCAGAGGCTTCTCCTACTGCAAAATAGCCAGGACCGGCTGCTTCAAGCAAGATGTAAGTAAGCCCTTTGTGTGTAATAAACTCGTCATTAGGCTGAGGATTAAGCGCAACCGCTAAAAGCGCATGCTCTGGCAACAGCACCATGTTTTGCTTCACGCCTTGGTTATAGGCTTGCAAAAGTGCAGCCAAAAAGGTTGCCTTACTGTCACAATCTCCCTGGTTTTGAAGCAACAAATCTTTGGGGGAAACAAAGCCCGCACCGTTTGAACTTAGACGATTTTCCATCACATCATACGGAATGCTCTGCATCCAGCTAAGCGCAATCTCTATGAACTCGCGAGCATCATTGGCATTATCTTGTATGGTTTTAATGGCCTCAACAACAGGCATTAATGCATCTGCACTTTCTTTCGCATATCTCACATGGTCCTGTTTAACCGCATCAGCGCCGCTTGGACCTGAATATTTAGTAAAATAAGAGCGCTTGAAGTAGTCAGCTTTTGCTTGATTGCCAGCTTCATCAAGCGCTTTCATGATGTCCCTTGCCTTTTCTTCGTTGCGGCTTGAGACACCATACTGCAAATTCTTTCCTACACGCTTGATATCGACTTTTGCCTCGCGCGGGTCGAGATTTTGTGCGTATTTCAGCAAGGCAATTTCAATTTCTCGCTGCATCAAGGCGTTGCTAAACGCGGCTGAAGAAGAGGGCATTCGCTTAAAAGCCTCAGTATCAAGCGTAAATGACAAATTGTATTCAGTATCCTCTCGCTTCCATGTGTAGTTAAAAGACTGACCTTCAGGCACCGAAGTTGACGAAAACGCTAGCTGCTTGGCGTTGACCTTAAACGCCATACTGATACAAAGAAAAACTAAACAACCTAAACTTGTAAAAACTGACATTTTTTTAAAGCGTATTCTTAAGTAGTGTAAGAACTGGTGTAAGAACTGGTGTAAGAAATGGTGTAAGAAATGGTGTAAGAAGTGGTGTAAGAAAAGGTGTAAGCGCATGACAATGCGCTTTTCTATAGCAAACTTTGTGTCTTTTGCCGAAGCGATAATATTCATTAGTACTTTTTTGCCAAGTACCTGCATGTTGAACTTTCCCATTACAAAGGCCTGTTTTAGATATCGGCCGTTTTGTTTAAGACTGTTGTGCCCCAAACCAATTCAACTGGCTGTGTAATGTCACCACTGTGCCTACAATGATTAAAGTAGGGGGCTGAATTTGAGCATCGGCGGCTAAATCAACAATGTTTGAGAGTGTGCCACTTAGCACACGTTGATTGCTGCGTGTGGCATTTTCAATAAGCGCGATGGGCATGTCGTCGGGCAAACCATTTGCGATTAATTCTCTACAGATAATAGGCAAACCAGTGAGGCCCATATAAAAAACCAGCGTATGATTGTTTTTAGCTAAGGCAGGCCAATCCAAATCAATACTGTTGTCACGCAGGTGCCCTGTTGTAAAGGTTACTGATTGTGCATGGTCCCGGTGGGTGAGAGGGATGCCAGCGTAGCTTGCCGCACCGCTAGCAGCGGTAATCCCAGGCACGACTTGAAAGTCAACACCATGGGCAATAAGCGTTTGAATCTCTTCACCGCCACGACCAAAAATGAAGGGATCACCGCCTTTTAATCTCACTACCCGATTTCCTTCAAGCGCCAATTTAGCCAATAGTTCGTTAATGTCTTCCTGAGGAATGGTGTGATTGCTCTTTGCTTTGCCCACGTAGATTTTTTCTGCATCACGACGAACCAGCTCAAGAATGTCTTTTGAGACCAGTCGGTCATATACTACCACGTCGGCTTTTTGCATCAGACGTAGCGCTCTGAATGTTAGTAAATCCGGGTCACCCGGCCCCGCACCTACTAAATAAACTTGCCCTTTAGGTTTATTACCTGCTTTGTATTCAGTTAACGCATCATCAAGTTGTTTTTCAGCCAATGATGCATTGCCTTGCAGCACATTTTCGCCAATATCACCATCTAACACTTCTTCCCAGAAGTATCGTCGGTCGGTAACTGATTTTAATCCGCGCTTTACTTTCTCTCGAAACTTTTCAGAAAATTCGCCAAGCAAACTGACTTTACTCGGAATAACAGACTCAAGCTTTTGACGAATGTAACGCAGCAATACCGGCGCTACTCCACCTGAACTCATAGCAATGATGATAGGGCTTCTATCGACAATAGAGGGCGTAATGAATTTACAAAGCGGGGTATTATCAACCACATTCACCAATATTCCCTTAGAGTGCGCCAGGTCGTGAATGTGCTGATTGACTTCGGGTTTGTCAGTTGCAACAAACACAAGCGTTTTAGCTTGTAAGTCATTATCTTCAAATGATCGGGTAAGCAAGGAAACATTAGGATGTTTAGCCAGCTCATTAACTGCATCACTTACCCATGGCGCAACAACCGTTATTTGAGCCGTTGTTTTAAGCATTAATTCTAATTTGCGCGCGGCAACTTCACCTGCACCCACAATGAGGCAGTGCGTGTGTTGAGCGTCTATAAATACGGGAAAATATTTCATAGATTAAGTGTGACATAAAATGCGTTATTGGGAACAATCAAAAAAATTGCACTTATAACTAAAAAGAATGAAATTTGTGTGTATTTCCCCATTTAGGGATAAGAAACAGTTCGGAATAAATAAATGCAAAAGTTTTTTATCCCGAACCGTGCAAGCATTTAGCAAGCGAGCTTGCTAAATATCAGCTATTTTTTTTGCGCTTGGGTGGTTCGTCAGACCATGCGCGGATATTTAGTTTCTGACCAGCAACGCGAGTCTTTTTAAGTAACTCCTGCGTTTCGTTAGGCATGCCCTGAGGCAAATCGACCAACGAATAGCTATCGTGAATGTCAATTGCACCGATATGTTTACTACTGATATTCGCTTCGTTCGCTATGGCGCCTACGATATTGCCGGGTTTAGCACCATGTGCATAACCTACATCAATACGAAAACGCTGCATGCCTTCCTCTGGTTTGCCGCGTACACGAGAACTTGGTTTTCTCTCGCGTCCACCGCGTTCGCCTTTTCCGCGTGCTCCTGCATCTTTCCCTCGCCCTCTTTCGCGATCGCGAGATGGGCGCTCTTTAAATTCTGGCTTGGCATTCAGATCAGGACGGTCGCTTTCACTGAGTAATAATGGTTCGTCACCTTGCGCGACTTTTGCAAGCGCCGCCATTACAAGCTCAGGAGAAGCTTCTGAGGTTTGCATAATAGAATCAATAACCGGCATGTATGATTCAATAGATTCATCATTGATAGCTTCAAGCACACTGTTTTTAAAACGATCCAAACGTGATTCGTTAAGCTGGGAAATGGAGGGTATATCCATTTTCTCAATGGCTTGCTTGGTGGTTTTTTCAATAGCAAACAGTAGGCGCTTTTCTCGATGAGAGATAAATAAAATGGCATCCCCCGTGCGTCCAGCGCGACCTGTCCGGCCAATTCGGTGAACATATGACTCGGTATCATAGGGAATATCATAGTTTACAACATGACTCACACGTTCAACATCCAGACCCCTGGCAACAACGTCTGTGGCAACTAATACGTCAATCTTGCCTTGCTTGAGTTTATCAACCGTGCGCTCACGCGCATTTTGTGGGATATCGCCGTTAAGCGGCTCAACATCATAACCTCGCGCGCTTAGTTTATCTGCCAGTTCAATGGTCGCAGTTTTGGTGCGCACAAAAATGATCATGCCATCAAATTCTTCCACTTCCATAATGCGGGTGAGCGCTTCAAGCTTGTGATGACCTGCCACCTGACAGTAGCGCTGACGAATAGTGCTGGCAGTGCTGACTTTTGAAGCAATCTTTACGTGCTGAGGGTTGTTAAGATAATTTTTGGTAATTTTTTTAATAGGATCAGGCATGGTGGCTGAAAATAGCGCTGTTTGCCTTTCTTTTGGTGCATGAGACAAAATTAGCTCAACATCATCAATAAAGCCCATACGCAGCATCTCATCTGCTTCGTCGAGCACCAAAAATTTAAGCTGATCGAGTTTAAGTGTTTTGCGTTTAATATGGTCGATAATCCGACCGGGTGTGCCTACTACAACCTGCACGCCACGCTTAAGCTGACGAATTTGGTTGTCGTAGGATTGGCCGCCGTATACTGGAAGCACTTTAATTTTTTGTGAAAAACTGGCGTAAACCTGAAAGGCTTCCGCCACTTGAATGGCAAGCTCGCGGGTAGGCGCAAGCACTAAAAGCTGCACAAACTTATCGTCTGGATTGATATTTGACAGCATAGGCAATGCAAACGCGGCGGTTTTACCCGTGCCCGTTTGCGCCTGGCCTAATAAATCGTGACCTTCAAGCAAAAGCGGGATGCTTTTTGCCTGGATAGGAGAGGGCTTTTCGTAACCTACTTTTTCAAGCGCTTGTAATATGGCGTCGGGGAGATTGAGATCTTTAAAGGTGATGTCGACAGTGTCGGTCATGTAATTTCCTGAATATTTTGCTGCATGTAGCTAAAGTAAAGGCAGTGCAGAGAGGATGCGGGCGCCGTGTGTTAATCAGGTATTATATTAGATATTGGCGCTTTATACCATTAAACTTATTGCATCGGTAGCAAAGACATGTGTTAATAATGCGCATGCACGAAAAAATTTTGATATTGACGCGTAAATGGAGTTATTTATGACGGTGTTAAGTGATTTATGTCAAACCCTAAATTTTGGTAAATCTCTGATAGCAAATAAAGTGTCAAAGGGCTTTGTAAAAATTGTTGGCGTGAGTGCGCTGTCCCTGAGTCTATTAGCTTGTACGGGAAAAACCGCAGAAGAGCATATTCAGCAAGCGCAAAGTTTTGTTGAGCAGGGAGATGCAAATGCCGCAATTGTTGAACTCAAAAGTGCCATTCAGGAAAATCCCAGAATGGCTCAGGCACGATTTGAGTTAGGTAAAATATATATTGCTCAAAACAGTTTTGAATCTGCTGAAAAAGAGCTTTCTCGCGCTCTGGAATTAGGCCACCCTCCTGCACAAGTGATTCCTTTGCTTTCTCAGGCGTATCAGCGAACAGGCGCAAACGTTGCCCTAGCAGATCTTGAGTTTGATGAAGAAAACTTGACCACCGTTGAGCGTCTTGAAGTCAATTTCAGAAAATTACAATCGCTTATACAGCTTGAAAAAAACGCCGAAGCCCGTGCGCTCATTGATGAAATGAGCGCTCTGGACTCAAGCTCTGTCTACAAAGATCTTATTGAATCCCATCGCGCTGTACTTGATCAAGATTACGAAATGGCGCTTGCGCAGGCAATAGAACTGCATGATCGCGCTCCTCTGAATCGCGATATATTGGCCTTTACCGCAAGGCTTTATATGATTAATGGCGATGAACAAGCCGCGGCCAACATGTATGAAGAATATATCAAAGTCGCTGGAGATGATGTTGAGGCAAAATTTGCCCTAGCCAATATGTTGGTTCAGCAAGAAGACTCGAAGCGCGCTGAAACTTATATTGATGAACTTTTGTTGATAAGTGACACCAATCCTTTTTTAAATAAATTAAAAGCCATTGTGCGCGCGGCAGACAACGATTTTCAGGCGGCTTTCGATTTCAGTGAAAAAGCCATACTTAACGGAAGCACTGAGCCACAGGTAAGAATGGTTGCCGGATTTGCAGCATATCAGCTGGGTGATTTTGAAGAGGCCATTAATAATCTGACGGTGATTGCGCCACTATTACCCGACGGTCATCCCGGTTTGCGCATTTTAGCGGCCAGTCAACTTCAGTCCGATATGGGAACCGAGGCAAGTGAAGTCCTGGAACGTATTGGTGACGTTACGCCTGAAGATGCGAGTCTATTGTCGCGTGCTGGCTATGAACTTATTCAGGAAGGAAATGTTGAAGCTGCGCAAAAGGTAATTGCACAGGCAGATAAGATTAGTGAATCAGCCGCAGACCTGACTCGCTTAGGCATTTTGAAACTGTCGTTAAATGACGTAGAAGGCTTGCTTAATCTGGAGCAAGCAGTTGAAAAAGCGCCCGAGTCAGTCACTGCAAAAACAACGCTGGCATCGGCCTACTTGGGGACAAATCAGTTAGATAAGGCACTTGAGCTGGCAAAAGAGTGGCAGCAGGAGGCACCGAGTGCTGCTCAAGGTTATTTGCTTGAGTCGGAAGTATTGCAGCGTGAAGGTAAGTTTATCGAAGCAGAAGCAATTCTGAATAAGATAGCTGAGTTTGCCGGCGATACTGCGCAGCTTAAGGTCGCCAAAATTCGGCTCTATTTGCGCCAGGAAAATATTGATAAGGCACTTGAAATAACCAATGCGCTGTTGCAAGAGAATCCACAAAATGTGGTTGGCCTTGCCAGCTTTTTTGCGATTAAATCCCAGGCGGGTGAAAGAGAAGCAGCTTTGAATAAGATCAAGGCAGCATTTGATTATGCACCAGAGGATCAAGCCTTGTCTTTACTGCTGGCAAGAGTCGCTGTTGCAAGTGGTCAACCTCAGATGGCGCTGACTGCGCTTGACAGTATTGAAGCAAATCGTGGCGCACCAAACCAATATTGGACCTTAAAAGGCATTTCGTTGGTAAGGTCGCAGCAAATAGATGAAGCCCAGCGACACTACGCAAAATGGGCAGAATTATTCCCCAAACAAGAAGCTGCAACGATTGGACGTTTGCTCTTAGCCGATGGTAAACGTGAATATCAGTCAGGGATAAACATCGCGACTAAGTTTTTGGAAAGTGAAGATAACGTGCAAGTGCGCATGTTATTGGCACATTTTCATGCCATGCTTCGAGAAGTGGACAACGCCAAACAGGTGCTGGCAGGCATCGCTGAGCAATATCAGGCGCTTCCTTACGTTCGCGGTATTAAAGCGCGCATTGCCTTGCTTGAAAACAGACCAGCTCAGGCAATAGACGACGCTCAGTCGGCCTATGCGCAAAGCCCTAACACAGATAATTTGTTTATTTATAGTCAAGCCTTGTTTGCATCAGGTCAGCAAGATGCAAGCTATAATGCGCTTGAAAGTCACGTTGAGCGTTTTCCCAACGATGTTAGAGCAAAATTATTATTGGCTGAACGACAAATTGAAAACGACAGTGGATCAGCAATTGCCAATTATCGGGAAGTACTTGAATTAGCACCAAACAATTTTGTGGTTCTAAATAATCTAGCTTATTTATTAATGCAAAACGGTGAGCTTGCTGATGCCGCAAAGTACGCAGAACAGGCGTATGAGATGCAACCTGACAATGTTGCAACTGCCGATACGTATGCGCAGGTGCTTGTGAGACAAAACAAAACCGAAGAAGCACTTGATGTGTACGCAAGAGTGATGAGCGACAAAGTCACGAACGAAGAAGTGGTGTTGAACTACGTAGAAGCTTTGCTCAAGAGTGGTTCGATGGTAGCCGCCAAACGAAGACTCGAATCCACCGACTTTACTCAAGCTGAATCTTCAGCACGTGCAAGGGCCTTGATACAGGAATATAATCTGTAAGCGAGGTTTTTAGGCCCTCATTCAGAGGAATTTACTGGCCTGCAAACATGCAGGCCAGTTTCGTTTTAGGTAATTGGAAAATATGTTAGCCAGTATTTACGCTGCTTTAGTGCGTATTCGTCACAATAAGGCATTCGAGTTTTTTGTTATAGCAGTTATTATCATTTCTGCTTTAGAAATTGGTGCGAAAACTTACGATCTGTCACCCTCGGCAGTGGCCATTACGAAGTATCTTGATGTATTTATCACGGTTTTCTTTCTGGTCGAAATTCTGATCAGGTTCATAGCTGAGGATAAAAAACGAGACTTTTTTAAGTCTGGCTGGAATGTGTTTGACACATTGGTCGTGATTATTAGCCTCATACCCATTAACGAATCTGAATTAGTTTTACTCGCGCGATTAGTGCGTATTTTCAGAGTATTGAGGATGATATCAATCATTCCTGAACTGCGTGTGCTCATCAATTCACTAATGAAAGCGCTGCCGCGTTTAGGTTATGTGGTCCTGCTTATGTTTATCATCTTTTATATTTACGCAGCGATTGGTTCGTTCTTATTTAAAGACATTAATCCAGTACTTTGGGGCAATATTGCTATTTCCATGCTCACACTCTTCAGGGTTATGACTTTTGAAGATTGGACAGATATTCAATATGAAACCATGGATGTTTACCCAATGAGCTGGATATTTTACATGACTTTTATTTTCTTCACCGCCTTTGCCTTTCTAAATATGGTGATTGGAATTGTGGTCGGCGTGATGGAAGAAGAGCAAAGCATTGAAAGAGACAAGGGTCAGCCAAGCTTGATTGATATTCAAACGCAAATTGCCAATTTAAGTGCGCAGTTAGAGCAGATACAGCAGGGTATGCAATCACAAAGTCAAGAGCACACGGCTAAGAAGTCCTGACTTCTTAGCCGTGTGTTGAAACTAGTTTTGTTCAGCGGGAGCCGGTTTCAAGGCCTGATTGATAGCCTGTAAATCGGCGACTGTCAAAGTACCAGCAGCCCGTTTTAAATTAATAATTGATGTAATGAAGTTATAGCGAGCATCGGCTAAGTTACGACGAGCATCGAACAGGTTTCGCGTGCTGTTTAACACATCTACGATGGTTCGTGTACCTACATCAAATCCAGCCTCAGTCGCCTGAAGTGCGCTTTGCGCTGACACTACCGATTGCTCAAGTGCACGTATCGTTGAAATAGCAGCCTTTACATCGTTAAATGAACTGCGCACGGTGCGAACGGTTTGTCGGTACGTTAATTCCAAATTTTCGCTTGCAACCACATAGTCTGCGCGAGCAACTTCCGTCTGAGCGCTTACCGAGCCACCTTCGTATATAGGCACATTCAAGCGAAGTGTCAGGCTGCGGTTATCGAGGCGAGGGGGATCATTAACGAAAGTCTGGCTTTCTTGCCCTTCCACAGCAGGATTCAGGGTTGTTTCGCTGTCGCGGTCGTTAATACCGTAAGATCCCGTTAAAGCTAAAGTTGGCAAATGTCCTGAACGAGCAATGTCGATGTTTTCTTTTGCAATGTCTTTAGCAAAACGTTGGGCCAAGAGCTCCAAATTAGCGTCTTTGGCAATTTCCAGCCATTCGCTTGGGTTATTGGGCGTAGGTTCTACCGCGGTAAATTTATCTGTATCAAGTACAAATAACTCATCGTGATACTGACTGGTAATTTCGCGCAATTCTTCGAGTCGAAGTTCAACCAGATTTTCAGCACGTATTTGACGAGCCACTGTATTATCGAAATTTGCTTGTGCTTCGTGTACGTCAGTAATGGCAGTTAAACCTACTTCAAAACGTTGTTTGGTTTGTTCAAGCTGGCGCTCTATCGCGCGTAGCTCGGCTCTTACAAACTCTACATTGTCCTGTTCTCGCAATACGGCAAGATAGGCAGTAACGGTTCGCTGCATCAAACCCTGTAAGGCAGAACCCAGATTTGCGTCGCTTTGCTGGGCAACAAGTTCCGCCCGGTCCAGACCTAACCAGTTGGCATGGTCATACAAAGACATATTAAGATTAATACCGTAGTTAAGAGTAGTTGTATCGTTATCACCTGAAAATTCAAAAGCGCGCGGTACGCCGTCCACTTCAATAATTTGTTGGTCAAATACTTCAGAGGTGCTATCTGTGTACGACACCGAACCAGAAAGCTGAGGAAGCAGACTTGCCCGGCTTAGATCAATTGCCGCATAAGCGGAGTTTTTCTGCGCCTCTGCGCGATTAATGATTGGGTCGTTGTCAACAGCGAGTTGATAGACAGTCATCAAGTCATCGGCATACGAGCTAGCGCTGAACGACAAGCCCAACATAATCGAAAGAATGGTTTTTTTCATGTGGCTAGTGCCTTAATCTAATTCAAGTTATAGGATAATAAGAGCGTATTTATCTGTGATTATCTAGCAATTAAATGCCCTTCAGCACAAATAATAAACAAAGATAAACACGCTCTGGTTCTTAGTGTAATTTATTCAAGCTTTTAGACAAATTAAAAGCTTGTAAGATATAAGCGCGAAGTGTAACAGAATGTTAAGCTAGTCTTTAAAACACGCTTTAGTTTGTGATACCTCATCACAAAACGCAATGTTTAATAAATGGATCAACACCAATGTCAAAATTTTCTCATGCAGATGTGAAACTAATAAGTAAAACCACTTTATTCCAAGGTTTTTTCAAAATGGTGAAATACGCTTTCACTCATACAAAATACGACGGAAGTGTAAGTGAAGTTGTTGAAAGAGAGGTTTTTGAGCGCGGTCATGCGGTGGCAGTATTAGCTTACGATCGCAAAAGGGACGAATTTGTGCTCATTGAGCAGTTTCGCTATCCTGCGCTAGAAACAAGCAGTGACCCCTGGATGATAGAAGTCATTGCCGGCATTATTGAAGAAGGTGAAGATGAAGTCGATGTTTGTTTTCGGGAAGCGAAAGAAGAAGCCGGCGTTGAGCTAAAGAATATAACCAAAGCCATGACCTACCTCTCAAGCCCCGGTGGCACCACTGAGCGTTTACATATTTATATGGCAGAAGTGGATGCAAGCACGGCAAAAGGTATTCACGGTTTAGACAATGAGGCCGAAGATATAATGGTAATGCGAGTAAAACAATCTGAAGCCAGAGAGTGGTTGAAAAACGGCAAAATTGATAATGCGGCAGCCATAATTGCGTTACAATGGTTTTTTTTGAACAAGGACGAATTATTTTTGCGCTGGGATGCGATGAATTGAGTATAAAAGCGTTTTGGTTAAACGTTGTTTGTCTCGAACATGATTTTGAAGCTGACGCGCATTGGAGGAAAGCTTGAAAAAACGCTACGTGCCACACTTACCAAGTATTCTTGCGACCTGTGAGAATAATTACGTGTGCATGTTAAAACTTCTGCCTGACTGCGACAGCGAGGACTTAAGCTACGAATTTAGCATCAATGATTCGCTTTCTTATAAAATAACGATCCTTGATTCAACCCGTTACACCAGTACGCTCAAGATGCAGCAAATAAACACTAAAGTACCTGATTACCTTAATCCAAGTATGGTAGTGAGGCTTTATCATGATGCAAAAGTAGCTGAAGTGCTTGAATCGCAGCGAACCAATCAACTGAAACCTGTGTACGAATACCCGAACATAAACATGCACCAACAAAACGAAAAATTTTTGGTGAATGTTTTTTTAGCGGAATGGCTACATTTTTGTTTGACGCAACGTATTGTTTCTACCAGCTTTAACTAACGAAAATCACAAAGGAAGGTTAATGCAGCATCTGATTTATCTGCATGGATTTTTAAGCTCCCCGCAGTCTGAAAAAGCACAGCTCACACTTCGCTACATCAAAACACACTTTCCAGGCCTTAATTTTCATTGCCCACAGCTTTTAGGCGACATTAATAAATCGGTGGCGCTTGTTGATGCTTTAGTCACGAGTTTATCTGGAAACCTTCGATTCATTGGTAGTTCCATGGGCGGGTTTTTAAGCACGTATTTTGTCGAAAAGTACGGCAAAAAACACGGCGAAAAACGCGATGCAAGAGCTGTCATTGTAAATCCTGCCGTAGAACCCTTTAATTTGTTAAGCGACTACATGGGCAAACATGTTAATCCTTATTCAAATGAGGTTTTTTATATCAGCGAAAAAAGTATCGAAGATCTTAAAAGCTTTTATTACCCGACTATAAGGCGTCCTGCAAACTACAAAGTTTTGCTACAAACGGGGGATGAAACGCTAGATTATCGTCTTGCCTGTAAAAAATATGCAGGCGCAGATTTCACCGTAGAGCAAGGCGGTAGTCATGCTTTTGAAAATTACGACGCACACTTACCGGCTATATTGCGCTTTTTGCAAAGCTAAATGCCGATAAGCAAGCATCGCTGTATTGCTTGCATCTCAGCGCCTTGCTACTATGCCGGTATCGCATGAAGGTCATCCTCCGCACTGTTATCAATGTATAAACAAATGCATAAGAAGACAGCATACATAAGAAGAATGAAGCGCTAAAACATGAGCAATCAATATAATTCCGATGCAATTGAAGTTCTCAACGGTCTAGAGCCAGTTAAACGTCGTCCCGGCATGTACACGGATACCACGCGTCCTAATCACTTAAGTCAAGAGGTAATTGACAACAGTGTGGATGAAGCATTAGCGGGGCACGCCACAACCATTAAGGTAGTTTTGCACGAAGATCAGTCCCTAGAAGTGACTGACGACGGGCGAGGCATGCCTGTTGATATTCATCCGGAAGAAAAGATTTCGGGCGTTGAGCTTATAATGACTAAGCTTCATGCAGGGGGTAAATTCTCCAACAAAAACTATGAATTTTCTGGCGGTTTGCATGGAGTTGGGATTTCGGTTGTAAATGCCCTGTCAACGCGGGTTGAAGTCACGATCCGTCGGGGGGGTGAAGTTTACCAAATCGTTTTTGCCAATGGCGATAAAATCGAAGATTTAAAAGTGATTGATACCTGCGGTAAACGGAATACCGGGACGCGCGTGCACTTCTGGCCAGACCCTAAGTATTTTGACTCGTCAAAGTTCAGCGTGAGTAAGTTATTGCACGTGCTTCGTGCAAAAGCCGTACTTTGTCCAGGCTTACGCATTCGCTTCGACAACAAAATAAGCAAAGAAAGCCAGGAATGGTATTTTGAGGACGGTTTACGGGATTATCTGTATCAATCTGTAAAAGACTTTGAAACCTTACCAGATGACACACCCTTTGTCGGGCAGTTTTCAGGCAACGGTGAGGCCGCCGACTGGGCTGTGATGTGGCTGCCTGAAGGTGGTGAAATGGTAACAGAAAGTTATGTAAACCTAATCCCCACCGCGCAGGGTGGCACGCATGTGAATGGTTTGCGTCAAGGCTTGCTCGATGCGATGCGAGAGTTCTGCGAATTTCGAAATCTTATTCCGCGCGGAATTAAACTTACCGCTGAGGATATTTGGGACAGATGCTGTTATATCTTATCGACGAAAATGCATGATCCCCAATTTGCCGGACAAACCAAAGAGCGATTATCGTCACGTCAAGCGTCTGCGTTTGTTTCAGGCGTAGTAAAAGATTCATTCAGCTTATGGCTTAATCAGCACACAGATGTGGCTGAATCACTGGCCGAAATGTGCATTAATAATGCACAAAAACGCTTACGAGCCAGTAAAAAAGTAGCCCGTAAAAAAGTGACTCAAGGCCCGGCCTTACCGGGTAAGCTTACAGATTGCTCGACTCAGGATAATGCGCGCTCAGAGCTATTTTTAGTGGAAGGGGATTCAGCAGGTGGCTCGGCCAAACAAGCCAGAGACAGAGAGTTTCAGGCGATAATGCCCCTTCGCGGAAAAATCCTGAATAGCTGGGAAGTGGACTCTTCTCAAGTGCTGGCATCGCAGGAAATTCACGATATTTCGGTTGCTTTGGGAATTGACCCGGATTCATCTGATTTGTCGGGTTTACGCTATGGCAAAATTTGTATATTAGCCGACGCGGATTCTGACGGCCTGCATATAGCAACCCTTTTATGCGCTTTATTTGTGAAGCATTTTCGAACTTTGGTAGACCAAGGGCATGTGTATGTTGCCATGCCGCCACTGTTTAGAATCGATGTGGGTAAAGAAGTGTTCTACGCCCTCGACGAATCTGAAAAGCAAGGCATATTGGACAGGATTGAGGCGGAGAAAAAACGCGGTAAAGTAAACGTTCAGCGCTTTAAGGGCTTGGGTGAGATGAATCCACTCCAATTGCGCGAAACCACTATGGACCCAAATACCCGTCGTCTTGTGCAGCTAACAAGTGAAGATGGCGAAACCATGCTTGAACTTATGGATATGTTACTTGCCAAAAAACGTGCTGGAGACAGAAAAGCCTGGTTAGAAAGTAAAGGTAACTTAGCCATTGTGGATTAGTGTGAACAGACACACCCACAGTGCATAACAACGAGTCAAGGCATGCTGCGCACGCTTAAAATTATTTTGTTAACACTTTTAGGCCTTGCCATCATTATTGTGGTGCTGGGTTTTGATTTGGCACCTGCGGTTCAGGCCAGTTCCGGCGAGCAGGTAGAAAAAGCCGACTCGGTGAATCGCTTGCTTTCACAGGTTCGCAAAGTATCTACCGACAGGCAAAGTGAGCATTCTGTAGTAGTGACTTTGGAGCAGGCGCAAAGTTTAGCGGGTTTTTTTCAAAGAGCACACAAGCCGGCCAGCGCTGATTTGCACTTCAAAGAGGATGAAGCCATCCTGAAACTTACCTATCTTCTGGCAAGCTGGCCGCTAGATATTTATGCGAATATTGAAGTCAGTCTCGCTTCAGCTCAACGCGTACACCTTAACTATATAAAATTGGGCGATATATCCATACCTGGGAATTTGGGGCTGTATTTGTCAGAAATCGTTGCAAACGCTTATACAAACAGCGACGTCGCTACCCGCGCTATTGACTGGGTGCAAGCAATTGAGATTGAAGCCCAACAAGTCACGCTGCTCTTAAATCCAGCTGAAACGCTGTTTCAATCTTTAAAAACCATTGATACCGGGCAAATAAGCGCGCAAGAACGTGAGTTGCTTAACCAAATAAGCTATTACATCAATTTTTTGAGTCGTCTGCCAGGTGATGAACAACGCGCCACGCCCAATCCATCGCTCGCCTATTTCCTAAATGAAATTATGAAAGAGGCGCTTAGGCGCGATACGCTAAGACCTGAAGTGGAGAATGAAGCTGCGCTGCTGGCTTTGGCCGTTTACACGGGTAATTATCGCTTTGCCCGGCTGATTGGTGATATCAATATTCCTATTACGAATATGCCAACAGCTCCTAAAGCGCCCACGCTTGCTGGCAGAAAAGATTTAAGCTTACATTTTGTTTATTCTGCAGCAATTAAACTACTCTCCGAGCAAGGTTTTAGTATTGCCGTGGGCGAATTTAAAGAATTAATGGATAGGGGAGAAGGCGGCTCAGGTTACAGCTTTACAGATTTGGCAGCAGATTTGGCAGGAGCTCACTTTGCCAAACTAGCGGTTGACCCGGAGCATGCGCAAAACATCCAGACATTAATTGCACATTCAGATGATGAATTCCTGTTCTTCCCTTCACTGGAACAATTAGATGAAGGCTTGGATGCGCAAGCATTTGCAAATAAATACCAAGCGGTTGATAGCCCTGCCTATCAGCAAGCAGTCGATTTGATCAATCAGCGATTACAAGCTTTGCCTGTTTCGCAATAGGCTCAAAACGCTTCCGAACTTGTCTTGCCTGACGATTGAATCAGTGACACCCGATACTCATTCAGCTATATTGCAGTCTTTGTATAATACGGAATTGTAGTTATGAAAAAGGCTTTTTTGGTCAAGACCATTGCTCGGTTGGTCGCTTCTACTCTTGTTGTAGGCACAATTGTTGTGTCTGCTGCACACGCCGCTTCAGTGTATAAAATCAGTAAAAATAACGATGTTGTGTATATTGGCGGCACCATTCACATTCTTACCGAGGCTGATTTTCCGCTTGCTGCTCCCTACGAGGAAGCTTATAGCAAAGCCGATGAACTGATTTTTGAAACAGATATTGCTGCGCTTAAAGACCCTGCGGTAGTACAAGCTAAAATGCTGCCAATTATGATGCAGCCGCCAGGTCAAAAACTCTCTCAACAATTAGATAACGAGACGGGTAAAGCCTTTACGCAGTTTTTGATTGACCGCAATCTTCCTATCGTGCAGTTTGACGCCTTAAGTGCTACGGGTGCGATGCTTACTCTTACGGTTATGGAATATCAGGCAAAGGGCTTTGTTAGTGAAGGCGTTGATGCGTTTTATCACAACAAAGGCACTGAAGACGGCAAGTCTATTGCCTGGCTCGAGTCTGTGGATACGCAGTTTGCTTTACTCGACAGCTTCGATAACGGCGACCCTAATGCACTTATTGCCTATACGATGGAAGAGATTTCACAAACCTCCGAGATTATCGATGCTCTTTATACAGCCTGGAAAACGGGCGATTTAGAAGGGTTGGAAGCAGCGGGTATAACGCAGCTAAAAAGTGATTTCCCGGAGCTTTACAAGAAGATGATGGTCGACAGAAACAACGCCTGGATGCCGCAAATTGAAGCGATGTTTGGCGATGATAATACTGAGTATGTTTTAGTGGGCGCTGCGCACTTAGCCGGTGATGACGGTCTTTTGCACTTGCTGGAAGAAAAGGGCTACAAGGTTGAAAAGCTGTAGTTTCTTAAAGGGCGTCAGCGCACTTATTTCTATGAGTTTTCTTATGAGTTAATAAGAACCTCACAAAAGTGTCTTTGCTTTAGCTTAGACGCTTTTTTCTGCAAGCTGAGCGGTTTTTTTAACACCTTTGGCTTGCTTACGGTTCCTTTAGGCTTTGTTTAAACTGCTCCAAGGTAGTGATAAGCAATTCCAGTTTTTTTACGATAAGCGGAAGTTTTTGCTGTTTATCCTGCTCGGATAAATCTCCTTTCCCTTGAAGAATGGCAACATCTCCTGCGACTTCTTCAATGTAGTCTTTAAAACGCTTACTTCTGGTATGAAATGGTGTGTCGCCTGAAAAGATAGTTTGAAACTTTCCTTTTCCGCTTTGTTGCAAAGAATCTAGCACCGCATCCGCATCTAAGGCTTTGCGGTAAATCAGTTGTAAATTTTCATTAAGCGCTGAAATGACTTTATCCATATAAAATCTGTTTTTCCTGTTTCGCAGTTATGACGCAGCTATAAAAATAGTGCGGTTGTAAAAATAGTGCAGTTGTAAAACGATGTTTAAGCTTAGGTTACTCAAGACATTGCCGATACTCATCAATAAGCGGGTAATTGTGCCTGCTTTAAGCTTTTGCTACAAGCAAACCAGGATGATCTAATGCAAATACAAGGTACATCCGATCTTGCATACACGCTGCAAATTAAATCTGCTCAAATGGCTAACAATCAGCAGGAGATGCAGGGTAAAGCAGCGCTCGAATTGCTCGAGTCGGCGGCCATGCCGCCAGCCCCGGCAAGTAGCGGTAGCGCAGGCAGTATTATTAACACTTATGCCTAAATGCGCTACGGGTGCAATGTAAGATCAATCGGTGTTTTGCCGGGCTGCCCAGCAATTTCTCTAACGAGTTTGGGCACCAAATAGCCCGGCTGACGCTTTATCACTTCAGCCATAATTTGCTTCGCCTTATCTTGTGGTGTATCAAAATGAGATGCGCCTTCCACCTTATCCAACAAATGTAAATAGTAAGGCAAAATGCCTGCTTCAAATACCGCTTCATTTAGTGCAATTTGCTCTTGCACACTGTCGTTTATCCCCCGCAATAAAACCGCTTGGTTGAGCAGATGAACACCTGCACCTCTCAATTTTGCGCAAGCGCTTTTTAAATCCGGTGAGACTTCATTAGCATGATTGATATGAAACACCATGATTTTTTGAAGCTTTACCTTAGCAAACCAACTTAAAAACTCATCGTTAATTCGCTGCGGAATAACAACGGGAAAGCGGGTGTGAATGCGTAAGCGTTTAATGTGTGGAATTTGGCTAATTTGCTCAGCGAGCCATGCCAAATGAGAGTCTTTTGCCATGAGCGGATCGCCACCCGAAAAAATTACTTCGTCTAGTGCATCGGTTTTAGCAACGTAATTAAGCACATCTCGCCATTTCGCTTTGCTAACTGCGTTTTCTTCGTAAGGAAAGCTGCGTCTGAAGCAGTAACGGCAATTAACGGCGCATCCACCCTTGACAATAAAAAGCGCGCGGTTTTGATATTTATGCAAAATGCCGGGTAGGGCGTTATTGTGTTCCTGAAGGGGATCGCCAACAAAATCCGGATGTGATTGAAACTCCTCTTTTGCCGGAAAGACTTGCTTAAGCAGTGGGTCATCCCATTTATTTGTTTGCATCAGTTTGGCGAATGGGCGGGGCACACGCATATTAAATAATCGACGCGCTGCAAAGTGTTGTGCATAATCTTCGGGATTAAGCTGTAAATAATTGAGCAAAGATGCTGGGTCGGTATACGCATTTGCCAATTCACTTTGCCAACTGCTTTCGTTTGATTTATCTAAAGGGATCGTTACAGGAATTGTTTTTTTAGGTATTATTTGCATGTTTTAATTTTCCAGCAACTATTTGTTACAGTACAAGTTGTTACAGCACAAGTTGCTAAAGTACAAGAAGCTACAATACGAGTTGCTACAGTAAAAGGAATAGAGAATTTAATGGCTAATTTTAGCACTAACGAGTTTAAAGCGGGTCTTAAAGTTATGATAGACGGGGAACCTTGTTCTATCTTGGAAAATGAATATGTAAAACCAGGTAAAGGCCAAGCCTTTAACCGTGTGCGTATTCGCAAACTCATATCAGGTAAAGTCCTCGAAAAAACCTTCCGCTCGGGAGAGAGTGTGGAAGGCGCAGACGTAATGGATACCGATTTGGCATACTTGTATACCGACGGTGAATTTTGGCATTTTATGAATAATGAGACCTTTGAGCAAATCGCCGCTGACGCAAAAGCAGTGGGAGACAATGCAAAATGGCTTGTTGAGAACGACGTTTGCACGCTCACTCTCTTTAACGGAAGCCCTATCGCCGTTACTCCACCAAATTTTGTAGAGCTTGAAATTACTGAAACCGATCCAGGTCTTAAAGGCGACACAGCCGGTACCGGTGGCAAACCTGCTACATTAAGCACCGGAGCAGTAGTACGTGTACCATTGTTTGTGCAACAAGGTGAAGTGATAAAAGTCGACACCCGCAGTGGCGAGTACGTATCACGCGCACAAAAATAAATTGCTAAACTGGCAACCTGGCGCAAGTATTGAGACGCTGCGTAAACGCGCAGCGCTGCTTGCTGAAATTCGCCGCTTTTTTCAAAAGCGCAATGTGCTTGAGCTGGAAACCCCCTGTTTATCTCGCCATAGCGTAAGCGACCCCTTTTTAGATCCGCTCACCGTTATTAGATCTGAGTCAGAACAAGCAGAGACGAAGGAAAATAAGACCTTTTATTTACAAACCTCTCCTGAGTACGCCATGAAGCGGATGCTTGCCGCTGGCTTTAGCGATATTTTTCAAATCAGCAAATGTTTCAGAGATGATGAAATAGGGCGCTATCATAATCCTGAGTTTACTATGCTCGAATGGTATCGTTCAGGATTCGACATGCAGGCATTAATTGATGAAGTCGTCGAGCTTTTGCGTTTATGTTTGAAGACCGATTCGCATCAACAAGTGACATACACACAGCTGTTTCAGACGCATTTTGAACTTGAGCCAAATCGGGCAAGCCTGAAAACGCTTTTGGATTTGTGTTGTGCGGACAATATCCGTGATTATGCAAAGCTCATTTATCAGGATAGCACCTGCGGCAAGCTAAGTAAGGAGGCTGCAAAAGACGGACTTTTACAGCTGTTATTCAATACCTATATCGAGCCTTATATTGGCGCAGAGGCGCCTTGCATTGTTACTCACTTTCCTGCTTCCCAAGCGGCTCTTGCCAAACTCGATGATAGCGGACAGTTCGGTTTGCGGTTTGAAGTGTATTACAAGCAAATTGAGCTTGCGAATGGTTTTGAGGAACTCACCTGTGCAAAAACGCAGCGAATGCGCTTTGAAAAGGATAACGAACTCAGGCGTCAACTAGGTAAACCGCAACGAGACTTGGATGAACGCTTTTTAGCTGCGCTTGAGCACGGATTGCCTTCATGTGCCGGCGTGGCTTTAGGTATGGATCGCTTAATAATGCTAAGTTTGGGCAAATCTCATATACAGGAAGTGCTTACATTTGACTTTAATCAAGCGTAGTTTCAACTTTGGTCTAATTTCATCAGGATTTGGTAAGTTTTTCAGCGCATGCGCCGATAAACGTCTATACTACTGTCTGTTACTAGAGACACTATATTTATGAATTGTGAAAAATGTATAGAATCAAAGGCCTTGGCAGTCGACATCTCGATGGCTTTTCAGCCTATTGTTGATTTACATACATTTTCGGTTTACGGCTATGAAGCACTGGTTCGAACGGCCAGTGGTGGCGGCGCGGCAGAGGTATTTAATGCCGTGCCGAAAGAAGATATTTATTCCCTTGATCAAGCCTGTCGTGTAAAGGCCATAGAATTGGCTGCTTCACTCGGAATTGATACTTACCTCTCAATTAATTTTATGCCTAATGCTGTGTACGAGCCATCTCGATGCATCGCCGCTACTCTTCGAACGGCAAAGAAAGTTAAGTTTCCCATTGATAAAATTATTTTCGAATTTACTGAAACCGAATCAGTTTACGATACCAATCATGTGATAAGCATTATCAACGATTATCAAAGCCGGGGCTTTCAAACAGCGATTGATGATTTTGGCGCAGGCTACTCAGGAATCAAACTTCTGTGTGACGTGCACACTGATATCGTTAAAATTGACAGGTCGCTCATCATCAACATAGACAGTGACCCTCGTCGCCAGCGCATCGTAAAAGACGTTAAGCGTTTGCTTGATGATAATTCAAATAAAATTATCGTCGAGGGAGTAGAAAGCATTGAAGAAATCAAAATGCTGTACGCAATGGGTTTTCGATATTTCCAGGGATTTTATTTTGCCAAACCCGGGTTTGAACACCTACCTGAAGTCGATTTCGACACAGTAAAAACTGTACTTACATCCTCGCCAGTATCTCAAATAGACATTCGCCAAGAGACAAGCGCGCGCTGAAAAACTATCCGTGCTATAACTGAGCTATATCTGAGCTATATTAGTTATGCAATTTCATGCAAAATGCGCAAAGATAACGTACTTTTCAGCTTATTACCTTATACACACAAACGAGGCTACTATGTCGCTTAACGCAGAACTGATGGAAGAACTTAATCTCATTTTAAAATTTCCGAATAAAAGCTTGATGCAAGGGCTTAAAATACACAAAGATGCTGATCCGGCGGTAATTGCAGCGGCGCAGCGCTTATATAAAAAGGGTATTGTGCAACAGCCAGACGGTGGTTATTTAACTGATTTAGGACATGATCTGCTTGAGCATGCCCAAGTTATTCAGTCTGCGCTTTCGAGTTCAAGCTAGTATTTGTTTGTAATCACAATCTCGGGTTATCACAATCTCGCTTTGGTTTAAACCTAGTAACCTAGTGACAATAAAAGGCAATAATAATAAGGCAAATAATAATATTTGCCTTTCTCCATTTCATTTCTTTACGCCTGTTATTGTGGTGCCTTAGAGTGAATCCTTAGGCCTACTGTGGCGTTCTAAGCACCATTAAACGAATTTCTGTCATATCCTCAATCGCGTAGCGAATACCTTCTCTTCCAAGTCCCGATTCTTTCACGCCGCCGTAAGGCATGTTGTCAACTCGCCAGCTAGGTACGTCGCCAATCACCACACCTCCTACGTGCAGTTCGTCCCATGCCTTGTGCGCTTTGTAAATGTCGCGCGTGAAAATACCGGCCTGTAGTCCAAACTGACTGTCATTGACGCGTTTGAGCGCTTCGTCATAATCCGAAAATTTACTGATGACAGAAACTGGACCGAAGGCTTCTTCAGCGTTGACTTCGCAATTTTTTGGAACATTTTCTAAAATGCAAGCAGTGAGCATTGCGCCATCACGTTTACCCCCACAAAGACTGTTAGCCCCTGCCTTTACGGCGTTGTCTATCCATTTTTCAAGACGTTTTGCTTCTCCTTCAGATATCATAGGACCAATAAATGTATCTTCACTGCTTGGGTCGCCATGCACCAAGGCTTTTACCTTTTCGACATAACGCGATTTAAATTCATCGTAAATGGATTCATGAATCAGGATCCTTTGCACGCTTATGCAGCTTTGACCTGATTGATAGTAAGCGCCAAAAATAATGCGCTCGATTGCATCTTCTAAATCGGCATCTTCATCTACTACGCAGGCTGCATTACCTCCAAGCTCCAACACAACCGGCTTTTTGCCTGCATTGGCTTTTAACTTCCAGCCAACATCGGGAGAGCCCGTGAAACTCAAGAGCTTAAATCGTTCATCGGTAGTGAATAAATCCGCACCGTCACGACTACAAGGTAGTATTGAAAACGCTCCTTCGGGTAAATCAGTCTCAGCAAGGATCTCTCCGATGATAAGTGCGCCAATTGGCGTGCGACTGGCTGGCTTTAATACAAAACTACAGCCGGCGGCAATTGCAGGTGCGATTTTATGTGCGGCCAGATTAAGCGGGAAATTAAAGGGCGAGATAAACGAACAAGGACCGATTGGTACGCGTTTGTACATGCCGGTGTAGCCTTTAGCGCGCTCTGCAATTTCCAAATTTGTGACTTCGCCGTTGATTCGAACCGATTCTTCCGCTGCGATTTTAAAGGTGTCAATTAGACGGGTCACTTCTCCTTTTGCATCTTTTATAGGTTTACCTGCCTCAATGCACAGAGAATGCGCCAGTTCATTAAAACGCTTCTTAAATCCTTCTACACAATGCTCTAATATGGCCTGGCGTTTGTAGGGTGGAAGTTTGTTCATCGCGCTTTGCGCTTTCTCAGCATACTCTATGGCTTTATCGATAACCGCAGCATCAGCCATGGCAACCTTTGTGGCAAGTTGCTGCGTGTATTTGTTGATGACCTCTAAATCCTCATTTGCATAGACTGCTTTGTTGGCAAGATAATAGGGGTAGGCTTTAGCAAGCTCATGTTTTGACAGTTCTTGTTTAGGCATCATGGCCCTCCTTAAAACGTTAAAGTTTTGCGCTTAGTTCGCGGATTTTTTTATTCAGCGTTTCATCGTTGAGGCTATAATCAACTGGCACGTCGATTAGATGTACCGTCTTTTCTTTCAAGCACTGCTTAATGAGCGGGGAGAGCTCATTTGCAGCCTTTATGCGATGCCCCATGCCACCGTAGCTTTCAACATACTTTACAAAATCAGGATTGTTGTAATCCAGGCCATAGTTATTAAAGCCCATATTAGATTGTTTCCACTTGATCATGCCGTAAGCATCATCGCGCAAAATAATAATGATGATGTGAAGGTTCAAACGAACCGCGGTTTCCACTTCCTGGCTATTCATCATAAAGCCGCCGTCGCCACAAACGGTAATAACCGGTTTGTCAGGGTGCACAAGTTTAGCTGCCATGGCAGAAGGTAAACCCGCTCCCATGGTCGCAAGTGCGTTGTCGAGCAAAAGCGTATTCGGGTAATATGCAGGATAGTTACGGGCAAACCAGATCTTATAAATCCCGTTGTCGAGTGTGACTATGCCATCTTTTGGCATAGCATCTCGCACCTCTTTAACCAGTCGCTCAGGCAGTATTGGAAAGCGATCATCTTTTTCAGCGGCGCATCTATGCTCAAAATAAGCCTGATGCACGTCATCATAAAAGTCGAGCTTCCAGTGGTCTTGCGGCTGTACTGCTTCTTTAATCTGCCAGATACTATTGGCAATATCACCCACTACTTCAAGTTGCGGGAAGTAAACCGGATCAACGGCAGCCGTTTCAAAATTAATATGCATCACCTGTTGTCCACCCACTTCCATAAAGAAAGGCGGCTTTTCAACAACGTCATGCCCAACGTTAATGATAAGATCGGCGCGTTTAATTGCCCGGTGTACAAAATCGCCAGACGATAAGGCTGTGTTACCCATAAATTTTTGATGGCTTTCGTCAATGACGCCTTTTCCCATTTGCGTGGTGATAAACGGAATGCCGGTTTTTTCAACAAACTGGCCAAGCATTTTGGCAGTCAGTTTTCTATTGGCGCCAGCACCTATTAATAAGACAGGCGATTTTGCCTTTTCAATCATGTCTACCGCGGCATTAATTGCTTTGTATTCAGCAATTGGGCGTCTTACTGCGCTAGGGCTCAAAAGGGGGGCTTTGGTTTCTTCAGCAGCGATATCCTCCGGTAACTCAATATGCGTCGCTCCCGGTCGCTCTTCACTGGCGAGTCTGAAGGCTTCTCGCACTACAGAGGGTATGCGGTCACCGCTGACCACTTGGGTCGTATATTTTGTCAGGGGGCGCATCATGTCGACCACATCAATCACCTGAAAACGGCCCTGTTTGCTTGTTTTAATGGGTTTTTGTCCGGTGATCATTAGAATTGGCATGGCACCTAATTGTGCATATGCCGCAGGCGTTACCAGGTTTGTAGCGCCTGGCCCCAAGGTGGATAAACACACGCCAACCTTGCCAGTTAGCCTGCCGTAAGTGGCAGCCATAAAACCAGCGCCCTGTTCATGCCGTGTCAGGATTAGCTTGATGCTTGAGTCTCGCAATGATTCCAATAAGTCTAAATTCTCTTCGCCGGGTATGCCGAAAATGTATTCGACGCCTTCAGCTTCGAGCGCTTTTACCATTAAATCTGACGCTTTCATTCGCTATCCTTCAATTGTTTGTGTATTTGTGTGAACGCAATACTTAAATCTTTGTGAATAATCTTCAAAAAAATCTATAGTAAAAAAACTTTCGCTTTTCGTGTGAAGTACCACAGTAGTATAGTTAGTCGCAGAAAAAATGCTTATTCCCTTTTCGTTTGTCTTATTTTGTCTCGGGCAAGCATCGATAGAGCAAAACGGTCGTAATAAGCTATTAGTTATCAAACATAGATAAATTAAATATGTCTTCACAAAACGTTCAACAACATTCCCGTCTCTATCAAAACGCCCCCTCTGGTGCAGTGATTCTTACTAAGCACAAAAAGGAGCAGATCCTCGGCCCAGTTTTCAAGCGGCTCGCTAATTTGCATCTTTCTCACACTGATAAGTTTGATACTGATAGCCTTGGCAGCTTTGATCACAAAATAACAAGAAGACTATCTGCAAAAGAGACTGCACTTAAAAAAGCGTATTTAGCGTGCGAACTTACTGATTCAAAAACAGGCATTGGCAGTGAAGGAAGTTTTAATTCTGAATTTTGCTTAGGCGTTGTTGACCAAGAGATCCTTGCTTATGTCGACCTTGAAAACAATATCGAAGTGCTCGCTCTTGTTTCTAAGCCTATCGCCACAGGAATAAAACGAATTGAAAATATCGATGCCTTACGCGCAGTCCTAAAGGCGCACCCCGGACAATCGTGGTATATCTGCAAAGGTGAAAAAGCACAGTCTGCGGCATCGGAGCAAGTTTTATCAGGCCAAAGCAAGAAAGAAAGTGAATTGATTGAAGCTGCAACTTCTGAGTCGTTCCCGTTTTTTTTGCATCCGGATTTCAGAGCCATGAACTGCCCGGAGCGACAGGGCCTTATTGCCTTGGCTGGCGAGCAGTTAATTAAGCGCTTAAGTAGCCTTTGCCCATCCTGTCAGGCGCCAGATTTCATCTTCGACAAATTGCTTAGAGGCTTGCCTTGTGAGCTATGTGAACAAGCCACCACGCGCGTTAAATCAAAAATAGCTCAATGCAAATCTTGTGGCTTCACAGATGAGGCAACTGTTGAGGAACAATATGCCTCTGCATTCTATTGTAATTTTTGTAACCCTTGAGTTCGCGACTAGTCGAAACTTAGCTCGGGCAGTATGCTTGCAGTTTTTAAAATAATCGGCTCCACTGGCACATCTTGAAAGCGTATCAATGGCTTGTACTGAGTTTCGACTTGTCCCATAGCATCAACAACTTCGGTGCCTTCTACTACAGCACCAAAAACGGTATAGCCCCAGTTTCTACCAGGATCGAGATTTTCGTTTTCATCTACGTTGAAAAAGAATTGACGAATAGCGCTGTGCGGGTCATCTTTGCGCGCCATGGCAATTGAATACCAGGTGTTTTTTAGGCCATTTCCTGATTCATTAAACACCGGCTCACCTTCTTCTTTTGGTTCAAATTCCGGTGTGTAACCGCCCCCTTGTACAATGTAATCCGGCACAACTCGATGAAAAAGCGTATTATCGTACTCTTTGCGCGCCACATAGTTGAGAAAGTTATTAACGGTTAATGGAGCGCGTTTGCGATCAAGTTCAATCACAATATCACCCATGCTAGTTTCTAACTTTACTCGTGGGTAAAAGTTATCAGGCTGAATTTTCGCGCCCGCTTGCTTACTTGGGTCAACTTGCTGTGCAATCGCCTCTGCCCCCCAAAAACCGAACATTATACTCACCATGCCGATAAGCGAGATAGCGCGAGCGAATTGCGTTAATACATTCATAGATTGTCCTTTCAAATGGCTTTGACGATAGGATTAATAAATAGTTACTGGCTATAACTTTAACGGATGCAGCTAAGCACGACAAATTTTCGGTTGTTAGCTAGTAGCGAGCAATTTCCAAATAAGCGTTTTAATTTTTCAAAATACGGTAGATGGCGGTTAGCCACAACGCGCAATTCCCCCCCTTTTTTCAAATGTTTTCTTGCATCCAAAAACATCTGCCAGGCAATATCCGTGGTTATGACGTTTTGTTGATGAAAGGGAGGGTTACACAGTATCAAATCCATTTCTTTAGCGATTTGCTGTGAAGGATGCTGTGACAACTCATCTGATAAAGTTTGTAAGCAGTGACTTACCATAAAGTTTACGCCAGGTTTTTGAGTTTGCTCAGAAAAAGCATGTTCAAAGCTCAGTCGCGCTGAGGCCACCGCCATAAATGATTCGTCAACAAAGGTCATTGTGGCATTAGGATTTTCTCGCAGATAGGCGATGCCAAGTACGCCATTTCCGCAGCCCAAATCAAGTGCATTTATCCTGTTTTGCTTTTCATTACTTTTATCTTTGCTGCGAATTTCGTTGCGAAAAGTCTCGAGCATCAGTCTTGCACCAATATCTAGTTGTTCACGGCAAAATACATTAGCGTGATTGTACAAATCAAAATCCAGAGCAGGGTCGGTGACAATAGTTGGATAGAGCGAGGGTGGATGCTCCACCGCTATTTTGAACGTTTTTTCGTCTGCACAGCAGAACACTAGCCTTGCTTTTTTAACTGCCAAAGAAGTTCGAGTGGGACCAATGTAACGCTCAAACAGTTTTAAAACATTGGTGCTTACCAGCTTGACCTTTGCTGCGGCAATGATTTTGGTATCTTCGCTAATGTATTGGCTCAAGCTTATGAGCTCTTGTTCTAAAAGTGCAAGCGTGCGCGGAATTTTTATCAACACATAGTCAAAACAATCGGGTAGTTTTTTATCAGATACTTGCTCAGAAAATTTATCAGAAGAAGACTCAGACAAAGTAAGAACGTCATACGCCTGAACAGCATCCAAGTGATTATGTTTAAAATTATGTTTAAAATTATGTTTAAGATTATGTGCAAGATTTTGTTTAAGCGCTTGATGACTCATAAACGAATCTGAAAATGTATAGATATTTGCCAACGGTTGATTGATTTGATTTGCGTCTTTTACCTTGCTGTTTATTGCAGATAAAGCGCAGCCTAACGCCCCAAACTCATCGTTAATAATAGCGATATTGGCAGACACTAAGGTGTTTAAATCTTCATTTTCGTACAAGTGATTGAGTAGATACTCATCTGCTGCATCCCACGCTTGCAAGGCGCTATGCGATGCTTGCCTGGGAAATCGATACAGCTCAAGTTGACAATCGTTGATTAAAAATTGTGTATTCGTTTTCAATGAATCTGTTCTTTAATGTTACACTTTGCAGCATTATATCATCCATCGTAAAGCTTGCCTTGCATCCTGTTCAACCAACACTTTTTAACCAAAGCGACTTTCAGTACTGCGAAGATGCTGATCGCGACGCCCCTGGTAGCAATCACTCTAATAGCGAGCAGCCTGCTGCGAATTTTCGAAAGCTAGAGATGCCCGATGCAGAAGTTTGGCTCATGCATAACTGGATGCAAGCTTCTACGGCGAATAAACTGTTTTTGTATTTTAAAGACGCTTTACAGTGGAGTCAGCCTGAGATTAGCTTATTTGGTAATAAATTGAAGGTACCTCGCTTACAAGCATGGTATGGCGATAAGGATGCTTCTTATGCTTATTCTGGGATTCAAATGGCTGCCTTAGCTTGGGATAAAAAGCTTTATGCTTTGAAAAAGTACTGTGAACAAAGCTGTCAAACTACCTTTAATTCAGTCTTGGTCAATTATTATCGCGATGGACAGGATAGTATGGGCATGCACGCTGATAATGAATCCGAGTTGGGCAAGCAGCCTATTATCGCGTCATTCAGTTTGGGTGCTAGTCGAAATTTTGATTTCAAACATATGAAAAGTGGCCAAAAACATCGAGTCCCGCTTCATCATGGAAGTCTTTTGATTATGTGTGGAAACACGCAGCAATATTGGCAGCATGGGATCCATAAATCAAAAAGAATAAACGAGCCTCGAATGAACTTTACTTTTAGGTTTGTGCACCCATGTTAAAGCTTACTAAGGTAAAATAATGTCAATTTTCAGGCGAGCAGGAGAGTAAGTGTGACTGAATCAGTAAATAATACAAGCATGCAACAAGACGCCGTGCAAGACCCAGCGCAAAAGAAGGTGCAAAAAAGTATTGAACAAAAACTACAGGCTCTACTGAATCCTATCTACTTGGCGGTTGAAAATGAAAGTCACATGCATTCAGTTCCGGAAAACTCCGAAACTCATTTCAAAGTGACCGCCATTAGCAGCAAATTTGATGACAAGCGTTTATTGCAACGACATCGTCTTATCAATCAGGCGCTTAAAGACGAGCTGGAGGGGCCAGTTCATGCCCTCGCTTTACACACGTACACAGAAGAGGAGTGGGTAAAAAAGCGAGGTCAAGTTCCTCAGTCACCTAATTGTTTAGGGGGCAGCAAGAACGATGGGAATACGAATACTGCTCGCTAGAATTTCGTACACAACACCGGCCGACAGAGGCGTGACGGCATCATCGCTATTAACTTCAGGGTTTGAAGCTTTCTCATTAATAGTTTGAGCTTGCAAATCCTGATTAAAATGCGCTGCTTGTGCTTCGCTTAATTCCTTCTTCACCAATGTGCCGTTTAGAGTTACCAGTTTATTGGCTGAATCGGTGGGAATAAAAAAAGCATAGTCTTTAAAAGCAACACGTATCGTTTTATCCCCTTCTTGCGCTATAAAAAAGCAGCCCTTTTTCTGACACACCTTGCTGATTTTTGTTTTAAGCATAAATGCTTTATCGACATAATTAGAAGGTGATTCACTTAATTGCTTCAGATTAACTACGGGTAGGGTTTCGTCCAACGTTGCGCCAAAGATCTCTGCATCTTTGCTTGTTTCTACGGGTTCAGACAGTCGAATTGCAGAAGTCTGATTCCTATTATCCTTGGCTATTTTTTCTTGCTGCGTTTCTTGCTGCGTTTCCTGTTGCAGTGCTTGATTCATTTCTTGAGCATAGGCTTGCTGGCTCAGGCTGAAGAAAAAAATTGCGCTGATACTCGTTAAAGAAAGCATCTTTAATTTAGTTATGTTTGCTGCGCTTGTCTTTAACATAAAGTCTGTCTTTAACATAAAAAGTTGACCTAAAACGAAATCTGATGATTGCTCAAGATAGCAAACTTGTCATTTGTTTACAGCGCTTTTTTGCTCGCCTTTTTTTTGTACGCCACTTAACAAGCGTTCGTCACATTCTTTGCCATGCAACACAGAAATATCGCCTGTAGTTTCGAGTATTACCGCTCTTACCTCAGACAAATCAAGAACGTTAGCTTCTCTTAATTTTGCAATTAAATCGCTTTCTGCCACACGCGTTTTTTGCAGCGCATCATGCAGAATCTGTCCATTTTGCATCAACAATATGGGCTTATTTTGCATAAGTGATTTAAACGTGTCAGACGACTTTCGTATTCTTGCGCTTAAGTATTGCACAACAAATAGCATAGCCATTGCTAACATCGTTTGCAGGAAGCCTGACCATTGCGTTGACTGGCTCGCCCCTGCCAACATCGAGCCGATGGCAACGGTCATCACAAAGTCAAAACTGGTCATTTTAGAAAATGAACGCAAACCATTAACGCGCACTAAAATTACGACCCAAAGCATCGCAAATGTTGTTAGACACGCTGCTCGTAAAAAAATGTCGGGCAAAAGTTCCTGAATAAACATGGCAATATGTATCCTTGTATCGCTGACTTTGCCTGATGTGAACATTAGGCTGTAAGTTTGACAAGGATTTGTGAAAGGTTTGCCAATTAGCGTTTATATAAAATTACGGGTTTATATATGCAAGCTTATCCGACTCAGCAGAGCGAGACTGCATCCATTTGCCATTTATTCTAATTCGCCAAAGACAAATCTCAAAAAGCAGTAAACTTTATACTAAATAGCGCAATAATTTCTTTACATCTTCATTTCTTTGTCTGGATTAAATTATTTAAATCATTGATTAAAAATAACTTTATTTATATTTTTTATTTGGCTCAAATACTGCAGAACTGCGCACAATTAATTTGTAGAAGCGCGCAAGAACTATGTCTTTGCCTAGTTTTCTTGCGTAGCTTGCTTGCTCAGTTGCGATAGTTTCAACAGTCAGAGAAGAATGTATGAATAATGCTGTAACAGACACACCGGACAACAGTGAAAATACTGGGGAAAACCAAAAGGCCTCAGGTCAGCTTATTGTCAAACTATTGAAAGTGCTGGTTGCTTTTGCCGCGATTTATACGCTCTACTTTGCGCAGTCCTTACTTCTCCCTTTAGTGTTTGCGATTTTGATTTCACTGCTCTTAAGTCCCTTGGTCAAACGCTTGAAGCGCATTCATATTCCAAGAAGCATTTCAGCGATTGTGCTTCTTGCCACATTAGTGACGCCATTTACACTTATGTCGATAGAGCTTACCGAGCCAATTCAAAGATGGATTAAACTTGTGCCCAAAGTTTCAATGCAAATTAAACAAGAGCTATTAGAAATAGAAACCTTATTCGCTCACCAGAACGAGGCAGAGATACAAGCTAAAGAAGAAAGCTTTTTTTCGGGCTGGTTTGGTGAAGAAGAGCAGACAGAAGTTGACGAAGAAGATGGCGTTGTTGAAAAGCAGATCAAGCAAGGCGGATTAAATGCGCTTGTTTCAATGTTGGCTGGCACGCCCATATTCTTTGCTCAGCTATTTACCAGTTTAATTCTTATATTATTCCTGCTCATTTTTGGTCCTCCATTATTCAGCGTTTTTGTTAACGAGTTTCCCGCAGTTGAAAACAAGCGAAAAGCCCGGGCATTGGTAAAAGAAATTCAGCAGGCGCTTTCAAGCTATATCGTTACCGTAAGTTTAATAAATTTAGGATTAGGTATTGTAACGGCGATAGCGCTCGCATTTTTTGGTGTTGATGATGCGCTACTTTGGGGCGTGTTAGTCGCTTTTCTAAATTTTGTGCCTTATTTGGGACCTGCCTTTGGACTCTTTATTTTATTGATCGTTGGAGGCGTGCAATTCGGAATGAGCCCTTACGCATTTCTACCAAGCGCTATCTTCTTGGTGATCAATATTATGGAATCACAATTCATTACGCCCGCAATTTTAGGGCAAAATATGCAGGTTAATCCGCTTATTATCATACTATGGTTATTGCTGGCAGGTTGGCTGTGGGGCGTTGTAGGGGTTCTGGTGGCGGTGCCGCTATTAGTTTGTATAAAACTGACGCTGCATAATCTGGGAGTCGTACCTCACTGGATCAAATTTATAGAGGCGAATGAATCAGATTTAATTCGATAAAAGTATTCAGACGCCCTTCGCTGTGAGTACTTGCTCGCATCAAACTTATCAGTTGCCGATATTGCTTCTTTCAGATGGTCATATATTTACCTTAACGTGTGACCTTCTTACAAACAACGTGCATTAATTTTACGAACCATTTCTTATTTGCGCAAAACAACTAATCAAAGTATTGATTATATTGTAAATTTTTTATGGTGTCTTATTTGCTTAAAGATAGTCGACCTAACTGGAATAGCTAGAACGCTATCCAGACAATTTACATTAGACGAAACAGATGAGGGACTACACATGAAATATAAATTACTTACTATTGCAATGGCGGCAATTGCACTTTCAGGCTGTGATGTAGAAAAAACGCAATCTGGAGAAATGCCGGAAGTAGATGTTGATGTTAGTGCAGATGCTGGGGAGCTACCTAACTATGAGGTGGATTGGGCGAATGTCGATGTCGGCACTAAAACGGAAACGGTCATGGTTCCTGAGGTGGTGATTGCCATGGAAGAAACAGAAGTAGACGTACCCTATGTTGATGTAAATATGCCCGATGATGACAGTGAGCGAATGGAGCGTACTATCATCGTAGAGGCTGAAGTAAAAGATAGCATGCACGAGCTGAACATTGAGCGAGTATTTGCAAAAGACCGAAGACTAATGGTTATTTCAAGTTTAAGTTCAACCGGACAGCCGATTGATGGAAATACGGTAAGAGTTTCTGACCGTTTGGTACTAAACGCACCTGATTTGGATGTAAAACACTTTATTATTGGCGAGAAGCCTCAAGGCGATTGGAATAATCAATATACCTTTGTAAGCAACGAAGCCGAAATGCGCTCAAAACTTGAGGGCGCAACAGAAATTTACACCAAGTAGAATCATAACTTTTTCAAAGATGCGGTTTGCTAACCGCATTTTTTTTGCCTGCAGATTTACCAATTATTTTCAAATCAGTCATTCATTCACTTTAGTTATACCTAAGTAAGTTCTACCTGAGCTTATGTAATTTCTTCTAATAAAACCTCTGATATTCCCTTCAAAATATAAAAACACCATTAAAATCAATGGTTTAAATATTGGTACAAGTCTCGCATTTATTATTACGTAAGTTTAATAAAGAGGAGAAAGACTATGTTAGGTTGGGCAATTACATTTTTTATTATTGCAATAATCGCAGCTGTATTCGGTTTTGGTGGAATTGCGGGTGCTGCATCAGGAATCGCACAAATTCTGTTCTTTGTATTTTTAGTACTTCTAGTGCTCTCGCTAGTGGCGAATGCATTACGCGGTAAAAAACCCAAAGCATAGAAACACAGGAAGATAGGGAGGGTTAATGAAAATCATACTGAAAAAATTTGGCGTCTTTTTAAGTGTTGCTTTAATGGCTTTTACGCTTGCAGCTTGTGCAGACAACGATGCAGAAGAGGCAGGAGAAGCAATTGACGAAGCAGTAACCGATGCGGGTAACGCCGTTGAAGATGCTTGCGAAGATGTAAAAGAAAATGTCGACGCGAAAGATGAAGACTGCTAACTGATAAAACTCGGGCATTACTTGCTCGAGTTTTCTTATTAACAAACATTAAAATTTAAGGAAACACCATGTCTAGCAAATTACAAAAATTACTGAGCGCACTTTGTGTATTAATGATTTTAGGTGGCTGCGCGACCATTGAAGGTGCAGGTGAAGATATCGAAAATGCGGGTGAAGAGGTGCAAGACGCGGCTGATTCATAAGGTTTTACTAATCACACTTAATTGTGATTTTGATTTGTAGTAACAGGCGCAGTTGGAAATAGAGGACAAAGATTTGGAGTTTGATGCAGTCAACAATTTTTGGACGCTGATCTATGAAAAAGTAGACTCATGGGTTGAGATGGGGATCAAACACCTACCGAATATGGTGGTGGCGCTATTAATAGCGATTGTGTTTGCCATTCTTGCAAGGATTGCCGGTCGAATAATGTCGAACGTGCTGCATAAAATGTTTGAATCTAAGCAAATTGCTGATTTGCTTGCCGCCATTTTTAAAGTCATTGTCTTCACGGCGGGTATTTTTATTGCGCTTGAATTTCTGGGATTAACAGGGACAGTCACCTCACTACTTGCTGGTGCAGGCATCATAGGTTTGGCAATCGGATTTGCCTTCCAGGATATGACAGAAAATCTTATTGCGGGAATTGCAATGGGAATTCGCAAGCCTTTTCAAATTGGCGATGTGATTGAAGCTAAAGACGTGTTTGGAGTAGTGAAAGCGATTAACTTGCGCAACACCTTGGTTGAAACCTATTCCGGACAGATGGAAATTATTCCAAATAAAATTTTATTCAGGAATATCGTTACCAACTACTCTCATGAGGGATATCGTCGTGTTGAGGTAAAGGTCGGAATTTCCTATGCAGATGATGTGGATAAAGCACGAGAAGTCATTGTTGAGCGATTGAAGCAAGAAGATTGGATAATAAGAAAAGATGACTTAAACGTTTACGCAGAAGGTTTTGCAGACAGTTGCGTAAACTTATTAGTATGGTTTTGGATTGATTTCCCAGGTGATACAGGGTTTGTCGAGGCAAGGCATAGAGGCGTTGCTACTGTGCATAAAGTATTGGCTGAAAACGATATCCTAATACCCTTTCCCATTCGCACCTTGGATTTTGGCATCAAAGGCGGAGAAAAACTTAAGGCGATGCTTAGCGAAGAATCAAGCAAAGGTTCGGGTAAACAAGCGTCAACTAGTGGCGAAAGCGGATCAAAGGACAATACTGAAAGCAGTTCAAACGGTCAAAACGATTAACTCGCGTAAGCTGTTTAATATGAGTAAAGGAGAAATGATGAATAATTTAATTAAGAAACAAGTAAAACAGGTTGCGATTCCATTTGTTGTCGCAGGCTTTGCGCTTTCAACCGCATTTGGCGCAGTAGCGCAAGTCACTGAGCAAACGAGCGATAAAACGCTTCTTGAGGGCAAAGATAAGTCAGAAATGTTTGAAGTGGCTGAACCTACGGCGCGTTTAGATTTAGTCATTGCTGATTTGGCTTATCCAGTGCAGGTGAGACATACTGAGGATGGAACGGAACTATATGCTGTCAATCCAACACCGGAGGAGGAAGAGCGTATTCTTAGTATTTATGAGCAATTAACCGGTGACGCAAATGCGACTGTAAAAAATCGAGCATCAATGGATCTCATAAAAGACGAATAATGAATGAATACGCATTCGTGGCGCAAATCCAATTCCGGGTTTGCGCTTTCTACATTCATAATATATGTATTACGCCAGCTTCTGGCGCTACGACAAAGTTTTTGGTTTATTCCAACTTTGTCGATTTTATTTTGTGCGGCGCTAGCGCTGGCAAGCCTCGAGCTTGATAATTATTTTATAGATAAAGACTATCCACTTTCTGCATGGATAAATAACCTGGAGCCAACGTCAGCAAAAGGTTTATTAGAAGTAATAGCCACAGCCGTCATTACTATTACCAGTATTGCGTTTTCTATCACACTTGTCGTATTGACTACCGCCTCTCAACAGTTCGGGCCTCGTCTGCTTGCAAACTTCATCAAAGACAGAAGAAATCAATTTGTGCTTGGCGTTTTTACCGCTACCTTTGTTTATTGTCTAATTATTCTACGGGGGGTGAGAACCGACCCTAGCGCAAGTTTTCTTCCAGGTATCAGTGTATCCATCGCCTTGATTTTAGCGCTTTTCAGTGTGTTTACCCTCATTTACTTTTTTCATCATATCGCGATTTCCATCCAGGCCGACACCGTAATTAGACGAACCTCAGATTCATTGAAGAGCGATATAAACGCCTTTATTCAACAGTTTGAAGACAAGTTATTTTTAGGCAGTACACTGGTTGACGATCAGGACTTACACTGCAAACAAGTCATTCACAGCACAGAATGTGCGTATGTGCAGGCGATTAATTACGAAGGTTTGTGTATTTTGGCGGCAAAGCATGCCTGCGTATTTAAATTATCGGTGCGAGCTGGTCATCATGTTATTCAGCAAAGTGCACTTCTAGAGGTTTTGGTGGGTAAAGATGAGAATCGCAGTATTGATGTCACACAAGAAGAGGTAGAAAATTGCTTCATTTTTGGTAGTGCTCGCACCTCACTTCAAGATCCTGAATTTGCAATTAACCAGCTGGTTGAGCTCGCCTTGCGAGCGCTATCCCCTGGGATTAATGACCCTCATACCGCAATCCATTGTGTCCACGCGCTTACCGAAAATTTTAGTTTGATTGTTGATAAGCAAATCGCTAGAGGATTGCTTACCGATGATAGGGACGCCCTCAGAGTTATTACGCGTCAGCCCACATTTGACGGAATGTTAGGCTGCGCATTCAACCAAATTCGCCAGCAAAGCCTTGACCATAATTCTGTGCAAATTGCCTTACTAGATGGGTTTAATGCGCTTCTTGCTCTGCTTTTTACACTAAAAGAAAATCAAAGTCTCTCGCATCAAAATGCTGATGCAGTTATTAAACAGGGGATTGCAGTGCTAAAACGTTTTGATAAAAAAAAGCTTTCACAATTAGAATATGAAAGCTTTTTGAGTCGGATTGATCAAATGCGTGTTTACGCAGAAGCTTTGTCTCCCGCTTTATCTGCCAATTTACGAGACGCAATAGATAAAGCTAAATAACCTGCCCATGCAGATACCGTGGTTAAGCTTGTACCCCAAATCCAATCTGTAAAAGTGATGCTTAGCGGCCATTCCCTAAGTAATGCGTAATTAGTCAAATTGTAAGCACCGTAGGCAGCAAGCCCTAGAAATAAAGCGTTAACAGTGACCCTGGCAAATGTTCGTTTACTTCCATTGAACAGTACCAAGCGTAAAATGCACGCACTATAAATCAGATAAAACGCAATCCATGGCCACATAGGGAAACTATCTCGCATAAGATGGCCCATGCTAGAGTTGTAGTCGCTTCGCGCAACAAAGCCAAGCCATATAAAGTCGGCAATTAAATAACAACCAAGAATACTTAAATAGGCAATGCCAATTAGCTTTATTTGCATAAATCTTCCTTATTAAAATTTGTTTAATGCTTTGTTTTATTGCGAGACGCACCGTACACGGCAGTAACTGCAATAGCCAAAATCATGATTAGTCCAAACGCTGCAATAGCAACCACAATGGGCCCACTATCCAAGAGACCTAACAGCGCCAACGCGGCAGCAACGATGGCTACCAATAAAATCAATCCAATGCCAAATTTCATTTTCATTACTCCTGCTTTATTTGTTCAAACGCGCTTTTTCGTTCAAAAGAGAAGAAAAATCAGGATTTGAAGTGAAGAACCATGTAAATTTAGCAAGTAACGCACCAACGCTTTCTGAATTTTAAGCACTTGAAAAGTATAGTCTTAATCATATAAAAGTTATGAGCGGTCACAAGTTCATGTAAGCTTTACACTAGTCTGTGTCTAAAAGGCAAGGCAAGCGACTGTTTTATAGACTAAACTTATCCACTGAATAATTGAAATATAGTTAAAATAAGGAAATTAATTTGAAGTCTATTCTTTTAATTGATGATGACACAGAGTTTACCGAAATACTTAGCAATATCATCGAGCACCTTGGGCACCATGTGTCTATCTCAGATTCAGTTAAAGACGCAAAAGAGTGGTTAGATTTAAACGAGTTTGACCATCTGTTAATTGATTTTATGCTTCCTGATGGTAGCGGACTGCATATTTTCGAGTATGTTCAGCAAAAGCGTAAGATGCCAAAAGTGACATTTATAACCGGCAATCCTGAAATCAAGTCTGCCATTGCGCACATTGCAGGCCCCTCAGTCAATTATCTGATGAAGCCTATTCAGCGCGAAGACATAGAAGCAGTTTTGAGCAATAAGCGCAGCCAAAGCAACAAAGCTGCGGCTGAAATGACTCAAGCATCGAGTGATGAACCCAAGGTCTCAACCCTACATTTTGACTGCCTGATTGGTGAATCAGCACCCATGCAGGCGCTTTACAAAATGATTGAACGAGTTGCACGAAGCGATGCCAATGTCATGCTAATGGGAGAAAGTGGCGTTGGGAAAGAACTAGTTGCACAAGCGATTCACAATGCTGCCAAGCCCGCCGGAGACCTTATCGCCACGAATTGTGGCGGTTTTTCAAAAGAGTTGATTGGTAGCGAACTTTTTGGTCATGAAAGAGGCGCTTTTACCGGCGCGGTGGGGCAAAAACCGGGGGTATTTGAGCGTGCAAACAAGGGGACTTTGTTTTTAGATGAAGTTACCGAAATGCCGATGGACATGCAGCCAAATTTACTTAGAGTGCTTGAGACAAAAAAAGTGTCACGAGTGGGCGGCACGCAGGAATTTCCCATAAGTCTGCGTGTGATAAGCGCGACTAATCGTACTCTTGAACAAATTGCGGCAGATAATGTGCTACGCGAGGATATTTACTTTAGACTTGCCGTGTTTCCCATCGAAATTCCAAGTTTGCGAGAGCGAAAAGAAGATATTCCCCTCTTGGCAAATGCCTTTTTAGCCCAGTTAAATAAAGAGCATGGCGAAAAATTTGCGTTTACCCAAAAACAGCTTGACCAACTGCATTCTCACGATTGGCCAGGCAACGTTCGTGAGCTTCGACACGCCATACACCGTGCATTTATTATGAGTGAGCCAGGCGGTAAAAAAATCGACCTGCCCATGCAGTTTGATTCCCCATTCTCTAACAAAACTCAGAGTGTAGGGGGAATTACGCCAGGCAGGACGATTGAAGAGCTTGAAAAAGAGCTTATTTATGCGACCTTGTCGAAGGTAGATAATAACAAGACGATGGCTGCTGAAATGTTGGGGATAAGCACCAAAACCTTGTACAACCGCCTACACGCCTACGGTGACGAACTATAGGAACATTAAGATGTCTGATCTTTCTAAACAAATCCACGATGCAAGGCGTCCATTGAATAATATTTCAATGCAGGCCGAATTAATCAAAATGCTAAGCGACGAAAGCGAGCAGGCAGAAGGCATTCAAGCGGCTGCTGACAAGATTATTCAGTACTGCCAGCAATGTAGCGAGCAGCTGCAGGTAATATCTCAAGCAGAACCTTAAGGGTAGCTGCAGTTTATGTCTTCTTTAAACCGACACTCGTCTATTACATGGACAGTGATAACGCTATTATTTATGGGATTGATTGGCATCAATACCTACATCGCGCGCACGACCATCAACGAGTTACATGCCTTGCAAGGAAGCATCAAAAATACGGGTGATGTGATGGTTGCATTGGACGAACTACAGATTTCGCTTCTCAAAGCCGAATCTGCCCATCGAGCTTTTATTATCGACAGAAGTTTTGAACGCCTATCTGATTTCAACCAGGCAGCAGAGCGCGTTGATGAAGCGCTGTTAGTAGTATCAGAACTCAACTCGGAAATAAGTGAGCAACGAAACCTTATCAAGAAAGTGACGATGGAGATTGCACTGTACTTAAGTAAGTTAAAAGTGCAACTGCAATCATTAAGACAAACGGCGCCTGAGGACAATACTCAGTCGTCTCGAGAGCTTTTGAGCGATTATCTCTATACCGAAGTAGAAGCCGTTTTTTCAAAAATGGCCTTAAACGAAAATCGTCATCGCGCTCTGTTGTCATTTAAACTGGAACGAGTAACGGCTGAATCGCAAACGACCTTTTTTATTTCGCTTATTACCAGCATGTTACTTGTAATTGGGATATTTTTTCTCGCCAGAATGAATATTCGATTTCAGAAAATGAGAGAGCGCGAAATTGAAGAGCGTAATGCTGAGTTATTCTACGCTGTGGAGGAGCGAACCAAAGAATTATCGCTCTATTCAGAAGAGTTAAAGCGGAGTAACCGCGAACTTGAAGATTTTGCCTTTGTGGCTTCGCATGATTTGCAGGAACCTTTGCGTAAAATTCAGGCCTTTGGCGAACGTTTAAATAGCTCCTTTGGCGAAGCCTTAGGTGAGAAAGGTCAAGACTATCTGCAGCGTATGCACAGCGCGGCTAGCCGTATGAGTATTTTGATATCGGATTTGTTAGAGTTCTCTCGTGTTCATACGCGAGGTAAGCCATTTGAAAATGTGGATTTAAATACCATTGTCGACGAGTGTATTGATGATCTCAGTGTCAAAGTAGAAGAGCTAAATGCACGTGTAGTGGTTGAGGAATTACCTGTTGTAAAAGCAGATGCCCTGCAAATGCGTCAACTTTTTACCAATTTGATTTCAAATGCGCTCAAGTTTTCACGAAAAGAAGTAGCGCCCCATATTACAATTAGCGCGAAAAAAGGAAAGAAACCACAAAACATAAATATTCCAAATATTGGAAATTGGTATAAGATAGAGATTGTTGATAATGGCATTGGTTTTGATCAGGAGTACGCAGACAAAATTTTTGCGCCGTTTCAACGTTTGCACACAAGAAATGAATATAAAGGTACAGGTATAGGACTATCTATTTGTAGACGGATTGTTGAACGTCACAATGGAGAGATAAGTGCGTTAGCCAAGCTAAACCAAGGCGCGACGTTTATTATTATAATCCCTGCGACAAATGCAGTGTCGCAAATTACTGTGAGTGATCCCTCTGATGAACGATACAAATAAACAACCCTTTTTTGTGTTACTGGCAGATGATGATGAAGACGATCGCTTGTTGGCAAAAGATGCGATGGAAGTTGCTGGATACGGAAGCAAGTGTATTACCGTTGAGGACGGTGAGCAGCTTATGCATTTTTTAAAACGACAAGGAAAATTCGCGGATTTGATCGAAGCTGATTTGCCCAGCGTCATATTGCTTGATCTTAATATGCCGGTGCTAGATGGTCGTGACACGCTCAAGCAGCTTAAAGAAGATAAAATATTACGGCGGATCCCTGTTGTAATTTTCTCGACGTCTAATACTGACGAAGATATCACACAAGGTTATGATTTAGGCGCTTCTGCATACATGGTGAAGCCCTCAAGCTTTGATACCCTTGTGGATATGATGAAGACCTTTGGACACTATTGGTCGGATCATGCACGTGTGCCGAGTTTGCCGCATTAAATGTATGTAATGAGATTGAAAAACGGGCAGCGTTCAGTAATTCTATAATTGTATGAAATCTGATGATGCCCAACTTTCTCGAATTAACAAAGTCCTCATTGTAGAAGACGATGAGGACGACGCCTTCCTCATAGAAGATAGACTAACTCCTTTGGTGTCTGAAACGTGTCAATTTGTTACCTCGACACAAAAAGATGACGCCATCGCACAACTTAAAACCAATTCTTTTGATTTATGTCTGCTGGATCACCGCCTTGGATACTTTGATGGCATAGAGGTCTTAAATGCTATTGACGAAGATTTAGTGATCACTCCAATTATTATGTTGACCGGGCAAAAAGATGAAAAGGTCGAAAATCTTGCGATTAAAAAGGGTGCGCAAGATTATATTATGAAAAGCGCCATCGATGAGGCTATTTTTATAAAGTCGATTCGATATGCAATTTCTCGAAAAGAATTGGAATTTACTCGTATTTCTAACCAGCGAATACTGAATGAAAATGTCGCGAAAGATAAATTTATAGCACACTTAAGTCATGAATTGAGAACGCCGCTCACGTCAATCCTGGGATATACCTCACTGCTTCTTGAAAAGGACATTGCTGCCCCTTTGCAAACCGAGCTTTCGATTATCGCAAATAATGGTAAGCACTTGCTTAATCTTTTAAATGACGTTCTTGATTTATCTAAAATTGCTGCCGGCAAATTTGAACTGCAACGCCAAAATACTAATCTGCATCAGCTGATTAGCGAGGTGTATAGCTTACTTTCGGTTAATGCGCTAGATAAAGGGCTTAGTTTTGAATGTAAAACCCTGAGTCCCATACCCACGGTGATTGAAGCGGATGAATTAAGGTTAAAGCAGGTGCTTATTAATCTTTTAGGCAATTCCATCAAATTTACCGACAAAGGCAGCGTGCGACTTATTATTGAGCAAAGAAACACGCAATGCCTGATATTCACGGTAGAAGATACCGGAATTGGTATGCCTCAGGAAAAGGTAGAAAGTATCTTCACGCCGTTTAGACAGATAGAAGATGTTGCAAATCGTAAAGCGGGTGGTGCAGGTTTAGGCTTATCAATAAGTGCCGAAATCGTTAAGCATATGGGAGGAACGATTACGCTTGATACCGAGTTAGGAAAAGGAAGTTCCTTCGTTATTACTATTCCTTTATTGCTCAGTGAGTCTGCAGAATTTTCCCATTTTAAATTTGATGTTGAACAAGCCAATCAAAAGAAGAAAAGACAGAGAAAATTTAAAGGTAAGGTGCTCATTGCGGATGATGTATTTGAAATCAGGCAGCTCCTCGGGCGTTTGATTAGCCAAACGGGTGCTCAAGTGCATTATGCTCGAAATGGGAAGCTTGCTCTTGAAATGATTCAGCAAGCAAACCTGCAAAAGCAAGCGTTTGATTTGGTTTTGATGGATTTGCATATGCCGGTTATGACAGGCAATGAAGCATTTGATGCGATTAAGCGACTTTCACCTAGCTTACCTGTCGTTGCCGTTACTGCTGCCATTCAAAAAGGAACAAAAGAAGCACTATTCAAGCAGGGTTTTTCCGGGCTTTTAGCAAAACCAATCCAGCCTGAATCGCTATTCTCGACCCTTGCTAAGTTTCTGACAGGTGCAGATGAACAAAAGACAGTGAATACCAGAGGAAACGGATTTGCGGGTGAGAGTTTGCCAAGAATTTGCCTGGTTGAAGATGATGAAGATAGCGCAAGTATTATGCAAGTGCTGCTAAAACGCATCGGTTTTGAAGTTCTACACTTTTCAACTGGTCAGGCACTATTGTCGCATCTTGAATCTCATAGCGAAAACCGTTTTATTCTCGATTTAGGATTACCCGATATTGATGGCATTGAACTACTTGGACAAATACGAGAACAACTTCCCTCAGCCGTTATACATATCTTAAGTGGCAGTCAGGTATCAGAAACTGTTCAAAATCAGTATAAAGTCGCTTCACACCTCCTCAAGCCGGTAAGCTACGAGCAACTTCATACCGCATTGTCTTAATAAGCCTTTCGAACTACTGTGCTATGTAAATCTTGCGCGTTTTTGTGAAGATGTTGTAGTGAAGCAAAAATTTCACAAATTCACCTTGTTAATTTATTCAATAAAAACAGAAGGATAACATCACTCTCTTGCTGGCATGCATGTTGAAACGCATCAAACACATAAATTTTAGATTATTCGGCAGCACATCGATGATCGCTGCGTGTGTTTGGAGTAGAAACCTTGTCAGTTTTCGAAGAAACCTTAGATTGGATACAGTCACAGGCCCCCCATGAAAAGGAGTATCACCAGGCAGTAAGTTCAGTCTGCAAAGACATCGTGCCGGTAGTAAACGCTAACGAAGATTATAAACGTGCGAACGTACTAAGGCGCATTCTGCTTCCCGATCAAATCCATACTTTTAAGGTTGAATGGGAAGATGATACCGGTTGCTGCCGCGTTAATCAGGGGTGGCGCGTGCAGCAAACGAACGTTCTCGGGCCCTACAAAGGCGGTACTCGTTTTACGCCTCGTGTAAATCTTTCTGTGCTTAAATTTCTTGCCTTTGAGCAAAGTTTTAAAAATGCATTAACCGGATTATCACTCGGAGCAGGAAAAGGCGGTGCAGACTTTGATATTAAAAATGCAAGTGATTCAGAGATAAGACGTTTTAGTAACGCCTACATGGAGAAACTTCACAATCATATTGGTGCCCGCAGAGACGTTCCTGCCGGAGATATCAACGTGGGTTCTCGTGAGCTTGGTTGGATGTATGGCAAATACCTGCGCTTAACGCAATCCTATGAAGGTGCGCTTTCTGGTAAGCCTACGTCTATATCTGGCAGTGAAATGCGAGAGCAAGCGACCGGCTTTGGCGTTATTCACTTTTTAATTGAAGCACTGGCTCATCAGTCTTTGAATATTGAAAATCAAAGTATTGTAATCTCTGGTGCAGGAAATGTCGCCTTGCATGCCGCTTTAAAAGCCATACAGAAGGGGGCACGCGTTATTTCACTGTCTAACAGTAAGGGACTTTACGTTGATAATTCGGGGATAAGTGATGCAGATATCCATTGGTTGTTAGCCAATAAGAGTGAGCACGATAATGCCCTTGAACAACTGAGTAAAAAAACACAGGCCGACTTTCAGCAAGGCGAAACGCCATGGAATTTAAAATGTGATATTGCGATCCCTTGTGCGACTCAAAATGAAATTAATGAAAAGGCTGCCATTTCACTTTGTAAACACGGCACATCTTATGTGATAGAGGGTGCCAACATGCCTTGCACATCAAAAGCCATCGATATTTTTCGCGATAACAATATGCGTCATATTCCAGGCAAAGCGGCGAATGCCGGAGGCGTGATTCTTTCGGCTTTTGAAATGCAGCAAAACGCAGACTTCACTTACAGACAGTACGACAAATTGGAAAAGCAGCTTGCTAATGCAATGCAATCTATTCACAAACGCTGTGTTGACGAAAGTCAGCGCAGCAACGAAACGCACATTGACTATGAACGAAGTGCAACAGTGGCCGGCTTTCGCATTCTTGCAGATGCGCTGGTTGCAAGTGGCTACTGATCATCAAAAACGAATTGAGGAGAAAAACAATGAAAATTTTTGAAGCGCTACGACAAGATCATGATAAGCAACGAGCATTGATGAAGGTCCTTGTAGACACCGAGGGCGATTCGGCCGTAAGAGCTGACTTCTACAAACAGTTAAAAGAAGAGCTAACTAATCACGCTACCGCAGAAGAGAGACACTTTTACTCTCCTTTAATGCAGGAAGATGAAACTGTTGAACTATCTCGCCATGGTGTTGCCGAGCACCATGAGATAGATGAGCTGCTTGAGGAGCTTGATAATACAGACATGGCATCTTCAAGTTGGCTAAGCGTAATGAAGCAATTGCAAGATAAGGTGTTGCATCACTTGGAAGAAGAAGAAAAAGAGTTCTTCCCTCAAGCGGGCAAAACACTAAGCAATACCGAGAAAGAACAGCTTGCAGACGGATATGTTAACGAAATGCAAGAACTTAAATAATTTCAGATAAAGGAGAACATCATGGATATTGTACGCATTATTCTGGCCATACTTTTACCCCCCTTAGGCGTGTTTCTACAAGTGGGATTAAAAGGCCATTTTTGGTTAAACATTTTATTAACTTTATTAGGTTATATACCTGGAATTATTCACGCAGTGTGGATTATCGCCAGAAGATAAGCTAAAGCGGAGGTCATCATGACAACGTCAGCATTTACAGCAGCAGACAATCGTTTAGCTGCTATTTATTCCAGCAGGGAGGCGCTTGTTTCAGCAAAGCAAAAGCTAATAAGTAAGTTGGCTATTAAGCAACAATCAATTGAGGTAATTGAGCCAAAGGATGATGCAAAATCCTACAAACTAGAAGGCGAAAGTAAACCAATAGGCATGAAAATGCTATGGGTTCATTTAGTTTACGGTGCGGTAGGAATAGCTGTTGGATTAATGGTGGGCTGGTTGTTGGTGAATTATGGACCTGAATTTACTCAGCTCAATCCAACATTTACTTATATTGCGATGCTTAGTCCCGGGTTATTTATTGGATTGTTTTTATCCGGTTTGGTCTCGTTAAAGCCTCAGCATGACAAGCTTAACCAAAGCGTTGTTAAGGCTTCGAAGGAAGATGAGTGGACCTTACTCATTAAATTAGATGAATGTGAATGCGACCGCGGGGATGTTGAAGATGTAATTAATGGGACAGAAACGAAAAAAATTATCTGAGCTTGAAAGCTTTACAAGGCAACTTGTAATTTTGGCTGAAATGACATTAAAACTGGCGTGTAATCAACGCTTTTTACAGTTCAATCAAGCAGATAGAAAAAGGTAGTTTGGCAAATTATTTGCAAATTAAAAGTCTGCTTATAACTATTTTAAAGAAACAGTATGCTGATGAATTGTCAGCAAAACAGAAATGATGGGAGCTAAAATGAAAGATCAGAACCTGCAGGTAGAGAAAGTTTCAGACGTAATTAAAGTGCTACAGGGTGGAATTGAATTTTATGAAGAGGCTATCAAGGAAATTGATACAAATCACATCATAAATGTATTCAAACGCATGATCAGCGAAAAAGAAAATGCGATTGAAATGCTCCAGCCTTACGCAATAAATGAGCAAGGTGAAAAAGAAACCGATGCAGATTGGATGGTAAGTACAAGAAAAATGTATACCAAGTTAGTGGGTAAAATGAGTAGCGATGAGGATCATACCTACATCAAGCAATTGGAAGAGGTGGAAGACAGGGTATTAGAAGTGTTAGATGACGCGCTGTCAAGAGAACAGCCTGCTAATTGTTTGACTGCGCTTCGACAGGTGCGTGCCCGGGCGCAGCAACTGCACGATGAAATGAAGGCGCTACAAGAGGCCACTTCGTAGATTTGAGCAATGCTTACAACCCCTAAACATTAACAGTTGTTTGGGGGTTTTTATTCTTAGTTAAAGCATTTTGGAATACCAGAGAGGGTTGCGTATGAGTCCAAATCACAGTGACATGGGCAAAAATACAGATAGCGATTCTGAGTCCATACCAATGGACAATGATTTGCGTAAAGCCATGAATACTCGGCTCATATTTGATGATGTGATAAAGGTGGCGTTTACTCGCTCCCCAAGCATTGTGCAAATCTTAAGATTAAGTTTTTCAAAAATGTCAGTGCCTCAACAGTTAGTAGTAAATGATCTTTACGAATTTTGTCTACAAACTATGAGGCGAGTCAACCGTGGTGTAAATCAACATTGCAAGGTACAAGTGCTCTTGCCCGCTATGGAACATGCTTCGCTACAGTTCAATTCCTCCATAGTTAGGATTTGGGCAAATTTAATTTCACATGAGCTAATTACAGCGGATGTACACCCTGAATTTCCGTATTTACTATCTCGTATGAGTGCTGAAGATATACTTACCTTAAGTTGTCTTGGTACAAAATTGTGTAATTCCAAGAAGGCCAGTGCATCAAAACTACTGGCGACAAGGCTTGCGAAGGAAAATGGGTTAGAATTAGATAGTAGAAAGCCTGTGGAAACTTGCCTAAGTGCAGCGCATCTGGAACATTGTGCCCTCATTGAAAAAGAATTTGGTATTTACAAACTGTCGCAAATAGGCGAATCATTTTTAATGGTGCTAATTGACCCTGAAACCTTTCTGACGATTGATGAGAATTAGCGTTAGTTTTACGTTGAGTAGGGCGTGTTTTTTTCGACGATGACTAATTTTTTTACTATGAACATAGCAGTTCGTTCATTACTTGCCATCACTAGCCAAACTAAGTGTTGGACATGATTTTTGCAATGACATTCCTGCGATTACATTTTTGCAACTACATTCTCGCAACAACGTACTTATAAAGAGTGGTTGCGCTGTATGTCGTTATTCACATACTTTTAAGCAAATCGTAGATACGCCTTAGAAAGGTGGAACTGAGATTATGTTACTGAATATACTTTTACTTATTCTTGTTGCAATCGTTCATGTGTTAGCCAGTAAAATGCGGTTCTTGCAAGGTGAACCTCGGAGTATTTGGCTTTCAATTTCTGGCGGTGCATCTGTTGCCTATATTTTCTTGCATTTGCTACCGAAACTTATGGAGGCAAGCGATAAGTTCGAAGTATTTGAATTAGAGTTGTCAGCCTATATCGTGGCGCTTACAGGACTATGCGTTATGTTTGGTCTTGAGAAATACGCGAAACAAAAGCCAGCAGGAAAAGAAAATCAGATATTTTGGGTACACATCGTGAGCTATGGCTTATACAACTTATTGATTGGATACTTGATTGTTGATTTTCCTGACCACGAGAATGAGGCTGTAATGTTATTTTCTCTAGCCATAGCATTGCATTTTCTAGTAAATGATTCAGGTTTGCTACAACATCATAAACAACTTTATCTCAAAAAAGGCAAATGGATCATCGTCAGCATGATACTCATTGGAGGATTACTTGGAGCCATCACAGCAATATCAGAAGATATAATTCATAGTATGGAAGCGTTTCTAGCCGGAGGAATTATAATGAACGTGCTCAAAGAAGAACTTCCTGAAAATCGCAGAAGCAAATATTGGGCGTTTATTTTAGGAGTTGCTTTATATTCATCGTTACTGATTTATTTACACGCTATAGAATAAAGTTTAATGCGCTGGCAACTTCTGATCTGAAATACTACTCAAAATTCTTCTTTTTAAATGTGGTAAAAATTTCTGGTATATATGTAAATTTGGCCTGATAAAAATTAAGGTATCCATGCAACTCGTATTCAACTCGCAAGCAGCTCAGCTATGAGACATGCTTTCAAAGCAACTTGACTGTACCCGACCCGGTGCATTTATTGCTAAAGGAATTTTGCAAGACAGCAGTTTAGACAACCAAATGATGCGGGGTAAACATGTATAACAGGGTGATTTACACAAACAAAATTTTGGACGTGATCCAGGCACTGGAATATGGAATAGATTTTTATCATTCCACTTCATTTCAACTTACAAATGAAACTGTAATTCCGCTTTTTAGAAAAGCGCTTCGCAAGAAAATCGAAGGTGTTTAATCGTTGATGCCTTTTATTGTAAAACGATTTGACGATAAGATATACGAGTCAGAATGGGTAGCATCGCTAAAGCGCACTTATGCGGTAATAAGTACTTGTTTTAATCATAATTACGACGATGAAGTATTTCAAAGGCTTATTTTAGCTGAGCAAGAAATTATTAATCATATTGATGAAATGGTCTCAGAACAGCAACTTGTTATGGCGAAACAGGCGCTCGGCAATATTCGTACACATACTGAGCACTTTTGCGATGAGCTGATGAATAGCAATCTTTTACAATTTCGATGTAGCGCGTAGTCTTAATACCATACCAATAATCTGTACATTAAATTTTGTACAGAGAATTGGTATGGTAAACTATGAATTTTCAATTTAACATTATCCAAATACTAAATTTTTACATCGGCGAAGGCTCATAAGCGTCATCTACGCCTTTTTCTACAACTTGCAGGTTGTTGACAATCTCACTCACACCATCAACATCTCCAATAACAGAGGCGGCGCGAACTTTTTCTTCAAGAGAACCTACTTCGCCACTAAGTATAACCACGCTTCCGCGAATTTCTGTATCGATACTGAATGTGGGGACGTCCAATTCCGAGAGCATAGCAGCGTTTATTCTCGCCTCAAGAGGAAGCAAATGATCTTCTTGTAAATCATTATTGTCAGTGTGTTCAGTCACCTCATAGGTAACATCACTTTTATTCATAAGCATTCCAATTGTCACAAAAATTAAAATGACGGCGCCTATCGATAAAATTAGTTTAGCTTTCATGCTGACTCCTTATCTTTCATATCTTTTACAACTGGCTTACGAGTGAATTAACTCATGACCATTACGGTTTTAATATTGACAAACTCACGCATGCCAAAACCACCGTGCTCGCGACCGTATCCGCTGTCTTTTACACCACCAAAGGGAAGATTAGGTTGTGCCAGCGCATATCCATTTATATTCACCATGCCCGTATCAAAACGCTCGGTAGCAATTTTAATGGCTTTGTCAGTGTCTTTGGAGAAAATTCCACCGCCTAATCCGTAACGACTATCGTTAGCGACCTGAATGGCTTCTTCGTCATTTGCCACTTTGATAAGTGATGCGACAGGCCCAAACAGTTCATCGTCATAAGCAGGCATGCCGGGCTTGACGTTTGTGAGTACTGTGGGCGGATAAAAAAAGCCATCGCGCTCTGGTATGCTTCCACCTATTTCCGCGTTTGCACCATTTTCTATTGATGCTTTTACTTGTTCATGAAGTTCGTCTCGCAAATCTTTTCTTGCCATAGGTCCCAAGTCGCTATCTTCATCATTAGGATCGCCAACTTTAAGGTCGCTCATGGCCTTGCAAAAGCCTTCTTTAAAGGCGTCATAGTTTTTCTCTGTAACGATGAAGCGTTTAGCGGATACACAAGTTTCACCGTTGTTAATCACACGCCCTTTAACGCATGCTTCAATCGCCAGTTCAATATCAGCATCATCCAAAACTAAAAATGCGTCGTTACTACCGAGCTCAAGCACCGTTTTCTTGGCCAGCTTGCCGGCTTTTTCTGCCACCGATTTACCAATTTCGTCACTGCCAGTAAAGGTCACGCCTCTGATTTTATCGTGCTCAATTAGCTTGCTTGATGTCTCGCCATCTATAATCAGCGATTGATAACAATTTTTAGGGAAGCCGGCTTCTTCATACATGTCCTGAATTTTTTGTGCCATACCAAAGACATTAGAAGCGTGTTTAAGTACAGTTGTATTGCCTGCTATGATATTTGTGATGCTGTATCGAATTACTTGATAAAGAGGAAAGTTCCAAGGCTGAATACCCAGGATAACGCCAACTGGCTGATAGGAGATGATCGCTTCTCCCTGATCAAACTCTCGCTTTTCAGAGGCCAGATTGGACTCGGCAATTTCAGCCGAATATCGGCAAATGGCAGCGCAAAGCTCAATTTCTTGATAGCCTTGTGCTTTTACCTTACCCATTTCATCCGTCATCAACTGAGCAATTTCTTCTTTCTGCTCTTCAAAAATGGACGCAAGCTTGTTGGCTAAAACCTGTCTTATCTCAAGGGAGCTGTTGCGCCAGCTTTCAAAACACTCGTGTGCCGCGTCTACAGCTTGATTTGCCTCATCGAGGCTCAGTAATTGATATTCTTGAATGGTTTTTTCAGTAAAGGGATTAATCGTATTAACGGTATTGCTCATGAGGTTCTCACTTTAAAATTAATGATAAAAACAAAGAGCAATTGTGAGGCCAGAATTAAGCCGCTTAAATTAAAGGTAAGCTATTGTTTTAAATGAAAAAGTATTTCGTTAATGCTTTGCAAATATGAAATATTTGCAAAAAATTGTAAGGTCTTCTGCATGTTTAATTGAGTAAATTACTCGAGTAAATCACTTTTTGGCGCTTCTAATGAATTGCCGCCCGTAATGGCAAGACGCATGGCGGTTTCAACGTCAATATCCAGTTCACTCACCTTTGATTTTGGTACATAAACCGTATAACCGCCTATTTGATAACTCAAGGGCATATACACTGGAATCTTGTCTTGATTGGGAAATACACGTTGTGCAATTTTCTCATTGGTGATGAATCCAATTACATGCATATCAGGCGCTATTTCAACTGACACCGGTCTCTTTTCACCTTCGTTTTTACTGACTTGAAAAAGCGCCACTGCATCTCTTATCGCACCATAGAGCGTTTTAATTAGTGGCAAGCGCTCAAAAAACCGATTACCGTATCCAAGTAAAGACTTTACAACATATGCGTTGACTGCAATTCCCACAGCGGCCAGAAATATCAAAGTGCTTAGAATTCCGAGCCCCGGAAAGTAAAAAGCGTGGCTAAAGTAAGGGGCGACGAGCGATTCAACGCTGATTGTCAGCCAGTGAAGCAAATACAAGGTTAGCCCTATAGGTAAAACGGTGAGCAAGCCTTTAAAAATCAGCATTAAAATGCGGTTTAACATGAAAATTCCAGCGATATAAGAAGAACAGGTGTCTATTGTAGAGCCTATCGATAATTGCGCAAAACATTCATTCAGCAAAGATCAATAAGTGCGCATGAAGTTAAAATCGACATCTCGTATTTGAAGTCGAACTACTTTTATTTTTATTAAACAATTTCTGGCAGACAAGCGGCTTAATCGCTCACCATTAGATGGTGAATTGCTATGCATGTAAATGTTTTACTCTTGATTCTATAAACTGCTAAACTAATCACCGTGAAATTGTTTGGAGATAGCTATATGTCGGAAGCTTTTAAAAACCTTATGGATAGCATTGACCAAATGAGCACCAAAGAGAAAGCTCTCGCTGCTCATTGTTTATTGTCAGCAATGGACGGATGTGCTGATGATAACGTTGAACAAGAGTGGTTATCATTGGCAGAAAAACGAAGCAACGAATTGGAAAGCGGTAAAGTTAGTTCAATAACGTGGGACCAAATCAAACAAAAGTTATAAGCTACATGCATGAATTACTATTTCATCCAGATACCACAGAAGAAATAAAATCGTCCTTTGATTGGTATCAAGAACAGGTGAAAGGTCTTGGATATGAGTTCATACAAGAGCTAGACGAGGCATTCAATTCTATTCACTCTTTGCCGCTAACTTGGCCTAAAATGGGACAATATCACAGGCGCTTTATTTTAAGTCGATTTCCATACTCTGTTATTTATAAGAACGTAGAGAAAAAAACAATTTACGTTGTTGCCATCATGCATAACCACCGTAAGCCAGGGTACTGGAATGATCGCAAGTAACAAAACGATTAAGACTGATTTTCCCGAAGAGCGCGTGAAAACAATCTATCACACATATTAACCCCAGCCAAATTTGGTAATGCTCAGCCTCGACTCTGCAAGATAACAGCTTAAAATAAACAAGCCGGGGAATTCCCGGCTTGTTTTCACTACCTTTTAAACCGTTTGATTACATCCTGCAATCAAACTAACGAACCATTAATACTAGTTCATTTTAGATTTGACGCTAATTTCCGATTTCACGTCTTTTACATCGTCCGTGTTCTGTGCAATTGTCATTGCTAAATCTTTCGCTGCATCTGAATCAACTGTACCGCGCAGCATTACAATCTGATCCTCTACACTTACGTCAATATCGGTGCCGCTGACTTCTGAGTCAAACAACAATCGCGACTTGATAACAGTTGCAATTTTTGCGTCAGTAAAGCCACTCATTACATCTGAGTCTTCTTCATCTTCGTTCATCACGGTCAGTTGATTTTCAACGCTTTTCACGCCATCAATGCCAAGAAGAAGTTCCGAAGCTAGCTCTTTATCAACTTCATTATCAACTTTACCCGTTAATATCACTACACCGTCTTTGACGTCAGTATTGATATCAAAGGAGTCAAGGTTGCCATTAAATAACAGCGTTGCTTCAGCTTTTCCGTCAATCCATGCATCTTTTGCATAACCATCCCAATCTGAATCTTTTTCCATTTCGGGATTAGCGTTTGCCATCGACGTAGTTAATGCAAGGGCTAAAGCAGTAGATAATATTGTGCGTTTCATATATTTCTCCTTTACTTTTTTATGTTTCATTCTTGTTTAGCTAAAAGTATGCCAAATATAAGTATTTGAATTTATTGTGTTAAAAACGCTATCACTAAAATGTTCATGTAGCTTTTACCTGAAAAAGGAAGGCTTTACTCAATCTATTCAAAATGGATATCTTCTGCGATAAACACTTTCAGAGCCTGTGGCTCAACTTTAATGGTAATTTGATCGGCTTCTCGCAATTCACCATCAAGGACATACTTCAACGGATGCTTTGCCGAAAGTTTAATTTTGCTGACTCGTTCATGACGCAAATCTTCGCTATTTTCCAAGTCTAGTTTTCCACTACTTAAGGCTTGTGCAGCCAATTTGGTAACTGGCTCTGAACGCGAATAATCTGTATTGATAATCGTAACGTCGAGCAAACCATCGCTCGGATTAGGTTGTCCTTTGCCTTGTGCAAACAGCGTAGTGGCAGGTGCCGCATTTGCCACTAAGATACTGCTGGCCGAAATCTTTTCCGCTTTGTTGCCATCGAACGAAACGCTGTATTCTTCACAGTCATTTTGCTGCAATGCTTCAAATAACGATTGAAGGTAAGCCAATTCACCTAATTCATTTTTTTTATCTCGGTCTGCACCTTCTACCATTTTTTGTTCAATACCCACACCTGCAGCAAGCAGCATAGTGTCCTGATTGCATTTCGCCGCATCAATGGTCATCGTTTTACCTTCTGTAATGATCTTAAGTGCTGTCGACACCGGAATAATTTTTGATTTACCCCCGTAAAACACGTGAGCCAACGCATTGGTTGTGCCTGCTGGAATAATACCCAGGCTAATATCTTTATTGAGTAATCGACTGGCGATAGCATTGACCGTGCCGTCTCCACCACAGGCAAATACGCAGCATTTACCAGACAAATCTATATTGCTTACTTGCTCTGCAATGCTAGGTGATGCCTTGGTTTCATAGACTTCCAATTGATATTTCTGGCCTAAATGTTCAGTAATTTGATCTTTTGCTACATTCCAGGTACCACCACCAGCAACTGGATTTGCAACAATCAATGCTTTTTGCTTTAGATTAAGCGCTCCCTCATCCTGCAAGGATTTGAGTTTTTTGTATTGGTAGTTGTTTAATCTGGCGGTTCCTCGAATGCTGTTGATCTTTTCCAGCGCTTCATCAATATCCTTTGCTCGCCCTGATGCAATTAAATACGCTGCCATAATGAGCACTGATCGTCCGCGACCTAAGGCGCAATGCACAACCACGTTTCGGTCCGATTGCAACTGGTTGCCTATCCAGTTAATGGCTTTAAGCAGGTCTTTTTCTTTTGGCACCTGATGGTCCAAAATTGGAATATTTAAATACGCCAGATTCTTATCATCTGCACTCCAGTTCATGCCTGAGAACTCAGCAGTAGCATCCAGAATTGCTTTTACTTTCAAGCGCTGAAGTTCTTCAATATCTGAAGGAAATAGTCGACACGCTAAAAACAATCCGTCTTCAATTTTCTGAATAGCCGGAACCGTATCGTTTTTTCGTTGCCAGGAATTGTATATCTGAGCGCCTAACAAGAAGGGGATAAATAGCCAGTGTGCGTAAAAAGGAATATTTCCTCTATCGTTTTTCCTAAATATCCAAGGAGATTGACTGACATAGGCAAAAGAAACCGCGCCTAAAGAAAGTGAAACCCACGCCAAAAGAACGGAGAAATACCAGTTTGGCACATAAAACGCAGCAATAGCGCATAAAACTGATAGCAAGATGTAATACTTAATAATAAACACGAGTCTTGAGTCCTTTTTTACTTGTTATCAACAGCAGGTCTGAAGAAAGCCTGAATGTTTTTATTTGCGGTATTTATTGCAGGTCTTGCAAGTCTCGCTCCAAGTAAAAATCAAATTAATTACATAAAAATCATATAGATATTCAGTTAGTCGGTATCAATTGTGAGCTTTTTAAGAAGGATAGTGGCCGAGATGAGAAACTTTTACACACAAAGCTCACATAAACCCTCATTACTTGTATTAACATACTGTTAAAAGATTTTGCGTCCTGATTCTGCTAGACTCGCGCGCATCTTAAAAACAAGACAGAGAAAATATGTTTAATATTATCAATGGCACAGAGGGCAACATTAAAAACGATGTGCTTTCAGGAATTACCGTTGCTCTAGCCTTGGTGCCTGAAGCGGTTGCCTTTGCTTTTGTGGCAGGTGTTGAGCCTATGGTAGGCCTCTACGCGGCCTTTATGATGGGTCTTATTACCTCTGCCATTGGCGGACGTCCCGGCATGATTTCAGGCGCTACCGGTGCAATGGCAGTCGTAATGGTGGCACTTGTTGCGCAGTATGGCGTGCAGTATTTATTTGCAGCGGTAGTATTGGCTGGCGTGTTGCAAATACTTGCAGGCGTTTTTCGGTTAGGTAAATTTATTCGCCTGGTGCCGTATCCTGTCATGCTCGGATTTGTGAACGGCTTGGCAATCGTTATATTTTTAGCTCAATTGGGCCAATTTAAAGTTACCAATAGCTTTGGTGAGCTTACCTGGATGAGCGGCAGCATGCTTTACTGGATGCTGGGTTTGGTTTTGCTTACGATGGCCATCATTTATTTGCTGCCTAAATTAACCAAAGCGGTGCCAGCATCCCTCGTCGCCATCGTTACGGTAACCTTGCTTGTACACGGCTTGGATTTAGAAGCGCGCACCGTAATTGATTTTGTTAGGGATATGGTTCCAGAAACCGAAAAAGCGACGGTAACATTGGCCGGTGAATTACCATCTTTCGCGATCCCCATGGTGCCTTTCACGCTTGAAACGCTTTACATCATTCTGCCAACTGCCGTTATTCTCTGCTTGGTTGGATTAATCGAATCGCTACTCACCCTAAGCCTGATAGACGAAATGACTGACACTCGTGGTCGCGGAAACAAAGAGTGTGTGGGGCAGGGTGTTGCCAATACCGTTAATGGTTTTTTTGGTGGAATGGGCGGTTGTGCCATGATTGGTCAGAGCATGATCAACATTAACTCAGGCGGACGCGGAAGATTGTCTGGTATCACAGCGGCAATGGTGCTGCTTGGATTTATTCTGTTTGCAGCTCCTCTGATTGAAATGATCCCGCTTGCTGCGCTTGTTGGCGTAATGTTTGTGGTTGTGATTGGGACCTTTGAATGGGCCAGTTTTAGAATAATCCGCGGCGTAAATAAAGAAGATGCCTTTGTGCTTTTCCTCGTTACGGCGATTACCGTTATTGCGGATTTGGCTATAGCGGTGGTTGTGGGTGTTATCGTATCAGCGCTTGTGTTTGCATGGAAGCATGCCACTCATATTGCTGCTCGCACTCATACCGATGAAGATGGTTGGAAAGTTTATGATTTAGATGGCCCACTGTTTTTCGGCTCTGTTAGCCACTTTAAGGACATTTTTGACCCGCAAAATGATCCGGAAGACGTTGTTATTGACTTTAAAGATTCAAGAATTTGGGATTCTTCGGGCGTTGATGCACTCGATAGCTTGGCGGATAAATATAAAGAACAGGGAAAAACACTGCATATTCGCCATATTAGCAATGATTGTCGCGTTCTGCTGAAAAAGGCAGGTGAGTATGTCGAAATCAACGTAAATGAGGATCCGCGATACAAAATTGCCTCTGATGAACTAGGCTAAATTACCAAGCCTAAGAAATCAAAGCCAAGAAATTAAAGTTCAAAACTAAAGCTCAGCACCAGGTCTCTTATCCAGCGTTACTTGAGCATAAAAAAAACGGACAGGTCAATACACACTGTCCGTTTTTTCTTTCTGTTTGCTTATTTTTGCTCAGCCAGCCATGCGATAAGATCAACAATTTCATCCATCGTTTGCACACTGCCTAAATTGACTTGATATTTACCGTTGACAATAAAGTTTGGAACACCGCTCAAATGTTCGCGATATTCACTCACAGCGTTGTTATTTCGAGCTACAAGGCTATTGACACTAAAACTTTTCGCCTGCTTGTCAAAATCCTCAGCTTCTACACCATTGACGATAAACACTTTTCGTAGATCGTCTAAACCGGTCACCGTTGCTCGCTGTTCATGAATGTAGTTGAAAATAGCGCCTGCAAGTTGATCTTGCTTCTTGAGACTTTTTCCAATCATCATTGCTTTTGTTGCAGCATCCTGAACATCGGCTCCTGCAAAGCGCATGAAATTGACGTGAACTTTCTCAAACTTTACCCCTTCAGGTAACGCTTTTTTGATTTCAGGTACAACGGCCTCAAAGCGATAACATGCTGGGCACCAAAACGAAAAAAATTCTTTCACTTCAGGTTTTGCTGTGGCTTCTTCTGCAATCACTTCATAATGCTTACCTTCTTCCCACTGCATAACCTGAGCGAATGCATGAGCAGATAAACCAAGCGCCATAAGTGAGGCGAAAGTCATAGCGACCAAATACTTCTTCATTTTTAAGTTCCTTAACTAACGAGCCTTTAAGAGTTAATTTTTACACATAAGTTCATAAAAAGCATAGCATAAGCTTTAACCCAAGTAGATACCAGAATACTCGCTTATGCACACAGGTGATTCCTACCAGTCGTATCTTGCCCTGGCAAATATTCGCCGAGATTCTCCGCTAAAACCCACCACATCTTCATATTCGGTGTCTAGCGCATTGCTTACACGCAACGAAAAGGTCCATTGCATATTTGGTTTATATCGGTAGTTTGCGCTCAAAAGCCAGTAATTATCGAGATTAATTATTTGTGCGGCCTGCGGGAAAGGTGGGAAAAAGCGGTCTTTTCTTTCTCCTGTATAATCTGCCTGCAGGTATATTTGGTGCGTGGCAGTAATATTGTAGCTCAGCCACATTGAACCGCTGTGGCGCGCGCGTCTCAATTCGGTACTCGCTTGGCCTTCAGCGTTTTGCTCCGTTGCATCTAAATAGGCATATGAAAGCGCCCAATCAACATCCCCTGTGCTTAAGCTCATTTCCAATTCAATACCTTCCCGTTCGCTATCGTTCAATGCATTTAGAGCAGTAAACAGGCCGCTTTCTGGATCAAACTCAAAACCCAGTATTTCATCTTCCAGAATAGCCTGATACCAGGAAACCTGAATACTCCCTGATCTTAATTGCGCCCTTAACCCGGCCTCAAATGAGGTGGATGACTCTGGCGATAGCTCAGCATTGCCTAAAAAAGTGCCGGGGAAAAAGCCAAACCGTTCGGTAAAAGAAGGGTTTTTCACAGCTTTACCAACGCTAGTAAAAGTGTTGATATGCGAACTAAAACTATAATTAATCCCAAAGCGATAGCTACTTGCGTTATCAAAAATTTCGTTGTTGTCGTAGCGATAGCTTGCATTTAAGGCAAGTTGCTCAGTAAGTTGCTGTGCACTATCGGCTATAAACGAAAGACTTGTGTTGCTTTGATTTTGGTTAGGATCGCCAAAGCTTACTGGTCCGCTTTGGGAAAATTGCTCATCAACCCCCTCAAGGCCAAGGTTGAAGTGGCCATTAGAAAAGCCAAAGTGATGATAATAGATCATTCGCCATTTTTCACCGCTTGTGCTGCCGGTAAAACTATCATTGGCAAAATTGTCGTTGCTTTGCTGCGAATATTGAAATGATAGATTCTGAGACCAGAGAAAAGGAGCGTTTGCCTGATTTTGTTTTACTAAATTAAGATACCAATCCAAGCCAAAAGAAAGTTGTTCGCCACGACTGATGTTGTTGGCATCTGCAATTAAACCGCTACTAAAATCCGTCTCGTCAAAATCGCTTTTATAGTCAACGATACGCATGTTAGTACTTACTCGGTTATCAGGCGAGAAAGCATAATTAAGCTTTGCGAAAACACTGGCGTTTCGATAGCCATCTGCTTCATCGCCTTCACGCGCAATGTTTTCACCATCGGTATCAATAAGGTTTGCGCTTAGACTATAGGACAGTTTTTGTTGCGTGTTTGACATGCCAGCACTTATTTGGGTGCTCGCTGCGCTCCCTACGCTTCCCTCAAGGAAGGCATTGTTTTTATTTGCAGTTTTACTGGTAATACTGATGATGCCGCCGACAGCGGCGCTCCCCCATACGGCGCTTTGCGGACCCCTGAGAATTTCTACGCGTTCAATATTTGCCAGTAGAATGTGTGATAAATCGATTAAACCGCCTTGTCCCAAGTCGTTAATTTCGACCCCGTCTATTAGCACTAATACGTGATTGGATTCTGACCCTCGAAGTCTAAGCTCACTGAGCGTACCTAAGGGGCCCGATTTTGAAATGTTCACCGATGGAATGCTACGCAATAATTCGCTTAAGCTAATCGCGCCAGATGCTTTAATTTGCGCCTCATCAATGACGCTTATGGCACCGGCAACTTGATAGTGAGGTAATGCTGTTCTTGAACCGCTAATACTAATAATCTCGGTATCAACACTATTGTTTAGATTGGCGTATCCGCTTGATTGCAGAAAAATGGAACCTAGCGCCGCTGCTTTTGCCAAAAGCAGAGCGTTTTTGTTATTAAAAGTCATGATAATCCTTGTGATTGCTCCCGCCGAGCAAACTGACAATTTAAAGCCCCTTTCTTTTTCTCTGTATTTACAACAGGGTATAAAGAAGAGGCTCGCTTACAAGGCCGGTATCCGGACTCTTAACATTCATGCAAAACCTTCCCACGATCTTGACGCATTTAAAAAAGTCACAGCTGACTCAACGCGCGTAAGATCACAGTGGATGACCTATTGATTATTTTTACAATATATCTGCTGAACTGGCATTTCTGCCTGTTAATTACCGTTGCGGGGGCAGTACAGGTTTTTCACCTGTTTCCCGTTTACCTTTTGCTGACTGTTCATAACACTCAACAAAAGCACCTTGATGCTGCGCAATATAAAAGAATGCCTTAACAATTACAACGACAACGTTTTATCGCAAAGAATGACATTTGCAATACTTTCACAAGTTTAGGCTTAAATTTCATAGTATGACTGATTCTCGAAAAGAATGAGAAGCATAAGTTTCTGAAAAATATAAGTTATCTATATTCAGCCTTAGGAATATGTTTTGCTTATCGAAGACTAGTATCAGTTTTCTAACAAAGGACGCACATGCATAACTATAGATGCTTCAGCCACATCCTCATTTCTCTCACTTTGTTAATGGGTAGTCACAACCTTTATGCTCAGGACAGTCATCATAGGCAGGCTGTTTCTATTGACTATTTGGACGGTTCATCCAATCTTCAGGGAACGAGACTAGCCTACCGACCCTATACGACTGACGTTTTTGAAATTCCAATCATTGGACAATCCCGCCTGTATTGGGAGGCAAGTGTGAATTTTTGGAAAACAGAGAACAATTTTTTTGACGATGCGTCATGGGCGCTCGCGCTCTCTCCTGTATTTGTAAAAAAATTAACGGATATTGACCAGCGCTATCCGCTTTTTCTCGAATTTGGAATAGGCGTAAGTTATGTGCACGATGAGAAATTTGCCGGACGGGATATCGGTTCAAACTATCAGTTTGAAGATCGCATTGGCTTTATTTTAGGTCTGGATAAAGAGAATCGAAATCAAGTTTTTATTCGATACATGCATTATTCAAATGGCGGATTCAATACGAAAAACCCGGGCTTGGATTTTTTAAGTCTAGGCTATTCTTATCATTTTTGAGTGTTTCGCGATAAGCGACAAGCACAAGCAGCCAACAGAGAGGAAAGGTATGAGCGCTAAAATCAAGGACACAAGTCAATTACCTGACGAAGGCATATTTAAAGATATAAACGCCACGTTTCACGAGCAGTATGCTGTGATGAAAGAAAAGATTAAAAAGCGACTAATGACAGGTGAAGTGCTCATTATCATCAAAATGGATAGTAGACTAATCGCAAAATGTGGAGAAAAAGAGCATAGTTACGAAATAAATGGTCGCTATTATCATCACTTAAAAGCGCTAGCTCATCTTCCCATGGCCTGCTATTTCGCTTTAACGCAAAATCGGGCGGGCCAGGTCAAGTCGGCAGTTGACCTTTGGTCAAAGCAGGTTTTGGAGTTTATCGATAAGGGCTTACAAGCGCAGTTGCAAGAAGCGACCGCGAAATTTCTGGAAGAAAATGATAACAGCGATACGATTTGTCACAATTCGTTTTTAACCTACACGCGCTGCCTTGAGCCAATATTTGCGCGACTTCTATCCCTAAGTGCAGATGACGAAGTTGAGCGCCTGGTAAGTAGTTTGGATACCATTGATGCAACCTACAACAAAGCAAGTTCAGATATCTTCCTTATTGTGTTTGGCGCGCATCAACCGCGTTATAAAGAGCTTGCCAAGATGGTGTTTCGAAAGTGGTTTAGTGAACGCAACGATCATTTAATTGATTTAGAGCATCATGTTCGTTACAGCGAAACAGGACAATCCATTGATGATGCAATTGATTTGGTTGTAACGGCTGCAGCGGATAAGGAAATTGCTCAGATGTTTTTAGGTGACGCTAAGGGGCTGAATCAGGATGTGCTTGGCATTGTTGCTAAAGACGCTATAGCGCGATACTGGGAGAATAAATCTTCTGAATGAGCCGCTTGGACTGAATCAAATTGAGTGATAGATACCGTCATTCTGGCGTGCATCAATACCCAAGTTTTAAGACGGGCTCATTTAATGCGGCATACTGTTCTTTAAGCGCCAGGATTTGCCCTTCCCAATATTTATCTTCTCCAAACCAGGGAAATGCTTGGGGGAAGGCAGGATCTTGCCAGCGCACCGCTAACCATGCCATATAATGTACCATGCGCATTGCGCGCAAAGGTTCAATAAGGTGAAAAGAGGCGTAGTCAATATCATGAAATTCTTCGTAGGCTGAGATTAGCGTATCTAATTGAATGAGCTGTTGCTGTCTGTCGCCGCTTAACATCATCCATAAATCTTGAATGGCTGGACCATTTCTACAGTCATCAAAATCGACAAACATAGGCCCATCGCGCCAAAGTATATTTCCGGGATGCACATCACCATGTAATCTTATTTCATGCTCTAGCCTGGAGACCGCTTCGTTATAGCAGTGGCTGGTGCGGGTGATAAGCTGTTCAATAATCGTAAAAAAAGCCGTCTGCAAATGATGGGGAACAATATTGTAGGTTTTAAGTGTATTTAAGGGCTCTACTAAGTGAGTGTTTAAACTAAAAGCAGGACGATGTGTAAATGCTCTGGTGTGCGCCAGACGATGCATTTTACCGATACTTCTGCCTACCCATTCAAGCTGGTCCAGGTTATCCACTTCAAATTGTCGTCCACCGACCGATGGAAATAACGCAAAGCGATACTCATCCAGACTATGCAGGGAATTACCCTTGAAACTAAGTGGCGCAACAACTGGGATATCTTCATCTCTTAACAGTTGACTAAACTCGTGCTCTTCCAGAATTTGCTCATTGCTCCATCGCTTGGGGCGATAAAACTTGACTACAAAGCGCTGATTGTCCTCGTCTGTAAACTGGTAAACACGATTCTCATAGCTATTTAGGGCAAGCAAGCCTGAGGCGACACGCACTCCCAAGCTTTCTATCCCATCGAGAATCAGTTCGGGACTTAATTTAGTGAAATGAAATTCAGACACCGGTAAAAATAAACGTACTGGGTTCTTCGGTTTCCACTACATCTCCTTTTTCGTCAGCTGTGCTGACATGGAAATAGATTTTTTGCGTGCCTATTTCCAGATTTTCTGGCGCGGTTGCAACGCTAACGGGCAGGGTAAATACTTCACCGCCAGCAACATCCACGATCTCGTTGCCTATAAATCTGGCACCAACTAAACCTTTTACCTGAATAGCATAGCTTCGATCAATCTGGGATTTATTTAAAATTTTAAGGGTATACACATTTTCAATAAGGCCCTCGTTTGTCTCTCTAAACAAGGTGTTTCGGTCGCGGATGATATCAACTTCAAGCGGAACGCGCGTTGCGATATCCGCAATTAAAAGCCCGACCATTACGCAAAGTACCACCGCATACCCTAGCAACTTGGAGCGAAATATGTGCGTTTTTCCACCCTTAAGTTCATGTTCGGAGGTAAAGCTAATGAGATTTTTTTCATAGCCCATTTTCTCCATCACGCCGTTACAAGCGTCTACGCATGCGCCACAGTTGATACACTCGTATTGAAGACCGTTTCGAATATCTATGCCGGTGGGACAAACCTGCACACACAGGTTACAGTCAATACAATCGCCCAAGCCTTTCGCCTGAACCTGTTCAGGTGTCATTTTGCGGGTGCGTGGGCCGCGTTTTTCACCTCGCTGCGCATTATAGGCAACAGTATAGGTATCTTTGTCAAACATGGCTGACTGAAAACGCGCATAAGGACACATGTGCGTGCACATTATTTCTCGCATATAACCTGCATTGGCGTAAGTACAGAAGGTGAAAAAGAGCACCCAAAAACTCAACCAAAAACCGGCGTCGAAGGTGAAAAAGTTGACAAAAAGCGCATCAATTGGCGTGAAATAACCAACAAAGGTTAAAGCAGTAAGCAGGGCCACGCCCACCCAAGCAACATGTTTAGCAGTTTTACGTAAGAACTTGTCGGCGTCCATTTTCCGTTGATCCAGCTTCATACGCTTGTTTCGAGGACCCTCTATTTTTTCTTCAAACCAAATATAGATGAAGGTCCAAGTGGTTTGTGGACACATAAAGCCACACCATACGCGGCCTGCGAAGGTGGTAACAAAAAACAGTGCAAATGCACTTACAATAAGAATATAGGCAAGTATTGTCAGGTCTTGAGGCCAGAGCGTCATGGCAAAGAAGTTAAAACGCTGCTCTGCGATATCGAGTAATACAGCTTGCTGACCGTTATAGTTGAGCCAGGGAATAAGCGCGAATGCACCCAAAAAGATTAAACCGAAAAAACGTCGGATATTTTCAAAGGTGCCTTGAACTGCCCTTACATAAATTCGATTACGTGCCGAGTAATTGGGCTTGGTTAGCGCCTCGCTAGGCTTTTGAATTTTGACGGGCGTTACATCTTTCACGCGAATTTTTTCATTCATGCCCTTTGGCTCCAAACTAGACATACACATTGTCACCTGAAATTTGCGGGTTATTAAGATCATCAGACCCTAAGAAACAAACACGCTTGAGAATTACAGTATACCAAGATCAGTCACGCATTTCTTAATAGAGATCAATAAAGTATTCAACAGTGTCTATTTTTGCTGAAAAATTCAATTCAGAGGTATGGTTGTTTATACCCAAATAAGCATTTCTTCTTCAGTTTATAGCGTTATACTAAAATCAGATAAATTTTTAAGGTATGTATAAACATATGTGGCGTTGGATCGTTGCGATTGTAAGTGTTATTTGTTTAGCTCTATTACTCACAACAGACACATCAAAAACTTTTTTTGCAGGAGTGGGTGGAACTATTAACGGTTGGTATGATTCCTTAGCGAATGTGCCAGAGCGAAGACAACTCACACGACTACAAACTCGATTTTTACATAACAATATGTCGCTAAAGCCTCATCAAACAGACTATGTTTACGAGGTGACAAGCTCGCTTCAAAGCGTTAGAACCTTTTACGACTTATACTGTGTAAAAGGCGATAAAAACCCGTATTTGTTTGGTAACAATCTCATGAAGTTCTGCTCAGACATCGCGCAAGAACAAATCATTTCTGCCAATAAATAAATTCATCTGTTTTTCAATTGCTTTCATGCATGCGCCTATTTTAATACCACATGAACTTTTGCAGCTCCCTCACGTCTAATCTACAATTATTAAAGCAATGCTGGCTACTCGGGTTTGTTTGTCCGGGTAATTTAGCAAAGCTTATTTCACTGTGGAGGATGATATGAAATCCAAGCTGATCCCTTTAATTGGTATTGTTGCTTTGTCAAACGTAGCGTTTTCGGCCTTGGCGGGTGAAGACGATAAAAGCGACATACAGACGATTGAACAAAGTAGTGAAAAGTTAAATATTGCTTTTGTTGCACCAAAAAAATATACGGATATCAGGCCAAGTAATCAGACACGCTCAAAATTTAGAGAGCATGTGACAGATAGCTTTTATGAAATGTTCGATGATTTGGCGCAAACGCTCCCTGATGGACAAACTCTTGATGTTACCGTGACTGATATTGATTTGGCTGGAGACACCCGCAGTCCCAGAATTCCGATCAATATGTTACATAACGATATTCGCGTGTTGGAAGATATTTATTTTCCGCGTGTTAAGTTTAGTTATCAATTAAAAGACGCTTCAGGCGCGGTTCTTATGTCGGACGACGTTGAGCTTAAAGATATGAATTATTTAGACCGGGCAGGTTTTGTTCGACACCGATATGCGTTCCCTTATGAGCATCAAATGATTGAAGAGTGGTTTGACAAAACGTTTACGCAACAATCTCAAAGCTAGTAAAAGCTCGTTTTATATAAGATAAGCCCCCAGGAATTCAATTCCTGGGGGCTTTTATGTGAGCGAAGCGAAAAGAGGTAAGTTAGACGCTTAATTGCGCAACTTACTCTATCACACGGAAGCCAGTGCTTTTCGTTTTGCTCTCACAGTCGGCTTGTACACCGAATATTGATGCTTGCCTTTTTTCTTAGACGCAAAGGCTGCTTTGTCAGCAAAGCCAACTAGCGCTTTGTAATTCAGTTCAGGGCTCACTGTGCTTCCTTCTATTGCCACTATACCGATAGCAGTAGCAATATTGAGTTTATGGCCATTGATGGCATGCTGAATATTTAAAGCATCAAGTATTTTTTTCGCTTTTTTAACTGCGTCTAATTCGTAGGATTTAGGTAAAAGTAAACCAAATTCATCGCCGCCCAGTCGACCAAAGGTGTCCGTATCCCGTATGTTTTCCTCCACCGTGCGAACAAAGGTCTTAAGATACTCATCCCCGGTGTTGTGCCCATATTTATCATTGATCTCTTTAAATTTATCTAAATCAAAGTACATAAAGGCAAGTGCTTCATTTTGTCGACGAGCAGCCGCTAACGCTTGCTTTGCCCTGTCACTGAATAAATAGCGATTTGTTGCACCAGTGAGCGTGTCGTAGTGTGCAAGCCGCTTCAAGCGAATGTCTTTTTTAAAGTCACGCTTAAGGGTACTGAGCAGATATTTCAGTATTTGTGGCGTTAGCGCATGCGTGGGAAACGCATCAAGCGTAAAATGGCGGTAGCCACTAACGTCAAAGCTATCGAATGAATCAGACAGTATTAGAATAGGGCAAGGGAGCTCCTTAGCTGAGTAAAACTTTGATAACTGGCGGCGCAGCGCGGGAAACTGCTCTTGTGTGACGATAATAAACGCCGATGTAAAACTGGATTCCTCAACCTCGAGTTCGTATCCTCTCTCAAGGCAGATAATGTTATCGATTTGACTGGTCAACCTTAGCGCGGCGGTTAACCAATCGCGCTCTTTAGCGCTTTCGTTAATCAAGAAGATTTTCATAACGTCGCTCTTATTTGTCGTTGAACACGCCGTTCCGTCGACCTTATGTTATTATTATTTGCTGTTATGTTATACGTTATTTTTAATAACAAGATTATAGTACAAAAAATAAGCACAAAAAGTAAAGCGTTTATTTTATGTGCTCTGGCAAGTTAATAAGTACCCACACATAGTAAAAATTTAAAGTGAATGACTTTATCTCAGGAAAAAATGTAAATATGTCACAACATCCACTTTCGTTGATTTGTAAAAAAGTTGACTATACTCATTCGCAGCAAACGGCAGAGCTTCTCGATTTACTTCAGGCTTATGCACTTGACCCAATGGGAGGCGCCAAGGCGATCCCCGATGATGTCCTGCAGTCTTTGCCAAGTGCGCTTCAAAAGCGCTCTTTTATGTTCTCCATTATTGTTTATTTGACTTCGGATGACGCTAATACCGTTAGAACAGAAGCTAAGCAAAACCTGATACCTATTGCTTTTGCAAATTGTATTGAGAGCTTTTCTACGTTTAAAGCAAAAGCGGTGATTAACATTCATGATTTTGCTGTTTTAGAGGCTTACAGAGGCAAAGGCGTTAGTAAAGCATTAATTCGCGCGATTGAAGAAGAAGCAAGGCAACGCAACGCCTGCAAACTTACTTTGGAAGTATTAAGCAAAAATGACAGTGCGAAAAACGCCTATAAAAAAGCTGGGTTCGAAGCTTACGAACTGGATCCCGCTTCAGGTCAGGCGCTTTTCTGGGAAAAGCCGCTTTAATTTGCTCGTACGCATTTTACTTAACGTGATTGCATCGCGCGAATAAACTTCAGGCCGCCCGTAATCGCCGCGACTTGCGCCCGATTACATTGCTCTGGCGTGGCTCGCGGGCTGTCAGGATAGACCTCGGTTGTGGTGACAAACCTTGCCTGAGTAAAACCACCACATAAATACAAGCTAGCTTTATCATATTCAATGACACCAGGCTGAAGCATTTTACTGCCAATAAGCTTTCCATTTGCGTCTGGCTCGGCTATGTGTGTAACTTGCTCAACACTTTCAATAACCGCACCTTGAAAATCAAGCTCAAGACGCCTTGAATCGGCAACGGTGTAAAAGCCATCAGGAATGTCCCATTTGTCTTGCTCTATACCATCTCGTGCGGCAAGTGCTGGTCTAAACTCGCTATTGTCGGTATCGGTAGTCTCATGCAAATCAAAATGTGCAACAAGAGTAGACTGATACTTAGCCATGAAATTCATGATTGCATTGGCTTCTGGTGATGGGCCATCCGATTTAAAAGAACGGTTCGGATCAACTGCCTGTGGATTCCATCGGTTTATTGTTTCATAAGCCCATGGGTTAATGCAGGGAGCAACGATGAAGTTGAAAGCATCTGAATAATTACTTGCCTGGGTTTGAGCGAACAACAAAGCACCTTGCACTCCGCTCGTTTCATATCCGTGCACACCGCCAGTAATGAGCACGCTTGGCTTATCATTTCGCCAATTCTTCGATTTTAGTGCATACAAAGGATAGCGCGCGGTATTTTGGGGCAGTGCGCCATAATGAATGAGATCAAATCTGTCTTCTAGCGATAGCACTTTTGAGATGACTTCATCTCGATAGCTTCGCTTAATGCCTTGCTGCCTTCGCCATTGCTGTATTTCAGACTCTTTCCAGGCCTTGCCTGGCGTGCCTACGGGGTAGGGTTGATACGTCATATTTAACCTCATTTTTTAAAGCGTATTTATTCTTGTTCTTTATTTGTTTTACGGCAAGCTGGTTTCATGCTTTACCGTACCATATGCAAAACTGGTATCAATATGTGAAATATAACCTATAGGATGCAGATGCTTGCGGACAAATTCTTCGTAATGATGCAAATCGCGCACAACTACCTTTAACAAATAGTCAGAAGGCCCGGTCATCACAAAGCATTCCAGGACATTTGGCGCGTTCTTTATGGCTTCTTCGAACTTATTTACGACCTCTGTACTGTGTCTTTCCAATTGAACGCGAACAAATACTGTGATGGGCAGGCCGTAAGCTTCAGTGTCAACTTCGGCGGTGTATCCCTTAATGATGCCAGATGCTTCCAGCTGTTTTACCCGGCGTAAACAGGGGCTTGGTGACAAATTGACTCTTTCTGCCAGCTCTTGATTGGTGATCCTGCCGTTTCGCTGCAGCTCACGAATGATTTTTCTATCAATATTATCCATTTTCGGAATGTTTAGCATAATCTGCCAATATCTTTGTATATGTTGGTATATTTAGCAAGCACATTTTATAAATTGAGGCGTAAAGTAACACAATCTACAGATGTATCAAAGTATGGGAAGTAAGCTATGTCATCAAATCGTTCAAAGGTTGCATCTAACTCAACCAATGCGCCAACATCTTACGGTTTTGCTACTCAGGCCATTCATTTTGGCTATAACGCACAAGATGAGAATGGAGCCCTTAATCCCCCTTTGCATTTAAGCTCTACATTTACTTTTGATTCGGCAGAAAGCGGCGCCGAGCTTTTCTCGGGCGATAAAGCGGGCCATTTTTATTCACGCATATCCAATCCCACGCTCGAAATATTGGAAAAACGTATTGCTCAACTGGAAGGAGCACAAGCAGCACTAGCAACCGCCTCAGGTATGGGCGCGATTACCTCAACCTTATGGACCCTTTTAAAAGCAGGCGATACGCTTTTGGCAGATAAAACCTTGTATGGTTGCACCTATGCATTTATGCAGCATGGTCTAAGTAAATTTGGTGTGAAGATAAAGTATGTTGATATGAGCGACAAATCTGCTCTGGAACAGGCAATGCAGTGCAGGCCCTCAGTTGTGTATTTTGAAACTCCCGCAAATCCAAACATGCGTTTAGTCGATATAAAGGCTGTTTGTAAGCTTGCAAAAGCTCATCAAGCGATTACTGTAGTAGATAATACTTACGCGACGCCTTACCTCACGCAGCCAATCGCGCTAGGTGCGGATATTGTTATTCATTCTGCTACTAAATACCTTGGTGGTCATGGCGACCTGATTGCCGGCATCGTTGTTGGCTCAAACAACTTGATGCAGCAAATTCGCATGGAAGGTTTAAAAGACATGACTGGAGCCAGCATGTCGGCGTTTACAGCTATGTTGATTATGCGCGGACTTAAAACACTTGAGCTAAGAATGGACCGACACTGTCAATCGGCTCAAATTATCGCTCAACATTTACAAGAACATCCTCAAGTTGTCGATGTTTACTATCCAGGCTTGCCCAGACACGCTCAGCATGCGCTTGCAGCAAAGCAAATGAAACACTTTGGCGGGATGATCGCATTTGAAATTCATGGCGGCGTGGAGGCAGGTAAGCAAATGATGGATGCATTAAATCTTGTTCAACGGGCGGTTTCGTTAGGAGATGCGGAAAGTTTAATTCAGCATCCAGCGAGCATGACGCATTCTGCCTATACGCCAGAGGAGCGAGTTTCTCACGGCATATCAGACGGTTTGATTCGATTGTCGGTGGGTCTTGAGAACGTTGAGGATATCTGGAGTGACTTGAGTCAAGCTCTGGACTTTGTCTCACGCCTGAATGCCAAGGCCCGTGCCAACAAGGCAAATTCAGCGACGAATAGAAAACAGGTGGCATAGGCCACCTGTTGAAACCACTATTTATGTATTGCGCTTTTACATCTGCTCAGAAGTATTAACAGGCATATCTTAAATACCTTCAAGCATAATCAAATTCATTATCGCTAGGCGCTAGCAAATCATCTGCACTTTGATGCACTACGGCTTTATGCACGTCTTTTCGTGGCAGTAATCGTTTTATATAAAACGCACAGGTTTTTTGCTTGCCCTGTGAAATAAAATCATTGCTTGAGCCTTTAGCTGCGCTTGCCATGTCTAACCATAAAATCCCCAAAATCACGTAAGAGGCATAGTGTAAATAGTCAGTTGCGGCGCCCGCTATATCTTCAGGTGCTTTCCCTAGTAAGCCTTTTGATACTTCTTCAAACTCATTGAGGAGTTCACGGGCTTGCGATTGTTTGTCACCATCTTTTATGTCTGCAATTCGCGACCCCAGTAATTCACAGGTGGCCTCAAGCATTTGACCGCCATCGCGGGTGAGCTTGCGCCCAATAAGATCTGCCGCTTGAATCCCATTTGTACCCTCATAAAGTTGGGCAATTCTGGTATCTCTGACTAACTGCTCCATGCCCCACTCACGCACGTATCCATGTCCGCCGTAAACCTGAATCCCCAGATTGGTCACTTCTGTTGCAATATCGGTCATAAAGCCTTTGCAAATTGGGGTTAAAAAGGCAATGACTTGCTGTGCTTTGTTGTGCGTATCTCCTTGCGTATACTTCTCGACATCCATTTGCTGAGCATAAAGCAGGCTTAGCGCACGCAAACCTTCGGTAAATGCTTTTTGGGTGAGCAACATCTTTCGAACATCAGGTTGATGCATAAGCGAATCGGCCTTTGCATCTGGCTGTTTAGGACCACTCGGAGACCGAGATTGCAATCGCTCTCGTGCGTAACTTAAGGCGCCTTGGAATGACGCTTCGCAACTTCCCAAGCCCTGCAATCCAACCTGAAAGCGCGCGTCATTCATCATTGTAAACATGCATGCCAAGCCTTTATTCGCTTCTCCTACTAACCAGCCTTGAGCACCATCATAATTCATTACGCAAGTCGGACTTGCTTTTATCCCCATTTTCTTTTCAATGCTGCCCACGCTAAGCTTATTCGCTTCGCCGGGTTCACCGGATTCATTTAATAGGAACTTGGGCACTAAAAACAGACTAATACCTTTTACACCTGCCGGAGCATCGGGCAAACGGGCAAGAACAAGGTGAATAATGTTGCTGGTCCAGTCCTGGTCGCCTCCGGTGATAAAAATTTTATTGCCAGTAATCGAGTATGAACCATCCGCATTGGGTTCAGCTTTTGTGTTCAATAAAGCTAAGTCCGTTCCCGCGTGAGGCTCGGTAAGGTTCATCGTACCGGTCCATTCGCCACTTATCAGCTTTGCCAGATACTTATCTTTTAATTCCTGTGTAGCGTGTTTGTTAACAGCTAAAACAGCACTTTCAGTCAGCATGGTGGTAAGACGCCAGCTCAAGTTCGCGGAGTTAAGCATTTCGTGAACTGGCACGGCAGCTGAATAAGGCAAATCCTGCCCCTCATATTCTGGATTGCCCAGCATCGCATTCCAGCCATTGGCGATATACTCCTGATAAGCTTGCGCGAAGCCATCAGGCGTTTTTACCTGTCCGTCAATCAGTTTACAGCCTTGTTCATCACCTTCCCGATTGAGCGGAGCGACAACTTCCTCGGCAAACTTTGCGCCTTGATTCAGTATTTCAAGCACCAAGTCGCTATCCATGCCTTCAGCGCCAATAGATGCATAGTGCTCGTTAATGTGCAGCCATTCCTCAAGCAAAAACTGAAAGTCAGCAATTGGGGCTTTATATTGCGGCATAATAATTCTCCTCATCATTTATGCTTGTATTTTACGCGAAAGCGCTGAAATCGCTCAATCATTAGTATTTATTGGATCTATTCAAGAGATCTTGCGGATACTCGTTCAGTGAAAATTAGGCACAACTACTGCACTTGATGCTTAATTTTGTCTGCCACTTGCCACGTATGCATCTCGCATCGAAGTAAAATGATCCGGCTTTTGCCATTGATTAAGTTCAATGTCGAAGGGGTAAATAAATTCAAGGCTCTCCACTTCTTTGGGTTGCCAGGGCGGTGCAGGAATATCTGTCTCACTGCCATCAAAGCCAGCAGCGTCATTGGGTAAAGAACATGCAAATAAAATCGTTCCGTTTTTTTGCGTACTGAGTTTTTTACCCACTTCAACGTTCAAGCCTGTTTGTTCCCACATCGCTTGATGTGCTTTGCACTGACTAGAAATATTTAAATCAGGTTTTTCAGCCGACATTGAAATTTTTTCGGAATAGGGCAGGTCGTATAAACCGGAAGGACGCTTTATGACGAGTAACTGTTTGCCTATTCGTGTAATACAAGCTGCCTCCTGTTGATAAGTCAGACTTGAGACCGCTGCCCTGCATGCAGGTGCGGCATACTGTTGTTTTTGACAAGCTATTACAAAGAATAAATTAAACAAAAGTAGTAAAAGAACACGCAGTTTCAATCCACTTATCCTATAATGTGTTTACTGTTGCCGATCATCATTCAAGATAGATTACCGTTGTCTATCGTTAAACGCCACGACAAATACATTAATTCATCACATACGAATTACGAATTTTGGCGCTTGTAGGAGAAGTATGTCTAAGTTTATTAAATTCTCGCCACTTTTTGTTGGCGTACTCGCCCTTGTTGGATTTTTAATTTATATCAATTTGCCTCAAGGTGAAAAGCAGGCGGGTGGACCAAGAGGGTCAGGGCAAACGCCTGTTGTGGTAACTGCCGCTGAAAATCAGGCATTTCCGGTGATTGTAGAAGCTCTGGGTACTGCTGTGGCAAATGAGTCGGTAAACATCACAGCTCAACAGGCAGAAACAGTATTTAATATTAATTTTGACGATGGCGATATCGTTGAAGCAAACCAAATACTTGTTGAGTTGAACAATCGTGCAGAGCTTGCCAGATTAAGCGAGCTGGAAATTAACATCGCAGAAGCGAACCGACAACTTACACGGATAAAAAATCTTGCCAATCAAAGCGCAGCGTCCGAGCAGTTACTGGACGAGCAGGAAGCTCGGGTTAAAGCCCTTAAAGCGCAGCGCGATGTGGCTGAAGCTGACTTAAACGAACTTGTGATACGCGCTCCTTTTGGTGGCCGTTTGGGTACCAGAATGGTGAGCGTAGGATCGCTCGTGCGCCCGGGTGATCTTATTACGACTCTCGATGATTTAAGTGTTGTAAAAGTCGATTTTAGTGTATCTGAGGTGCATCTTGCCAGTGTAGCAAAAGGACAAACTATTTATGCCTCTTCAGTGGCGTATCCGGGCGAGCAATTTACCGGAAAAATTACCAATATTGATTCACGAATCGATCCAGTCACCCGTTCTGTTCAAGTTCGCGCTCAAATTCCCAATCCTGATTATAAAATGCGTCCGGGTATGCTCTTGCAAATTAACCTCGAAAAGCGCGTGTTAGATGCCTTGGTTATTCCTGAATCGGCGCTTGTTCCAGAAGGCGATTCCCAATTTGTATTTGTGGTAAACGGCGAAGAAAAAGCGATTAAGACGGAAGTTCAGGTGGGGGAACGTAAACCTGGATTGGTACAAATACTGGCAGGGCTCCAAGCCGGAGAAAAGGTTATTACAGAGGGTACTTTGCGCGTGCGCGACGGATCTTCCGTTCGCATTCTTGACATGTAGGAGCAGCAAGCATGCTTATTTCAGATTTATCGGTCAAACGCCCCGTATTTGCAAGTGTGGTTAACCTGCTTTTACTCGTGTTTGGTATTGTTGCTATCAGCTTTTTGTCTTTACGCGAATATCCTGATATCGACCCGCCAATTGTTTCAGTAAACACCAGCTACCCGGGCGCATCTGCCGAAATTGTAGAAACCCGCATAACGCAACTGATTGAAGATAGAATAAGTGGTATCGAAGGCATTAAAAACATTTCTTCCTCTTCTCGCAACGGTCGCTCTAGTGTAACCATCGAGTTTAATTTGTCTCGAGATATTGATGCAGCTTCGAATGATGTTCGTGAGCGTGTATCACGCGTGCTGAATGATTTACCCGACCAAGCCTTTCCGCCAGAAGTGGCCAAATCGAACTCTGACGAAGATGTGGTCGTTTGGTACAACCTGCGAAGCGATAATCTCAATGTCATGGAGCTAACCGATTATGCAGATCGCTTTATTGTCGATCGCTTATCTATTGCCGATGGCGTTGCTCGAGTTAATTTAGGTGGAGGCCGCACCTATGCAATGAAAGTATGGCTTGATAGAAATGCAATGGCCGCGCGCGGGATAACAGTCAGTGATATTGAACGCGTGATCCGCGCCGAAAACGTTGAGCTACCGGCAGGGCGCGTCGAGTCAGAAAACCGGGATTTTGACGTGCGAGTTGCGAGAAGCTTTCTTTCCCCTGAAGACTTTGCTCAGTTAACTGTTGCTGCTGGTGCAGATGGTTACTTAGTCAAACTCGGTGAAGTTGCCCATGTTGAGCTTACTGCTGAAGACGACGAAACAGATTTTCGTGGTGACGGTGTCAACATGATTGGTTTAGGTATTGTTAAACAGTCAAAGGCTAACACGCTCGAAGTTGCTCGTGCGGCGCGAGAAGCGATTGAACGTATTGAAGCAACACTGCCAGACAATATTTTTATTGTTCCCAGTTATGATTCTTCGGTATTTATCGAAGAATCAATAAATGAAGTATATAACACGCTGGCGATTGCGATGGTGATGGTCGTTATCGTCATTTACGTATTCTTGGGCAATGTTCGTGCAACGCTCATACCTGCAGTAACTGTCCCTGTATCGCTTGTTGCCGCCTTTATTGTAATGTTTGCTTTAGGCTTTTCGATAAATCTACTTACTTTGTTGGCCTTGGTGTTGGCGATTGGATTGGTGGTAGATGATGCCATTGTGGTACTTGAAAATATCTATCGTCGCATAGAAATGGGAGAGCCTCCGTTGCTTGCATCATTTAGAGGCGCAAGAGAGGTAGGTTTTGCTGTTATCGCCACCACGCTGGTGCTGATATCTGTGTTTGTACCTCTCGTATTTTTGGAAGGAAATATAGGTCGATTGTTTACCGAATTTGCTTTGGCCATTGCCGCAGCGGTCGCTTTTTCAAGCTTTACTGCCTTGACCTTATCACCAATGATGGCATCGAAATTACTGAAAAAACGCACGCGCAGTTCTGGCTTTGGCCTTTGGGTAGACAATACATTCAAAGTAATTGAACAAAAGTACTACATCTCACTTGGTGTCACCATGAAGCAACCTGTACTGATGCTGATTTTGATTATCGCGAGTATGGTGTTGATTTTTCAGCTACAAAGCAAAATTCCGGAAGAATTTGTACCCCGTGAAGATAGAGGGAATTTCTTCATCCTGATGCAGTCGCAGGAAGGAGCAAGTTACGAAAGTAATGCGCGTAATCTCAAAAAAATAGAAGAATTGTTGCTGCCTTACCGCGAAACAGGTGAGGTTGAAAGAGTGCTCGTTCGTACCCCTGGCTTTGGCGGTCAAGCAGGTATTGCCATTGTAGGGATGGGCGATTGGGAAACACGCGAGCGCTCAACCTTTGATTTGATGAATGAGGTGAGCGCTAAGCTTTCTGAAATACCAGACGTAAGGGCCTTTGCCATTATGCGAAGCGCCCTTGGCGGTGGTGGACTGGGGCGGCCTGTGCAGTTTGTTCTGCAAGGCAACACCTATGAAGATTTGGTACAGTGGCGTGACATCGTCATTGAGAAAGCGCAGGAAAATCCCAATTTATTGCGCCTTGATTCAGATTATAAAGAAACCTCTCCTCAACTGCTTATTAACATTGATCGGGACAGAGCAGCTGATTTAGGCGTGTCTATTTCCGAGATTGGTCGAACGCTTGAAACCATGCTCGGGCAGCGTCGTGTTTCGACCTTTTTGGATAGAGGGCAAGAATACGACGTTATTATGGAAGGTAACGAAGCAGATTACCGTAGCCCTAATAGCATTGACAATATTTACGTGCGCTCTGACCGAACCGGGCGACTTATTCCGATGGACAATTTGCTGAACGTAAAAGAGACCGCTACCTCTCAAGAACTTAACCGTTATAACCGTATGCGAGCAGTTACCATAAGCGCGAACCTGGCAGACGGCTATACGATAGGTCAAGCTTTAACTTATTTGGAAAACATCGTGGCAACCGAATTGCCCGCCGAAGTCTCAATTGATTACAAGGGCGAGTCGCAGCTGTATCAGGAATCAGGCTCTTCTTTCATCTTTATTTTCGCTTTGGCTTTGGCCGTGACTTATCTGGTATTGGCGGCTCAGTTTGAAAGCTGGATCCATCCTTTAGTCATTATGTTCACCGTCCCTCTAGCACTCGTTGGTGCCTACATAGGTTTGTATTTATCAGGCATGACCATCAACATTTATTCGCAAATCGGACTGGTCATGCTAATTGGGTTGGCGGCGAAAAACGGTATATTGATTGTTGAATTTGCTAATCAGTTACGTGATGCTGGTTTGGAGTTTGAAGAGGCGATCCGAAAGGCAGCGACACAGCGTTTACGGCCCATCGTGATGACCGGGTTTACGACGGTCTTTAGTGCGTTACCCTTAGTTTTGGCATCTGGCCCTGGCGCAGAATCAAGAATGGTTATTGGCATGGTGATTTTTGCAGGGGTCTTATTCTCGGCGTTTATGACTTTATTCATTGTGCCTACTGCCTATGCCTATTTAGCTCGCGGCACAGGCTCGCCTGAAAAACGCTCGAAAAAGCTTGAGACGCTACAAGAAGAAGTGCCTTACATTAAAGGTGATAACACACCTATTTAGCTCAGTGATTCCTTAATCAGAAAAAACGAGTATCTCATTACTCGTTTTTTTCATGAAAAAGCTATATGAAAAAGCTATGAGAGAATCCGATATTAGAAAAGAAGACTGAAAGGTTTTACAAGTGATCGTGAAAAATCGCGCTTCGATTGATTTCATTCTTGTTACTTTCTAAATGTCAGTTTGTATCATATTGATAATTCGACACATATTTTTACCCTATTTCGGCATTGAATATGCAACGCTCTATTTCTCACCACACCCGTTAATTAGCTATGGATTAAACTGGAGGAAGTATGAGCCGCGTTTCAAAAGTGCTGTATAACCTAGTCACTGTCGATTACGACGCTATTGAAGCGTATGAGCAAGCGATAAAAAGACTGGATTCGAGCAGACATCAAAATCAGCTTAAAGAATTTAAGCAAGATCACGAGCGTCATATAGAGAACCTTTCAGCTCTTTTGTCAGAATATGATAAAAAGGCCCCTACAGGTCCAGATCTAAAAGCGTTGTGCACGGAAGGCAAGGTTATGTTTGCCGATCTCATCGGTGATAAAGCCATTCTTCGTGCTATGAATATCAACGAAAAAGCGGCTAAAAAGGCATACGATAAGGCATTGGATACTGATGATATGCCAAGTTCAGTCAAACAAACCATCTTTTCAAACTTGTTAGATGAAGAGCGGCATCAAGCATGGATTGAAAAGCAAATCGCTGAGATGTAATGTCCAAAAGTGTTTGGCGTAAAGATGTAGCTTGTTACCTATGTGCTAATGCAATATATTCTGTTCTTAAGAAAAAACAGTAAATCGTAAGTCTCTGATTGAACAAACGATTGAGTACCATAGTAAATTACTGATGCAGTCAAATCATTATTCCAGTCATTATTACAATCAATCTTCCGATAGCGCGTTTAATGACGAGAGCGAACTATTCATTCTGCCGTTTGAGCCACATTTGGCAGTGCATTTTGAGCGAATTAATCGAATCTGGATTGAAGAGATGTTTGTGCTGGAAAAGATTGATGAGCGAGTCCTGCAAAATCCGCAGCGTTATATCATCGATAAGGGCGGTTATGTCTTTTTTGTCAGTCATAAACGCCTTGGCATTGTGGGAACCTGCGCGCTAATGCACACAGGTGATCAAAACTTCGAATTAACGAAAATGGGCGTATTGCCACAAGCGCGAGGACTAAAAGTGGGTGAACAGCTTCTTCAATTTGTTATTCAATATGCCAAGCAAATTCCCGCCAATATGCTGTATCTGCTGACCAATAAAAAGTGTGCCGCCGCAATTCATTTGTATGAAAAAAACGGGTTTCATCACGATGCAGGTATAATGGAGCGCTATGGTAAAGCCTATGAGCGCTGTAATGTCGCTATGCTTTATCGAAGATGCGCCATTGACATAAAGCAGAAATAAAAAAGGCTAGCGAATGCTAGCCTTCAAAAAAAATTGTAAGACACGTATTTTATTCGTCCAGGAAGCTTTTTAACTGCTCTGAGCGACTCGGGTGACGAAGCTTACGAAGCGCTTTGGCTTCTATTTGACGGATACGCTCGCGCGTCACATCAAACTGTTTGCCTACTTCTTCAAGTGTATGGTCGGTATTCATATCAATACCAAATCGCATGCGAAGTACCTTTGCTTCTCTTGCAGTTAGTCCGGCCAGAACCTCTTGCGTCGCATCCTTCAAGCTTCCGCCAGTGGCAGAATCCAGTGGCTGGGTAATGGATGTATCTTCGATAAAATCACCAAGATGCGAATCTTCATCATCGCCAATCGGTGTTTCCATTGAAATAGGCTCTTTGGCAATCTTCAATACCTTGCGAATTTTATCTTCAGGCATCACCATGCGTTCAGACAATTCTTCTGGTGTTGGTTCGCGACCCATTTCCTGCAACATCTGACGAGAAATTCGATTCAGCTTATTGATTGTTTCAATCATGTGCACCGGAATACGAATTGTTCGCGCCTGGTCAGCAATCGAGCGCGTGATCGCCTGACGTATCCACCACGTTGCATAAGTTGAAAACTTATAACCACGTCGATACTCGAACTTATCAACCGCTTTCATAAGACCGATATTTCCTTCCTGAATAAGATCTAGGAACTGAAGTCCTCGGTTTGTATACTTTTTCGCAATCGAAATAACAAGACGCAGGTTCGCCTCAACCATTTCTTTTTTCGCGCGTCGAGCTTTAGCTTCACCAATCGACATACGACGATTAATATCTTTTATATCAGGAATTATTAAGCCGGTTTCTTGCTCAACGGCGTTCATTTTACTGACGCAACGCTCTATCTCTTCTTTGTACTCTAAAAGCTTAGGCACATACGGTGCGTCGGTTTTAAGTACCTCGTATAACCACTGAGTAGACGTTTCGTTACCAGCAAACAATTTAATGAAATCTTTCTTGGGCATTTTTGCGTGCATCACGCAAAACTTCATTACCAGGCGCTCCTGAATACGCACTCTATCCATCATATCCCGCATGTTTCGAACCATGCGGTCAAACTGCTTGGGAACTAAACGAAATTCTTTAAAAACATCGCTTAGCGCAGCAATTTCTTTTTTCGCTGACTTGTGCGCTCGTCCTTTACTTTCAATAACGGTTCGCGCTTTATTGTACTGTTTTCTTAATTCTGAAAATTTCTCGCGAGCAAGTTCCGGATCAACGCTATTGTCATCTTCTTCAGCATCATCATCGTCATCGTCGCCATCATCATCTTCGTCGTCGAGCTCTTCTTCTGAGAGCTCAGAACCAACATGAGTGGCGGTAGGAGCAACGTCCTCTTCGTTCGGATCAACAAATCCAATAATAATATCGCTAAGACGTATTTCTTCTGCTTCGTACAAGTCCCATTGATCGAGCAGATAAGTAATAGCTTCAGGGTATTCGGCAACTGAACACTGAACTTGATTAATACCGTCTTCTATACGCTTGGCAATTTCGATTTCGCCTTCGCGAGTCAAAAGCTCAACTGTACCCATTTCACGCATATACATGCGCACAGGGTCGGTTGTTCTGCCGATTTCGCTTTCAACAGTCGCAAGCGCTTGTGCGGCAGCTTCTGCCACCTCTTCGTCGGTAGTCGTTTCTTGCATCAATAATTCATCAGAATCAGGTGCGGATTCAAACACCTGTATCCCCATGTCATTGATCATGCGGATGATGTCTTCAATCTGATCTGAATCTACAATATCAGCAGGAAGATGGTCATTAACTTCAGAAAACGTTAAATAACCTTGCTCTTTGCCTTTGGCAATGAGGAGTTTTATTTGGGACTGCTTACTCTGCACAATATACCTTACACGTTAATTGGGACTTAACTATGGCATCAAATAAGACAATTTCAAGAGTATGTCTTATGTTGAAATCTTCGCGCCTGTACTATTTACTGGATGTTCGGGATTTGACCCTACTGGTAGTACCAGTTGTCGGCGAATTTGTTAGTATAGCATACTAACAAGGTTTTTTTCCAGTATTTAGCGAAGCTGCGCGTTTTAACTGATACAACTTTATTTAATAATAGTTCATTAATTAGGCAGTAGACAGGTCGCTATGTTGTTTTCGCTTTTGTACAGCTTGGTGTACATGCTTTTTGATTTCAAGTTACTATTTTTTGCTCTGCTATTTTCGCTGCTATTTACGCTGCAAAAGCGTCGTTAATTCCTTTTGTTCTTCTGCTGTTAAACCTGCGGATGCATTGGCCTTTAGGGTGAGTTCGTCTAATCTCGCATCAAAGTGCATAGACAAAAGTTTTTTGAAGCAGGCAACATACTCTGCTGACTTATTCATTCTCGGATGCATTTCAGTTTCCAGTAACTTGATTAGGTGCCTGAAATGAGGATGTTCGCGAAATGATTCTAATACCGTAGACGTATTTGCGTTAGGGCGCGCAATACAATATCGATATACTTCAACCAGCATTGCAATTCCGTTGATCTTGGAACGAGACAGTGCAGCAATATTGATTTTTGGATGCTCGCTTGCCAGTGATGGCTCATCCATTAGCAGTCTAATCAACATACGAACCGGCGAAAGTGCCATTTGTGCCGGCCGATTGTAATCACTCTTAGGAGGCGCTTTCTGCTTGTTTGCATTTCGAATATTCTGCTCATGCTCATAAGCTTGTTGATTACCCATAAAACGATTAAGTTCAGCAAGCATCAAATCACGTTGGTTCTCACCTGCAATTTTTTCAATAAGCGGCATCGCTTCAGCTTTAAATGCGGCTTTCCCCTCTATGCTGCCCAAAGAATGATTTTGCAAAAGACTGTCAAAAAAGAAAGTCGATAGGGCAACGGCTTTATCAAGCTGCTCTTCAAATGCTTTCTTTCCAACTTTTCGCACCATCGTATCGGGATCCTCGCCATCAGGTAAAAAGAGAAACTTCATCATGACGCCGTCTTTTAAGTAAGGAAGCGCATTTTCCAATGCGCGCCATGCCGCATCGCGACCTGCCCGATCGCCATCGTAACAACAAACGATTTCGCTGGTTGCCTTAAACATGGCCTGAATGTGCTCAGGCGTGGTCGCCGTGCCAAGCGCAGCAACTGCGTAAGTGATGTCAAATTGCGAAAGCGCGACAACGTCCATGTATCCTTCAACCACCAAAATCCGACTTAGCTTTCTATTTTCTTTGCGAGCTTGATAAAGTCCATAAAGCTCATAGCCTTTATGAAAGATGCGGGTTTCAGGCGAGTTTAAATACTTCGGCCCATCCCCTTCAATTATGCGTCCTCCGAAAGCAACGACGCGGCCTCGTTTATCACGGATGGGAAACATAACGCGATCGCGAAAAAAATCGTATCGACGCTTATTATCATTTTGATTGATAAGCTTTAAGGCCAAAAGTCTTTGTTGCTTTGCTTCATCAGTGCCAAAGGTTGCAAGTACGCCGTCCCATTTATCTGGCGCATAACCAATATCCCACTTTTTGACGATATCACCGCTTAAACCACGTGATTTCAAATAATCAATTACCGATGCGGCCTTATCGGCATGTTTTAACTGGTGTTGAAAGTATCGCGTGACATCTTCCATCAGGTGATAGTCTTGTTCACGCTCATTCTTTTTTTGTGGACTGCCGCTTGGCTGGCTGCCGCCTTCTCGAGGAACCGTAAGGTTATACTGACTGGCGAGTTCTTCGACGGCTTCAACAAATTCTAGTCTGTCAAATTCCATTAAAAAACTGAGTACATTACCTTTCGCTCCGCAGCCAAAACAATAATAGAACTGTTTATCAGGCGCGACTGAAAATGACGGCGTTTTTTCATTGTGGAAGGGGCAGCAGGCCTGATAATTTCGACCTGCCTTTTTTAGGTTTACGCGGCTGTCAATAATGTCCACGATGTCCGCACGAGCGACAAGGTCTTCAATAAAATCCTGTGGAATACGACCAGCCAAACGAATAATCCTGTGTTGTTATTGAAAAGTGCTATCCAAAAAGCAATCAAAACAATTGTTGCTTGCTAAAGCAGGTGTCAGCCCAATTTTGCTTTTATCATTTTGCTAACCGCACCCATGTCAGCACGACCTTGTACTTTAGGTTTAAGGATACCCATAACCTTACCCATGTCTTTTATATCGCTTGCGCCACTGCTTTGAATGGCGTCGTCCACTAGCTGACTGACTTCTTCATCACTTAAGGGTTGTGGTAAAAAGCGCTTGATAACGGCAATCTCGGCTTCTTCTTTATCTGCCAAATCCTTTCGGTTGCCGTCAATAAATTGAGATGCCGCCTCTTGACGTTGTTTGACCATCTTGGTCAAAATTTGCAGTACGTCAGTATCCGTGAGCTCAATCCGTTCGTCAACTTCACGCTGCTTAACGGCGGCAAGCGCCATTCTGATCGTGCCCAAACTTAGCTTGTCTTTGCTACGCATCGCATCTTTTTGGGCGTCTTTTAATTGGCTGAGTAATGACATCTTTTTGTCCTTTTGATGTTTTGCTTTCAGGTGGGATAAAGTGTTTATATCATACGCGGTTTTTAAAAATCACGCACAAAAAAGGCGCGATTAAGCGCCTCTTCCTTGCACGGCCTCTTGCGAGGACGGTAAGCCTTTACCTTTAGTAAAGTTTTACGCGACGTGCATTTTCACGCGCCAATTTTTTCATGTGACGTTTTTTAGCTGCCGCTTTTTTGCGCTTGCGTTCCCAAGTCGGCTTTTCAAAAAACTCGCGACGACGTACTTCAGACAATACGCCTGCTTTTTCACATGAACGCTTGAATCGTCTTAGAGCGATATCAAACGGTTCGTTATCTCTTACTTTAACAATTGGCATTAAATACTCACCTCAGAAATTAAATCAACCGGGTACATTAGTAAATAGTATAGGCAATTTAAGCGTTAATTTAATTACCCGGGCTAAAAAATGGTGCGAAATTGTATTCTTTCTCGTAGCGCATGTAAAGGCTTAAGCTTAAATAAATACCAATAAGTTGCTGACAGACACTAAACAGGGACTTGATACGTCACAAGGTTAATTTTTAGTTAATGCCTGGTTAAAAAGTGAGCAATTATTTCAAAATTAGCGTAGAGTTATGTTGAAGTATTTAGTGCGGTTGCTTCAAACACATTTAATTTACTTTTTGATTTATACAAATGATGAAGGGATTTATACCATGAAGAAAATAGTAATAGGAGTGTTAGCCAGCGCTGTCTTTTGGCTTGCAAGTCCAGCTATGGCAGTACCGATAGTGAGCGGTCAAACCAACGTACAAGTCACTGCACCTTTGGCTGACTTGGGGATCACACCCGCCTTGCTTGGTGGTGATTTAGTCTCTGCTGATCCATTAACTCTGGGTTTTGGTGTTACAGGCGGTGATTTAGACTTCACAACACTGGCAGGAACGATTGAACACGTTGGCGCAAGCATAAGCTTAACGGGCGATTTAGGCACAGTCGATACAAGTGACGATGTCACGGTCATATTAAGTGACTTTTTAATCAACACAACGACTGCGATTTTGTCGGCTGACGTTAATGGAGGTGGAATGGTCGACATATTCAGTCTGGACTTTACCGGACTTGACGCTGCGGCTATCACCGACTTGGCTAATCCACAAATTTCGCTTACCTTTTTGGATGCGGCCAGTGCCTTGCTTGAAAGTACCTTTCAGTTAGCAACGGGTACGCTTACTGGCGCTCAGTTTGGTCTGGCGGCAACCGCACCCGTGCCTGCAGTGGTGTCCGAACCTACGATTTTCAGCCTGCTCGCAGCTGGAATGCTTGGTTTGGTTTTATACCGCAGCAGAAGCCGAACATAGTCTTTAAATTACATTAAGCCGGTAATGATATTTTAATATCGTTGCATACCGGCGTTATACTTTTCATAATTTTTCGTTTCGTACTTTTTTGTTTTTGTAATTAGAAGCAGTCTTCGCGCACACTTTAAATCAGCGCATAAACATAGAATGGAACACAACCATTGGCATTTGCGTGCTTTGTAGAGATAATACTCGAGCTCTAATGAATATCTACTATATATTCTTTTTCCCAGATAAATAAACGGCACGTATTGGAATTAGCATCTACATGAAAGTATTAGGCATAGAAACTTCCTGCGATGAAACGGGTATCGCGATTTATGATAGTGAGCATGGTCTGCTGGCGCACGAGCTTTATAGTCAAGTCAAGCTTCATGCAGATTACGGTGGTGTGGTGCCTGAGTTGGCATCACGTGATCATGTTCGCAAAATTATCCCTCTGGTGCAGCGAACCTTGAACAGCGCTCAGCTTGGTAAGTCTGACATTGATGGCATTGCGTATACTCGCGGCCCAGGCTTAATTGGCGCACTATTGGTTGGCTCTTCAATGGCCAGAGCCCTGGCATACGCATGGAATGTTCCCAGTATTGGTGTTCACCATATGGAAGGGCACTTGCTTGCCCCCATGCTTGACGCCCGCAAACCTGAATACCCTTTTGTTGCTCTTTTGGTTTCAGGTGGCCACAGTATGCTGGTTGATGTTAAGGGCATTGGGCAATATAAAGTGTTGGGGGAATCGGTAGATGATGCAGCGGGTGAAGCCTTTGATAAAACTGCCAAGCTGCTTGGTTTAGATTATCCAGGTGGCCCTTTACTCGCAAAATTAGCGGAAGAAGGCGAGTCTGGCCACTACCAATTTCCGCGCCCTATGTGCGACCGTCCTGGACTTGATTTTAGCTTTAGCGGCTTAAAAACTTTCGCTGCCAATACGATCCGCAGTAGTGATGGTCAGCATCAAACTCACGCAAATATTGCCCGGGCGTTTGAAGAGGCAATTGTCGATACCTTGTTAATTAAATGCCGAAGAGCACTGAAACATTCAGGACATAAACGATTAGTCATGGCAGGTGGTGTTGCTGCAAATAAACGCTTAAGAGCCAGTTTTGAAGAAGCAAGTCAAGTTGATGGCTTTGACGTATTTTATCCAAGCTTTGAATACTGTACTGACAATGGTGCCATGATAGCCTACGCAGGTTGCCAGCGTTTGCTGGCGGGGGAGCGCACTCTTTTGACGGAAAAAGCGATGCCTCGCTGGCCGCTGGAAAGCTTAAGCGCTGTTAATCTTCTTGCCGCGATTTAGCGCGATGCTTATTTGACAGGTTTTGTCCTACCTCACGTTCTTTTCGGTTTATCAGGCGTGATATATTACTGCGGTGTTTTACAATAATTAGCACCGATAGCATGGTAACTGAAAAGGTAAACTGAGGTTTATAAAAGTAGGTGAAAACAGGCGCAAGACTCACTGTCACAATGGCAGCTAAGGATGATAATTTGGAGATTGCAAACACCAATACCCAGGTTGATAACAAGCCTGCTGCCAGCGCCCAACCCATTGGCAGCATTGCCCCTAATGCGGTTGCAACGGCCTTGCCCCCTTTAAATTGAAAAAACACCGGATACATGTGCCCCAGACAGGCGCAAATGGCTACAAGCCCAATGGCAAATTCACTCAGTTGACTTAAGTATGCAAGGTAAGCGGGCACAGCGCCTTTTAAAATGTCAAACACAAGTACAAACACGCCAACTCGCTTACCTGCAATGCGCACAACATTTGTAGCGCCAGGGTTTAGTGAGCCCTGAGTGCGAGGATCGGGTAGCCCCAGAAGTTTACATAAAAGGATCGCGCTGGAGACTGAGCCTAGCAAATAGGCAGCCAGACAGTAAAAAACAATCCATGTTGTCATATACTTACCCCAGCGATTCGCGATACACTTTTAGTAAGAGTACGCGATCTACATAGTCTTTGTATATGGATAAAGTATTTATTGAGGGGCTAACGCTTTACACCCTCATCGGAGTATATGATTTTGAACGGCACGAAAAACAGCGAGTCGTAGTCGATTTGGAAATGTCCTATGATTTGAGCAGAGCCGCTAAAACAGACAGCGTAAATGACACGCTTGATTATGGAAAAGTGGCGCAGCGTCTTGGAGCAATTGCCGAAGAGGCGAGTTTTGAATTGCTTGAGGCCTTAGCGAATAACATGATTCAGGTGTTGTTTGAAGAGTTTGATGTGACAAAATTGAAATTGAAATTGAGCAAGCCAGATATTCTGAAACAGGCGAATAATGTCGGTATTCTTATTGAACGAGAGCGACCCATCAAGTCATGACTAAGCATAAAATTCTGGTCAGTGTGGGCTCCAACATTAATAAAGAAGAAAATACTCGCCTTGGATTAGATGGCATGTTCGAACAATTCGGCGCTCTTTCGCTGTCCAGAGTTTACGAAAGTGAGTCGGTAGGCTTTTCAGGAGATAATTTTTTCAATCTGGTGGTGATGGCGACCACAAGCAAAAGCATTCAGCAAGTGTGTGATGCCTTAAAACATATCGAAGCAGAATGTGGGCGGGCGCGAGAAGCTGAAAAGTTCTCACCGCGTACATTGGATTTAGATTTACTGACCTTTGATGATGTGGTTTGCGATAGCCCGGTCGCTTTGCCGCGCGATGAAATTACCTATAATGCGTTTGTATTGCAGCCAATGGCAGACCTTGTACCCCACGACATTCACCCTTGCGAACAAAAAACCTATCAGACGCTCTGGGAAGCGTTTGATAAAACCACACAAAAATTATGGCCAGTGCCTTTTACATGGAGCGCTACACAAGTATGACACTGTTTGAAATCATCATTCTGGCAATTATTCAAGGATTAACCGAATTTTTACCCATCTCAAGTTCAGCACATTTGATTCTACCTGCTGAACTCTTGGGTTGGCGAAATCAAGGCCTGGCTTTTGACGTGGCCGTGCATGTTGGCTCCCTATTGGCGGTCATGATTTATTTCAGAGCCGATGTAGCACGCTTGACTGCCGCCTGGTTTTCAAAAGGGTGGAGCAAAGAACAATCCACTGACAGCAAGCTCGCCTGGTGGGTAATCATCGGCACTATTCCGGCAGGTCTATTTGGGTTTTTGATGAAAGACTGGATAGAACTTTACGCGCGTTCAGCGCTGGTGATTGCAATAACAACGATTGTGTTCGGGCTTTTGCTTTGGTGGGCCGACGCCAAAGCTTCGCAACGCAAATCGATAACGCAACTTACCTTCAGAGACACGCTTTTTATCGGCGTAGCTCAGGCCATTGCGATTATTCCGGGTACTTCACGTTCGGGGATAACGATGACCGCAGGACTGATGCTGGGTTTAGATAGAGAAAGCGCCGCGCGTTTTTCGTTTTTGCTTTCAATGCCTATCATTCTCGCTGCTGGCTTGTTTTCTACACTAGACTTATTGGAAGCAAATCACGCAGTAGATTGGAAAGCACTTATTTACGGCGCTGGCTTTTCGTTTGTGGCAGCGTACTTGTGTATTCACCTGTTTTTAAGCTGGATTTCGCGCATCGGCATGTTGCCCTTCGTTATCTACCGGCTATTATTAGGTGTAATACTTCTAATTTTTGTTTTTGCCTAGCATGAGCTTTAGCCGTTTAAAGCACGAGTTGCTTTGAAGTAGAAAAGCATTGTTTTGCGTTGTTAAACACAGATAATCATCGGAGATAAAAATGTCAGAAACAATCTTCACAAAAATTATAAAAAAAGAAATTCCTGCCGATATATTATTTGAGGATGACAGAGTGCTCGCGTTTAATGATATTAATCCGCAAGCGCCTATTCATTTTTTGGTGATCCCTAAAAAACCGATAGCAACGACGAATGACATACAGCAAGAAGATGATGCGCTTGTTGGCTACATGCATCGGGTGGCTGCAAAAGTGGCGAGTGACTTAGGTGCAGCCGAATCGGGGTTTAGAACGGTTATGAACTGCAATAAGCATGGTGGTCAAACGGTCTATCACATTCACCTGCACGTGCTGGCGGGTAAAGCTTTAGGCTGGCCGCCATACCAAGAAAAGTTAAAGGTAGAATAATCAAGCTTTAAATGTGCTTGAATCTTTTGTTTTCCTCAAAAGAATATTGATTGTTGAACACCAGGGAAGTGTTTAGCATTGCTCTCGGTGTACAACAGCAAGCGAGTGCAAGGTGAAAGGGAAGCAATTTTCAACGATAGGAACAAGGCTGATACATGTCTACTCAAAATGCACTACTCACCATATTGGTTGAGAAAATCAACAACGATACTCTGGTACTGCCAACTTTGCCTGCGATTGCACTGAAAGTGCGAAAGGCGGCTGATGATCCTAATATCAATTTGAACAAGATGGCGGAAGTGGTAGGGCAAGACCCATCATTAAGCGCACGGATGATAAAAATCTCAAATTCTGCATACTTGGGACGTGAGGTCAAAGTTACTTCAACTGCACAGGCCGTGACAAGAATTGGCCTGGCCCAAGTAAAAAATATCGCAACAGCCTTAGCCATGGAGCAACTCTTCGTTTCAAAAAACGAAGTGGTTAAAAAATATATGGCAAAGCGCTGGACAGATATTATTGATATTGTTGGTAATGCAATGGCTACCCTGATGCTCTACAAAAAGCGAAACGGCGCTAAGCATTTAAGTATTGATACCATGACCCTTGCGGCGCTTGTGGCTGATATTGGTTCGCTACCAGTGTTAACTGAAGCTGAGCGCCACGACAGTGTATTTGCCAACCCCGCATTTTTAGATGTAGCCATTAATAAGCTTGCTGGCCGCATTGGTGGAAGCATCATGCGAGAATGGAAGTTTAACGAAGTCTTTATTGAGTGTGCAGAGCACTGGCGAAATCTTGAGTACGTTAAACCTCAGGTTGGTTACATTGATTTTGTCAGAGTGGGTGCTGCACTTTCTAATTTGATTGAAGATCCGCAGGAAACCTTAACGCGGGCTGGTCAACGTGGTGTATTTGAGGATATCGACGAATTGCAATCTGAAGAATTCATCGATCTTCGTGAAAATGCAAAGGGCTTATTCGTCTAGTTTGAATTTAGCTGCTTGATGTTCAAAAGCATTAAAAAAGCTTCAGGTTATTTTGTATAAGAATTGGCTGAATCCAAAAGAGTTCAGCGTTCAATTGACAAAATACTGAAGCTTTTTGCTATTTACGAAGTGACTCTATGCATCGCCTTCAAGCGAAAACATTTCATTTAAATCTTTCACAAAGGCATCGATTTCGCTTACAAATAAAGCAAAGTCAGCATCTAGCTTTGCAGCCATATCGTCTTTACTGATATCTTCGTTTTGTTCAACTACCATATCGGTAAATTTCAGGCGTTTAATCGATAAATCCTCCGCAATAATGCACGTTAAGCGCTCTTTGTAAGCGATTGCTAATTTTTGCACCCATTTGCCTGCCTGAATATGCGCAAGAATTTCTTCTGCATCTAAATCCTGTTTTTTACATCGGATAATTGCGCCATCGTCGGCAGGAGATTTAAACTCAGCCTCATCAAGTAATTCGATGCCTTGCGGAGCATCTTTTAACAACCAATTGGTAAGAATTTCTTGCTGTTGGGATTTTGCAAATGGCACAACAGGTAAAGAGTTGATGCATTTTCGAAGCGCCGCTAACAATACTTCAGCGCTGCCATCAGAGCTTGCATCCACCACTACCACCTGTGCATCCAGGCTGATGTAGGCATTTATAAAAGCATGCTTATTGAAGGCCCTTGGAAGCAAACGCTGAACAATTTCTTCTTTTAAATCTTTCTGTGCTTTTTTACCAACAGGCGAGCCGCTCTCCTGTTCAAGTTGCGCCACCTTTTCAGCCAGTTCTGCATTGACAACACTTGCAGGCAGAATTTTCTCTTCCCGTTTAAGTTTAAACCAAAATGCATTGCCTACCTGATGATAAAGTAAATCGCCTTTAGGTAATACAGGGACAAAACCCATACTGGAAATTTCTTGCGCACCAGCAGGTGCAAACGGCATGCTCTCAAGCATGGTCTGCAAGTTTTGAGTGTCTAATGAAAATTCTTGGGTAAAACGATAGAGCTTTAGATTTTTAAACCACATAGCGGCAATTTATTCCTGCTAAAATTTGAAGACGCGAGAGGTTAGCAAGCTTGCTTGTCTGGGTCAAAATGAACCTGAGGTTTATTTCAAAATACTCCTTTCAAGCTTACCTTACGTTTTATATTTACAAATAAATGTAGCGAATTTGAACAAAAGTGATTTAAATCTTGCGTTTGCTTGACATCTTTTATGCTTTGTTTCATAAAACTGTCACATGTCACTCTAATAATACGGTCAATTTTTATGACACGAGTGAAAAAAATGTCGCGCAGGATATTGTTAGTTGAAGATGAAGCGCCAATCAGAGACATGCTCAGTTTTGTACTGGAGCAGGCGGGCTTTACGGTGGACGAAGCTGAAGATTACGATGTTGGCTTAAATAAAATAAAAGAGCCTTATCCTGATTTAATCTTGCTTGATTGGATGCTTCCCGGCGGCAGTGGTGTGCAGTTAGCTAAAAAACTCAAAACGCATGAGTTTGCAAAAGATATTCCCGTGATCATGTTAACTGCTCGTGGCGAAGAGGACGACAAAATACGCGGTTTAGAAGCCGGTGCTGATGATTACGTCACCAAGCCTTTCTCTCCCAAAGAGTTAATTGCGCGAATAAAGGCAGTTATGCGTCGAGTTACGCCCACTTCAAAAGAAGAGCCAATAGAGTTTGATGGCTTAGTGTTAGAGCCCGTATCTCACAGAGTGACAGCAAATGGGGACGCCATTGATATGGGTCCAACGGAATTTAAGTTACTGCACTTTTTTATGACGCATCCTGAGCGAGTATACAGTCGAGAGTTACTGCTTGATAACGTTTGGGGAACCAATGTCTATGTAGAAGACAGAACCGTAGACGTACACATTCGACGCTTGCGTAAAGCCATTTCCAAACACGGTCACGACGCAATGATCCAAACGGTGCGAGGCTCTGGTTATCGATTTTCAAATAAAGCGTAAACGCTAAGGTCAGTTTAAGCACTTTTATGTATTATTATCAGTCATGGTCCAAAACCCTGATTCGCTTGTTTCTAGTGCTTTGCATTGGCGTAGTAGTGGGTATGTATATTGATAATATGCTGTTGGCGCTGACGTGTTTATTTGCGACCCTGTTGCTTTATAACTATGCGCACTTGTATCGCTTGACCCAGTGGTTATGGCATAGCCGCGCAATGTCTCCGCCTAGTGCCCCTGGCATTTGGCATCATATCTATGAAGGGGTTTACTATCTTCAGCGTCGAAATCGCAATAAGCGCAAAAGTTTAGGTGAACTGGTAAAACGCTTCAGAGAAGGTTCTGAGGCCTTGCCAGATGCAGTAGTAGTAATTGACAAGCAAGCCAGAATTCTGTGGTGTAATCGAAACGCTCGTATTGAGCTTGGTTTAAGATGGCCTGATGATAATGGCCGTCGAATTGATAATTTAATTCGCCACCCTAAATTTATTGAGTTTTTAGAGAGTAATGACGCCCATTATCCAATAGAGATACCCGCGCCGACTAATCCGCATAAGACCTTTGAATATCGGATGATGGAGTACGGAGATGACCAATTGCTTTTAATCGTGCGAGACGTATCGCGTGTTTCTCATCTGGAAGAAATGCGCAAGGACTTTGTTGCCAACGTTTCGCATGAATTAAAAACGCCGCTAACGGTGATAAATGGTTATTTGGAAGTACTCGACACCAGTACTGCAAACCTTGAGGGAGTGCCCCCGATCGTTGCCAAGGCGATCGAAGAAATGGGGACGCAAACAACCCGGATGCAAGCTTTGATTGATGATCTCCTCATACTGTCGCGCATTGAATCAAGCTCCGAGCGCATATTTGAAAATGTGATCGATGTTGACGCCATGCTAAAGCAAATTGAGTTAGAAGCGATGGCCTTAAACAAGGAAAAATCTCATAAAATAACTTTCAAGGTCGATGGCGAATTAAATGTGTTTGGTGTGGAAACTGAACTCAGAAGTGCTTGTTCAAACCTTATTTTCAATGCGATTCACTATACACCTGCCAATGGTCGAATCGAGGTTATTTGGAAGCGCAAAGCCAATGGCGCTTTTTTCGCGGTTAGAGACAATGGTGATGGAATTGAAGAAAAACATCTGCGCAGACTGACCGAACGCTTTTATCGGGTTGATAAAGCACGCTCTCGAAAAACGGGAGGCTCTGGTTTAGGTTTATCCATTGTCAAACATGTCCTTCATCATCATAATGCATCTTTAGAGATTGAAAGTAAGGTCGGAAAAGGAAGTGAATTTTCGTTTTTGTTACCGCCAGAGCTCATTGCACAGGAACTATCTGATTAGTTTTTTCAATACAAAAAGAAAAGCACGCAAAACTGTTTATTTGCTCACCTTGCTAGCGTTGGCTAGCTTTTCAAGCATTGGTTTTTCTCAAACAGAGGCTAACAGTCAAGATCCAGTAATGAATCTGGAGCCGCAGCAAACAGAAAGTCAAGAAAGGCTGTCTTTGGAAGGTCTTAATCTTGATAGTCAGCCAGAGGCTTTTGATTACCGAGCTGTGCCGGGCGTTTATGGCAGTATCACGTCAATTGGCTCAGACACCTTGGCAAATTTGATGTCGCTTTGGGCTGAACGATTTCAAACCCTTTATCCGCACGTAAAATTTCAAATTCAGGCAACTGGGTCTGCAACAGCGTCACAAGCGCTTACTCAGGGTACTGCCAGCATAGGCCCTATGTCACGAGCAATGACAGCCAGCGAAATTCAACGCTTTACTCGACGCTATGGCTACCCACCTACTTCATTAATTGTGGCAATTGATGCAATGGCAATTTATGTCGAAAAGAATAATCCTTTGCAGCAACTAAGCATACAGGAAGTGGATGCTATATTTTCAATGACCCGCTTTTGCGGCGCACCAAAAACCATTAATAAGTGGTCTCAACTAGGCGTTGAAAAATTTTCAGCCGAGCGCGAAATACAAGTCTTCGGAAGAAATTCCGCTTCCGGTACCTATGATTTATTTAAAAACATGGCGCTGTGCGACGGTGATTACGATGTGAGAGTCAATGAAATGCCAAGCTCTTCCTCAGTAGTGCAATCGGTAGCGAGCAGTATTGGTGGTATAGGCTACGCGGCACTTGGACACGGCAACACCGAGGTCAAAGCCGTTGCAGTGGGTGGCAAAGGAGATGCGTTTATTGCGCCTACCGCGGAATCCATCACACAAGGTCAATATCCTTTTACTCGCTACCTGTATATCGTTATCAACAAAGCACCTAATGAGCCCCTTCCTACCCTAGAGCGCGCTTTTTTAAATTTTATCCTTTCTGATGAAGGCCAGCAGATTGTTCAACAAAGCAATTATTACGCTGTGAGTGGACGCTTGCTTGATACACAAAGAAAGCTTCTAAATAAATAATTCCCATTAATATCAATATCTTAAATATATATTAAGTTTTTGTGACACCTTGATTATGTAACAAATCTGTCATTTAACTTAGCTATCCTCATTGCCGCTTACATTTAATACTTATTCGTCCTATTTTGGAGACACAAATGAAACTCAACGGAATTTTTAAGATCTCAGCAGTTGCCGCTGCTTTGTCTTTGGCAGCGTGTGGTGGGGATATTAATATCTCGGAAGGGGATATCGACAATAGCGTTGTCACAAATAATCCGCCAGCATCAGGTGGCGGTGGTGGCGAAAATCCACCCCCTTCAGATAACGAAATAGGCACAGCAGCGCCTGGTTTATCTGCTCAGGTTTCAGATGCCTTGGGGCAACAAGTTGAGGTTCGTACTTTAGGTGGTCGATTAACAGACGAAATAGCGACTAACGGCGTCATCACTTTAACATCTGATATTGTGTGGGCGCTAGATGGCCCAGTATTTGTAGGAAATGATAAAGCAGATTCAGTAGTGCTTGAAATTGAACCAGGCACGATTATTTTTGGTAGTCGCGGTGCTGATTATTTGGTAATTAGCCGTGACTCGCAAATTGAAGTCAACGGTACCGCAACCTCTCCCGTTATTATGACATCCTTTAATGATGTAGTTGGCCGCGAAGTGGGTGCTGGGCAGTGGGGAGGCTTGGTTATTTTAGGTAATGGCCAGTCTACCGATTGTCCTGAAACAGGTGATTGCGCCATTCAGGTTGAAGGTGTTGCAGAGGGCGCAGTATACGGAGGTACAGACGATACCGACAGCTCTGGTAACCTAAACTACCTTGTTGTTAAATATGCAGGTTTTGAAATTGCACCAGACAATGAGTTAAATGGTATTACCTTTGGTGGCGTAGGTTCTGGTACAGAGGTGAACTTTGTTCAGGTTCACGCAAACGCAGACGATGGCGTTGAATTTTTTGGCGGTGCTGTAAATGCCAAACACTTGGTGCTTACCGGTATTCAAGACGATTCAGTTGACTGGGATCGCGGTTACGACGGTAAGCTACAATATGTTTATATTGAGCATGCGCGCGACGGTTCGGATGCCAACCGCGGTATAGAAGGTGATGGGGATGGCGGCCCTAGCACCGAGTTTTCTCAGCCAATGGTTGCCAACATTACAATTATCGGCAACAGCTTTGATGGTGAAGATGATTCAGAGGGTGTTTTATTACGCGATCAAACCGGCGCTAATATCATGAATATGCTGATCACCGGCCCTGAAGAGATGGGCGAGTGTCTTGAAATGGATAACGACGATACCGTTCAGGCAAATTTGACCGACGGCGATATCACTATCACCAACAGTTTCATCGCCTGTTCTGAGCCATTCAACACTTTAGAGGGTGCAGTTGACCTCAACGCCTGGTTTACAGAAGAAGCTCGCAACAATACACTTCTTGCATTTGCAGATCGTGGTCAGCTTGGCTTAAATAATGACGGTACACTTACCAGTGAAAGCGCTTTGCTAACAGCCGGTGGTGATCCAGCGACGTTAGACACCTTCTTCGAAACAAATACCTTTGTTGGTGCGGTTGGTCCTACAGATTGGCGCCAGGGCTGGGCCTTTGGATTTGGCGGCGGAACCATCAACGTTGAAGAAAGCGTTTCTGGTTGTCCAGCAGGTACTACAACAATTGCTAATGTTGACGGTAGCACCACCACCTGTGAAATCAGCGGCCGTATCACTTCTGATCTTACTCTTACTGCCAGTAATCACTACGCGCTATCTGGTGCGGTATTTGTTGGCGGTGATAATGAAAATAGTGCGACCTTAACTGTTGAGCCAGGTGTTGTGGTATACGGCTCAAGCGGTAACGACTACCTGATCGTAAGCCGTGGTTCAAAAATTGAAGCAAACGGAACAGCGGCAGAGCCGATTACCTTTACGTCTCGCCAGCACGTTGCAAACGGCGTCGAAGCCGGTCTTGCAAATGGTGCAGCAGGTCAATGGGGTGGCATGATAATTCTAGGCAACGGTTATAACACCGATTGCCCAGCTACTGGCGATTGTGCTATTCAGGTTGAAGGTGCTCAGGAAGGCGCAGTATTTGGTAGCAACGTTTCTGATCCAACAGCTGCTAACAACACTGAAAGTTCAGGTACGCTTCGCTATGTGCGCGTTATGCACGGTGGATTTGAAATTGCACCCGATAATGAGTTAAACGGAATCACTTTTGGTGGCGTAGGTTCGGGTACAACAGTTGAGTACGTACAGGTACATAAAAACGCAGACGATGGTGTAGAGTTCTTCGGTGGATTTGTAAACTTACGTTACATCGTTCTAACCGGTATTCAAGATGACTCGGTTGATTGGGACAGAGGATATCGCGGTAAAATGCAGTACGTGCTGGTTAAGCATGCAGACGATAATTCTGATGCAAACCGCGGTATTGAAGGTGACGGCGACGGCGGTGCAGGCACCGAATTCTCAAGCCCGATGATTGCCAATATGACAATCATTGGAAACACGTTTGATGGAGAGGACGATTCAGAGGGCGTATTACTTCGCGACCAAACAAACGCTAAGCTATACAACTTTGTTGTAACCGGTCCAGCGGGAATGGGCGAATGTTTCGAAGCTGACTTATCTGCTGACAGCAGTGGTAATTTTGATACCACCTTGTTAGCAAACATGGAAGCTACTGACGATTCACGAATGATTTTTGAGTCTTCTGTTCTTGCCTGTGAAGAGCCAATTAATAATTCCGGCGCGTTCGACCAGCAAGCTTGGTTTGAAGGACAAACAGGTAATAGCATCCTAGATGAAACTGCAAGCGTGGTAGATGGCATTTTCACTACTTCTGATATTGCCCCAACGAATGTAAGTGAAGTTGATAGCTTCTTTATGGCGGTAGACTTCATAGGTGCTGTAAAAGATGCAGACAACAACTGGACTGCTGATTGGACTGTTGGCTTAGAGTAAGAGACTTGTCAGGTCACTTACAATAAGTATCAAACGGAACTACACGTGCGCTTTTAGTTAGAACTGAGGCGCACGTGCTTACAATGGTTGAATCAACCTTTTGGATAAACAGCAGGTAAAGAGGTTAGTCATGTTAAAACCTGAAAAAGGGTTTGTGTTGTCTGCAGTTTCGATGCTCGTCATTAGTGCGCTGTCTGCTCAGGTTCATGCTCAGACGAATGAAGACGAAGCAATTGAAGAAGTGGTCACCACAGGAACTCGATTAAAAGGAACGGCGACAGCGGTTCTGGAAGAGCGAAAAAATCAGGCGTTTGTGGCAGACATTCTTGGTGCAGAGCAGATTACCCGTACAGGTGACGGTGATGCTGCTTCAGCGCTTAGACGTGTGACTGGTCTTACGCTAGTAGATGGAAAATTTATATACGTTCGTGGTTTAGGTGAGCGTTATTCAAGTACTGCACTGAACAATTCGGCAGTTCCCTCGCCCGATCCGACTCGAAACGTTATCCCACTGGATTTATTTCCTTCAGACATTATTGAAAGTCTATCTGTTCAAAAATCGTATTCGCCTTCTATGCCAGCATCCTTTGGTGGTGGTAATGTGGACATACGCTTGAAATCAATCCCGACCGATAAAATCTTTAATGTGTCTGTAGGTTTAGGCTATAACACCGAAAACAGTGACAACGGTATTGATTACGCTGGCGGAAGCGATGACTGGCGTGGGCAGGATGATGGCAACAGAGCAGCGCCAGCGGCATTGGCGCGCATTTGGCAGGATAAATCGTTCTTTAACCAGATCCCACAGGAGCAGGCGGTAGACGTATTTTCTCAAATGAAGCGAGACTACGACCCAGTTGAAGAAAGCATTGGGCCAGATTCATCATTTAATTTTACAGTAGGGAACAGCTACGACCTGAGCAACGAACTGCGGCTGGGATTTCTTTGGGCTGCAGGATACGACAACTCTATAAGGGTTGCAGAAGAGTTTGAGCTCATTGAACCAGACTTTACAGTCAATCAGGAAACGCAGGAACTTGTCATTAGCCAAGCGGCATTTTTTGATGATATCCGCTCTACAGAAAGAACGGTTCAGTGGTCAAACTTGTTTACTTTAGGCTTAGACTATAATCGTAATCATCAAATTAATTACAGTTTAATTGTCCTCAACGACACGCGGGACGAATTACGAGAGTTGTTTGGAAACAACGAAAACGTTACTCAGGCAGATGGACAGCGAATTCGAGACGTTCAGGTTGAATATGAAGAAAGGCGCTTGTTCGCAAATCAATTTGAGGGCACGCATACTTTTCCGGAACTCGGGTTCTTAGGTTTTGACTGGCGTCACTCAGAGGGTCGTTCTTATCGGGATGCCCCCGGCAACTTTGATATGAGATTTTTGATCACAGACGAGAATGAAGACGGCATATTCGATCCAGTGAACGAATCAGCGCTTGCTCGCTCTCAAACTGCGGCAAATTATTCATTTCAAATTCTGCACGACAGACTCGACAACAGTGGCTTCAACTTTACTTTGCCCTACTCGATAAAAAATTGGGAAATGGAGTTTAAGTATGGAGCAGACTTTCTCACCAAAACAAGAACAGCAGACAATCGCCGTTTGGCAGTGGATGGAACTGAATTTGTTGACCCTGCACTTCAAGAAGGGAACTTATTTGCAGAGATATTCAACGAAACAGTGCTCACTCCCGCAAACTTTGGTTCTGAGCCATTAATTCGTAACACTACGATCGCTGGTGATGATTATGTTGCAGGGCAAAAAGTAGACGCACATTATTTCCAGGCAGATTTCTTTTATAAGAATATCTGGCGTTTTACTGGAGGCGTTCGTTGGGAAGACTTTCGTCAGGTGGTTGCGCCTCTAGACCCGGCTACTAATCAATTTGATTTAGAGCCTGACGATGATAGAAGCCAGTTAGCGTTCCAGGAAGATGATTTTTATCCGGCACTGGCGGTTACCTATATTCTGGATGACTCTATGCAGTTCAGAGCAAGTTACGGGAAAACGGTTGTCAGGCCTGATCTACGTGAGGTTGCAGCAGCGACTTACCTTGACCCGCTTACTGAGTTCCCCATCGGCGGTACACCAGGTTTGCGCACTTCAGCGATAGATAATTTTGATCTTCGTTGGGAGTGGTATAGAGACAATGGCAACAATCTGTCGATTGGTTTGTTCTACAAGGACATTGACTCACCGATAGACTCGGTTCAATCACCTTCTCAGGATGGTCCACCGCTAGTGAGAATTGCAAACGCTGAAACCGGTGAAGTTTACGGGGTAGAGTTTGAATTCTTGCAAGGTTTGGAGATATTCGGCGATGGTATTTGGGACAATCTCTTTGTATCAGGCAACGTGACCCTGAGTGACTCGGAGATCACGCTTGACCGACAAAATATTGTTGAGCAAACCGGCGTATCAGCTGCCATCACCAACCTTCAGCGTCGCCTTACTGGCCACTCTGAATATGTGTTGAATCTGCAGCTTGGCTTTGATTCTGACAACGGTGAGCATTCTGCTACGCTCGTATACAATGTATTTGGTGAGCGAATACTTATTCCGGGTATTGCGCCGTTCGATGATAGTTTTGAACAACCATTTCATTCAATCGATACGGTTTACAAGTACTATCCAGACTTTAATACGACGGTTACTGTTCAGCTTCAAAACCTTTTGGATGAGTCGAGAGAAATTGTGTTCAACGATACGCTTCTTCAATCACAAACTCGAGGTCGAACAATTAGCCTATCGGTTAAATATGATTTTTAATTAAACTATAAAATGCAAAAAGCAGCATAGGGAACTTCTCATTGCTGCTTTTTTTGTTTGCTTGGGCACAATAATGAGCGTTTAAGCTTACTCTTGGTCAACTACAATTAAAAATTCCAGCCAATGCGAAAGGATAAAGCGTGGTTTGGAGTAGAATCCGTCAATCCTGCCAAGTAGCGAGCATATAATTGTAAAGCGCCGAATTTTGCCATAACAGCAGGTCCTAGCTGATGACGTTGGTCATCATACGCAGCAATATTGGAAACCTCACCGTATTGATCGAATAACTCAATACCAAGCTGATAATTCGCGTTCGGTCTTCGGTAGTACGAGAAGCGTGTACCAATACGCCAATTCTTGGATTGTTCGCCGCTTAGATTTTTTCCAAAAAGGACAATCGCGCGGATATAATTTTTGGCATCAAGATTCAGTTGGTTTGTCCAATGGACAGCAATGTCATCCGGGCGTGAACCTTTTCGTGTACGCATATCAAATCGAATAGCGCTGGCATAATTATCCTGCTCGTTGAACTTATTGAAGTTGTAGAGTAATTCTATTTTGGCACTATCGTATTCCCAATCAGGCTGTTGCCGATATTGCCCAACCAATCGCACTTGAAATCTTTCATTTAAACTTTGTTGATAATGCAAGCGGCTAGCTTGAATATCGCTTGTGCCTGGTTCTTCTGACGAAACGTAAGTGTATCGCCAATCAAACTGACTGGAGTTTGCTTTAACCATCGGACCATGCACACCACCATTATTTGCATGTGACATATAAGACAGCAGAGCCAGACCAAAAATTAAAAATCGGTAGGTAGAAAGGGATGTAAAATGATACTTCATGCTTTAAGGCCTCATTTATAATAGCTTGTATTATATAGAAAAACACACAAATTTAAAACGAAGGCAGTGAGTCGCACAGCTTGCGGGCTTTTAAAAGAACGTGACTCATAAGGCACTTATTTGGAAAAAGCAGCATTTTGCACATGACACGTGGGAACAAAGATGAGAAAGGTATATATATGAACACCATACATATGTGGCACGGTTATTACAGAGCAAAAAGACTTATCTGAAAACCGCTTGTTTATATCGAGTATCGAATTCCAAAGAATCTAAGCAGCTTAAAACCCGCAACAGACACAATTATTACAGATTTATTAAAAGGAGATATATCCGCGCTTTTGTAATAAAACTGTCACAGACTATCCCTATTCTCTGCACCGATAAATTAGGGCATTTAATTTGTGAATTGCCCACACATCCACTAGCTCATTAGGATTTTGTATGAAGGTACTTTCTACCACCTTATCCACCCTATTTGCCGTGATTTTGGCAACGGTGGTGGCACAAAACGCGCAATCGCAAGAAGATCAATATTTAGATGAAGCAAAAGACAAAGCAACTGAAATTAATGAGTCTGCTGAGCAATCTCAGGATCGCATCGACAATATTGCAAACCAAATCGATAGTAAGCTTCAGCAATATAAAACCTTGTTAAAAGAGATAGAGGGCCTTGAAGTTTATAATAGTCAGCTTCGTAAACAGATTAATAATCAAGAAGAAGAAATGGCTGATTTAAATGCAGCAATTGATGAAGTAAGCGTAATTGAACGTCAAATTACACCGCTTATGATCAACATGATTGAAGGCTTGGAACAGTTTGTTGCGCTTGATATGCCATTTTTAGAGCAAGAGCGCTCAGATCGTATCGCAGATCTAAAGGCAATGATGGATAGAGCCAACGTTGCACCCTCCGAAAAATTTCGTCGTGTAATGGAAGCCTTCCAAGTAGAGATGGATTATGGCAGAACGATTGAAGCATATTCGGGCCTTCTCCCTATTGACGGTCAGGAAAGAGAAGTTGAGTTTTTACGCATAGGACGCACTGCGTTGCTTTATCAAACGCGCGATGCATCACGTCAAGGGATTTGGAATAAACAAACCCGTCAATTTGAGGAGCTTGATTCAAGCTATCGCACGCAAGTTACCAAGGGGCTTCGCATTGCGAAGAAACAGCTTGCACCTGATTTACTTATTGTGCCAGTGGCTATTACGGACTAAGGATTGTTAAATAATGAAAGCAATATTCAAATCATTGGTCACCAAGGCCGCTATAATCGCTATCGCGAGTACATTTTCAGTGTCTGCTTTAGCTCAGGAAAATGAGCGAGCTCTGGATTTAGATGCGCTATTAAAGCAGCTTGAAGAAGGTAAGTTCAGCCAGACGCAGCAAAATCAGGCGCGCGAGCAGGATTTTATCAATCAGCGAGCTGAACAGGACAGAATTCTTCAGGAAACGCGCGCGCGTCGAGATGCGCTTCTGCAGCAATCAGAGCAGCTTGAAACAAGCTTTGAAGAAAATGAATTCAAACTGGCTGATTTAAATGGCGCGCTGGATAATAGACTGGGCTCATTGAAAGAATTGTTCGGTGTACTTCAGCAAGTTGCCGGGGATACCAAAAATAAATTTTATAATTCTGTTATCTCTGCGCAAATCCCGAACCGAGCAGAGTTTTTAGATGAAATGGCTCAATCAATGGGCTCTTCTTCAAAGCTTGCCTCAATTGATGAAATTGAACGTGTTTGGTTTGAAATTCAGCGTGAGATGACTGAATCTGGAAAAGTAACCAAATTTACAACCGATGTGGTAGAAGCCGGTGGCGAAAAAGTCACAAAAGAAGTCACCCGGGTTGGTCCATTTGCCATCGTAGCGGATGGTAAATACCTTGAATACAACAGCACAACAGAGACAGTGTCTGAATTGACTCGTCAACCTGCCGACCGATTCCTCGAAAGTATTACTGAACTTGAAAACTCAAATGGTGAGCTAGTTGGCTTTGGTCTTGACCCTACGGGTGGTTCTATCCTTGGTTTGCTCGTACAAGCACCAAGCTTGTGGGAGCGCGTTGAGCAGGGCGGCTTGGTTGGCTATATCATTCTCATAGTAGGTGCTGTGGGTTTATTATTGGCATTAGAGCGCTTAATCAGTTTGTCGATAATTCGTACCAAGGTAAACAAGCAGCTTAAAAGTGATACGTTTAAGAACACGAATCCTCTTGGGCGTGTGATGCAAGTACGCGATAAATATCCGCATGCAGATGTTGAAGCGCTTGAACTGCACTTGACCGAGGCGATCCTGGGTGAAGTACCAAAATTGAGCCGCTTTTTGACTATTATAAAAATTATTTCGGTTGTGGCACCGCTTATGGGTCTCTTAGGAACGGTAACGGGTATGATCAACACCTTCCAGGCAATTACCCTGTTTGGTACGGGCGACCCTAAATTGATGGCAGGCGGGATTTCTCAGGCGCTTGTGACTACTGTATTAGGTTTGGTAGTAGCAATACCTACAACGCTTCTTTATGCCATTTTAAATACACGTAGCAAGAATATCGTTTACATCCTTCAAGAGCAGGCATCTGGCGTTATTGCCGAGCGTGCTGAGAAGGCAACTCAAGCTAGCCAGTCCAACTAAGCGTTGGGAGAGCAACATGACTGAGTTTTTCGAAGCGATTCGTGATTTTACAGAAACCGGTGGCCAGGTTCTCCTGGTCATTGGTTGCCTGATATTTGTAATGTGGTTACTTATTTTAGAGCGAGTGATCTACATTAACACGACGCATAAAAAGTTAAAAAAAGAGATTACCGCCAAATGGCAGGCTCGCAAAGACCGGACGTCATGGTTTGCTGAGCAAATCAGACAAGCGTACATATCGCGCTTGTCGATTAAATTGAACTCTTCAATTCCCATTATTCAAGCCCTTGTTGCGCTATGTCCACTGTTGGGCCTAATGGGTACGGTGACTGGAATGATTGAAGTGTTTGATGTTATGGCGATTTCAGGTTCAGGCAACGCACGCTCGATGGCCTCTGGCGTGTCGAAAGCGACCATTCCGACCATGGCAGGAATGGTGGGTGCGCTCTCTGGTGTATTTGCATCGGCTTATCTAACGCGCACATCAAAAGCAGAGAGAACACATTTAGAAGACGCTTTGCGATTGCAGCGAAATATTTAGCTCACGGGCGATTTGAGGAACAAGTATGAAACAGCATTTTCAAAATTTAGTCGATGAAGAAGAAGCGAATATCGATATGACGCCCATGCTAGACGTTGTATTCATTATGCTTATCTTTTTTATCGTTACCGCGTCGTTTGTTAAAGAGGCCGGTATAGATGTCAATCGACCAGATGCAGCAACGGCTGTGAAAAAAGATCGCGCCAGTATTTTAGTCGCAATCAGTGACACGGGTGAAGTATGGATCAATAAACGTCGTGTAGACATCAGAGCGGTTCAGGCGAACATTGAGCGTCTTCATGCTGAAAATCCACAAGGAACAGTAGTGATTCAAGCTGATAAAAAAGCCACGACTGAAACGCTTATAAAAGTAATGGATGCGTCTCGTGCAGCAGGCATTATGGATGTTTCAATTGCGGCGCAAGAACCATAATGAAGGCAGAGTAAAATGCTTAGATTTTTAATCGCACTGCTTTTAGCTGCCGCAATCACGCTAGGATTGTTCTTCTTGATGCAATCGCTTATTCAAAGCGGCGGGAGTGCACTAACCGATCCACCTAGAGGCAGCGTGCTTGATTTTGTGCGCGTCAAACAGGACGAGCAGGTTGAGCAAAAAGACCGCAAACCCCAAAAGCCACCAAAGCCTCAAGAGCCGCCACCGCCAATGGAGGCACCACAAATGGAGTCGTCTTCGCCTGATGGCTCAAGCGCGGGAATTGATTTTGCTGCTGACATAAGTAACGACGTTGCACTAGACGGTGGTCTTGCGCTCGAGTCGGGCGATGGTGAATATGTGCCAATTACCAAGGTGGCCGCAGTTTATCCTCGAAGAGCACTTCAGCGTGGTATTCAAGGTTACGTGATTGTCGAGTTCACTGTAACTAAAACCGGTGCCGTAAGAGACCCTGTTGTAGTGGAGGCAGAGCCCGAGGGCATATTTGAACAAGCCGCCTTGGATGCCGTTTTAAAATTTAAATACAAACCACGCGTTATAAATGGAGAACCTACAGAAGTAGGTGGAGTCCAAAACCGTGTAACCTTCCAAATAGATGGTTAAGAGATGCAAGGCATGATGAAAACAAACAGTCAATATTACGTATCCAAGGGTATTTTCACGCTCTGTGCTATCGTAATGCTCTCTGCAATCGGTAGCATAGGCGTTGTTGGTTCGATATTTTATTCACCTGTCGCCAATGCGCAGGCTGAGGTGAAATTGGGTGAGCGTGAAACGCGCCGCACGCCTGCACTTCGCTCGCGCGTATATGAACAACTTGCACGTGCACAATCCGCCGGTGATGCAGGCAACGTTGAGGAGGCTATTTCCATCCTTGATGAAGTAAAAGATAAAGCCGACAGCATGAACAGCTATGAGCGCGCCATGATGTATAATTTTTACGGCTTTATTTACTACAATGAAGAGCGCTACGATGAGACGATCGAGTCCTTCAAAGCGGCTATTTCAGAGTCACCCATTCCGGTGAGTTTTGAACAAACCACCGTTTTTAGTCTGGCTCAGCTAAGCATGATGCAAGGCAATTACGATGAAGTGGTTGAATATCTTGAGCGCTGGGAGGCGCTGAATGACGGTAAAATCCCACCCAAAAATTACATACTGAAAGCACAGGCGCTTTATCAGAAAAAAGACTACGAAGCAGCAATTGACTACATTGAACAGGCAATCGAAAATCATGAAGCGGAGGGCTACCTGCCTGATGAAAACTGGTTGGTCTTACAACGTGCGATTTATTATGAGTTAAAGCAGCCAGAAAAAGTAAAAGAAGTCATTGCAAAACTTATCCGTTTGTACGACCAACCTAAATACTGGATTCAGCTGGCTGGGATGTATGGCGAGCTCGAGCGAGAAGAAGAGCAGCTTGCAACAATGGAAATTGCCTACCAGCGTGGATTTATAACGTCTGCCTCAGATACCTTCAATTTAGCACAGCTTTATTACTATCATGGCGTGCCTTATAAAGGGGCAAAGCTTATGGAGGTTGCAATCGCATCGGGCGTACTGGAAGAAAACCTGCGTAATCTTAAATTCCTTGCGCAGTCATGGCAGCTTGCCAAAGAAGATGAAAAAGCGATTCCAGTTTTGATGCAAGCCGCGCAAATGTCGGATGATGGCGAGTTAGATGCACAGCTTGCTTTGTTGTACTTCAATACAGAGAGCTATGATAAAGCCATAGCGTCTGCAAAAGCCGCAATTGAAAAAGGTGACTTAGATAATCCTGGCAATACGCATATGGTGCTCGGGCTTGCGCTTTACAACCAGCGGCAATTCTCTCAAGCCTTAGATGAGCTTGCTAAAGCTGAAGAATTTGCAGGTAGCCGCGGAGCCGCTCGTCAATGGTCACAATATGTAGAACGAGAGAAAAATGACTTTGAAGCGCGCTTAGCGATTGAGAACGCGTCGTAAGCTTTATTGACTGAATTAAAAAAGGGAAAGACATAAAAAGGGCTAAGCTTCGGTTTAGCCCTTTTTATATTTGGTTATTTGTCTATTTGTTGATTCTGGCTTTAAAGCTCTCGCTTACACGTATAAAAGTTTTCGCTTTTTATGCACTTGTCACAGGGGGTGAGACATCGCATTACTATTTTGTACACATCCAATATGCTTTACATTTCCTATCAATTAACAGTACAGTGATGATATTTAATGAAAAGTACTTTTCGCAGTCCGAAGGTGTGCCCCAGAAATAGCTGTCACCCTTGAGGTTTTGGTTGTGAATAAGATGGAATTAAAACAACCGGAAGACAAATTGCAATATGGCTTTTTTAAAGGAAGTGAAACGCCGCAACGTGATTCGAGTCGCGGGCGTCTATTTGGTCACCGCCTGGTTGATCCTGCAGGTTATCTCGGTTATATCGCCCTATCTTAAACTGCCAGATATGCTTGGCACAGTCGTGACAGTGTTACTTATCATAGGCCTTCCCTTGGTATGTATTTTCGCCTGGGCATTTGAGTTAACGCCCGAAGGTATAAAACCCACCCGTACGGTCGATGAAGACGCGTCAATTGCGCCGCAAACCGGTCAGAAGATGAACCGAATTCTGCTTGCGCTTATTGCGCTTCTGATTACCTATGTCGCCATCGATAAACTGTGGCTGACACAACCGTCATCGGCGAGTATTGTCACAGAAACTGAGCCAGATACAGAAATACAGAATGAAGCAGAGGTCCTCGCGGTACTCCCTTTTTTAAATTTGAGTACCGACCCGGATCAGGAAATATTTGTCGATGGACTTACCGAAGAGCTGCTTAATACACTGGTCCGCATCCGCGAATTAAAAGTGCTTGGCCGTACCAGTAGTTTCGCCTATAAAGACGTGCAGAAAGACCTAACCGTGATTGCCAGTGAACTCAACGCAGACTATCTGATTGAAGGCAGCGTTCGCAAAAGTGGTGACGACCTGCGCATTACTGTGCAGTTGATAGAGGCGTCATCAGGTGCGCATCTGTTTTCAGATACCTTTGACCGCAAACTGGAGGACGTTTTTGCGGTTCAGGAGGAAGTGAGCGACCAGGTCGCCTCAGCGCTCAAACTCAATCTGATCCATCAGGATGATCGCTATGCCGCGGCACTGGACAAGCTCGATTACAAAGCCGTAGAGCAATTGGTGGTTGCGCGGGCGCTAGCAAGTCGCCGTACGACCAACAGCGTGAACCAAGCAAAATTGATTCTTGATGAACTGCTTAACCAATATCCTGATACAGCGGCGATTTTAGGGCTGGCGGCCTATGTCGGGGTCGAGGATGTATCTTCAACTGAAAATGATGATGTCAGTATTAAGCACATTATCAAACTGGCCGAGCGCGCGCTGGAGCTTGATCCTGTTAACCGTGATGCCCTTTTGTCGCTGGCTGTAGTCTATGACGACTTCGACCAGTTAACTGACGAGGCATTGCAATTGTACGAGCAGGCAGTGGCCACTTACCCCCATGATTATGAATTTTGGTTTCAATACTTTGGAGTGCTTGTTTCGCGACTCGCTCCCTGCGAGGATATTGCTGACTTGGTCGCCCGTATTCCCTCTCAAGCCACCACTGCGACATTTCGCAATCGGCTCGACTATTTTGTGTTGGCTTGTCTGGCTCCCGAAGAGGCTGAAGACCTTAAAGCCCGCGCAAAAACAGAAGATATTGAGCGCTACACTCGATATCGCCCCATTGGTGAAGCGCAAATCGGCAACATTCTTTACCTGGAAAGCCAAAATGAACGTAACACCGCACTTCAATTTTACGCTCTAAGCAGGTTGGGGGCGAAAGACAGGGCTATCAAGGTGCTTAACAGACTGGACATGCAGAGCGATGGCCTTTGGGCCACTCTTGCCTATACATCGGGCTATTTAAATGGCTATCCACTGCCGGATAAAACCTTTGACAAACTATGGCACGCTATTATACAGAATGAGTTTTTCTGGCTTTCGACAACTGAAGCGATTGTTTTGGTAGATTTAGCTAGACGCAGCGAACAGATTTCTGAATTGCGCCAACGGGTACGTCAATTGGTTCCGCCGACGCTCAACCGTCAGCAGCTCTACACCAGTTTTAATTACCTGTTTATGCTTCGATTGCTTGGCGACAATGAGCAGTCAATCGCCGTTGCAAACCAATTGCTGGATATGTTAACCAACTACCAGAAAGCCTATCCAGAATCTTTTGCATTTTACCAGTTACATGCAGTAACCCTATTTACCGCTATGGCAGTTGGCAATATGGCACATGCCGAGTCAATGCTCGAGGAATTACCTCAAAGCTCTGCTATTGCGCTATTTGGATTGGAAGAAACCCGCTATCTGTTTCGCGACCTTGGCGATCATCCGCTACTCGAGAAGGTACTGACTGCGATAGATAATAACCGCCAGTATTTGCGTAATAAATATGAACTCGATTAATGTGACATGCGTTTGTTGATAAAGCACACTCAGATTTCTCACTTATAATTAGTCCACAAAGTTTCAGCAAAAATGCGGGAGGCCAGTAGGATGAGGACTCAATACACGTTCTTGTTTGATTCCGCACAATCAGATGGCATGAGCAACTGTATTATGTTTTGACAGGCAGTAATAGACAATCAGCGGACAAAATGAACTAAACTACGAAGAATCGTCATACCGTGCTGCGACACGGTACCTCCTTAGTTAACTTGTGGAGCAAAAACGATCTCTTGCGTATTTCACTGGAGCTCGTGTTGCGTTTGCCAATGCTTATTGGAGGTTGCAACTTTCGTTGCAATGACGCGACTCTTCGCTCAAACCCAGCAACCGTTTCATGTACCAAACAGTCGGTCAACAACAATTTGCTCAGCATTTCTTTTCCGTGCCGCTTTTTATTCTAAACCACCAATTTGGCGTCCGACTTTAGCGTTAGATCAATAATTTTTGGGCGATTGCTTGATATGCTGTATGTCAATCGCTAAGCCGAAAAGTCAAATACACATGCAATCTGTCAAATCTCAATTCAATAATGCCGTTGATTGGCATAGCTTAATTCGCTCTGGCGATAGGTTGTTTTTAGGCTCTAACGCAGCTGTGCCCAATGCACTTGTCGATAGCCTTATTCATGATGCAAAAGACATCAAGGATTTGGAAATGGTTCATATTGTGACTATTTCTGACAATAAGTGGGCACTTCCAGAATACAAACATCGTTTTAAGGTAAACACCTTTTTTATCCATGGTGATGTTGTGCGCACAGCCGTAGATGAGGGAAGGGCGGATTATACCCCTTGCTTTTTATCTGAAATATCCAGCTTGTTTAGTAACGAAACACTGCCTTTAAAAGCAGCGCTTATTATGGTCTCTCCACCTGACGAGCTAGGTTACTGTTCCCTGGGAGTGTCGGTTGATATTGTGATGTCGGCATCGCGAAGCGCAGAGCACATTATTGCGCAAATTAATCCCAACATGCCTCGCACAGCAGGCCACTCGTTTTTGCATATCAGTGAGTTCAGCGCCTGTATTGAACATGAAGAACCCATACCAGAAGTGAATGTGGCTGAGAAATCATCTATTACCGAACGCATTGGGCAGTATGTGTCGATGCTGGTGGAGGATGGCGCTACCCTGCAGCTGGGCATAGGTAAAGTGCCTGATGCAGTTACGCGATATTTGCATCAACATAAAAACCTTGGCATACATTCCGAGATGATAAGTGACGGTGTAATGGAATTGATGCAGCGAGGCGTTGTCAATAATCGAGCCAAGACCTTCCACCCTGGTAAAACAGTCACCAGTTTCTGTTTAGGCACAAGCCGCTTATATGATTTTGTTCACAACAATCCACACGTGGAATTTTATCCAAGCGCTTACGTAAATAAACCGGCAAATATTGCTAAAAACGCAAAGATGGTGTCAATTAATAGCGCACTGCAAGTCGATTTAAGCGGCCAGGTGGTGTCTGATTCAATTGGCCATAAATTTTATAGTGGGATAGGCGGTCAGGTGGACTTTGTATCAGGCGCATCTAAAAGTAAGGGCGGGAAGCCTATTATCGCTTTACCTTCTACCGCTCAAAACGGAAGCGTCTCGCGCATTGTGGCAAATTTAAGCCAGGGCGCAGGGGTGGTGACTTCGCGTGGTAATGTGCACTATGTAGTCACAGAGTTTGGTATCGCAAGTTTAAAAGGTAAAAGCATCCGAGAACGGGCGCTTGAGCTTATTCGCGTTGCGCATCCTAAGTTTAGAGAGCAGTTACTGACCCAAATACGGGAAAATGTTTGGGTTCCCGATTATCAAAAACAATATCCGACTGACATTCCCGAATTTGGTGATATGCAAATTAAGCGCATGGATATAAAGGGCGACACCTATTATTTACGCCCACTTAATCCAGCCGATGAGCGTAAATTGCAGGAGTTTTTTTACTCTCATACCAAAGAAACAATACGCCTGCGTTACAACTACATTCCTCAGGGCATGACGCGAGAAAAGTCCTGTGATTTGGTTAGCGTTGATCAAAGTAAAGATATCGCGTTGACCATAGTCAAGCAGGAGGGCTCGCGGACTAAAATTGAAGCGGTTGGCCGTTATTATCTTTATCCCGAAGAAAAAGCATGTGAGGTTGCCTTTGTAACCCGTGAGAACCAGCAAGGTAAGGGCATGGCCAAAATGTTACTTGAAAACATGATCACTATTGCCAAAGCGAGAGGTTTAACAAAAATGTTTGCAATGGTGAAGTCCGAAAACAAGCCAATGATATCAGTCTTCGAGCAATTCGAATTTAAGCGAGTATTTAACCCTGACCCAGGCGAAGTAGAATTGGTTAAGCATCTTAAGGAGCCTGCATGAGCATAACGATTATTAGCAGTCCAAGCTGTGCGCTTCACAATATGGATGATGAGCATCCTGAACATCCCTCACGCATGCATGCCATAAACGATCAAATACTGTCATCAGGCTTGGAGCTAGTGGTGCGATTTGCAGACGCGCATCCAGCGCACTTTGATGAATTACTTGTTGCTCATGATACAGCCTTTGTACAAAACATTTTTGATAAAGCGCCGGTTGAGCCAGAAGATCGTGTGTGGATTGATGATGACACAATTATGATGCATCAAAGTTTAAACGCAGCCTTGCATGCCGCCGGTTCAGGAATCATGGCTGTTGACATGGTTTTGAGTAACGAAACCAGAGCGGCCTTTTGTTTAGTGAGGCCTCCGGGGCATCATGCGGGCTATGCTTCTTCTTCAGGCTTTTGCCTGTTTAATAATGTGGCGATTGCGGCCTTACATGCGTTAGAGCATCGCGGTTTGGAGCGTGTGGCGATTGTGGATTTTGATGTACATCATGGAAACGGCACAGAAGATATCTTCAAAACTGACGAGCGAGTGATGTTTTGCTCGTCTTTTCAGCATCCGTTTTATCCGTTTTCAGGCGATGCGCCCACACGGGAAGGAATATTGAACGTTCCTGTCCCCGCAGGCACAAAAGGTGCGGAATATCGGGAAATGGTCAATCATTGGTGGCAGGCTTTGGATAATTTTGCACCGCAACTCATTTTTGTATCGGCGGGTTTTGATGCGCACGCTGAGGATGATCTCGGCCATCTTCGTTTAGTTGAAGACGACTATATTTGGTTAACAGAGCAAATTAAATTGATAGCAGATAAACATTGTGGTGGAAAGATTGTTTCTCTGCTAGAAGGTGGATATGCTTTAAGCGCTTTAGGACGCAGCGTTGTATCGCATATCAAAGCTTTGATTTAACTATTTTAGCGCGAAGTCTGGAAAAGTATTTAAAATAAAGAACCGCGATTACGAAGATTCGTTATCGCGATAAAGATCACGACTACGAAGATTCGTCATTGTGATGAAAATCACGACTACGAAGATTCGTCATTGTGATGAAAATCACGACCTCCTTATTTTACACCCAAGTACAACGAGGCAGCTCAAGACCTACGCCCGAGCGGCCAGGATGGCGCAAAGCGACTTTGAAACGAGCAAAGGTCCCTCGCTATATTCATCGCTTAAACGAACAGGTTTTTGCTTCCGAATCGATAACAAATCTTCGTTCTTTTTCTCAAAATATTCGTATTGAAAATCATTGTTTAAAATAGCTGTGTTAAGCTTGGTGGTTAATATTAATTAATCCACTGATTTAAATAGGATAATTATGAAATACGCAAGTTTGGGCCGGTCCGGGCTCTCAGTCTCCAGAGTGTGTTTGGGAAGCATGACCTGGGGAATTCAGAACACTCAAAAAGATGCGGATGAGCAAATTGCTTATGCCATGGATCGTGGTATTAATTTTATTGATACCGCCGAAATGTATCCTGTGCCTCCCTCCGATAAAACGTACGGAGATACCGAGCGAGTGATTGGTGACTGGCTTAGTCGCCATCCCGAAAAACGGGAAGAACTGATTATTGCGACAAAAATTACCGGCCCGGGTTTTCCTTATATTCGCAATGCGTCTTTCATTTCTCAAGATAGCATCCCGGTAGCGATAGAAGGGTCATTGGAACGCTTACAAACCGATTACATCGACGTTTATCAGCTTCATTGGCCAAATCGAACGTCTCCGCATTTTGGAAAGCATTGGCCAAATCAGGTCAAGCCAAGTAAAACCGATGTAGAAAAGGAACGGGAACGCAAACGAGGGATCGTTTCAGCCTTAGGTGAAGCTATCGCGGCTGGAAAAATAAGACACTGGGGCTTATCCGACGATACGCCATGGGGAATTCAGACTTACATCAATTTGTGTGATGAGATGAATGTTCCTCGTCCTGTATCAATTCAAAATGAATTTAATCTGCTTCACCTTAAAGACTGGCCCTTTGTAATTGAAACCTGCGTTTTTGAAGATGTGGCTTACTTGCCATGGTCTCCGTTAGCTGGAGGAATGCTCTCAGGCAAATATTTAGGTGGTGCGCGGCCTGAAGGGAGTCGCTGGACAATGGTGCAGCGTCAGGGACTATTCAGAGATACTGAATCGTCACAAAAGGCGGTTGCTGCCTATGTTGATATTGCGAAACGCTTTGATATAACGGCGTCTCAACTTGCTCTTGCATGGTGTGATCAGGTAGATGGCATCACATCGACTATTATCGGCGCCACCACTATGGCGCAGCTCAAAGAAAACATAGACGCGTTTGATATGACACTTTCAAAAGACTGTATCACGGAGGTAAATGACATTATAAAACGCTATCCAATGCCGTTTTAATAAGGTAATAGCGTTTTTTAAATTAAAAAAATTGATGTGCAAATTCATGACACTTTCATAAAAACGTCATAATTCGCTTTCATACTATGCAGGCCAAAAGCTTCAAACGAATAGAAGGTTAAGATGAATCAGGAAATGCCAACCGTAGCAGTGACAAACGCGCTTGATGTCTGGCCTAAACCGCTTAGATGGGCAGTATTGCTTGTTCTTGTTTTTGCAATGCTTGCAGCTGTAAGCCTGATTGGTGGCGGGTTTAAAACAGCCACACAAGATCACGCAACCGCTCTATTTGAATTTGCTGCCAACCCGATTATGGGTCTCATTATTGGGATGGTGGCTACTGCCCTTATTCAGTCTTCCAGTACCGTATCCTCAATCATTGTTGCCTTGGTAGCGGGCGGTTTGCCGATTCATATAGCCATTCCTATGATGATGGGTGCCAATATTGGAACGAGCATTACCAATACGATCGTGAGCTTGGGTCATATCGGCAATAAACAAGAGTTTCAGAGAGCTTTTAACGCGGCTACAGTGCACGATTTCTTTAACATTTTTGCTGTTTGCATATTTCTTCCACTGGAAATGGCCTTTGGCTTTTTAGAAAGCTTAAGCGCAGCAATGGTGTCATTATTTACGCTTGGAAGCGCTGCTGAAGTGGGAAGTTTTAACCCGGTTAAGTTTGTGATCAGTCCCTTCGTTGATTCAATTAAAGCACTCACTGGCGCATTGCCTTACATGTACGATGGTTTAGCGCGCATTGTTTTAGGCCTGGGATTGATTATCCTGTCCATTACATGGATGGGAAGGGTGATGAAATCACTCATGGTCGGGCGCGCTCGTCTGATTCTTGAGCGTAGCCTTGGAGCAGGCTCCGTTGCGGGAATTGCATCTGGAACGGCAGTGACCGTTTTGGTCCAATCCAGTTCAACAACCACCTCATTAATGGTTCCTTTAGTGGGCAACGGGATTGTAACAGCTCGCGCTATCTATCCGTTTACTCTCGGCGCAAATATCGGTACTTGTATTACAGCAATCATTGCGGCTTTGGCAGTAGAAGGTGTGAACGCGATATTTGCATTACAAATTGCCTTTGTGCATTTTTGTTTTAATGTGCTGGCAGTTGCGCTTATTTACGGTCTGGCTTTTCTGAGAGAGTTGCCACCAAAGCTTTCTTATCAGTTATCTTTAAAGGTTGCTGAGCAAAAACTATACGGTGTGGGTTATATTGTCGGTGTGTTTTTTATAGTGCCATTGATGGCCATATTGGTTTTACGCTAGCACTATAAGCACAATTTGATATTCTAATAGACACAAAAAAGCTGGCCGAAGCCAGCTAAAGTTGGGTTGGAAGAGGTGGTAGATTAACTACCGAAGGTCATTAAAAAACATACTTCAGTGAAAATTGAAGGCGATTCATATCACCATCTTCCCCAGACTCAAGTTCACGTTTAGCAAAGGCATATTCGCCTCCCACCGTGATTTTTGCAGTAGGTTGATAAAGCAAATTCGCACGAATACTGTAAGTGGTATCCGTTGAGGTAAGGGCCATCAGTTCAAGATCATTATCTGCATCAAAGGTTGCATAAACAAAGTTGCTTCTGAATTGATTGTTCCAAACACGTCTGTAAGCAATGCTGTAGCCAAGTGAGTCTATCGCTTCTAACTCATTATCAGCAGTAACTACTGCGCCATTCGCCGCATTGAGCGCCATGTAGCGACCCAGGCCAGCACCCGTTACAAATGACAATCGGATATCGTCAGTTTCACCTACCTTAATTTTTGAGGTGATGTTGACACCATATGACACAATTGAATCGTCAATATCAGCACCATCTTCATAAACCAGTTGACGCACTAAGCCTGCCACCGAAACGTGTCCCCAGTCAGCGTTATGTGTATAGCGCACAACGGCGTCAGGAAGCGCATTATCGTCTGCTGTTATGCGTCCCGCCCCCGATTGTGGCGTGACGGTGGTTTCTGGATTTTCGAGCGCAAATTCCCATGCGCCCATGGTGTAGCGTACTAAGGGTTGGCGATCGAATATAACCCCATCAGTATTCCCGATAAAATCCAATGTTTCAGGTAAAATTTTGACGTCCATGAACGTTGACCATGTTTGCCCTACTGTCCAGTTTTTATAGGTCAAAAAAGCATGTCGAATACGTGGTGTGTAAGAATTACTTATTCTATCGTCCCCGCTCGGTGTGGCTAACATATCGAATTCTAATACACCGGTTATCGTATCTCCCTCTTCAGTTGGCGTTACGGTTTTAAACTGAAAGCGAGACTGACGAATATGAGCATCTAACTGCGATCCTTCATCGCTCTGTCCAACGGGTGTAAGACTGGGGATGTAAAAGTCACGACCGATACTCCCTGATGCAAGTGTGCCATCAGAGTAATTACTTGCGATAGCGTCTACTTTTACATAACCGGAGAAGCTGACCGAGGTATCACCAATGGTGGCTGCATGGCTTGATAGCGAGACTGCGCCTAAGCATAAACTTAAGGAAATCGCTTGTGCTGTTTTTGTCATATTCATTTTCATAGGTGTATCCATTTTCGTTAATAGTGTGTGAAGACCTAGTTAATCGCGATACATTTTTATGTAAAAATCATGGCTTTCAAATTAGCGCATGGTCTATGAGACTATGGTTGTATTTTATTAACGTTTACATAGGATTAGCGTAAGGGGCGATAAGGTGTGCAGGCCGCAATATATATGGTAATACCAAAGTCTCATTTTGGTTTTTACCAAGAGGTCTATTGTTAACCTTGTACTTACAAGCATTTTACGGAGGCAGAAACATGAGTGCCAAAACATATCCAGTGCCAGAGTCACTGTTAAAAAACGCTCACTTTGGTGATGAAGACTACAAAGCGATGTATCAGCAGTCGGTAAGTGACCCTGAGGGCTTCTGGCGTGAGCAACTTAATGAGCTGGACTGGTATAAAAAGCCTACCAAAATCAAGAATACCGATTTTAGCCAGGAAAGCTGCGAGATTAAGTGGTTTGAAGATGGAGAGCTCAACGCAAGCTATAACTGTATTGATCGTCATCTAGAGAAAAACGCGAAAAAGGTGGCGATACTTTGGGAAGGTGATTCACCTGAAAACTCAGAAAAAGTCACTTATCAGCAGTTGCACTATGAAGTATGTAAGTTGGCAAATGGTCTTAAGAAGCTAGGCGTTGAGAAAGGTGATCGTGTGGCGATTTATATGCCGATGGTTCCACATGCTGCTTATGCTATGTTGGCTTGTGCTCGCATTGGCGCGGTGCATTCAGTTATTTTTGGTGGTTTTTCGCCTAATGCGATTGCAGACAGAATCAATAACAGTGACGCAAAAGTCGTCATTACGGCTGATCAAGGGCGCCGCGCAGGAAGAAGCGTTGCGCTTAAAGCAAATGTTGATGAAGCTATTGCAAATGGCGCATGTCCATCAATTAAGGCGGTTGTAACGCATAAACTTACTGGTGGTGATATCAACTGGAATAGCGATGTTGATGTGTGGTGGCATGAATTGATTGGCGATTGTTCTGCTCAATGCGAGCCGGAAGTCATGAATGCTGAAGATCCTTTATTCATTCTTTACACCTCAGGTTCAACGGGTCAGCCAAAAGGTGTAGTGCATACCACTGGTGGCTATCTTCTTTATACATCAATGACTTTCCGCTATGCATTTGATTATAAAGAGGATGATATTTACTGGTGTACAGCCGATGTGGGCTGGATCACAGGTCACAGCTACATGACTTATGGACCACTTGCCTGTGGCGCAACGCAGGTATTTTTTGAGGGCGTTCCCACTTATCCTGATGTTCGCCGTATTGCTCAGGTGGTAGAAAAATACAAGGTGAACAGCTTATATACCGCACCCACCGCCATTCGAGCGCTTATGGCTCACGGTGAAAAGCCGGTAGAAGGCTGTGATTTATCCTCACTTAGAGTTTTAGGCTCTGTAGGTGAACCAATTAATCCAGAAGCTTGGGAGTGGTATCACAAGGTCATCGGTCAGGGTCGTTGCCCAATTATTGATTCTTGGTGGCAAACTGAAACCGGCGGTATGATGATTGCTCCTCTGCCCGCGGCGACCGAACTTAAACCTGGCTCTGCAACGCGACCTCTGTTTGGCATTCAGCCTGCTTTATTTGACGCTGATGGTAATGAACTGGAGGGCGCTACAGAGGGTAATTTAGTTATTAAAGATAGCTGGCCCTCACAAGCCCGCACTGTTTACGGTGACCATAAACGTTTTATAGAAACTTACTTTAGCGCATATAACGGCGTGTACTTTACCGGTGATGGGGCGCGTCGTGACGAGGACGGTTATTATTGGATAACCGGCAGAGTAGATGATGTGCTCAATGTGTCTGGACACCGCTTAGGTACAGCCGAAATTGAGTCTGCACTGGTTGCTCATGCTGTGATTGCAGAGGCGGCAGTGGTAGGTTATCCGCACGACATCAAAGGCCAGGGTATTTATGTTTATGTGACGCCCAACGAAGGGGTAGAGGCTAACGAAGAGCTCACTAAAGAGATAAGAGCCTGGGTTCGAAAAGAGCTAAGCCCAATTGCTACACCTGATCTCATTCAATGGACGACAGGCTTACCTAAAACGCGCTCTGGCAAAATTATGCGAAGAATACTGCGCAAAATAGCCGCTAATGAGTATGAACAATTAGGTGATACCTCAACGCTTGCAGACCCGTCAGTAGTTGATTCGCTGATAGACAAACGCTTGAATCGTTAAACTAATGCAATGATTGAACTAAAGGCTGCTTTTGAGCAGCCTTTTATTTAACTTAAATTTACTGACAAGAGAGCTTCCAAACTAATAACGCCATATTGTCTTCTGCCAATTTTCGTATCTTTTCGATTAATTAGAAAGATTTAGTGAAGATATCGCGATAATCTTTGTTCGATTTTGGACGTATATTATTTAGGTTTATTAATAACGAGCTCATCGAATGCGTGTTCTACTTACCTCTTTTTCAGCCCTAAGCGCTTGCGTTTTATTGAGTGCTTTGTTGCTAGCAAACTCAGCTTCTGCCAACTCTGCAAACCCGGTTCCGGTTTTTGTTGCACAAGCAGTCAACCAGAATTTAAACGATGAAATCGAAGCCTTGGGTTCATTACAAGCAAACGAAAACGTCAATCTTACTTCCACCGTGACAGAAAGAGTGATTCAGGTAAATTTTGATGATAATCAGTCGGTAAAAAAGGGAGATTTACTGGCCGTAATGGATTTTGCTCAAGAAGAGGCCGAATTGGCTGAAGAGCAGTCACGCCTTGATGAAGCTAAACGACAAATCAACCGATTGCGCCCATTGGTTGAAGAAGGCGTGGCCTCGTCTTCCGCTCTAGACGTTCAGGAGCGTGAAGTAAATACAGCAAGAGCCAGAATTAAAGCGATTGAATCGCGTATCAACGAGCGACGAATAATTGCACCTTTTGACGGCGTAGTGGGGATTAGAAACATTAGCGTCGGAGCGCTTGTTCAGCCAGGAACCTTGATTACTACCATTGATGATATAAGCGTCATGAAACTGGATTTTTCGATACCCGAAGTGTATTTAAGTGCGCTGGAGAGAGGTATTTCAGTAAGGGCAACCAGTAGCGCTTATCCGGGGAGAGTTTTTACAGGTACCATAACCAGCATTGATAGTCGCGTGGATCCTGTGACAAGAGCGGTATTATCCAGAGCACTTATTGACAATGAAGAGGGCTTGTTAAAAGCGGGAATGCTGATGCAGGTCGTATTGAAAGCAAACCCTAGAAAGGCGCTTGTCGTTCCCGAAGAAGCCCTAATCGTTTTAGGGAATAAAAAATATGTCATGCGCGTTGAGGAAGATGCAAACGGAGAAGTTATCGCCAAACGGACGCAGGTCGAATTAGGACTCAGACTTAAAGGTGAAATAGAAATAATTAGTGGACTCGAAGAGGGCGAACGTGTTGTTACGCATGGAACGCTAAGAATCAGCGACGGCGCAAAGGTAAGCGTTAGAGCCATTGAAGATAATAATCAGAGCTTACAGGAAATGCTGGCGCAATCCCAAATGGGAGCAGAGTCATGATTTTATCCGACTTATCTGTTAAACGTCCGGTCTTCGCCAGCGTTATTTCACTTTTGCTCGTGGCTTTTGGTTTAGTCAGTTATGAGCGATTAAGCCTTCGAGAGTACCCTGATATTGACCCGCCAGTAGTGACAGTTGAAGTCACTTACCCCGGCGCGCCTGCAAATATTGTTGAAACTCGCATTACTGAAATTATCGAAGAGCGTATTGCGGGTATTGAAGGAATTGAGTTTATACAATCATCATCTCAGGATGGAGAATCGAATGTCAGTATAGAGTTCTCGATTAATCGGGACATTGATGCTGCTGCTAATGACGTACGGGATCGCATAGCCGGTATCACAGATAACCTGCCGGAAGAAGCTGACCCACCCGAAGTTCAAAAGGTAGACAGCAATGATGACGTGATCATCTGGCAAAATCTTGTCAGTGAGCAAATGACTTCACCCGAACTCACTGACTATGCAGAGCGATTTTTGGTGGATCAATACTCGACGCTAGATGGCGTTGCTCGCGTAATAATTGGTGGGGCGCAAAACTACGCAATGCGAATTTGGTTAAATCGTCAGGAAATGGCAGCTCGAAATATAAGCGTCAGTGATGTTGAGCGAGCACTTCGGGCTGAAAACGTCGAGTTGCCTGCTGGTGTATTAGAATCTGACGAGCGACTTTTTAGAGCGCGCGTTGACCGAAATTTTAAGCAAGCTGATGATTTTAATCGCTTAGTTATTGCGCAAGGCGAGGATGGCTACTTAATTCGACTTTCTGATATTGCGACAGTTGCCTTAGGTGTTGTTGAAGACAGAGTACAATTTAGAGGAAACGAAGTTCCCATGATAGGGATTGGCATCATCCGGCAGTCCACTGCAAATACGATTGATGTGGCTAATGGGGTGATTGCAACGTCGGAACGTTTAAACAAAAGCTTGCCTAATGGGATGGAGATCAAGCAAAGCTATAACGCTGCCGTGTTTGTTCAGGCGTCTATTGCCGAAGTGTACACCACACTGTTTATTGCCATTGCTTGTGTTATTTTGGTGATTTATCTGTTTTTGGGTACCTTCAGAGCGATGTTGGTGCCCGCGGTAACTGTGCCTGTTTCTCTTGTTGCTACCTTCATTGTTATTTATGCATTAGGGTTTTCAATAAACTTATTGACCTTATTAGCTTTAGTCTTGGCTATCGGTTTAGTGGTGGATGATGCGATTGTCATGCTTGAAAACATAGTAAGGCGCATGCAGGATAAGCGGGAAAGTCCTTTGATTGCCGCCTACAAGGGAGCGCGACAAGTGGGTTTTGCTATTATAGCTACAACACTTGTGCTTGTTGCGGTTTTTGTTCCAATTACTTTTTTACAGGGCGATATTGGCAGGCTCTTCACAGAGTTTGCTCTGACTATTGCAGCAGCAGTTGCCTTTTCTTCACTTATTGCACTTACCCTTTCGCCAATGTTAGCTTCAAAAATTTTAAAGGAAAAAGCGCCCCGAAGTAATTTTCTTATCAATTCCATAGATAAGGGGATTAGTTGGCTCAGACATAAATATATGCGCTCCGTCGCCTTTGGTATCCGCAGGCCCATCGTCATTGTGATAGGTTTTTTTGCAGTACTAGGCGCCACGGTTTTTCTTTATCCAAAAATTCAGCAGGAATTTACTCCCCAAGAGGATAGAGGTGCATTTTTTGTAATTGTGAATGGACCTGAAGGTGCAAGCTACAGCTACATGCGAGAGTACATGGATGAAATAGAGCGAAGACTGATGCCCTTGGTGGAAACGGGTGAAATTAACAGGCTATTGGTGCGTTCACCGCGCTCTTTTGGAAATGTGGAAAATTTTAATACCGGAATTGCCATTGTTATATTGAATGATTGGGCTGTTCGACGTCCTGCTGCAGAAATAATGCAGGAGGTGAGAACAAAGCTGGGTGAACTACCTGGAGTAAGGGCCTTTCCCATTATGCGACAAGGTTTAGGCGGAGGAACCCAAAAGCCGGTGCAGTTTGTGCTAGGCGGTTCAACTTACGAAGAGCTGGCCAAGTGGCGAGATATTTTGCTGGCAAAAATAGATGAAAACAATCCAGGCCTTGAAGGTATCGATAACGACTACAAGGAAACGCGGCCTCAAATTGATTTTAATATCAACTATGAGCGCGCGGCCGACTTGGGGGTCAATATTGCTGAAATTGGTCGCACCCTGGAAACTATGATGGGCGGCAGAAATGTCACTACCTTCCTTGACCGTGGAGAAGAGTATGATGTGATCTTGGAGGGGGAAAGAGATGCCCAACGTTCTTTCAGCGATATTAAAAATATTTATGTAGAATCTGCAAGAAGCGGTCAATTAGTACCCATTTCTAACTTGTTAACCATAGATGAATATGGTGCTGCCGAAACGCTCTCCCGTTTTAATCGAATACGCTCTATCACCATTGAAGCTAATCTGGCAGAGGGCTATAGCCTGGGTGAGGCTCTTGACTATTTGGAGAATTTAACCCGAGAACATTTGCCACCAGAAGCAATCATTGACTTTAAAGGGCAGAGCCGAGACTATCAGAGCTCTGGCAGTTCGATGATGTTCGTTTTTGCGTTGGGCGTGTTAGTAGTATTTCTGGTTCTGGCTGCGCAATTTGAAAGCTGGGTACACCCTTTTGTTATCATGCTAACCGTTCCGCTTTCTATTGGCGGCGGATTGCTTGGTTTATATTTGACCGGCAATTCACTGAATATTTACTCACAGATTGGCTTGATTATGCTGGTGGGTTTAGCGGCTAAAAACGGGATACTTATAGTAGAGTTTGCGAATCAATTACGTGACGAAGGCGCTGGCTTCAATCGCGCTATAATGCAGGCATCTCATACCCGCTTCAGGCCCATCATCATGACTGGACTGACGACAATTGCCGGTACAATTCCCCTGGTGCTATCAAGCGGTGCCGGAGCAGAGACGAGGATGGTCATTGGCATTGTAGTGCTTTTTGGAGTGCTGGCAGCAACCGTATTTACTTTGGTTTTAGTGCCGGTTATGTATAGCATGCTCGCCAGAAAAACAACCTCTCCAGAGGCTATTTCCAAGCAAATTAAGGCAGAGTTGAAACCGGTTAATTAAGCGAGAAAAAGGTCTGAAAGATAAATAGTCAGCTTTGGTGGATCAACGGATAAGTTCCAGACTTTCTATTATACTTTTGTATGAGACCAAATCGCTTTCTTATTTGTTAACATCTTGTTAAGCTGATAATAAGCGAGTACGCTACTCTTCACGTGGCGTGCGTAAATCGCTAACATTGCAAACAAGCAAGCACATTACGATATGCAACACATCAAGGACACACTGAATATGGTCACCTTACTGATTGCTGACGATCACCCCTTGTACCGAGATGCACTTAAGGGTGCGCTTAAAATGGCCTTCACTGATTTGACGATATTGGAGTCTGGCGATCTGAATGCCACGGTTGCCAAACTGGAAAGTCACGATGTTGACTTACTCTTACTTGATTTGCACATGCCGGGTAGTAGCGACCTGTTTGGCTTTTTACATATTCAGAAAACCTTTCCTGACATCCCCATTGCGGTTGTATCTGGCACAGAAGACGCTGCCCTGATTTCAAAAATTGTTGGTTTAGGCGCGATGGGTTTTATTCCCAAGACCGCTAGCGCTCAGGAGATAAGTGAGGCTGTAACCAATATGTTAGACGGTGACGTTTGGGTACCTGAGCGAGTAAGGCAACAAATTGAAGACGTGGATGAAACATTCTCTGCACTTGCTGAAAACGTTGCGAGTCTTACGCCTTCTCAATATAAGGTATTGTGTTATATGCGTGATGGTCTGCTAAATAAGCAAATTGGTTACAATCTCGATATTGCTGAAGCAACCGTGAAAGCGCACGTTACCGCGATCTTTAGAAAGCTCGGTATTAACAATCGAACACAGGCGGTGTTAATTGCTTCGCAATTGCAACTAGAGCCGCCAGCCAAAGAAGAAGTGTAACGTTAATCGTTTGCTTTATCCTCAACTTCAACATGTCGGATGAACTTGCTCATACTTTGTATGAGAGTTCGTAGCTTCGCAGGCTTTAAAGGTTTGGCCAAATAATTCACGCCATGATCGCTGCAACCTTTCATTAACTCATCACCCCGCTGTGCAGTGACCAGACATGCGGGCAAAATGGTGTTATTTTGATGACGAATCATGTCTATGAGTTCAAGTCCGTCTGGTCCTCGGCCTAACTGGTAGTCAACAAATAAAATGTGCGGTTCGAAAGACTTAGCTATTTCCAGCGCTTTCTCGTAGTTTTGAGCGGTTTGCACATCGATTCCCCATTTTCCGAGTAGTGCTTCCATGGCATCGAGATTTTCTCGCTGATCATCTATACACAGCACTTTAAGTTTACTAAATACTGATTTAGAAGGAGAGCGAACGATCTTGGCTGCTTCGGGCGGCGGCACCTGTTTAAATTCGATAGAAAAGCACGAGCCTACCTCTTCTTTTGAATACACTCTTACCTGACAGTCAAGTTGTTGGGTAAGGCGCTTTACTACTCCCAGTCCCAGGCCGATACCCTGTTCTTGTGAGTTCTCCACTCGGTAAAAGTCGCTAAAAATAGCGGCTTGTTGAAGCTCGGGGATCCCGATGCCAGTGTCGCGCACTTCTATTTTAACGCGCTCCTTATGTACTCTTACCGTTAGCAATACTTTACCCGTTTGCGTATATTTCACGGCATTTGAAGCCAAGTTCTGAACAATTCGATACAAATAGGTTTTATCAGCGCTTATAAAGCAATCTTGTATGCGGCTTCTAAAGCCAAGGCCTTTTTCTTTTGCTTTCATGCTCATTTCGTTAATAATCGGCGTTAGTATTTCACGCACATTTAAGGTTTCGATAAATGGCTTTAATTCACCCTGGTCAAGGCGAGAAATATCTAAAATTGTGCTAATGAGCGTTTCGCTTGAGACAACCGAATCGCTTAATTTGCGAATCGTGGCTTTCAAATCTTCCGCAATATCGGCTTCTTCTAAAATCGTCAAATACAGTTTTGCAGCGTTTAGAGGCTGTAAAACATCGTGGCTCGCCAGTGCCAAAAAACGGGTTTTACTTGCATTTGCATCTTCCGCTTCTTTGCGCGCTCTGATGAGTTTTTTCTCAAGATGATTTCGCCGCTCAATTTCCAGTCTTAATTCGGCGTTAATCGAGTGCACTTCTTCAGTGCGCTTTGCCACGCGTGCAGCCAAATCGATATTTGATTCTTTTAAGGCCTGTTGGATTTCAACATGTCCTGTAATGTCATGGAAACTCGTCACAAAGCCCCCACCGGGCAATGGGTTACCGACCATTTCAATCACGTGTCCATCATCGCGCTGTCGGGTAAAACGATGCGGTGTCCCGTTTTTCAAATGCTCCAGACGCTTTTGAACCTGAATTTCAATCTCACCAGGACCACAGTCACCTCTTAAAACATTGTGGCGAATGAGCGGCTCAATGGGCGCCCCAACTTGTACGAGCGATTCGGGATAGGAAAACAAATCGATATAGCGTTTGTTCCAGGCGACGAGGTTTAGATTTTTATCGACTACGCTTATACCTTGATCAATATTTTCCAAAGAGGTCAGAAGCGCACTCATATTAAATTGCATTGCTTGTGTGGTGTCGTCAAAGAAGTTCACGACTTCAGTGATATCGAGCTTTTTCCCGCGCACTACGCTGTCGATAAGTGCTTTAGCGCTGGATGAACCTACCACGCCACCCAAGGCTCTTTCACAAAACTCTAATAGGCGTTCACTGGCTTTATCTTCATCCAAAAGTTTTAAGCCGTTTTGTTTTTCATAATCCCGAAAGAGTTGTTGACAGCGCTGGTCACCTGAAAAGCGGGCAATCAGGGTTTTTAAATCAGACACTCTTACTTCAAACACGGTATCGGATTTAAAATTGTTGTTTAAAGCTGCGGGAGACACAAACGCACTCGCTTGAATGCGATCGATCAAACGCGGCGTCGAAATCATTGAGAATCCCACATAAGCGAGCGTGTTAGCAATGAGGCTTAACAGCGCGCCTTGCGCAACAATATCGCTTTGGTAGGCGCTGCTGTCTGGTTCGATAAGTGGAAAGAGCAAAAACATCAGCCAAACAGCAAAACCGCTTAACAGGCCTGCGTACACCCCATGCGCATGTCCTCGTTGCCAATAAAGTCCGCCAACTATTGCCGGTAAGAGCTGAATAACCAATGAAAAGGCGAGCAAGCCAATGGAAGCAAGCGGTGCCTGATATGCCATTTGCTGCTGATAAGCAAAGGCCAATAGCAATATAGAAAATATTACAAAGCGGCGAATCTTTTTTATCCGCTGTACTTTATCTACGCCTTCTGGAATACCTTTATCCATTAGCTTAGGTAAAATCACATCGTTTGTAAGCATTGTGCTTAAAGTAAGGGTAGCGACGATAATCATGGCCGTGGCCGCTGATAGTCCGCCAACAAACACAATCATTTGTAACCAAATAGATTCTGAGAAAAGGGCAATACCCATGACGTATTCATCGCCTGCTATCGTTTTTTCAGCGAATATCGCATTACCAGCGGCTGCAATAATTGGAATGGTTAAGGCAATTAAGGCCAGATAGAGCGGAAAATACCAGCGGGCGCTGCGAACGTGCTCCAAATGCAAATTGTCAATAACGGTAATATGGAATTGTCTTGGTAAGCAAATAATAGCGGCTGCAGCCATTAGAGTTTGTGTCCAAAAACCCAATGAGGAAAAGGCCGATAGCGACTCTGAGCTTGTATAGGCAGCCAGGATGTTGCCGGAGGCCTCAGCATGCCAATACTGATATCCAATAAATGCCACTAATATAAGCGCTAATAGTTTAACGCATGATTCAAAGGCAATGGCGAGCATTAAGCCTCTTCGATATTGCGTCACATCGGTATTACGAGTGCCGAAATACATGGCAAATACTGCCATAAATAAACTGGCAATAATGATAATTACCTGGGTGTCACCTTGTTCAGTAATCATTTGAAAGGTTGTACCGATGGCTTTTAACTGTAGCGCTATGTAGGGAATAGTAGCCATTAAGGCGATAATGGTTACGAGCAGCGCAACAACTTGTCGCTTACCATATCGAGAGGAAATAAAATCCGCGATAGTACTAATATGCTGTTTTTTACTAACAAAAATAAGCTTATAAATAAAAGAGTTAAATACTACATAAACAATAATGGGCCCTAGCAAAATGGGCAGATACATCCAGCCTTGTGTACTTGACTGACCTACAGCACCAAAGAAGGTCCATGCGGTACAATAAATACCTAATGCTAGACAGTAGACTAAAGGATGAGATGTAATCCATCGAGCAGTTGGGGAGTTTTTATCGCCCCATTTGGCGATCCAGAATAAAAGTAGTAAATACGCTAGAGCTAGCGCCAGCCAACCGATCGACATGTAAATTCCTATACAAGCTTTTAACAATTGTCACTTTAACACATAACAATCTAATACTAACACCGTAAGACCAATGTCGCATTTCGCCTATTTCTCAAGCTCTCTATTGTAAACATCAAGCTAGTAATGACAGGTTTTACAAGCGAGTTTATGCGTTCGTACAAACATCAAAAGCGCCTATAAAACCTCTCGTTACTAAAATGTAAAAAGCAACACACTAACTTAACCTAGTAGAGGACTTAAAGATGGGATTCAAAAACGAAAACGATCAAAAAGCCTACTGGAAAGAGAATCTCTCAATCCTGTTTAAGCTTTTAGTTGTCTGGTTTGTCGTCTCGTTCGGCGCAGGCATTTTATTTGTTGAGCAGCTTAATCAAATTCAATTTTTTGGATTTAAATTAGGCTTTTGGTTTGCTCAGCAAGGGGCAATTTATGTATTTGTAGCACTTATTTTCATTTACATGAAATTGATGAATTCATTAGATAAAAAATACGGCGTAGACGAGGAATAACGATGGACGTTCAAGTACTTACATTTTTGATCGTAGGGGCATCATTTCTCCTCTACATAGGCATAGCAATTTGGGCCCGAGCTGGCTCTACTACAGACTTTTATGTTGCCGGTGGCGGTGTGCCGCCCGTGATGAACGGAATGGCAACTGCCGCAGACTGGATGTCGGCAGCTTCTTTTATCTCCATGGCGGGTCTGATTTCATTCATGGGTTACGATGGTGCAGTATACCTGCTTGGTTGGACCGGTGGCTACGTACTCTTAGCGCTTTGTCTGGCTCCGTACCTGCGTAAATTTGGTAAATTTACGGTTCCTGATTTTATTGGCGACCGCTACTACTCGCAAACCGCTCGAACTGTTGCTGTGTTCTGCGCCATTTTTGTTTGCTTTACTTACGTTGCCGGTCAGATGCGTGGCGTGGGCGTTGTATTCTCGCGCTTCCTTGAAGTCGACATTGTTATGGGCGTTGTCATCGGTATGGCGATTGTATTCTTTTACACCGTACTTGGCGGTATGAAAGGCATTACCTATACACAGGTTGCACAGTATTGTGTATTGATTTTCGCTTACCTTGTACCGGCTGTTTTCATCTCAATGATGCTAACAGGTCATATTCTGCCTCAAACAGGATTTGGTGCAACTTTGGCCGATGGTTCCGGCGTGTATCTCTTGGATAAACTGGACGGACTATCAACTGAGCTTGGATTTAATGAGTATACCGACGGTAGCAAAAGCATGATTGATGTCTTTTGTATCACTTTTGCATTGATGGTAGGAACGGCAGGCTTGCCTCACGTTATTGTACGTTTCTTTACGGTACCTAAGGTGGCTGATGCTCGCAAGAGTGCTGGTTGGGCGTTACTGTTCATCGCAATTTTGTACACCACAGCACCTGCATTATCTGCATTCGCTCGTGTCAATATGATTGAGACCATCAACGGCCCTGAAATGACAGGAACGGCTTATTCTGAAGCGCCTTCGTGGATTAAAAACTGGGAAGAAACCAAACTTATCAAATTTAACGATAAGAACAACGATGGCAAAATGTTTTACTCTGCAGGCAGCTACGATGACCCTGCAAGTGCCAACGAAATGCTGATTGACCGCGATATTATGGTTTTAGCTAACCCTGAAATCGCAGACTTACCCGCCTGGGTGATAGCATTGGTCGCAGCAGGAGGGGTGGCAGCAGCGCTTTCAACGTCAGCGGGTTTATTGTTGGTTATTTCAACCTCGGTGTCGCACGATTTGCTCAAACGTACCTTTGCGCCAAATATTTCCGACAAGGGTGAGCTACGCGCTGCGCGAATAGCAGCTGGGGTGGCGATACTTATTGCAGGATACTTTGGGGTAAATCCGCCTGGATTTGTGGGGCAGGTGGTGGCCTTTGCCTTCGGTCTGGCAGCGTCAAGCTTCTTCCCGGCAATCATTATGGGTATCTTCAGTAAGCGCATGAATGATAAAGGTGCAATCTCGGGCATGGTAGCAGGTATTGCCTTTACCGCAGCCTACATTGTGTACTTTAAGTTCATTAGCCCTGAGTTAAATACACCGGATAATTGGTTCTTGGGAATCTCACCTGAAGGCATCGGTTCAATCGGTATGTGTGTAAACTTCATTGTTGCGTTTGTTGTGTTCAAAATGACGAAGGAAGCACCAAAAGAAATTCAGGACCTGGTGGAAAGCATTCGCTTCCCGAAAGGTGCAGGTGAAGCGTCGGCTCACTAATCCTGAACTAGGAAAACTACTAGGAACTGCAAAAGCCCGGCAATCTGCTGGGCTTTTTTATCAAAAAAATACGTAAGTGATGAACAGTTATTTGCAAAAACTTGCTTTACCAAAAGAGAGAGGCTTCACAATATCAAAGCCGCTTTTCGTCATCCATGACCACTTCACCAAAACCATCCATGGTTTTGGAGACTTTGATATTGTGAAGCCTTTCTCTTTTGGTACAAATTTGTGGTGCAAACTGTTGAAATTAATAAAAATCGTTATTTTGAATAAGAGACAAACACATGACGGCTACGGCTCAACAAATCATTGATTTTTTACAAAACGAAGGGCCTTTTGATGAGCTTGATTCTGAGCTTCAGCAGGAGATAGCACAACACAGTCAGTTGATTTATCTGGCGGCTGAAAATCAAAAGGAGCTCATCGCACAGCATAAAGATGCACTGTTTGTAATTCAGTCGGGTCAATTTGCTGTGAAAGATTGTGATGGTCCTATTAAGCATTTAAGTGACGGTGACTACTTCGGATTTGCGCGCCTGCTCGACAAGGTGGATTACAACATCAATGTTGTTGTAGACAGTCCGGGAATAGTGCTTTGTATTGCAAAAGCATATTTTTTTAAAGCGATGGACAACCCGGCGTTTGCCCAGTTCTTCACCGCCTCTAAAAACGACGCGCTTCAGAATAAAGCGGTATCTGATTCAAACTCCATGTGGCTGTACAAACCGCTACATGAAGTTGTTCATCATACGCCCGTGTCTGTTGCGCCAAATGATAGTATTCAGCTTGCGGCTAAACGCATGAGTGAGCAGAAAGTTTCTTCGGTGCTGGTGATAGATAATAATGACTTGCTAGGTATAGCGACAGACAGAGATTTGCGTAATCGTGTTGTAGCAGTGGGCTTAAATACGCAATTACCCATCAAGCAAATCATGACAGAAAACCCGGCCTACTTAACCAAAAATAAAACAATATTTGACGCCATTTGCATCATGTCACAGTATGGCATTAATCACTTGCCCGTTTTGGACGCAGTAACAAAAACCCCGGTGGGCATGATCACAAACACCGATGTATCAAAGCAGCAGCGCGCAAATGTGCTCTTTGTTATAAGTGATTTAAGTAAAGCTGAAACCGTAGATGAACTGGTGTCAAAAGCCTGGCAAATACCGCAGTATTTAGCCTCTTCTGCCAAGCGAGCCGGAGACTTTGACATTGCCGGTAAAGTGCTCTCGCAAGCGACAGATATTATGACGCGTAAGCTTATTACCTTCTTTCAACAAGCGCATGGTCAGGCGCCCATGAATTATTGCTGGCTGGTGTATGGCTCTCAAGCCAGAGAAGATCAAACCATGGGCTCTGACCAAGACAATGCATTGTTGCTTGAACGAGAGCCGTCGCAACAAGAGGGCGAGTACTTTGAAAAGTTAGCTGATTTTGTTTGCGTAAACTTGGCGAAATGCGGAATTAAGCTATGTGATGGTAACATTATGGCCAGTAACCCTGCTTTGCGATTGTCTTTAGATGCAGCGGTAAAAGAGGCAAAGGCATGGGTAAAAAGCCCAACCAATCAGGCCATACTGGATTTTAATATTTTTTTGGATGCGCGCTCAGCAGCAGGTGACACTCGATTATTCGAAAAGTTACAGGCGCAGCGCAAGCCCCTGTTAAAGCAGTCCATGTTCCTCGCAGCACTGGCGAGAGCGGCAAACGAAACCAGTGTGCCCTTGTCTATGTTTCAAAAGTTCGTATATGCGAAAAATGCGGATTATAAAGACAGTATTGATCTTAAAAAGTCGGCCGTGGCCATTATTAATAATCTGGTAAGACTCTATGCATTAAGTGCGGGTCTGACCATGCCGGGCACGGTCGCCCGCCTCAAAAACCTCACGCCCGAATGCGGTCTATCAGAAAAAGATCGTAAAAACCTCATTGATATCTGGCTCTTTTTAAATCGTTTGCGCTGGCGACATCAGCTCACCAATAACGTACAAGACAACCTGGTTAGAGTAAGTGACCTATCTTCTATAGAAAAGCATCAACTTAAAGCGGCCTTTCAGGCTATTCATCGCGCTCAACAGGCGGCGGTGCTTAAATTCTCTGGAGGCATTGGCTGATGTTTGAATTTATCAAAAAGGTCGTGTTTGGTCAGTTTCCTATTCATGAAAAGTTTAAACATCAGTGTTATCCACAATTGCCGCTACTGGCATTAGACTTAGAACTAACCGACCTTAATACAGACATCGCTAAAGTCACATCCATCGGTTGGGTGTTTGGACAAAACTATCAAGTCGACCTGGCCAGTGCGGAATATGATGTTGTGCGAGCCAGTGGTGATTTGAAACAAAGCCCGGTAATCCATGGGCTCACCGCAAAAGACATAGCGCAAGGATGTCACGTTCGAGAGAAGGTCAAATTATTAGAGCAATACGTTGATAGTCACGTTTGGGTATTGCATAACGCAACGCTGGACATGCGCGTATTAAACCGGCTGTGGCAGGCATTGTCGCTGGAACAAACAAGCGTAACGACTATCGATACTATGTTGCTTGAAGTCTACGTCTGTGAGAAAACACATGGTTTTGTGCCAAGCTCAGGTGTAACGCTTAAAAGCGCAAGAAAGCGCTACGGCCTCTCCGATGCGCCTTTACACAATGCGCTGGACGATGCGCTCTCCACCTTAACCTTGCTAAATGCCCAATTGTACGCCCTAAACAAGCAGGGGCATATGAATCTGCAAGAACTTTCCCACACCCGCGCTATCAAATCGTATAAGCTTGGTTAAGGCTTGCTTGGCGTATTCTCTATTACTTCTGCCAACCTTGGATTATTATTGGTTTTTGCCAGCTCAACCAAATATTGCTGCTGAAGATTGTCAAGCTGTTGCTGCGCCAGCATCTCTTTTACTTTGTGTTCTTCATTATTGACGATAGCGGTTTTAAGCGCCGACATATCCAATATTGGACTATTACTGTCAGTTGTATCGTAGGATTTGGTCATAGTGTTTATTTCCTTTAAATATATTGAAGGCTTCTTAACAGAAACGCACATCTCTTAGATTGCTTTCTCATTAAAACCTTGTGTCGAAGGCGAAATTTTCAAGCCATAAGCAAACCATAGTTCATAATTGCAATACTGCCATCGATTCGCTTCTCATTTGTAAAAGACTTGCCAAAGCAAAAGTAAGCGTTTTGTTGAAAAGTTGTTAACAAAAGACTACGATTAACGGATAGCCGTAAGCTGGAGTAAATAGGTGAAACTTAGCAATCGGTACCCAATTTTTGCAACAATTCTGTGTGTTTTTTTAAGCGCATGTTCTTCCACATCGCGCACCGCTTCAGATATTCGATATCATGAATTACTTCATGATGAGTATTTTCCCGCATCCGACAGCGTAGAGATTGAGTCGCAAGATGCAATTTTTGCCCTTAGCCCAGAAGCCAAGTCCTTTGTTAATAATGTTGTTCTGCCTCGAAAGAGTCAAAAAGAGCAAGTGCATGCGCTAGTGAGCGCTATTTTTGATCATTCAAGCTTCGATTTGCTCTATAGTGCTGAAGCAAACAATACGGCCTCCCAAACGTTTAGTGAACGCGCTGCCAATTGTTTATCACTCACCATAATGACTTATGCAATGAGCAAGCATGTGGGCTTAAACTCATCGTTTCAGAAAATACTGATTCCTGAATTTTGGACCCTGCGAGAAGGGGTGACCATTCTCAATGGGCATGTAAATTTAAGAGTGAAGCCTGAAAGCCGATTTGGCAAAACCGTATGGGGGCAAAGTGACTTGGTAATTGACTTTGACCCTCAACAAGATACCGATTTATTTGCAGCAAAAGAGCTCTCAAAAGCGCAAATAAGCGCTATGTTTTACAATAACAAGGCGGCTGAATATATTCTTCAAAGAAACTACGATTTTGCTTATGCCTATCTCAAGCGTGCGCTCGAATACGACCCTTATTTTAAAGATGCCATGTTAAATTTAGGCTTTATTTACCGAAAAATAGACGCATTAGAAGAAGCTGAACAAGCATATCTGGCAGCAATAGCGGTTGATGAAGACTATCTTACAGCGTGGGATAATTTATCAACCCTTTATAAACATACAGATCGTCTGGAGCAAGCACAGCAAATAGAGCAGCGGCTTGTACGCATACGTGAAAATAACCCCTATTACCATTTTATGTTAGCCGAGATTGCTTATAATCGTGGTCAGTATGCGAGTAGCGCCAAGCATTACAAAAATGCTATTAAACTGGATAATAAGCTTCACCAGTTCTATTTCGGCCTGGCTCAAGCTTATTTTCAAATGAATGAGTTAGATCTGGCAAAACGCAATCTGACTTTGGCAAAGCGTAAATCAGGTAATAGCGAGCACACAGAGCGTTACGAAAGAAAAATAGACATGCTCAGCCAACTAAGCGCTCGAAATCATTCCAATTAGGCTTTATGCTATAGCGGCCGATAAGATAATTATTCTTCTGAAAAATCAGCATTATATTTCACACTTAAATCGCTTGGAGCCGCTATGGAAATTAAGAACGTTAGCTCTCGCACAACGTCGCAAAAAGCTTTACGAATCAATCTCGATGAAAAAAAATACGGTACGATTGTTGAGATTGGTGCAGGGCAGGAAGTCGCGAGACAGTTTTTTCTGGCAGGAGCCGCGGCTGGTACCATAGCGAAAACAATGTCAGCCTATGATATGAAGTTCTCGGATGCCATCTACGGCGTCCAGGACGATGGGCGCTATGTGAGTAAATCTCGTGTCAAAGCGATGATGGCACAAGAACTTGACTTGGTTCTTGAACGTGTAAGTGAAGTCCGCTCAAAATCTTCGCGATATTTTGCCTATGCAGCAACGGTGGCAGCAAAAAGTTTCAACCGACAAAATGAATGCCATGCCTGGTGCGGCATCCGCTTGCAAATGTATCCGGGAGCAGAACCTTCAAATATTAAAATTCACGTACGTATGCATGATGATAACGCAGAAGCGCAGCAGCAAGCGCTTGGCGTATTGGGCGTCAACCTCATTTATGCCGCGTTCTATTACTTCGAAAATCCAAAGATGATTATCGACTCGCTAACAGATAGCATCAAACCAGGCCGTATTGAAATTGATTCAATAGAGTTTGTTGGCCCATATTTTGAAGATATTGATAACAGAGCCATTAATTTACATCTCATCCGGAGCTGGAAAACCCGCGCCATCATGTTTAAGCCTGACGGCAGCATTTGTGTGCCAGCAGACATGCTATATAAGAAAAACGTCATAACTATTCGTGGATCTTTTCGTCCAGTGACCAATCTCAACGTGGATATGATTGAGCAGGGTAAAAAAGCGTTTTTTGAGCAAGATGGCGTTGATGAATCCAATACCGTCGCTATTGCTGAAATTTCACTAAATGATGCCAGAGGTAACGACAATCATGTGCCAGAAGAAGATTTAGTGCAGCGTGTGCAATTACTCAATGCATTGGGTTACAACGTGATGATTTCAGACTACACGCGTTATTTCAAATTGCGTGAATACTTCCGCCAGTACACCAAAATGGAAATTGGTATTGTTGTTGGCATGGTGAATTTAAAACAGATTTTTGATGAAGAATCCTATCGAGGCGTAGAAGGCGGCATTCTGGAAGGCTTTGGCAAGCTGTTTCCTGACAATACGCGCATGTTCATTTATCCTGAGTTAAACGCAGAGGGCGAAATACGCGATTTTTCAGAAGTGAAAGTGCCTAATCACCTGCGTTTTTTATATCGGCATTTGCTTGAAAATGACTTTTTAACTGCGCTTGAAACCAGTGACACTGAACTATTTAAAATTTACTCCCGTGAAGTCCTCAAACAGCTAAAAAATGGTCGGGGAAAATGGGAAAAACAGGTTCCAAAATTGGTCGCCGAGCAAATTATGGAGCGCGGCTTCTTTGGTTTTAAAAAGTCGCGCAGGTAGGAAAACAATTAAGATGAATTTCGCCATTTTCACATCCTTAAACTTGCCGTTTATAGGTTAGCCCTGTGAAGCTATGGTCTGCTCCTTTTACAGAACTTTCGATAGAACATAAGGGCTACTGGCGCGCGCGCTTGGTCTCCTGTATTTTGCTTATTGCGTGCGCTTTGTTTTTTGTTCTTTTTTGTATCAATGCGCTGTATTTCAAGGATCTTGACGTATCGATTATTGACGGCATTGGTTTTATTGCAGCTTCTGGCATTTATGTTCTGTTCAGACGTAAGCCAAATATAGAGTATGCATGTTGGGCGACCACGCTTATGGTAGTTGTGCTACTGATGTCCTTTGTGGTGCTAGTGGGTGGCTATTCACACTCGTTGTTTTGGGCAACGCTTATTCCACCGATCGCGTTTTTTTTGGTTGGCAGCAAATGGGGTACGCTCATAAGTGTTATTTGCTTTAGTATTTGCATATTTGTTGTGTATCAGCAAGTTGAGTCTCAGCAAACGGCTACATTTAAAACAGGTGCATTGTTAAATGTTATAGAAGTATGCATTGCTCATATATTCCTGTTTAGGTTCTACGAGCACTCCAGAGCATCAGCATACAAGCAACTACGCGACCGTAATGAAGAAATCAGTGCCTTGGCTGAAATTGATAAACTCACGCAGCTTTACAACCGTGAAAAACTTGACTCAGCTTTGAACGCACTTGCGAAACACAGCGCTAAACATCGACAGCCTTTGTCTTTGATGATTTTGGATATTGATCATTTTAAGAAAATTAACGACGAACATGGCCACTTGGAAGGGGACAAAGTTTTAAGTGAACTCGCTCTTAAATTGAAAGCAAAAATGCGACAAGATGACTTACTCGCGCGATGGGGCGGAGAAGAGTTTGTTATTCTGCTTAAGAACACACCACTTAATATTGCAAGCGAGCTGGCCGAGAGGCTTCGCGTGGAAACATCGGCGCAAGCAATTGTCAGCAAAAAACTGACTTTGAGTATTGGTGTAGGGGAATTTAATCCCCCTGAGTCTACTGAACAGTTTTTATCAAGAGTGGATGGCGCCCTTTATAAAGCTAAAGAACAAGGGCGCGATAGGGTAGTTACTGCATCAAAAAAAGAGTAGTACGCTAGACGCTTTACACAACTCCTAATTCTCGTAAACGTTCTTGCAAATAGCTTTCTGCCGTATAGTTATCGGATAAAACAACGTCAGGTCGGGGATGCAAAAACAAGGGCAGTGAAATACGGGCTCGACTGGTATCGGATCCTTCTGGATTAACCACACGATGCGTGGTTGAAGGAAAATGATGGCCAGATGCCTCTTGCAGCATATCACCGATATTCACAATCAAATTACCAAAATCACAGGGTACATCGAGCCAGGAGCCATCTTTTAATTTGACCTGTAAACCCGGTTCATTTGCAGAAGGTAAAATAGTTATCAAGTTAATATCTTCATGCGCGGCAGCTCGAATAGCGTCAGGCTCTTCATCACCCTGTAAAGGTGGGTAATGCAGTATGCGTAGTAAGGTTTGTTCACTATTTTTTATCATATTGGAAAGCGGTTCGCGATAATGTTTGCTGACATCATCAGGAGACTCTTGTTCTATCCAGTTAAGAAGTTCACTGGCCAATTCCAAAGTGCTTTCATAATAGGCATGGATTTCAGCTTTAAGATGGTCTGGGCACTGGCCCCAAGGATAATAGTGATAATACTCTTTGATGTCTTTTTTCTTAAAGCCTTTAGCCACCTCGGAAACGCGTTTAGGAAAAAATCCGTCTTGCGTACCTTTATTGTACAAATAGTCTTCCTTTTCATTGGAATTAAAAAACGCTTCCCAGTGCTTATAAATATCACTCACGCGCTCTTGCGAAATAGGATGGTTTTTTAATACGCCAAATCCTGTTTGGCGAAGCGACTCAACGAAGTCTTTAGCCGCTGTGGGCGATTGATAATCTACCGCTTCTAATTTCATGTTTGAGTGTCCGTTGTTAAATCAAAATTTGTTTATTGCATTGAGTGAAGTGTATCTAGATAAGGGAGAGGGGAGTCCAAATTATGAGCGTCACACGCCAAGGATGGCGTGTGTCGAGCGCCCAGGGATGGGTTTACAGCGTCTCATAATTTGGACTCCCCTCTCCCTTATCTAGATGCTTTCAATCTGCAAATGAGTGAGTTCACTCATGCCAAGGAAATAAAAATTCCTGCCAAGGCTGCGCTCATCAGGTTTGCCAAGGTTGCGGCCAATACCGCTTTTAAGCCTAAGCGCGCAATGTCTTTACGTCTGTTTGGTGCAATTGCTCCAATGCCACCTAGCAAAATGGCAATTGAGCTTAAATTTGCAAAACCGCACAATGCAAAAGTCACGATTGCTTTTGTTTGCTCAGAAAGCTGGTCGAAGTAAGTAACAAAGTTGGCATATGCTACAAACTCATTAACTACAACTTTCTGACCAATAAAGCTACCTGCCAGTTGCGCTTCGTTCCAGGGAACGCCGATAAGCCAAGCAATTGGCTGAAAAATAATTCCCAAAATGTATTCTATGGTTAAATTCTCAATGCCTACGTAGCCACCCAGTGCGCCTAAAATGCCGTTGAGCATGGCAATTAATGCAATAAAAGCCAACAGCATGGCACCTACATTAACAGCAAGGTTTAGCCCCGACGTCGCTCCGCTTGCCGCAGCGTCAAGCACATTAGCATATTCTTCAGTATCTGATTTGACGTCGGTCAAGGTTTGGTTGGGCGTGCTCGTTTCTGGCTCAATCAGCTTTGCCATTAGCAAGCCGCCGGGTGCGGCCATAAAGCTTGCCGCCAATAAATATTTAAGCTCAACACCAAGCTGTACATAACCCGCCATGATTGACCCTGCCACAGTGGCTAATCCGCCTACCATCACCGCGAATAATTCTGAGCGTGTCATTTGTGGCAGAAAGGGTTTGATTATCAATGGAGCTTCGGTTTGGCCTACAAAAATATTGGCTGCGGCTGACATGGACTCTGGATTACTTGTTCCCAATAGCTTATGAAGTGCACCGCCTATTATTCTGATGATCACTGACATGATTTTGAGATGGTATAGAACAGCGATTAAAGAAGAGAAAAAGATAATTACTGGCAGCACGTTGAATGCAAAAATGAAGCCCAGTGAATTATTACTTAAAGGGCCGAATAAAAACTCAATACCTGATTGAGAGTAGTCAATAATTCCTTGAATAAACATAGTGGCTTCGTTCAAAGCAACCACGCCAATATCGGTATAAAGAATAAATGCGCCAATGAGTACCTGCAGGCCAAAAGCGCCACCTACTGTTCGTAAATTAATGCTTTTTCTGGACTTACTGACTAACACCGCAACGGCTAATAAAAACAATACGCCTAAAATACTAACCATTATGGGTGTTTTCCTGTTTGTAGTTGGATAAATAACTGCTGACGACATCAACTGCCAGGTAATTTTCACCGCCGTGAGGCACGATCAAATCAGCGAATGTTTTAGAAGGTTCAATAAATTTGTGATACATGGGTTTAACGGTTGTTTCATATTGATGCGCCACGGATACCATGGATCGCCCGCGTTCTTGAGTGTCTCTGAGCATGCGTCGCATCAAACATACATCCAAGGCGGTATCCACAAACACTTTTATATCGAAGTGATCAAATAGCTGAATTTGCGTCAAAAGCATAATGCCTTCAATGACGATGATAGGAGCAGGTTTTATAATTTGAGTCTCAGCCAAGCGAGTATGCGTTTTATAACAATATGCAGGGTAGTCGATATTCTCACCCGCTTTTAAGGCGGCAAGGTGATGCCCCAGCAAATCATGCTCAAAGGCATCAGGATGGTCGTAGTTTGTTTCACTTCGCTTTTCAAGTGGAATATGATCTTGAGACTTGTAGTAGTGATCTTCTTGCAAAACCAATACCTCTTGGTCTTGCTGGCTAAGTTTAAGCGATAAATTTTGGGTAAATAGCGACTTTCCAGAGCCTGAAGCACCAGATATCGCAATTACGATTGGCTGATTCATTGGTAACGTAATGCATTGTATTTTTCGCAACTTTACCTTGTGAACCTGGCGGATTCAATTAAAACCCTAGTTTAAACACGTGCTGCTTATTTATTGCGCAATAAAACCGAGGATAATATCGAGAATAAAATCCAAGAATTACCAAGGTAAATCATAAAAGATTACTCACTAGCAATATGAGAAAAGTCGGGAAAAATGAAATATTAAACATTCATGAAGATTACAAACTGTAATAAAAGTGTCATAATTGGAACGGACAATGCCCCCGTCAAAATTAATTCAAAAAATTTTAAAAAAAACACATAGGGAAACAAAAATGTTTGCAAAGACTAAACTGAATAAAATCGCAGTTGCAGTCGCTATGTCCGTTGGTTTATCTACCGCGGCTATGGCACAGGAGACATCATCAGCCATGCAGGGGCGTATTACGACACCTGCCGGTACACCTGCTGCTGGAACTACAATTACGGTTATTCACGTACCTTCAGGCACTTCAAGAGAAGTGGTGGTTAACGAAGCTGGTAACTTTACGCTACGTGGTTTGCGCGTAGGTGGTCCATACAGAATTATCATCGATTCTGACGCTTATCAGGATACGACTGTTGACGGCGTTTTCATTAGCTTAGGTGAAGCGTTTGATGTCAACCTTCAATTAGAAGCAGATTCAGATGTAGAGACCATTGCTGTTAGTGCTTCTGCAATAAGCACCGGCTACTTTGGAGCAACAGGCCCAACAAGCATCTTCACACTTGATGACTTGGAAAATATGCCGGCTATCAACCGTGACATCAATGACATTATTCGTGCTGACCCAAGAATCTATATCGATGAAAGTTTCAACGATGCTATTCGATGCGGTGGCGCAAGCCCACGTTTTAACAGTTTGACACTTGACGGTGTGCGTCTAAACGATAACTTTGGATTAAACAGCAATGGTTACCCGACAGAGCGTATGCCGTTCTCTTTCGATGCAATCCAGGAAGTTGCCGTAGAACTGGCACCTTTTGACGTTCAATATGGTGGTTTTACTGCATGTAACATTAACGCAGTAACAAAATCAGGTACGAACGAAATCAAAGGCGGTGCGTTCTTTGACTTTACCAGTGATTCTTTCCGTGGTGACACTGTAAATGGTGAAGAGCAAGATAACGGAAACTACACTGAAAGACGCTACGGTGTAAATATTGGCGCGCCGTTAATCAAAGATACGTTATTCATTTATGGTGCGTATGAGAAAGTTGAGGGTGTTCAGTTATTTGATTATGCGATTGGAAGTAACATTTCTGCTCAAGATGTCGCTGACGTCCAACGTATTGCTCAAGAAGTATACGGCTATGATGCTGGTGGTATGCCAGGAAGTGCACCTATTGAAGATGAAAAAATCTTTTTGAAACTGGATTGGAACATTAACGATAACCATCGTGCATCGCTTGCCTATAACTACAATGATGGTTTTAGTATTAGTCAATCCGACAGTGGATCAAGAGCATTGTCTTTGTCGAATCACTTTTATGAGCGCGGTGCCGAGCTGGATTCAACCGTCCTTTCAGTATACTCAGATTGGTCAGAAAACTTTTCGACTGAACTTCGAGTAGGTCGCACCAACTTAGATAACCGTCAGATCTCGCTTGATGCTGCTTCTGGTTTTGGCGAAGTCCAAGTAAATACCGCTGGTGGCGGAACAATTTATATTGGTCCTGATGATTCACGTCAATCGAATGACCTGGATTGGGAAAATACCACCTTCAAGCTGGCTGGTACTTATTTCTGGGGCGACCATGAGATAACAGCAGGTATTGAGCGCGAAAGTCTAGACGTGTTCAACCTATTTATGCAGCACACTCAAGGTGAATATCGTTTTAATAGCATTGCTGACTTTGAAGCTGGCGACGTCTTTAGAATTTACTATAATAACTCGGCAGGTTCCAACGATCCAAACGATGCTGCTGCGTCTTTCAGCTATGATGTAACGACACTTTACATTCAAGATGAGTTTTACGTCACTGATGATATTCAGTTGATGGTAGGTCTTCGTTATGACGAGTGGTCATCTGACGATGTTCCGCGTTTGAACCAAAATTTCACCGACCGTTATGGCTTCCCTAATACACAAAATGTGGATGGTATTTCATTATTACAACCGCGCGTTGGAATGAACTGGGCCGTAGCCGACAACTTGGAGCTTCGAGCTGGTTTTGGTCGATACTCAGGCGGTAACCCTAATGTCTGGATATCTAACGCTTACTCTAACGATGGCGTGACGAATATTGGAACTTTCCAACAGGCTGGACGTTCTGGTGATATACCGGGCTTCACTGGAAATCTGTTTGATCTTGCATATACCGGCGAAGGTCGTCCAATTTTTGATATTCCGCAAGCATTGTTTGATGAAGTAGCGAACACTAGCACTACAACGGGTGATGGTGGGGTTGTCGCAACCGACCCTGATTTCGATATCCCTTCAGAGTGGAAATATGCAGTTGGCTTAACTTATATTGCTCCTCAGGATTACGTTATTACGGCGGACTACATCTATACCAACAAAGAAAACTCAGCCATTTATCGCGATGCGAATTTAACAGCCGTTGGTGCAGGGACGACCCTTGGAGGCCGTACTGATTATGCTTTGGTAGATCCATCACGACGTGAAGGCCAAGATTTTGTGCTTGGTAATGTTGCACAAGGCGACGGTGAATCAAGCATATTATCGGTCAGTGTGTCTAAAGACTGGGAAAATGGGTTTGACGCAGTATTAGGTTACGCTTATGTCGATTCTAAAGATGCTAACCCGATGACGAGTTCTGTCGCGTTTTCAAACTACGTGAACTTTGCGACAATTGATCCTAATAACCCTCAAGCAGCGACGTCGGACTATGAGATTCCACATCGCTTTACGCTTAGCTTAAGCTACGCTCAAGAATTTATCGATGGATATGAGACGCGTATCAGCTTATTCGGTACAGCAAGCGATGGTGAGACCACGTCGTATACTATGAATACATCAAATGTTGACGATGACAATGGTTTTACACAGGCCTTTGCTTATGACGCTTCAACATCTCGTCAATTGCTTTACGTTCCAGAATTGAACGATGCAAATGTGATTTTTGATGATGCTGCGACTGAAGCTGCTTTCAATGCATTTGTGGAAGCTGAAGGGTTAGAACGTGGAGCAAACGTAAATCGTAACTCAGTAAATGCAGATTGGTGGATTAAAGCCGATTTACGCATTTCACAGCAGTTGCCGGGCTTTATGGAAGGCCACAAAGCAAGCGCTTTCTTCGTAATTGAAAACTTGACCAATATGTTAAACGATGAATGGGGCGACTATCGTCAATTCTCATTTGTTGGAGAAAATGTAATTGATGTTCAAGTTAATCCAGAAGGTCAGTTTGTTTACAGCAACTTCTCAGCGCCAGAGCAGTCCATCAGCCGTGGACCTTCTCTTTGGGAAGTGCGTGTAGGTGTAAACTACCGCTTCTAATCTGAAGTGCATTTAATCAAACCCGGTAGCGAGAGTTATCGGGTTTTTTTATGCTTACTAGCTAGTCAAATTTAATCTAATTACTGCATCCAGTCTATCTGTGTATTGGAACAACTACTAACATCAAAGCATAAGAGCATTGCACTTTTAAGGTGCATGCACTAATTTTATAGTGCAATCCTTGTCAAATGAGCATTCAAAAGTTTAATTTTTTTCTAAAAAATTAACATAAGAAACAATAACATAAGGCTCATCTGGGTTGCGCTACAGGTAGGAATATAAATTGCTACCTTTTTATGATTACACACTTGTAGGACAACCAATGAAAACAAACACACTCAAATTCACACGTTCAGGTGTCAGTATTGCGCTTGCTTGCGCTTTATCTGCATCACCATCACTTGTACTTTCTCAAGAACAATCACAAGAACAAGACGAACAGCAAGTTGAGAAAATCATCGTAACAGGCTCTCGCGTATCGCAAGACTACACGCTTAAATCCGCAAGTCCTATATTATCAATTGGGGCGGATGATATTAAAACATCTGGTCAGGTCGACCTTGGTGCCTTACTCAGAGAGTCTCCACAACTACAAGCGTCACTTCCCGGTTCATTTTCTGCATTCAATGGTTCACCGCTTGGAGCAAGTTTGCTGGATTTACGTAACTTGGGCTCAGAGAGAACACTCGTTTTGGAAAATGGTCGCAGACACGTAGCTGGCATAGAAGGGGAAGGCTCTGTTGATGTAAACACCATTTCTACAGCTTTATTGAGGAATGTAGAAGTACTCACTGGAGGTGCTTCGGCTGTATATGGTGCTGACGCAGTAACAGGCGTTGTTAACTTTAACATGCGCGACGGCAGCAGCTTTGATGGCTTGGAACTAAGAGCGCAAGCAGGTGTTTCAGATCGTAATGATGCAAATGAATTTTTCATATCGCTGGCAAACGGATTTACCAGTAATGATGGTAAAGGTGATTTGGTTTTTGCAATCGAACATACACAGACAAGCCCTGTTTTTGCTCGTGATAGAGACTTTGCTGGTTCAGGGCGCGCGCAAAGAATACCAAATAGCGAGGATGTTATAAATCAGTTAGGAGTGGATCCACGCTTTAAGAGTGCCTATGTCAGTGACCAACGTTTACCAATATCTAGCGACAGAGGCGTGATTTCTCTTTCAGGAAGCGCATTTGGCGATGTGGCGGGCTCTGGAGGCCAAGTTGGATGTAACTTCTTAGGTGCTTCTCAAATTCCATCGTGCCAAGTGGTTGATGATGCGGGTAGTCTTCGCGCCTACAATCCTGGCGATATTTATTCAAACGCCTTTAATGCAAGTGGCGGCGATGCAGTTCCTGTTCTACCTGACAATCAGCTTATATTACCCGATACCAAGCGTACGCTTTTTCAGGCGGTAAGTAATTATGACGTAACGGATTTTTTAAGTTTGTTTATCGATGCGAAATATGTAACCAGTGATACTCAGGAAACAGACCAGGTAAATGGATTTAATGATGATATTCCTATCTCTTTAGATAATCCCTTCATACCCGCAGCGTTGCTATCGCAGATTCGGGCGCTGGAGTCGGAAGGTGTACCTGTAGATCTTGTTATGTCTCGTGACGCGCTTGATGTTTCTGCGCAGTCTAACCCTTTGGCTGAGCGCGATACGATGAGAGTTGTTATAGGTGTTGAAGGCTACATTCCTTCCACTTCCCTTGAGTACGAGTTGTCTTATAATTATGGCAAAACAGATGCAAATGTGACAACCAGAGAGCGGCTTGAAGATAGGTACTTTTCAGCTATTGATGCGGTTATTGATCCAGCAACGGGAGATATTGTTTGCAGATCTGATTTAGACAGTTCAGCAGTTCCGCCAACTTCCCCTTTCCCTGCGGCGAATGATAATTTTGGCTTTTTGACCTTTCAAGCTGGAGATGGTCAATGTGTGCCTATTAGCCTTTTTGGCAAGGATTCGATTAGCCAAGAAGGCGCTGATTTTATTTTCAGGCCTGATACGGAACAGACCGATATTAAGCAGGAAAATATATTAGCGCTTATTTCGGGCGATACCTCTGAATTATTTCAGTTACCCGCTGGACCTGTGCGCTTTGCTTTGGGTTATGAGTGGCGCCGAGAAACAAGTGAATACACACCTGGTAATTTTGCCGCATCGGGTTTTACTTTTACTACACAAGATTCTGATGCAGGTCCTACAAATCCTTCCTTTGGAGAATACGAGGTATCTGAATATTTTGTAGAAGCCTTCGTACCAATTATTGAAGGCGCATACCTTGCAGAGTTGATAGAGTTGCGCACCGCTTATCGATACTCTGATTATGACCCTTATGGAAGCACCGATGCTTGGACGGTTGGTTTCGTTTGGGAGCCGATAGATTCCCTCGCAATACGAAGTACCTTATCAGAAGCCGTTCGTGTGCCGAACATAGGCGAGGCGTTTGCGCCAACATTTTCAGCTACGCTTGGTGCCAGTTCAGATCCATGTAATCAGGCTGAAATAGGCGCAGGGTCACAATTCAGAGAAGCAAATTGTATCGCGTTGATTGGCAGTACAGTCGCTGATGGCACCTACGATTCTACCAATTTCGTGTCAGCGCGTATTTCAGGAACAACAGGTGGTAACCCGGATTTAGACCCTGAAGAGGCTGAAACATTGACCTTGGGAGTCGTCTGGACTCCCTCATCTGAGCTTGGTGTAGCACTTGATGGTCTGGTTGTAACCCTTGATTATTATGATATTCAAATTGACGGGCTTATTGATTCTTTAACAGGTTTTGATATCGCATCTAATTGTGTAGATGCACCTACTATTAACAATCAGTTTTGCGAAGCAATTGACAGGGATCCCACCAACGGTTTCATTACTGATTTTCGTTCAGGCTTCATTAATCTTGCCGCAGTAGAAACCAGCGGTATCGATTTCAGAGTTGATTATGACTATTCTCTAAACGAGGCTGGGTTGTTACAAATGACCCTGAACGGAACTCACTTTCTAAAAAATGAAGAAGTGCGTGATGTCTCCGCGCCGGACGAAGTAACTGATGTGCTTGGTACTTTTACTCGCCCAGAATGGATTATAAATTTCAACGCTGACTACATTTACGATAAATTTACCTTTGGTTATCGATTGAGATATGAGTCTGATCAGCTTTTACCGGGCTTAGAGCTTGAGGACGTACAAAATGATCCGGATTTTGTGAATATTACTCACACTGGTACAGCTTTTGTACATGACGTTTCACTTTCGTACGATTACGATGAAACTATTGAAATTTACGGAGGTGTCAACAATGCACTTGATGAAGAGCCATTCTTGTCGTCCTTATCAAGACCAGCCGGCCCACGAGGACGTTTTTACTATCTCGGTCTAAATTACACCTTGTAAGAACGGTTTTTCGACTTGAAAGGGCAAAAAAAGGGCGCTGAATGAATACAGCGCCCTGTTTCAATTTTTGAAAGATAGGATCAAGACAAACGTCCTTTAAAATCTTCGTAGCTAAACTGTCTGACTAAATCAAAGTCGCCATTTTTGCGTAAAATGCCAATACCAGGATGCTCAACACCATTGAAGAAGGTCGTTTTTACCATGGTGTAATGCAACATATCTTCAAATATCAGCCGCGTACCTGGCTTAAGTGGCTCGTCAAAGCTATACACTTCAATGACATCACCTGCCAAACAGGAATTACCACCAAAGCGATAATTGTATGCTTTTTCATTTTCTTTTCCGGCACCGGTAATGGTAGGACGATAAGGCATCTCAAGTACGTCAGGCATGTGAGCCGTAGCGGATATATCTAATATTGCGATCTTGTCTTCATTCTCAACAATATCTACCACTTCGGCTATAAGTGGTCCAGCTTGCCAGGCAACGGCAGAGCCAGGCTCCATAATAATGCGCAAGTTAGGATATTTAGCCTTGAAACGTTTAAGCGTTTGTATGAGGTGTTCAACGTCATATCCCTCACGGGTCATTAAATGTCCACCGCCAATGTTTAACCAGTGCAGTTGTGGTAGATACTGACCAAACTTTTTCTCAATCGCATCAAGCGTGCGTTCAGCCGCGTATGAATCACACTCACATAAATTATGCACATGGAAACCGTTGATATGTGATAAATCGGCACCTTCCAAATCGCGCGCCAAAATACCAAGGCGAGAACCCGGTGCACATGGGTCGTAAAGCGGTGTTTCGGCTTCCTGATTTTCTGGATTGACGCGCAATCCAGCTGAAATATCGCTATTTACAATAGCGTCTTTATGCTGATGCCATTGCGCTAGACTATTAAAGGATATGTGATTAACTAATCCCGTCAATTGCGCGATGTCTTTTGATTTATAAGCCGGCGAAAATACATGCACTTCACCGCCCATTTCTTCGCGCGCGAGGCGAGCTTCCCATACGCCGCTGGAAGTTGCCCCTTTAAGATATTGTTTAATGAGCCCAAAGGTTGACCACATAGAAAAACCTTTAAGCGCGAGAATAATATCCACGTCTGCCTCGCGCTGCACGCGCGCCATGATTTGCAAGTTTTGCTCTAATTTTTCTTCGTCACAAACATAACAGGGACTGGGAATATCGTCTCTTAAATATTTTTCCATTTTATTTCCTTCACCATTGAAACGGGCTCAAGATAAGTGCGACAGGGGACAGAAATTAAACTAAGTTTGCGCACAGTTTAAATGCAAGCGAGTTTAAACACAAAGAGGGAGGGGTCTAAGTAAATAAAGCGTCACATGCCATGGATGGCATGTGTCGAGCGACCATGGATGGTGCACAGCGTCTTTATTTACTTAGGCCCCTCCCTCTATTTAAACTCGCTGACCCTTTCAGGTATTTATTTACTGAAAGGACTGCTTTCGCATTCTATAACATGCCAGGGGAGGCCATGTTCATTTAGCATTTCCATAAACGGATCCGGGTCAAATTGCTCCATATTCCAAACACCCGGCTTATGCCATTTTTTGTTAAGCATTAACACTGAGCCAATCATGGCGGGTACGCCAGTAGTATAAGAAACTGCTTGAGCACCCACCTCCTCAAAACACTTGGCGTGATCGCAATTATTGTAGATAAATATCGTTTTCTCTTTACCGTCTTTTATGCCGGTAATATAGGTGCCAATGCAGGTCATTCCCGTATAACCATCTGCAAGTGAACCAGGGTTAGGAAGAACGGCTTTTAAAAACTCCAGCGGCACAATTTGTTGGCCCTGAAACTCAACCGGCTCAATGCTTGTCATGCCAATGCCTTCTAGCACGCGTAAATGCGTTAAATAAGCATCGCCAAAGGTCATCCAAAAACGGGCGCGCTTTAGTGTTGGGAAGTGTTTAACCAATGATTCCAATTCTTCATGGAACATCAAATAAGAAGCGCGCACGCCAATATTCTGATAATTCAGGTCTTCCCTCACGCTTAATGGATCTGTTTCTTTCCACTCGCCGTTCTCATAAAAGCGACCGCGCTGAGTGATTTCACGAATATTGATTTCAGGATTAAAATTAGTTGCAAAGGCCTGTCCGTGATCACCGCCATTACAATCCACAATATCCAGATAATGAATTTCATCAAAGTAGTGTTTAGCTGCGTATGCGGTATAAACATTGGTTACACCCGGGTCAAAGCCACTACCAAGCAGTGCCATAATCCCAGCATCTTTAAATTTGTCCTGATATGCCCACTGCCACGAGTATTCAAATTTTGCCTCGTCTTTTGGCTCGTAGTTTGCGGTGTCCAAATAGTCGGTTTTTGTTGCCAAACAGGCATCCATTATTGGCAAGTCTTGGTAGGGAAGCGCCAGGTTAATAACCAAATCAGGATTCACTTTGTTTATTAGCGCTTCAACTTCTTCTGCTTTATCAGCATCAAGCGCAAATACGCCCTTTACTCTATCTTCACCCACTTCATTTTGCAGAGCTTCACACTTGGCTACGGTGCGTGACGCCAGGTAAATTTCATCAAAAAATTGCGGCAGTCGCGCACACTTTTTTATGGTGACAGATGCAACACCGCCGGCGCCAATGATTAACACTCGAGACATAATAAGACCTCTATAAAACCTGATTGAAATTTTTGCGCATGATAACAGTGTGGCGCACAATCACAACTTTTTAAAGCAATAAACCAAACGATTAGCGCAGCTAGCAAAGGCAAAAAAATCTGAATCAAATATTATAAATAAGAGAATTAAAATTATTTAAAAATTACACGTAAATGGAGTGCCCAATCGAATGGTGTTTTTTTGTTGGATATATGGGTACAGGGTGACTGTATTTTCGCCATTTGAATCCGTAATATTGAACACAATCGCTTCACTTTCTGTAGCCTTTTGCGTGGTGATGGTCGCTGCATACACTAAAACGCTGATGGCGTTTTCAGCAATAATGCGATGCTCTGCAAGGCGTTCTTCCAAGACCTCAATCATGCCGCTTTGAGCATGTTCGTCTTTAGTATCGGTAAATACGCATTGAATATCGTTTTCGATGGACACAACAGCAAAGGGGTAAAGTGTGGAGGAACGAGCCAGCATGAGTTCACACACATCAAGCGCAGAATAAATCAATGCGGCATAAGGTATGTTTTGTTTTAAAATCATATTTGGCTTCAAAAGATATCCTCTAAATTTTACTTTAATAAGCAAGTTCTCTTATTTTTATTAACGGCTGGCTTATCAAAACAGTTCAGTAAAATAAGGGATAAACAGCTCGAATTTTCTTGATATTTAAGTGAAATTGATAAAAAAAGCGTAAAAATTTTTGTCTTATGACTTTATCTAAAAAATCACTTAAAACTTTCCTGCCAATCAACCGATCCTAATCTTCTGCAATTAAAGCGCAGTTTTTCTGTTACCTTGAAGTCCGCCAGTTTGGAGAATGAGGATTTTTTTGTTGCGAAAGCGCGCTTGCTGAAGCAGCATCTTTAAGGCGAAGAAGCTTTTCGTATTGTACACGCGATCTAATGTAAAATGAGTTTTACTAAATTGCTCACCAAATGCTTCAAGCTCCTTGGACAATTTTGCATATCCACCACATACGACTGATGCTTCATAAAATATTTCCCAGTTATGATAACTTGCGTCAGTATTTGGCAAAAGGCTTTCAACCGAGTCGGTTAGATACGCTTTTCCTTTGAGTACGGCGATGCCAAGCACCTGAGTCGCCAGCTTTGCCTTTCTTACGCCGCTGATAAGGCCGGCAAGCGTGCCGCCGCTTGCAACAGGAGCAAGGATGTAATCAAAGACTTGAGTGTGTTGCTTGTTAAGTTCTTCAATAATGTCTTCTACACCATGAATGCATGCTTCATTGGAACCACCTTCTGGGATCACATAGTCAACTTGCAATTCCTGTTTCAATTGCTCGATGTAGGCTTCATCGTTACGAAGGCGATATTCGTCACGGGATACAAAATGAATGCGACTTCCCCAATTTTTTATGTCAGATAGGGTGGGAGTCAAGGGGCTTTGAGGGTGCGCGCGAACAACAGCATGAAACTGGATATTGAGTACTTTGCACACATAGGCTAAAGCATGCAAATGGTTGGAATAGGCTCCACCAAAGCTTGCAAGAGCAGGTATGTTCTCCTTCACTAGCCAATAAGCTGTCGCTTTGAGCTTTCGCCATTTATTTCCGCTAATCACAGGATGAATAAGATCGTCCCGTTTGCACCAAATGTCTCGTCCCTCCATTTGAAATGTTTCAAGCGGAGAAGGCAGTTGAATACTCAACTTTTTTTCAAGTTCGCTTATCGGCGAATAAGGTAAAGGTGCAGAAATTGTAGGGCTCTCTGTATGAGCAATTAAATAACTAGAGTTTACGATGCCTTATGCATAATTAACAAATCTTAATGATCTAAAGGGCCGTGTTTGTGCGTTAATAGGGGCATATGCAAGTGAGGTTAGACTAATGAAATACGCAATTTCCCTTATCTTCGGAATGTTTCTGCTGATGAGTAATACCGCATACGGTGTGAAAACATACATAAGCAATCCAAAGCCTGTGGGCGAGGCTCGACTTGAAGTGTTATTTTGGGACATTTACGACGCAAAGCTTATTGCACCAGATGGCGAGTTTGATCGCAGCAAGCCTTTCGCTTTATCGCTGACTTACCTACGCGATTTTGAGGGCGAAAATATTGCCAGCCGTAGCGTTGACGAAATGCGAAAGCAAGGCATGAAAAACGAAGTCAAGCTTGCTAAGTGGTTTGAAAAAATGCGTCAGGTTTTTCCTAATGTTAATGAAGGCGAAACGCTTACTGGCGTTGTAGACGCAAACAGGCATAGCCATTTTTATTTTAACGACGAGAAACTGGGCACAATTGAGGATGAAGAGTTTACCCAATGGTTTTTTGATATTTGGCTTTCAGAACAAACGTCAGAACCAAAAATGCGTGAGCAATTGCTTGGTCTTCGAAATTAAATCTATATAAACTGAGTCATAGGGGCGCTTGATTATTGCGCCCTTTCTCTATCCAATGCTTTTCTTTTAATTGAACTACAACCGGAGTTGTTTATGAACATCCATCATCTGTTCTCAAATTTTTTAAAAACGCTAGGTGTGATTGCTGCTCTGCTTACTTTAAGCGCTTGTTCAATTTCGATTGACGGCGAATCTTACCGAGACGTTGAGCCGGAGTTTGATATTGATGAGTTTTTTGACGGAAAAGTAAAGGCGTGGGGTATTGTTCAAAATCGAAGCGGTGAAGTGGTACAGCGCTTTATCGTAGACATTGATGCCTACAAAGAAAACGGCAATCTAATCCTTGATGAAACCTTTGAATATGGTGTGGGCGATGGTGTTAAAAAGCGTGTATGGACCATTAGCAAAAACCCAGATGGCACATATACGGGCAATGCTGGCGATATTGCCGGTCCTGCTACGGGTATTTCTTACGGTAATGCGTTTAATTTTGCCTATGAAATGGATTTAGAGGTTGATGGCTCTACTTATCGTGTAAATTTCGATGATTGGTTTTGGGCCTTTAATTCCGACACGATGATGAATCGTTCATATATCAAAAAATTTGGTATCGTAATGGCGGAAGTAACCATTTTCATGCAAAAACAATAATTAAACATAAACGGTAATTTATTCTTTTGTTTCTGGCAGTTCTATTCGACAGCTTAAACCCGATGCGCGATTTAATCGGGTTTTGCCAAACTTAATTTCGCCTTTGTGCAAACTTACGATGGCAGCCACCAGTGATAGGCCCAAGCCATTCCCGCTTTGCGTTCGGCTTTTATCTTCTCTGAAGAAGCGCTGTGTCAGCTTATCTACCACTTCATCACTTACGCCTATTCCACTATCATCCACCTGAAAAACAAGCGCATTTTTGCGTTTTTCTCTAAGGAATGTAATTGAAATATCACCGCCTTCAGGTGTAAATTTTACGGCGTTATCAATGACATTTGCAAACGCTTGAAAGAGCAGGTTTTTATCGCAGTACAAAGTTAAATCAGACGCAACATTCATTCCCAGCGTGATGGATTTTTCTTCAATGACAGGCTGATAAAGATCAATTGCGTCTTCTGCGACTGCGCTGACATTCTCATGTGCAAACCCGGCGCGTTTAGCACTGGTTTCAATATCTGTGATTCTGAGTAAAGAATTGAAAATCGCCAGAATATTATCGCATTCAGCAATGAGTGCACCTTTCTCGTCATGCTCTATTTGCTCAATGTGAGATTTCAGTCTTGTAAGGGGCGTTCGTAAATCATGAGCGATGCTGTCTGACACACTTTGAATGCTGTTAACCGACTGCTCTATTTTGTCGAGCATTTGATTAAGCGCCAAGGTTAATTTACTTAAATCATCCCAGTTACTTTCAACATAAAGTCTGTCGCTTAAATTCCCAGTACTGATAATCTCATCAGCTGTATCAGAGATAAGATTGATTCGACTCACCACGTAATAGGCCACAACAATACTTAAGACTGAAATTATGCTTACAATCACAATCAACACGATTGATGATATTTGCGCCAGCTTGTGAGAAAACTCAATATCTTTAACGCTTCGGGCAACCATCAAAGAGTCTTTGTTGCCAAACTCGACAATCATGGCAATAGCCGTTTCCTTTTGGCCTCTTACGCCGACTTTATCATCGTTTTTGCGCAAGCGAACCTGAATTTCAAGTAAACCATTTTTAATAGGAATAGCATCTGACGCGGGCCACTTACTTAAATTACCAGCAATATATTCATCGTTTCCGTTTTTAAGGTAATACAAAAAATCGTTGCTTAAATTGTTGGTGCGATCCTGAAGGGCTTTGACTACAGCAGGGCGGCCTGCTGCATTGTATAAGCTTCTAAATCCGCCGATATCGGCCAGTATAGCAGCTTGTGTTTCGCGTATGAGCAGGTCGTCGCTGGTGACGGTTTGGACATAAGTATTAAACGACACGCCAATAAATAGCAATATGATGAAAATAAAGCTGACAATAAAGCTTGAGCTTTTGCTGTAGGCTTGAATGGCGCGCATTTATATGACTCCTGCTTGCCCATATAAAAGGCGTATCAGCGAAAAAACAAATTTCATTTTATGTTTATCTGCATTTAACCCGCACTGATCTTATAACCTGCGCCGCGAATAGTTTCGATCATAGGAAATTCAAACCCTTTATCGATTTTATTGCGAAGCCGACTGATATGAACATCAATGACGTTTGTTTGCGGATCAAAGTTATATTCCCAAACTTTTTCTAAAAGCATGGTCCGAGTGACGATTTTTCCCTCGTTCAACATTAAGTATTCAAGTAACTTAAATTCTTTGGACTGCAAATCTATCTCTCTGCCTTCTCTTAATACCTTGCGATTTATCAAATCCAGTTTAAGTTCCCCTAACACAAGCTCCGTTCTGCTCTTCACAGATGGGCTTGCGCGACTGGCAAGTATTTCAACGCGGGCCAACAGTTCTTCAAAGGCAAAAGGCTTAGTTAAATAATCGTCTGCGCCAGCTCTAAGGCCGGTTACTTTGTCTTCTACTTTGTTTTTGGCACTTAAAAAAAGTGTTGGGGTGCTTATGTCTAATTCCCGTAGCTTTTCTAGAAGCGCCAATCCATCTAGTTTAGGCAGCATTCTGTCAAGAACAATGACATCAAATCTTGAAGCATTAGCATCGCCAGAGCTTGCCAATGCCAGGCCTTTCTCGCCATCTTCTGCGATCACGCATTCGTGACCAGACTGTGTTAGTCCCTGCTCAATATATTTTGCGACGGTGGGTTCGTCTTCGACAATGAGTATTTTCATACCAAAAGAATAACTGATAACCTATTATTTGTGTATGTAAGATACTCTTTTAATTATAAAAAGGAACATTAAGTGTTTGTCATTATTATATGTATGGCTATTGTGCTGTTTATGCCGATGCTCGCTAAAGTCCCGCTGGCTTACCTGATGCACAAAGAGGGGAAGTACGATAATCGTCATCCGCGTTCACAGCAAAATCGTCTGGAAGGCTTAGGCGCTCGGGCAAAAGCGGCGCACGACAACTGTTTTGAAGCCATCTGTTTTTTTGCTCCCACCGTCTTGCTAGTGTTGGCGTTGGACGCGCACACAGTGTACACGGCGCAATTATGCATTGCCTTTGTACTGCTTCGGCTTATTTACTTGATTTGTTATTGGTGTAATTGGCACATTGCAAGAAGTACGGTTTGGGTCATTGCCATGGGCACGATCGTGGCGCACTTTGTTTTATTGTTAAAATAAGCGACGTGCGTTTAAACCTGGCGACGAAAACGAATATGTTCAGGGTAGGGCGTGAAGTTCTGGATAATGCCTTTTGCAGCTATAGCTTGAAGTTCACGCCAATATTGAGGCGTGAACAGGTCGCCGTGGTATTCCTTAAGCATATCTTTTAAGTGTTTTTTACCCACAATGAAGTGCTCAAACTGCTGTGGAAAAACATCGTCAGGCGCAACAGAAAGGGTATCGAGGGCATAAGGGTCGTCTGATTGTGGTAACTCTCTGAAATTGCGTTCGTTCATGTAGCAAATTTCATCATAATCATAAAAAATGACGCGCCCCGTTTTAGTAATACCAAAGTTCTTATGCAGCATATCGCCGGGGAAAATGTTGGCATAGGCAATTTGCTTGATACATAAACCTAAATCTTTGATTGCCGCGCGCTGTTTGTCTTCATCTGTTTCTTGCTGTAAATATAAATTGAGCGGGGTCATTTTCCGCTCGCAATATAGGTGTTTAATGATCACCTCGTCCTCTTTTAATATCACACTGCTTGCGCAGGTTTGGAGCAAGTGGCTCAGCAGGGTTTGAGAAAAGCGCGCGCGAGGAAAGCTGAAATTAACATATTCATGGGTATCAGCCATTCGGCCAACTCTGTCGGTCATTTTTACCAAGCGATAGCGATCTTTAACATGCTCACGGGTAATTTTTTTACTTTCAGCAAATTCATCACGAATGACCTTAAACACGACACCGTAGGAAGGCAGGTGAAACACCGCCATTACCAAGCCTTTAATGCCAGGTGCCAGTTCGAAATGATCCTCACTACTATCGAGATGTTGCAGAAAATTTCGGTAAAAAACGGTTTTTCCGTGTTTATAAAAACCTAAAGACGTATAGAGCTCAAAATGCTTTTTGTGTGGCAAAAGCTCTTGCAAAAAGGCGACAACTTCAGCGGGATGCTGTGTTTCTGCCATAAAATAGGAGCGTGCAAAACCAAAAATGACGCTCATGTGCGCACGTTCTGTTAAAAGCGCATCGACCATCAAGGTACCCATGTCGGTCATTTGAAGCGCAATAACAAAAGGCAGGGTTTCATCAGGCATGCAAATTCTGCCCACTAAATACGCGGCCTTGCCTCGATAAAAAACCGATTTCAATACCTCAACCGTGTGCACAGATGCAAGCTGTTCCCGATTTAAACGCTTTCTGAGCGCTTGATCCAGATTTTCCAAATCCAGGTCAAAGTTATCGTAGTCGACTTTAAAGCGATAGGTATCAAAAATTGCCTCGTACATGGCACGCACAGTGCCAGAGGTATCAAAACTGTTTACCACTTTGTGTCTGTCTTGCCCGGGCAAATAACACCGTGATGGCAGAACAAACATGATTTTATTATCTATGCGCCCGTGACGATAAATTCGGCCGATGACCGAGTTATAAAAGGTTTCCGCAAGCTCAAACTGCGGATGGTCGCTAAGTAATTTTGTGTAATGCTCTTTGGTCTGTTGCCAGAAGGTATCGGGGAGTTGCTGCGGGTGAATAGACTGATAAATTTCAGTCACAATTTCAGACAGGCTTTGATGATAAATGGTAATCCGTTCTTTTATAGCAATGCTTGAGGCACGCCACTGACAATTTTCAAAGCGCTCTTGCGCACCCGAGGTAATCCTGCTGTAGAGTCGATACGACTTATCGAAGCCGCTTAATATCTGATAAGCAAGCTTTTGTGGCTCTTGAGTGACATTGCCTGGTTGCGTGGCTAGCACAATCTGCTCGCTAAAAGTTAGGCTTATAACTGTAGCCGTCCATTGCTCCTTCATGTTTGAAGTTATCCAGCTTTTGTTTTCGAGCAAAAAATGCATTGACGAGATTGTAAGGCACCATTTCGATGGAATTATTGAAGTGCTCAACGGCTCGGTTAAATATAGTGATCGCGGCAGCGACATTTTCATTTTTATCGCTGATTTCTTCCATTAGCTTTTCAATGATATCTGTTGAACCCAATTCTGGATAATTTTCGGCGGTCGCTTTAAAAGAAGAAAATAAGGCATTTGATCTGGCTTCTACCTGTGCAAGCGCGTCAACGTCAATTTTATCTTCATCAAGTTGCCCGATTGACTCCCTCAAGGCAGTGACCTTCGCAAAAAAATCACTTTCAAACTCTTTAAATTCTTCGGCAACTTTGGTGAGGTCGGGAATAACATCCTGTTTCAATTTTTCATAGGTGATCACATCAGACCATGCGCGTTTTGCCCGGTTCTGATTGGCAATAATCTGATTATAAAGCACGATGATTGCGATGATGAGCAACACAACAACAACAGATAATACGATCATACAGCTTGTCCTTTTTGTCCTTGTTTTTAATAGCGCTTTCGTTAATAACAACTTAGGCTTGCGCCCTATTAAACGCTATTTGTTTTCATTAATAAAATGAATTAATGCTTTTGCTCGTTCCAGCAATACCAACTTACTGGGGGCGACCAGCCTTGCAAGATAAGTGTCGGGCTCTCTAAGCGAGGGTGTACTTACCTTTGTTGGCATAACTTCATGTGAAAGCTCAATGCAAACTCGCGACATTGGCGTTACGTCTAATGACTTTATGAAAGCAAATTGGTCAGTAAACGCCAATACGACCTTTGGGTCAAAGAATTTAGCGGCCTTTATCTCGCTTGCACAGCGTACTTTAAATTTACTATTAAAGCTGTGACTTGCAGAATCCCAGGCTTGCGAAAATCGAGGCACGTTAATACTCAAGAAATTAAATTCAGACATTTGCACAAGCATTGCGTATTTATACTTGGTGGTTTTTTGCGTTTTTGTGCGGGTTCTGCCTTTGCCATCAGTTGTGGTGTAACGCCTTACATCGACATAGCGAAACTCCACCAGTTCGAAGTCAATGCCTTGATCATTACCCGTGTAGCGTGTACTGATTTTCTGGCCTTCGTCGCCATCATTGAACATATGAAACCGATCTTTCAATTCGTACCAAAGCGCCTTTGGATCATAGGAATAATCGCGGGTAACGCCGGCAGCGATTGCCACTGCGCGTATGTATAGCTTATCCCCAGCTTGTTTAACCTTCGCATAACGCCAGTAAATACCAAAGGCGCAGCCAAGTGCGGTAAAACCACCAATAATCTTCAAAATCAATCGAGTATCTGGACTGACATGAAATTGTGGCCAAAAGCCAAGGAGACAAACAATGCTCCCTAAAACGGTAAAAAACCATAGAAATAAATTGTTGTGAACGTAGCGCTGAGAACGAGCAAAGCGCCTTATGCGCTCAGCCGTTTCTTGTATATCGTTGAGGTTTTTTGCAGCCAGCGCCCAGGCATTTAACTCACCTAAGTGAGCATTTAAGCGCGCATTTCTGTTCTTGTGCATTCCGTTTTTTAAAAATTTCAAGCGTGTTGGGTTGTAGCATACCGCGTTTTTTAGTTCAGAGTGACTTTTTGTAAATTAAACCGATACGGACCGGTAGGTATGCATGAGTAGAGCAAGTAAAAACTTTTACCGTCTTCGCTTATCCATTTAGCTGGAATGCGGGGTGAAAAACGATTTTCAGGTGCGCCCCAATTTTCCTCCAAAACAATGGTTTTCCATGGGCCCCAGGGATTGTCCGCTTCAAAAATACCCATATGCGGCTGACGCTCAGGATTATCATTTACCCACCACATCCACTCGCCATAGGGCGATGCAATGGACAACATGTATTTTTTAAGTCCGGGGTTGTATACAATTTCGGGTCTGAAAGTGCCCCTTGCATGCTCAAATATGGGTTTTCGCTTTTCAAATGCATCCCATATGGCTTGTTCATTTGCATCCAGACCTGCAAAAAAACGATAGGCATCTTGTTCCAGAATTTTATCTTTGTGCACGCGCCCTAAAATAATGCCTTCGTAATCTGCATATGCACTCTCACCATTTGGCGATATAAAGTAGGCATAATCGTCTTGTGCGTCTGCATAATTTTGACCTGCATTCATCCATACCGGATAGCCAATCTGAGGAAAATTCCAGTCAACATAAGTCCAGGTTTTGGCGTAATCCTTTGAATATTTTAATACTGAGCCTGTGCCTTTAGGCATATCCGGAAGGTTAAGATTACGTACCCATGCATAAAGCACAGACTCAATCATGACTAATCCACTCACTTTTGCAGAGTCGCTACCACCCTCCAGGAAGGGCAGTGTTCCGCTTTCTGATGGAATATCCTTACCTGTCACGTTAGGGGGTGTTCCGATTATCATCGTAGGTGAAATACTGACATCTTCTGGATGCACACCAAAGCCTTTCCCATCTGTAAAAAATGAATATTGATGCCCATCATCTGCCCAGGTGATTGCCCAGTTGTCGCCATGGCCGATCGATACGGTACGAGGATGAATTTTCACATTTTTGGCAAGCGGGCTAGCTGGGTAAGGAAGATCCTCTGGAAGAGACTGTGCAGAGGAATCGAAAGCGTGTGTAAATAGGTAAATGGTAAGAAAAATTAATTGTAACAGCGTTTTCAACATGGCGATTCCTTAAAAAAGTGACAAGGTAAAAAAGTGAAAAGGTAAATATTCAAATAACCATCACAACACGCTAGCATTACTTTTTAGCCTTCACTATATTTAAAATTAACTTTTCTGTTACAAATATTAATTACATTTCCAATGAAATAGATGTTAAATCTGTGAAAATAGTAAATTTCGTTAACGACATGTGACGAAGCGGTATTGCACGACCTTAAAAACCGAATTAACGTCAAACAAATATTCATCAGAATTAGGTAAAAGCATGCGGTTAATTTCAGGCGTATTATTTACAATCATTGCAAGTGTTGTTCTTTGTTTTGCGAGCAACGCTTTCTCAAGCGTTGAACAAAACGAACAGAGCACTCAGCATAAAAAGCAAAACGTCATATTTATTCTTACAGACGACCAGCGCTATGACTTAATGGGATTTATGAATCCGGAGGTCAGTACGCCTAATATCAATACCTTGGCAAACCAGGGCGTACATTTTAAAAATGCCTTTGTTACCACCTCTTTATGTTCGCCAAGTCGAGCGTCTATTTTAACCAGTCAATATATGCATAATCACGGAGTAGTAGATAACAATTCATCTGCCGATGAGGCTTCTCGATTTTTTCCTGAATACCTTCAAAAGGCGGGTTATAAAACCGCGTTTGTTGGTAAGTGGCACATGGGCGGCACAGGGGGAGATGCGCATTACACAGACGACCCTCAACCGGGCTTCGATTATTGGTTGAGCTTCCCCGGGCAGGGTAATTATTTTCCGGTTGAAGATGCACAGGGCAATGTGAACACCTTTAATATTAATGGAGAGCGTGTACCACAAATAGGCTACATTACCGACGAGTTAACCGATTATTCCCTTGAATGGATAAAGGCGCATCTTAACGATAGCAGTACTTCATCAGATGCAGACAAGCCTTTCTTTTTGTATCTTTCTCACAAGGCAGTACATGCAGACTTTTCACCCGCACCACGCCATGAGAATCTATATGCAGAGGTTGAAATAGCCCTTCCCGATTCCATGGCAGATACGCCTGAGAATTACGCCGGAAAACCCATGTGGGTGAAAAACCAGCGTAATAGCTGGCACGGAGTGGACTTCCCTTATCACAGCACCCTCGATGTAGCAGAATATAAACGTCAGTATTATCGTGCAATTGCAGCAGTTGATGACAGCATAGGCCGAATTTTAGCGTATTTGGATGAAAATGGACTTAAGGAAAATACCACCGTTTTTTTGATGGGCGACAACGGCTTTTTATTTGGTGAACATGGGTTGATTGATAAGCGCAATGCCTACGAAGAGTCTATTCGCGTGCCGCTTTTAATGTGGTCACCCACCAAAGTAGCGCCAAAGCAAAGCATTGAGAAAATGGCGCTGGGAATTGATATTGGTCCTACAGTGCTCGACATTGCTGGCGCTAAATCGCCCGAGCAGTTTGAAGGTGACAGCTTAGTAAGCATCATCGATTCCGAATTTAAAAGTGTTGCAGGGAAAAAGCCCGAGCAGTGGCGAGACGCCTTTTTATATGAATATTACTGGGAGTTTAATTATCCTCATACGCCAACAACCTTTGCGCTTCGCACCGACAAGTATAAGCTGATTCAATATCATGGGGTGTGGGACACTGAAGAACTATATGATTTGGAAAATGACCCGAATGAAATGAATAATCTTATTGAAGACCCAGATTTGCTGCGCGTGAAAGTAGAAATGCGGGAAAAGCTCTTTGATATGCTTGCAGACAAAAATGGAAATCACAGCGTGCCCTATACTGAAAAATTTAATCAAGGTGCGGTGCTAAGAAATAAAGACGGTTCAAAAGCCGCAGAGTTTCCTGATAAATGGTTAAGGGGTGACAATGCACCTGATAGAACGCAGTACTTTAAACCCGACAGACAATTGCTCAATGAGCGCGAAAATCAGTAAAGTAGACTGCTGAGAAAGACCTAAGAGAAACGCATATGCAATCTGAGCGCCTTAGTTATCGCTTGTTTGAAATAGATGATGTAGACAAGCAAAGCGAAAACATAAAAAAAGACATAGAGGAAATTTGGCAAATCGATCAAGACCCAGAGGTCATGCGCTATTTAACCGGAGGCAAGATAACTTCGCGTGAAGATTTGCATCAGATTTTTTTACCACGCATTAGATCCTATACCAACGTAGGTAAGGGGTATGGAATGTGGCGAGTGGCGCTAAAAGATACTGATGAGTGCATTGGTGAGATTATCGCTCGTCCAATGTATTTTTTTAGTCAGGCTCCTCACTTTCACGACATAGAGTTAGGCTGGCGCTTTACTCGTAAATATTGGGGCAAAGGCTACGCCTATGAAGCGGCAAAGCGGATTATGGATAGGCTTGTCCAGCGCCAGGAGGTGACTCAGTTTACTGCCATTGCTGACACAAATAATATCGCTTCGATTAGCATCATGAAAAAATTGGGCATGCGCTTTGTAGAGCATCGTATCCACTCAGATCCACTTGGAGAGACTGAAGTGGATGTGTATCGGGTGTGTAAATCTGTCTTTAATACCTAAACTTTAACTATCTCCTATAGCGGTTTCAGTTCACTGCTATTGCGATGGATGCGGAAGCGTTCCCGCGCTAAGGAATGTGTCTATCGAAAACTCCGAATTCAATGAAGTATCATGAGCGCAATAATACAGCAGTCGTTCAGGCGTCTGCTTTATTTGCCAATGGCGCATATCTTCTGGCGATCCTGTAATGATATCAAGATAAAAAATGCCAACATGCTTATCCCCCTCCTCGCGAGCAGAATAATAGGAAAAAGCGTCTACGCCCTCTTTGCGCATATAGGTTCCGACTCTTTGCGAACAAGTGTAATCAGACTTATGCTGCAATCCTCGCTGTAGTTCAGGGTCTTCAATTAAACACAAATCAACAAAGTTTTTGGTGCTGATATCAACAGCGAATGATGTTTTTTTATTCGTTATGACGCCTTTAAAGGGTGTTTCGCTTCGACTCATAAAATAGAAGCTGTAAAAGGCAGACTCGCACAGCGCACCTTTTATAGTATGGCTCGCGTAAAAAAGAGAGGGCTCGAATCGGCGACCAAAGCGAGACCCGTATTTTAATGGTGGGTATCGAAAGGGTGTTTTTAGTAAATAATGCCGGTCTGAACTATCTGCTTTACTGTCAAGGGGCGGTTTTGATGACTCGATAATATCTTCCAACAAAGATTGCTCTTCAAGCGTGTCAACAATTTGCATTGTCGCGGCACTTTCCTGTGATTCTACAACTCGATGAAAACGACCTTTACACTCTCTCGTAATAGAAGGTAGTGATATCACGCGTGTCCTCGCATAGCATCGAGATATTCGACTGTATTCACTAAACCTACTATCGTTTTCATCTTATCTAGAGGTTTTTGCTGGTCGAAGTCGACATTATTTGTGGTCAACCAATGCTGCATTGCTTCAGTTGAACCACCTAAGATGGTATATAGCGAACGATAAACACGTATCATCAACACGCTGGCCTCGAAGACTTTGTTTTCTTTCATATCCATTTTTTTGCGCATGCGCGAGACAGTCGCGGGGTCTGCACCAATTATTTGCCCGACAACATCATTGGATAAATCAAGCTCATCCTTAATATTGAATAAGGCTTTAGCAACTACTTCTGTTCGACTTACATTAGTTCTTTCTAAGAGCGCTTCCATATATTTCTCCTGCTACCTAAACCAGTATAGATTATTGATGATGATTGTGCAAAAGCATTAAAATTTACATTTTAATGCGTGTGCATTGATTTCAACGAGCTTTAGTAAAACAACAAAATAATCTGGTCGTCCTGTTGACATTTAGACGTCTATACGGCAAATTGACTTTATGAAAACAATTCTAAAAACTAACGACATGATGCGTATTATGACCATTACCACCTTTTTTGAGGGCGGTCGTTAGCTTGTGCCAGTAAAATAGTTAACGAAAGCCCGCATTAAGCGGGCTTTTTTGTTTACAAATTGTATGAGATAGGAGTCTCGAATGAAGGTCTTAAAGTTTGGTGGTTCGTCGTTGGCTGATGCAGCTCGTTACCTGCGAGTGTTTGAAATTAGTCAAGCCACCCACGATGCTGAAGGCGCGGCCGTGGTGCTTTCGGCTCCAAAAGGGGTGACTAACGCGCTATCGCTTTTGTGCGAGCAGGCGCAAAGTGGGAAAGACTACGGCGAATTGCTTGCAAAACTGAATATGACGCTAACCGGCATTGCAACAGAACTCAACGAAACCCTCCCAAATCTCAATTATCAAGACCTTTCAGCATTTATCAGTGACAAACTTGATTTACTTTCTCAGCAATTACAAGGTATTAAACTGCTTCGAAGTTGCCCCGATCAAGTTACCGCCAGCATTTTAAGCATGGGTGAATATGTCAGTGTGCGCATTTTCAGCGAAATTCTCAATGCACACGAAATCAACAATCAAATCCTTGATCCTGTGAAGTATGTGCAGGCCTCGGGCGACTATCTGGATAGTCTTGCGGAGTTAGATATTAGCCGAGCGAAATTTTCAGATGTTGATGTTTCTGGTAAGCAATTTTTGATCATGCCAGGTTTTGTTGCAGCCAATGAAGATGGTGAAAAAGTCACCCTTGGCCGAAACGGGTCTGATTACTCTGCTGCTATTTTAGCTGCTTGCATAAACGCTTCTTGCTGCGAAATATGGACCGATGTCGACGGCGTATACAATGCCGATCCTAATCAGGTAGAAGGCGCGGTTCTACTGGATAAACTGACCTATCAAGAAGCCATGGAGCTATCGTATTTTGGCGCAAAAGTCTTACATCCGAAAACCATTGGCCCAATTGCACAATTTGGTATTCCCTGTTTAATTCGAAACACGCTCAATCCAGCCGCTCCCGGTACCTTGATCAGCAATGAGAAAAGCGAACTATGGACGTCAGTCAAGGGAATATCTCATCTTGAAAACATTGTAATGTTTAATGTGTCAGGTCCAGGAATGAAGGGCATGGTAGGCATGGCAAGCCGCATATTTGACGTGATTTCCAAAGGAAATATCTCAATTTCACTTATTACGCAAAGCTCCTCGGAATACAGCATTAGCTTTTGCGTCGCGCAAAAAGATGCGCAGCGCGCCTTAGAGCTACTTGAAGAGAACTTTGCGCTTGAGCTCAGCAATCAGCTACTGGAGCCTATCGAAATGCGAGAGAACCTTGCCATTGTGACCTTAGTTGGGGACGGAATGCGCCAGTCTACGGGTATGGCGGCAAAGTTTTTTAATGCATTAGCACAGGCAAGGGTAAATAACGTGGCGATCGCACAAGGCAGTTCAGAACGCTCTATTTCAACCGTCATTGAAAATAGCAAAGCAAAAAAAGCAGTCAAAGTCATTCACCAGAACTTTTTCGCCAATCTCAACACGATTGATGCGATTTTTATCGGATGCGGGCTGGTGGGCAAGGAGCTGTTAGCGCAAATCGCGCAACAGCAAAACATATTGTTGGATAAAAATATTAAATTAACCGTATACGGTATTGCTAACAGCAAGGGCTGCCTGCTTGATGCAAGCGGAATTGGTGTGAATAATGATTGGGTAGAGCGCTTGGCAAACACCAGCGAGCCTCTGAGTCTAGAGCGTTTAACCCACTTTGTTGCCACTAACAGCCTAACTAATCCGGTAATTGTTGATTGTACCAGTTCGCAAACCATTGCCGATATGTACCTTGACTTTATGGAAGCCGGTTTTCATGTGGTAACGCCCAATAAAAAAGCCAATACGTCCTCTTATGAGCGCTATCAGGCGCTACATCGCACTGCGCTTGATAACAGCCGCCAATATCTTTACGAAACCACCGTAGGAGCGGGCTTACCGGTTATCGATAACTTGCAAAAGCTGGTTATTGCCGGGGATGAGCTTAAGAAGTTTGAGGGCATACTCTCCGGATCGCTTTCCTTTGTGTTTGGAAAACTTGAAGAAGGATTAACCCTCTCGCAAGCCACGCAAACAGCCAAAGACAACGGTTTTACTGAACCTGACCCAAGAGATGATTTAAGTGGAATGGACGTTGCGCGTAAACTGCTGATTATGGCGCGCGAATCGGGTATGGCACTAGAGTTAAGCGACATCGAAATTGAATCTGTATTGCCTCCTGACTTTGACGATAGCGGTGATATTGAAACCTTTATGAAGAATTTGCCGGCGTTAGATGCGCAAATTCAAAAGCGCGTTGAGCAGGCGAAAGAAAATAATGAAGTATTGCGTTATGTCGGCGCTATTGAGAATGGCAAATGCACAGTGAGTATTCAGTCTGTACCCTTGTCGCATCCCCTCGCTGCGGTTAAAGATGGTGAAAATGCCCTTGCGATTCATTCACGTTACTATCAACCCATCCCTTATGTGATTCGAGGTTATGGTGCAGGTGCAACAGTGACCGCAGCTGGCGTATTTGCAGATTTACTGCGAACCATGCCAACTCAGCAGGAATATCGCTAATGTCTGTGAAAGCGTTTGCACCAGCATCGATTGGAAATGTAAGCCTCGGTTTTGATTTACTGGGCGCAGCGCTAGCGCCGCTTGATGGGAGCCTATTGGGTGACTGGGTTGACGTGCGCGCAAGCAATTCATTTGAACTTAGCGTAGATGGGCGATTTGCTTCGCGTTTGCCAACCGGCACACAAAATAACATTGTCACCAAGTGTTATGAGTTTTATCAGCAAGCGCTAATTAGCCACAATAAAGCACCGTTATCTGTGGCGATGCACTTACATAAAGCGCTTCCTATTGGCAGTGGATTGGGCTCAAGCGCATCCTCCATTGTAGCAGCCTTTTACGCACTTAACGCTTACGCAGGTGAACCTTTCGACAAAGACACACTTTTGCTAATGATGGGTGAGTTAGAAGGGCAGATCAGCGGCAGCATTCATTATGATAATGTTGCACCGAGCTACCTTGGCGGTATGACCTTAATGACGGGCTTAGAGCGCCCCGTATGCAGTCACTTGCCTGTATTTGATGATTGGTATTGGGTAGCGTGTTATTCAGGGCTGTCGGTGTCGACAGCTGCGGCTCGCAATATCCTCCCCCGACAGTACGACCTTTCGACAACACTCGCATTTGGTCGACAGCTAGCGGTATTTGTGCATGCTTTGCATTGCGGTGACAGAGCGCTTGCAGCATCCACCATGAACGATGTCATTGCCGAGCAGCATCGCAAAACCCTGTTACCTAATTTTGATGCCGCACGGGACTATGCCGGGCAACAAGCTGCTTTAGCTTTTGGAATTTCAGGATCCGGGCCAACCGTTTTTGCAGTTGCAGATAAATACGAAAACGCGCAACATATTCAAACCTGGTTAGAAGAACATTACATTCAAAATGAAGATGGCTTTAGCCATATTTGCAAGATAGATACTGCGGGCACACGCATTTTGCCCGCGTAAAGGACATCAATGTGGAATTAGAAAATTTAAAAGATGCGAGTGATAAAGCCTCATTTGCACAAGCGGTAAAAAAAGGACTGGGAAAACATCAGGGCCTTTATTTTCCAACAAACATTCAGCCAATAGATAATATTGATGCATTACTCGAAATGCCGCTGGTTGCTCGTAGCCAGCTCATTATTAAACACTTAATTGGTGATGAACTAGCGTCGGAGCTTGTCGACTCAATGATTGCGCAAGCCTTTAACTTTGACGCGCCGTTGGTAAAGGTGACCGATAATATTTATTGTCTTGAGTTGTTCCATGGTCCAACCCTTGCGTTTAAGGATTTTGGCGGACGCTTTATGGCGCAATGCCTGTCGCATATCAGTAAAGGCGAAAAAGTCACAATATTAACCGCAACCTCTGGAGACACTGGCGCAGCAGTTGCGCATGCTTTTCACGGTATAGAAAACATTGACGTTGTTATACTTTTCCCTAAAGGCAAGATAAGCCCGCTTCAGGAAAAACTGTTCACAACACTTGGCGATAACATTCACACGCTTGCTGTGAATGGGGATTTTGATGCTTGCCAACAGCTAGTTAAAACGGCATTTGATGATGCTCAAGTGCGAGATGGTATGCATTTAAACTCTGCAAACAGTATTAACATCAGCCGTTTGCTAGCACAGGTGTGTTATTACTTTGAAGCTGTTGCTCAGTTGCCTGAAGACGATAGGCAAAAAGCTGTTTTTGCCGTCCCTAGCGGGAATTTTGGTAATTTGACCGCTGGAATTATCGCCAAGATTTTAGGTTTACCGATAAAACGCTTTATAGCGGCAACCAACTTAAACGATACTGTGCCGCGATATTTAGTCACAGGCGAATGGGCCCCAAAAGCTACCATCGCCACCATGTCTAATGCGATGGATGTAAGTCAGCCCAACAATTGGCCGCGTATTGAGGCATTAATAGAAAAAGGCTTGTTTGATAAAACTCTGCTAAGCGGCGAAGCGATTGATGAAGATTACACGCAAGTGGCTATGCGAAAGTTGCAAACTTTAGGCTATGTGTCTGAGCCGCATGCCGCAATTAGTTACCGTGCGCTTACAAAGAGCCTGCAGGCAAATGAAGTCGGGATATTTTTAGGCACCGCGCACCCTGCCAAATTTCGTGAAACGGTGGAAAACGTTCTTGGTCAACCGATCCAACTGCCTAAAGCATTAGTCGATGTAGCTGGTAAAGCATCTTTAGCAGGTGAAATAGACGCCGACTATGCCAGCTTAAAATCGTATCTTTTTGAAACGCTTGGCGATTAAAACATGAATTTATCGTTCGTTGTTAGTATCAAAAAAAGAAGAAGCTGGTATGCCCGATAGCTTGTCACCTGCTAAACCTACGTGGTCTGATTTACTTGGCGCTGAGAAACAAAAGGATTACTTCAGGCAGTTGATGCAATTTGTAGCAAATGAGCGCGCCGAGGGCTATGTGATTTATCCTCCCGAGAAAGATGTGTTTAATGCCTTTACGTTTTGTGAGGCTCATGAGGTAAAAGTCGTCATTATTGGACAAGACCCGTATCATGGTCCTCAACAAGCACATGGCTTATGCTTTTCAGTATTAAAGGGCAACAAAATCCCGCCTTCGCTTCGCAATATCTATAAAGAGTTAGCAAATGATATTCCTGACTTTAAGATACCTCAACACGGCGAGCTAAGTGCATGGGCAGAGCAGGGCGTTTTGTTGCTAAATACAGTGTTAACGGTGCGCGACGCGCAAGCACATTCCCACAAGAATAAAGGATGGGAGCAATTTACAGATACCGTAATTGCCAAAGTCAGTGACGCTTTGGATGGCCTTGTATTTCTACTGTGGGGTGCGCCTGCACAAAAAAAAGCAAGTCTGATTGATACAAGCAAACACAGTATTCTGAAGGCGGCTCACCCATCGCCACTTTCAGCGCACCGAGGCTTTTTGGGTTGCAAACACTTTAGCCAAGTTAACGCTATTCTTGCCCAGCAAGGCAAGCAAGCGATTAATTGGCAAGTGTGAATAGGTGCCTAGTTCTTCCCCTCATTCAATATCCATGTTGCGCGAATGGGGTATCTCACACCGGTTTTTGTCGAAACAGATTCAAATAAATGCATGTGTGAGAACTGACACCGAAAGCTTGGGCTAATAAGTGCATTGGGTGGATTGTCTTTTACCTTTCTCACTAAAGTAAGATGAGGAATATAGATGCCTTGCCGCACATTTAGGCCCGATCCATTTGCAGCCGTACCTAATTGATTGGCTAATTGGATAAGTCCTTGAGAAGTCGCAGTTGCGCCTAAAAACAATATTTTGGGTTTAGACCAATAGCCAAGCGAATCTAAGTGCAAGTCTATTTTTGGTTTTGCGATTTCATCTATGCGCGCAGTTAAATCTTCAAGCTGATGCGCCTGAACCTGTCCTAAAAAGACAAGCGTAATGTGAAAGTTGGCAGCAGGTACACTGCCAACAAAATGTGGAAGCGCCTTATTGCGCCATTGCTCAATGGCTAATTTTGATTTGGCATCAATATCCAGCCCAAGAAAATAGCGCAACGTCAGCAACCGTTTTTATGTATTGCGTTTTAATGTATCGGGTTTATCTGCTGAGTTGTTCAAGTTCTAGCTCAAGACCTACATCCATCTCACTAAGCTCTTTCTTTAAACGATATTTTTCCTTGATTGCTTCAATTTCGCGCCACTTGCGCTTTTTGGCTTTGGTTTTAGCGGGACGCGTTTCACTGTCGATTACGGAAAGAATTTCTACTGAATCCATGATGGATGCTCCTGTCAGCTACTTCGAAAGTCGGCGTTTGTATTGTGCGCAGTGCATACTTTAGCAAACGCCTAGTGGTCTTTTTACAAGGTTTTATTAAAAGCACCGATTAAGGCATTACTTTAAACCTGTATTTTAGCAATAGTGGCAATTAAAACCATTCGCACAACAAAGACGCTATAGTTTTACCACAAAGGTGAGAAAAGTGGAATAAATTAGGTTAAGCTTTTGTTAAATTTATATGACACACATTTTCTATTGGTCTGGAATGCACTGAGAGGCTTTGCGTGGTCTGACCTTCAAGCCAGACCATCTTATACAATAAATTTACTGTTTGTTAACAAAATGTTTAATGAGCTGTGCAGTGGAAGCATCAACATTATCGAGGCTCATGTCGCCCTCAATCATGTCGTATACATCGTTTCCGAGCACTTTTCCTAACTCTACACCCCATTGATCAAACGAATTTAAACCCCAAATGCATCCCTGTACCAACACCTTGTGTTCATACAGAGCAATAAGTGCGCCAAGGGTTTTAGGATCCATCTCATCAAAGAGCAACATATTGCTAGGATGGTTGCCAGGCATGGTTTTGTGGGCAGCAAGTTTAAGTTTTTCAGCCTCTGGCAGAGACGAATCACTTAAGTCTTCCAGACATTCTTCAAAGGTTTTGCCCTGCATTAGTGCTTGTGCCTGTCCAAAACAGTTCGACGCAAGCATATTATGGTGCGTTTCATTTTGGTTCGGTACTTTAAGGGGAAATAAAAAATCCACCGGTATTGGCATGTTACTCTGATGGATTAATTGATAAAAAGAATGCTGTCCATTGGTGCCTTCGCTTCCCCATATTATTGGTCCGGTACCGTAATCAACCGTGCGACCATCAAGCGTGGTCGATTTACCGTTGCTTTCCATATCCAGTTGCTGAACATATGCAGGAAAGCCGCGCAAATAATGATAGTACGGCAACAGTGCGTGAGATTGAGCGCCAATAAAGTTTCGGTACCAAACGCCAAGCATCGCCAAAATGATGGGCATGTTTTTTTCAAAGGGAGCATCCTGAAAATGGCAATCCATCTCGTAAGCCCCCTCAAGCAAGCCTTTGAAGTTGTTGTATCCAACAGCAAGGCTAATAGGAAGACCAATTGCAGACCAAAGCGAATAGCGTCCGCCTACCCAATCTGCCATTGGGAAGACATTTTCTTTGGCCATGCCAAAATCAACTGCCGCTTTTACATTAGATGAAACCGCGACGAAGTGTTTTGCAATATCTTTTTGAGTAGGGCCTTGGTCTAAAAACCAGGCTTTGGCGGTAAGCGTATTTTGCAGCGTTTCTTGTGTACTGAATGACTTGGAAGACATAACAAAGAGGGTTGTTTCAGCGTCGACCTGATTCAGCACATCCTGAATATGACAGCCATCCACGTTTGCTACAAAATAAATCTTTAACCCTTTAACCCAATACGGTTTAAGTGTTTCAGTTACAATCTTAGGACCCAGGAACGAACCCCCAATACCGATACTAACAACCGTATCAATGGCTTTCCCAGTGTAGCCTTTATGTTCGCCACTATGCACCTTTTCAGTGAATACCTGCACACTTTTGAGCGTGTTGATAACGTCTGGCATGACATTTTCGCCATCAACATACACAGGTTTGTCTGAAAAGTTTCGCAATGCAATATGCAAAACCGCGCGTTTTTCAGTGCTATTGATAGGCTGTCCAGAAAACATATCAATGATCTTCTGCTTTACTTCGCGCTGCCTGGCAAGTTCAAAAAGTTTATCAAGCACTTCCTGAGTGACGCGGTTTTTCGAATAATCGAGCATAATTCCCGCAGCATTGAGGGTATACTTTTCCGCCCGCTCTTTGTCCTTTTCGAATAAATCGCGCATATGGTGGCGTTTTATCAATGGTGCGAGCGCATCGAGTTCACCCCAAGCGGGTGCATTACGAAGCTTTTGCATGAGTGCTCCTTGAGTCTGTTTAAATGTGATCAGTCATTGAAATAACTATTAAAAACGCGCTTGGATTAGCGTTTCCAGCTTCACTTGGTCTGCTGCAAAGTTGCGAATACCCTCAGCCAGTTTTTCAGTAGCCATTGGATCTTGATTCATATCCCATCTAAATTGCGCTTCTGTAAGTTTGGCATCTACGGATTTTGACTGACCTGTGTCCTTAAGGACGGTTTCCAGTTCACCTTCGGTGTTGCCAAGTTCTTCAAGCAAGGCTGGGCTGATGGTAAGTCGGTCACAACCGGCAAGCGCCACAATTTCGCCGGTGTTTCTAAAGCTTGCGCCCATTACTACTGTTTTGTAGCCATGCTCTTTGTAGTAGTTATAAATTTTTGTTACTGACTGCACACCAGGGTCATTTTTACCTTCAAAATTCTCGCCGGTTGAATTTGCTTTATACCAGTCTAAAATACGGCCTACAAAAGGTGATATTAAAAATACACCAGCTTCGGCACATGCGCGGGCTTGCGCAAATGAGAACAGTAAGGTCAGATTACAGTTGATCCCTTCTTTTTCAAGCTGCTCGGCGGCTTTTATTCCTTCCCACGTAGATGCAATTTTTATCAAAATGCGCGACTTATCAACGCCTGCCTTATCGTATAAGGCGATAAGCTCGTGCGCTTTATCAATTGTTGCCTGCGTGTCAAAGGACAGCCTTGCGTCTACTTCAGTGGAAATTCGACCTGGAATCACGCCTACAATTTCTTTACCAATGGCTACAGCGAGATGGTCGCAAGCAGCGGCAACCTGTGCATCTTCAGAATCGCCATTTTTCTTACCGTAGGCAATGGCGTCATTGATTAAACTGTCATATTGAGGTAAGTCGGCCGCTTTAAGCAAGAGAGATGGATTGGTTGTCGCATCTACTGGCTCATACTTTTTGATCGCATCGATATCGCCTGTATCGGCAACTACCGTTGTCATTGAACGTAAATAAGCTAATTGATTGGCCATGATGTTCCTTTTAGTTATTAAGATGTAGTAATTTTACTAGGGCGTGACCTAGCATAACAAGTTAGTTGGGGTAATGACTAGAGACTAGCACCGATAAAGCGATTTTTCATAATTCGTTCATGAATTTTGTATAGCTCAACGCGACATTAACAAAGATAAACACGCTATGGTTATCTGAAATTTACTCTGCTCGTTACCCAATTCAAGATGATGTTTTAGGTATCTATTAAACGACTCGTGACCTCTCAAGTGAGCGCGCTTAAAGAGCGAAAATATGATAAACTTTTGTACATGTTTGAGCGCATTTGTTTGCCCGTTCGTAAGCAAAAGCTAAATATAGAACAAAAATTACAGAGAATGAGCCCACATGTTAATAGTTGTATCTCCCGCTAAAAATTTAGACTATCAATCCGACATTCCCAGCGTTGACGCGACACAACCGCGATTAATGACGCAAACCCAAGCCTTGGTTAAAAAATGCAAGCAGCTATCACCGGCTGAGCTGTCTTCGCTAATGAAAATAAGCGACAAGTTAGCCACGTTAAACGCTGAGCGTTTTGACAGCTTTACCACACCTTTTACCGACGAGAATGCACGCCCTGCCGTGTTTGCGTTTAATGGTGATGTGTATTCTGGCTTGCAAGCGTCAAGCCTGGATGCGGAATCACTTGAATTTGCACAGTCTCACTTGCGTATATTGTCTGGCCTTTACGGCATTTTAAGACCATTGGATTTGATGCAGCCCTATCGACTCGAAATGGGAACGAAGCTTAAAAACGATAAAGGCAATTCGCTTTATGACTTTTGGGACATGCAGATCACCGAATTGTTAAACAAAGATATCAAGGCTCAGGGCGATAACGTTTTAGTGAATTTGGCATCGAATGAATATTTTTCATCTGTAAAAACCAAGCAATTAGACGCGATGGTGATAACACCGCATTTTAAAGATGAAAAAAATGGCAAATTGAAAATCATCAGCTTTTATGCAAAAAAAGCCCGCGGCCTGATGGCCCGTTACATTATTGAAAATAAGTTAAGCAAGGCTTCGCAATTAAAAGAATTCGACACCGCGGGCTATTATTTTGACGATGCAGAAAGCACTGAAACAGATTACGTATTTAAGCGCAATGAACAATAGCGTTCACACAATCCACCGTTAAATTTTGATGAAATTACGTCTGGTATGGAGCTAGCAAAATCGCATAAGCAAAAAAGGACAGAGCAGGGGCCTGTGGTCAGGTTTCAATGGGCAGGACGCCCATTGTAAAGCGACCATGGATGGGCCAGCGTCCTGAACACAGGCCCCTGCTATCTCCCTAGCGGCATGCAACTTTGTCAGCTTCGTATCAGGCGTTGTTCAAGATTTAAATGGCTATATTTTAAAGGATTTACAATGATTAAAATTTTTAGTTATCCTGCCACCAGAGGCGTGAGAGTAACCTGGGCATGTGAAGAGCTCGGTATAGATTACGACTATAAGATTGTGAACTTATATGCAGGTGAACATCGCGGTCCTGACTACTTAGCCGTCGCACCTACCGGCAAAGTACCCGCCATTCAGGATGGCGAGATTACACTGGTTGAATCTGGTGCCATTTTGACCTATTTAGCTGATAAATTCGGCAAGCTCATTCCCAAAGTTGGCAGTGCTGAGCGAGCATATTATGAGCAAGCCATGTACTTTGTACTTACTGAATTAGAGCAGCCGCTTTGGACAATGGCTAAACACAAATTTGCCTTCCCTGAAGATAAACGAATCCCTCAGGCTATAGAAGTCGGTCAATGGGAATTTAGCAAAGCACTGGAGGTATTCAGCAAGATGCTCGGTAACAACACCTTTATTGCAGGTGATGATTTCACCATGGCTGATATCATTGCCGGCCACACGCTCTCGTGGGCACAGGGCTTTAAACAAGACTTAACTTACGACAATGTAAGGGCGTATGCGGAGCGCGTCTTGGGTCGAGATGCATTAAAACGCGCCAGAGCGTTTGAAAAACAGCAGAAAGATGCATTGGAAAAAGTATAGTTCTCTTTAAAATTAAGCGAAGAAGAGGGCGCCAGCTCTTGGGTTGCAGAATTGCGCTTGGAAGAGGGGAGTGCTATCTCGGTTCAGAATGAGCAAAAGAGAAAGCCCGCTATCGGGGTTTAGAATAAGCGAGTAAGAAGAGGGGACTAGCTTATGGTCAGGTTTCAATGGGCAGGACGCCCATTGTAAAGCGACCATGGATGGGCCAGCGTCCTGAACATAAGCTAGTCCCCTCTTCCCAGCGCAATTCTGAACCCCGATACCTGGCTTTCTCTTTCACGCGCAAATTCTTAACCCCGATAGCGGGCTCTCTATTACAAGCGCAATTCTGCAACCGAGATAGCTATCCCACTCCTCCAAAAGCAACTCGATGTTAAAGTTGGCTCACACTAATCTTCATACATTTTTTGTTGAAACTTGAGTTGTTGAGAGACATTGCCCTGTTTCATATCAATAGTAAAACGTAGCACTTCTTTATCATCAAAATTCACTGTAGCCAGATGATAAATGGCATCGCCTTCTTTTACAGTTGTGAATTCCAAGGGCTTATTTGTACCCAGCAAATTTCTTGCGTTGCCACTTACCTCAACTTCTAAGGCCGCTTTACTCTTCGAGTCAAGCACGGATATATTAATTACCGCCCGTGTACTGGAACGAGTGATATTGTTTGCCTTGGCAACTTCAGGCTCTAAAAAAGTGCTTGGAAAGGCGATGTAGTGCACATCCCAGTCGCCCAAGGTTTTCTTTTGCTCTGCCAACAAGTCCGAACTTACTATTACAAAGCTTAACAATATGAATATTTTAAACATGTTCAGTTTTAAAATTTGCATCGCTTTTTCCTTTATGCCTTGTTTGTTTGCGCATGTGTGAATGCATTCAGCTACCTTCAATCATGCGCAAGCGAGTTGCCTGCCTTATCTTAAACCCCGCCAGCAGACTTATTAGATACGAATACCCGTCAAATCGCCGATCAAAATGCGAATAAACTGTATGGCTAAGATGGCAATCAATATAGACAAATCCAAACCTCCCATTGGAGGGATGATGCGCCTTATTGGAGCGAGTAATGGTTCTGTTAGCTGATACATTACCATTTCAATAGGGTTGCCGCCTTGACTGACCCAGCTCAAAATCGCTCTGATAATTAAAATATAAAAAACTACGTCAAATATATGCCCAATGAGCACAATTACGCCCGGTACCAGCAAACTTAAAAATCCGGGAATGCCGCCAGTGATCATAAAACTAAGGGTGATAATTTTTAGCACTGCCATCACATAGGCAAATAGCAAAGTAGCCGTATCCAATTGCCCCAGCGCAGGAATAAAGCGCCTGAGCGGGCCAACCACAGGTTGAGTCGCCTTTACAACGAATTGGCTCGCCGGGTTATAAAAATCGGCGCGAGCAAGTTGCAACCACATTCTCACCAAAATAATCGAAATATATGCGCCAAAGGCAAACCGTACCAAAAATTCAATCGCATTCATCTTTTTTTATTCCACTAAAATTCTTTTGCCATTTGTTGAGCGCGCGCTACAGCAGCTTGCATTGCTTCGCTGAGTATGTGGGCGATATCGTGTTTTTGCAAGGTAGTCACCGCTTCGTGTGTGGTGCCACCTTTTGATGTTACATTTGTTCGCAATGTTTCAATTGAAGTATCCGGGTTTTGAATAATCATTTGGGCGCTTCCCAGCATCGCTTGCTGTACCAGCTTTCGTGCGTCCTTTTCAGCTAAACCCATGCGCATGGCTTCCTCAGTCATTGATTGCGCAATTAAAAAGAAATAAGCAGGCGAACTTCCGGCCGCTGCAATCACAGTATCAATATCACTTTCTTTATCAACAATCAGCGTATCGCCTACGTGCTTCATCATAAATGAGGCAAACTCGGCATCTTGTTCACTGACTTCATCTGACGCGTAAATGCCACTCATGCCAGCACCAAGAGAAGAGGGCGTATTTGGCATAACGCGAATGACCTGTTTATGACCACCTAGCATTTCAATTAAACGTTTGCAGGGGATACCAGCTGCAATTGAAATCACTAATTTATTGCTTAAATCGCAGTCTTTTAAAAAATCCTCGCAGACCTTACTCATTAACAGTGGTTTAACTGACAGAACAACAACCTCTGCAAAATCAATGGCCTCTGTGTTGCTTTGACTCACGCGAATATTCAGCTTCTTTTGCAAATTATCCAATTTCGGAAAGCTTGGATTACTTGCCATAATATTTTCGGGTGGATAGCCTTTTGCCACAAGGCCTTCAACAATAGATTGGGTCATATTGCCTGCGCCGATAAAGCTGATATTTTTTACTGTCATGAGACTCCTTAGTGTTTGAGAAAACGTATTTGCTAATAAGCTCTGCTAATAAAGCGTTGTTTAAGTTCTGGAACCGAAAACACCCGTTCCAACTCTTAGCATGGTGCTTGAATACTCAATTGCAAGTGCCATGTCTGCGCTCATTCCCATTGAAAGCGTATCAAAATCCGGATAAATTTGCTTAAAGTCTTCCTGACATTTAACAAAAAGCGACTGCATCCTCTCGAAGGATGCACGTTGTTGATTAATATCTTTTGTGGCAGAGGGGATCGTCATTAAACCTCTACACGAAAGTCGGGAAAACTCACGCATCTGTTCTAAAAAATCTTTGGTTTCGCTTGCCTGAATGCCCGATTTACTGCTTTCATCATCAATGTTTATTTGGATGCACACGTTAAGGGGGGCAAGCTCGCTTGGCCGCTGATCGTTGAGGCGTTTTGCAATTTTAATTCTGTCTAGCGAATGCATCCAATCAAAGTTTTCAGCAATAATTTTACTCTTGTTTGATTGCAAGGGGCCGATATAGTGCCAAACGATATCAGAAAACTGGCTGAGGGCCTGAATTTTTTCCAGCCCTTCTTGCACGTAATTTTCACCAAAATGGCGTTGTCCGTTTTCATACGCTTGCAAGATATCGGATACCGGTTTGGTTTTACTTACCGCCAGTAAATGAATATCGTTAGGATTGCGACCGCATGACACAGCTGCTTGCTGCATTTGCGCGCGGATCCTGGATAAATTTTCAGCAATGGGGGCAGATGATGCTGTCATTGTAAACTAGAATGCCTCTTGTTCCTTGGAGAAATAGTTTTGGATATTAACGAATTACTCGCTTTTAGTGTACAAAATGGTGCATCTGATTTGCACCTTACATCAGGGCTTCCCCCGATTATCCGTGTTGATGGCGAAATGCGTCGTTTAAACATAGATTCTTTAGATCATAAAGCTGTACACAGCCTGATTTACGACATCATGAATGACCGTCAGCGTAAAGAATACGAAGAAAACCTGGAAGTGGACTTTTCATTCGAAATTCCAGAACTCTCACGTTTCCGTGTCAACGCCTTTAATCAGAACAGAGGTGCGGCAGCTGTTCTAAGAACCATCCCAAGTAAAGTACTCACCCTTGATGAGTTAGGTGCGCCTGAGATCTTCAAAAAAATCATCAATCAGCCAACCGGCATTATTCTTGTTACAGGTGCAACTGGCTCGGGTAAAAGTACCACTCTGGCGGCGATGATTGATTATATTAACACACACAAACGCGAGCATATTCTCACCATTGAAGACCCCATTGAATTTGTGCATAACAACAAATTAAGCGTATTGAATCAGCGAGAGGTACACCGCGATACACACAGTTTTAATAATGCACTTAGAAGCGCACTTCGTGAAGATCCCGATGTAATACTGGTAGGTGAGCTGCGTGACCTTGAAACGATACGACTTGCCATTTCCGCGGCAGAAACCGGTCACTTGGTTTTTGGTACGCTACACACAAACTCGGCACCTAAAACCATCGACCGTATCATCGACGTGTTCCCCGCTGCTGAAAAGTCCATGATTCGCTCAATGCTTTCTGAGTCATTGCGCGCTGTTATATCGCAAACGCTTCTTAAAAAGGTTGGAGGTGGCCGTGTGGCAGCGCATGAAATCATGCTGGGTATTCCTGCCATTCGTAACTTGATCCGTGAAGATAAAGTACCGCAAATGTATTCGGTAATCCAAACCGGTCAGGCACATGGCATGCAAACGATGGATCAGTGTTTACAAAAGTTAGTCGCGCAGGGCATTATCACGCAGCAAGATGCGGCGGCTCGCTCCATTGATAAAAACCATTAAGCTATGCCCCATAAATTAAAAACGATTGCAAAACAGAGACGTAAGTTATGATTACCTTAGATGAATGTTTAAAAAAAATGGTGACAATGGGCGCATCTGACCTTTTTGTTACTGCCGGGATGCCAGTGAGTGTCAAAGTGAATGGTCAACTGCAACCCATTGCTGAACAAAAGCTCTCAAAAGAAGATGCGCTTTCACTGGTTCATCAGGCAATGAACGAAGAGCAAAAAGAAGACTTTAAACACGAAAAAGAATGTAATTTTGCCGTCTCATTATTTGATGTAGGTCGATTCAGATGTTCCGCATTTTGGCAACGAGACGCGGCAGGTATGGTAGTGCGTCGTATTGTCATGGAAATTCCAAAAGCCAGTAATTTAGGGCTTCCACCGATACTTAACGACATCATCATGGCAAAAAAAGGCCTGGTGTTGTTTGTGGGCGGCACAGGTACAGGTAAGTCGACCTCACTGGCTGCATTGATAGGGCACCGAAATGAGAATTCGCGTGGACACATTCTGACGATTGAAGATCCAATCGAGTTTTTGCACTCTCACCGTAACTGTATTGTAACCCAGCGGGAAGTCGGTATTGATACTTTGTCGTTTGACGATGCGCTCAAAAGCTCTTTGCGACAAGCGCCTGATGTGATTCTTATTGGTGAAATCCGGTCGATGGAAACCATGGAATATGCCATGTCCTTTGCCGATACCGGTCATTTATGTGTTGCAACGCTTCACGCTAATAACGCTAACCAGGCGATTGAGCGGATTATGCACCTAGCACCAAAGGAACTGCACGATAAGCTGCGTTATGATTTATCGCAAAACATTCGTGCTATTGTAGCTCAGCAGCTCGTGCCTACCATCGATAACAAGGGCCGGGTCGCGGCAATAGAGATTTTGCTAAATTCACCTCTGGTTTCAGATCTCATTCAGCGAAATGAAATGGGCGCTTTGAAAGAAGCCATGATGAAGGGCCGAGAGTTGGGAATGCAGACTTTCGATATGGCGCTATATGATTTGTACAAGCAAGGTAAAATTAATGAAGAGCAAGCCTTGCATCATGCAGATTCGCCAAATGATCTTCGTCTGATGATTAAACTTGATAGCAAATCGTTTGGAAGCCCCTTAGGCTCTTTGAGTAATGTCTCGATTGACCTTGACTAAGCGCGTGTAATTGCTTTTACATTGTGTTTTTATCCTAAAGGGCTGACAATGGTGTCAGCCTTTTTTCTTTGCATACAGGTAGCAGATGAAGCGATTTTACAAGGATTTTGATCAGTTTCGCGTGCGTCAAATATTCGAACTATTGGAAGATGCGGGTATTCCATGCACCATCAAAAATGAATTTATTCAAGGCGCCAGCGGCGAGATTCCGCATCATGAGGCTTTGCCAGAAGTCTGGTTAATTGATGCCCAATGGGAAACAAAAGCGACTAAGCTATTGCGCGAGTTTGAATCAGATCTTCAGTCACATGATGCTCCCGCATCAGATTGGGCCTGTCGCTGTTGTCACGAAGTAAACGAACCGCAATTTCGTATTTGCTGGAAATGCGAGGCGCCCCGACCAATCTAAAACGACTACCTAGGCACTTACAAAACTTTCATAAATTAAACATGCCGATACGCTATCAACTTTCTCTTTACCCAGCTTTTTAAAGCCTCCAAGCTCAAATAAACGGGCTTTGGCCTCAACTGTACTTAAACGCTCGTCGTGATAATGCACCGGCAAATTATATTTATGCGCCAGTCTTCGTCCAAATTTTTTGGCATTGCTGGTAATGTCTTGTTCGCTGCCGTCCATATTAAGGGGGAGACCAACAACGATAATATCTGGTTGCCAGTCTTTAACCAGGTTATCTATAGTGTGCCAATCTGGAATGCCATCTTTCGCTTTAAGCGCTGGCAGGGGAGAGGCTGTATGCGTGACAACCTGGCCTAAGGCAACGCCAATGCTCTTCATGCCAAAATCAAAGGCAAGTGCAGATTTATGCATGCCCGGATTGCTGAGTAAGTTGCCACACATCAACGCCAAGTTTATTGACAGCAGCTTGCCATTTACGGTGAATAGGCGTATGGAAAAGAATATCCGTATCTGCTTCCAGTAATAACCAGGCATTATCAGCAATCTCTTGCTCAAGTTGGCCCGCTTCCCAACCCGCATAGCCTAAAGCAACAAGTGAATCGCTTGGGCCTTCGGCGTTGCCGAGCACGCTTAAAATGTCTCTTGAGGTGGTTAACATAATATCCGAACTTAATTCCAGGCTCGATTTCCAGCCGGGCTGTGTTGAATGCAGTACAAAGCCTCTATCTTGATGCACTGGTCCACCGCATACCACAATCTGTTCACTTTTATCGTCATCTACCAGTGCCTTGTCGTCCGCCTGTTTAATGAGCTCGCGAAAAGTCATGGTGGAGGGCTGATTAATAACAATACCCATTGCTCCCTGATCATTATGCTCAAGAATGTAGGTAACCGAGCGCGAGAAATAAGCATCATCCAGCGCGGGCATGGCGACTAAAAAATGATTTTGAAAACTGGTTGTTTGAGGAATTTTTGCCACTTGACGAAGTGCCTCCTATAAACGTTTCTCTATTGCATCAAATAATTTACTGCATATATTTATAGAATATGCGGCTTCTATTTCTCTTACGCAAGTGGGAGACGTGATATTTATTTCCGTCACCTTATTTCCAATCATATCAAGCCCAACAAACAGAATCCCTAAACCGGGCATATCTTTGGCAATAGCGGTGGCAACTTTCATATCCTCTTCGCTGACTTGTTGGGCTCGACCTTGTCCACCTGCTGCTAAATTGCCGCGTGTTTCATTTTTAGCAGGCAGTCTCGCCAGGCAGTAGGGAATGACTTCGCCATCGACGAGTAAAATACGCTTGTCGCCATCTTTTATTTCTGGCATGTAACGCTGCACCATTGCATGCCTGGTGCCATTGGCAGTGAGCACTTCACTTACTACCCCTAAGTTGTTCCCGTCTTCCTTGATTCGAAAAATCGAGGTTCCACCCATTCCATCCAGTGGCTTGCAAATAATATCTTTATGTTGCTCATGAAAGGCTCGAAAATCGGATTTTTTCGTCGTTACCATGGTGTCGGGGATAAAGTCAGGGTAGAGCGACGTAAACAGTTTTTCATTAAAGTCGCGCAGCGCACGAGGTTTGTTTACCACAAGAACACCTGCATTTTCAGCTAATTCTAGAATGTGCGTTGCGTATAAAAACTCACTGTCAAACGGTGGGTCTTTGCGCATCAGGATTACGTCCATTGCGCTTAATTCTATTTCAAGCTCTTCAATGACCGAAAAATAATCCTCTAGCCTATCGTTTACCTGAATAATCTTTGCATTTGCCTGCGGTTTGCCATTGTCAATCTTTAAGTCATTTTGCCTGATGTAATAAAGCTCAAAACCGCGTTTTTGCGCCTCTAGCAGCATCGCAAAGCTCGTATCTTTTTTTGTATTAATGTTTTCAATTGGGTCCATGACCATGGCAAGCTTTAGTGCAGGCATATGTTAAATCTCTTGTTTAATAATCCGACGGCTTACACCCTGTTTTAAACAGGGCGCTGGTATTGTTGATGTTTTTAATGTTGCTTCAAGTGTGATGGCAATTCGCAAAATTACAAGTCAAAGATCACCATGCAAGGCTTGCAATACTGAAATGCTGGTGGCTGCTGCTGTTTCTGTTCGCAGTATCCTGGGGCCCATATTAACGGGCGTAAAGCCTATTTGTTCTGCGGTGTAGACTTCTTGTTCCGAAAATCCGCCCTCGGGACCAATCAAAAGTAAAAAACCGGATTGGCTTCGCGGGAGTCCACTTAGATAGGTTTGGCTACCGGGCGCTAAAATTAGCTTGCGCATATCTGTTTTAGAAGCAATCAGTTTAGAAAAGCTTATCCGCGGATTTAATTTAGGAAGAACGTTGCGCTGAGATTGTTCACAGGCGCTTATAATAGACTTTTCCCACTGTTCTTGTTTTTTTAGCCAGCGATCATCACTTAGTTTCACATTGCAATGCTCTGTTACAACAGGGCTTATCTCGCTTACGCCAAGCTCAACTGCTTTTTGCAGTGCGTAATCCATTCTGTCCCCTTTTGAAATACCCTGAGCCAGATGTATGCGCAAAGGTGATTCAACATTCAAACTAATTTGCGCATTTACATAAACTTGCGTTTTCTTTTTATGCGAAAAAATGATTTCAGCTGGATAGTCAGCGCCGTTTCCGTTAAACAAGATGATTGGCGCTTCCGTTTTCAGGCGCAAAACGGTATTGATATAGTGTGACACAGACTCTTCTAACTCAAGCTCGATGTCTGCCTGAAGTTCTTGACGAGTAAAAAAACGTGGAATTCTCATTAATTTTGATTGAGGACAACTTTATTTGAAGTGGAGTATGGCAAATAAAGCGGTAACTTGTCGAACTCAAAAAGCGGTCTTAAACAAAAAAACGGAGGCTTAAGCCGCCTCCGTTTCGTTATTTCTAACGTTGTATCGTTGATTGTAAGACTTTGAAATGCTGTCTTTGCTTCCTTCTGCCTTAACCTGCTTAGCAGCGTTCTTTTTTTCATTTTCCCTACGAGCGTGCGCGGTGTTTTTTCCGTGAGATTCAGTTAAACAAAATACAAACAGCGCAAGCACTAAAGAAAACAAAATGGCTAAAATAAGCATTGAAGATTCCATACCCTGTTTTCTCCTTGTCTTTGATGACTAAAATTTATACATCCATTAGTCTAACTTTGCAATAAAAACTGTAGCTAATTTGCAACACTTTTCGTAAGTGTGTGTAATTTTTGAAAAAATAAATTGATTTACTTTTATCAGCCTTGCTAATGTAGCAACGTCCATTCGGTGTTGTGCAAACTCACATACAATATGAAGCACAGATGGAATTATAAACAATTTTCAAACAAAGGAAATGTCAAACATGTTCAATTTTACAACAGATGACGCATCTAAATATTTAGATGAGTACATCATTCCATTTGCGATTGACTTGGCAGTTGCAATTGTCATTTTTATCATCGGTAAGATTGTAGTTAATATCTTAGTGAATCTGGTTGGCAAGCTGCTTGGGCGTGCGAATTACGATTCAATGCTGGTTGATTTTGTGAAGGCCATCGTAAAAGCCATCTTGATGCTATTTGTGATTGTCGCAGCACTCGACCAACTCGGTGTTGATACTACCTCACTTGTGGCCATTTTAGGTGCGGCAGGTTTAGCCATTGGTTTATCGTTGCAAGGCTCCTTACAAAACTTTGCTTCAGGCGTGATGCTATTGGTGTTCAAGCCGTTCAAAGCGGGTGATTTTGTCGATGCAGGCGGTGCGATGGGCACGGTGAAAAGCATTGGTATATTTACAACCATCATGAATACGCCAGATAATAAAGAAATAATCGTACCTAATGGCAGTATTTATGGTGGCAATATAACTAACTTCTCTGCTAAAGATACTCGCCGAGTAGATATGGTATTTGGAATTGGTTATGGCGATGATTTGAAAAAAGCAAAATCCATACTTGAAGAGATGGTAAAAGCAGACGATCGAATACTACAAGACCCAGCGCCACAGGTCGCAGTTTCTGAGCTTGGTGATAGCAGCGTTAATTTCGTCGTCAGACCTTGGGTGAACTCGGGCGATTACTGGGGAGTCATGTTCGATTTTACCGAAGCTGTAAAACTTCGTTTCGACGAAGAAGGCATTTCTATTCCTTTCCCTCAAATGGATGTACACCTTCACAAAGAAAGCGATTAAACAGCAATCGCTTTGTATTTAAAAACCCGCTTCACAGCGGGTTTTTATTTTAGGCTTTCATATTATTCTTAGATGGCATTTGTGAACAGCACTTAAGGGCGGCAGTTTGGTTTGTTTGAAACTTGATTATACTGAGCGAGCGCTGGCCCCATATTCGCCTGTAAATCTTTAATTCGCGTTTCTGGCGCTGGGTGAGTGGAAAGCATTTCAAGCTGACGTTGACCACCGCTGGCGGCGTTCATGTTCTGCCATAAATTTACAGATTGTCTGGGATCAAAGCCCGCTTTTGACATTAAATCCAAACCAATCAAGTCAGCTTCGCTTTCGTGTGCGCGGCTAAATGGAAGCGCAACGCCCAATTGTGCACCTAAACCAAGCGCCGCCATAATCGGGCCGCTTTGCGCTACATCGTTAGTTTGAAGTGCGACGTTCACCGCTTCTTGCGTAATACCAATCAATGTTGACTGACTCATGCGCTCATTTCCATGTTGTGCAAGTACATGGCCCACTTCGTGTCCAATGACAGTCGCTACCTGATCTTGATTTTCAGCCACGTTCAACAAACCTGTGTAAACACCAATTTTTTTGCCGGGAAGAGCAAAGGCATTTACCTGGTCAGACTCAAACACCACAAGCTCCCACTCGTCAGTATCTGCATTTGGACCTAACTGCGCAATAATCTTATCTGCAATGCACTGGACATATTGATTGGTGACAGGTTTTTTTGAAATAGGCGTTTCTTGCTTCATCGCGCTAAAAGCTTGTGCGCCTGACTGAGCAAGCTGGGCGTCTGAATATAGCAGTACTTGTTTTCGACCCGTTGGAGAGGTGGCACAGGCCGTAATTAAAATGGCAGCACCAGCTGCCATCATAAACGATTTAAAACGTAGCATTTATCATCCTTTTATGTTGCGCGTATTCACTGTTCTAATTCATCAGTATAAACGAGCGCAAGAAAAAGTTGGATGATTAATTTGTAGCATCGGCTTTTAAATCAGCCGCTTTGTCAGTTGCTTCCCAAGGAAACTCTTCGCGACCAAAATGACCATATGCGGCCGTTGGCTTATAAATTGGGCGCTCTAAATCCAGCATCTTAATTAAACCATAAGGACGCAAATCAAAATGCTTTTTCACTAATTCGGTGAGTGCTTCTTCACTTACAGTACCTGTTCCAAAGGTGTCAATGCTGATGGAGGTTGGTTCGGCAACGCCAATCGCGTATGAAATTTGAATTTCGCAGCGTTTGGCAAGCCCGGCAGCAACAATGTTTTTTGCCACATAACGACCGGCATATGCTGCGCTTCTGTCGACTTTTGAAGGATCTTTTCCTGAAAATGCACCACCGCCATGACGAGCCATACCGCCATAGGTATCTACGATAATCTTGCGTCCTGTTAAACCGCAATCGCCCATAGGTCCGCCAATTACAAAGCGTCCGGTAGGATTGATGTGATATTTTGTATTGGGTGTTAACCACTGCGCAGGTAATACAGGTTTGATGATTTCTTCCATCACCGCTTCTCGAATGGTGGTGTTATCCACTGAATCACAATGCTGGGTTGACAGTACGACCGCATCAATGGCAATGGGTTTGCCATTCTCATACACAAAGGTTACCTGGCTTTTTGCATCGGGGCGAAGCCAGTCAAGTTTTTTGCTTTTTCGCATTAGCGCTTGCTGTTGCACTAATCTGTGTGCGTAGGTGATAGGCGCCGGCATTAGTACATCGGTCTCATCACTGGCATAACCAAACATCAAGCCCTGATCTCCCGCGCCTTGCTCTTCAGGTGCATCGCGATCAACCCCTTGGTTGATATCAGAAGACTGCTTACCTATTGCATTTAACACCGCACAAGATTCGCCATCAAAGCCCATATCAGAATGCGTGTATCCAATTTCTTTCACGGTTTTTCGTGTGAGCTCTTCAATATCGACCCATGCTGTGGTGTTGATTTCGCCACCCACAAGCACCATGCCTGTTTTAACAAATGTTTCGCAGGCGACGCGAGCTTTAGGATCTTCTTTCAAGATTGCGTCAAGTACGGCGTCTGAAATTTGATCAGCAATTTTATCCGGATGTCCCTCAGATACCGATTCTGAGGTAAATAAACGTGAAGTCATTAGGTGTCCTGTTACTTAAAAGGATTATCAAGATTGTAAAACGCGTGAAGTATAGTATATTTCCGTCTAGACGTCTAAAAGTCTATTTGGATTTTCATACTGATTCGTAACATCTTATAAAAAAGATCAAAAATAAATGGAAAGACATCAATCAAGGCACTGATTTTTATATATAAAATATAAAATGGATTACAATGGGTTAGTTAAAAAACACAAAACTATTGTGTTAATTAATTATTGAAGTGCGCATGTTGCTGCGCCACAATGTCTTTCCTCGTTTTGGTGCGCGTCTACATTTTATTATCTAGTGTTTTGTCTTAGACTCTACACATAAAAATATGCGCCTAATTTGATTTACTAATTCTGGATTACAGCTCTAGAGAGAAAAGGAGAATACATGTCATCACGCCGCGAACTTGCCAATGCTATCAGAGCGCTCAGCATGGATGCCGTACAACAAGCAAAATCGGGCCATCCTGGCGCACCCATGGGCATGGCAGATATTGCACAGGTCCTTTGGTGTGATTACCTTTCGCACAACCCTCAAAATCCACAGTGGGCGAACCGAGACCGCTTTGTGCTCTCCAATGGGCATGGCTCAATGTTACTCTATTCACTGCTTCATTTAACGGGCTATGGGCTTCCAATTGAGGAGTTAAAGCAATTTAGACAATTGCATTCAAAAACACCTGGTCACCCTGAGTATGGTTATGCGCCAGGCGTTGAAACTACAACCGGTCCATTAGGGCAGGGCATATCAAATGCAGTTGGAATGGCGCTTGCTGAAAAAGTGCTTGCAGCGCAATTTAATCGCGATGATTTTGACATTGTCAATCACTATACCTATGCATTTTTAGGTGACGGCTGCTTGATGGAAGGGATTTCTCATGAAACCTGTTCGCTGGCCGGCACGCTTGGGCTTGGCAAATTAATCGCCTTTTATGATGATAATGGCATTTCTATTGATGGTGAAGTTGAAGGCTGGTTCAGTGACGATACGCCAAAACGTTTTGAAGCTTACGGTTGGCATGTTATTGCAGACGTTGATGGTCACGATGCAAGCGCAGTGGCAAAAGCGATTGAACAAGCGCAGGCTGAAACCAGTAAGCCCACCTTAATATGCTGCAAAACCACAATTGGTTTTGGTTCACCAAATAAGCAAGGTAAAGAGGAATGTCACGGTGCACCTTTGGGTGACGATGAGATTGCCTTAACCCGTAAAGCGCTAGACTGGAAATATGGCCCATTTGAAGTGCCTCAGGATATTTATGCGGCATGGGATGGTAAAGAGAAAGGCAAGCAACTTGAGCAGGCGTGGAATGAAAAGTTTGCTGCTTATCAGCAAGCGCATCCCGAACTTGCCAAAGAGTTTATTCGTCGCAAAACCAATGTGTTGCCTGACGACTGGCATAAACATGTGACTAAATACATCCATGCTTTACAAGATAATCCTCAGAACATCGCGACTCGAAAAGCATCGCAAAACACCTTGAACGTCTATGGTGAGTTGCTACCAGAGCTTTTGGGTGGGTCGGCTGATTTGGCTGGATCTAACCTGACAATCCACAAAAGCAGTAAAGGCATAAGCGCTGATGATGCAAGCGGAAACTACATTTACTATGGCGTTCGTGAATTTGGCATGTCGGCCATGATAAACGGCTTGACGCTCTACGGCGGCTTTAAAGTTTACGGCGCTACCTTTTTAATGTTTATGGAATACGCGCGTAATGCGGTTCGCATGGCCGCTATCATGAAGCAGCCAGCCATATTTGTTTATACCCATGATTCTATCGGTTTAGGAGAAGATGGACCAACTCACCAGCCGGTTGAGCAACTTGTTGCGCTGCGTTCAACGCCAAACCTTGATAATTGGCGTCCTTGTGATCAGGTAGAGTCTGCCATTGCATGGAAAGCAGCCATTGAGCGAACAGATGGTCCCACAACACTCATCTTTACCCGTCAGGGTTTACCACAGCAAAGCCGAAATGCACAGCAATTAAGTGATGCTGAGCGAGGTGGCTATGTGCTGGTAGACTGTGAAGGTGAAGCGGAAATCATTTTAATTGCCACCGGTTCAGAAGTGCAGCTTGCCGTTGAAGCCGCTGAACAACTCAGTTCGCAAGGTAAAGCGGTGCGCGTTGTGTCAATGCCTAGCACTGATGTCTTTGATAGACAATCTTCAAGCTATAAAGAACAAGTGTTACCTGCTAAAATTACAAAACGTGTTGCGGTAGAAGCATTAGCAAAAGACACTTGGTATAAATATGTCGGTTTAAACGGCGCCGTTGTGGGTATGGACACCTTTGGTGAATCTGCACCCGCGAGCGATTTGTTTAAACACTTTAATATCACGACTGAAGCTGTTGTAGACGCCGCACTGAGTTTATAATTTGTCGTTTCGAGTTTGTCACGTAATCTGCGTGTGGGCTCGAGCGCAGTGCATTAAAAGGTGAGCGTGTGCTTCGTGTAGGCATTAACGGGTTTGGACGAATAGGGCGCAGTGTTTTGCGAGCGCTTTATGAAAATGGCTATCGTGACAAGGTGCACGTTGTAGCAATCAACGAAATTGCCGAACCTGAAGCAATGGCACATTTACTGAAATACGATAGCACGCACGGCCGCTTTCGTTATCCAGTGACGCACCACCATATTCAGCAAAACCACCAAGCGCAGTCTTATTTGGATGTCAACCAGGATGAGATTGCGCTTTTTCATTTTAAAGATATCAATCGTATTGATTGGCAAGCCCATAAAGTGGATATTGTGCTTGAATGTACCGGTATTTATGTAAGTGAAGCCGATGCGAAAGTACACATAAAAAATGGTGCAAAAAAAGTGCTGTTTTCTCAGCCTTGCGGGCAGGATATGCACGCAACCATTATTTATGGCGTTAACCATCAGGAGTTGATGCCTGAGCACACTGTAGTGTCGAATGGGTCGTGTACTACAAATTGTATTGTGCCGGTAATTCGCGCCTTGGATAATGCTTATGGCGTAGAAAGCGGCACAATTACCACCATTCATGCCTCCATGCACGATCAGCAGGTGATAGACTCCTACCATCCTGACTTACGACGCACGAGGGCGGCGAGTCAATCAATTATTCCCGTTGATACTAAATTAGCGCGCGGCATTGAGCGCATCATGCCTAAATTTGCCGGCAAGTTTGAAGCCATAGCGGTGCGAGTACCTACTATCAACGTCACCGCAATGGATTTAAGCGTTACCTTGCGCGATAAAGTAAGCGTAAAGGAAGTGAATGCCGTATTAGCGAATGCATCATCCGACTTTCCGCCAAACATTATCGATTACACTGAACAACCGCTTGTATCTGTAGACTTCAACCATGATCCACACTCTTGTATTGTTGATGGCACGCAGACCCGAGTCAGTCACAAACAGCTTGTGAAAACGCTGGTTTGGTGTGATAACGAGTGGGGCTTTGCCAACCGTATGCTCGACACAGCGCTGCATATGCATCAAGTCGGTTATGAATTAAAACCCAACAACGCCATTGAATATAATCTTCAGGAGAAATAGATGCCCATCAAGACCATGTCTGAACTTGATTTACAAAATAAACGCGTGTTGATTCGCCAAGACTTAAATGTTCCTGTCAAACATGGCTCAATTAGTTCTGATGCACGTTTGAAGGCCTCTATTCCGACCATCAAACAAGCCTTATCACAAGGTGCGGCTGTGCTGGTCATGTCGCATCTTGGCAGACCAACAGAAGGGCAGGAAGATGCGGAGTTTTCGTTAAAGCCAATAGCCGATTATCTGGAAGAACACCTTGACGTGAAGGTAAATTTTATTACCCGTTACCTTGATACTACTGAAGTACCTGCGCCCGTTGGTGAACTTACGTTGCTTGAAAATGTGCGCTATAACCGGGGTGAAAAATCTAATGATGATGCCCTTGCCAGACAATATGCTTCGCTATGCGATGTATTTGTAATGGATGCATTTGGAACGGCACATCGCGCGCAAGCAAGCACTCACGGTGTTGCGAAATATGCTAATGAAGTATGTGCAGGCCCCTTATTGGACGCAGAATTAAAAGCGCTGTCTAAGGCCTTGGACAATCCTAAGCGCCCTATGGTGGCAATAGTTGGTGGCTCGAAGGTTTCTACAAAGCTGACGGTTTTGTCTGCCTTGGCGGATAAAGTCGATCAGCTCATTGTAGGAGGTGGTATTGCGAACACCTTTATTGCCGCGCAAGGACATAAGGTGGGTAAATCACTGGTAGAAGAAAGTCTGCAAGATGAAGCCAAACGTTTGACTCAGTTGGCAAAAGACAACGGTGGCGAAATCCCTATTCCAAGTGATGTAGTGGTGGGTAAGGAATTTTCAGAATCTGCCGAGGCCACAACAAAAGCCGTTGAAGATGTGGCGGATGATGACATGATTTTTGATATTGGGCCAAAAACTGCTGAGTACTTATCTGATATTTTGAAAAAAGCAGGAACGATTGTATGGAATGGCCCTGTCGGCGTGTTTGAATTTGATCAATTTGGCGAGGGAACCAAGGCCATAGGCGAAGCGATTGCGCAAAGCGAAGCGTTTTCAATTGCCGGAGGCGGAGACACCTTAGCCGCTGTAGATAAATATGGCATTGCAGATAAGATTTCCTATATTTCAACAGGTGGTGGCGCATTTTTGGAATTTTTAGAAGGCAAAGAGCTTCCCGCGGTTGCAATTTTAGACAGAGATGGATGATCCTTTTTGCATTCTCCGCTAAGATGCAATGATAGATTAAAGTCGAAATGTAAATAAAAGAACGTAGAAAAAGGACATACCATGACAACGCAGGCTCAAAAAGACATGTTACAAAAAGTGCAGCAAGAAGTAGGCTTTATAGCTGCACTTGATCAAAGTGGTGGAAGTACACCAAAAGCGCTTAAGCTATATGGTGTGGATGAAAGCGAATACAGCAACGATGAAGAAATGTTTGCTTGTGTACATGCGATGCGCACGCGCATTATCACCAACCCGGCATTTGATGGAAAGCGCGTACTTGGCGCCATTTTATTTGAAAATACGCTTGATAGAGATATCGAAGGTAAATCGAGCGCACGCTATTTATGGGAAGAAAAGCATGTTGTGCCGTTTTTGAAAGTGGACAAAGGTCTTGCTGATGAACAAAACGGTGCGCAAACCATGAAGCCTATGCCTGATCTTGATGCGCTTTTAGCTAAGGCAAATGAACAAAACGTATTTGGTACAAAAATGCGTTCTGTGATTAAAATGGCAAATGAGGCAGGCGTAAAGGCGGTGGTTAAGCAGCAGTTTGAAGTGGGCAAGCAAATTATTGACGCAGGTTTAGTACCTATTATCGAACCAGAAGTAGATATCCATAGCCCAGAGAAGGCAGAAGCTGAAGCATTATTAAAAGCGGAGTTATTGGCTCACCTCGATACCTTGGCAGATGATGAGTTGGTTATGCTGAAGCTAACCTTGCCTGAGCAAGCGAATTTCTACAAAGAATGTATTGAGCATAAAAACGTGTTAAAAGTGGTCGCGCTCTCTGGCGGTTATGATCGCGATGAAGCCAATCAGCGCTTAAGTGAAAACAAAGGCATGATCGCCAGTTTCTCAAGAGCCCTTACCCAAGATTTAAGCGCGCAGCAGTCGGACGATGATTTTACCGCAGTGCTTGATTCGACCATCCAGGGAATTTACGATGCGTCTGCCACCTAAACACTAAGTATTCACTGTTTAAAAAAAACCACCTAAGCTATGGGTGGTTTTCTGCTGTTATTGCGAATCTAAGTTTCTTATTCAACTTCCAGTTGAACACCACTGGCTTTTAAGTAGCGTCTTTCTTTATCTAAATCTGCCTGAAGAAGCGCATTATTGCTTAAAAAACCATCGGCAAATCTTATGTAAAGCGCGGCATCTCTTACTTTACACTCAACTTGAATTTCGTTACTTAACTGACGGTTAATATTTAGCAAAATGCCCAAACGTAAAATCGCTAACATGCGACTAATGCATTCTTCTGAATATTCTAAACTTATTGGAAACATATCCTTTTGGATTTTTTTTCTATGAAAGCGTACCAAGGTGCTCATTACCTTTTGCTGGTCTTGGTTAAAACCGGGTAAATCTGAATTGGAAAGTATATAGGCAGAATGTTTCTGAATGCCTCTTGAGTTTACCTGCAAGCCAATTTCATGAAGCAGCGCCGACCAGCCCAGCATAAACCGATACTTTGCATCTTCTAATTGCCAGTCTGCTTTTACCTGATTGTATATTTGCATACAGCTTTTTAGCACTTTGTGCGCGTATTGTGTATCCACATCATAACGGGTTGCTAAACTTTGCGCGGTGCGAACTCGCACATTCTGAGAGGTTTGCTTACCTTGAAGTTCGCTCAGCACACCTTCTCGCAGCGCTTCGTTTGAAATTTCAATTTGTTTTAAATTAAGCGACTGGCAAATTGCTAACATAATACAAAGCCCGGGAACAAATACCGGCTTTCTGTCTTCAGTTAGTCCATCAAAATCCAGGTTTTCATCCCGGCCCTTTTCAATGCACCGGGCAACCAATAATTGTAAATCATGCTGATTAAAAGGTTTTGCTATCCCTTCTTCATTAGGGTGAGCCACTAAAGCCAAGGCTTTTGCAGTGCCTGAACTTGCAATGCTGTGCTGCCAATGAAATTCGCGCAAATTAGCACAGGCTAACTCCAGGTCTTGTTGAGCTGCTGTAATTGCTGACTCTACCGCATTACGGTTGATGACGCCGTCAGGGAAAAACCGTTTTTGATAACTGACACAGCCCATTTGGACGCTTTTGCAAAGCTGCGGAGAGCTACTTTTGCCAACCGCAAATTCGGTCGAGCCGCCACCAATATCAATAATAAGGCGACTGCCCTCGATATTCGAGTAATTGGCAATTCCAACGTAGATTAAACGTGCCTCTTCTGCACCTGAAATGACTTCAATCGGATATGGAAAAATTTTGCGTGCGCGGCGAATAAAGGTTTGGGCATTTTTAGCGCGCCTTAAAGTATGCGTTGCCACTATCCTCACAGAATCTGCGCTTACACCCTGAATGCTCTCTGCCATGCTCTCAAGAGCAGTGAGGCCACGTTCCATTGCTTCTTCTGAAAGCACGTTTTTTTCGTCAAGTCCTTCTGCCAAGCGCACTTTATGTTTAATACGGTTGATTACTTGTACTGCATCTGCTACTACTCGCGCCACTACTAAGTGAAAGCTGTTTGACCCAATATCAAGGGCGGCTATAACTTCTGTATTACGTTGTTCTGTATTGTCGAATATTTGGTACAGGTTTTGACCTTGCAATTATTTCGCCTCGCGCTTTGAAAGGTATTGATGCGTTTCAATTTGCGAACGCAGCTTTTTGCGGTTTCCTCGTTTCACATAATGATTAGACTGCTCAGCGTCTACCACTCTGGCTTTGAGCGTATCTTGAAATTGAAGCTCAAGCAAATCGAGGATCATTTGGCGTGCATCCGGGTCGTTTACCGGGCAGCCCACTTCAATCCGGTAATCCATATTTCGCGTCATCCAGTCGGCGGATGAGATGTAGATTTTACGGTCGCCTCCGTTCTCAAACACCATGATGCGTGGATGTTCCAAAAATCTGTCTACGATACTAATAATTTCAATGTTCTCGCTTAAACCCTCTACGCCGGGGACAAGCGAGCACATGCCGCGAATAATCGCGCGGATTTTTACCCCCGCCTGTGAGGCGCGATAAAGATCATCAATAAGCTCGGCATCAACCAGATTATTTATCTTAAACGTGATTTGCCCAAAATGCCCTTCGGTAACGCGCTGAATCTCCTGACGTATCAAAGACTGGATCTTGCTTCGTGCATTGACTGGAGACACCTGCAATTGATTAAAGCGCACTTTTTTGTATGGGTTTTGAATCATTTCAAATACTTGAATGCCCTCAAGTGCCAGTTCATCATCACAGGTAAAAAGGGATAGGTCGGTATAGATTTTGGCGGTTTTTTCATTGAAATTACCGGTACCAAAATGCGCATAGTGCTTTAGCTTACCGCGTTCTTCACGGGTAACGATGCACAATTTACTGTGTATTTTTACACTCGGGTTACCCAATACAACTTTAATTCCGGCATCTGTCATACGTTTTGACCAGGCGATATTGTTTTCTTCATCAAAACGCGCCCTTAACTCAACCACCACGGTCACTTTTTTCCCATTATCTACTGCATCCACAAGCGAACTAATAATGCGAGACTGGGATGCTACCCGATAAATATTTAAGCGAATGTGTTTAACTTGCGGGTCAAATGCCGCCTGACGTACAAATTCGGTAAAATGCAAAAAGTCGTGATACGGGTAATAAAGCAGTATGTCCTGTTTGGCAATAGCTTCAAAAACCGTATCGTGCTCTACAAATGCTTTGTTGCGAAGGCGAGGTAAGGGGGTATGTTCCAAATAGGCTCTGCCAACATTTGGAAAGCTGATAAAGTCTTTAAAATTGCGATAATGTCCGGCGCTTTGAATAGTATCAATGTTTGAAATACGCAAGCGCTTGCGCAAATCGTTGATCATCTCGTTAGGCATGCCTTTATCGTGAATAATGCGCACCGGCTCGGCAATTAAGCGCTGTTTCATGCTTTCTGACATCTTCTCAACGTAGCTTTCGTCTATTTCATCATTAATAGAATATTCAGCATCGCGAGTAATTTTAAATGAATAGGCCTCGGCTTTTTCAAAACGCACAAAGCCTTTAAAAATTTCGTCTACACAGAGTTTGATGACATCATCGAGCAGGATAATCTGCTTTTTCTTTTTACTGGTCTCAGGCGGCAGCACCACAAAGCGAGTGGTTTGATTGGTTGGAATTTCGACGACCGCATACTTAGTGTTCCGGCCTGGTCGATAAAGCGCTACATCCAGATACACAGAACTGTCGTTTAAGCGCTGTATCAGCTGTACTTTGTTGTCTAACAGGATAGGCGCGATATGCAATAATACGTGATTTCTAAAGTAGTGTCTGACCCAGTCGATTTGTTTTTCATTCAGTTGGGTGTGGCCAAGTATGTGAATGTTATAGCGCTTTAGCTCTTTAGTAACCTCTTTATGGATACTATCAAACTGAGATGATAAGCCCTTTACGCGTTTTTGAATTTCGTGCAGCAGCTCAATTAACTGGTCAGCGGCGCTTAAATCCCCTTCATTTTGCGAAATCGTGATAAGGCGCTTCACATCAGCGACTCTCACCCGATAAAACTCATCGAGATTGTTACTGTAAATGCCCAAAAATCGTATACGCTCAATCAAAGGCGTGTTTTTGTCTGCGGCTTCTTGTAACACTCTTTCGTTGAAGGACAGCCAGCTCAGCTCCTTCGGAAAATACATTTTACTCGTAGACACTTAGTCGTTTCCCTCGTTTAATTCGACTACCAGATCATCGGTAATTTGTTCTATGGTTTCTCTTATGTCATCGGCGTCTATATCTTGCCCGCAAGCTAAAACCAAATCAGCCGTAAATATCGGGCTTCCCCAGTTTGGTGCGCTATCGCAGTTGGTTTCCATTTCCTGAATGCTGATGTTGAGTCTGGCAAGATGTTGACTGATTTCACTCACAATCCCTTTTCGATCGTTACCGGTTACGCTCATTCTGATTAATTTATCGTTACTTGAGTCATCAATACTGGCTGGCACAAGGGTTATCTGTAAATTTGATAAGGCATGGCAAGCCTGAATAAGCTGATTGTGATTTTCTTTTGGGAGCATCACTTCAACAAAGCCGGCAAAGTGACCGGCAAGGTGACAAAAGCTGCTTTTAAGCCAGTTTCCGTCAGCGTCACTAATGCATTTGGATATTTGCTCTACCAAGCCTGGCTTATCTTTTCCAATTACACTTAATACCATTGCCTGCATTTAAGTCACCTTTTTGATTGATTCGTTTGCTATTATCGCCAACAATATTGCAACTTTATGAATCATAAATCAAAAACGGGCCTATGCAACACAATCTGCAAGAAAGCATAGATATTAAGCGATTTCGTAAAGATGCTGTGGCAAGGCATGTTTTTCGCTTTTTTGGATTGTTAGTCCTTGCCTTATTTTTGCTGTTAATCATTCATATTTTTTCTAATGCTTTTCCGCTTTTGAAAACGCCAGAATTAGAACTAAAACAATCGCTCGATACTATTTCTTTTGAAGATATCGACCATCAGGCGCAAATGGGCGACGGATTGCTTTTATTTAACTATCGCAGGCAAGCATTACAAACGGTTTCCGCCACAAACTCAGGCGATGCACAACAAGCTTTACAGTGTTCAGTGACTGTTTATGAAATCTCAGAGCAAACAGTGAGTTCAGCGCAAAATGCCGAGTTGAGCCATGTAAAAAATGCACAGTTTTTTCATCCCTGCTCACAGCAATTTATCGGGGTAGATGTCAATGAGGGTTATCTTGCGTATTACGCCATGCTTCACAGTAACGGCATGCTGGAGCTATTTTCTCTCAGTAATTTAAATGCAAAGATAGAGCGGGAGCTGGTCGCTTCTTTTACTTTTAACAATGAGATGCAAGGACAAGTACAGCGTGAGGGCTCAGCTCAAAATGCTTTGCAGGCTATGGCCGTTAACCCGCTGTTAGACAAGGCTGACTGGCACATGATCAAGGCCGGTGACCATATTGCGATGTATCAAAAATTATCTTCTTCATCTATTGCTTTGTTTTTTCATCATTTAGCTTCGATTGAAGCACCTTCTATTCAAGTAATAAGGGATGTGGAGGAATTTAAATTGCTGCCTCGTATGCAATTAATTGCAGCGATTCAAAATGAGCAAGCCCTAATACTTAGTCCAAAGGGAGAAATAAAGCAGACCTTATCTGAAAATCTGGACAACGCATTGCCAAAGCACATTCTTGCATCGCCAAGTGAGCGCAGTCTTTATCTTTCAGTCGGTAATGAGGTTTATGTCTATCGAAACGCCAATATAGACGGTGCGTTTTTGTATACAAGTGCCGGAACGCTTAGTCTTGATAAAAGTGATGCCTTTAAGCAGATTAAGTTTGACAGGCAAACTCTGGCTGCATTTGCTTTAGACCGACAGGGCATTATCAGCATCATTAACTCAGCGAGTAATGAGGAAGTCTCTTATCTACAAGTAGACGAACCGGTGCTCGACATGCTTTGGCATAACAGACATTTGTATTTGTTTTCAGCCGACAAAATTTTTATTTATCAGTTAAATAATAGGGTTGGCATAACAACTTTCGCATCTTTGTTTGAACCACTTCAATATGAGGGCTACAGTGCGCCTAATTACATCTGGCAGACTAGCCAGTCGGCTGAATTTGCAGAGGCAAAATTTTCATTAATTCCGCTAATTATTGGCAGTTTGAAAGCCTCTTTCCTGGCTTTGATTGTGGCTATTCCGCTTGCTTTAGGAGCCGCTATTTATACGGCGTATTTTGCGCCAGAGCGCATTCGTAATATTGTAAAACCGAGCATCGAAATGATTGAGGCGATCCCATCGGTCATTATCGGCTTTGTGGCTGCGGTGTGGCTTGCTCCTTTTGCCGAAAGGTCGCTCCTTTCCATATTAATTGTGATTATTTGCACCCCATTTATCGTTCTTTTGCTTGCTATCTTGAGTAACTGGATGAGACAGCAAGATAAATATGCCAATTTTGAAGTTTATCATTTATTGAGTATGTCGATTTTGTTCATACTGTCTTTATTAATCGTATTTCATAGCTCGCAGTATATTCAGCTTTTAATCATGGACCAAACTTCGGACTCACTCGGCGGTTTTAGCTCTGTTATATCGAACCTTGTGATCACAAAAACCACAGTAGTTGTTGCATTGGCCCTTGGTATAGCGGTAGCACCGACCATTTATTCTCTCGTGGACGATGCGCTTTTTGATGTGCCAGAGGGCGTAAAACAAGCCTCATTTGCTTTAGGCGCATCTCAAATGCAGACCTTAACTAAAGTGGTACTGGTTGTTGCTTCACCCAGTATTATTTCTGCAATCATGCTCGGCCTTGGGCGAGCCTTTGGCGAAACCATGATTGTATTGATGGTAACCGGTAATACCCCTATCGCGGACTGGGATCTTTTAAGTGGCTTGCGCTCGTTAACCTCCAATTTAACCATAGAGCTTCAAGAAGCCAGCAGAGGTACTAGTCAATATCATATATTATTCCTTACTGCCGCCATTCTTTTTGCGTTTACCTTTGTGGTAAATACGGTTGCTGCCTTGCTTAAAAAACGTTACCAAACTGGTGAAAGCAATGCTTAAAAAGTATCTGAATCATTTTAAGCATTCACTTGCAGAAACTTCTGCAATGCTTTGTGTGTCAAGCCTGATTATTTTTTTGATTGCCATGGTGCTGTTCATCGGTTTTAAAGGGGGGCAGTATTTTGTTCCCCAGTCTATTTATAAGGTGGTCGTATCGTTTAACGATGGTCCGGCTAGCGATGAAGCGTTTTATCAAGCCAGTTCACTTAGTGCTGAAGCTTTGCAAACCCAATATTTGGAGCGTTATCAAGGTCAGTTTCTCTCTCAGCCAGAACTAAGACCAGGCGTAAGTGTTACGCCTGCAGAACAGGTGTATCAAATCAATACGCGTTCAGGACCAGTTTATTTTGGTGAGTTTTATGCGCTGTCGTCTCCCGAGCAAGAGCTTCATCCATTGACAGAACTTGAAAATCTCAAGCAGGCCGTTGACTTGCTTGAACGTTCTCTTAACGAAGTGCAAGGTAACAAATTAAGTGATTTGCATTCTCGTATCGCAGCGCTAAACAATAGCGATGTAGCAAAAGAAGCGCCGGCTCGACAGGACTTAATGGATGAGTTTAGCAAGTGGCAATTACAGGCTAGTGCATTGAAAACGCAAATTCAGCAATTCCAAATGCGTTTTAAAGAAGCCGATGGAAGCCTTGTGAGTGTGCCTTTAATTGAAATTGATGAGTTATTTCAGGCGAATCAGCTCACTCAGATAGAGCGGATAGGCTTTACTCTTAATAAATTATGGCAATTCATTGCTGATAAACCCAAGCAAGCTGCCACAACCGGAGGCGTGTTTCCTGCCATTTTTGGTACCGTATTGATGGTCTTGTTAATGGCCGTTGTGGTCGCACCTTTTGGCATTATTGCGGCGATTTACCTTCATGAATACGCACCAGATAATAAAATTACCGGTTTGATCCGCATTGGCATAAGCAATATGGCGGCTGTGCCCTCTATTGTATATGGCGTATTTGGGCTTGGTTTTTTTGTTTATGTACTAGGCGGTTCGCTTGATGCCTTATTTTATTCGAACACTCTCCCTTCTCCTACATTTGGCACACCCGGATTGTTATGGGCCAGCCTGACCATGGGTTTACTCACCCTGCCAGTAGTTATCGTTTCAGCAGAAGAAGGACTTAAGCGCGTGCCTGAAGGTCTCAGGGCTGGCAGCTATGCGCTCGGCGCAACTAAATATGAAACTGTTTTAAAAGTAGTGGTGCCGATGGCAAGCCCGGGTATGTTAACTGGCGTTATTCTGGCTATCGCGCGCGCAGCAGGGGAGGTTGCGCCATTGATTTTAGTGGGAGCGGTCAAGTTTGCTCCCAATCTTCCCATTGATGCAGAGTTTCCTTTTGTTCATCTGGAGCGACAGTTTATGCATCTGGGGGTTTTTATTTATGACGGCGCTTTTCACAATCAAACACAAACGCAATCTGCATCTTTAATGTTTGCTACCTGTATGCTGCTACTAATAATCGTGTTTTTACTGAACATATCGGCTATCATGTTTCGCCATCGCTTAAAGACCAGATATGAACGACATTAGAATGAAGCAATCAACAACCAAAGTGCATTTTTGAGGCTGCTGATGTTAAAACTATTTGAACGTGACATCCTGTCTGTGGATGAAATATCAAAAGCGCAAACCGGGATTGACGTTCGCGATTTGTGCGTGCACTTAAACCACAAACCAGTGTTGAACAATATCAATATCCGCATCCCGAAAAATAAAATTACGGCATTAATAGGGCAGAGTGGATGTGGCAAAACGACGCTACTAAATAGCTTCAACCGCATGAATGAATTAAATAAAAATCACGCGTGTTCAGGCGAGGTCTGGATCAAGGACCGAAATATATATGACCGAAAAGAGAAAGTTGCAAAGCTGCGCACGCAAATCGGTATGGTTTTTCAACGTCCCAATCCTTTTCCGATGAGTATTTACGAAAACGTGGTATTTGGTCTTAAGATTCAAGGTGAAAATAACCGGCGAAAGCTCGACGACAGCGTTGAGCGAGCATTGAGAAACGCTGCGCTGTGGGAAGAAGTTAAAGACCGCTTGTTCGATTCAGCGCTTATGCTATCAGGCGGGCAGCAGCAACGATTAATGATCGCCCGCGCACTGGCACTTGAGCCAGAGATCCTGCTGCTTGATGAGCCAACATCAGCGCTTGACCCACTTACTACGTTATATATTGAAGAACTCATCAATGAACTTAAAAAACAGTGCACCTTAGTAATAGTCACCCACAATATGCAGCAAGCCGCTCGCGTCTCTGACTATGCCGCATTCATGCATAAAGGAGAGCTGATAGAATTTTCTGACAGTGATTCTCTTTTTACAATGCCTGCAAAGCAACAAACCGAAGATTATATAACAGGGCGCTACGGTTAATATGCGCAGACAAATTCAACTTAACACGCATATTTCAGCTAAATTTAATCAAGAGCTAGAAGGCTTAAAACACTCTGTTCTAACCATGGGAGGTGTGCTTGAGCAGCAGCTCGTGAACACATTGGTGGCACTGCAGGAAAAAGCGCCCAGTTTGGCTGAGCGAGTGGCTTTAAATGACAGCAAAGTTGATCTCATGGAAAGTCAGGTTGAGCAGGAGTGCATGCGGATTATTGCGAAACGCAACCCAACCGCAGGAGATTTGCGATTGGTAATGACAGTGTCAAAAACAGCAACCGATCTTGAGCGTATTGGCGATGAAATCGCGCGGGTTGCGAGACTGGTTACCTTAAACAAAATTCCGGATTCAGACTTGGTGTTTTCAGGTATGTTAGACATTGGCAATCGGAATGTGTCGATGATGCGCGCTACCTTCGATGCCTTTGCCAGACAAGACGACAAAGCCGCGATATTGGCGCATCAGCAAGATCACGATATCGACAGAGTATATAAAAAAGTTTTAGAGCAAACCGCTGCTGAAATTCAGGCAAATCCCAAAGAAATCAGCCAATGGCTAGATGTGCTTTGGGCCATTCGCGCCTTTGAACGAATAGGCGACCGCTGCAAAAATATCTGCGAATATGTTATTTATTTAACCTATGGACGGGATATGAACAGCGCTTCAATGAAAAAGACCGTTAAAAAATTATTGAAATAATAAGAGCTTAAGCTTTTCACTTTGATAATAACGACTTAATTTAGGAGCGACGGTTGCGCGAATATACAAATACGTTTATATTTTTGCCCAGCTTGTTACCCACAAATATTTCTACTCGACTAGATAGGCATTTATTTTTCCATGGATATCTTACAAAGCTATAGCCTGATACTGGTTATACTCGCGGCTACCTTCGGTTTCTTCATGGCATGGGGTATCGGCGCAAACGATGTTGCCAATGCAATGGGGACCTCGGTAGGCTCTAAAGCAATCACCCTTAAGCAAGCCATCATCATCGCAATGATTTTTGAGTTTGCCGGTGCTTATCTAGCCGGTGGTGAAGTGACCTCGACTATCCGCAAGGGCATAATCGACGCAGGTTATTTCTCAAACGTCCCGGAATATCTTGTTCTTGGGATGATAGCATCACTCTTGGCCGCTGGTTTATGGCTACTTATTGCTTCATATTATGGCTGGCCAGTATCAACAACCCACTCAATTATTGGCGCTATCGTTGGCTTTACTGCGGTGGGCGTGAGTACTGAAGCGGTTGAATGGGTAAAAATTGGTGGTATTGTGGGGAGCTGGGTCGTTACCCCCGCTATTTCCGGTTTGGTAGCCGTTTTGATCTTTTTAAGTGCGAAACGCCTCATATTCGACAAAGAACATCCTTTATCAGCCGCTATCCGCTATGTACCTATCTATATGGGTATGGCGGGCTTTATTATGTCGTTGGTTACCATTAAAAAAGGCTTAAAACACGTGGGTTTGGGTATGCCACCAGAGCAAGGCTATGCACTTGCAATTGCAATTGGTGTTGGCGTGGCAATCATCGGAGCGCTCGTGATTCGAAAGGTCAATAAGGGCGTAGACGACCATGATCCAAAATTCAGTAAGTTGAGCAATGAGCAGCAGCACCTCAAGGTGGAAAAAGTGTTTGCTGTACTGATGGTACTCACTGCCTGCTGTATGGCCTTTGCGCATGGGTCTAACGATGTAGCAAACGCAATAGGTCCCTTAGCGGCTGTGGTAAGCGTAGTATCTAATGATGGACAAATTCTTGATAGCTCACCCTTAGCCTGGTGGATATTACCACTAGGTGGCTTCGGCATCGTGATGGGTTTGGCTATTTTCGGCCACCGGGTGATGAAAACCATAGGCTCTGGTATTACGCATCTCACTCCAAGCAGAGGATTTGCTGCAGAATTGGCAGCGGCAACGACGGTATTGATTGCATCGGGCACCGGTTTACCCATCTCGACCACACAAACATTGGTGGGCGCAGTATTGGGTGTTGGAATTGTGCAAGGTGTGGCGGCACTTAATGGTAAAGTCGTTAGAAATATTGTTGTGTCGTGGGTAGTTACTCTGCCTGCGGGTGCTGGCTTTTCAATCATTATATTTTTTGCACTTAAAGCGATATTTGGCGTTTAGTTTTGCCCTTAAGTTCAGTTTTTAGTAAAAACGTCGGCTAAGCTTTTCGCCAATGGTTTAATTCATTATACTTGCGACTAACTTATGCGCTTTCCTAATCTCAAGCACCTTTTTTATCTGACGGTTTTGCACAAAGAGCAGCATTTTGCGAAGGCTGCGCAAAAGTGTAATGTGAGTCAATCGACCTTGAGTACCGCCATTCAGAACCTGGAGGACGGTTTGGGACAACAACTGCTTGAGCGCGAGCATAAAACCTTTGTTTTTACTGATTTTGGTGAGGCGCTGGTTGAAAAATCCAAGCAGCTTCTTGCACATGCGCAAGAATGGACAAGCTTTGCCGAGTCTAGCGGTGACTGGCAGTCAGGCATATTAAAGCTGGGCGTAATTCCAACCATTGCGCCCTTTATGTTTGAGTCGGTTATTACGACGGTGCACCAGGCTTTGCCAAAATTACAATTGCAACTGGTAGAGGATACAACAGATAACCTTCTGGATAGACTAAGCGACGGTGAACTGGATTTGCTATTGCTAGCGCTTCCAATGAAAACGCCCGGTTGCAAGCAGCTTTTACTGGGAAAGGACCCGTTTCATTTGGTTGCACATAAAGCGCGAGCGGCAGAACTATCCACTTCGTTCAGCATCGACGATTTGCCCAACGACAGCATTTTCCTTCTTCAAAAAGAGCATTGTTTGACCGAGCATGCAGTAAGTGCCTGCGGTCTTGCTCACAAAGCGCAGGTAAGTAGCCTAACGGCCAGTAGCTTGCATACCTTGGTAGCGCTTGTGAACAGTAAAATGGGCTTTTCATTTATGCCTGAAATGGCACTCGACCAAGGAATATTAAACGGCACTCAAGTTGTCGCAATGCCTCCCGAGGAAGATGCCTTTAGAGAAATTGGCCTGGTATGGCGGGTGGGTACAACCCGAATGCAACTTTTTCGAAAAATCGCATCGCTCGTCGCATCCCTTTTACCTGAACCAAGACAAGATATTTAAAGCACGTTTTTACGCCATCACACTTAATCGGAATTGCATCTGGAGCTTTAAGTTGCGTTGCTTTTATTCGCAGCGGCATACACCAAAATAAAGACGCTGCAAGCTCGTCCATGAGGCGCTTGACGAAAAACATCCATGTTTTTCGACACTTTATTTTGGTGTATGCCGCTGCAAATAAGACTACTTAACACGGTCCTCTAGACGCAATCCCGCCGTGCTATCAATATAAGATATTGAACAAAAGCTTGCTTCACTCTACTATTAACGCATTCCGCTCGGGCAATCCTTTATGAATGTGAGAATATTCTTTTACAAACGGAAGATGCCGGGCAAAAAAATCAGGATACAGCATGCACAACAACGTAATTTTAAGTGGCGTGGGTTTATGGACACCCGAGCATACCATTAGCAATGAAGAGTTGATATCTGCATACAACGCCTATGCCGATCATTTCAATGAAGTTAACAAAGCAGACATCGAAGCTGGAAAAATTGCGCCAAAACCGCACTCATCTGCCGAGTTTGTAGAAAAAGCGTCTGGCATCAAATCACGCTATATTTACGAGAAAGAGGGTGTGCTTGATATACATCGAATGCGCCCAGTTATTCAGGAGCGATCAGACGATGAGATATCGCAGCAAGCTGAAATTGCTATTGAAGCTGCTAAAAAAGCTTTGGCAGATGCTAATAAGCAAGCAAGTGATATCGATGCTGTGATTGTATCATGCGCATACACTCAAAGGTCATATCCGGCAATTGCAATAGAAGTGCAGGAAGCTCTAGGTATTGAAGGCTTTGGATTTGATATGCTCGTGGCGTGCAGTGCAGCCACTTTTGGCATGCACCGGGCTTATGAAATGGTTAGCGCGAAAACAGCCCGCGCCGTATTGGTTATCAATCCGGAGTTGGTGTCGCCGCAAATTAATTATACAGACCGCGATTCCCATTTTATTTTTGGTGATGTCGCAACTGCCACTGTTATTGAATCAAGCGAAACTGCAGAGCCGGGTAAAGGATTTGATTTACTTAGTACAAAAGCGCTTACAAAGTTCTCTAACAACATCCGTTCGAATTTTGGTTACATGACCCACGCGACAGATGCTGATCCATTTGGCCCTGACAAGCTGTTTCACCAGGAAGGTCGCAAGGTATTTAAAGAGGTATGTCCCTTAGCCGCTGCTCACATTACTGAACATTTACAACAGCACGATTTAGTTCCTGAAAATCTAAAGCGCTGGTGGCTGCATCAAGCTAATATCAACATGAACAGCTTGATCAGTAAAAAATTATTAGGGCGCGAGGCGACTGCCGAAGAGGCGCCGATTGTGCTTGATACCTATGCAAATACCGCTTCGGCAGGGTCTGTGATTGCATTTGCGCTTCACCATCAAGATTTGCAAAAAGGCGATTACGGCTTACTGTGTAGCTTTGGAGCAGGGTATTCCATAGGAAGTTTGTTGGTTCAAAAAAGGTAAGCACATTTGATTTTTGACCTTGGCTATGGATTAAGCGCAGCAGCATATTCACTTTTAGTGTTAATGCTGCTTACCGTCAGAAATGCGGGATTGGCAAGACACTTACTTTTGTTTGCAACGCTTTCCACTGTGGTTTGGTCTCTTATTCATGTTAGCTATGTTCAAGTTGAGTTAGGACAGGAAAACCTATTAAAATTTGACGCTGCGCGACAATGGGTATGGATGCTTTTTATTGCCGCCTGTCTTCGCAATCAATTTTCGAGCTTCACAACTTTTATATCGCGTCCCATCACGCTTGCTATCATGTTGCTACCAAGTGCCGCGCTCATTTTTGCTGCTCTAGAGCTTTTGCCTGCTACCTGGCAGTTCAGTTTGCTCACTGTCAATGCGCTTCAGTCACTGGTGCTATTGGAAGTTGTATATCGACAGGCTGATAAAGAAAAGTGGGCGTTTAAGCCACTTGTGCTGTTTTTAGGTGCGATCAATTTATTTGATTTTGTCACCTATGCCAATGCGACGATGGTCAATCAGCTAAGCTGGAACTTCTTTGCTGCCCGAGGCTATATTTTTGTTGCCCTGATGCCGTTTTTGGTACTGGCTATCAGACGCATCAAGCATTGGGGAATCGATATTTTCGTAAGCAGAGAGGTAGTATTACATAGCACCTTGCTGCTAGTTGCCGGCGTCTATCTGATGATTATGGCAACGCTTGGCTACGTTGTGAAATATTTAGGGGGCAGTTGGAGCCTGCCACTTCAGATGGCATTGGGCTTAGTGTCACTTGCCCTGCTTCTCAGCCTGTTTATGTCTCACCAGTTTAGAAACACAATTAAAGTGTTCATTACCAAGCACTTTTACGCCAATCAGTATGATTATCGTGTAGAGTGGGTGAAGTTAACCAAACGTCTGAGCAAAGGTGAGCAGGACTTACCTCATGTGTATGAAACCGCCTTAGACGCATATTTGCAGGGCGTCGGTTATGCGCAGGGTTGTTTGTATAAAATTAACAGTAACCGACGAGACGCGAGTTTGGTCGCCAGGGTCGACGGTGATGTTGAAGTGGATCATCAGGCACTCCAGGAGAAATTAAGTTATATTATTGAATTCTGTAAAGAAAGTGCTTGGGTGGTTGATTTTGATGAGTTAAAGACCAAGCCGGATCTTTATGAAAGCTTGCCCAAACGAGAATTGTTCATGCGCGGCTTTAGCTATCAGCTCGCGGTTCCAATATTTCAACACGATGCCCTTTGGGGGATCGTGTTTATGAAAGCATTGGAGCCTGATAAGCGCTCATTAAACTGGGAATTGCGCGATTATTTAAGTGCATTGACTGACCAAATAGCAAACTATATTTTTCATGCAGAGAGCTCGCAAGCTTTGGCAGAAAATGCACAATTTGCTGCATTTAATCGCATGTCGGCTTTTGTGGTACACGATTTAAAAAATGTTTTGGCGCAGATCAATCTTATACTGTCGAATGCGCAGCAGCATAAAGACAATCCTGAGTTTATTGCAGATACCTTCGAAACGCTCGAGTACACCAAAGAGCGAATGGATAAAATGCTTAAACAGCTAACCAACAAAAAAGTTGAAGCTAAACAAGGCTTGAAATTTACCGATATAACCTTAGAGCTTGAGAAAGTGATCAAGCAAAAGTGTGCGGGGCTTAAACCAATTCCAGAGTTAGAAGTAGATGAAAGCGTAAGTGAAGCGATTGGACTGAAAATTGATGCCGAAAAATTCAGCAATGTCATGTATCATCTAATCAGCAATGCCCAACAAGCCACTAACGAATCGGGTTCTGTCAAAGTTCTGGTTGGAATGGAAAACGAATTCGCCCTCATTCGAATTATTGATGATGGTGAAGGCATGACTGAAGAATTTGTCAATCATCGTTTGTTTAAACCCTTTGATACAACAAAAGGTAACGCTGGTATGGGCATTGGTGCGTACGATGCCAAGCAGTTTGTGCAAGAGTGTGGCGGAAGCATTCAGGTGAATAGTGAAGTAGGTAGCGGTAGCGAATTTATTGTACGCTTGCCCGTAGAAGCAAAGGAATAAATTTACATGGATAAGATACTTGTTGTTGATGATGATTTAGGTATCCAAAAGCAATTGAAGTGGGCCTTAAGTGGCTTGGATGTTGTATTTGCCGAAGATAGAAATTCTGCAATCGTGCAATTGCGCCGTTTTGAACCAAAAGTAGTCACCCTGGATTTAGGCTTGCCACCCGATCCCGCGAACGCATCTGAGGGATTGGCTGCACTCAAAGAGATTTTAACCTTATCTCCCAGTACAAAAGTCATCGTTGTAACAGGTAACGATGATAAAGAAAATGCCCTAAGAGCAATTGCTCTGGGCGCCTATGATTATTATCAAAAACCCATCGATACTGACACCATTAATTTGATCATTCAGCGAGCAATGAACTTGGCCAACCTGGAGCATGAGAATTTGATGCTATCGCGTGCCAATACCGCTATGGGACGAATTATTGGTAATAGCAGTGCCATTCAGGGAGCAAGTCGAAAAGCCGAAAAAATAGCGCAAACGGATATTAGCGCATTGCTATTGGGAGAAAGCGGCACCGGTAAAGAAGTTTTTGCTCGCAGTATTCATGAACATAGCGCGCGAAAAGATAAGCCCTTTGTGGCAATCAACTGTGCTTCCATCCCTGAGAACCTATTGGAAAGCGAACTTTTTGGTTATGAAAAAGGTGCCTTTACTGGCGCCAATAAAACCACGCTTGGAAAAATAGAAACCGCACAGGGCGGCACGCTATTTTTAGATGAGATTGGCGATATGCCGCTTGGCTTGCAAGCAAAGATGCTTCGCTTTTTACAAGAGCGTGTTATCGAACGAGTGGGCGGGCGAAACGAAATTGCGGTTGATGTTCGTGTGGTCTGTGCAACGCATCGCGATTTAAATAACATGGTGAGTGAAGAAACGTTTCGCGAGGATTTATATTATCGAATTGGCGAAATCAGCATTTTGATTCCCCCATTACGCGATAGAGACGACGATGTTGTGCTTTTGGCTAAAACCTTTTTGAATCAGTATCGCGAAGAATATTCAGCCAAAGTAAAAGGCTTTAGTGAAGATGCAATTCAGGCCATGCTTTCGCATAAATGGCCAGGCAACATTCGCGAACTGCAGAATAAATTAAAATCAGCGGTTGTGCTGGCAGAAGGCCAGTTGATTCAGGCGGATGATTTAGGCTTAATGGTGAAAGATACCGACAGCGAAGAACGCATATTTAATTTAAGAGAAGTGCGAGAGATTGCCGAGAGTAAGGCGATACGACGCGCCTATCATCAGGCCGAACAAAATATTTCAAAAGCCGCAGAGCTGCTTGGCGTAACTCGGCCAACGCTTTACTCACTTATTGATAAATATCGTTTAGATGATTTTTTATTTAAGGGACTGATTAAACAGCCATTGGTCGTCACTGTAATACTGGTCGTGGACTAAAATCCGCAGTAATCGTGATTTACAAATGCCGGTGCGCTTTGAAATACTTTGCAACTCGCTCTGGCTTTGTGGGGTGAGTGAAAACGTCGCATTTTTCGTTTTTCCACCGTCTTCTAAAGGGGCTGCTTCTCGGGTGAGCCCATATGCATAAGTTTGTGCACCATCAATAAAGCTATCAATATCAAGCGCGGTCAGATTCATGCTACTTGATTGCGTAGACTTTTTGAGGTCGCGTAGGCTCATTGGCTTTTGCTCCAGCTGATACAATTAATTCGTTAAAAACACTTCGTAGCTCGTGTGCGGCTTTACCATTCGGATCGCGTTCGATAACCGATAGTCCATCCTCTTCACTATCATCGTATATGTTTCTTGCGTAGGTAACTGCATCTAATGTGTGGATACCAAAAGAGTTACAGACTTCTTTTGCTTCTAAAATACGGTTGGCCTGATTTGGCAACGAGGGACACTGCGTGATGACAAAACTCGCATGCATCTTGGGGTTAACCATGCGACATGTGCTTAGCAAGTCTTCCATATGCACCACGGTTTTTAAATCGCGACGCTTTGGTCGAAGCGGGAGCAAAGCAAGGTCGGCGACAGATAATGACGAACGTAACGCCAGATTATCTTGTCCACCGCAATCGATTATTACATAGTCATAATGCTGCTCGAAGCTAAGCAGTTCGTTTCTAATCTTTCCATACAGCTGCACACAATTAATGCTGGCTAACTGCGGCTGGCTGTTGCGTTCCTGTATCCAATCAGACGTTGTACGCTGAGGGTCACAATCAATCATCAAGAGAGAGGCTTTTTGCTCCACAACTAAATGGACGGCTAAGTTTTGGGCAAGGCAGCTTTTACCGCTTCCCCCTTTTTCACCACCAACTAAAATAATCATACATACTCCTGAAGGCTCTGAGTGTTTAAAACACCCGCAACATGGTAGAAAGAGCCTCAATGTTGCTTATTGAATCAATTGGGTATGTGTGCAACAGTAGCAAATTATTTGGATCTGACTAGCGTATATATCCATACCTATTAATATGAAGGTATACATACTTACACCTTCACATTTCGCTTAATAAAAGGAGAACAAATGAGTCAACAACATGAACTACCCAATAAAGAAGGCCAGAAAGTCCCCGAAGTTTCATGGCCAATACGTGACGGAGATGATTGGAAGACGCTGAATAGTAAAGATATTTTTTCAGGTCGAAAAGTCGTTGTGTTCTCTTTGCCGGGAGCGTTTACACCTACCTGTTCCTCTACTCACTTGCCCAGATTTAATCAACTGGCAAATGTATTTAAATCCAAAGGCATTGATGAGATATGCTGTGTATCGGTAAACGATACCTTTGTAATGAATGCATGGTTAGCTGATCAAGAAGCCGGTAATATAACCGTTATCCCTGACGGTAACGGCGAATTTACTGAAAAAATGGGTTTATTGGTTGATAAAAACGACCTTGGCTTTGGTAAACGCTCATGGCGATATTCCATGCTGGTCAACGATGGCGTTATCGAAAAAATGTTTATTGAACCTGACGTACCTGGCGACCCTTTTGAGGTATCGGATGCGGATACTATGCTTGCCTATCTTGACCCGGAAGCAAGTGCACCACAGGAAGTCTCAATTTTTACTAAACCTGGCTGTCCATTTTGTGCCAAGGCAAAAAGCCTGCTAACTGAAAAAGGCTATGACTATGAAGAGATTGTTTTAGGTAAAGACGCAAGTCTTACCTCGCTAAAAGCGGTCAGTGGTCGAGAGCTAGTGCCGCAGGTATTTATTGGCGGCAAGCATATCGGTGGAAGCGACGATTTAGAAGCTTATTTCAAGCAACTGGCATAAGTTGACCTCATTTGGCTAATGCCCATAGCCAATGTTCATCATTAAATGAGGAGAACCATGCATCAGAATAAGCAACTGCGGCCTTTTAAAGTCGCGCTTAACGAAAATTGCTCTTAATTTTTGTTACTTTATTTTGATTCGCAATTCTCCTCATTTATTATTCGGGCACATTTAAGCAACTCAGACGTTTATGGAGCGATTTACATGCGCAGTTCTGTTGCCGCTGGTTTTTGGCAATTTATGATCTTTTTATTGTTTGCAGGCCTAAGCTACGATACAAAAGCAAATAGCTTTGATAACGCCAGGCACAATGCTACTGAAAATGCGATTTTGGATCTCTACAAAAAAGAGTGGGGCGCTGCAAATTTTTGTTCCAATGCCGAATCTCACTTTTACGAAACACGTATTTGCTCACCACTTTTAAGAAACGAGGGCAACGGTCCTTTTATCTTGTCACCGATTGCTCCTAAGGCCACAGTTGTGCTGTTCCACGGCTTAAGTGACTCACCTTTTTACGTTCGCGCCATTGCCGAATATTTGTATCAGCAAGATTACGAGGTGATTGCGCCGCTGTTACCCGGTCACGGCATTAAAGCGCCTGATGCTGATATGCAGGACCCCAATTTACGCATTCGCTGGTATCAGCATGTGGATGAGATAATGCAAATTGCTCATACCTCACACAACAATGTGTTTATTGGTGGCTATTCAACAGGTGGAACCTTGTCGACTCGATATGCAATTAAGCACGCTCAAAAAGTTCGAGGTCTTCTCTTATTTTCGGGTGCGATGGCACTGCCAGGCACGGCAGAAACGCTTGCTAAAGTATGGGGAATGAAAACAATTGCCAAGTGGGTAGATGGCGACTATCTAAGTGACGGTCCACATCCTTTTAAATATCCTAAAATTGGTGTTTACTCTGCTCTGGTACTGCTTGATGTGATTAACGAAATAAGAGATGAGCTCGACAGCGCTGAAAAGGCGGGGCCACTTGCAATTTTTGCCGCACACTCACTTGCGGACCGCGTGACCATGTATGATGGCATTGCGGACTTACTTACTAAAGTAGAGGGAAATCATATGCAGTTTAAAGTTGATAAGGAGTTTGATGTTTGCCATGCCGACCTTGTAATGAATACGACTATTTTAATTGGCCTTAAATTTGACCGGTCTCGCGTCAACACAGCAGAGCGATGTAAAGTGCCTAAAGCGAATCCGCAGTTTAATAATATGATGATGGTGCTTTCACTATTTATGTCGCAGCAGCTCGTTGCACAGGCATCTGACGAAAACGTTGACTCAGATTCCGACACTCAAAACCAGGGTGTGGTGTCAAAAGAGGCGTTTTTAAAGGAAGTGCACAAAAACAATAATAAAGACATAAACAAAGATATAACCAAAGACACAAACAAAAACGACCTAAGAAATTAAAAGCCAAAAGCATCACATTAAATTGAAATAAGCAAGACAAAAAGTATCTGAACAAGCGCGTAAACATTTTAGAAGGACGTTGTATGAACTTACCTCACGAGCAAGGCGGCTTATTTACCAGCAAGCGCTTTTTACCTTTATTTATCACGCAGTTTTTGTCTGCATTAAACGATAATGTATATAAGCAAGCCGTATTATTACTCTTGGTGTTTTCTGCCGTATCAGAGGCGCAGGGGGCCCTATATGCCAACTTGGCGGCAGGCCTCTTTATTTTGCCTTTCTTTTTACTTTCGGGCACTGCCGGTCAACTAGCCGAGAAAACCGAAAAATCGAAGCTTATTTCCATCATCAAGTTTTGTGAAATTCCTATTATGATAGTAGGGGCTATCTCCATCTATACCTCTACCGTTTGGCTGATGCTAACTACCGTATTTTTTATGGGCATGCAAAGCACCTTTTTTGGTCCGCTTAAATACTCGATATTACCCCAGCATATTGGTCCGCTAGAACTGACTAAAGCAAACGGTTTTGTGGAGTCGGGGACCTTTGTTGCGATATTGATGGGAACCATTTTTGGCACCTATTACATTACGCAAGAATACGGTGAACTTTACGTAATAACAGCGATTATCCTGCTGGCGGTCTTGGGGTTTATCAGCTCTCGGTTTATTCCCCATAGCCCAGCCAACAACCCAAAAGGTGAATTTAGCTTTAACATCCTTCGTGCAACAAAAGATGTGTTTAAAGCCTTAAATGCACAAACCGAATCAGTAGGAAAAAGCGTCATAGGCATTTCCTGGTTTTGGCTAATAGGCGCGGTGATATTAACCGCGCTCCCGTCTTACGTTAAATATGAGATGGGTGGCAATGAGTTAGTTGTAACTTCAGCACTGGTTGTGTTTTCTTTAAGTATTGCCATTGGTTCACTGTTGTGCGAAAAGCTCTCGCGTTCCCGCATAGAGCTGGGTATTGTGCCTTTCGGTGCGCTTTTGATTACCATTTTTATGTACTTGCTAAGCCAAACTTCAAGCATCGATATTCATCTTCCAAACATGGAAAAAACACCTGAAAATTTAATGACTCTTACAGAGGTCATGGCATACGAGGGAATGATTTATCATTTTGTCTGGATGGGTGCAATTGGCATTGCAGCCGGTTTTTATACGGTGCCGCTTTATGCGTTGATTCAGCAGCGCACAAAAGAAGACAGCCGTTCGCGCATCATTGCAGCAAACAATGTGTTAAATGCGCTATTTATGGTAGGTAGTGCAGTTCTCAGTATTGTTACCTTGTCGTTATTATCATGGTCTATTCCCGAATTACTGCTGCTATTGGCGGGCTTGAATCTGTTGATTAGCATTTACATTTATACAAAAGTGCCAGAGTTTTTCTTACGCTTCGTGGTGTATTTGATTGCTATATGCATGTATCGCGTCAAGATAAAAGGCGAAAAGCATATTCCTGAAGAGGGAGCGGCGGTCATTGCTGCAAATCACATCAGTTTTGTAGACTGGATGTTTATTCTTGCCGCGTCTCCAAGACCAATACGTTTTGTAATTTTTGCTCCTATTTACCATTCTCCTGTGCTTAACTGGCTGTTTAAAATGGCAAAAGCCATTCCCATTGATGGTGAGCGAAGTAATCCGAAAGTGTTTAAAGAAGCTTTTGAGAAAATTGCAGATACCTTGGAGGAGGGTGAGCTAATTGGCATTTTTCCTGAAGGTAAGCTCACTAGCGATGGCAATATTGACGAATTTAAAAAAGGCATTGAGAAAATCATTGAACGAAGCAGTGTACCTGTAATTCCTGTGCATTTAGACGGCTTGTGGGGAAGCATGTTTAGCCGAAAGCGAAAGCTACGCTTACCACGACTAAAATGGTCACTTGTAGATATTCGCATTGGTGAAGCCATTGCCCCTGAAAAGGTCAATGCGAAACTGGTTCGCGACGCCGTAATTAGCCTGCAAGCAAGTGATTCAGAAAAAGCTTAACTAGAGCGTGTCCTAGTTCGGTGAATGCGAATGGTGGGCACAAACCCCAAATTGAAGAATTCTGCCCACTTTAGTTTTTGCTTTACTCAATCTCGAATTAGTCGAGCTTTATTTTTACCATAGTAACAAGCGAATCTGTATCATCGAGTGACAGCGTCATGACATCATTTTGTATGTCAAACTCCAGCTCATCACCATTAACCAAAGTTAATCGCTCAATTTGCTTGTCATTTAACTTGAGTTTTATGGTATTGGGCCCGTCTTTAAATACGTACAGGTAAATAGCATCGCCTTTTTGTGTACTGGTGTAAACGCCTTCTTCAACAAAAGGACCCGCACGAGTGCCATAAACTCCCTCTGCATGAATTTCAACCCAGTCACCCATTTTGCGAATAATATCAGCTTGCGTTTTATCAAAAGTACCATCAGGTTTAGGACCCAGATTAATCAGATAGTTTCCACCGTCGCCGATGGTTTTTACCAGATCCACAATGACCTCATCACTTGATAGAAGACGAGGTGTCTCGTTGTAAGACCACTGCGCCTGGTCGATGGTCACCCAAGCTTGCCAAGGGTTAACCGAACGTCCAAAGACCTTGCTCTCTTTTTGCACCCAGTCCACCATACGCTCACGTTCATCAAAATCGCCGGCGTACCGGGTCCAATCCCACATGCCTGATTCAGGTAAATGTTCGCGACCTACGTCAACGCGATTATTAATAATGATGCTTGGGTCTAAAAAGCGGAGATACATATACAGATGACTACCAATATCATGGTTAAATGTGGGATCCCATTCGCCGTCTAGCTGAATAATCTTAGCTCCATAGTCCACAATCAGTTCATGAAGCTGTTTTTTCATAAACATTCGATAGCGCTCAAAATCAGGTGTGCGTTCATCGGTTTCATATAATTCGCCGGGGCCGCCGTGATCATAGGGTTGATAATCAGGGTGATACCAGTCAATGATCGAAAAATATGTGCCAAAAACAATATCGTTGGCTTTTGCAGCATCAACAATTTCTTGCACTATATTGCGTTTGAACGGTGTGTTGGCAATGTCATATTCAGAATATGCAGAATCCCAAAGTGCAAAGCCATCATGATGTTTAGACGTTAACATGATGTATTTCATGCCACCTTCTTTCATCAAGTCCATCCAATTTTGCGCATCAAACTTGGTTGGATTGAATTGCTTGTAATAACTATCGTATTCCGCTTTTGGAATTTGTTCACCCCGTGACCAGCTGATTTCCCTACCACCAAGCGAGCTAGGCCCCCAATGAACGCTTAAGCCAATTTTCATATCCTGAAAGGCATCCATCGTCTCTTGATTGTAGTAAACGCCAGGATTCAGATCGCCACCACCTGGCCGCTTAACTTCATCTAATGGGCCTTTTGCATGGCTAACTAAGCTCGCGCTTATACTCAATATGAATGCCAGATAGTATCTTTTCATAACACCTTCTCATCGATAACGTCGGTTTATTGCAGTTGTGCTTACAAAAAATCCGTTTCTTATTTTGCTGAAGTTCTTAATAGTAAAAGCAGACAATTGAATCGATGTTATTTATAACAGGGCTTCTTCGCTTTTTCTTGGTGCAGGGCCTTATTTTATTTTGTTTAGCTTTTGTACAATTTTGTATTTGATATTTACGTTCGAAGAAACGTCATCGTGGAAGAAACGTCATCGTGGAAGAAACGTCATCGTGGAAGAAACGTCATCGTGGCGAAAGCCATCTATACCGTCGTCATCGTGGCAAACGCCACGACCTCCTTAAATTTCTACCTATGTCAAAAAAACAGACACTTAGGACGGCTACGCGGTCAAACTTAAAGCACTACAATAGTGAATCATTGTTGAAATGGAATTTTTTAATGAAACAGCCCTGCGTTTATATTATTACCAATAAACACAATACAACACTTTATATCGGTGTAACGAGTAATCTTCCTCAACGAATCTATCAACATAAGGCTAAGCTAGTTGCAGGCTTCAGCAAAAGATACAATTTGCAAAAATTAGTTTATTTTGAACAGTTTTCTACGATGGAGGATGCAATTCTTAGAGAAAAGAGACTAAAGAATTGGCGAAGAGCATGGAAGGACGATTTGATTTCCGCTGAAAATCCAAACTGGAAGGACCTGTACGAAAATTGCCTTTGATTAAAGATTGTTAGGTTCCAAGGGGGTCGCGGCTTTCGCCACGATGACGATCCTTTCGCCACGATGACGATGCTTTCGCCACGATGACGTTTCTTTCGCCACGATGACGTTTCTTTCGCCACGATGACGTTTCTTTCGCCACGATGACGTTTCTTTCGCCACGATGACGTTTCTTTCGCCACGATGACGGCTCTTCGATTTTACTTTGCTAAAACTGAATTAGTCTTTATCAACTATACGAACTAGCGCAGGTCTTTGATTGAAGGTTGCGTTTCTTCTTCTTTTTTAATTAAAAAGTTATAACAGCCAAGTAAAAGGAAAAAGGGAAATAAATCCAATTCAAATATTATTTTGAACGCTCCATTGTTGATGACATAAACCACATTCAGATAAGCAAGATAAAGGCCGAAAAAAGATAATGAATCTAAAACAATTTTTTTAAGTGTTCTCATAATCTAAATCGGAAAATTAAAACTTCATTTTCCGATGTCTCCTTAAATTTATGTAAAAGGTTATAACAATGGGTCGTTTTGTGAGTCTAAGAAGCCCTGTAATCGCCCCTCTCTATTCATCGAATGTAAATCGCGAGAATTTTTGCTATACGCCGACTCAGCAAGTTGACTTCCGATAGCACGACCAATGTAAGACCAAGTGCTCGACCAACCGCCGACTATTTGCAAAGTATCTTCAAAATCTAATTCATTTCTATCCTTACCAACCATTTTGTTCCCTCAATTTTGCTTTTGTTTCATTAAACCCGCTTTGAAAGCCTTCTTTAGCATGCATGCTTGCATCCGTAGTAGCGACTGCTGCCAATACAACGCGCCCCAAAGTTACCCATAAAATGCCTCCAGAGACACTTTGCAAATCGTTTTTATTTGAAAGTTCAACCATTTTAACTCCATTTAATATTTAGTTTGTCTTATCAGCAAGACGTTTTTAATAATAATGCTTAAAATTTGAATCTAAACTGTATTGACGGACTGATTAAAAAAAGCTTTCTTTGCCGACGATTTGATTTCCGCTGAAAATCCAAATTGGAAGGGCCTGTACGAAAATTGTCTTTGATTAAAGATTGTTAGGTTCCAAGGGGGTCGCGGCTTTCGCCACGATGACGCGGCTTTCGCCACTATGACGATGCGTTCGCTACGATGACGAATTTTTGGATGATGTGTTCCAAGGAGGTCGTGGCTTTCGCCACGATGACGATGCTTTCGCCACGATGACGATGCTTTGGCCACGATGACGATGCTTTGGCCACGATGACGATGCTTTTGCCACGATGACGATGCTTTTGCCACGATGACGTTTCTTCTGTCACGACTGTCTTTAAATATTCAAGACTCAGCTGCGACTCGCTCTACCTCCCGCCACACGCGAAGCACGTTCTCATTTAGGATCTTTTTAATATCTTCTTCGCTGTAACCGCGATCAAGCAAACCTTCTACTAAATTAGGGAAGGTGGATACATCCTTTAAACCTGTCGGAAGTGAGTCACCTACGCCGTCGTAATCAGAGCCAATACCAATGTAATCAATGCCTACTAAATCACGGACATAATCAATATGGTCCAACACGATGTTTAAATCAGCAAAAGGATACGGGTTGTCTTGCATGTATTTGCGATTAAATTCTGCGACCTCTGGACTATCTTCACCATGCTCATCAATAAGAGCCTGACGTTTTTCCCCTAAGGTATCTCGCCATGCTCTGGCAACGGGGCTGACAAATCCGGAGCCAAAGTTAATCATGATCACGCCGCCCTTTTCTGCGAGCTTTTTGACCATGTCATCACTCATGTTCCTTTCAAAACCCGGTGTAAATCGGCGCAAAGAAGAGTGTGAAGCAATAACAGGTGCTTTGCTTAAATCCACCGCTTGATAAAAAGCGGCATCTGATACATGAGAAATATCCACAATAATGCCCAGCTTGTTCATTTCAGCAACCATTTCTTTACCAAATGGACTCAGACCGTTCCACTGTCGGCGCAAATCGTAAGATGAATCGCTGATATGATTTGACTGTGAATGGGCAAGGGTAATGTATCGAATGCCCCGTTCGTAAAAATGTTTTAAGGTGTCGAGACTGCCTTGCACAGGTGAGCCATTCTCCATGCCCATGGGAAGTGAAATCAGCCCTTTTTCAAAATTTTCCTCAACATCGCTGACGCTGTAAGCCAGCGCAAATTTATCTGGCGCGCGGCCAACGATGGCCTCAACGGAGTCAATCAGGCGATGCGCTAATTTTGTTGAGGCAGATGAGTTGTCCAGACTAGCAGGCACGTAAATTGACATAAAAGGCGCATCTAAACCGCCGGCAACTGCACGAGGATAATCAAAATCACCGCCTTCGGTAGCCTGGGTTACATCTACCCACTGCTTTTCAACCCGATAGGGTACATCTATATGCCCGTCAACGATGATATTTTGCTGTACAATTCGCTTGGCCGCTTGCGCATTTGTTTCATTGTTGCTTGCAAGTTTGGATGAATTTGCACATGCGCTGATTTGAAGGGCGAAAGCTAAACCTAAACAGATTTTTATTTTTGATGAGGGCATATAAAAGAACACTCCAATTTTTTATTCCTGTACGCCAACACTATACGCAAAGTTTTACTCAATGTCTTTGCCGGATGTTAGCATTTGGGATTTCCAGAGCAGTCTCTACTTCCGAGGTGAAAAGAGAGGCTCATAATAGCAATTAAGAATAGTAAATCAGTTACTTAGCCGCTAGCTCGTTAAATTCCTGTTAACGGGTGACATCTAATTCGCTTTACGCCATAATATGCGTCGTCCGATTAGGCAGGTAAGCCTTGAGCGAATCTATCCTATCAGCCCTTAACGATAATCTCGTCTATCTAAGACAGACAGCGTAATTAATTGACTAACTACAAGTTACTAACTACAAGCGACTAACTACAACAATTACATTCAAGAGAAGTAAGCAAATGGCTATGAATTATATTCCGCTTGATAAAGACAAGCACGGTGATTTGAAAATCGCCAAAAAAACTGATTTTTCATATGCGGCAAAAACGCATCTAGCAGCAGCTACAATTAGAGAATACGCACAACTGGCGGGCTCTATACCATTGGTATTTATCGAAGATCCTAATACTAAAAACATCCATTCAGTTGCCATGCTTGGCCTTGAGCAAGGCAGCAACCTGTATTATGCAGCAGAAAGATGGCAAGGTCCTCACGTACCTTTAAATATCCAGCGCTATCCATTTGACATCCGTCCTGACGGAGACAAGCTAGGCGTATTCATCGATGAAAACAGCGAAATGTTTGCTGATGAAGGTATTGCCTTGTTCACTGAATCTGGTGAAGCAACCGATTTTCTGAAAAATCGCCAGCAGTTTTTGGCAGATCTTGCCAATAGTGAAGTGCAGAACCAACGCTTTATTAAACAACTGACAGAGCTTGATTTGCTTGAAGAAATTCAACTGCGCGTTAACTACCAGTCTGGTCAGTCGCGAAATGTCACCGGTATAATGACAGTAAATGAAAAGCGTTTACTTGATTTAGACGATGATAAAGTCTTGGCAATGCATAAAGCGGGTTATTTAGGTGCTGCATATTCGATGATGTTATCCCTGAGCCAGCTCAATCGTTTAGTAGAGTTATCAAACAAAACAGATAACCCGATCCAATCGCTGCAGATATCGCCTAAAAACGCTGAAAATGCACAGGGAGCGCAAACAGCAGCGCAGCCTAACGCTTAAGCAACTGTTTTATATATTAAAAAGCAGTGCCTTGATAAGGTGCTGCTTTTTTTTATCTAAATTCAAACAGCTGTATGGGCGTACAGGCCTTGAATTTATTGAGCAAAAAGCGGTTTTTTATTGCGTAATAGCTTGACAGGTGGGGAGCATTATACATAAACTGTCAAAAAGTGGGGAAAAGTGGCGAAAAAGGGTTTTTAATATCAGGTGTAACCAGCTAATAAAAAAAACAACAAGCTACTAACAAGAACAATAGGCTAGGGGAAAATGTTCCGCGGCGCTAACGCAATCAATCTTGACAGTAAAGGCAGACTAACGATACCGACGAAGTATCGAGCCTCATTGATGGATGATTGTCAGGGACAACTGGTCTGCACCATTGATATTTCACAAAACTGTTTGCTGCTTTACCCCCTTCCCGAATGGGAAGAAATCGAACTTAAACTCCGCAAACTTTCTTCTACGAATCCTCATGAACGTCGTCTTTTACGCCTGCTTCTAGGGTATGCCTGCGAAGGTGAGATGGATAAGAGTGGTCGCATATTAATCGCACCTACGCTAAGGCAACACGCCGCGCTGGAAAAGCAAGTCATGTTGGTCGGTCAGTTGAACAAATTCGAAATTTGGAGCGATGATGCGTGGAGTCAACAAATTTCTGAAGATATCGCTATTGAACAACAAGGTGAGTTTGAACTTACTGAGCGTCTTCAGGAATTTTCTTTATGACCACCTTTGAGTCCGCCCATACTTCCGTTTTACTCAAAGAAAGCATTGATTCTCTGAATATCAATCCCGATGGCATTTATATTGACGCAACCTTCGGGCGCGGTGGTCATTCGCGAGCCATTTTACAGCGACTCTCTGATAAAGGGCGATTGATTGCCTTCGACAGAGATGTGTCTGCTATTAAAGCGGCTGAGTTTTTACAAAGCGATAAGCGTTTCAGTATTCATCACCGTCCTTTTGCTGAAATTGAAGAGCTAATTACCCGTCTTGGGCTTAAAGGATTCATCGATGGGGTGCTCATGGATATTGGCGTGTCCTCTCCTCAGCTTGATGAAGCAGCGCGCGGGTTTAGTTTTATGCATGATGGTCCGCTAGACATGCGAATGGATACTACACAGGGGCAGACCGCCGCCCAGTGGTTAAACAGTGCTTCGCTTGAAGACATTACCTTCGTATTAAAAGAATATGGAGAAGAAAAGTTTGGAAAGCGCATTGCGCATGCAGTGGTGGAGCAACGGGAAATAAAGCCGCTTGAAAGTACAAAAGAGTTCGCCAAGCTAATAGATAAAGCGGTTCCAGTTAAAGACAAACACAAACATCCAGCGACACGCGCATTTCAAGGCGTTCGTATTTTCATAAATGCAGAGCTTGATCAACTCGAGCAAGGTCTGGAAGGCGCGACTGAGGTGTTAAAGAGCCAAGGGCGACTATCAGTAATCAGTTTTCATTCGCTGGAAGACAGAATGGTAAAGCGCTTTATTAAAACAAAGAGCCAAGGCAAGCAAGCGCCAAAGCATTTACCCCTTACACAAACTGAACTCGACGAGGGCAAAGTACTTAAAGCAATAGGCAAGGCAATAAAGCCCAGCGCGCAAGAAATAGAGCAGAATAAGCGTGCACGCAGTTCAGTATTAAGGGTAGCGCAAAAGTTATGATGATTTTAAACGGCATATGTTATGACGACTGCAAGCTCTAAAAAAGGCGCCAACTTTAATCTGCTTCTAATAATTGCGACCGACTTAGGTCGTCATTTGTTTTTGTTTGCCTTATTTTTAGCCGTTTTAGCCAGTGCTCTCGCTGTAGTCGTGACTACGCATCAAAACCGTCAGTTAATCATTACGCAAGAACAACTCATTCAGGAAAAAGACGCTCTGGATATTGAATGGCGTCATCTCATCATAGAAGAAACCGCGCTGACTGAACATAATCGAATCGAACGTTTAGTGGAAGAAAAACTAAATATGCGTCGCCCTACTCAAGCCGATGAGAAACTTGTAAGGGTGAAGCCGCAATGACAATTTCCGCGATTTTACAAAAGCCAAAACAGCCTAAACGGGGACGCGCTTCACAAGGACAAAACAAGCGTAAAAAACAGGCCAAGCAAAACGTTGCCCCCGCGCTGGTGCAGTGGCGCTTTTACGTAGTGTTAGTTTGCGTAATTTTGGTGTTTGTTTGTTTAGCCGTTAGAGCGGCATTTATTCAGGTTATTCAGCCAGATCTACTGATTGAACGCGGGGATGATCGCACCATTCGAGTGAGAGACAACGCAAGTTATCGAGGCCTTATCACCGACAGGCACGGTCAGCAACTGGCAGTTTCTGTTCCTGCGCAAGCCATTTATGCCGACCCTAAAATTATCAACGAAAGGGGTGCATTGGATGATTATCGTCGCTGGCAAGCCCTTGCTGATGTGCTTGAAATTGATACCGACAAACTAATTGAACGAGTAGACAACCCAAAGCAACGCTTCGTTTACTTGCAGCGCCAAATCACGCCTGCAATGGCAAGATTCGTTGAAAAGTTAGCTATTCCGGGCGTTTATCTTCGCGAGGAATCAAAGCGCTACTACCCATCAGGCGAAGTTTCAGCTCATGTAATTGGCTTTACTGATGTGGACGATAAAGGGCTTGAGGGCATTGAACGTCTTTATAACGAGTGGTTAACCGGTACGCCAGATAAACGAAAAATCCGTCGTGATGCAAAAGGGCGGCAAATTGAAATTATTGAGCAGGAAGAAGGTAAAAAAGCGCAAGATCTCAAACTAACTATCGATCAGCGTATCCAGGCTCTTGCGTATCGTGAAATTAAAGAAGCAACCTTGCTATATCAGGCAACCTCGGCTTCTGTTGTAATTGTTGATGTGCATACTGGTGAGATTTTAGCGCTTGCCAACACACCTTCTTACAATCCTAATAATCGTGAGACGGTGAAGAGTTTTCGCGTGCGCAATCGCGCAATTACCGATGCCTTTGAGCCGGGTTCGTCATTAAAGCCCTTAGCAGTCCTTGCGGCGCTTGAGTTTGGTACAGCAGACAAAGACAGCATTATTGATACATCACCCGGTTGGATGCGAATGGGCGGAAGTCGTATTCAGGACCCGCGTAATTTTGGCGAAATCTCGCTTACTGAAATCATCAAACGCTCTTCAAATATGGGAACGTCCAAGTTGGCGCTGTCAGTAAGAAAAGAGTTTTTGATGGATTTGTATTACAACATGGGCTTAATGTCGGATACCGGTACGAACATGATTGGCGAATCAAGCGGTATTTTTCATGAGCGTAATCGCTGGTCAAAATTTGAATTGTCAACGCTTTCATTTGGATACGGTATTTCTGTAACGGCGGCGCAGCTTGCGCGCATGTATGCAACCATTGGCAATGGCGGGATGAAAATGCCGCTTAAAATTATCAAGGATATGCAAGAGACAGAAATGCCCGAGCGCGTGTTGAGTCAGGAAAACGCATATGCAGTGCTTGAAATGATGGAAACGGTGACGCAAACAGGTGGCTCTGGTGTAAAAGCGGCAGTGCCTGGCTATCGCATTGCGGGTAAAACCGGTACGAGTCGAAAGGCCGTAGCAGGTGGCTATGGTGAGGAATATGTCAATATCTTTGCTGGCATTGCCCCGGTATCCAATCCGCAAATTGCTGTAGTGGTGCTAATTAATGAGCCAGGCGGTGATAAATACTACGCTGGTGATACCGCCGCACCTACTTTTTCGGCAATAGTTTCGGGTGCATTACACATGCTGAATATTCCACCCGATGCAAAAAGTGCACTTGAAAAAGCGCAAAGTACTGAAAACACTGATGAAGGAGAATTGCATGCCGCTCGCTGAAACAATTGATGCATCTCCCTTAAATCAGCCGATGTTTTCTGGCACTGTGCTTATGTCTTTGCTTAATAAGTACGTACAGCAAAATATAGTTATGGCGTGCATTTCAGGCCCTGACGCTGAGACACAATTGGCAAAGGTTTCTCGTTTGAGCCTTGACAGCAGAACGGCAAACGCCAACACCGCCTTTGTTGCAATGAAAGGGCTTCAAACTGACGGCCATTTATTTATCGAAAGCGCAATTGCCAATGGCTGCAAACTGGTTTTGTGTGAAAAAAGCCCAAGTTTAGCAATTCAAGCGCTTGTCGTACGGGAAAACGCGAGCGTCTTTGTCTTCGAGGATTTAAAATCCAGCCTGCCGCATATTCTTCAAGATTTGTTTATCCAGGAAAGGGCAAATAACGCTAAGGCAGAACAGACTTTGATCACCGCCGTAACGGGTACAAACGGAAAAACGTCAGTGGCCTGGTTTTATGCACAGCTGCAGGCGCTTTTGACTGGTAAGTCGGCAAGCCTTGGCACCTTGGGTCTAAGTGTTTTTTCCTTAGACACAACTTTCAAGGCAGAAACTGCAGAAAACAATGCCAGCGAAGCGATTCAAACACATCAGCGCTCAGATGCGCAGATTTTATCGGAAAAAACAACGCCGCTCGGTGTCAATACGTCTCCTGATTTGATTAGCCAATTTGCTTGCCTGTCGTTTTTGCAAAAACAAAATGTTAAACGGTATTGTATCGAAGCTTCTTCACACGGCATCGATCAAGGCCGTCTATCGTGTTTACCCATTGATACGGCGATTTTCACCAACTTAACGCAGGATCATCTGGATTATCATAAAGATATGCAGCGATACGCTGCAGCAAAACGCGCCTTGCTTACTATTCACAGTCGTGGTTTTAGTCGTCCACTTGAAATAAACAAGGTGGTATTAAACGCTGATGACCCAGAGTCGCTTAACTGGGCAGGGCAAGTCAGTGCAAATCAGCAGCTTGTTTGGTATGGACTTCAGCTAGAGGCGATACCCGATAATGCGGAAAGATATTGCGTTGCAATGAATATTCAATATTTGAGCACTGGCTTAAGTTTTGATGTTAAATCAAGCTGGGGAGACAGCCATGTTTCACTTGTCCTTTACGGAAAGTTCAATGTATCCAACTTACTGGCTGCGATGAGTGCATTGCTGATGCAGGGCGCTGATTTTGCAAGGCTCAGCCAACTGGTTGAAAGACTGAAAGGTGTCCCCGGCAGAATGGAGATTTTCGCGCCTGTTTTGAGTAAGCCTGACTTTGAGCAAGAAAGCTCAAGCCCAGCAAAGGACAAACAGGCAGGTGAGGCTATTCAAACCTTTAACACTCGGAATAAAGGTACTTTGATTGTTGATTATGCGCACACCCCCGATGCCTTGTCTCAGGCTTTAAAGGCGGCTCGTCAACATGCTAAAGGTAAGCTTTTTTGTGTGTTTGGTTGCGGCGGCGACCGTGATAGAAGCAAGCGTCCCATTATGGGTAAAGTAGCCAGCAAATTGGCTGACATGCTTGTGATTACTGAAGATAATTCAAGAAATGAAGCCCCTGAAGACATTATCAAAGACATATTATCTGGAATAGAATTTAACTGCCCTCACCACATAGAAGTAACCCGAGAGAAGGCGGTACGGTGGGCATTTGAGCAAAGCAAGAAAGATGATTTAATCTTGCTTGCGGGCAAGGGGCATGAGGATTATCTGGAAATTAATAATAAGCGTATTGCCTATAGCGAGCGTGCATTAGCGAGGCAACTGACAGATCAATTTTCCACTCAAAGCCTCAAAGATAATAAACAAAAGCGCATTCAACCTGAGGAGCAGCAGTATGATTGAAATAAGCTTGGGTTGGTTCACTAAAGCCATAAGCGGTGAGTTGAGTACTAACAGTGTAATTGATATGCGTATATCTTCAGTGAGTACCGACACGCGAAACCTGCAAAAAGGCGATGTTTTCATTGCACTGGTAGGCAACAATTTCAACGGTCACGATTACATTCCTAAAGCCCTTGAAAAGGGTGCAAGCGCGGTTGTCGTAAGTCAGGTTGTAGATTGTCCATTACCGTTGATCCGCGTTAAAGATACACGCATTGCCTTGGGCGAGCTTGCTGCCGCTGTAAGAAATGTGGTCAATCCGAAAGTAGTGGGTATTACAGGAAGCAGTGGTAAAACAACAGTAAAAGAAATGGCCTCAGCAATCCTGGCTCAGCGAGGCAAAGTGTTGGCAACAAAAGGGAATTTTAACAATGACATTGGCGTGCCGCTTACTTTGCTAAATCTCGAAAAACAGCACGAATATGCCGTGGTGGAAATGGGCGCAAATCATCAGGGTGAAATTGACTATACCACTATGCTTGTGCGTCCTGATGCAGCCACTATCATTAATGCAGCACCTTCACATTTGCAGGGATTTGGGAGTTTATTCGGCGTAGCTCGCGCAAAAAGTGAAATTTTCCGTGGCTTAGGTGAAGACGGGGTGGCGGTGGTCAATACCGATAGTCAGTTTTATGAGTTTTGGCAGGGCAAAAACGAGCATCACCGTATGGTGACCTTTTCGCCAACAAGCGAAAGTGGCCATTATCATGCTATCAACCGCTTTATAAATAACGATGGTTGCGGCGAATTTGAGCTTGTTACACCTCAAGGTAAAGTCGCGATCCGCTTGCGTGTGCCCGGTCAACACAATATCGGTAATGCAGTGGTAGCGGCTGCATTATCAATGGAAGTAGGCGCCAGTTTGGAAAATGTGCAAAAAGGCTTATTTGACATGCGCGGCGTAAGCGGACGACTGAACGTGAAAAGCCTCGGTTCCTACATACGAGTAATCGATGATTCTTATAATGCGAATGTTGCTTCAACAAAAGCTGCAATCGATTTGTTAGTTAATTATCAAGGCCCGAGAGTGCTGGTGTTCGGCGATATGGGAGAGCTTGGCGATCAGAGTCAAAACTACCATATCCAGATTGGCGAATATGCAAAAGAGAAGGGTGTAGATGCACTTATTACCATTGGCCAGTTGAGTGAGCATACAAGTCGCGTATTTAGCGAGACAGGTACGCATTGCGCAGATGTCGATGCCATCATAACTCAGCTAAATTTATTAATTGATGCGGCAATCAACGCCAATAAAACACCAATCAACATATTAGTCAAAGGGTCTCGAAGCGCCAAAATGGAGCGTGTCGTCGAAGCCTTAAATCAATCGTATGCGCAAAGTGCTCAACACCCTGGCGTAACGCAAAATGAAAAGGAGTCTGGCTCATGTTAATTTGGTTGGCCGACTGGCTTACGCAGTTTGAAAGCGCTTTTAATGTCTTTTCATATCTGACCTTACGTGCAATTTTAAGTACGCTCACCGCTTTATTGATTGCCATAATGATTGGGCCAAAAATGATTTTGTGGCTTCAACGTATGCAAATCGGTCAAACTGTTCGCAACGATGGCCCGCAAAGCCATTTGTCTAAATCGGGCACACCTACCATGGGTGGAGTACTGATACTTGCCGCTATTCTTACGAGTTGTTTATTGTGGGCAGATTTGTCGAATCGCTATGTACTGGTTACGCTGTTTGTGGTGGTGAGCTTTGGAATTTTGGGTTTTGTAGATGATTATCGCAAAGTTGTAAGAAAAGATCCGAAAGGCTTAATCGCAAAATGGAAATACTTTTGGCAGTCGATTATCGCTATTGTGGTCGCTTATTTTTTATATAGTTCAGCGACACTTCCGCAAGAAACTTCGCTCATTGTGCCCTTTTTCAAAGATATTTTGCCTCAGCTAGGCATGTTTTACATGGTGGTGGCTTACTTTGCAATTGTGGGAACAAGTAATGCTGTAAATCTCACCGATGGTCTTGACGGGCTGGCAATAGTACCGACTATTTTGGTGGCTGGGGCCTTTGCGATTTTTGCCTATGTGACCGGCAATGCTAACTTTTCAGACTACCTGAACATTCCGTTTATCCCCTTAACAGGCGAATTGGTAATTGTGTGCACAGCAATAGTCGGCGCAGGCTTGGGCTTTTTGTGGTTCAACACCTATCCGGCACAAGTGTTCATGGGTGATGTGGGGTCTTTGGCGCTTGGCGGTACTTTAGGTGTATTAGCCGTTTTAGTTAGGCAGGAAATTGTCTTAATTATTATGGGCGGCATTTTTGTGGCCGAAACGCTATCGGTCATTTTACAAGTAGGCAGTTTTAAAATGCGTGGAAAGCGTATTTTCAGGATGGCACCGATCCATCACCATTACGAACTAAAAGGATGGCCCGAGCCCCGTGTGATTGTTCGTTTCTGGATTATTTCACTAATTCTTGTGTTGGTTGGCTTAGCCACACTAAAACTGCGATAGGCAAACAACAATGACCGCGCTCGCTGAATCCAGCTCTTTAAACACTCAATATCATGGCCGCCATTTCGCCTTGGTAGGAATGGGTGTGAGCGGAAAAGCCAGCGCCAGGTTTTTACTTAGCCAAGGCGCAAAAGTGACAGTTTTTGATAAACAGGCTTTAAACCGCGAAATCCTCATCAAAGAGCTTTCAATCGGGCAAGCGAAAGAAAACGCTTTTCACTGCGAACTACTTTTGCCCAACAGTCAATTAGCTGACTATGATCACATTGTATTAAGTCCGGGTATCGATCCAAAGCAAGCGCCACTTTCCCAGTTCATCGCCACTGAAAAACTAATAAGCGATTTGGATTTATTTGCAGCTCACAATCATCTGCCCTGCATTGGTATAACTGGCTCAAATGGCAAAAGCACCGTGGTTGATATGTTGCGCTGTACGTTAAATGCCTGCGGTTTAAACGTTGCCCTGGGAGGTAACTTTGGGGTTGCCGCCCTGGATTTACTGAATCAGGACGCAGACGTTGTAGTATTAGAATTATCCAGTTTTCAGTTGGAAATTACGCAATCACTACCCTTGAATGTGGCGTGTATTTTAAATGTCACGGAAGATCACATCGACAGACATCAAAGCCTTGAAAATTACGCCAAAGCCAAGCAGCGTATTTTTGAGCACGCGCAAAAATGCATTGTAAATCGCGATGACCACTTAACGTTCCCTCATCATTCATCCGAGAGTGCAGTGAGTATTTTACCAAGCTCAACGAAGTCACGCGGGAATTCAATGAATTCAGAAATTTGTGTGAGCGTTTCGCAAATAAACACAGAAGAATACGACAGTGACTTTGCTGACTCGGGGCATTTTTACCAAGACGCACAAGGTATCTATTTAAATCACACCAAATTAATTGATGCTTCAAGTTTACACTTACCTTTGCCCCACCTGATGTTTAACATGCAGGTGGTACTTGCTGTTCACTATGCCATGCAGTTGCCCATAGCCCCTGCGCTTGCTGCCTTAAAAGCTTATAAAGGCTTGCCTCACCGATTTGAGTTGATTGGGGAAAATGCTGAACTTCGATTTGTAAACGACTCAAAAGCAACAAATCCCGGTGCATGTGCCGTTGCGCTTAAATGTGTTGAGGCATTAAATTGGCCGACTATTTTAATCGCAGGAGGAGATGCAAAAGGTGCGGATTTGCAATCTTTAAAAAGCCTGTTTGAAAGCGCACTCAGTGCATGCATTGTGTTTGGCAAAGATGCGAATAAGCTCATCGATATTTATCCTGAAGCGCACAAGGTAAAGGATTTAAATGAGTCATTCGCCCTGGCCCTTAGCCTTGTGCGCCAGATGTCAGAAACAAACAGTTCACATGCACAGCAGCAACAACCGTATACGATTTTGTTGTCTCCTGCTTGCGCCAGTACGGATATGTTCCGCAATTACGAGCAGCGCGGTGAGCTGTTTAGACAGCTTGCTCTGGGGGTGTTATGAAATCGGATACTTCCACTTTAGCAAAGCTTTTTTCGCAAAAACACGATGGGTCAGATGTTTCATCTCCAAGAGCTTATCATTTGCCGCTTGTTTTGATTGCGGTAGCACTTTTCTCAATTGGTTTTGTGATTGTAACGTCAGCTTCAATGCCTATCGCAGACCGCTTGCATGATAACCCCTTTCACTTTGCCATAAGGCACTTGGTCTACATCACCATTGCGATTATTTCTGGCATGATTGTGCTAAACATTCCCATGCAGTTTTGGCGCGTAGCCAACCCTTATTTGCTATTTGTGGCGATTGGCCTACTCATTGCTGTTTTATTAATTGGGCGCAATGTCAACGGAGCAACCCGTTGGATTGTTGTGGGTCCAATCACGGTGCAGGCCGCAGAGCCCGCCAAGCTGTTCTTTTTTTGCTATTTAGCAGGATATCTGGTGAGGCGTTACGAGCAGGTCACCGAAACGATAAAAGGATTTGGAAAACCGCTCTTGGTATTTTTCCTGTTTGCCACCTTGCTATTGTTTCAACCTGATCTTGGCACCGTGATTGTTATGTTTGCCACCACGCTTGCATTACTGTTCTTGGCTGGCGCCAAGCTTTGGCAGTTTTTTGCCATCGCCTTCGCAGGCTTATCAGCGGTTGTAACACTCATTGTATTTTCTGAATATCGTATGCGCCGTATCACCGCATTTTTAGATCCATGGGCAGACCCCTTCGGTACTGGATATCAGCTCACGCAGTCTCTAATGGCTTTTGGTCGCGGTTCCTGGTTTGGGCAAGGGCTTGGCAACAGCGTACAAAAACTCGAGTTCTTACCTGAAGCGCATACCGACTTTATTATGGCCATCCTCGCTGAAGAACTTGGTTTTTTTGGTGTACTTCTTGTTTTGTTACTCATTCTGGCGATGGTGATATTTTCTCTCAGAATTGGCAGCAAAGCCTTGGCTAATGAGCGGCCTTTTGACGGATTTATCGCCTACGGTATTGGTATTTGGTTCAGTTTTCAGACCGCGGTCAATATTGGCGCCAGTTCAGGGATATTGCCCACTAAGGGCCTAACGCTTCCGCTTGTAAGCTACGGCGGCTCCTCAATTATTATTATGACCATTGCCCTTGCAATTCTGATCCGGATAGATTTTGAAATGCGAGTGGATGGTGTGCAGGCAATATCGCAGAAAAAGCGCGGCAATAAAAACAGCAGTAAGCGAGCGCGCCTGGCTTTGAAACGTGCAAAAGCGGAAAAGACCGCAGAAACGCACGCTGAATTTATGGATGAAGCTGATTCAGATTCACATACGGGTTTACGTGCAGGTTTAAATGCAGAGAACGGAGCGAGTTATGGCTGATAAAGCTACGGTCGCTTCAAAGGCGAATGCCACGCAAAGAACACAAAATAAAACTATTGTCATAATGGCAGGGGGGACGGGTGGACATGTCTTTCCTGGCTTGGCAGTTGCAGATGAACTCAGCGCTCGAGGGTGGCAAATCGAATGGTTTGGTACTGAGGATAAAATGGAAGCACAAGCGGTTCCTAAACATGGCTATCGCATTCACTTTTTACCCATCAGTGGTTTGCGAGGAAAAGGGATTGTTCGCAAATTAATCATGCCTTTTATGCTATTAAAAGCAGTGTTAAAAGCTCGCCAGATTTTAAAGCAACTCAAGGCAGACTTAGTACTTGGCATGGGTGGATACGCAAGCGGCCCGGGTGGCATAGCGGCTTATACCCTGCGCTTACCGCTGGTATTGCATGAGCAAAATGCTGTGTTTGGAATGACAAATCGTTACCTTTCAAAAATAGCTGACGAAGTTCTCTGTGGCTTTGATGTGAGTATCAATCAAGCGCAGTCAAAAGCACCAAAACGCTGTCGCTTTGTTGGCAATCCCATTCGTGCCTCTTTCTCAGAAGTGTCAGAATTATCAATTCGTAAACACACGTCGCGCAAGCCTGTAAATATACTGGTAGTTGGCGGAAGTTTGGGTGCACTTGCACTTAACGAACAGTTGCCTCAAATATTTACAGATCAACATGCGCACACACCCTTGGCCATCAAGCATCAAAGCGGTAAAGGAAAGTCTCAGGCACTTATTGAACGTTATCAATCACTCGGTCTTGATGCAGAGGTACTTGAGTTCATTGAAGATGTTCAAGCAGCTTACGACTGGGCAGATCTTGTCATCTGTCGTGCTGGCGCCCTTACGGTGGCTGAAGTAGCTGCGGCCGGACGACCTGCCATTTTTGTGCCTTTACCGATTGCTGTGGATGATCATCAAAGTATGAATGCAAATTATCTTGTGATGCAAGAAGCCGCATTTGTTGTGCAGCAAAAGCAGTTAAAGCAAGAGCTGCCAATGCATTTAAAAATACTTTGTGAAAATGAAGCACTGCGCAACGATATGGCTAAAAAAGCACGGAGCCTGGCGAAAATGGACGCAGCAAAACATGTTGCAGACCTTTGTGAATCTCTTGCTGAACAAGATACTAAGGAGGGCAGTCAATGAGTGTAAAAGCCTTGTCAAATACTGCGCTTGAGGCTGCCAGGCATAAAATGCGCTCCGTTGACACCATTCACTTTGTTGGCATTGGCGGTGCGGGAATGGGCGGAATTGCCGAAGTCATGTTAAATCTGGGATATCATGTTACAGGATCAGACGCCGTTCACAGCAATATGACTAAACGCCTCTCAGGTTTGGGTGCCAGCATTTTCTTTGAACATAAGGCAAGTCATGTTGAAAACTGTGATTTAGTGGTTGTATCCAGTGCGATAAAAGCAGATAACCCCGAAGTGTTAAGAGCCAGCGAGCTTCGTATACCCGTTATTCGCCGGGCGCAAATGCTGGCCGAGTTAATGCGTTTTCGCTACGGCATTGCTGTTGCCGGCACGCACGGAAAAACGACCACCACCAGTTTACTGGCTACCATTTATTCGCAGGCTGAGCTTGATCCTACATTTGTAATAGGCGGTTTGCTCAATAGTGCAGGCACTAATGCAAAGTTAGGCTCAAGCAAATACCTGATCGCCGAAGCAGACGAATCAGATGCGTCGTTTTTACACTTACAGCCAACCGTTTCCATTGTAACCAATATAGAAGCCGATCACCTTGAAGCATACGAAGGCGACTTTACTAAAATGCAGCAGGCCTATATTGAATTTTTGCATAACCTACCGTTTTATGGGCTGGCCGTCTTATGCGGAGACGATCCTGTTATTCAGGAGCTGCTACCTAAAATTGAGCGCAAATATATTACTTATGGCTTGGAGCCTCACAATGATATTGTGATCAGCGACATTGTTTATGGGGTGAATAGAAGCCAGTTCACGGTACAGAGAAAAAACACGCAAGCTCCTCCTTTGCGCGTAAAGCTGAGTCTTCCTGGCGTCCATAATGTATTAAATGCCACAGCTGCCATAGCCGTGGCGAGCGATGAAGGTATTGCAGATCAAGACATGCTTGCTGCTTTAGCCTCATTTGGTGGTATCGGACGACGTTTTCAGCATTTAGGCGACTTTAGTTTAAATATCGGTTCTGCCAATCAGTTACAAAGTCCATTGTCTGCTACAGAGCAAAATGTTGAGAGCACTATACAAGTCACATTAATGGATGATTATGGACATCACCCAACCGAGGTGGCAATGACTATCGCCGCTGCAAGGAGTAACTGGCCTGAAAGACGATTGCTTATGGTTTATCAGCCTCATCGATATACCCGTACACGCGACCTATATGAGGAATTTGTAGAAGTGCTATCTGATGTGGACGTTTTATTGTTATTGGATATTTACGCAGCCAGTGAGAATCCTATCGACGGTATTGATAGCAAAACCTTATGTCGGTCTATTCGACAGCGCGGAAAAGTTGATCCTGTTTATGTAGGTGAACCTGAACATTTGTATACAGTGCTGCCCGACTTGTTGCATGATCAGGATGTGCTGTTTATGCAAGGTGCAGGTAACATCGGTACGCTAGCTCAAGGGCTGGCAAGCGCATTCAGCAGAATGGAAACTCGTCATGACGATTTATCCGGATTAACACAATTTGCAGAGCAAAAGCTTAAGAGAGACAAGCGCGATGATTGAAATGCACGATGCGAGCGTTTATGGAAAAGTGGCCGTTTTACTGGGTGGTGACTCAGCGGAACGAGAAGTCAGTCTCGCGTCTGGCCGGGCGGTGTTAAGCGCGCTTTTAGAAGCCGGCATTGATGCCCATCCCTTTGACCCCGCAGAGCGCTCAATCCATGAATTGCTTAGCGATAATTTTGAGCGGGCCTTTATTATTTTACACGGCCGCGGCGGTGAAGATGGCGTGATGCAAGGCGCTTTGGAACAGCTAGATATCCCATATACGGGAACGGGCGTACTGGGCTCAGCGCTTGCGATGGATAAAGTCTTATCTAAACTGGTTTGGTCTGCTCGCGATCTGCCAACCGCCGACTATCGAGTGCTCGATAAACAAACCTTCAATGCAAACGAATGTGCCCAAATCCTCGAGGATTTAGGCGGTAGCGTCATGGTCAAGCCCTCACATGAAGGCTCAAGCATCGGCATGGCAAAAGCTAATAATGCCGAACAATTGGCTCGCGCCGTAGAGGATGCCTTTAGCTACGATGACAACGTGCTGGTTGAAGCCTACATTAACGGGCCCGAATACACTGTCGCAATTCTTAATGGACAGGCGTTGCCTTCCATTCGCATGACATCGCCAAATGTATTTTATGATTATGAAGCCAAGTATCAGACCAACACAACGCAGTATTTTTGTCCATCGGGCTTACCTATGGCGCAAGAGCAACAGTTAGCGCGCCTTGCACTTACCGCGTTTGAAGCACTTTCTGGTAAGGGCTGGGGAAGAGTGGATGTAATGCGTGATAATAACGGTAATTTTTTTCTGCTCGAATCAAACACCGTTCCGGGCATGACAGAAAAGTCACTTGTGCCAAAAGCGGCGAAGCAGGCGGGGATCAGTTTCACGCAATTGGTGATCAACATTTTAAATGAAACGCTTGAGAATCAAAAATAACCAGCAAGGCAAATTGAACGAATGGCAAATGAGCTAAGCGTAAATACAAACACACAGCAGTATGAGGAGGACAAAGTATCTCTCCCTGTAGGCCTGACTGTGTTTGTTATTGTTATTGCTTTGCTGATATACGGCGCCTACAAAGCTTATGAGTGGCTGCAGGATGAGCAGCAATTACCTGTGCAGTCTATTGTATTTACGGGAGAGCTGAGCATGATTTCGCCCGACTGGTTAGAAACCTTAATCAGAGAAAGCAATAGTGGCAGTTTTTTTGCTATAGATGTTAATGAAGTGCACCAACTGGTTGAATCACAAGCGTGGGTGTACAGCGCATCAATTAGAAAGCGCTGGCCAAGTAGCCTGTATATTCACATAGTGGAGCAAAAGGCGGTTGCTCAGTGGAACGATGACATGCTTTTGAATAAATATGGTGAATCGTTTGACGGAATATCGGCACTTAAACAACAGATTAATGCTGCCTCAGAACAGGAGGAATCTCAACTGGAGATTCGTCTGCCGAAGTTATTTGGGCCAGGCGGAAGTGAAAAAACAGCTCTGACTGGATATCAGCATATGCGAGCGCTTTTACGTGCCAGTGGACAAAAAATTAAGATGTTAAATTTGAGCGAACGATTTGCCTGGACGGTGAAACTCGAGAACGGCATCACGCTCAATTTAGGCAGACAGGAATATATTAAGCGATTACAAAGATTTATCGATGTATTTCCGCTACTAAAAGATGAAAAAAAAGCAATAAATTATATAGATTTGCGGTATGATACAGGACTGGCAGTGGGATGGGCAGATGCCTTCCCGATTTCTGCAGCTGATACCGATAACAATACGAACAATTAAGGTGGTTATTCAGCGTGTCTAAGGCGTTAGAAAGAGATCTCATAGTCGGACTCGACATTGGCACAAGCATGGTCAAAGCTGTGGTAGGTGAAATCCTGCCTGACGGTCATTTGAGCATTGTTGGCGTGGGTGAGCATAAATCCCGTGGCATGGAAAAGGGCGGCGTAAACGACCTTAACCTGGTCGTTCAATCCGTTCGTAATGCAATTGAGCAAATGGAGTTGATGGCCGATTGCCATGTATCAAGCGTATTTATGTCCATAAGCGGTCGCCATGTGCAGTGTCAAAATGAGACGGGCATGGTGCCTATCAACAATCAGGAAGTTACGCAAGATGATGTGGATAACGTTATTCACGCGGCACGTTCGGTACCAATGGCTGCAGAGCGAAAACTGCTGCATGTATTACCACAGGAATTTGTGATTGATGTACAGGAGGGAATTAAAAATCCCATCGGCATGTCGGGCGTGAGAATGGTAGCAGCCGCACATATTATTACTTGTGCGGACGATATGGCAAAAAATATGGTGAAATGTATTGAAAATTGTGATCTCATAGTAGATCAGACCATCTTCAGTGCGTTAGCCTCGTCGTACGCAGTGTTGACGGACGATGAAAAAGAACTCGGTGTATGTGTTGCGGATATTGGTGGTGGGACCATTGATATCGTGATTTACACAGACGGTGCGATTCGTCATACTGCGGTAATACCGCTTGGTGGCAATCAAATCACAGGCGATATTGCGAAAATATTTCGCACGCCAATGAATAACGCCGAGCAGATAAAAGTGAATTATGCTTGTGCGCTAAAAGATATGGTAAGCATGGAGGAGACCATTGAAGTCCCTAGTGTGGGCGGACGCCCATCTAGAGGAATGTCTCGCCATACCTTGGCCGAAGTCATCGAGCCGAGATACCATGAATTACTTGAAATTGCGTATGAGCAAATCAAAGCCAGTGGATTTGAAGATCAAATCGCCGCTGGTTTAGTTATAACCGGTGGTACTGCCAAAATGGAAGGGGCAGTGGAGTTTGCAGAAGAAGTGTTTCAAATGCCAGTAAGAGTAGGAAAACCACATTCTGTTAAAGGGCTTGCTGAATATGTTGACGATCCAAGTTACGCCACAGCAGTAGGTCTTTTACAATATGGAAAACAAAATTCTAATAATAAGAAAGCACCATCAAAAAATGGTGACGAGAGCGTGTTAAAGCGCATACAAAGTTGGTTTAAAGGTGAGTTTTAGGGGACCTTTAAGCGCTAAATCAATATAAAACCTGTGCGCACAGGTTTTTAAAGGTATCGGAGAATTATAATGTTCGAACTGATGGATAATCCAAGCGACGAAGCCGTCATCAAAGTTGTTGGTGTTGGCGGAGGCGGCGGCAATGCTGTTGAGTACATGGTATCGCAAGTCATAGAAGGTGTTGACTTTATTGCCATGAATACTGACGCGCAAGCCTTAAAAAATTCTACTGCATCAGTCAAACTGCAAATAGGCAATGAACTCACCAAAGGCCTGGGTGCAGGTGCAGATCCAAATGTTGGCCGCGAGGCCGCACAAGAAGACAGAGAAAAGATTCGTCAAACCCTTGAGGGGGCTGATATGGTCTTTATCACTGCAGGTATGGGCGGTGGCACAGGTACAGGTGCTGCGCCAGAGGTCGCGAAACTTGCTAAAGACATGGGTATTTTAACGGTTGCAGTTGTTACCAAACCTTTCCCGTTTGAAGGGAAAAAACGTGCCGAATTTGCTAACCAAGGGATCGCCGAATTATCTAAATATGTCGATTCTTTGATTACCATTCCAAACGAAAAGCTGCTCAAAGTCATGGGCCGTGGTACGCCATTGCTTCAAGCGTTTAGTGCAGCTAACGATGTACTTCGTGGTTCTGTTCAGGGTATTGCAGAGCTTATCACCCGCACCGGTCTTGTTAACGTTGACTTTGCCGATGTTAAAACCGTTATGTCAGAGATGGGCACAGCGATGATGGGAAGCGGTATCGGAAAAGGCGAAGACCGAGCAGAGGAAGCGGCTGAAGCTGCGATTGCCTGTCCACTACTTGAAGACATCGATTTGTCTGGCGCGCGCGGTATTTTGGTAAATATCACAGCGGGAATGGACTTTGCGATCGATGAGTACGAAACCATTGGTAATGCAGTTAAGGCCTTTGCTTCTGAGAACGCAACCGTTGTAGTTGGAACCGTAATTGATCCTGAAATGACAGACGAGGTGCGAGTAACGGTAGTCGCAACAGGTATAGGTGCTGAACGAAAGCCTGATATCACGCTTGTGGACAATGATCGAACGCCGCAGCGTGCAACAGGAACTGATAGCGCTTCGCCAATTAGTGCGCCTAGAGGTCAAAAAGCAGAAGAAGAGTCACCATCAGGTGAGCTTGAATATCTTGATATTCCTGCATTTTTGAGAAGACAGGCAGACTAACTGGTCTGAACAGACTAAAATATCGTACAAAGTGCTTGAAAAATAAAAAACCCTTTGTGTTCAAGGGGTTTTTTGTTACACTTTTATGAATTTATCAAATTAATTACGAAAAATTACTAAAATGCTCAAACAGCGAACCATCAAAACCGCCGTTACGGAAACCGGCATAGGTTTGCACAAGGGACGCAAAGTGCGCATGACATTACGACCTGCACCGGCTAATACTGGTGTTGTCTTTCGTCGCATCGATTTAGATCCGGTTGTTGATATTCACGCAAACGCCCGAGACGTCGCAGATACTACATTGTGTACCTGCATCACCAACGAGGCCGGCCACTCTATTCACACGGTTGAGCATTTGGCTTCGGCATTGTCAGGTCTTGGTATAGATAACATTATTGTTGAAGTTGACAGTCATGAACTCCCTATACTTGATGGTAGCGCTAGTCCTTTCATTTTCTTGCTTCAAAGCGCAGGCATTGAAGAACTAGATGCGCCAAAACGATTTATTAAAATCAAACGAACGATTCGCGTCGAAGATGGTGATAAATGGGCAGAATTTAGACCGTACAATGGCTTCAAGGTTGATTTTGCTATTGATTTTGATCATCCGGCTATTTCTCAAACGCGTCAGCATTGCGTATTAGATTTTTCTAAAGATTCTTATGTGGATGAGGTGAGCCGAGCAAGAACCTTTGGCTTTATGCGCGACTTGGAACTGATGAATTCTATGAATCTGGCGCTTGGCGGCAGTATGGATAATGCAGTGGCGCTTGATGAGTATCGCGTACTTAATCCGGAAGGCTTGCGTTATTCCGATGAATTTTTAAAACATAAAATTCTTGATGCAGTAGGCGATTTGTTTTTAGGCGGTCACAATTTAATTGGTGAGTTAGTGGCTTATAAAACCGGTCATGGCCTTAACAACAAACTACTTAATGCTATTCTGGATGCAGAAGACGCCTGGGAATATGTTGAATTTGAGAATGAAGACAGCCTGCCAATCAAATATATAGAATCTGGCTCTTCCTTTGGAATGAAGTTTGCTTAATTTTGCTTAATAGTTAGACAATTTAAAAAAGCGTCTTTTTAGTGGCGCTTTTTTTATGGTATTTTTCGACGCACTAAAACTTCATCATCTAAGGCGTCGATAATAATTAACTATATGAAAATTCTGACAAAAATATTTGAGCTTCATACATTTGTGTATGCGCCGATATAAGTAAGATATAAAAAGACACTTTGATTTTATATTTTTGCTGTTTAGTATAGGCGCCGATATAAATCGTAAGGGCTTTATTAAATTTTTGAATTTGACGTAGTAGCGCGCTAGTGGCTATGGCACTGGATTAGCGCCGCTAGAGTTCGGGTTTAATAGATAACACATTTCGATAGGCAGTTAATGAATGAACATCACTATCCTCGTTAAAGGAAAGCGCACCCGTATCGCTAAGCGACTTTCGCTTCGCCGCGTGGTTAGTGCCTTTGTGCTTCTATCGCTTGTTTTGCTCGTTTCCAGTCGAAGCACAGAATCGGTATACGAAAATCAAATTCGCCTGAATGTGGTTAAAACCGGACTTGAGCAACAAATCGCTCGTGTTTCGCAGTTAGAAAACGCAACGCATGAGCAAGTTGCAGAGCTTGTTCAGCAAATAGCTGGTATGCGAGCAAAAATTGATTACTTAGACACCGTCAGCCACAGTATTGCTGAAAAAAACGGCCTAACGACTGACGACTTTACCCTGCCGGAAGAAATAAAATCACCATTGGACGCACCTGAATCGTTAAGTGCTGCCATGCACGATATGCAACAAGCGCTGGAATTTAAAGTTCAGCAAATAGAAGCCCTTGAAACTATTCTTATTGGACTCAATATAGAACAAGAGAGTAAGTTAGCGGGCCGACCTGTTGCCAAGGGTTGGTTGTCATCTTATTACGGTATGCGAAAAGACCCGTTTTCAGGTCGACCTGCCATGCACAAAGGGGTCGATTTTGCGGGTAAAACGGGTTCTGGTGTTATTGCAACGGGCGCAGGGATTGTGACGTGGGCGGGAGAACGCTCTGGCTATGGCAATCTTGTTGAAATTGACCATGGTAATGGTCTTAAAACGCGATACGGGCATAACGATGTTATCCAGGTCTCGATGGGAGACGTGGTCACCAAAGGTCAGGTGATTGCACTTATGGGCAGTACGGGTCGCTCAACAGGCGCCCATGTTCATTACGAAGTGTTAAAAAACGGAAAACAAGTTGACCCTTTGCCCTACGTGTACCGCTAGTTATCTGCGCTTAGGTTGCTGTAATAGCCTTATATGCGTGAGTTCTTTCCTTACTCTCCCTAGTTTCTTGTCAGCTTTTAAATACCTAGCACAGTAAATGCCTCGGGTGTGACGAAAAGCAACTTTTTATCAAGAACGATAAGCACTTGTGTTTTTTGGTAAGCTTTTTTGTTACCATGACGCGTTTTTTAAATACACGAATTTGGATGTTCCATAAGCATGTTTGCAAGTATCTTTAAAAAAGTTTTTGGCACGCACAACGATCGCCTGCTGAAAAAAATGCAAAAGTCTGTTGTCGCGATTAACGCCCTAGAATCAGAATTTGAAGCCCTAAGCGATGAAGCATTAAAAGCGAAAACCGATGAGTTTAAGCAGCGCATTGCTGATGGTGCTAAACTCGACAGCCTGATTATCGAAGCTTTTGCAGTGGTTAGAGAAGCAAGTAAACGCGTATATGGTATGCGTCACTTTGATGTGCAAATGCTCGGTGGTTTAGTGTTGCACCAAGGTAAAATTGCAGAAATGCGTACCGGTGAAGGAAAAACCCTGACCGCGACTTTACCCACCTATTTAAATGCACTTACTGGGAACGGTGTTCATGTTATCACCGTCAACGATTATCTTGCCAGGCGAGATGCGGACTGGAGCCGGAGCTTATTTGAATTTTTAGGCCTAAGCGTAGGGTGTAACGTCCCGGGTATGCAGCAGCAAGAAAAGCGTGAAGCCTACAATGCGGATGTGACCTACGGAACAAATAACGAATTTGGCTTTGACTATCTGCGCGATAATATGGCCTTTAGTCCACAAGATAGAGTGCAGCGACCGCTAAGCTATGCAGTAATCGATGAAGTTGACTCTATCCTGATTGATGAAGCTCGAACCCCTCTGATTATTTCAGGCGCTGCCGAAGATAGCTCAGAGCTATACAAAAAAATAAATACCATCATTCCGCATTTAAACCAGCAAGAAAAAGAAGACGAAGAAGACAATCACGGCGAAGGTCACTTTACGGTAGATGAAAAAGGGAAACAGGTTCACTTAACCGAAAATGGTCAGCTATTTGTTGAAGAGTTGCTGCAAAAAGAAGGGCTTTTGCCTGACGGTGAATCTTTATTTGCCGCCGCTAATATTCCACTTCTTCACCATGTGAATGCGGCTTTGCGTGCCCACAAGTTATTTACCAAAGATGTCGATTATATTGTTAAAGATGGCAAAGAAATTGTCATTGTTGATGAGCATACAGGACGCACAATGGAAGGGCGGCGCTGGTCAGAAGGTTTACACCAGGCGGTTGAAGCAAAAGAAGGCGTAAATATTCAAAATGAAAACCAAACGCTAGCATCTATTACCTTCCAAAATTACTTCCGCCTTTATGACAAACTTGCCGGTATGACCGGTACAGCAGATACAGAAGCCTTTGAATTTAATCACATCTACGGCCTTGAAACGGTTGTCATTCCAACCAACAAGCCCATGATCCGCAAAGACTTTGCTGATCGCATCTATTTAACTGCGCAGGAAAAATACGAAGCGATAGTTGAAGATATCAAAGATTGTGTTGAGCGTGGCCAGCCGGTATTGGTAGGAACAGTATCCATTGAAAACTCTGAGTTACTGTCCAAGATACTTAAAAAAGAGAAAATCAAACATAAAGTACTGAACGCGAAGTTTCATGCTCAAGAGGCTGAAATTGTGGCGCAAGCCGGGATGCCTGGCGCTGTAACCATTGCGACCAACATGGCAGGTCGGGGAACCGATATTGTTCTAGGTGGTAATTTACAGGTTGAACTTGAGGCGAAAAACGATCCTAAGCCAGAGACAATCGAAAAACTCAAAAAGCAATGGCAGGAGCGTCACGATGCAGTGCTCGAAGCTGGCGGTTTACACATTATCGGTACAGAACGTCACGAATCTCGCCGAATAGATAACCAGCTTCGTGGTCGTTCAGGCCGTCAGGGAGATGCGGGCTCCTCTCGTTTCTATTTATCTTTAGAAGACCCATTAATGCGTATTTTCGCTTCTGAGAAAATGGGCGCAATGATGAAGCGTTTAGGTATGGAGAGAGGCGAGCCTATTGAGCATCCATGGGTATCTCGCGCGATAGAAAATGCACAGCGCAAAGTGGAAGGCCGTAATTTCGACATTCGTAAGCAATTGCTTGAATACGACGATGTTGCCAACGATCAACGTCGTGTAATTTATGAACAGCGCAACGAACTCTTAGACGAAGGTGATATAGGCAAAACCATTGTTAACGTTCGTAAAGACGTAATGGATACCGTTATTAGTCAGTATATTCCGCCGCAGTCTCTGGAAGAAATGTGGGATGTTGAAGGGCTTGAAGAACGCCTTAAAGGTGACTTTAGCCTGGATTTACCGCTTCGTAAAATGCTGGATGAAGATGACAAACTTTATGAAGAAAAGCTTCGCGAGTTTATCCTTGAAAAAGCAGAGCAAGCTTACAACGCGAAAGAGCAAACGGTTGGCGCACAGGTGCTGCGCCAGTTTGAAAAAGCAGTGATGTTGCAAACGCTTGATACGCATTGGAAAGAGCATTTAGCGTCGATGGATTATTTGCGTCAGGGTATACACTTGCGCTCTTTTGCACAAAAAAATCCGAAGCAAGAATACAAGCGTGAGTCGTTTGAGTTGTTTTCAACTATGTTAGATAACCTCAAAATTGAAGTGATCAGTATTTTGTCTCGCGTTCAGGTTCAAGAGCAAAAAGACGTTGAAGCGGTTGAGGCGCAGCGTCGCCGACAGGAAGCAGAGCAAATTGCTGAACACAAGGCCGCTCCATCGCAAACTGGACAAGGCGAGCAACCTGAAAAACCACAAACGGTACAAAGACAAGGACCGAAAGTAGGGCGCAACGATCCATGCCCATGTGGCTCAGGCAAAAAATACAAACAATGTCACGGTAAATTAAAATAAGGGCACACACGCAGGCTTGTTCGCGGCTGTTCAAATAAAGAAGAGGGGGGTGAGCTGTCAAAGACGCTTTTCGCCATCCATGGCCGCTTGACCAAAGGCGTCCATGCCTTTGGACACTTTGACAGCTCACCCCCCTCTTTTTTATTAAAACAGCCGCTAAGTAATTTCTCAGATTGTTTTAAACCATGCTAGTTATAGTCAGAAATAGGGTGTTTAAGTGAAGTATATTGATGTGGCGGTTGGTGTAATTTACCGAAACCGCCATTTTTTTATCTGTAAACGTAATGCCGAGCAGCATCAAGGCAATAAATGGGAATTTCCCGGTGGCAAGGTCGATGCCGGAGAGTCCCCTGAGCAAGCATTGCAACGAGAGTTGGAAGAGGAAGTTGCGATACAGACTACCGATTTTGAAACCTTAATTAATTTGGAATTCGAATATCCCGACAAACAAGTGCGTTTACATGTATTTTTAGTGAAAGATTTTAACGGCACTGCAAAAGGTGCAGAAGGACAGGAGGCTGGATGGGTCTCGGCTGAGCACTTGGCAAACTATGATTTTCCAGAGGCTAATGTTTTAATTTTGGATAAACTCCGGGAAGTCAATCTGATTGATTGATTTTCTTTTATAAGCCTGTTGTAGACTTTTTTTACTATGAGCAACTTACTATGAGAAGTGCACGCCCAACAAAAATGAAAACCATTGGTATTTTAGGTGGAATGAGCGATAAAGCCACGATGGAATACTATAGGTTTATTAATGCTCAGGTAAACGAGCGACTTGGGGCTTGGGAAATTGCTGAAACGCTTATCTGCGGTGTTAATTTTGGTAACATTGAATACTATGTGCGTAACAATGCCTGGGAAGAGGCGCGTTCGTATATAGAATCGAAAGCCATGCAGCTTGCTAATGCGGGAGCTGATGTGATTGTCTGCGTCTCAAATACTATGCATAAAGTGCTTGATAATATTGAAGCGCAAACAGGAGTTCCATTTATCCATATCGCCAAACCTACTGTAGAGGCCATTCAGGCGCAGCGTTTGAAAAAAATCATTTTGCTTGGCACGCAACCTGTCATGAAAGCTGATTATGTCAAACAGGAATATCATCAAGCGGGTATTGAAATTGTAGTACCGGGGGAAGCTCAGCAAACTGACATTGACCGGATTATTTTTGACGAACTCGTTAAAGGCAGATTACTTGAGAGTTCAAAGCAGTTTTACATCGATACCTGTTTGTCGTTACAAAAGTCCACTGGCGCGCAAGGCGTGATTTTAGGTTGTACTGAAATATTGTTACTTATTAGTCAAAGCGATTTTGCAGAATTGGCTGTTTTCAATACCACCGAACTGCACGCCAATGCGGCGGTAGATTTTGCCCTTTCCTAAAAACAAAAACTAGGGCCTATTTTCGTATTTCACAAGAGCCATAATCTCGACTGTTTTATCGACGATGCGATAATAAATGGCGTGCTTTCCGCAAACGCTTCGCCTATAGCCTGCTTTTATTTCATCAACCGACCTGAATAAATATGGGTTTTCTGATAAAAGCTGAAAGTGTTTTAAAAGTGAGTCAAAGTATTGGTCTGCTTGCTTTTCACCCCACTTGTAAAAGCCCTCGATGTAAATAGCATCTAGATCTTGATCAGCCTCATTGGAAAGAACACATTGATACTTATCCTTCATTCTGATTCAAGCGCCGTTTGGCTTCCCTTCGTACTTCATCGGGACTACGACTGCTAAACCCACTTTTTTCAGCTTTTGCTAATTTTGCTCGCAATAACTCCAATTCCTCCTGCTCTTTTCGTGCCTTGCGAATAAGATCATTTATCACCTCGCTCTTGGAGCTAAATTCTTGGCTGGATACTTGCGCTTTCAGCCATTCGTCATTTGGTGAAGAGAGTGTGATGCTTTGACGAGACATTTTGAAACCTTAAAAGAGTTGATGTTGATGCAATCATGCACCAACATCGCATCAGCATCAAGGATAAACACTAAAACAAGATCTTATCGGCAGTAGCAAACGCTAAATTTAGCCTGTCGTAGGCAGCTTCGCCAATAAAGTGTGGGTAGACCGTCTCGCCATCCCAGAGCACTTCTGACTCGTCTAAATGCAAAAAGCAAGGCTTACCCTTGTTTAAGGGTCTAAAGTCTCTAGCGTCTAGAGCTGGGTGGATCATCGCATTTCGCTGGCCAGAATCATCAACAGGATAAGGCATTTCACCTGTTAATTTAAATGCCTCGACTTGAGCTAAACCTGACAGCAATTCCTTTTGTTCACTCTCTTTCTTTCTACTCTCAGTGAAAAGCGCAATAAATTTAAGCACATGTTCTGTCATTTCAAGCGTTTGCTGATAAACCTCGCCTCTTAAAGTGCCTTGAGGTTGAGGTCCTACTTCAATCATCACGCTTTTTTTAGCAAGCGTGCAAAAGTAAGGATGGGCAAGATAGTCAACATGGTCTTCCACCAAAATAACGGCGCTTGGCATTTCCTTTTTCACATAGCGTGCTAGCTGGCGGTTAAAATCATCGCTTTCAAGCACGATGAGTGTAGGTCCCATATTGCTTGTGGTGTTATGAATATCAATCAAAAAATCGATTTTTGGTGTTTGTTTTGGGCCAAAGCGCTGGTTAAGCGTTTGCGCGAGTGCATGTTCATGCAGTGTAGTCTCATTCGATTGCTTTTGATAAATAGCAAGCTTTTCCAGCGAAAACTGACGATTGAAATCTTCGTCAATGAAGCGAACCCGTTTTTCGATGGCCAGCTCATTGACCAGTAAAAAATCCAGAGAGAAGCTTTCTGCATGTTGCTTTAGCTTACTATCGTCCTGCATCCAGTGTTTAACTGCATACACACCCGATAATTCGTTGCCATGCGTGCCGCCACAAACTAAAACCGACTGAATATTCATGATTTAAAAAAGTCATCCTCTTGCTGTGAAAGCATCGCCTCAATATTTTCAATGTCGTCAGCACTCAAACCAAATTCGGTTTCAGCATTGCTGTCTTTACCCGCCGGAATTGCATTTTCTTCATTGGCCCACTGACCTAAATCAATCAGTTGACATCGTTTAGAACAAAAAGGGCGGTAGGGAGATTTTGCATCCCAGATGACTTTTGATTTACAGGTGGGGCAGGTAACCTGTGTTGCTGATTTACTTGTTGTCATTATAAACCTGAACTCAAGATGTTTTTTAAGATACCTATTTCAAGATAACTCTTTCAAGATAACTAGTTCAAGAAACCTGTTTCAAGATAACTGTTTCATGATAACTCTAAAATATCTTACGTGTAGAATAAAAGAGAGCGAAAGCTCAAACTAACAGCATGCAATTTCAAATTCAATTTTGTCTGCAAGTGCGCCTGTGCTGCCTTCTTCAGGAAATAAGGCCATAAATTTAATGCCATAGCGATATTTATTGCCGCTTAATACCGGATAATAGCCTTGCGTATTATCGCATTTGATGCGTATCAGTTCGATTTTATCTTCCACGTTCCCCTGATAAAAACCGTTTTTAGCTTCAACGGTGCTGTAGCGCCCGCGTTCACGCAAAAATGACAGCAGCATTTGCACGCTGTGCTCAACAAGCTGCAAATGCGCCCGCCACTGCTGTACGTTTTTATGCTTAATTTCGTCAGCTTGCTTTAGCCAGCAAAATAAACTGGGTAAATCAAAGGTAGTGGCACCGCCGGGGATGGCAAAACGCTGACGAATATTATTCAAAAACTTTTCTTCGCGGATGCCCGAGCCGAGTTTTTTGTTTGTTTTAATTTCAGCCGCTAATCGATGAATGGTTTGTAAGGCTTGCTCAAGCGCAGAGCTATCAATATCAGGATGCTGTGACCAATAAACCAGGTTCTTTTCCTGCAAATCAAGATCGCGCACAAAATCGGTGCGTAAATCCAAACGCTCAATGAGATCAATGAGGTCAAATAGAACTTCAAAAAAGTGTAGGTACTGAAACTCATTTTTAGCGTTTTCAACTTCATTAAGTTGCTTGAACAATTGCTCTAAACGTAAGTAGTTTCGCACCTTCTCGCAAAGTGGAAATTCGTATTTTGCAATCGTCATTTAGCTCTCCTGAATATTATTATTTTTGTTTTACGTGCTGTGCGAGATTGACGTAAAGATTATGTAAGTTTTCCACTTGCTCAACAAGTGCCAGTTCGTTGCCATTATTGTTGACCACATCGTCGGCAACTGCAAGCCTCTGCTGCCTGCTTGCCTGATTCTTCATAATAGCTTGGATGGTATTTTTAATCGCTTGTTCATTTTCAGTTGAAAGAGACTTGGATTTTACCTTATCGCGCTGGCTGGCTCGTTCAAGTTGAATTTGCTCATCCACATCCACCACAAGCACTCTATCTACCAGATGTTGCAACTGATTTTCAACAAGTAAGGGGATGGAAAGAATCGAGTAGATTGAAGATGCCGCCTGGGTTTGCGATATCATTTCGTCGCGGATAAGCGGATGCAGCAGGCTATCTAAAAAGCGTTTATCAGCAGGGTGAGAAAACACCCGCGTGCGTAGGGCATTGCGATCTAAAGTGCCATCTACCAGTAAAATCTCTTCGCCAAAGCGGTCTACTATTGCATCAAGACCCTTGGTTCCTGGCGCGACGACTTCTCTTGCTATCACATCAGCATCAACGACAACAATGCCTTTTTGGGCAAATAAATCGGTTACCGTGGTTTTACCAGAACCGATACCGCCTGTGACGCCAACTACAAACTGACTCATTTAAATCAATACTTAATGAATGAATAAGCATAATCATACTGAGTAAACGCGCCAACTGCGAGGATTTAAATTTATGCTTTAAATCAAAGTATTCAAATACCAAGCGGCAATGTCATTTCCGTATAGCACGGTTAAATAACCCGCTGCAGCAAGATAAGGCCCAAACGGAATGGCCAAAGACGTGCCTTTTCGCTGTGCGATCATCAAACCTATCCCCACAACCGCGCCAACCACTGAAGAAAGCAAAATAACAATAGGTAAATGCTGCCAGCCAACCCAAGCGCCTATAGCTGCCAAAAGTTTAAAGTCGCCAAAGCCCATGCCTTCTTTACCCGTGGCAAGCTTGAATAACCAGTACACGGTGAAAAGCGATAAATAGCCGGCTACTGCACCATAAACCGCGTCTACTAACTGAGTGGGCTCAAATACCGCAATAACCAGCAGGCCAAGCCATAAAAAGCTCAAGGTGAGCGTGTCGGGTAAAAGCATTTCATCTATGTCGATAAATGTCATTGCCACTAAGAGCCATGTTCCAAAAATAAAGGCCAGAGTGAATGGCGAGTAACCCAGTTGATAAGCGGCAAGGGCACTTAATACGGCGGTTAATAATTCAATGGCAGGATATCGAAATGAAATAAGCGCCTTGCAAGCGCTGCATTTGCCGCCTAAAAACAACCAGCTTAATACGGGAATATTTTCCCACGCGCGAATTTTGTGATTGCATTTAGGGCATCGCGAGTCTGGTTTGATGAGATTAAAGGTCTCGTGTTTTTGGGATTCAGCCTGTTCGCCTTTGGCATCGCTTTGATATGCCTGAACCTCAGCTTCCCATTCTCGCTTCATCATCACAGGTAGTCGATAAATAACTACATTTAAAAAGCTACCTACTAAAAGACTGAGCACAAAGGTAAAGCCTATAAAGAAAGTAGGTGACTGTTGAATGAGTTCGATCATGTTAATCCTGTGATGGCCTTGTAAGAAAATCTCGTTCTTATATTAACGGCAAATCAAAGCGATAGTGTAGTCCACATTCATTTTAAATCCCTCAACTTAGCGCTTTGCGCATTTAAGCTTTCATGTGGTGATAAATTGAGAACAGGAAAATTTCAGCGCATTGCGAGTCATTTAAATGCTCGAGCAGTTCAACAAGGATCTTTACGGAGTAAACCACAGTATGAAACCTTAACGTTCAAAATAAAAATCGGAGAGTTAATGAAAACTTTATATTCAACCACATCGACAATCACCGGTGGCCGTGCCGGCAAGGCAAGCTTAAGCGATAGCGATTTAAAAATTGATATGGCACCACCCGGTGGAGGTGGCAAAGGGAACAATCCAGAGCAATTATTAGCAATTGGCTATGGAGCCTGCTTTGACAGCGCGCTTGGTGTTGTAAAAAAAATTGAAAAGGCCTCCTTTACCTCGCGCACGCAAGCAACAGTTGAGCTGCTTCAGGGCGACGAACATGAATATAAACTTGGCATAAAAATTCACGTTATTGGCCAAAATACGGATTTATCTGCAGATGAGTTTCAGGCGATTGTTGAGAAAGCGCACGAAGTATGTCCGTACTCAAAAGCGACACGCAACAATATCGACATTGAAGTGAGTTCAGAAATTGAGTGAGAAGCGCAATTAGAAGCCAAAATGGTCAGCATGGACAGTTTAGCCTGCTGACCTTGTATCTAAAGCTATAGGCCGAAATTTTTAAGCCTTTCTCAACAACAACAATACTGAAATAAGCACGAGAACAAATCCACTCCATTGAAGCAGATCAAGTTCGAGGCTGAGTAAAGAAACTTCTAAAACCAGTGTAAGAAGGGGCGCAAGCGCAATCAGGCTTGCGGCCACCGTTGCAAGGGTGCGGTCAAACACCTGATACAGCGCAACGGCAAAGACCCCCATACATGCGCCAGCCACTAAAACCCATAGCCAGGTTTGCCACTCAGTTGTTGCTATGCTGGTAAACATCCATGGGACTAGCAGAAAAAGAACCAATACACCGCCTAGGGCACGACCAAATGCGATAATTTCAGGCTGTAAATCTGATAATGCTTTTTTGGCAATGACGTCGCTAATGCCTATAAGTGGTAAGGTTGCCAAAAGCGGCCAAAATGTCCAGTTGAGTGAAGCAAGGCCAGCATCAGGCTGAACATTCACAAGCAATAATCCAATAAAAATTAAGCCAATCCATAGGTAGCTCAATACATTTAAGCGCTCATGCAAAATCAACCTTGCAGCGATTGCTGTTGCAACCGGATAGGCTGATTGAAATAAAGCGCGATTAGATGCGCTCGCCTCGATCATGGCGATAATACCCAATAAGGGCACAAGACCAGAACCTAGCGCGCCAACCACCAATACCGCACGCCAATCTTTTTTTGATAGACGCTTTAAATCAACAAGCTGCTTTTTTGCAGTAAGCCATATAAATACAAGCACACCTGAAATAAGCGTAGTGGAAAACGCAATTAACAACGCAATTGACAAAGCAGCGTCGCCCTCATCAAGCGCCATTTTTTTAGCTAATGGCGTGATGCCAAGCGCAAGCACTGCAGCAAGTAGCCAAAAAATTAATGTGACAAGTCGAGCGCTCATAAAACAATCCTGTTAAGTTTATGAATATTCGTCGTTTTCACGAGGCACATTAAAAAAAAAGGGATTATTATCGTGTAAATAAGATGCAGTCAAAATACCCCTCCGAGTTTATTTAAATATCAGCCCTTTACCGGCTATTCACTAAAGTGCTTATTCATAGTATAGCAGTATCAGATTATTACGTATTTGCCACAAACGCTGACTTAATCAAAGTGATGCTTGTGTTATCGTGAGGTAATAAACATAGAATAATTCAGCTTTTGGAGCTTAGGTTATTTTTAAGATGCTTAAAAAAACGAGGTGTGTAATTTAGCAACCCGCTTAGTTAAGCGGGTTGCTTGTATTAATAAAGATATGAGTTGCCAGCTGGGCTAAATTTTGATTTGGTAATTTAAACAACCGCGCCCATTTGGAAGATAGGTAAGTACATGGCGATAATTAAACCACCAATGACCACACCTAAAACCGCCATAATCATTGGTTCTAAAAGAGCGGTTAAGCCATCAACCATATCGTCTACTTCAGCTTCATAAATGGTGGCGATTTTGCTCAGCATCTCATCTACCGAGCCTGATTCTTCACCAATGGCAACCATTTGTGTCACCATATCAGGAAAAACCGCCGTTGCGCGCATAGCCACATTCATTTGAATACCGCCCGCAACCTCTTTACGAATATATTGAATGGCATCACGATAAACCGCATTACCAGATGCTCCTGCGGCCGAATCGAGTGCGCCAATTAACGGAACACCCGCAGCAAAGGTGGTAGATAGAGTTCGGGTAAAGCGAGCAATTGAGGCTTTTTTCAGTATTTCACCAATGACCGGGATTTTAAGTACATAGGTATCAACCCCGTCTCGCAGTTTTTGTGAGTTGCGGTGGGCTCGCACAAAAAGAAAGCCTGCTGCCCCCATACCTGCACCGATATAAATGCCATAGCTTTGCACAAAGTCAGAAATATTTAGAACAAATTGAGTAAATGCTGGCAATTCAGCGCCAAAACCTGCAAATATGCTTTCGAATTGCGGTACAACATAGATAAGCAGGATGATAGTAACGATAAAAGCGACTACCAATACTGCTATTGGATAAAACATCGCTTTTTTAATTTTAGATTTAAGAGCTTCTGCTTTTTCTTTGTAGGTAGCTATTCGGTCATAAACTGTCTCAAGTGAACCTGATTGCTCACCGGTTTCTACGAGATCACAATATAAATCATCGAATTGAAGAGGATATTTTCTGAGTGTGGTATTCAGTGGATTGCCGGATTTTACTTCTCCAGTGATATCAGCCATCATCTTTCGCACAGCGGGTTTATTATGGCCCTGTCCAATCATTTCAAGGCTTTGAATTAGCGTAACACCTGCATTGAGCATGGTAGCGATTTGGCGAGAAATAATTGAAATATCTTGGGCACTCGCCTTTTTATCGCCGAGCTTAAAAAGTGGCTTAGGTTGTTTCCGGACCGATTTTGCTGAAATACCTTGGCGTCTTAATAAATTTTTTGCCTCAATTACGTTTGTAGCAGATATTTCGCCTTTCGTTTTTTTACCGTTTCGGTCGGAACCTTGCCATACAAATGTTTCTGCAACTTTAGCCATTGTTTACCCTCATTCAACATGGGAGATAAAAAAGCCCAGCGAGCTGGGCTTTGTAGAAGATAAGCTTTAATTAATCGCACTGAGTTGCAGGCACACAGGTTTCAGCCCATGTAAGCTCGCCAGTTGCAGCTGTGTAAGTAGGCGTAAGTGTGTAGGTTGGGTCTTCTCCACCAATTTTATTGTTTGTGCGGCCTGTTATGCTGATCACGCCATTCTCAACGTCAACGCCAACCACGTCGTCGCTAGCAGTAGTAGTTCCAGGGATTGATTCTTCACCAGAATCACAAAGGTCAATATCAGCCGTCAACTGAACACAAATTGTAACAGCAGAACGAGCAGAAGTTGACGCTGTTTTTAGTTCAGAGAACTTAGCACGGTCTGTGTAGTTCTGATAAGCTGGCAATGCGATTGCAGCAAGAATACCGATGATTGCAACAACAATCATTAGTTCGATTAAGGTAAAACCTTTTTGAGCAGATTTGTTAAATTTAGACATGGTGTACATTCCTCATAGTGCGTTGCTAACGCGTCAATTTCAAAGTTAAATTACTTAAACTAAGCAAGTTATTACTAGCTACGAAATAATGGCTGCAAAAGACAAGTCGTGAACAACACTCTCTCCTCAACCTCGGAAACGATTATAAAACCATCAACCAAGTTGTGAAGTATGCAAGCGCATACTTAAGTGTATGTTTTCAAACAAGCGTTTCGTGTTGCTTAGCGCCTTTATAATTTAAGTGTTTGAAATTACTCAATTAAAAGCGATAAGTCTAATGCCTTAACATGCTTTGTTATTGCACCAGACGACACGTAATCCACTCCAGTACTTGCTAATTCCAGCAGTCTTTCGTCAGTAATATTGCCTGAAACTTCAAGTTTACAACGCCCGTTGGCAATAGAAACTGCCTCTTTTACTTGTTCGTTGTTGAAATTATCAAGCATTACTATATCGGCGCCTGCTGAAATAGCTTGATGAAGTTCATCAAGATTTTCTACTTCAACTTCAATAGGTTTACTTGGGTTCATAGCGCGTGCTTTATTCACAGCATTGCTTATGCTGCCGCAGGCCTTTATATGATTTTCTTTTAATAAGTATGCATCATATAGCCCTATGCGGTGATTTTTTCCGCCGCCACAAACTACTGCATATTTTTGGGCTTGTCTATAACCCGGTATGGTTTTTCGCGTGTCGAGCAAAGAAGTTCTACTTTCGGCTAGTATAGCGGCATAGCGCTTGGTTGTGCTTGCCGTTCCGCTTAAAAATTGCAGGAAGTTAAGTGCGGTTCGCTCAGCGCTTAATATTGCTCTTGCTTTGCCTTTTATTTTAACTAATACATCATTAGTTGACAGTTCATCGCCATCCTGTTTCAGCCATTCAAGTTCGATGGCTTCGTCTATTTGTTTAAATGCTTCGGTGGCCCAGGCAACGCCGCAAAGCACGCCTGCTTCACGAGTTATAATATAAGCGTGGGCAAAACTTGTTTCGTCAATCAGCATCGCGGTAATATCATTGAGCGGATTGACATAGCCGCCCAAGTCTTCTGAAAGGGCGGCACGCACGTCGTCAGCAATGTTTAAATCATAATTTGAAAGCATCGTAGAAGGCATATACAAACTTACTCAGTAAAATTTTGCGAAGAGTTTACATGACTAGCTTGCTGAGCTTAAGTTTCTTTTACTATAAAAACGCAATTCTTGCTTGAACCCCGGCACCTTGAGTGCGATGCTCAGCGATAAGCATTGATCAAATGCGCATAGCACATATACTTAAGGCTACGTGTGTTGACTAACATAAGTTGAGTAAACCTTGACCTTATTTGCCTTATTAATAGTAATGGCGCTAGAGCGCGTTACCACAAAGTCCAAGCAATTTCACATTGCAAGCTTGGCTGAGTCCTATTTTAGTTTTTTGCAGGAAAAAAACTGGATAAAGGCTAACGCCGGCCTAGTCTCGGTGATCCTAGTTGCAGCAGTTCCTCCCTTTATTGCCTGGTTGTTAGTGGAATACTTACCTGCATTAATCGTTTTCTTCCTTTACTTAGTAGTACTTTGGGTTTGCCTCGGATGTCCGGTCACCCGCAAAACCTATAAACGCTATTTAGAGGCGGCACATCGAGAAGACTTTCAGGCTTGTCAGCTTCATAGCATGGAATTTGGAAATGAAGGCGGTGAGCTTACCAATGTAGGTAAACAGTTGGTGCTGGTCAATTATCGTCAATATGCATCGGTCATCTTGTTTTTCATATTTTTGGGTATTCCCGGCGTAATTTTTTATTCCCTGGTAAAAGAGTGGGTATTTTTTAACAAGCGCATGGCAAACGTTAGTGCGCAAAACGCAGCTACGTATGATGAGAAAGTACATGATGAGACGGCGCATGATAAGAAAGTGCACGATGAGCAAGCATGCGCCGTAGGTGAGTCTGCGCACAGTAGCGAGTTTAATAAACCGGTTGAAGAGGATATTGATATAGACAGAGCAGAGGTTGAAGTTGTGCAGGTAAATCAGGAACATACTGATGCGGCAAAGTTACTTTTTGTTCTTGACTGGATACCGGTACGAATTACGGCCTTTGGATTTTTAGTGGTTGGGCATTTCTCAAACGCGCTTTCTGCCTGGTTTGAGATAATGACCGATGCCTCTGTTTCTGCCTACGATGCTTTGGCGCGCGTGTCAAAAGCGGCTGAAGATGTGGGTGATTGCGATGCGCATTTAAATGAACCGCTGCAATTGGTGAAACTGGTTAAGCGAAACATAGTGTTTATATTAGTTGCCTTATCTTTACTCACAATGGTCGGAGTAGTTGCCTAAACGCTTTACGTTTAGATAAAACTTGCCTACAATGCTTTGGTTAATTGGTATTACCAATATTCTGAATTTGCATTCGGGTCTGAAAATTCAACTTTAATTTTAAGGTAAGTGAATGATTAAGCAGGCAAAAATATCTGACATGATCACCGAGCGTCTTGAATCGATGATCTTGGACGGCACGCTGACCGCCGGCGAAAAGCTATTGCCTGAACGTATGCTCGCTGAAAAATTTCAAGTATCACGCCCATCTCTTCGCGAAGCCATCCAAAATCTTACTGCAAAAGGCTTGATTGAACGCAAGCAGGGCGGCGGCACCTTTGTTACGAAAAGTTTAAATAAAGCAATGACCGATCCGCTGATGGAATTGGTTGCCACTCGACCCGAAACGCAATTTGATTTATTAGAGTTCAGGCACGCACTAGAAGGCATGGCAGCTTACTATGCGGCACTACGTGGGCAGGAAGATGATTACAAAGCGATAACCGACTCTCTGTATGCTTTGCAAACGCTGAGCGGAGAATCGAGTGAGGTTGAAGCTGCTGAGATTAAAGCCACCAGGGAAGCAACAGCGCTATCTGATTTTTATCTGACGATGGCGAAGGCATCGCATAATATGGTGCTGCTGCATGTTATGCGCACGATGCAACCTATGTTGGTTGACAATATCCAGCGAAACTTTGCGATGCTGCGAGCTGGCGCTGAAGATATCAACAGCGTAGAGCAAAAAATACAGCAGCAAAGAAAGGATATTGTTGATGCTATTGTAAAGCGCGACCCGATAATGGCACGCTCTGCATCGCATAAGCATTTGGAATATATTGAGAAAACTTTGTTGGACATTAATCAACGCAACGCGAATGTTCAACGAAGCTTAAGAAGACTAATAAACGAATAAAAACCGTTTTAACGGTTGTAAGTGCTGTAAAGATTTAAGGGAGAGGAAGTACTGCGGTTAAAAAGTCGCTTGAACCCATCCATGGGGCGCTCGACTGCCGACATCCATGTCGGCAGACGCTTTTTAACCGCAGTACTTCCTCTCTTAACTTAAATCTTCGCAGCATTATATTTAAAACACGGTTTGATTGGAGGTAGTGGTTAGCTCAGGTTAAGTACATTGTATAAAGAGGGTAGTGATTCGCTTAAAAAAGCCTCGTCGGCAAGGATGCCGACGTGGAGCCCCATGGATGGGTTTATGCGTCTTTTTTAAGCGAATCACTGCCCTCTACAATGTATTTAACCTGAGCTAAACCAAACCAGAGCCAAAACAAACCCTTGAACAAGAGAATAGGACATAACTATGGCTGACAACGGCAACAACATTGGGGCAGGTAGCACTCGTCAAGATATTGACCCGCAAGAAACCAATGAATGGTTAGACGCACTTGAGGCGGTGCTTGAAGAAGAGGGCGTGGATAGAGCGCACTTTTTACTCGAGTCGCTGATTGAAAAAGCACGACGCAATGGCGCTCATTTGCCGTATGACGCAACGACCGCTTATATAAATACTATTCCGGCAGGCCAAGAACCAACCATGCCTGGCGATCAAACCATTGAAACGAAAATTCGCAACGCTATCCGCTGGAATGCGATCATGATGGTACTGCGCGGTTCGAAAAAAGACCTAGAGCTTGGTGGGCATATTTCCAGTTTTGCCTCCTCAGCCATGCTTTACGATGTTGGCTTTAATCATTTTTTCCGAGCGCCAACTGAAGATAACGGCGGCGATTATTTGTTTGTACAAGGTCATGCATCGCCAGGCATCTATTCTCGTGCATATATTGAAGGGCGCTTGACTCAGGAACAGCTCGATATGTTCCGTCAGGAAGTGGATGGTAAAGGTTTATCTTCTTACCCTCACCCTAAATTAATGCCCGACTTCTGGCAATTCCCTACTGTATCGATGGGCCTGGGCCCTATGCAGGCAATTTATCTTGCACGCTTTTTAAAATATTTGACCAACCGTGGATTGAAAGATTGCTCCAATCAGCGCGTATGGTGCTTTATGGGAGATGGCGAGGTAGACGAGCCAGAAAGCTTGGGTGCAATTGGTTTAGCCTCGCGTGAGAACCTCGATAACCTTACCTTTGTTATTAACTGTAACCTGCAGCGTCTTGATGGTCCTGTTCGTGGTAACGGCAAAATCATACAGGAGCTCGAGGGCGTATTCCGCGGCGCTGGCTGGGAAGTGATCAAAGTGATTTGGGGTCGTTACTGGGATCCATTGCTCGCACGCGACACATCAGGCAAATTACTTGATGTAATGAATGAGACCGTTGACGGCGAGTATCAAAACTACAAAGCCAAAGGCGGAAACTACACGCGCGAGAACTTCTTTGGCAAATATCCGGAACTTAAAGACATGGTCGCCAATATGTCTGATGAAGACATTTGGCGCTTGAACCGTGGTGGTCATGATCCGGTTAAAGTCTATGCGGCTTACAAACGCGCAACCGAAACTCAGGGGCGTCCGCAAGTTATCCTGGCTAAAACCGTAAAAGGGTATGGCTTAGGCGCAGCCGGTGAAGGTAAAAACATCGCGCACAACGTTAAGAAAATGGATATCGAGTCGGTCAAAGCGTATCGTGACCGCTTTAACATTCCCTTATCAGATGCAGAATGCGAAGACTTAAAATACTTCAAATTTGATGAAGACAGCCCCGAATATAAATATTTGAAAGAAAAGCGAGAAGCCTTAAAGGGCTACATGCCAGTACGTCGCCCTAAATCAAGCGAAGAGCTACCGGCTCCACCTTTAAAAGCCTTTGAAGCCATCACCAAAGGTTCAGGAGATAGAGAAATCTCTACTACGATGGCCTTTGTGCGCGTACTTACTGTAATGCTTAAAGACAAGCAAATGGGCGACCGTGTCGTGCCAATTATTCCGGATGAAGCACGTACCTTTGGTATGGAAGGCTTGTTCCGCCAGGTGGGTATTTATTCCAACTCGGGTCAAAAATACGTGCCGCAAGATAAAGACCAGGTGGCCTATTACCGGGAAGATAAAAAAGGGCAAGTTCTTCAGGAAGGCATTAATGAGTTAGGTGCAATGTCATCGTTTGTGGCGGCAGGTACCTCATACTCGCTTAACGACCTTCCTATGTTGCCGGTGTATATCTATTACTCCATGTTTGGTTTTCAGCGAGTTGGCGATATGGCCTGGGCCGCGGGCGATTCACAGTGTCGCGGCTTTTTAGTGGGCGGTACCGCAGGACGCACTACGCTAAACGGTGAAGGTTTGCAGCACCAGGACGGTCACAGCCACATTCAGGCAGGGCTTATTCCAAATTGCGTCAGCTATGACCCAACTTACGGATATGAAGTTGCTGTTATTGTGCAAGATGGTATTCGCCGCATGCTCAGTGAGCAGGAAAATGTGTTCTTCTATCTTACTGTAATGAATGAAAACTACATTCAGCCAGAAATGCCAAAAGGCTGTGAAGACGGTATTCTCAAAGGCATTTATCTTTTGGATAAAGTCGGTACAGCCAAGTCCAAGAAAAAGGTAAAACTCTTGGGAAGCGGAACCATTTTAGTGCAAGTGCGCAAGGCGGCCGAATTACTGCACGATAAATATGGTGTGGCTTGCGAGGTATACAGCGCCACTTCATTCAATGAGTTAGGACGAGACGGTATAGATTGCGACAGACACAACATGCGCAACCCTAAAGCGAAAGCAAAAGTACCTTATATTACTGAAGTGCTCAACGATGGTTTTGATGGACCAACGATTGCGGCAACCGACTACATCAAGGCATATGCAGAGCAGGTTCGTCCGTTTGTTCCAGGTTCTTACCGCGTCTTAGGCACCGACGGATTTGGCCGCTCAGACAGCCGCGAAAATTTGCGTCGTCATTTTGAGGTTGATGCAAACCATGTTGCATATGCTGCACTTTATGAACTATTTAAACAGGGTGATTTAAGTGAGAAAGATTTGATGTCTGCTCACAAAGAGTTAGAAATTGACCCTGATAAAATTAACCCACTTTACGCGTAAGGAGACATAACAATGGCAAATTTAGTTGATGTAGTCGTACCTGACGTAGGCGAAGATGAGGTTGAAGTTATTGAGCTTTGTGTTGAAGTAGGGCAAGACGTTGAAGCAGAAGATGCGTTTGTTACCGTTGAAAGCGACAAAGCCAGTATGGATATCCCTATTCCCTTTGCTGGCACAGTAAAGGAAATATCTGTCAAAGTAGGCGATAAAATTAAACAGGGTGACGTTCTCGGTAAAGTGGAAGAAGCGGGTTCAGGCGACTCTGAATCTGACTCTGCTGAATCTAACTCAAACAACGCCGATGAATCGACGAGCAGTAGTAGCGCATCTGAGAACACGTCTGAAAAAACAGCAGAAAGCGCTCCACAAGCGTCGGAAGCATCAGGCTCAAACTCAGGTTCTAAAGGCTCCGGTGGCAGCTCGACTATCGAAGTCACCGTTCCCGATATTGGTGATGCCACAGACGTTGAAATTATTGACGTACTGGTGAAAGAAGGTGACAGCGTTGCAGAAGAAGATGGCCTTATCACGCTTGAAACCGACAAAGCAACAATGGATGTGCCTTGTCCTCAAGCAGGTAAAGTCAAAGAGCTCAAAGTAAAAACTGGGGATAAAGTCTCTGAGGGCTCATTGGTGCTAATTCTCGAAGTAGAGGGTGCTGATTCTGGCTCTGCTGAGCGTTCAGATTCGTCACAAGCTGAATCTTCGGATAAACAAGACTCCGGGCAAGAGGCAAGCGCTGAAAATAAACCTTCAAATGCCGGTGGCGGCGCTAAAGTAATTGATGTCACCGTCCCTGACATCGGCGATGCCACAGATGTGGATGTAATTGATGTGCTCGTTAAAGCAGGCGATAAGGTTGAAGCAGAAGACGGCTTGATTACTCTTGAGACAGACAAAGCCACAATGGATGTACCTGCCCCTGAAGCCGGAACGGTGAAAGAAGTGAAGCTTAAAACGGGTGATAAAGTCTCAGAGGGTTCGCTTGTTTTAACGCTTGAAGTAGCTGGTAGCTCTGATAATGCTGAGCAAGCCGCTGAGGATAAAGAAGCGCCAAAGCAGGCTGAGTCATCGTCAACATCGACTGATTCTCAAAAACAGGAAAGTGCGCAAAAAGCGCCTCCTGTGCCGCATCATCCATCGGCAGGCACAAAAGAAAAAACAGGTGTTGTGCATGCATCACCCTCTGTACGTCGCCTGGCGCGCGAGTTTGGTGTAGACCTTACCCAGGTTCAAGGCTCTGGCCGTAAAAATCGTATCTTGAAAGAAGATGTTCAGTCTTATGTGAAGTACGAACTATCGCGACCTAAAGTCACTGCTGGCGCAACTGCTGCACAAGGCGCAGGAGGCTTGCAAGTCATTGCGCCACCTAAGGTTGATTTTAGTAAATTTGGTGAAGTGGAAGTTAAGCCGCTTACGCGTATTCAAAAGCTCTCAGGGCCTAACCTGCATCGTAACTGGGTGACAATACCGCACGTAACGCAGTTTGAAGAAGCTGACATCACTGAACTGGAAGCGTTTAGAAAAGAACAAAACGCAATCGCAGATAAGCGCAAGTTGGGCGTAAAAATCACGCCACTGGTGTTTATGATGAAGGCGGTTGCTGATGCGCTTAAACATTACCCAACATTTAACTCGTCCTTGTCGGAAGATGGCGAATCTTTGGTAATGAAAAAGTACTATCACATTGGTATTGCGGTAGACACACCAAATGGATTGGTTGTGCCGGTAGTGCGCGATGTTGATAAAAAAGGCGTGATGGATATATCAAAAGAGCTAATGGACATCAGTGCAAAAGCGCGAGATGGCAAGTTAAAGTCTGCGGATATGCAAGGCAGTTGCTTTACTATTTCAAGCTTGGGCGGTATTGGCGGTACAGCATTTACGCCAATTGTGAATGCGCCAGACGTGGCAATTTTGGGTGTCTCGAAGTCTGAGATAAAACCAAAGTGGGATGGTAAGGAGTTCCAACCTCGATTAATGTTGCCACTGTCTTTAAGCTACGATCATCGCGTAATTGATGGTGCATTAGCAGCAAGATTTGCGGTACACCTAGGCGAGTGCCTGGCAGATATCCGCCGCATTTTGCTTTAACGCTGGGCTGGGTTTTCGGAGGCTTTAGACCGAAGCGAGGGCCGGTATTTTCGCAAGACGCTTCGAGCCCATCCGTGGGACGCTTAACCACAGGCATCCATGCCTGTGGATACTTGCGAAAATACCGGCCCTCGCTTCGGTAGCGCTCCGAAAGCCAGCCACGATCAGCGATTTCTCGGCGATGAATTGCGCTGGATAGAAGAGGTTTGGGAACTTATAAGCGTCCAGAGGCGAGGGTACGTTTGAATTACACAGGGAATGTGAGGGATTGCATTTTAAAGCGCCTGAACGTATGCGTGTGAATTGCGCAGGGAAAGAGAGGCTTTGCATTTTGTAAGCGTCCAAAGGCAAGGATGCCTTTGGTCGAGCGACCCATGGATGGGTTCAAGCGCCTTACAAAATGCAAAGCCTTTCTTTCACAAAAAAGCAATTCACCAGCACTACAGCAAAAAGCGATGAAGTTTTGGCGTAAACGGGTTCAAAGTTAGTATCGAAATGCCGTACAATAGGCGGCATTGCAACCGCAGTGACATGATGCGTGCGGAAATATAAACAAAAAATTGAGGTCATAATGAGCGAGATAAAAACGCAATTAGTGGTACTTGGTGCAGGTCCTGGCGGATATTCAGCCGCGTTTAGAGCTGCTGATTTGGGCATTGAAGCCGTAATTGTGGATGCAAGAGAAACCCTTGGTGGTGTTTGCTTAAACGTCGGTTGTATTCCATCAAAAGCATTATTGCATGTTGCAAAAGTCATTCAAGAAGCAAAACACCTGTCAAAGCACGGCGTTTCATTTGGCGAGCCAAGCTTCGACCTTGATAAAATACGCGATTACAAAGATGGTGTTGTTGGTCAACTTACCAAAGGCTTATCTGGCATGTCAAAAATGCGCAAAGTTAAGCATGTAGTCGGCTATGGAAAATTCACAGGCGCAAACACCCTTGAAGTTGAAGGTAAAGACGGTAAAACGACCATCACCTTTGATAACGCGATTATTGCCGCAGGTTCAGAGCCAGTTACCTTGCCCTTTATTCCTCATGACGACGAGCGCGTAATTGACTCTACCGGCGCGCTTAAAATGAAAGACATTCCTGAAAAAATGCTGGTGCTCGGTGGCGGCATTATCGGCTTGGAAATGGGAACGGTTTATCATGCACTGGGCTCCAAAATCGATGTGGTTGAGTTTTTAGACCAGCTTATGCCTGCGGCTGATAAAGACATTGTCAAAGTTTACATGAAAACCATTAAAGACAAGTTCAACACCATGCTTGAGACCAAAGTGACAAATGTCGAAGCCAAAAAAGATGGTTTATATGTCACCTTTGAAGGAAAACAAGCGCCTAAAGAACCTGTACGCTACGATCGCGTGTTAGTTGCGGTTGGCCGTAAGCCAAATGGTAGCCTGGTTGCAGCTGAAAAAGCGGGTGTAAAAGTTGATGAGCGAGGCTTTATCAATGTAGATAAGCAAATGCGTACCAACGTTAATCATATCTACGCCATTGGTGATTTGGTTGGACAACCCATGCTTGCGCACAAAGCGGTTCATGAAGGTCACGTGGCCGCAGAAGTGATTGCCGGTAAGAAGCATTACTTTGATCCTAAGTGCATTCCTTCAGTAGCTTACACTGAGCCAGAAGTTGCCTGGGTAGGCTTAACTGAAAAAGAAGCAAAAGAACAAGGCGTGAGCTATGAAACTGCCACCTTCCCTTGGGCAGCTTCAGGTCGTGCGATTGCCTCTGATGCTACCGACGGTATGACAAAACTGATTTTTGATAAAGACTCCGGTCGCGTGATTGGTGGCGCATTAGTGGGAACTAACGCAGGAGAAATGCTGGGTGAGATTGGCCTGGCTATCGAAATGGGTGCAGATGCTGAAGATGTTGCATTAACCATTCATGCACACCCGACTTTAAATGAATCAATTGGTCTTGCTGCTGAAATTTTCGAAGGCAGCATTACCGACATGCCAAATCCAAAGGCTAAGAAAAAGTAACACACGCTAGCTACACTCAAAACCCCTGCATTCGCAGGGGTTTTAAAATTCAAGTTTTGCAACTTCACTTACATAGACCGTTTGACATGCTCTCCAGCTCTTAGCCGTTTAGGCTTTCTAGGCTTTTTAGGTCGTTTCGGTTTGGTTTTGAGTTTAACATCAGGCAAGGCCTGTGAGGCTGGAAATGCATCAAGCGTTTTCTTCTCAATCTTTAAGTTTATCAAACGCTCAATACTTGCCAGTTGTTTCGCTTCATCAGCGCTGACTAAAGAAATCGCTAAACCAGACTTGCCAGCCCGACCTGTTCGGCCAATGCGATGGACATAATCTTCTGCAACATGCGGTAGGTCAAAATTGACTACATGCGGTAACTGCACAATATCAATGCCTCGCGCCGCTATGTCGGTGGCAACAAGCACCTGGATTTTATCCGCTTTAAAATCTGCAAGGGCTCGCGTTCTGACATTTTGACTTTTGTTGCCATGAATGGCAGCCGCTGTAATGCCTTTTTTGTTCAGTTGAGTGGTAAGACGATTTGCACCGTGTTTGGTGCGACAAAACACCAAAACCTGAAACCACTTTTCTTGCTGAATAAGATGAATAAGCGCTTTAGTCTTGCTGGTTTTATCAAGCGTATAAACTAACTGGTCGATGCGCTCAACAGTTGTATTTGGAGGCGTAACGGAGATCTCAACGGGATCGTTTAGCAAGCCCCGAGCAAGACTTCTAATATCTTCTGAAAACGTGGCTGAAAAGAGCAAGTTTTGTCTCGTCTTTGGTAACAAGGCCAGAATGCGTTTGATGTCTTTGATAAAGCCCATATCGAGCATTCTATCGGCTTCATCAAGCACCAGTATTTCAATTTGCTCAAAGCGGATAGCATTTTGCTGGTGTAAATCCAGCAATCGCCCGGGAGTGGCAATAAGCACATCGGTGCCGCGTCGAAGCTTCATCATTTGCGGATTGATTTTTACGCCGCCAAACACGAGATTGTAATTTAGCTTTAACTCTCCCCCGTAATTTTCTACGCTTTGAGCGACTTGAGCAGCAAGTTCTCGAGTGGGGGTAAGCACGAGCGCTCGTGCGCAGTTTGGCCGCGCTTTATTTGCGCTTTTTGTAAGACGTTGTAATAAAGGAAGCGAAAAGCCGGCAGTTTTGCCTGTTCCGGTTTGCGCAGCTGCCATCACGTCTTTTCCCTCAAGGATGGGGCGTATAACCTTTTCCTGAATGGGCGTGGGTGTCGAATAACCTTGTTTTTCAAGGGCGTTTAATAAGGTTGGAATTAATCCAAGATGTGCGAATGTCATGTTTATAGGTATCTAAAGAGAAGCAAGAGAAGAGTTTGGCAAATAGCGTTTTTTTTTAAAAAGCAACTTAACGCAACTATCTACCATAACTAAAGAGACGCGAGCATACAGTAAATTCTTGTTTTTAGCTATACATCGCTAAAAAAGCTGAAAATAGAAATAAATCAAGAAAGCACTCACACTTTGTTTTATACTCATGCGAAGAGTCAGCCAGACAGTCGCTGCTTGTGCATGCTTGCATGCACAAGGGGAGGAAAGTCCGGGCTCCATAGGGCAGGGTGCCAGATAACGTCTGGGCGGCGTGAGCCGACGACAAGTGCAGCAGAGAGGAGACCGCCTGTGGCAACACAGGTAAGGGTGAAAGGGTGCGGTAAGAGCGCACCGCGTTTCTGGTAACAGTAAACGGCAAGGTAAACTCCACCCGGAGCAAGACCAAATAGGTTCTCATATGGCGCGGCCCGCGTTGAGAACGGGTAGGTTGCTTGAGCCAGTGAGCGATTGCTGGCCTAGACGAATGATTGTCATTCTTTGCAAAAAGAATACAGAACCCGGCTTACCGGCTGACTCTAATTTTTATTCAAAGTGAACGCTTACTCGCAATTTGCGTCATATCTTATAATAGTCGCTTAATTTCTATCACTAGCAACGAGCACGAACCAGGTTGCTTTACTTGACTCTCAGGTGAATCATGGACTATGCGAATACTGAATTTCCATCACAAAAAATGGCGTTTAAAAAGCCCGCGCAATCGCTGAAACGCGTCTTAAAACCGATAAAGTTTTATATAAAATCCAGAACGGTCGCAAAAACGTTTTTCAATTATTTTGACGTTCGCTCTGAACTTTCTGAATCAGAGAAAGAAGCAATGTACGCGCTTAGGCACAAGGTTTATTGTGAAGAGCTTGGGTTCAGGTTTGCATCACATGCTAATAAAGAATCGGATATTTACGATAATCATTCCAGGTTTTGCATTGTAAAACACACTAAAAGTAAAAAGTTAGTTGGGGCAGTCAGGCTAGTTGAAAGCTTTAAGGCGTCAGAGAAACTGCCTATTGAAGATACATGTAATACCTTTTATGACGATTGTCATTGTTTACCTCACCATTTTAAAAGAGAGGAAATTGCTGAGGTTTCTCGACTAGTTGTCACGCCCGAGTATCGCAAAAATACTTTTAAAAATCGCGCGAGTGCAAAACACTTAGCAAATATTTCCAGTTTTGGCGATCTTGATGCCGGAGAATTTACTGACAAGCATGAATTACGAAATTTTAAGTATATAGCTGTAGCGTTGTACTTAGGTGCCATGGTCTTATCACAGCGCACAAAACGTAAGCATTTATTTATTATCACTACGCCAAAATTGGCACAAAGCCTTGCCTGTTTTGGGATCCAATTAACGAGAATCGGTTATGCCTTTGAATATCAGGGCTACAGAGCGCCGTATTACATTGATGTCTCGAAAACCGAAAAACGCATTCACGGCGGGTTTAAGCGCTTGCTTAGGGTTATTCAAACATCCATGCTATGACTACCCTTTAACACCTAAAAAAATAATTCACTATTTATAAACTTAATTGGCACTTATGCGAAGGCTCTCTATGATGGGTATAGTCCCAATTGTAGGAGCCTGTTTATGTCTACTTTAAAAAAAGCGCAGTACAAGTGCTTTGAACTAAGCGTTGAAAATCAGATTGCGCATATTAAATTGAGTCGTCCAGAGCAACTCAATTCAATGATTCCTGAGTTTTGGACGGAGTTACCCCAACTCGTTCGCGAACTGGATGATTCTGGTGAAGTGCGGGTGATTGTGATTTCGAGCACTGGTAAACACTTCAGTGCAGGCATGGACTTGTCGGTGTTCACTAATATGGCAAAAGATTTTAAAGGGGAGCCTGCAAGGCGCGCAGAAAAAATGCGTCGCTCTGTTTTGGCACTTCAAGATGCCTTTAATGCATTAGAGCAAGCCCGCATGCCGGTGTTATGTGCCATTCAAGGTGGCGCAATTGGCGGTGCCGTAGATATGATAAGCGCTGCTGATTGCCGTTATTGTACAAAGGATGCATTTTTTACTATCAAAGAAACGCAGATCGGGATGACCGCAGATGTTGGTACCTTACAAAGACTGCCGCACTTAATTCCTCAGGGTTTAATGCGAGAGTTGGCGTTCACGGGGCGCAACTGGCAAGCTCACGAAGCACTCGAATGCGGTTTTGTCAATCAAGTGTACGAAGATGCCTCATCGATGCTTGAGGGCGTGATGGAAGTCGCTAAGGTAATTGCGGGACACTCCCCAATGGCAGTGTCTGGTTGCAAGCAAATGATTAACTACACGCGCGATCACAGTGTTACAGACAGTTTAGAGTATATGGCAACGTGGCAAAGTGGTATGTTCCAAATGCCTGATATTATGGAAGCTATGCAAGCGCAGCAAGAAAAGCGCGGACCAAGATATGATGATTTGCTGCCTAGAAATACCTTACTTTCAAACGATTGAATATGTCGTCTCTTTATTCAACTAAACACATAAACAAGCAGCGCTTAAAGCTGGATAAGCAAAAACCAGTGTGGTTATTCGGATATGGGTCAATTATTTTTAAAGTTGACTTTGCCTATATAAAGTCATCAAGAGCCTATCTATCAGGCTGGCAGAGGCGTTTTTGGATGGCAAGCCAAGATCACAGGGGAACGCCTACCGCTCCCGGACGAGTACTAACGCTTGAGCCAAGTCCGCGAGCACGATGCTTTGGCATGGCGTACCAAATTGAACATGATGTGCTGGAGGCGCTCGATCATCGAGAGCAGAATGGATACCTGAGGCATCATAAAAATATCGAGCTTGAATCGGGTGAACAGGTTAATGCTCTGGTGTATCTTGGCGATCCTGAAAGTCCGGTCTATAAAGAAGAGCATGATTTGAGCAAACTCGCTGAGCACATCTGTAAAAGCAAAGGTCCAAGTGGTGAAAACAAAGACTATGTATATGAGTTGGCACAGGCGCTTCGCATGCATGGCGAAAATGACAGCTATGTATTTGAGCTGGAGCAAAACCTTAAGATTTTAGACGCCTCAGATGAGTATCACTAGCGTTTACTTGTTTCATACTTTTTGGGATAGTAGCGCTTCTGTTGTTTTGAAACTGTACGACCCAAAATCACCTTACTAAAATTTCGTCATCAGGAGAACTGTGTGAGCGACGACAAATCGTCTAATAATATTGAAGATACCGAACACCATTTAGAATTACGCCACCTTACGCTTGAAGATTTTGACGCGATAAAAGCCTTAATGAATATCGTTTACAAGAATGATGGCGGAGCCTTCACCAAAAAGCGATATCAGGCGCAGATCAATACCTTCGCAGACGGGCAAATTTGTATCGAAGATAAAGGCAAAATTGTGGCAGCTGCCTTTTCGGTGATTGTTGATTATGAAAAGTTTGGCGATAAACACACTTATGAGGAGATTACTGGTGATGCCTACATCACCACGCATGATCCAAAAGGAGACGTGTTATACGGCGTAGACTTTTTTGTCGACCCGGCATATCGAGGGCTTCGCTTAGGTCGACGACTATATGAAGCTCGTAAAGAGCTTTGCCGAAATTTAAATCTTAAAAGCATCATGGCCGGTGGCCGTATTCCTAACTACTCACGCTATGCGCAAGAGATGAGCCCTTACGAGTACATTGAAAAAGTTAAAGAGCGAGAGATTTACGACCCTACACTGTCGTTTCAAATGAATAATGGCTTTGAAGTTAAACAGGTACTCAAAGCCTATTTACCCGAAGATAACGCTTCGCTTGGCTATGCCACGTTATTGCAATGGCATAATATGTACTACGATGCCGAGCAGCCATCTTTGCTTGAAAGCAAGTATTCAAGCGCTCGTATCGGCTTGGTGCAATGGCAAATGCGGTATTTCAACAATGTGGCGGAGCTGCTTCAGCAGGTTGAATACTTCGTTGATGCCTTATCTGATTACAAGTGTGATTTGGCGGTTTTACCGGAGTTTTTTAATGCTCCGCTGATGGGCTTGAGTGAATCTGAAGCCCCCATCGACGCCATCTGGCATTTAGCAGAATATACCGAAGAGTTACTTAGCGCCATTTCTGAGATGGCTATCAGCTACAACATCAATATTGTTGCCGGCTCTATGCCTTTAATAGAAGATGATGAGCTCTTTAATGTTGCTTATTTATGTCATCGTGATGGCCGCGTTGAGAGTCAATATAAACTTCACCCCACGCCATATGAGAAAAATGGCTGGCTGATGAAAGGCGGCGATAAGCTTACGGCGTTTGAAACTGACTTTGGCAAAATTGGCATTTTGATTTGCTACGACGTGGAGTTTCCGGAACTTTCTCGCTTGTTGTCAGAAGAAGAGATTCAAATTCTGTGTGTACCTTTCTGGACTGATACTAAAAATGGCTATCTTCGAGTCAGACGCTGCGCTCAGGCTCGCGCGATAGAAAACGAGTGCTATGTTGCTATTGCAGGTAGTGTGGGCAATCTTCCAAAAGTAGACAATGTGGATATCCAGTACGGACAAACCGCCGTGTTTTCACCTTCAGATTTTGCCTTTCCGCATGATGCGATTGTGTCAGAAACTACTCCCAATACGGAAATGATGCTAATTGTGGATTTAGATCTGGATAAGCTTACAGAGCTCAAAAATGAAGGATCGGTACGCAACTATTTAGATAAGCGACGAGATTTATATCGGGTTCAATGGATTGGTGAAAAGTAGCGGTTTTGTTGACAGGGCTTAATTTGGTGCTATATTCGGTCTTTACATGTTCAGTGCTAGACTGGTCAATATGAAAGGTGAATAGTGAAAACAACAACGGTCACTTATTTAAAGGAAAATGCGAACAATTTAGGAGTAGAGGAGCCTTTGATGATTACAAAAAATGGAAAGCCTGCGTATGTAATCCAAAGTGCCAGTGACTACAACTATCAACAAGACCGCCTAGCCCTGCTGAAGCTACTTATGCTTTCTGAAAAATCCGGAAAAGAAAAGGGATATCTATTGCACGAGGAAGTGTTTAAACGCAATGAGCAAGGATAAACAAGCTTTAAGTAGCTTCAAGCTTGTCTATACGCCTTTATTTGTAAACACATTAGCAAAGCTACAGTATTTTCTCAGCGCCAATTATTCTGAAGAATTAGCTTTAAATACACTAAACGAAATAGAGCAGAAAATTAGAGAAGTATTGCATCCTAATCCATTTTTAGGCGCTGTTATTCCGGAGCTTCAAGAAATAGGTATATGCAGCTATAGGAAATTTATAATCGATAAACACAATGTGCTCTTTTATAAATTGGAAGATAAGTCTCTAATTATATTAGCTATTATGGATATGAGACAGAATATAAATGACGTTTTGTATGATGCGCTTATTGCTTATTAATTGCGACAGCTCATTTTTACCCAATCTTGATAGTCAGTGAAATCATTCATCCTGCCTGCCTGTCTGCCAGCTTAAAATCCATAATAATCATAGTCTTGTGACCCAGGCGAACACCTGCTTAAATCAAGCCTTTCATATTTACGACATTGTCGTTAGTATATTCACTAACACGGAGTGTGGTATCCAAGTATGCGTTATTGTGCGCTATTTTGCGTAAGTCGCCGTTTGGATTCTGTGTAGTTTACGTTTAATGCTTCAGGCACTGTCTGTGGCGAATTTCTAACCTACACATGCTACAAAAGAGGGAGATTCAGTGGAAAGCTATAAGACAGCGGTCTTTATCTTGCTATTTTGCTTAAACGCAATGAGCGTTAACCTAGCTGGTGCACAAGAACAAAAAAAGCTTACACTGTCTTACGGTGACATCGTCTCAGTAAAGGTTATCGATGAACCAGAGTTAACGGTAAACAAATATCCTATATCTGAATGGGGCACAATCGAAGTGCCGCTCTTAGGATCAGTTGATTTAAAAGGTAAAACGGCCGCAGAAGCCGAAACGCTAATTACAGAGCGCTTTTTAGCGGATTATTTAAAACAGCCTGAAGTCGAATTTACTGTAAACCAGTATCGCCCTTTTTTCGTGGTGGGGGCAGTGCAACAACCTGGCAGTTATCCTTACGTTGAAGGAATGACCGTGCAAGCTGCAATTAACACAGCTGGCGGATTCACTGAAAACGCAACTCGCAATGCAATCTCGTTACTGACTGAAACCAGCCTCACTGGGCCGGTTCAAGCAGGCTTAAACGATGATGTGCTACCCGGTGATGTAATCACTATCGAGTAAACGTTTTATATGGAAATTAACAGTGAACACAGAATTAAACGCGATGCGCGCGCACAGACCATTTCATACATCGCGCAAGCAAACAAACAAAGTTGGCGGCTTTACACAGACACTTAAAGACGCAAAATGGTTGGTTTCCCTTTCAGTTTTAGTGATAGGGGGTTTGGGTATTGGTTTAGCTTTGTATTCAACGCCAAGCTACAAAGCTAGCGCAAAGCTAGTGGTAGTCGAGCCTATTACCGTTGCTACGGTCTCGTCACCAAGCGAAACAGAAGCGCTTGATAGTGCGTTTTACAATACACAGCTCGAAATTCTGCGCTCCAAAGGCGTACTTTTAGATGTAATTAAAGCCTTGTCGCTCACAGAGCGGTTTAAAAATAATACAGATTTATTAGACGCTTACCCGCCTTTAATTCCTGAGCAGATAAGCAAGCACCGACTTGTTGCTTCTATTCTTCAATCAAAACTTGAACATGTAACATCAGGGCTCACTGTTGCAGAACTGCAAAATCATATTGTTGATAAACTTAGAAATAGTCTTAGCCTTGAATGGGAAGAGGGCAGTCAGGTCATTTCGCTTCAGTTCCAGTCAAAGGATGCGCAGTTTGCGAGCGAGTTTATTACCGCTTTGGTGCGCGTCTATTCAGAGTTTGGCTTAAACGCGAGCTTGCAAGAAATCGAAAATACAGAGACTTGGCGACGTAATCGAATTGAGGAGTTACGTCTTCAACTCGAAAACGCCAAACGCAGATTAGCCATCGTAGAGGAGCAACAGGCGCAGCTGTCGCTAGAGTCGCCAGAAACGCCAGAAACGCCAGAAACGCCAGAAGCAACCGCTAGAGCACAATCAATAGTCGCGGCAGAATCTGCAAGTGATCAAGGCAGTGATACTGGTATTTCTCAAGGCGACTTCGAGAGGCTGAATCAGCGCTTTGAAGCTTTACAAGCGGGCGATCTTTTTGTAGAAGAATTCTACGCTTTGGCTCCTATAAGCGATGATCCGGTTGTTTCTCCTTTGCTTTTAGAACGCAAAGCCCTTGAAGATACCCTTGAGTTGTACTTTCCAAGATACAAAGAAAAGCATCCAAAAATGATCGAACTTCGCAATGCGTTTGAAAAAATTGACCGGCAGCTTATCGACGCAAGCAGCGATTATTTAGCAAGAGTACAGGCGAAAATTCAGCCTGAACAAGCTGTGGCCGACGATTTAAGTGAAGGGGCTGAAACACCAGATGAGTCTGCAATAAGAGATTCAAGCGCAGCCGCACCATCAGCCGATTTTATTGAACAAACGATTAGAGAGTTGCAGGATGAAGTCGCTTCAAATCAACGCTTGTACGACAGTTTTCTTAAGCAATCTGAAACACTCAATTTGAGCAAGGAAGCTTCAGCGCCAAGCGTGAAAGTGATTGAAAGTGGCGAGGTACCTCAGGCAAGTAGCATCAATAAACCAATCATTGCCCTTTTGTTTATTGGTCTTGGATTAATTTTCGGCGTTTTCTTAGCTTACTTAAAGGCGCAATTTTTCTATCGCCTGAAATCTGACAAACAAGTGAAAAGTAAGCTCGGATTGCAAAACTTGGGTCAATTGGGCTTGCGACGATCAAAAGACAGCGCCGCTTTGCCGGAGCTTAATTATTTGATTAAGCCACACTCAAGCTTTGCTAAAAGCATAGACAGCATACGCTCAAAATTACTAAGTGACGATATTGATAATCCGCCCAAAGTCATGCTGATAAGTTCTGCCAATCCAGGCGAGGGCAAATCTACGCTCGCTTTAAATTTAGCTGCATCTCTGGGCCAGGTAGGCAGAACCCTGCTGATAGAAGTAAATTTGCGCGCGCCGTGTATTAGCGATGTATTAAAAACGCCACCCTATTCAGGCTTGACAGATGTACTCACAAATACCATTGATTCACAAGAGGCAATATTTAAAGTATTGGGGCCAAGTGATATCAGCATTTTAAGCTGTGGCTCCCTGCCTGATGAACCTTTGAATATCATCAAATCAGCAAAATTTGCCACACTGCTAGATCATTTCAGAAACGAGTTTGACTTTATTCTGTTAGACGGCCCAGCCGCGCTTTCCTTTTCAGATGTAGACTATCTGCTCCCTTACGCAGACGGCATTATTTTAACTGCTTTTAGTGGTCAAACACTGATTAAAGACAGTAAGCGAGTGGTTGAGCACTTCAAGCAGCATCATGGAAAAATACTCGGCTGCGTATTAATGCATCTACTTAAGAAAAACGGTGTTAACCGAAAACGTTCGACAAGAGCGCATCCAACACGAACACACGCTGCAAATCCACAATGGCAAAACAAATCAGGCCCGCTTAACGCTCAGCAGTAAGCTCAATTACTACTGTCCGCTTCGGACACTTAAAGTGTCCGGGGACAAGCTTGATATACCACGTTTTTTAGAAATTATATAAAAATCAATTGATTATAAATTGGCACGATTGTGGCAATAACCTTTTTTACATAATTGGCGACTTAACTATGTCGGCTTTAACTAAAAAGGATGTTCACTATGCTTGCACTATTTTTCTTAGCTTCTCCCATCACTGTTTTTCTCCTTGGCGCGCTTCTCTCGCGATTCGAATCGATATTACAGTCTAAAGCTTAAGAGATAAGAAGATGATACGCGATACCAGTGCGACAGACACAGTTGTTGAACCTAAACACACCAAGAAATCCCTCGTCATTCTGAGCATAGTTGTTTTATTGCTTGCGTTTGTTTCAGCTAATGCTTTTTTCAGCTCTGAAGGAGCAAGTTTGTCTGTTGATAAAAATCGCCTTCAAATTGCTACATTGGAGGTGGGAGACCTGACCCGAGACGTTCTGGCAACGGGTAAAATTGTTGCTGCCAGCGCACCTCAACTTTACAGTCCCGAACAGGGTTTTGTAACGCTGCATGTGAGAGCAGGAGATACCGTTGAAAAAGGACAGCTAGTGGCCGAGGTTGAAAGTCCAGAGCTAAACAGTCTTTTGGAGCAGGAAAATGCTGAAATGCTGCGTCTTGAGGGTGAATTAGCCAGAGAGGAACTCACCGCAAGAAGGCAGACTCTAGAGCTGACTAAGCTGATGGATTTAGCTGAGGTTGACTTGCAGGCGGCTAAACGCGAAGAACGTCGAGCTAAAGCCTCTATAGTAAATAATGTCATTAGCCAAATTGACCTTGAAAAAGCGATTGATGATCTAGCCAGAGCCAAGCTTAACCATAAACATGCCGAGCAAGAGGTCTCTCTTGCAAAAGATACACTCGCCTTTGAACTTGAAAATGCCCGACAAAAATTTCAGCGCCAAGTGTTAATTGTCCAAGAGCTGAAGCGTAAAGTCGAAAATCTCAGTATTGTCGCAAGCGTTGACGGTGTGGTGGGTAATCTACTGATTCAGGAGCGTGCTCTGGTGAACAAAAACGCTCCTTTGATGACTCTTGTCGATTTATCTGCCTATGAAGCACAACTGCAAGTGCCTGAAAGTTATGCAAACGAGTTGGGTCTTGGAATGGAGGTTGAAGTTAGCGTACAAGGACAGACCAAAATCGGCAAGTTAGTCGGTATTTCGCCCGAAGTAAGCAATCGAGAGGTGACTGCCCGAGTCAGATTTAATGAAGAAGATGTATCTGGGCTTCGTCAAAATCAGCAAATATCGGCGCGCGTTTTACTGGAAAATAAATCACAGGTTTTAAAGGTGCGTCGAGGCAGCTTCATGCAGGCGGGTGGTTTTGTGGCTTACAAAGTAGAAGGCGATATCGCGCAAAAAGTCAGTATTCAAACCGGTGCTTCAAGTATGCGAGAAATTGAAATACTTAGCGGCTTAGCGGCAGACGACCAAATTATTATTTCTAATTACGAAAACTTTATCAACGAAGACAGAATTTATCTCAACTAAAAACAACCGCGAGCGGATTTGTTGACGCAGTTGAACAGACACAGTTAAACAGACCATTTAAACAAATTAGTTAAACGAAGGAATCGACATGTTATCCATGAAAAATATCAACAAGGTTTACCAGACAGAAAAGGTGCAAACACATGCTTTGCGAGACTTTGATTTAGAAGTGAGCGAAGGGGAGTTCATTGCAGTTACAGGGCCATCTGGCTCGGGTAAAACAACATTTTTGAATATTGCCGGCATGCTTGAAAGCTACAGCAGTGGTGATTATCTGCTCGACGACATCAACGTAGGAAAACTAAGCGATAACGCAAAAGCAGACTTACGAAATCAAAAAATAGGATTTATTTTTCAAGGCTTTAACCTTATACCCGATTTGAATCTTTATGAAAATGTCGAAGTGCCTTTGCGTTACCGCGGCATAAAAAGCGCGCAGCGCAAGCAGCGTATCATGGATTGTTTAGAGCAGGTAGGTCTTGCAAGTCGAGCTAAGCACCTACCCCAGCAATTATCAGGCGGGCAACAGCAGCGTGTGGCAATAGCAAGAGCCTTAGCAGGAAAACCCAGATTTTTGCTGGCAGACGAGCCTACAGGAAACCTGGACAGCTTAATGGCACGACAAGTAATGGATTTACTCGAACAAATCAATCGTGATGGAGCCACTATCATTATGGTGACACACGACCCAGAGCTGGCAAGGCGCGCACCTCGCAATATTCAAGTGGTGGATGGGCAGTTGGCAGATTTCACTTTGTATCAGGGAGCGCCCGACATGCATGTAAGCTCTCATGCTGCCGCGCAAGTTTAGGAGGACTTATGTTTTTCTATTATATCGATTTAGCGTGGCGCAGCTTTAAACGCACTCCATTTGTGTCGATGTTGATGGTGCTTGCTATCGCTGTTGGCATTGGTATCACTATGACGAGTTTATCGGTTTATTACATGATGGCGATGAACCCCATCCCGGATAAAAGCGACAGACTGCATGTCGTTCAGTTAAATACGATGGATGAGGGGCAAAGTCAGGGTTCAAGCGATAACTTGCCACAGCAGCTTACCTATCGTGATGCCATGGCATTATATCAACAGGACTTTCCAGAAAATAAAGTGATCCATATGCGCTCCGGTTTTGCCGTGCACTTGGGCGATAGCAGTATCAAGCCGTTTTTGGAAGCAACGCGTATGGCCGGGCGAGACTTTTTTTCAATGTTTAATCTTGAATTTCAGTATGGAGGTGCATGGAGTGTTGAACAGGAACAAAACGCTGCGCAAGTGGCCGTTATAAGTCAGTCTTTAAATGAAAAATTATTTGGTTCTGAGAATTCTCTGGGCAAAACATTTTATTTAGATGATAAAGTCTTTCAAGTTGTTGGCGTGCTAGACGAATGGAATTTGCATACCCGTTTTTATGATATCACCACTGGCGCTTTTTCGCGCACCGAAAACATCTTTATTCCCTTTTCACTTGTCCCTGTGCTTGAAGTGCCATCGTGGGGAAATACCAACGGTTGGAAATATCAGGAAATAAATAACTATCAAGACCGTCTCAATGCAGAAATATTCTGGGTCCAATTGTGGGTTGAGCTACCCAATGAGCAGGCAAAAGCGCAATACGGTCAGTTTTTGCAAGCTTATTTAAGCGAGCAGGAGGCATTAGGTCGCTTTGAGCGAGAGACTCCTCAATATGCACTTAGAAATGTAATGGAGTGGCTCGATTATTCGAATGTGGTATCAGACGACAATCGGGTTTTGGTTGGCTTAAGCTTTATGTTTTTAATTGTGTGTTTAGCCAATATTTTAGGTCTGTTACTAGGAAAATTCTTAAAACGTGCTCCTGAAATTGGTGTAAGACGAGCTTTAGGTGCCAGAAAACGTCAGGTATTTGCCCAACACATCGTTGAGGTTTCGCTTTTGGGACTTTTTGGCGGCCTGCTTGGAATAGGGATCGCGCAGCTTGGTTTATGGGGCGTAAGAGCAACAGAAAACTATTACTCAGCGCTTGCCACCATGGATTTGAGTATGCTTCTCGCAGCGCCATCCATTTCAATTATTGCCTGCATAATCGCAGGGCTTTATCCAGCATGGCTTGTTTGTAAAACGGCCCCGGCCATTTACCTTAAAACGCAATAGGAGTGCGACATGTTTGAATGTAAACCTATTTTCAATTCTTTACTTCGTTCCAAAGCCGGCGCAATGATGTTGCTTGTGCAAATTGCCATCACAGTCGCCATTGTGAGCAATGCCAGCTTCATCATTTACGACCGCGTTCAATATCTGAAACAGGAAACAGGCTACCCAGAAGAAAGTATTTTTAGCTTTTCAATTACAAGTTTTGTCGAAGATTTTGATCAGCTTCAACAAATTGAAATTGACGAAAGTGTATTGCGCGGTATTCCCGGCGTAATAAACGCGGTTAATCTGTCAGAAATTCCGCTATCCGGAAGTGGTTCAGCATCATCTATCCATACCGCGCCACCTCCGGATACAGGTCGAGGAGTGAGAGCAGCTTATGTATTAGGAGATGAGAATTCTGTTGATACATTGGGAGTAAAGATTATCGCAGGACGCAACTTCAACCAGGAAGATGTGGTGATTCAGCGCTCACCCGATCAAGTGGCAACGGTCGCCATTGCGTCTAAAAGCTTTGTAGAAGAAATGTTTCCAGATGGAGATGGCTTGGGAAATACAGTATTTATGGGGCCTTATCCTGTGCAGATTATCGGCGTAGTAGAAAAGATGATGGGGCCTTGGCTAAAAGATCGTAAAGCTGACAATTTTATTATTTTTCCGATGGTAGTGGAGTCAACGTTTCAAAAAATGTTAGTAAGAACTGAGCCCAGTGAACGCGCAAGTGTGATGAAGCAAGTTGAGGCCCTCATGCTTGAAAATAACGGTGACAGAGTGGTGAGCAATGTAATAGGCATGGATGACGATAAAGCGCTTTATAACGCGGGAGATATGTTAATGCTAAGAATGCTGCTAGTGCTTATTGTTGTATTGGTCTTGATTACAGCACTGGGTATTTATGGCTTAACCATGTTCAATATCAGTAAACGTACCAAGCAAATCGGAACTCGCAGAGCATTAGGAGCAAGAAAGTCGGCCATAGTGCGATATTTCTTGATTGAAAATAGTATGGTGTGCAGCGCGGGCCTGCTAATTGGTATTGTGGGAGCCATCTATTTAGGTGATGCGCTGCTTAAAGCATATTCATTACCTGCACTGGATATTATGTATGTTGTCGTCACCGCAATTGTTGTCTTTTGCATTAGTGTGTTGTCAGTTATTATTCCTGCCAATCGAGCGGCCAATATTTCGCCAAGTATCGCAACCCGCAGCGTGTAATCTCAATGACCCGGAAAAGGGATCATAAAAAGAACAATCATAAAAAGAAAAGATGGTATAAAAAGAGATGGATAAAATCTTAGTTGTAGATGACACAAATGCGGTGCTTGAGGCCCTCTCACTTTTGTTGGAGCTTCACAATTATGAAGTTCTCACTGCCAATACTCCTAAATCGGCTTTAGAGTTAGTTAACAAGCATGATGTGTCGCTCGTTATTCAGGATATGAATTTTACGGGTGACACAACCTCTGGAGAGGAGGGGATTGCACTGTTTCACGCGCTCAGAGCTCTGGTGGCAGATATGCCCATTATATTAATCACTGCCTGGACAGATTTGGCTCAGGCTATCGAACTGGTAAAAGCCGGAGCAGCAGATTACATTGCTAAACCCTGGGACGACCAAAAATTAATCACTACCGTGGGCAACTTACTTGAGCTTGGCAAAACCAAGCGCGAAGCTGCGCGGTTAAGGCGGGCATCGAAAGAGCATGAAACGAGTCGCCTTGCGGCAAACAAAATTGGATTGGTTTACAACAGTGCCAGTATGCAAAAGCTGGTCGATATGGCCTTGCAAGTAGCAAAGTCTGATGTGTCTGTTTTTATCAGTGGTCCCAATGGTTCGGGTAAAGAGAAAGTGGCTGAACTGATCCAATCTAATTCTGCTTTTGCCAATAAACCTTTTGTGAGAGTCAACTGCGGCGCATTACCTTCCGACCTCATCGAAGCAGAATTATTCGGAGCAGAGTCGGGCGCTTACACAGGCGCGACAAAACGCAGGATAGGCCGATTTGAGGCAGCAGACGGCGGCACGCTGTTTTTGGATGAAATCGGTAACTTATCTTACGAAGGACAAACAAAACTACTTAGAGTTTTACAAACCGGCGAATTTGAGCGCTTAGGTTCAGTGGATACTATCAGGGTAAACGTTCGCTTAATTTCTGCAACCAATGCAGATCTTCAGGAAATGATAAACGATGGAAGTTTCCGTGAAGATTTATACTATCGATTAAATGTTATTGAATTGAAAATTACGCCGCTTGCTCAACGCCCCGATGATATTGCACCGCTAATCGCGCACTTTTTACCCGACAGGCTTGTGTCCAAAGACGCGATGAATAAACTCGAAAGTTATGAGTGGCCTGGCAACATCAGAGAGCTTGAAAACGCCTGCAAGCGCGTTTCTGTGCTATACCCTGATGGATTGCTCGAGTTTGATGATTTTAATCTTGCGATGCCTGGCGATAAATCGCGCTCTTCCAGTCAAATACGGTCTAACGAGCCGAGCAAAGATGAGCTAATGAAAGCAATGAAAGACTTTGAGGGGGTCATCGCTAAAGTTGCCAGGCACTTCAACCTTAGTCGGCAGGCTCTATATCGTCGGCTTAACAAGTTTGAAATAGACTATTAATGAAGCTTAGTATCTCAAATCGGATAGTCTTTATTGTTATGCTCTTGGCCGTTGTGGCCGCGGCTCCTGTATTTTTTTTGCCTGATTGGACTTTGACGAAAAAGCTGTTTATTTGCGCGCTTATCATCGTTGTTTTTGGCCTTATTGCCCGGTTTTTGTTTAGCGATCTTAAAGAAGGGCTTTCGGCGCTGGAGCTGGGATTATTGAATTTGAAAGATAAACAGTATTCGGCCACCTTGTCTTACAATAAGCAGGATGAAATTGGCGATCTGTGTCGACTGTATAACCAAACGATTGATGCGCTAAGGCAAGAAAAACGCTGGTTGTATCAGCGCGAATTATTATTGGATAAAATCACACAAAGTTCTCCTGAAGTCCTTTTTCTGGTTAATAGCAGAGGACAAATTGTATTTGGTAATCTGGCCGCCCAACGTTTTTTTAATTTCAATGAGCGCATCGAGGGGCATTTGCTCGAAAATATTCTGGAGGTTAGCTCCGGTGCGGTAAGAGATGCCATCTTACAGAAAAAAGAAGGCTTGTTTACCTACAACAATCAAGCAGATTCAGAGACTAAACATACTTACAAAGACAAGCCGACAGACGAAGGGGCCATGCAAACCTGGCACATAGCGATAGGCGAATTTTTACTGAATAACGAGTCTCATCAACTATACATCCTAAAGCAGCTCACACGCGAAATCAGCCGTCAGGAGGTAAGCGTATGGAAAAAGGTGATACGGGTGATCAGTCACGAGTTAAACAATAGCCTCGGACCAATTTCGTCAATGCTGCATAGCGGCCGTCTGATAGGCGTGCAATTATCCGATAATCGCCTGGTAAGAGTTTTTGCGACAATAGATGAACGTATAAAACATTTGAGTGAATTTGTGCAAGGTTACGGTAAATTTGCCAAAATACCCGAGCCAAATTTGCAAGTTATTAACAGTCAAGTTTTACTGGCAAAACTCTCTCAGCAATGGCGCTTTACTTACGACACGCAGCAGTCGTATCAAATTCTTGCTGATGAAACACAGCTAGAACAGCTTTTGATAAATCTATTAAAAAATGCGCATGAATCCGGCTCAAGCCCAGAGCATATTTCCATCGATATACAAACGCGAGCCAGCCGACAACAGACCTTAATCAGCGTAACAGACAAAGGTAAGGGAATGAGCGAGACCTCACTGCAAAACGCACTGATTCCTTTTTATTCGACCAAATCGAATGGGAGTGGCTTAGGTTTGGCCTTGTGTCGAGAAATTGTAGACGCGCACCATGGACATATCTCTTTGAGCAATATAAAAGGAGGCGGATTGCAGGTTCGCGTGATTTTACCTGCAGCATAGGAGCCTAACGCCTTAAATCATACCTAACTCAATGGCCTTGAGTACCGCGCGGGTGCGGTCGCGGACGCCTAGTTTGGCAAGAATGCTGGATACCTGATTTTTTATAGTGCCTTCGGAGCGAAACAGGCTTTCAGCCATTTCTTTGTTCGAGCAACCGGCTGCCATTAAACGCAAAATTTCGGTTTCTCGCTGGCTTAATGCTTCAGGTAAATCAGCTGATTCAAATTCGGACTTTTTGCCTTGCAAGCCTGAAATGAGGCGCTCTGTAATGGCGGGCTGTATCAGCGTTTTGCCTTGATGAACCGTTTCGATGCTTTCTACCAGCGTATCTAAAGAGACATCTTTTAATAAATACCCCTTTGCGCCTGCTTTTATAGCTTGCATAACCGATTCATGGTCATCAAAAGTGGTAAGCATAATAACAGGTGGCGCTGTATTCAGTGTCTGCATCGCTTTTAAGGTTTCAATGCCGTTTTTAACTGGCATGCGAATGTCCATCAACACTACATCAACACTTTTACATTGCTCCAAAGCATCGAGGGCTTGCTGACCATTTTCAGCCTGCGCCACAACTTCTACTTTGCTTGATAAGGCCAACAGGCTGTTAATGCCCTGTCTGACAAGCGTTTGGTCATCTACAATAAGCAGTTTAATCATTTGTCACCATGGGAATTTCAATTTGCGTTTTAAAGCTATTTTTTTGCGTATAGAAGGCTATCTTCCCACTTAATAATTCAATGCGTTCTTTCATGCCTGTAAGTCCGTTTCCAATCTTTAAGATCTTGTTCACCTCGCCATCGTTTGTAATATCCAAGACTAATGAGCCTCCAGATGCAGATAAGTCGATGTCCAGGTGCTTGCCCCTGGCGTGACGTAAAGTATTCGTGATGGATTCCTGAATGCATTTAATGATGGTGTCGGCTATGTGTATATCTTCAATGTGTAGTTCCTTTGCTATATTCACATCCACCTCTAGATTTGGAACCTGCTCGACAATGCTGTGAATTGCTGTTTTGAGGTCAACTTCCCCTTTGTTTCGAATATCGCTTACCGCTTCTCTTACATCACTTAACAAAAGTTTTGCCAGGCCGTGACACTTTTCGATGTTGGCTTTGACCTCTCCCTCGCTTTGCAGGCTGGCAACCTGCAAATTGATGCTTAGTGCTGTTAGGTGATGTCCCAATAGGTCATGAATATTGCGCGCAATACGCACACGTTCACTTTGTTTGCTCGCTTCGTTCAGCAGCGCCTGCATACTAACTAATTGACGATTACTCTCTTCCGCTTTTTCCTTTGCTTGCTGCTCTTTGAGGGTTGTGTGGATCATGGTTATCGCAAACATGTTAAAGGTCCAAAACAGCAATGCCGTCACAAACATATGTTCGTCGTTCCAATAAAATCGGAACACAAAATACAAAGGCAGCGACCACAGCGAACCTATTATCAGCGCAGTGCGAATAGTGAATAGATAGGGCAGAGCACCGCATAAAATCCCCATCAATATACTATTGAACGAGAGTGGAACCGCAAAATAAATCCCGATAACAACACAGAACATCACCACGGTTGCAACGCTTTTTGCACGTTTTAACTTTTGTGAACTATCGTCACTTACTAAAAGAAGCCACAAGCTGACATAGATGAGGTATAGACAGGCAGCAATCCCAATCGCTTGTAGTGAGAAATCGTTATTCAACATCACGTTTATGCTTAAGCCTGAAACGACTAGCCAGGTTATAAAACCCGACAAAACTGGCAGGCTATAAAGGTGTTTGGGCATATTGCTATCTCGTAGTTTTTGGTGGGCCTGTAAATGATTAAAAGACTAACAGTTTTTATCTGGTTTGGCCTATAGGTAAAAAGTCATATTAAATTAAGTGACCTTTGGCACTGATAAGCAATTAATGCATTTTCTATGATGAGCTTGGTTGAAGAAGCGCATTCGCTTCCATCATCAAGGTTTCTATACAAGAGATACAAGAGAGAATGCTATGAGTACGATACATACTGTTATGTTTGCCTTTCACATCTTATTCGGTACGGCCGCCCTTGCGCTTTTTTGGGTGCCCATTTTCACGAGAAAAGGTCAATTAAATCACATCAAGTTTGGCCGCTTTTATAAAATCACCATGTATTTGGTGGCGGGAACGGGAGCTATCATGGCAACTATGACCTTTGCCTTTCCTCTCACCATTCGGCCTGAACATGCATCTGAACCTTATGCTGAACAATTTGTTGAACAGTCTCGGTCTTTAGCTGGCTTTCTGTTTTATTTGGCTATTTTAAGCTTCACCAGTACCCGGCATGGTATTGCGGTATTAAAGGCTAAGTCTGATAGAGTAATGCTTAATACATTAAATTATTTGCTGCCGATATGGGCTTTGTTTTTTGGCGGCTTTATTTTGCTCGCAGCAGGAATGATGAGAGGGGCAGCTTTATATATCATATTCGCTGCACTTGGGATCGCGGTTGCCAGTACAATGCTTAGGTATAGCCTGCGAAAAGAAGTAGCTAAAAATCAATGGGTGCTTGAGCATATTGGAGGCATGATTGGCTCTGGGATTGGGGCATATACTGCGTTTTTGGCCTTTGGAGGGCGTACTTTATTTACTGACTTGGGCGAATGGCAAATTGTGTTTTGGGTCGCGCCGGGCGTAATAGGTTCGATTGCTTCCTACATTGTTTGTAAAAAATACGAGCGGATTTTTCAAGTGCAAAAGCCAAGAGGCAGTTCTCAGGTTAGATTAGACTAATTGAGAACTACTATTTTAACGAAAGGCAATCTAAAGCAGAACAGTCATAGCACACTAAAAGGCTCAGTATGTCAGAGTTGAAAATAAACACCGCCCACCGCGCTTAGTTATTTCTATTAAGCTTGTGCATCTTAGGCAACAAGGCCTCTGGCAAGCACGCGATTTGACAATAAAGAAAGTAATTCAAGTTCTTCGTCGCTTCGCTTGCCATCTACCGCGGTAATATCCATGGCGACTTCAAAGGCTCTTGCCGGGTCAATGTTCAGGTCGTCGCCGAGGTTGCGAAGATACTCACGCTCCTGACCTTGCGCTATCGCTTCTCGGGCTTCATGAATTGCCTGGCTAAGAAATGCAGGTAAAACCGTCCCAGATGTCCACTTTAACTTATTCGTAAGTTCTTCAAAGTAGTCTTGCTCTGTTAAGGTGATTTTGCCATCAATTTGGTAGAGCAAAACCGTCATTTTAACAAGTGCTTCGTTAAATTTTTGAGTCTGGCTCTGAATGTTGTTTAGGTGATGCTCTGCATTTTCACTCATTGTTCTTCCCTTGATTCACGCAATAGATGCTGATTTTTGCTGTAAGAAACCAACATTTGAGACCAACGCTTGGGTGTCAGGTTCATTAATTTTGCAAAAAATTAACACGATTTACATACCCTGGAACTAACTGCGGGTTTTCTATGTTTTCAAGCACGCTTAAGTTTTTCAATGCTAATTGACAACCTTGATTAATTATCCGGGCATCTTGCGAGCAATCGACTTGCCACTGCCTTAGAATATACGCAGCCAGTGCCGCTCGAACCCGCATTTTTTTGCGACCATCCTGCATGGCATAATCCATTTCAATGGCTTTTGCATTCTTTATACCTGGATGGGGCACGAGAATAAGCTCAACCATGCTATTAAATTGCGTATCGGCATCCGCCAATTCGCTTTTATCACTTACATCTCCGAGCTCCTGTACCTCAGTAAATCGCGTGCACACAAAATCTCTAAAGGATTGGCTTTTGCCGTCAAAGGCGCGTACATGCCAACGATGACCATTGTTGATAATGGCATGTGGCACAATTCTTCTCTGGCTTTCTCCGGAGCTGACCGAAACATATCGCACCATGCAAGCTTGCTGATTATGAATGGCGCGCATCAATGTGGCGATAATGTCCAATTCCGGGTGGATAAGCTGAACCGCTTCAAAACAGTGTTCCGAAGGCTGTGTATCGCTGGTAATGCCATCACTAAAGCCTTTGCTTACCGATTGCAAAATGGTGTCTGCCGAGAACGAAAACAAAGGTTTGAAGTGGGAAGTGCGATAATATTGTTTGGTCGAATGATCAAGTGTGAGATTGTCGGGCGCTAGATCACGATATGCTGCAAAATCTCTCGTGCTGGCGGCAAGTCCGGTCTTGAAACGTTGGATGATATCGCTTCTCGACACTTTTCCAAAAAACTGTAAATTAAAATCAATAAAGGCTAAACGTTCGCGCTGAGATAGTGAAAGCTCTGCTAGTCTTTGCTCAATAAGTCCATGTGTTGCCGCAAGCGTCATTTTTAATCTCTTATACTGATAATTTGTACAGATTGTACTGGATGAAAAATCAGTATGCAATCAATTTGATTAGATTAATCAGATAACATAAAGCGACTTTGGAAACGTTAAGCGACCACGCCTGCTGCTCTGAATAATTGCAAATGCACATCAACCAAGGCATCAATATCTCTTTGGTACCCACCGCCTATAACCGCAGCGATGGGCAAATTGAGTCTCTCGCATGTGTCAAAAACAAACTTGTCACGCGCATAGACGCCGTCTGTGCTGATGTCCAAATGCCCCAGATCGTCGTTAATATGCACATCTACACCCGCATCGTAAATTACCGCATCGGGCTGTGCGTAGGTAATTGCCATTGACAAGGCCTCTTGCACGGTTGCTAAAAACAATGCGTCCGACGTTCCTTTTACAAGCGGAAAGTCTAAATCCGAATACTGTTTTCGATAAGGAAAGTTTTTCTCTCCGTGAATAGACACGGTATATACGTGAGGGTTATTTTCAGCCAACTTTGCGGTGCCATCTCCCTGATGCACGTCGCAGTCAAATACTAATACTTTGTCTATATGCTCATGATTAAGCATGGCAAGAGCGGCCAAATACAAATCATTGACCATACAAAACCCGGAGCCAAAATTAGAAAAAGCGTGATGATAGCCGCCAGTGAGATTAAGTGCTTTGCCATGTTTTAAGGCAAGCTCTGCAGTGAGTACCGTGCCTGCCGCAGCCGTAAAGGTACGTTTTACCAGTTGTTCAGACCAGGGAAAGCCAATACGACGCATTGCTTTAGGGTCGAGCGTTCCGGTAGCGAGTGCTTCGATATAATTAGGATCGTAAACGGTCTTTACTTTCGCTAAATCTAAAGCTTCTGGCTCAATAAACTGCTCTTCAGGCACCCCTAGCTGGCGTAAGCGATCTTTTATGCCCTGATATTTTTCAATGGGGAAGCGATGTCGTTCGGGCAAATCAAGCTGGCTATAGATAGGATGAAATACAAGCGGAATCGACTGCATAAAAAAGACTAGGTTACCTAAATCACGAATGCTTGTTTGTACTTGTCAGAGTCTTGATGAGTTCAGGGCGAGCAGATATTTGCTGCAAATCAGTTCGAGCAAATTTAACCCTTAATGTATATTGCGTCCTTGCAAGCGGCCCAAACACGCTTTAATACGCGTTTTTATTTACAAAACCTTTGAACACGGTAGCAATGATAATTTTTACGTCAAGCCAAACCGACCAGCGATGAATGTATTCCAAATCGTACTCTACACGCTTCACCATTTTGTTCACGGTTTCGGTTTCGCCCCTAAAGCCATTTATTTGCGCCCAGCCGGTAATTCCAGGTTTGACTTTATGACGAAGCATATAGCCTTCAATCAACTTACGGTACTGCTCATTGTGCGCAACAGCATGAGGGCGAGGGCCGACAATTGACATTCTGCCCTGCAGCACATTGATAAACTGTGGTAGCTCATCAAGCGATGTACGCCTTAAAAATGCACCAAAAGGCGTAATTCGATTATCATCTTTTGTGGCCTGTTTTACTTCGTGACCATTGTCTTGCACTGTCATGGTGCGAAACTTGTAGACTTTGATCTTTTTACCATCCAGACCATAGCGGTCCTGTTTAAATATGATGGGGCCAGGAGACGTAAATTTAATCCCAAGAGCAATGAAAAACATGGGGATAGTAATGAGCGATAATATCAATGACCCAAATACGATATCTTCAATGCGTTTAAGCACGTTATTTGCGCCTTGAAATGGCGTGTCAAACACGCTCAAAGTTTGTACCGAACCAACAGACTGCCAACGTGCGTTCAATAAGTTGTAAATAAAGAAATTGGGGATAATGTAAACATTACAGGTTGTATCGCTACATTGATTCAGTATTTCCATAATGCGGTTTTCGGCGCTCATGGGCATGGCAACGTAAATATAATCGACTTTACCTTCTCTGGCAGCTTGCAGTGCATCGTTTATATTGCCTGCTACCTGATTTTGAAACTCATGCGGCAAACGGGTTAAAGCGCGATCGTCGTATAAACCTTGCAGTTTTATACCCAAGTGCTCATTATCAATGATTTGAAGTGCCAGATTGTATCCCTGTGCGGTTGCACCAATAACGGCAGCTGTTCGCGAATTGCGACCTTGTTTGCGAACGTAAAAGAGTAATTCCCTAAATATCATTCTCCATGAAGTTAAAGCGGGAAAGCCAACTGCTAGCCACAACAACAAGGTTCTGTCAGGCACGTTTAGCGCCATAGGGAAGAAATAGCCAAAGATGATCAACACAATACAGGTAACTAACCAGGTTACAGCTGTAACCTTTAGCATGGTAGTGGAAGACTCAGTCCGCCATGAGCGGTAGAGGTCGATCCCTTCTGCACAAATATTAAAAGTGATTATTCCTACTAAAAGCGCGATTGCAGTAACTGCAGAAATTTCTACATTGTCGTACACCAAAGCAGTGAGATAAAAAACGGTAAGAATTACAAGATCAATCAAACGATAAAGCGTAGAGAAACTGCTTTTATTCGATTGAATAATTCCGCCTCTAGAGCCTTTGTTGACTGATTGTTTACTCACTGATTCGCATCCTTGTTAGAAAATAGGGTTTGTAGAAATATAAATATTATTCAGACCTTCAACTGCACGCATCAGGCATGATGCGCTTTTGTAAATACGGACATGCATTCACTATGCCGCTTAGCAAGGTTTTCATAAAAAATTTTGCATAAATTTAGGTCAACTACGACAAAAGTTTGGCATCGCGTCCAAATATCTGACTAATAAGAGTACAGCAAACCTGATATTTCGTTAATAGTGTGCTGCCAACAGGCCAATAAAAGCAAGCTTTGCGTGAACTTAATTGCAAAAATTCACTAAATTGTCACAAATTAAAGTAAAAGGGTCGTTTTAGCAGGTTTTACTGTATCCAATTTGCAACAATAATTGACCATCATCTCTCTGAATACACTGATTTAAAACACAACGCAACATAATGTGTACATTGAAAGCAAAGCTCGATAAACTAGCAAAAAACAAAAAGTCTTAATTGTCCTGATTTTCTTGCCGTAACTAACATAAGTACTTTCTCGCGTATATAGAGAGTTTTGGCATGTATTCAGACAATATTAGAAAAGATAGAACAAAAGATAGATTAAAATATGAGCAATAGGCGTAGTGTTTGCATAGATATAGTGCGTTTTGCTTCTATTGCTTGTGTTTTTACGAAATAGCCTGTTACTGAACAGCAACTCGCCGCGACGCATTTGCAACATCATTGAAGAACAATTTAAAAAGGACATCTATGAAAACCCTCGCTATTGTAAGTTTATCAATTGCTTTGAGCTTGTCGGGAAGCGCCTTAGCCCAACAGTTTGAGGACGCTGCATCGATAGAGTTCGGAAGCTTTGATTTGACACCGACCCTCGATTTAGGATTGAGATACGACGATAACATCACGCGCGCTGATTCGGATGAAATATCAAGCTGGTCGAGAATCGTTTCACCACAAGTGAGCATGGAGAGCGCTCTTGGTGCAAGTCAGGTTACTTTGGCGTACAGATTACGAAATGAAGATTTTTTCAGTAGCTCTGAAGACGATTACACTGATCATTTTTTCCTGGCTCAGTCAGACATGGAGTTTAATTCCAGAAATCGATTAATCGCTACCTATAATTTTGAAGATGGTCATGACGCGCGTGGTAGTAACTTTTCAATCGGTACCGGTGCTCAGCTAACAGAGCCGGATCAATACAAGCAAAGCGAGTTTGACCTGTTATATTCGTATGGTGCTTTTAATGCTGACGGACGAATTGACATAAATCTTGATTTGACTGACCTGGATTACGATATTAATACACCAGTGTATCTTGCAAGAGACAGGCGCTTCGCCAGTGCAGCGGCAACGTTTTTCTATCGCATCGGCGCTGCTACAGACGCCGTATTTGAAGTCGACTTTACCAGCGTAGATTACAAGTTTGCGCTAGACCCACTTAATAAACTTGATAGTAACCAGATTTCGTATTTGGTCGGTGTGGTATGGGAAGCAACAGCGCAAACTTCCGGGCGCGCAAAAATCGGTTATCAGGAAAAAGACTTTGAATCTCCTTTACGTCAAGATTTTTATGGGGTTGACTGGGAATTGGGCGTGTTGTGGGAGCCAGTGGAATACTCCAGTTTAGAATTAATTACGCGCTCTGATACAAACGAAACAAACGGCGAAGGAAACTTTATCCGCGGTGAAACATTTAGCGCTATTTGGCGTCATGAATGGCTAGAGCGTTTACGTTCACGCGTAAGTGTATCAGTAGGTAACGACCGCTACGAAGGTCAGTTGATTGATGATTTGACAATACGCTCCGACGACAATCGCCGCTTCCAGGCTTCTTTGTATTATCAATTCAGACGTCACATTAACTTTGAAGTGGGTTATGTGTATGATGAACGCGAAAGTAATCGGGAAAGTATCGACTTCGGACGGAACCAATTTATTATAAACGCACTCATTACTTTGTAATCTTATAAACGTGGTAAGTAGTTAATTATGAAAGTATGGAATGTCGTTTACAAAGTGCTTGCGCTTGTAGCGCTGTTGTCTTTTTTGCAGCTCAATGTTAATGCCTACGCACAAGACCAGGAGAGCGAGTACACCTTGGGCTCTGGTGATATGGTGCGTATCACGGTTTTTGGACAGGATGACCTCACCGTTGAAACCCGCTTGTCTAATATCGGTATTATTCGCTATCCCTTTTTGGGCGACATTCAGTTAGTTGGTAAAACGGTTAACCAGGTTGAATTGCTCATAGACGAAGGTTTACGTGGAGACTATTTGGTAGACCCGTCTGTTTCTGTTACCGTATTGGAATATCGACCGTTTTTTATCTCTGGTGAAGTTCGAAAACCTGGCGGATATCCTTTTCAGCCAGGTTTAACCATTGAAAAAGCAGCCGCGCTAGCGGGTGGTTATACAGAGCGGGCATCAAAAAGTGTCGTTGAAGTGCGACGCAGTATTGGAGGTAATGAGCAAACCATTGAAATGGCGACTAGCGAAATTGTTATGCCCGGTGATATTATTACCGTTCAGCAGCGCTTTTTCTGATTGTTAAAAGCCCGATACCAAGGTTAGGTATCTCATTACCTGTACACTTACAACTAATGGAATATTGAAGTAGATGGCAAAATCGAGCCAAGAACAAATTGAAGCAAAATTGTTTGATTCAGACATCATCGATTTTGGCCAGTACATCAAAACGATAAAGCGCTATATCTGGAGAATTCTCGGTTTGGCGTTTTTTCTGACGCTTTTAGTTGCGCTCATTGTTTTGTCTTTAACCCCGCAATACACAGCAAAAGTATCCATATTGATTGAAGCCGAGCAAACCAATGTGCTTTCCATTGAAGAAGTGTACGGACTCGATTCAAGTCGAAAAGAATACTTTGAAACGCAATACCAAATTCTGCGCTCACGGCAAATTGCAGAAAAAGTAGTTGAGCGCATGCAACTGCAAGACAATCCTTTTTTTGATAGAGACGTAGCCGAAGCTGAAAAAAGCGGTATTTCGGCCTTTATGGATGGTGCTAAAGAAAGCATAAAAGGTGCGCTGCCTTTTTTACCCCAAGAACCTGAAGTCATTCGTACTGAAGAAGAGATACTCGCTTCCAAAAAAGGCTATGCGGTCAATCAGCTTCTGCAAAGCACAACCGTTGTGCCTGTCAAAAATACACAAGTGGTTGAGGTAATGGTAGAAACGCCTAGCCCGGGATTAAGCGCCAACATTGCAAACACTTTGGCCGATGTCTATATCGAAAGTTACCTTGAGGCCAAACTTGAAATGACGGAAAAAGCGACCTCATGGCTAAATGAAAGTTTGCAAGGTTTGCAGACCAAATTAAACACCGCCGAAGCGGCGCTTGCCGATTTTTACGAGCGCGAACAATTGGTAGATATTGATGGCGTAGTGGGGCTTGCATCAGAAGAGCTTTCACAATTAAGTGATCAGTTAATTGAAGCGCAGGTGGCACTTCAGCGTAATCAAGCCATTTTCCAGCAAGTGAATCAACAGGGCTTATCAATTGATGAGCTTACCAGTGTGCCTGAGGTGCTTAATCACCCCTCTGTTCAATCGGTTAAAAGAGAAGAGATAGTGGCACAGAGCAAGGTGTCTGAACTTCGAGAAGTATATGGGCCCAAGCACCCGGTAATGATTGCAGCCAATGCTGAACTTGCTTCAATACGGCAAAGTTTAAGAGATCAGGTAAGAAGCCTGGTTTCCGGTATTACTAACGAATACAGAACCACGCAGGCTAAAGTGGCTGCATTAGAGCGTGAAGTCGAGCAAGCCAAATCTGAATTCAGAAAGCTTTCTAATCTGGAAAGTACGCGTCGTGCCCTGCAGCGAGATGTGGATATTAATCAGCAGCTTTACGATTCATTTTTTACGCGTTTAAAAGAAACCGACCAGCTTGGCGGGTTTGAGTCTGCACACGCACGAATACTGGATGAGGCCAAGCCACCTAGTGCGCCTTCAAAACCCAAAAAAGGCCTTATTGTTGCCGCAGCCTTTGTGTTAAGTACAGGCTTTGGCGTATTTCTGGCTCTTTCTCTTGAAGCGCTAAATAGCGGAATTCGGTCGGTTGAAGACGTAGAAAGAAAGTTGTCTCAGCGGATGCTTGGGCTTATTCCATGGCAACCGCATAGCAAAAAAGAGAATCTTGCCTTACGGCACTTCTTTGACCCAAAACATCATATGTTCAGCGAGTCGGTGCGAACGCTGAGAACCAGCTTGCAATTATTGAATATTGATAAGCCGTCTCAAGTTATGCTGGTTACTTCAAGCGTACCGAAAGAAGGAAAAAGCACAGTTTCGGTGAATTTGTCTTTTGCCATTGGCCAACTAAGTAAAGTCCTCTTGCTTGAAACCGATTTGCGCAAACCTACAATTGGCCGCTTATTTTCTTTACCAGGCTTTCAGCCAGGCTTGGCAAACGTGATTTCAGGCTCTCACGCACTTGACGAGTGTATTGTGCATGATGACCAATCGCATATCGATATTTTATGTGCAGGTACACTTCCACCTAATCCGCAGGAGCTGTTGGCATCAGACAGATTCGCAAAGCTTATGAGAAAGCTCCGTGAAGACTATGAATATATTGTTGTTGATAGTGCGCCTACACAAGCTGTGAGCGATGCGATTGTGGTGTCAAAGCATTGTGATTCTCTCATTTATGTGGTGCGTGCAGATAGCACGAGCGACAAAATGATAAATAATGGATTGTCGCGATTTGTAGAAATTGGACACAGGATAGACGGTATTGTGCTTAACCAGGTTGACTTGAGAAAAGCAAAACGCACGGGTGAATACTCTGGCTTCTACGATCAATATGGTTACAATAGCTATCAAGCGGCGAGCAATGAAAAAACAAGTTGATAGACTTACACAGCCATATACTACCCGCCATCGATGATGGCGCCAGACACTTAGATGATACCCTTCTTCTTGCAAAACAAGCAGTAGAGCAGGGGGTTACTCACATGGTTTGTACGCCTCATGTGCATGTGGGACGCTTTGATAATTCCAGGGAAATCATTGCAAACGCCTTCAACGACACGCTAGAGTGTTTACAGGCGCAAAACGTCAATCTTAAACTAAGTTATGCATCAGAAGTGCGCACATGCATTGAAATCACTCAATGGCATCAAAGTGGCGCGCTTTGCTATTTAGGGCAATGGAAGGATAAAAAGGCGCTTCTTTTGGAAATGCCGCATAGCCATGTTCCTACTGGAATTGAACGTCTTATTCATTGGTTGTTACAACAAAATGTTCAGCCAATCATTCCTCATCCTGAACGAAACCGGGATATACTCGCACAGCCTGATAAAGCGCTCTGGCTAAAGCGCATGGGAGTGGTTTTTCAAGCCACTGCCGGTGCATTTACAGGCACTTTTGGCGAGCAAGTCGAGCATTTGGCCTGGCAGATGCTGGAAGAAAATTTAATAGCTTACGTAGCCTCAGATATGCATAATCTAAATAAGCGGCCGAATGAAATGGCACAAGCCTACAAAATCATTGCCGAAAAGCATAGTGAGCATCGTGCCACAGACCTATTCGTGACTACGCCTTTACACATTACACGCGACACCCTTTGGCAATAAAAGGGCTGAAATGAGCGCTTAAATAGCGAATAGTTATAGAATGTGGCAGTAAATAACGGAAATACAAAATGGATCTTGTCCAATTAAAAAAGCGTCTGAAAGTTGAGTTCTCTGGCAAAAGGCGTTTAGTCTTATTCGTGATGCTGCTTTGTGTAGTAGGCGTTTGGAACGCATTCAAGTTTGGTATGGCAAGTCTTGATTATTACGTCGTTCGTAATGAAATTTCGCGTTGGCAGCAAACAGGCAGCGTACAAACCGAAGAGGACTTTTTACGGGCAAAGCGCGCCATAGAAGCGGCGCAGGCTAAACATCACTCTCATCCGCTTTACGCTGATTTAGCAGGACAGATTGAGGAGTGGGGAGTCGTAGCAGGCTATTCAGATGAATCTCAGCTAAAAGCGGCTAAATCACATTATCTGCGAGCTACAGAGCTAAGGCCAGCCTGGCCTGTCACTTGGGCGTCTCTCGCCCTGATAAAATGGCGTATGCAAGAATTTGACGACGAGTTGTTGGGCTTTTTAAACAATGCGGATCGCTTTGGAAAGCAAACACCTGAAGTACATATTCTGTTTTTAGAGCTTGGCCTGGCGCTCTACAACGCGAATCATCCCTTCTACATACAAATTCGCGAACAAGTGCAAGAACGTCTGATAAAAGCAATGGAAAATACACAAAGCCGAACGCGAGCAAGAGAAATCATCAAGAATGCTCAAGCGCACGAAACGGTGTGTAACTGGTCTCGTCCGCTTGATGAGAAAGTTTATATGATACTGCTAAAATGCGATGAAGATTGAAGATGAAAATCATCGCCCAATGCGTCGATGCGTTTTTTTGGCTTTATCCCTTTTAGCTTGACGCTACTTGCTACCGTTGCAAGAGCAATAAATACCACAAAGTAACACGCGTTTGCGTAGGCCTGAAGTGGAAAATCGACCGTCATATGAATACACATTGCCAAAATTGCCATGGCACAAGCAAAGCCAGTCCCTTTTAAAATCGAATTCCTACGCGTATACATAGCGCGCAAAGACTTATAAAAAGCAAACAGCAATATCGTAAGCAAAATAAATACGCCAATCAGTCCATATTCAATGGTAAATTGCAGGTACTCGTTGTGCGCATGGTCGTAGAATAAAAAAACATCGAGATTTTGATAGCCAGGGAAAGTACTATAAAAACTGCCGCCGCCACTGCCAAATAGCGGAAAATCAGAGATGATCGGGAAGGCATCTAAAATCACTTCGTCGCGTGTTTCTGAATCAAGGCTCGTTTGCTCCAAACGCTCTTTTACCCTCGCCAGGCCAAAATAAGCGCTAACAATCAATAGATCGATAATGAACATGCTTACTACAAACACAAACAAGCCATTACTTCGGTTTCGAATTAAAAAGAGCGCTAACAAACCAATGATCGCCACCGATGCAAAAAAGGCCGTATTGCCCATTCTTGAGCGCGACATCACCAAGCCAATTACCATGATAGCCAAACATATTCGGACGATTGTTTTACTGCCTAAAAGCGTGCTGGCGAGCGAGCGCAGTCGGTCTTTTGGGCTTTTGAATTTGTCTTTTTCAAGGGAGGTCACAATTAGCCCAACACCCGCGCTCAAACACAGCACCAAAAAGTTGGCAAAATGGTTTTTGTAGACAAAACTGCCGGTGGCTGACTCACTTACATCAAGACCAAAAACCAAACTGCTTTGCGCTCCAAGTAGCAGCTCCAGCGAGCCATAAATCGCCTGAAAAGTGCCACTGGCCAGCATCGTCAAAAACAACAAACGAATACGCTCTTCACTGTCCATAAGCTTCATGGTGAGCAGCATTAAACAAAACAAACTCAACAGTTTAATGAAGTTAATCATGCTTTGACCATGATCTACGCTTAAGTAAAAGCTAGATGCGTTTGCCATGGAGTAAAGGCTAGCCGAGCTGGGAGAGAGAAGCTCTACCAGTATTTTAGGAAGCGGAATAATTTGAATGCAGGCAAAAACAATAAAGCAAATCCAAAGAACGAGCATGCTTGAATATTTTACCAAGCCAAGATCTTTTTTAGCACGATTTCGAAAGGCAACAAAAAGCGTTAAACCAAAAATTGCGACTTCAAAAAAGCTCCAGGCCCACGGTCGATTTGCACCAAGCGGTATGGGTAGCAAAAAGAGAATGGCTAAAAAAAAGTAAAACGGCCCATTATTTACTTGTTGTGTGTTTGTTGCGTAGCTTGTCACAGATACATTCTTATTGTTTTGAAACGTTTTTCACAAAAAAGCCCCTATAATAAAGGGGCTCCTTAGGATAAGGTCTTGCTTAGTTAGTGGACGCAGTGGTGTCGCCACCGCCTGTGCCGCCTGCGCCAATTCCCGCGCCAATAGGCGTAACGGTTGCTGTGACCGGACCACCAGCAGTTGCACCTGCTGCAGTTGCATCAGAAAACTGCGTTGGGTCTGCGCCGGCTTGCAACATAGCGACTGTGATATCGTCTGGTGCCAGAACGCCAGCTAGTGCTGCGCCATCATAAATTTCCTGAGCGTGATTTGGATACAATACTACGCCTAAGGTAATAGAATGAACGGCTTTTTCCGGTGAGCCTTCAACTAAACGCTTCATCGTTTCTATCAGACTGTTGTGCTCGGTCATATGCACAAAAAACTGAGAAGCGTGGGGCATATCAAAGGCTACAACGCTTTTACCTTCACCACCTAAAATCGTTGCATCTTCTTCTAAAGAAAATTCAATTGCTTTATTGATAGCCGTGGCAGGATCGTCACCTGCAGTATAATTTTGCACAATAATGCTGTGAAGTCGCTTACCCGGTTGGTCGCCGTCACCGAATAAATTTTCTGTTTCGTTAATTTGCGCAAATAAAGATGACGATACCAACACAGTTAGCGCAACAAGCGTTTTTGCAATTGAGGCAAGTTTCATAATTAATCCTTTATAAATTTGAGTAGACTGCAGACTTACTCACAATGCTAATTTTACGTCCTGTTCAATACTTAATCAATAAAGTATTACATTAATTTGTTGTCACAACCTTAATCTCTTTAGGCTGAGCAACCAAATACCCCTGCACGCCATCTATACCCGCATCCATAAGCCAACCGAGTTCTTTATCGTTTTCGACCATTTCTGCCAGTACGCGAATATCCAGACCGTGCGCAATGTTAATAAGCGACTTAACGAACAATTGATTATCAACGTGAGCGTTGATATCTCTGATAAACCGACCGTCTATTTTCAGGTAATCGGGCATTAGCTTGCGTAAATGGGTGATTCCCGCTAGCTGAGCACCAAAGTGTTCAACACAGATATCTATGCCGTAAGACTTTACTGTTTTCGCAAATTCTGCAAGCGAATCGATATCGTGCACGAGCGCGCGCTCAGGGATCTCAAGCACAATTAAGGGGCAGGTGGACCGATAAACGTCTAATTTATCGATAAACCATTTTATAAAGTGCTTATCGAAAATAGAGATGCGGTTAAGGTTTAAACCAACCTTTTGTCCCATTTGTGAGGCACTTACAAACATATTCTGAACAATCAGCTTATCGAGCGCAATGGCATAGTCTAAGCGCATAGATGCCGGAACAATCTGCGACATTGGCAGTGATTCCTGCGTTTTTTTATCGGTCAGGCGAGCAAACCATTCGGAATATAAGGTGTTGCCTGTTTTACTGATAATTGCCTGCGATACAAAATCCGCTTTGCCCACCTCAATAACTTGTTCCAGCGTGCTGCGCCATTCTTCGTTTGAATGGGCAAGTTCACCCTCGCTTGCCAGTTGCCAGCGTTGCTCCGATTGTTCGGCGCTAATAAGCGCAGAGTCGACACGTTGCATCAATTCTTTGTAATTAAGCTCTACATTGAACTGTGAGGCGCCAATAAACGCAACACCGTCGGTGTGTTCCGATTTTTCAATGCGTTTTGTGTAAATAGATAGTAAGCGGCCCATTGCTTTAGCGTGCGCAGGGCGAATATTCTCGATAATAAGCGCAAAATCACTTCCGTTAAGCCTGAAAATAGAAAAGTGTTCATACTCAGCCGCTGCGGCGTCTTTTACTGCCTGACAAACTGACTTGAGGTAGTTATCGCCCGCTTGTCCTCCGTGCTCATTGTGAATCGTTTTCAGACTGGCAGCGCGAATTAAAAACAAATAGCCCTCAGTGCTTTCGTTTCGATTCGACAAAAGCTGGTTTATCGCCAGCTCAAATGCACGGCGGTTGCCCACACCGGTGACTAAATCTGCATAGGCAAAGCGTCTGTATTCTTCCGACTGATTAGTAAGCTTTTTGAACATAAGGAAAAGCTTTTCAGACATCGTGTTGATTGACTGGACAAAGGTACGAAGTTCGGTGGTGCTTGGAATTTCGTCTATTTGTTCAAACTGTTTTTTGCTGATGGCTTTGGCCTGCTGCACCACACGGTTGATAGGTTGTGATATAACGCGCTTTACCAAAAACCAAACAAAAATAAGCGCAATAATAAATGCACTTACCGTTACGATGAACGATTGCACTGCAACCGTCCAAAGCTGCTGATAGCCCGGCACAGGGTTGCTCACAACATTAAGCGAACCTTGCATTGCCCAGCCATCGTTAAGTTCGGTGCTTGCGCTAGGGGCGTTTATGGGAAATAAATCAACAAACCAGGCAGGGATTTCTTTAGTGTTGGTGCTGCGCTTTTTTTCGATTAAGACCTGGTTGTTAATATCGCGCAGCGTAATAGCCTGATAATCGCCGCGATCAAAAATCGCATTAATCATGGTTTCGATTACGGGCAAATCTTCTTCATTGCCAACATAGGGGGTAATGGATAAACCAAGGGATGTTGCTGTGTCTTGTGCATGAGACGATAATTGCTGTTGCAAAAATGCACGGGTATTTTGGGTATTCATCCATAACGAACCCACAAATACAATCAACAATACGAAGAAAAACCCGAGCCCAAGTTGTTTTGATAACGACATTTTACAAACTCCTCCTTGACTCTAAAGTCTTATATAACATAAGTTTACTCATTAAAAGCCCTGTTGCATTCTTTTGTTTAATTCTTGCCATAAAGCATTGTTGTTTTTGCCTTGCATTTGTCTGCCACGGCCTTGTGATTTTGCAAGCCATAAGCCATCACCGTTAAAACTGTAAACGGGTAAAAGGTCTCTTCGTTTTGATGCGGGTAATATACGTTTATTAATATTATCGAGCACCAAAGGAATAGAAGTGGGCGTTTCGTAATAAGCTAATACCATGTGCGCTTGCCGAGGACGGGTTGCGGTTACATACATTAATCGCAACTTTTCAGACGGAATGCCCAATTCTCGTAAAGAAAAATATTTTGCGATGGTAAAATCTTCACAGTCTCCGCCATTGGTTCCTAAAAACTCAACAGGGGTTGCCCAATAATCCTTCTCTCCCCAATGTTCTATATCGTCAACAAAGCGGATTTGATTAAAAAATTGGTTTACTTTGTAAAGCTGATCTTCGACAGGATCTGACTTTGCATCGCCTAATAGCTGTTGCCAATCGCGCACACGCTTTACCGCATCTGTATTGTAGCGGCGTTCAACAGACTGATATAGCTTGTCGGAAAAGCTGATGTCTGATAGCGCTGTGGTTTGTAGCATCAGTAAAAAGATGAACAAACCTGTGGGCAAAATGCGACAGAATTTCATTAGTGTGGCGACGATTTACAGCAAAATTGGAATTGGATATATAGGTAATCGAACAAATGTCATTAAACCTTAATTATTTGTTGGATAATGTTTGCTGTAAACAGAAGTGGTGTAGCCACTTTGTGCGGTAGTTTGTTATACAATCGTATTCAGGGTGTTGCTGAATTTTACCCCCTCACAATAGTGGTATTATATTTGCGTAATTAAATGCGCAAACTGCTCAATCAATTGAAAGGAAGTCACTTATATGAGAATAGAAGATGTTGTTTTCACAAATGTTGGGGGGCTGAAAACAGCATGCATCACGCGCAAAGAGTTAGTTGAGTTGATGGCTCAGCGCGTGACCGATTTTCGAGATCCGTCTTCTGATTACTTCGAAAAGCCTATGACCATCTATTCTACTAACGGTCACAGTATATCAATTGCCAATTCTGATCGCGGAATGCGCAATATTCTTAACCAAGCTGATATCCTGCATGCAGACGGTCAAAGTGTCGTGTTTTTTTCTAAACATTTTTCAAAGCATCAAATTCCCGAAAGGAGTGCCACTACAGACACTATTCATGACTTCCCTAAAATGGTGCACGGGACATATAAACATTACTTATTGGGTGCAACTGAAACTGTTATAAAGAAAGCCAGCAATAAAATGGGCGAACAATATTCCAACTTTGCAGTTAGCGGATATCGTGATGGCTATTTCGACGAAACACAGGTCACCGAAGTAATAAAAGAGATTAATCAAAGTGGTGCTGATGTCCTTTGGGTAGGCCTAGGTAAACCGAAAGAGCAAGAATTCATTCATCATTATAAATCCAGTTTAAAAGTTCCCGTCATCATCTCATGCGGGGGGTGCTATAATTTTATAACCGGTGACTATTCGCGAGCGCCAGAATGGATGCAGAAATACGGGCTGGAATGGCTTCATAGAGCCGCAACTCAGCCTCGTAAACTTTTATGGCGCTATTTAACAACCAATCCACATTCGATTTACTGTGCTGCTAAGCATCACTATTTTAGTAAAGGGTAATTTGTGCAACATATTCTATTTTTAGAGAAGTGGCACTCCCACAATGGCGGAATACAGAAGGTAAATACAAATTTAGCTTCTGCTATGCGTTCGCAGTCAATAATGACAACATTTTATGTATATAAGACAAGTGGGCCGCATCGCGAGGGGTTTGACAAGCTTAAATCGACGTTTAATGCAGTCACTCCTCCTCAAGAGACAGGTTTTTTGAACAAGTTAATGCATCTTTATTCCACAATTAAGTCGCAGAACGTAACATGTATTGTAGCTGCCACCGAAACGGCAAATATTCTTGCTGCACTCTGTGTACTGCGTTACCCAAAGCTGAATGTCATTTATACGCGACACTGCGCATTTGACGTTGATGGTCAAAAACTATCGCCTAAAAAAATCAAATTGCTTTATAACCTATACGCCCTTACAAACAAGCGCATTGGTGCAGTTTCGGAGTCTTTGGCACAGGAAATCAGGTCTCATTTGCTCATTAATAAATCTTGTGTTCATTTTCTCCCAAATGCGGTGGTTAATGCCGAAATCGATTGTTTAGCAGATAAAGAACAAGACAATCCTTATATAGGAACTTCTTATTTTTGTGCTGTAGGAAGACTGACAGAACAAAAAGGTTTTGATTTACTGCTGGAGTCTTACGCGATAGCGCTTTCCAAGAGCAAGGAAGGAACTTTGCCCAATTTAGTTATTGTGGGCGACGGTGAGCTCAAACCAGAACTTACTAAGCTGGCAAAATCGCTTAACATTCAAGACAAGGTCATATTTCATGGCTTTACGCCCAACCCTTACGCCATTATCAAAGGCGCGCAAGCGTTTCTTCTCTCTTCACGTCACGAGGGGATGCCAACGGTAATTATTGAATCGATGTTTATAGGCACGCCAGTTGTAAGTTTTGATTGTCCGACGGGCCCTCGAGAACTTATTGAAGATGGGGTAAACGGTATTCTTGTTGAAAATGGGAATGTTGCCGCATTTGCAAACGTCCTAACTACCGAATCATGGCGAACGCTGCATTGTGAAAAGAGCTTTGTTAACCAATTTGAAAATAATCATGCTGCAAGTCTTTATTTAAACCATTTGTCTGGTGCAGCTCATGGCTAAAATAACGATAGTTTTACATGATTTGCGAGGGGGTGGCGCTGAAAAAATGATGGTGCGCCTGGCCAATCAATTGGCTACCGATGGAGACGAGGTTAGTATGATACTCATATCTAAAGGCGGCGTTAACAAGCCCTATCTTTCAGATAAGGTGAATCTATTTGAACTTAAGTGCAAGCGAACACTTTCAGCTTTTGGACCACTGAGACGCCAACTCAAAACGATAAACCCCGATGGCATCTTGGCTGTGCTTACCCATATAAACGTGATTACAGCAGTCGTTGCTTTTTCTCTTGGTTGGATTAAAAAGCTTAGCGTAAGTGAAAGGAATGCATTTTCGCTAGATAAAAAGGTGAACAGCAATTTTGTGATGAAAACAGCGTATGGCCTTGCTCCATTTGTTTATCGCTTTTTACCAAAACCAGTCATTGCGGTTTCGCAAGGTGTAGCAAAAGACTTAGTTGATACAACCGTAGTAAAACAGAAGAACGTTATAACTGCTCCAAATCCTGTAATTACAGAAGAATTAAAACGACTGGCACTTGAGCCTGCATCGCATCCATGGTTGCTAAACAAAAAAGCGCCAGTAATTGTTGCTATCGGGCGGCTGAGTTATCAAAAAGGCTTCGATATGCTTCTTGATGCATTTTACAAAGTAAGAAAGCAAATCGAGTGTCGATTAGTTATTTTCGGGGAAGGTGATCTTCGTCAAAAACTAAATGAGCAAATAAGGTCATTAAACCTAGAAAGCGATGTTAGTTTGCCGGGATATTCTGAAAACGTGATTGCAGAGCTGAATTATTGCGATTTGTATGTTCTCTCATCACGGTTTGAAGGAAGCCCCAATGCAATTGTTGAAGCAATGGCGGTAGGAACAAAAGTAGTTGCCTTTGATTGCCCCCACGGAGCCAGAGATATTCTTCATCACGGCAAATTAGACTACTTAGTTACTTATTTAGATGTGGACAAACTTGCAGGCGCGATGGTGGATGCGCTAAATCAGAAAGATTTTAATAAAGAGGCGCAAATTGATGCAGTGAAGTGTTTTGAAGCCAGCAATTCTGCGCAGGTTTATAGAGAGTTGATTTTGTCATGAGAATTGCAGAAAACGATATTTTCAAAGGATTGTTAATTCTCTCTCTTGGATTTTATCTTTCTATCATTGGGTTTGGCGAAAACTTGCTTACCGGTGGTGGCGGTGGAATCGAAAGCTCTAAGTCGGGTAGCATCGTTAATCAAATAACGGGTTTATCTCTTCTGGGCATTTGTGGAATTCTCGTCTGGAAAAGCAGACGTTTGTCTATCAAAAATCTTATTAAGATTGGCTGGCCAATCTGGATTCTAATTACCTATTTTATTCTTTCACTGCAGTGGTCGTACGCTCCAGCAATTTCATTGCGAAGAGTTGTTGCATTGTCCACTATGGTAGTGACTTGCTTATTACTAGTGCGATTATTTGAACCTGTTAGCCTACTGAGAATTTTATCAAATGCGATCGTTTTAACTGTGATATTGGGATTGGTTTATTCAATTGTTGTTGGTGCAAATATTTCAATCGGGTTGACAGACAGAGCATCAGGATTCAGAGGAATATTTAACGATAAAAATGCTGCGGCTAGAATCTATTCTTATGGCGTTTTGCTGTTTGTTGGTTTAGGTCGTTACAAAACTAAGTTTGATATTTTTTGTTTACTGCTGCTTGTATTTGCCGTGGCGGCATCGCAATCTGCAACCGCTGTTGTTATGTCAGTATTTGGTAGCGGTTTAATCATCTTATTCAAAATGTTCAAAGGTAAAAACATACAAAACAACTTACTGCGCTTTGTGCTCCTTATTGTTGTCCTATGTATCGGTTCATACATCGTGAATATAGCTTACGAATATATTTTAGGTCTATTAGGAAGAGATCCCTCATTGACTAACAGATCTATCATCTGGAGTTTAATCGACCCACTGATCGATAACGAATATCTCTTAGGCTATGGCTACGGTGCATTTTGGGTAAGTGAAGGCGCGGTTCCCTTTATCGAAAGATGGGGTTTTATTGGGAACGCGCATAGTGGTTATAAAGAAATAATGCTGCATGGCGGTATTATTGGTACCTGCATCCTTTTGTTTATATTAGGCTATCAAATTAGCAAGGCCATTCGTGTTTATATCTCGCCCTATCACTCTGAATTGTCGTCCTTTTTATTGATGATGGTACTGATGCAAACCGTAGTAAACTATATCGCCTACATCATTATTAATCATAATAGTGTTGATATGTTTCTTTATCTGATTTGCTTTTTTATGATTTGCTATCAGTCCCAACAAAGCGGGCGTGAAAGATGACCCAATCAACGAAAGTGTCGATATGTGTGGCGCAGTATAATCGAGCAGATCGAATAAAAAGTTCGATAGGATCATTACTAAATCAAGCGTTTGATGATTTTGAGGTAATTGTGGTAGACGATGGCAGCCCAGATCCTGCCGTGCAAGTAGAGCTTCAAAAACTATCGCACGAACGATTAACTGTTGTAAGGCAAGAAAATACAGGTTTTGTAGGTGCAATGAACCATGCGATTCGCCTTGCGAAAGGCGAATATATTGCGATTCACGGCGCTGGAGATATTTCCTTGCCGCTTCGTATAAAAACACAGTCCGAATTTTTGGATAAACACAGCGACGTAGGTTTAGTTTCGTGCTTGTTTGATAACGTTGTAATGGACGGCAAATATGCCGGAAAACGAAACTCTAGGCCAAAACCTCATGTTGTAACAAAGGACCACTTACTTGCTTTTGACAACCCATTCAGCCAGGGCGAAGTAATGTTCAGAAAGGTTTTGTTTGATAAGGTTGGTGGTTACCGAGAATATTTTAAGTACGCGCAAGACAGAGATCTCTGGTTACGGATGATTGACCACACAAAAATGCGTATCATCCAGGAAAAACTGTATGAGCGTGGCATTTTTGTCACTGATGGCGTGGCTGCCAGCATTGAGAAAACGATGCTGCAGAAATACCTGGCTTCGTTAGCACGCGACTGTTACGAACAAAAACTTTCGGGTAAAGGAGATTTAGTCGAAAAATATGATGTTCATGCAGCGTTTTATCGCTCGCCCGATCCTTTGTTAGCAAAATATTTTGCAAGGCAAGCTGTGGAAACAATGCTACGAGACAATATGCCAGATGCGCTTGTTCAAGCTAATTATGCCATCCGTGAAAGGAAAACAGTCTATAGCGTATTGGCTGTAATTGTAATAAACATCTGCAGAGTAACAATAGTGCGCAAAATTATACAGCGTGGCATTGTGACAATTTACCCCAATAGCGCTAAAAAACACAAACTTGAGGATAATTGATGAAAGCAATAATTGAAGGTGGACAAATTCCGCATGGAAAGATAAATGTGAGTGGAGCAAAAAACTCTGCCACTCGACTGCTAGCAGCATCAATTATTTCAGACGGTGAAGTTGTGCTTAAAAACTTCCCTACACAATTAGTTGACGCAAAACATAAAATACGTTTTTTAAAAAACTTAGGCGCCGAGATTACGGTGGATGAAAACGAGGAATCGCTTACCATTAATTCGCTTTCTCTCAAATGTAAAGAGTTAGATGACTATGATTATCCAATAAGAACAACTTACCTGCTTGTTGCTGGCCAAATCAAGCGTAGCGGTGAAGCGCTCATTCCTTACCCAGGTGGCTGTAAAATAGGCAGTCGAGGATACGATCTTCACATCATGGTATGGGAAGCTTTAGGGGCTGTAGTGAAAGAAGAGCCTAATTTCATCCGTGTAAAAGCTAATGAATTTAAGGGAGGAAAAATTCGCTTTCCGATTTCCACTGTAGGTGGTACAGAGAACGCGCTTATTTGTGCATCGATGGCGAGTGGTACGACTGAAATTATAAATGCTTACATTACGCCAGAGATTGAAGATTTAATCGACTTTTTACAGCGGATGGGCGCTGAAATTACCGTAACCGGCAATAGTCATATTACCGTTATGGGCGTTACTCAAAGACTTAAAGGCGTAATTAAGTCAGTAATGTACGATCGAATTGAAGCGCTTACCTGGCTAGTATATGCGGTAATGGCGAAAGGGACGCTGATAATAAACAATGTGCCCTTTGATTCAATGGAAGTACCGCTACTACACTTAAAAAAGGCGGGCATCGATTTTATGGCTAATTCTAATAGTATCTACTACAGCCCAGACTGTTTAATTAACGAAAGAGTTCAGCCTTTTGAATTAGCCTGCGGTGCGCACCCGGGCATCATTTCAGATATGCAGTCTTTTTATACTTTGCTTGGCATTATTGCCGACGGGGACTCGCGTATTTTTGATTACCGATATCCTGAGCGGATTGCATACGCGCAAGAGCTTAATAAGCTACTCGCTACGGATATTATCGAAGCAGAAAAAGGCAAAATTACTACGAGAGGGCCGGGTGTATTTTCTGCAGGCAAGGTCGTTTCAACAGACTTACGCGGAAGCATGGCACTTGTTATGGCTGCATTGTGTGCAAGTGGTACATCTGAAGTAGAAAATGTTGAAATGGCCTTGCGTGGCTATAATAACTTGCAGAAAAAGCTTTCATCCATTGGTGTAAATATAACCGTGGTAGATGAATAGCCATGTTAAATAAGGCGATCCAATTATTTCAGCAGAAATTAGGGCATATATGTTCACAAAATGTGCCTTGCAAAACTTTTAGTTACTGGAAAATTGGCGGACCGGCCGCGCTCTTGGTTGAACCTGAATCTATTAACGAACTTGCCACTGCAATAAAGCTGGCGAATACATTTGAAGAGGTGCCTTACCTTGTAATAGGTGACGGTTCAAACATGCTCTACGATTCAGAGGGATTTGACGGTATTTTAATTAAGATTGGCAATAAGCTTTCCCGAATGGATATTAAAGGCACTACAGTAATTTGCGAGGCGGGTGTTTGGGTGCCCGAGATAACCTATCGTTGCAGTCATTATGGCTTAACTGGAATTGAACACATTTGCGGAATACCCGGCAGAATAGGTGGGCTCATTTATATGAACGGTGGCGCTAGCAGACGTTCTATTCTGGAAAATACCGAAAGTATCGATTTAATTAACAAGCACGGTGAAATAGAAACCGTTACTAAAGATGATTTAATCTTTTCTTACCGAACATCCCCCTTTCAAAACGATCCGAGGATTATTGCCAGAGCAACATTTAAGCTTTCACAATCTACACGCAAGGCTGTTCGCTCGGAAATTAGAAAGATATTAGCATCCCGCAGAAGTAGATTCCCTCGAAAGTTACCAAATTGCGGCTCGGTCTTTTTATCGAATCCCAATATGTATGAAACAATTGGACCGCCCGGCTTAGCTATTGAAAGAGAAGGATTAAAAGGCACCCGTAAAGGAGATGCCCAAATATCTCCTCAGCATGCTAACTTTATTGTTAATTTAGGAAACGCAACAAGTGATGACGTGCTTTATTTAATAGCGCTCTGTCGACACAAAGTGTATGAGTCAACAGGCTTCAAAATGGATTGTGAAGTAAGGTATTTGTCAAAACGCGGCGAATTGATGCAGGCGCACCAGCAAGCAGAAAATAGCCTCTAAATTGATGAACTTTCGATAATTCACATAATTAAGTGCTTAACGTAGGTAACATAAAAGTTTTTAACTAAAATTGATATTTAAAATGATTTTCTTTTTAGAATTGGGGCTAAACACACAACATCTTTAGCCAACAAAGGTGACTACTTATCTCAATCAGATTGATTATGGAGATCGAGCGGTTGAGAAAGTGTTACTAAACCATTTAGTTGGGATTAAGAGTAAAATGGACACAATAAAAACATTCGAGAGTGTGAATTCTTCCACACTTTCTGAAGCAGACTATGCGAGTTTCTTGGTAAACGGACAACTGGCAGAAGGACATCAGTTACCAAATGAGTTTATTAAATATAAACTAGAGGATTTTAGCCCCAGAATTGAGGCAAGTAATTCGAGCGATATCTTGATTGATAAATTATGGTCTACTCTAGAAGAAACGGTTACGCAAGCATATGAAGGAAGAAACATCATCTTGCCCCTGTCAGGTGGATATGATTCTGCTTGTCTACTTGGCTTACTCTTAAAACGAAAGTCAGGTCAGATTTTCTGTTTTTCATTTGATTCAAGGGAAACGAGGCCAGGCTCAGATGCCGACATAGCGAAAAAGCAGGCGGAAAAAATGGAAGTTGAACACAGGACTTTCTTTTTCGAAGATCATTCGTTGTTAGACATCATTCGAGCAAATGCCGCGGCAGGTCCCTGTCTGCGGGATGTAAGTTATGAGATTCACGCGTATAAAAAGGCATTTGAATATGCTGAAAAAAAATTTGAGAACCCTATAGCATTATTTGGAGATGAGGCAATGGGGTGGGTTTCGATGAAATTGCAATCTAACAACGATGTATTAGGTTCAATCGGGTTAAGATCGAGTAAAGCATTAAGTAAGCTTAATGTCTTGTCTGATGCGCACAAACACACTTTAATACATGCTTTAGACCGGTCTTATGAAAGTATTATCGAATCGAGCGAACATATCTCTAATAACGATTGTAAAAAAGACTTTTTGTATCAGAAGGTTCGTCTTCCCTATAACTTATTGCCATTGCGCAAGCAAATTACTGGTCCTATTATTCCTTACGCAATGCCACTTTTAGATAAACAGGCTTTGAATGTTATTGAAGAGTGTGGGGTAGAAGAGCGCTTAGATAAAAGCTTATATGTAAAAATGCTCAATAGGAAGTTACCAGCAATTTTTTCTATTCCTAGAACAAATCAGTCCCAAGCTACTCTAAATGTCAGACAAAAACTTATAGATGAAGCTAGTAGTATCAAAACGTTTATACTCGAGCAGAAACTTTGCGTTCCGAATCTTCTCTCAAATGAACAACTCGTTTCGTGGCTTTCACAGTTGCTATCCGACAATGATGAAGAATTAAAAAAGGGTTCAAAGTCTGCCTTAAAACCTATATTTCGCTCGAAAATTGTAGAGATTCTAAATGGCAGATTTGTTCCTAGAATTCTAACTACAAAGCTCCGGCAACGACTGTATAACCCATTTAACTCAGGCCCAGATGAGTACACAATGTTTTTGCGAGCTTTGGTGATGGCGATTACATGGGATCGCCAAATAGAATAGCTATAGCCCGTTAAGTGCTTTCGCAACTATAACTTAACGAGCTGATCTTATTAAATAAGATCGGTAAGTTACATCATGGCGATTTATAGAGATTGAATCACGGTAGAAATGATGAACATTCGTGTTTATTAGCCCATGCAAGTTGCGCCTCCTCATAGCCAAAATAACGATTTATCTCTATTAATTCCGGGTGCATGGCCAAAGCTTGCTCGACGGTGTCAGCGTCTTGCTTATTAATCTTCCATTTAGAATCGTGTTTAGTAATTCCGCTGTACTCATGGCCTTTGGAAATGTTATCACTTGAGGAATAGGGTAGTGATTTTGATTTAGAGTAATCAGCAGGAGATCTGGTGACTTTTAATTCAAAGTTTTCCAAATAATCTTTTATAAAACTGGGATCGTCTGTTAATTCTTCATATTTAATTAGCTGCAGCGTAATGTTGTCGGGTGTATTTTCTAGCACCTTTCGTATTTGATCATAAAATGCCTTTATGCCGTTACTTTGAAGCTTGCCGTTACTCGAATCTAATTTCCAATCGTATCCCATGTAATATTTATCAGGTAGCATTTGATGTTTAGATACCAGTAAATCACGGACATCCCTTACACAAATAAAAACGAGAATCTTCTTTTTTCGCGGATTGTTATCACTGACTTTTTGAACATTAAATATATCTTTGGGTAACTTTGTAACAAAGTCCCCTTTTTTTAATATGACCTTTAAAAAACTCGCTTCTTTGGAAAAATGATTTTTGTGTCCGGTATATGGCTCGAGCTCAGGACATATGCCTGAAACTATATTAAACAAAAGAGAAGTCCCAGATCTTGGGAGTCCGCAGATTATTAGTTGCTTATCTTTAGCAGTGCTTGGTTTTATATTAAATACAACACGAAGCCAAAAACATTTAATTTTCCATGCCCATCGCTTCAACATTAATTTCATAGTAATGAATAGCTTGCGAATGAGAGGGTACTTATATTTATAGCTTACGATAGGCTCATATACAATTTATGACGAAATAAAACCTTTTAACTGCCGAATTAATTTCGATTCCATGAGAAGAATAGCAACCGTATAGATAAACGCGCCTACAATTATTAGCGTCAATAAATTCAAAAGGGAACTTTGCGTAAAAGTGATATAAGGCTTTCCAAAATAAATTACCAGAAACATAAGAAACGAGGCAAAACTACTGGGAAACAAGACTTTAAAAAGCGCTGTAAAGGAATTTGGATAGATACGATCGACCGCTGTTAAATTTGCTAATGAAAGACCGATTACTCTCAGCGCAAGCGCTACAATAACTGCTAACAAACCAAGCTTTGGTGCTAAGAAATACAAGCAAATCAACGCGACAGCAGTTGATACCAATTGCCCCCTAAGTGCGAACTTGGTTTTACCGTAGGCCACAAGCACGCTAGGAAGAAAAAGAAAATACAGGTTGATAACAGTAAGTAATGCTATACCGATTAAAATGGGAGTCGAAGGCGCCCATTTGTCACCAAATAGAATAAATAACAATTCGTCTGCTACTGCTGCAAGGCCAACAAAAAATGGCGCAATAAAAATTAAGCCAAGTTTTGTGCTTTGTAAAAAAAACTCTTTCAAATCGTGGCCAGCATGAAAACGTTGAGAGTAAACCGGATTTGCATACCCCATTAACGCCGTTACTATAGCACTTCTTGGTAGCTCAACTAGTCTATTTGCAAAGTTGTAAAAACCCACTGCGGCAGTACCTAGCGTACCTTCGATAATTAGTATCGTACCTTTTGTGTACAAACTGGTATTCAATACTTTTAGCGACGCTGGTATCCCTATTCGGAGTTGTTCATGTAGCCAGTCTTTTTCAAAAGAGAAGGGAAGTGATCGCTTCTCGATTATGAGTAAAAGCAGTGTAGAGCTAAACGCCATGGCAACGGCTTGAGAAACAATTGCAAATTCGCCGTATCCTTTAACCGCAAGGGTTATTCCCACAATCATCCCAACTATTTTGCCCAGTATGGTTCTATTTGCTAATGAGCGGAATTTCTTTTTCCGACGCAGGTGGACTATATGCACACGGCTGGCTGACTGAAGAGGAATTAAAAAAACAGCAACCAAACCCGCTAAAATAACGATGTTTTCATCAAAATACGCGTAATAGGCTAAAAAGATAAGAACAGAAAAGATACCGCTAACAAGTAATAGCGTCCAAAAAGCAGTGCCATCTTGTTCCTGCGTAATAGCGTCGAGCCTAATCATTGAACTGTCTACTACAGCTATCAGGAACTTTGAAATAAATTCCACAACCGTGAGAAGTAAAACGCCTATACCTAGCTGAGTGGGAGTAAGATATTTAGCGTAGATTAAAAATGAGATTATCGATAAAAATACAAGGCCAAACTTTTCAAAAAACACCCAAAAAAGGCGAATAAATCGATTTTTAACAAGCGTGTTCGGCATTAAATTTTCACAGTGAGTAAGTTAAGAAAGGCTCTTGGGAGCAAATCATCATCCATAAATTAGTGCTTTTATATTACATGGTTTTTTGATTGCTAACTACGAAATAGCGGGTTAAGGCAAAAAAAAACCAGCCGAAGCTGGTTTTTCAAAGTGCTTGATAATTATTTTCTTCTTAAAAATCCTAGAGCAAGAATTAAGCTTAGCAATCCGCCTAAAGCAGGTGCACTAACAGCTTGCATTTGCTTTGTTCCCGTCATTACTAATTCTCTGATTTCAACGTTAGTATTTTGCAATCCTGTGATGTCAATTTGGAAACCAATTGCATCTACAAAACTACCTGTCCATAAATCAATTGTTGCGAAGGAGCCCGTTACTAAACCAGAAAAGAACAATGAAGTTGAGCCACCCATATCATCAAACAACGTTAGCGTTAGCGATTCAATTTGCTGTTCAAACTTAGAACCCCAATCGGTAGCAATACCGAATGATTCTACTGTAAACAAATCATCAAAAGACGCGCTGATGGTAATCGGGTCACTGGGTGATACGCCTGGACCAATACCTGTAAAACGTTCCATTGCAACTGTTGTGCTAAAATTACCGTCTAAAAGTGCGTCAATATTGTTAAAAGCATAGCCACTTGGCCCAGCAACAGTGACTCCACTTACACCCCCAGCAATATCGTCAAACGAAATCACTGCAGCGTTAGCACCAAAGGCTGAGACTGAAAGTGCAACAGAGGCGATAAAAGCCTTAATGCGATTCATATTTATCCTTATTGTTTGAATATGTAAATTAATGTGTACCTAACCAAAATTATGCAAAAATCATGCTTATATTTAACTGACTGATTTTATTGGTAAAAATATACTATAGGCAGTTTTGTGTAAATTATCTCGACACTAAACTAAATAAAGTCGCTTGGCTTAAAACGAGTCAGCGACAAACCAGGCTACAGTGCTCCTCAAAGCGATAGTTAAATAATGCGATTTCTTCTTGATAATAATTGTCGATAAATGCTTTGGCCTTAAGGCTGATTGACTTTTTTGGGGCCTCATTCTCAGACGATTTAATTTCATGTGGTAGTTTTTTATCAGAAACATTCAATCGCTCACAAATTGTTATAAAGTCTTGATTAAGTGACTCGAATTTTCCTATAAAGTCCATATCGATAGCGCCACTATAGTTTTTCAACCAGTACGTCTGAGGTCTTAAATAACCTGTTCCTGCAAACTGTTCAATAAATGTTTCAAAGTCTATTCCCGCAGGAATTTGATAATTTTTTTGATGGATCTCATCTCTCATCGCATTCTTGTACCACGAAAAAGCTCTGTCCCACGGATTTCTAACAATTGTAAACTTGAAGTAGTTTTTATACTGCGCTTTGCTGACGGTTAATGCATTATTCGGATTGCTTTGCGTTCGTGTATATTCTCTAAACCTGCGAATTGTATCTTTTAGGTTGTCCGAAGAGCTAAATGCTTTAAAAATGGGAAAAGGTTTTTGAATCATTCTTACGCTTCGATGATCTTGTCGGCCGCGAGAATGGCTTGCATCAAAGTGTTCAAAGGCGCTTTCGATACTCGTTCCTGCGCATTTTGGTATGTGAATAAAAATACATTGATACTTATGAGAAATCATTTTTGTCCTTACGTCGCTAATTCTCTTTTTGGGCCTGATAAGCTCCCACCAAAAGCTTTTGAATATCCTTTTGCTCTGAATTTTTTAAAGGAGACTTTATTAAGGCTCGTTCTGAAAAATTTGGAATAAGTTCTTGTTTCTCAATTTTGAGAATTTTAGGATTCGTATCTTCTTCATTTGCTAGCATAGCATTATTTATACCTAGCGGAACCTCTCTGCTCTCAAGAGACTCAGAAAAATACATACGTTTTTTACTTTTATGGTTGATAACTAAATCCTGCATGTACTCATTCAAAGAGAATTCGCTTCTATCAAAAATCGCGTATCCTCTTTTAGACGATCGAAAATGATTAAGCACAAAAATATTATGTTTAGTATTTACCCAAAACGTGCTGTCTCCTCTTATCCCGCCCGTGGCAATCCCATTTGAATTAACATCAATATAATTTTGAAAAATATGTGATTGCCCCGCTGGAGCAGAAAACAACCCGCCCATTTTAAAGGCTGCCCAATGACTGCCTCTCTCATCTCCTAAATCCACGATACTATTATTGAAGATAAAATTTGGACCGCGCATATTGGGCGCAAGGCTTATTCCACAATATCCCTGCCGAAGCACATTGTCGTACACCAAAATATTTGCCTGAGAGCCATCAAGCTCAAGCAGATCATCATTGGCATACTCAAGCAGATTGCCATAAATTGCAGAATCGCGGATGAATCCGCCTAAGGGCCTAACATTTGCTCTGGTTTCGATTACATCATTAAATCGCTGATCTGGCGCGCCATAAAAGTGATTATTTCTGATGATGTATTGCCCCTGAAGCTTTTTGTCTGGGTGATTTGCGCTTATTAGCATTGCGCTAGCACCCCTTGGATGACCATGTCCCCAATGATTTGCAGCTACGCGGGGTGAATGAATCTTACAATTTTCAATTGTGACAACACCGCTTTTAATTAAAAAAATGCCAGCGTCATAGTTAATTGGCTTATCATCTTTAGTTGAGGCATAACTTTGTCCTTTGATAACTACCGAAGCTTCTCTCCCAAAATCACTAATATCGCAGCCGTCGATCCAGATATGATGCGCTTCGTTAGCGCTGATCCCATATCTTTTGCCACCTTTGACCGTAATATTTTTCAAGATAATATGACTCTGGCTCCCTAAAAATAAAGCTGCATCAGCTTGCTCATTTGCAATGACTGGAACATCGCCTATGATTTTTATCCATTCTCCCTCTTCTCGCTTGAAGGTAACTTGAGAGAGATCTAAATCGCCTCCCTCATAGATATCGCTTAATAATATTGTGTTTTTGGGTTTAACGTGAATTTGAGTTGCTCGTGTCTTAAAAGAGCTTATTGCCGGGATCTTATTTGGTATTTTATTTGATTTTTTATTCGAGAAAGTATCGCTCAATTCAAAGTGAAAACGCACTTCATAACTCGAATTAGCATCAAGATTGACAAGACTCGTGCTATACGAACCCGAGACAGGATCATGTCGTAAAGGGTAGCCGCGTCTCCATTCATCAGAGTGCAGCGGCCTAAAATCGATTTTGATTGCCTTTGATGCCTTGATCCCCTGCAAGCGAACTGTCGCTGAATGAATAAGAGGGACAATCTCGATGTTCGCGACGGGAGAGGTTTTTTCTAACAGAAAAAGCTTAGGATCTAGTTTTGTAAGTTTAAAGGCAGATTTAAAGTCTTCAGAAAATTCCTCAGTGTTAACTTGCCTGAGGATTGTGAATTTTTCCAAAGGAAACAGCCCCATTGCTAAGCCAACAATCGTTGCTCGTTTTTCAGTTGCTTGATTGTGTAAATAGTCTTTAAAGGTGTCAGGATTTTTAGATACAGACAAATGTGCTATCAGATGATTAGTAATATCGATATTTTGAAGAGCCAGCAATCTAGTTCCTTCAAACACTCTGGATTGAGGAATAAATGCTTTAATTTGTTCATTGCTGAGGTGTTTATACGCTTTGTACTGAGTAATTAGTAAATTGCCCGGAGAAGAGCTTAATTTGCTTTCAGGAGATTCAAATATCGCGCAAGATTGCATTAGGCTTAAAAAAGCGATTATTAACAATAAGGAGACGCGACTTTTTCCCCAGTTAAACATTTGCGGCGGCTCATTAAGCGATATTTAATAGACAATATAGTATTTAAATGGTGAAAGCTAAAGCAAAAAAAAACTACCGACAATTGCGGTAGTTTTTTGTACTTATTTAAAAAGCGTAAAGAGTGTTAAAACTGACTACTTGCGTCTAAGACGAATGGTGGCAAAAAGCGCTAACCCTAAAAGCGAGGCAATTGCAGGCGCGTTTACGTTTGCCGTTCCCGATACAAGGTTAGACGTGCTCAGCGCAATGTCAGGCATAGTGGCAAACTTTAATTCTCTGATTTCAAAATTCACTTTATTCACACCACGCACATCTACCGTAATTTTATTTACACCGGCAAACAAAACGTCTGAGAACAAAAATATTTCGTCCCAGGTATTCACGTCAAGTCCGAAATACTCATAGGTTACCGCATATCGTCTTGTACCATCATGGCCGTCAAATCTTACCGCCAAGTCCATGACTTGCTGGTCAAGGTGATAACCCCAATCATTGAAAAATGAGAAGCCTACGACATTTGTCGGAGCAGTAAGGTTCGCAATGATTTGTAGTGGATTAGCAGCAGAGAGTGCGTCTCCATCATTTCTGTATCCAATAAACCGGGTACTTTTACGCTTTCTTGTAATTCCGTCGAATAGCGCATCTTCGTTAACTGCTGTCCAACCTTCAGGAGTTTGTACAGATATTGAATCAATATCGTCGGCTCCAATAAATGCGGCATTCGCATACAAACTTAATGAAGCAAAGCTTCCAACCAAGACTACTTTAACCAAGGTTTTTAACATATACATCTCCAAACTGAACTTCCGTGTGTTACGTGTCGCAATTTCGCTACACTTCTTAATCGATTTACCAGCAAAAATCGTACCTAAATCATAACTACATGTTTAGTATAACGTTTATACAGAGTTTTGGAGTAAAGTTTGAGCGAAATCGTTAAATTGTAAAAAAAATCGACACGTCAGACCTCTGTCTAGTTAGCCCGCCCATACCGATCTGAAAACCGCACAATATCATCTTCACCCAAGTAAGATCCTGATTGCACTTCAATCAAATCCAAGGGGATTTTACCTGGATTTTCTAGTGCGTGAACCGCACCAATTGGAATGTAAACTGACTCATTTTCGGTAATAAGCTGCGTCTCATCGTTGATGGTGACATTGGCTGAACCGCTCACTACTATCCAGTGCTCAGCTCGATGATGATGCATTTGCACAGAAAGTTTTTCACCCGGTTTTACTGTGATCCGCTTAACCTGGTATCTTGCGCCGTTATCGATAGAATCGTAACTGCCCCAGGGTCTAAACACTTCCCGATGAAACTCAAACTCGGGGCGCTTTTCAGCCTTGAGTTTATTCACCACATTTTTAATATCTTGTACTTTGTTGCGGTTAGCCACCATAACCGCATCTTTTGTTTCAACTACCACGACATCATTTAGGCCAATCACCGAAACCAGTCTTTGCTCTGCGTTGATATAACTGCCCTTAACATCTTCTAGCATCACATCGCCAATGCACACATTATCATTTTCGTCTCTTGATGAGGTGGTATCCCATAAAGAACTCCAACTGCCCACGTCGTTCCAGCCCGCATCGAGACTTACCATGCAAGCATGCTTGGTTTTCTCCATCACGGCATAGTCAATCGAATCGTCAGGACACTGAGCAAAGGCATCTGCATTAATGCGTAAAAAGTCCATGTCGGCTTGAGTTTCAGCCACTGCTGCCTCACAGGCCTTATAAATGTTGGGGCTATGTATTTTTAGCTCCTCTAGATAAACGCTGGCTTTGAACATAAACATGCCCGAATTCCAGAAATATTTGCCCGATTCAAGATATTTCTGAGCGGTTGCCAAATCGGGTTTTTCTACAAATTGAGCAACGTGCTTACCTAGGCCTTGTTCATCGGTATTTTCGCCGGCCTGAATGTATCCGTACCCTGTGTGAGCCTCTGTAGGCACAATACCGAAAGTAACGAGTTTGTTTTGCTTGGCAAGCGCCTGCGCTTTATCAATGGCTTGTGCAAACGCTTTGTGGTCTTCAATGAGATGATCGGCAGCCAGTATGAACAGAATAGGGTCTTCAGCATCTTGCTGAGCCCCTTTTATCGCTAATAAGGCAGCAAGGGCGATTGCAGGTGCGGTATTACGGCCGAATGGCTCCAGCAATATACCTTCGTGATTAATGTTGGCTCTCAGGAGTTGTTCGGCGGCTAAAAAACGATGATCTTCGTTACAGATCACTAAAGGAGAAGACACGCTTTCTTGCGGTAAGCGCAAGATGGTGTCTTGCAACATAGTGTTGCTCGATGTGAGTGCTAAAAATTGCTTGGGTAATGCAGCGCGCGACTTTGGCCAAAGTCTGCTTCCTGTGCCGCCTGCTAAAACAACGGGCTTAATCATTAATTATGCTTCCTTGAGTCTGATGATTCATCGACTTAAATCATAACAAGGAATGCTTGTAAGAGGTAGGCTAAATACGCACTTTACTGTGTGTAAAAGCCTATACCAGTGCTTACCAGAGAACCGTGAGCGCCTATGCAGGCGTTTGCTTAAGCTGCAAACCTTTTTCGCAATAAGATTCTATCCATTCAGCAGCTTGTTTGCGATTTACTGGTCTGCAAATCAGATAGCCTTGCCCCCAATCACAGCCGAGCTCTGCCAATAATGCCAGGCTTTGCGCGTCTTCTACGCCTTCTGCTACCACTTCCATTTCAAAGTTTGTTGCAAGCGCTAAAATGGTTTTACATATTGCCTGATTTTCTTTCGATTCGGCTAATTGATAAATAAACGAGCGGTCTATTTTCAGCGTATCGATGGGAAGTTTGGTTAAGTACGAAAGTGAAGAATAACCTGTCCCAAAGTCATCTATCGCAATTTTAAAACCGGCATCTTGCAATACTCTGAGATGTCTAACCGCGTTGTCAGGGTTTTTTACAATCACTCGTTCAGTTAGCTCTAACAAAATGGAAGTGGCTTGAATATCATGCTCAACCAGCTGTTGCGCTAAAAAGCTGGGAAGTGAGCTATCAACTACATCGTCAGCACTGATATTAAGCGCAAGTTTAATGTCCGCTTTTACATGGTCAAAAGTTTTAAGGTCACTGAATGCCTGTTTAACAAGCCAACGGGTAAACAGTTCAATAAATCCGGCATGTTCTGCAATACTGATAAATTCATCTGGTCGCACATCGCCGAGGGCAGGGTGGCGCCATCTTGCAAGGGCCTCTAACTGTATGCCGGGTTTGCCATCGAGGCGAATTTTAGGTTGGTAAACGAGCGAAAGCTGTTCGCTATTGCTTTCAAGGGCCTGTTTTAATTCAGTAATGACTTGCAAGCGTCGAAAGTATTTTTGCTCTTGAGCCGCTTCAAATCCCAGTAATAATTTACGCGTAATTTGCGCTTCATCAATTACAATATTGAGTCGTTTAAATACTTCTTCTGAGGTGATAGCGTCGTCGGGGCAATGCAAAATACCCACTGCAGTTTTCAATTGTATGCATATTCCTTCAAACTCTACGCTTTCTTCAATGTGTTCTTTAATGGCTCTGATAGCTTCAACGCTCAATGGAGATTCGGGTATCCATATAATTTCACCGCCAGTCACTCTTGCGGTAATGCCGGGCTTTTCTGAGATGCGCTTCGCCAATTGCTTTAAGCACTCGTCGCCATATTCATAGCCGAATACGTCGTTAATGCCTCTAAAGCCATGAATATTAATTCCAATTACCTGAAATCGCTTGTTTTCAGCTAAATAATCATCAATCACACTGGCAATATGGCTGCGATTATATATGCCGGTTAAGGCATCAATTTGTGCTTGCTTTGTGATGGTTGCTTCACGCTCTTCTACAGCCTTTTTCATAGATGTAAATGCTGAAAATAAGGTGTTTACTTCTTGTGTGTAAGCGCCATGTTCCAGCGAGTGCTGATAATCGCCTTTGGCAATCGCGTTGGCATCGAGAGCGAGTTTACGCAAAGGTTTAGTAATACGGGTTGCCAAATAAAAACCAAGCAAAATTGATAAAGCCACGCCAACTAAACTTATCAATGCGATGCTTCGCTGTAGCGCAATAAAGTTTTCAGATACGCGCTTTGCATTAATTGCCAGATAACTCGTAACTTGCGTCGAACCGGGTGCATCCAGTGCAACGTTTTGGGTATAAAGGTCCTGCGCCCCAAATATCACGCGGTGATTAAACAAATGCCAATAGTTATCGGTGACCTGCCATTTGCGCAGTTGTTCGGCGCTAATGGCATCATCGCGCGAATACACCAGCTCACTTTGTTCATCTCCATACACAAAGGCCAGGCGCATACCCAGCGCATCGCTTAAGGAAGACAAGCGTTTAAGGTCAAAAAGGTAACTGACAAACAGGCCTGGCAAGTTCATATCCGTTTGTTCATCTATAGACAGCTTAACTTGGCTGACGGGCAACGATACAGGTTGAATAAATCCCCAATAGAGTTGCTCGTTTAGAATATAGAAGCTGTTTTGTGAATCGAGAACATTCGACGCATTTGAATCTAAAAAGGCTTGTAGATGTGCGCTAAAGGTAACGCTTGCGTCATCCTTAACAAGGGAATCAGGCGCATCCGGAAAAAATAAACCAATCTGGCTAGCTTCCAATTCCAACAAAATCGATTGCAGTTCTGTCTGAAAAGTGTTGTGCGGATGGTTGTTGTCAAAAATAGCGATGTTCGCATTTTCGAACAGCAGTAATGCCTGCTCGATGCGTTCATTTTGAAAGCTGGAGAGTTCTTTTTTAAAACCATATTCTGCGCCTTTCAGCCCAGAGGATATATTTTTATGAACGGTCTGACTTAAATTGTTCCACACCACTGCCAGAATAATAACAGCGGTTGCTAGCACAATAAGCGCTATCAACTTCGCAAATTTAGCGTGAAGTGTGTTTATCATAAAATTTTATTTATCCGTCCTGGTTCGAGTAAAACGCACGATTTGTATCTACATAAAAATTTAAGCATTAGTTTATGGTTGCTACAACGAAAGTGCTCACTTACAAACCCGAGTTTGCATTTGTATCACAGGCGTGATGCTAAAAAAAGCAAAAGCAATTAAATGTAAGCCCTTGCCTGTAAATAGAACAAAAAACCTAAACTGCTTAATTAATATTAACTATCGCCGATATTTGAAATAAGTTGAATAAAAGTTGAACAATTTGGCAGATTGAATGAAAGGCTTAGTTTTCACCGAGTTTATGGAGATGGTCGAAAGTAAGTTTGACATGGATATGGTCGATACCTTGATTGATAACACATCGCCTGCATCAGGCGGGTGCTATACTGCGGTTGGCTCTTACGATTTCCAGGAACTTGAGAACATGCTTATCGAACTGTCCAGGCAAACTGGACTCGGTCGTGCGCAGTTGATGGAAACGTTTGGCAGACATCTTGCGAGTGTGTTTACAGAAAAATATGCCGGTTTTTTCATTGAAGCGGGAAGTTCTCTGGCGCTTTTTAAACAGATTGACAAACACATTCACGTTGAAGTGAAAAAGCTTTATCCCGATGCCGAATTGCCCGAATTCTCCTATGAGGAAGCAAATGAGTGCGCTCCCTTTAAACTTCACTACCGCTCACAGCGCGACCTTTCAATGCTCGCGTTTGGACTAATAAACGCGACCATTGAGTATTATAGCGAGAGCTTTGATGTTTACATGCAGCAGGGTAAGGACGGCGATAAGCATATTTGCACCTTCACTTTAACACCATGCGCTTATGCGGCTTAAAGCATGGTAGAAAAGGGTTAATATGGAATTAGAAAAATATCAGCGGCGAATAGAGCGTGAACGCATTGCGCGCAAAGAAGCTGAGCGCTTGCTGGAAGAAAAAGCAGCAGAGCTTTACGAAAAGAACCTTGAACTATTCGCGCTAAGCGAAAGCCTTGAGAAGCTGGTTGCTGACAGAACCGCGCAAATGCAAAAAGCACGGGACGACGCCTTGGCTGCACTTAAAGTAAAAACCGATTTTATCGCCAATATGAGTCATGAGCTGCGAACGCCATTAAACGGCGTGCTTGGTGTGCTCATGCTTTTGCAAAATGAAAGCTTAAATGAACAACAGCATGAATTATTAGATGTGGCCGAATCGTCAGGCAGGCATCTGCTTGAGGTTATTAACGACATACTGGATTTTACCAAAATTGAGGCGAATAAAGTGCAGATTGAAATGGCGCCGATTGATATTCGCCCCTTTTTCAAAAACGCGATTGCTCCCTTTATTTTGCAGGCAAAGCAAAAAGGCATACAGCTGAGCTTTCATTGTGCCAAGGAAGTTGACGCATGCCTTTTGAGCGACAAATTACGCTTAACGCAAATACTCACCAATCTATTATCCAATGCCTTGAAATTTACTACTGAAGGTGAGGTCAGCGTCAGCTTTCATAAGTCAGGCGAGAATATGTATCAATTAGCCGTTGCCGATAGCGGTATTGGTATTAGTCAGAAAAATCTTCAGGCGGTATTTTCGGCGTTTGAACAAGCCGATACCAGCATCACACGGGAATTTGGTGGCACTGGCCTGGGTATGAATATCACCAAACGTCTTGTGGATATGCTAGGAGGAAGTATCGACATTGAAAGTCAGCTTGGGGTAGGTACCACATTTTATGTTGATATTCCCATGAAAGCAGGTGAAAAAGCAGGTGAAAAAGCGGCTAAAGCGCTTTCAACTGACGTAGCCGGGGTTTCGGGCAAGACACAAGCGAATGCTGCCACGCTTATGCTGGTAGAGGATCATAAGGTCAATCAGATGATTGCCAAAAAGCTGCTTGAATCCTGGGGCTTTACGATCATTTTGGCAGAAAATGGCAAACAGGCACTTGAGCTTTTAGGTACTCTTGAAGTTGATGCAGTATTAATGGACCTACAAATGCCGATTATGGGAGGAATAGAAGCCTCAAAGCGAATACGTAAAGAAGGTTTAATACCCTCATCAACTCCCATTATCGCAATGACAGCGCACAGCACCCGTGCGCACATCGACGAATGTTTACAGGCCGGTATGCAAGCGCATATTTCAAAGCCGTTGGATAAAGATATTTTGTATCAGGTGCTACAGCGTCAGTTAGACGCTAAATTCAATGAGCAGCAAAATAAGATTCCTGTTGCTGCAAGCTTGCCAGATATTGAGATTGCATACGTAAACCTTAAAGACAGCCTGCTTCGAGTGAACGGAGACTGGCCAACGCTGTTTACTTTATTAAGCCGTTTTTTGACCGAATTTAACGATATAAAAGCGCAATTGAGCCACGCCGAGCAAAACAATGACATAGATGCAGCAAAAGCGATATTGCACAAACTTAAAGGCAGCGGAGGGAATTTAGGCTTAAATTCGCTATCTGCGCTTGCCGGAAAGTGCGAAAACGCTTTGCTAGAAGGCACTTGGCCAGATGAGCAAAGCATTGAGCAGCTTGAGCATATCCTGCATGGAGCACTCGAATCACTTTATCAGCAGCAGGATCCCAATCATGCCAAAACGCAATTGCCAAAAGTACAAGTTGATGCCGCTCAGGTTTTACAACAAATAGAGCAAATACAAAGTAGTTTAAAACAGGACATTTTTGCTGCTGAAGATGCATTTAAAACGCTGTTGACCTATGCATTTGATGATGAAATAGGTGAATTGCTTAATCAGGCAGAATTTGCCATGCAAGCCTTTGATATCGAGCGTGTTTCACTTGCACTTGCAAAAATAAAACAACGAGTAAAAACAACATGTTAGATCTTGACGAAAATACAGGTTTAGATGCAACAGCGCATAAGCACCGCATTCTGTTAGTTGACGATTCGCCGAATGAATTGCGTATTTTAATGGAAGTATTAAAGCATAAATACGCGATTGTAGTGGCAACCTCAGGCGAGCAAGCCATCAATATGGTGCAAGAAGATAAAGATATTGAATTAGTCTTGCTCGATGTGAATATGCCATTGAAGGATGGTTACCAAACCTGCGCAGACATTCTTAAGATCTCGCCGGAAATGCCAGTGGTGTTTGTGTCGGCCAATGATTCAACAGAAGAAATTCTTAAAGGATTTGATGTGGGCGGCGTGGATTATTTGACCAAACCTATTGATACCAATGTGGTTGCTCGAAAAGTAGACGTGATTGTGCACGACCGTGAGCTTTTGCACCGATTACAGGATGAGAATAAGAGTACATCGGATATGGTGATGTCGGTGATCGCTAGCGCAGGGCACTTGGGAACAGTGCTTGGCTTTTTGCGAAGTGGTCTCAAAATCAAGACTCATGATGGCCTAATTAGTGCGCTTTTTGATGTGTTCGACAGTTTAAACATGGATGTATGCGTTCAGCTTAAAACACCGCAAGGTACTATATATCGATCGTCTCGTTCTTCTCGCTCCTCTTGCTCCACTCATAACGACAACGCAAACATCACACCGCTTGAAGAGGATTTGCTTGAACGCGCCAGCCGCATGCAGGGCCGCTTTTTAGAGCGGGGAAGCCGTTACATTGTAAATTTTGAAAGTGTGGCAATTATTGTAAAAAATATGCCTACCGATGATGAAAATTTGCGCGGCGATTTGCGCGACAATTTAATGATGATTTTAGAAGATACAGACGCGCTCAACAAAAAATTATCAAGCGATTCCAAAGCTGCTGTAAGCACCCATCATCCCGCGCGACAAGGCAGTCTTGAAACTACTCAAATTAAAGAGATGTTACAGGATATTGTCTCTACCATGCATATGCTTTCCAAACAGTACAAAGTTGATAAAGCCTCAGTGGTAAACCTGATTGAAGATTTAAACAGCGAGTTTGAAAACGCATTTTTTAAATTGGGTTTGCTTGAACAACAAGAAGATGAACTTACCTCAATTATTGCGTCTAAAACCGAACAATTTAATATGTACATGGATAAGAGTTTAGATACGGAAGAGGCGATATTCTCGATTGAGGAGCAGCTCGAAGTACTTTTATCCAAGTTATAAAAGCAGGCAGATACCAACAGACCCTAATAGCTCAAACACTGGCTTTACAATTCTTTACACTTTTAGGCCTTATTACCCTTTAAAATAGAAAGATTGTTCATATTGTTTAGTTTATACTGAACAATATGAAAGTTACTGCGGTTAAGGCATCATGAAAAAAAGCGTGCAAGACTCTAATACGATTGCTTCGTCAATGGATGAAGCAACGGCTCATACCATAGAGCACTTTATTGAAAAAATGGGCTTAATTGCTCAAGCTGATGGCCTGCCTAGAATAGCGGGTCGCATACTGGCAGTGCTGGTCATTTACGATGAGCCGCATAGTTTTACTGATTTGACTGAAAAATTAGCCGTCAGTCGAGGCAGTATATCAACGAATACGCGTTTACTGGTGAATCTTGGCTTAATCGAGCGAAGCACTAAAAAAGGAGAGCGTCAGGACTATTTTGTCTTGCGAGAGAATCCATATACAAGCCTGATGCAGGGAATTGAAGCTCGCACTCAGGAGGCTCGTGCTTTATTGAAAGCAACAAAATCAGACCTGCCCGATGTGCTCGAAGGTGCGCAAACACGCCTTTCTCAAATGCTTGATTTTTACAACAAGTTTTCTGAAGCAGTTAAATCGCTCACTTAAAGGTCACTGGAATGCGTAAATCTTATCTTATTGCTATTACAATCGCTGTTCTGTTTGTATTGTGGATGGCATCCGGTGTGCTTTTTTCAAGCGACAATACCACTGGCAAATCTCAAAACGTGGCTCAAGCCGAAGAGGCCTTATTTAAAGTGGCGGTGCAAAGCATGCGCGCTGAACCCATCGACATATTTGTGAGCAGTAACGGACAGGTTGAACCAAACAAAGTGGTAGAAGTACGTGCGCAAACGCAGGGGCAAGTTATGAGCACCCCTGCTAAAGAAGGCGAGCCGGTTAAAGAGGGGGAGTTGCTTGTTCAACTGGCAATGGAAGACCGTCAGCTACAGTTAGACGAACAAAAAGCCTTATTGGAATCACGTAGCAAAACGCTTGAACGATTAGCGCGTTTGGCAAAACAAAACTATCAGTCTGAAAGTGAGTTGGAGCGCGCGCGCGCCGATGTAAAAGCGGTAGAAGCTGCCATTGCGCGCATTGAACTTGATATTGCTCGCACTCGCATCACTGCCCCCTTTAGTGGAATTTTGGAATCGCGCCTTGTCGAGGCGGGCGATTATGTGCAAACGAATAAGGCCATAGCCATATTAATTGAGCCAACACCGCTGATTGTTAGTGTGCCTGTTGGTCAGCATCATATCAATCGTGTTGCTTTAGGTAGCAAGGTGGATGTTGCGCTTTCAACAGGTGAACAGGTAAGCGGCACTGTGCGCTATATTTCGCCTCGTGCTAACAGCAGCACTCGCACGTTTGAGGTCGAAATAGAAATCGATAATAGCGACTCAAAGCTTAAAAGCGGAATGAGTGCAAAAGCAAAAATCGCCATTGATACGGTAGATGCGCACTATATATCTCCAGCACTTTTTTCATTGAGCGCTGAAGGCGAGATAGGCGTTAAAACGGTAGATGATTCTGATACTGTGAGGTTTCATGAAGTCAATATTTTACAAAGCGATACAGGTGGCGCATGGGTGAGTGGTTTGCCAGATACAGCCCGGGTGATAGTAGCAGGGCAAGGCTTTGTGGAAGATGGGATGAAAGTACGGACCACTCCCTCTGAAAATAGACGTGACAACACACTCAACGATTCGCCTATCGATGTCGCAAGCAACATGATAAGCGCGAGGCGCTAATATGCATACCATTATTGATACTGCCTTTTCGCGTTCCCGAACCATTGCTTTGGTATTTATAATGCTGGTGCTTGCCGGTGCCAGCGCTTATTTTTCCATTCCTAAAGAAGCCGAGCCAGATGTCACTATTCCTATTGTGTATGTATCGGTGGTTTACGATGGCATATCCCCGGAAGATGCAGAGCGCTTGCTTATTCGGCCATTAGAAAAAGAGCTTCAAACTATTGAGGGACTAAAAGAAATGTCTGCAACAGGTTCGCAGGGTTTCGCTTCAGTGACCTTGGAGTTTGATGCCGGATTTGATGCCGATCAGGCGCTTCAGGATGTGCGCGAAAAAGTCGATATCGCAAAAGCCGAAATTCCCGCCGGTAGCGAAGAGCCGCGCGTGACCGAGGTTAATATTTCCCTGTTTCCTGTTTTAACCGTTGTGCTCTCAGGAGATGTGCCAGAGCGCACCTTGCTGAGCATTTCTAAAGACCTAAAAGACAGAATTGAAGCGCTTGCGGGCGTACTTGAAGTGGAAATTGGCGGAGAGCGAGAAGAGCTACTTGAAGTTGTGGTTGACCCTATCGCGCTTGAAACCTATAACCTCTCGTTTACCGATGTATTTAATTTTGTAAGCAGCAATAATCGACTGGTTGCCGCAGGTGCGCTAGACACAGGCGCTGGTCGCATGGTGTTTAAAGTGCCCGGTGTAATTGAAACCATGGAAGATTTATCCACCCTTCCGGTAAAGCGCGTGGGCGATACGATTGTGACCTTTTCTGATGTAGCCAGCATTCGCCGAACATTTAAAGACCCGTCTACCTTTGCGCGCATTCAAGGTGAGCCTTCACTTGCTTTAGAGGTATCGAAGCGCACTGGCGCAAATATTATTGAAACGGTTGCACAGGTGCGAGCCATCGTTGAACAAGCGCAAAGCGCATGGCCAAGCACGATAAAAGTCAATTATTTACAAGATAAGTCTGACGAAATTAAAACCATGTTGGGTGATTTAGAAAACAATGTGATCACCGCAATTGTGCTTGTGATGATTGTTGTGGTGGCCGCGCTTGGTGTTCGCCCTGCTATTTTGGTGGGTTTGGCAATTCCGGGCTCATTTTTAAGTGCCATGCTTGTTATTAGCTTTTTTGGTTACACACTCAATATTGTTGTTCTGTTTAGTTTGATTTTAGTAGTAGGCATGCTGGTGGACGGTGCTATTGTTACCATTGAGCTTGCAGATCGCTACATACAAGACGGTGAGTCGCCAGCTACTGCCTTTGCGTCAGCGGCCAAGCGGATGTCTTGGCCGATTATTGCATCTACCGCGACAACGCTGGCTGTGTTTACGCCGCTGTTGGTATGGCCGGGCCTGGTGGGTGAGTTTATGAAGTTTTTGCCCATTACGGTAATCATCACACTAATCGCTTCGCTGTTTATGGCCCTAGTTTTTATTCCTGTACTTGGCGGACTGATTTCCGGTAAAAAATCCATTGATGAAACGCAAAGTACCCTGTCAAATTCTACAAAGGATATTCGCGCAGCCGAAAATGGCGATCTGAATTCAATTGGCGGCTGGGTAGGCTCCTATTTACGCTTGCTAAATACTTTGTTAAATCATCCTGGAAAAAGCGCAGGTACTGCTGTTGTTGCATTGTTCGTAGCGTATATCGCGTATTTCGCTATGGGTAAAGGTGTTGAGTTTTTCCCTGAAATAGAGCCCGAGTTTTTACAGGTACAAGTTCAGGCGCGTGGCGACTTATCGATTACTGAGCGCGATGCGCTGGTGCGAAAAGTAGAGAGCATTTTACTTAACCAAGATCACATAGATGCGGTTTATGCTAAAACGATGGGAGCAGGGGTGCAGCCGCAATCAGAAATGCCGGAAGATACCATTGGCGTTATCCAGTTAGACTTGGCCGATTGGCAAACACGCCCTGATGCAAACACGCTGATTGAGCGAATGCGTGAGCAAATCAAGGATATTGCAGGCATTAAGGTGCAAATTCGTGAGCAACAGGCGGGGCCAGGTGCGGGCAAACCTATTGAAATTGATGTCAGCGCGAATAATCCTGATGATTTGGCTCCGGCTGTGGCGCATATTCGCGGATTAATGGACGAAATTGGCGGTTTTGTTGATATTGAAGATTCAAGACCATTGCCAAGTATTGAATGGCGATTAAAAGTTAACCGTGAGCTGGCCGCTAAATTCAATGTCGATGTTTCTCTTTTGGGTAATGCGGTTACGCTGATTACCAATGGTGCCTTGTTGGCAGAGTATCGACCAGACGATGTGGAAGATGAAGTTGAAATTCGCCTGCGATTTCCAACAGAAAGCCGTAATTTGGAACAACTCTACGATCTGAAAATACCCACGAGTGATGGCTTGGTTCCTATTCGCAATTTTGTAAGCTTTGAGCCGGCGCAAAAATTAAGCCGCATTGTTCGTACCGATGCAGAGCGCACTATGTCGATTAAATCGGCCGTCAGAGAAGATTTGTTAGCCGATGCACAAAGTCAGAAATTACGACAGGCCTTGGCTGAAAACCCCCTGCCTACCGGGACTAAAGCAACTTTTAAAGGACAGGATGAAGACTCGCAGGAAGCCATGACCTTTTTAAGTAACGCGTTTATTGTGGCTATCTTTTTAATGCTGGTGATTTTGATCACGCAGTTCAACAGTTTTTATCAGGCCTTTATTGTGCTTAGCGCTATTATTTTCTCCACGGCTGGGGTCTTGCTGGGATTGCTCGCCACAGGACAAGCCTTTGGTATTGTGATGGGTGGCATTGGCGTTATCGCGCTTGCAGGCATTGTGGTGAATAACAATATCGTATTAATTGATACCTACAACGACTTGAAGAAAAAAGGCATGGATACAAAAGAAGCCATTTTGCGCACATCAGCGCAAAGGATAAGGCCTGTATTGCTTACCTCTGTAACAACCGTTTTAGGGCTATTGCCCATGGTATTTGCCTTAACCATTGATATTTTAGGGCGCAATATATCCATCGGTGCGCCATCTGCGCAATGGTGGACCACGCTTGCAAGCACGATTGCAGGTGGGTTAGCCTTTGCTACCTTGTTAACGCTTTTGATTACACCAAGCCTCTTAATGCTGGAAGATAAACTTAAGCGAGTTAAACAAAAATTCACCCGCCAAGAGGCATTACCTTCGTGATTTAGTGCTTTCGTGGTTTTTGTGATACGGACAATACAATAAATCTGAATCTTGAAAGTTAAAAATAAGTAAAAACCTGAACGATAAAACATAAAACCCTTGCGCATTTTGACAATAGTTTTCGCTGTTTCATTTAAATGCGCTTTGATAATTTAACGGCATCTTAACTTTTTAAGAGGTGCTGCTTTGAATTATTTAGATACAACCATAGCGCTTGCTGCGTCTGATATTGAGTATTATCGAACAAACGGACACGTAAAGCTGTCGCAGGTTTGTGATGCTGCGCATATTGGCGAATTCAGAGAACAGGTTAATGCATCCGTTGAAGAGCGAAAACGCAACATTGCTTTACTGCCATTTGATCAGCGCGATACTTACGGCAAAGCCTTTTTACAAATAATGAATTTATGGGTAGAAAACCCAGCTCTTGCAAAGTGGGTTTTAAGCAAGCGATTTGCCAGCGTGGCTGCGCAGCTTATGGGCGTAGACCATGTCAGAATCTATCATGATCAGGCGCTTTTCAAAGAGCCTCATGGTGGTATCACGCCTTGGCATCAAGATCAGCATTATTGGCCGCTTGTAACCGACAATTGCATCACCATGTGGATGCCGCTGATGGATATTACTACTGCAATGGGCACGCTTAACTTTGCGTCGGGTACCTCGAGTGTTGGATATTTAGGGGATATGCCAATATCCGATGATTCCGAGGCTTACTTAAGCAATATGTGCAAAGAGCGCGGTTTTGATATTGTTAATCATGGCGACATGTCAGCAGGAGACGCTACCTTTCATTCAGGGTGGTGTTTGCATGGTGCGCCTGGCAATCAAACCGACACCTTACGCGAAGTCATGACGATTATTTGGTATGAGGACAATACCAGGGTAATTGAAAAACCCGATCCGAAGAACCGTTGGAATAAATCACGAGAAAACGATTTAGCAACATGGCTGCCTGGATGCAAGCCGGGAGAACTGGCGGCCAGTCCGATAAATCCCAAGGTACTTTAATACGAATTTTCATAATTCGTTTGCTTAAGTCTGGCTTTGCGCGCCATGCTTTTCTTGTGACATGCTTTGTTTGAATGACTTTATTGCTTTTCCGTAACAGGATTCAGACTACTAATAAAGAATTGGAGCGGGCATGGACAATCTTTTTTTAAACAAAAACAAAAACCAAAGCAAAATCAGAAACAATGATAAGAAAAACAGGAAAAACGAGAGAATCAAAAAAACCTTACTGCTGAGCGCTATGACTTTTGTTCTGGCGCTTTTTCAAGTGGCTACAAAAGCCGAAGAATCCCTCTCAACATTATATGACCACATCCCGCCAGATACTGAGCTTCGAATTTTTATTGACGAAACTTCAGCAGATAGCCTGAGCATCAATGGCGAAGATTCGATGGTCGAATATGAGTGGCTCAGTCAACAAGAGGGTAAGTTTTCAGATTTTGTCCGTATTCACGTAAAAGCCGTGGGAGAAAATCCTTGGTCTGTTACCTTAAAATCACAGGCAAATAGTTCGGCCATTAAAAAAGACGAATGGGTTTATGCAGGCTATTTTGTAAGAGCCGCGCCGGGTAGTTCGCAAGTCAATATTCGTGGTTTCATTGAACGTGCAACACCAAGGTGGATGCTGGTATCCGATGCAAGTGTTGCCACTGGGTCAGAATGGACACGCGTGGTTGCAGTTGGCAGAGCGCCTCAAGATTTTGAAGCAGGCTCTGTTCACCTATCGCTGCATTTAGCGGCTCAGGAACAAAAGCTTGATGTAGCGGATCTGCTGTTTCTGACGATTGATCATGAGCTGGATGCGGCCAGCTTTCCTGCAACTGAGCTCAAATATGCTGGCATGGATAAAGATGCTCCATGGAGAGAGCAGGCTCAGAAAATGATTGATCAATATCGGACAGACGAGTTCACGCTTTATGTAGTGGATGTGAACGGACAGCCAGTCAAGGATGCCGTAGTTGCCGTATCAAGAGAAGATATTGATTTTGAGCTTGGCAGTATGGCGCACGGTTTACTTGTTGAAGACAGCGAGCTTGGCGAGCAGTATCGCTTGTGGTTTGATCAATTTTTTAATTACGCAACGGCAACCATTTACTGGGCGGATTGGGGATGGGAAGACCCAGCAAAACGAGAAGAATACCTTAATAAAATGGCGTACTTCGAGCAAGAGAATATCCCCATGCGTGGTCATGTACTATTGTATCCGGCCTTTCGTTTCAGCCCTGAAGTATTAAATCGCTTAGCCGACGACCGTGAAGCATTTATCGCTCGTGTCAATCAGCACATCGACGAAATGGTGCCTATTTTAAGGGCGCATGGTATGAACGAATATGATGTTATAAACGAGCTTAGGGCCGAAAAAGAGTGGCTTGATATAGTCGGTCTGGATACGGTTGTTGACTGGTACAAGCGCGTGCACGCCTTGCACCCTGAGGCCGTGCTTTACATTAACGAAAACTCGATTTTGACAGACGGCGGAGACAATACTGCGCAAAAAGATCATTACTTTAATCTGATCACCGAGTTGCTTGAAAAAGGCGCACCTATTCATGGTATCGGCATGCAAGGGCATTTTAATGGTATTGCTACGCCCGTTGAAAAGATGTGGGAAATTTTAGACCGTTTCGCCAGCTTTAACTTGCCGATACGAATTACTGAATATGACACAGACACGCGCGATCTTGAAGGGCAAGCGCAGTACGATACGGATTTTTATCAGGCGATGTATGCTCATCCAAACGTAGTGGGAATTACCCGTTGGGGTTTTTACGAGCCGGTCATGTGGCGCCCGGCAGGCGCATTGATAAATCCGCAAAACGAATTGAAACCGAATGCTTTGTCTTATCTATCGTGGCTTGAAAACTTGCGAGACTTTGAAGCTATTTATAAAAGCGATGAGAATGGCATGATTCAATATAAGAGCTTGTACGGAGTCTATCGTGTTGAAGTAAATGGAGAAACATTTAGTTGTAAGTTTACACAACCTGCTTACAACGCCAAAAAACAAAAGCGTTCAGAAGTACCGGCTTGTACCCTGAGAATGAATCAATAATTCCCAAGCTAAGCCAATAGTTACGGCACTGTCAGAAAATTTTACAGTTTTTTGTTTCTGTAGCTTTACACTGCAGTGTCGCTTGCTAAAATTTACTTTAAATATAAAACTTTCGTGAAAATGACCCGTGTCGGGTTTCTTTACATTCCATTAACTTTTATCAGGTGTTTTATCGCGCCTCGACTGCCATTCTCCCCACAGATAACCTGTACTAGGGGCTTGCTTATTTGGTCTGAAGCTTGCACTGCGTGTTTCTGATGCTTTCCTCAAAGGTAGAAGTGTTGAGTCGTCTTGGCTGTTATAGCGCCTCGTCAATTAGGTTTGCTTACCTTTGCGTTCGTTGATTGGATTTTCATAAGTTTCCCAATTTTGGGACATCTTTGCTAATTTCTGGTGCAGCGAGTCAAATAAAATAAAAATATCATCGGGAGATGTACATGAAGTTTAATAAATACCTACTAGGGGTTGCCGTCTCTAGTGCACTCGCCAGTTGCTATGCAACTGCAGGCGATGCAGTGCTAGGCCATGATGGCAATCAGTTTCAGGAAGTTGGTCCTGCACCCGTTGTGAATCAGCAACAGTCGACGGGTTCTTACATAGTTAAGATGCGTGGAGCAACCGCCATTGCAAAAGCAAAAAGCGTTGGCGAATTAACGACAGACAGCAGGTTTACCATTAAAACCGGTAACCAATATAATCCAAATACCCCAACCATTGAGCAATACGTGCAAACCGTTAAAGCTCGTCAGCAAGCTGTTGCTGCTGATATCGGCGTTGACAACATTGCGTATAATTACGCTCACACCTTTAATGGTTTTTCAGCTCGTTTATCAGATGCGCAAGTAGAAGCACTTCGCAACCATCCTGATGTAGCTGCAGTATATGAAGACAAGCCCTTCCAACTTCAAACTTCAAATACACCCAAGTTTCTTGGCTTAACTGAACCAGGTGGTCAGCATACGCTAGGTATTAAGGGTGAAGATGTTATCGTAGGTATCCTTGACTCAGGTATATCTCCCGATAACCCTTCTTTTGGTGAAGATCCGTCTGTAGAAGAATTGGCTTATGGTCCGGCACCTGAGCGTTGGGCAGGTTCTTGTAATACAGGTTCTGTAGGCTCCTTTGTTAATGCAGATGGCGTTGTTGTATACGATGATGAAACCGTAGCACCTGACGATGACTTCAGCTGTAACAATAAATTAATTGGTGCACAATACTTCGGCTCAACCTTTTCAAGTGTTTATGAAATTCAGTTTGGTTTGGGTGAATTCGCTTCTCCACGTGATGCGGATGGTCACGGAAGCCACACAGCATCAACTGCTGCGGGTAATGCTGGCGTGACGGCAACGCTTTCTGGCGTTGACGTTGGAACAGTATCGGGTATCGCCCCACGCGCTCGAGTCGCAGCTTACAAAGTATGTTGGAACTCAGGCTACGTAAGCCCGTCTGGCGTAAACGAGCGAGGCTGTTTCTTCGGTGACAGTATGGCGGCAATTGAAAAGGCCGTTCTAGACGGTGTTGATGTGCTCAACTATTCAATTGGTAACGTTACCGCTATCGATAGCCCTGTTTACAACGCAGCGCTAAAAGCATCTGATGCAGGTGTATTCTTTGCTGCTTCTGCCGGAAACGGCGGACCTGGTGCTGAGACGGTGAGCAATATTGCTCCTTGGATCACAACTGTTGGTGCATCCACTTACGACGGCGAATCAGCTCTAATTGGTAATGCCTTGAAAGTTAACTCAGGTGACCTTGCAGGTGAAGATTTATTCTCTATTCCTGCATCAATTGGTACCGCAATTCCAGAAGAAGGCTTCACCGGTGATTTAGCCTTGGCTGACGATATTCTGGCGTGTGAACCATTAACATCAGATTTAACCGGTAAGATTGCCCTCATTTCTCGAGGCGTATGTGCTTTCACCATCAAAATGTCTAATGCGGAAGCAGCAGGTGCGGTAGGTGTGGTTGTTTACACAGATGATCGTCCTCCTATTGCGATGGGTGCGGGTGCCGGTGATACTACCGTTATCAACATTCCAGGTGTGATGGTGACTCAAGAAGCAGGCTTGGCATTACAAGATAGCGTAATTGCAAGCACAACAAATGTCACAATGAGTAATGAAGGTGCGTCGCGCACTCAAGTAGAAGTCGGTAACATCATGGCAGGCTTCTCTTCTCGCGGCCAAAACCCTCAAACAACCGATATTATCAAGCCTGATATCACCGCTCCAGGTGTGAGAATTCTTGCTGCAACCAGCCCAGATCAATTAGATATTCTTGGCAACGTTGACGGTGAAGACTTTGCTTACTTGCAAGGTACCTCAATGTCTAGCCCGCATATTGCTGGTATGGCTGCCTTGCTGATGGGCCAGTATCCAGATTGGACACCTTCTCAGGTGAAATCGGCGCTTATGACCACAGCCTACCAAGGCGTGACAAAAGAAGATGGAGCAACACCAGCCGATCCGTTTGATTTTGGTGGCGGCCATGCAAACCCGGTAGAAGCAATGAACCCAGGTTTGGTTTATTCAATTGACACCGATGAATACCTTGCATTCCTTTGTGGTCAAGGCGAAGAAGATGTTGTGCTTGATACAAACGGTGGCGAGAGAGACTGCGCGTCATTGGCAGAAGAGTATTCGTTTGACCCAAGCCAATTGAACTATCCATCAATTGCAATTGGTACTCTGGAAGACCCTGAAACTATCGTTCGTACTGTGACTGATGTAACAGGATTGGGCGGTACATATTCAGTTAACGTTGAAGCACCTGAAGGTGTGGAAGTAACAGTAGATACCGGCTCTGAAGATGGCTTATTGGTGGTACCAGCGAATGGCGAAGCAAGTTACTCACTTACCTTTACTCGCACTGACGACGTAATTCCAGAATTGTGGGCATTTGGTTCAGTCACACTTGAAGGTGATAACGGTACTAGCGTTCGCAGTCCAATCGCAGTGAATCCTCTGCCTACTATCAAAATTGATGTACCTCCTGCAGTAAGCCTTGACTTGAATCGCGGTCGTGGTGTGTTCCCTGTACAGATGTTCTACACAGGGCCTACCAGCATGGACTACGCAGGGCTTGTACCAGCGACTCCACTTTCTAACTTTGTAAATGACGAAAGTGGCGGTTTTGATTTTGGTGCAGGTGTTCCAACTTCATGGTTTATTACTACTACTGACGATACTAAGGTGCTTCGCTTTAGACTGTCTCAGGAAGATGTAGTGCAGCCAGAAGGAACCGATGGAACGGTCAACATTGATTTGATTCTTTATGAATGCTTAGGCTTTAGCTGCCGCTTTGTAACAGAATCTCGCAATGCGGATTCTAATGAAGACATCATTCTTGTGAATCCTTCACCAAGAACAAGCTCTGCAGCCGGTAACATCTATCTGCTGTTTGTTCACGGTGCAGACACGCTAGGTGCACCTACTGTGGATTATACGCTTGACTGGTTCGCCGTAGACAACGTGAAAGAGAGCACAACTCGCATGTCTTCTTCACGTCGTGCTATTAACGGTCGCTTTAACAACGTAAGTGTCAGAACTCGCGGACTTGAAGAGGGTGTAACCTATATGGGCTCTGCAACTTTCTTTGATGAAGATGGCGAAGAGCAAGGCACAACGGTTATTGAAGCTAATAACTAAAAGATGGACGCCGAGGCGAAAGCCTCGGCATATTTTAATAAAAGAGGAAGTAGTAAATGAAATCTCTAAAAGGTTTTTTTGTTAAAAGTATTGCGGCGTTTAGTTTAATCTTTGCGGCGTCATTTAGTTCAAATGCGGTGTTAATTACTCAAGACATTTTTGCAGGCGGTATTAACATTGGTACAGTTTCGGTAGAATTTTCTGAAAGCTTGATTGGTACGGGCGAAATCGACACAGATTTTGATGGCGAACCTGTTCTAACTTCTTTAGAATTTTTCGGATTTTTCCCAGCTGCAGGCGTTTTTGATTTTTTTGCAGTTGTCGACACTGACAACATGTACGCTGGTATTCAGTTGTTGGGCTTTGACGCTAATGATAATGACCCTACTTTACCTTGGTCTTATCAGGTCTATATCGACACAGCTTTCCCTGAAGACAACGTTGTAGATATCTTTAACGATGCTGACGCTTTAGTATTATTTGCTTTCGGCGAGGATGTATTTTTAGGACAAGCAACGGTTGTTAGTGCACCAGCAGTTATCGCACTGTTTTCACTTGCTATTGGCGGGTTACTTTTACGTCGCCGTGCTTAAACTTTAAAATTTTTATTTATAAAACTGTGCAATCTATGATTGCGCAGTTTTTTTATGTTTGCCTCACTCTTTAACTTTATTTAACTACCGACGTGTATTCACTGGATGTAAGTAAATACCGATGTAAAAGCGAGTACAATTCTTCAATAACGATGGGTTTTCCCAAGTGACTATTAAAGCCTGCGGCCTCATAAGCCTCCACGTTATCGGAAATAAGATCTGCGGTAAGAGCAATCACCGGCTTATCTGGATATTCGTTTTTAATTTTTCTGCAAGCCTCAAAGCCGTCCATTACAGGCATGTGTATATCCATAAGCACTAAATCACAATTGAACTGACGCGCTTTTTCAACGCCTATCTTCCCGTTGTCTGCAATGTACACGCTAGCATGCGTTTCAGACAGCATTGACCCTAATATTGTTTGGTTAATGTCGTTATCTTCAACAATTAAAATCGATTTTCCGTTTAATTTAGGGATGCTTAATGTTTCATTTTTTGACTGCTCATCCATGTTTTTTGCGTGTTGAAGCGGCAGGTTAACAACAAATTGAGTGCCAGCGTTTAATTTGCTGGCGACCTTAATTTCACCTTCCATTAGTTCAACAAGATTGTAGGTGATTGCCATTCCCAATCCAGTACCACCATACTGCCGTGTGGTAGATGAGTCGGCTTGTGTAAAGCGCTCAAATATTGATTTTACTGCCTCTGGTGACATACCAATGCCGGAATCTTTAACGATAATTTGCAAAACACTTTCGCATTGATTTTGCTTCTCTTTGATTTTGATATCAACGCCGCCTTCATTGGTAAACTTTACCGCGTTCGACACAATATTTATCAGTATTTGTCTTATTCTAATTTGATCGCCTACCCAGCGATCATGGAGATCCTCATCTATCTGTCGTTTGATAGTTATTGCTTTGGCTGATGCAACGGGAAGTAAGTCTGAACAAACTGCTTCAAGCAATTGACGGATGGAAAAGTCGCTATTTTCAATATGCAGCATGTTGGCTTCTATTTTCGACAAATCCAGTATGTCATCGATAATAGTAAGAAGAGATTTTGAAGAGATAAGTGCGTTGTCTATCAGTCGCTTTGCTTTTAGATCTTCAACTCTTAGCTGAAGTAACTGCAGTGCCCCTAAAATTCCATTCATCGGCGTGCGAATTTCATGACTCATATTCGCCAAAAATTCGCTTTTAGACTGACTGGCCTGAAGGGCTTTTAAGCGCTCTTCTTCTAAGTCTTTCTGATACGCGATCATTTTGGTTGTATCGCGAATGAGGCCAATAAAATGCAGTTTTTCATTGAGCTCAACGCTCGTCACTACTATTGCAATAGGAAAGCTCTCACCGTTTTTTCGAATGCCTTCTAACTGACGTGTTTTGCCTAAAACCGATTGAGATTGTTGTGTGTCGAAATGGCGCAAAAAATCATCATGCTGCTGCGCAACGTTGTCTGGCATCAGCATTTTAAGATTTCTACCAATTGCTTCATCTTTTGAATAACCAAAAAGACGCTGTGCTGCTGAGGTGAATTCCTTAATCCGTCCGCTAGAGTCGGTAACAACAACCGCTTCTCCAAGCTTTTCCATGAACGCCTTTTGAACTAACAGACTTTCTGTTATTTGCGTTTGCCGTTTTTTGAGCTCTTTGATGTTGAGTTTATTTTCACGCCAATAATGCAAAATAATGCCTATAAGCGTTGAAATAATAAGACCAATCACCAAGATAAATTCAGGAATGCTGGTTCTGAACGATTGCATGAATTCAGGTTTTGTGCGAATGCTCAAACGGTAATCTTCTAAAAATAAGGTGTCGGCATGCACACTGCCTCTAAAATACAAAGAACTGTCATTTGACTCATATATCAGGCTATCGTTTTGATACAAAAACACACTAAAATTTTGCGCATAGTCTTGCTCGACTATTTGGTCAAACATTTGTTTTATTTGAAAGGCGCCGACAATATAGCCATCAAAATTGCCGTTTTGATTAAACAGCGGAGAGACTGCAAGCATACCCACCTTACCGTTCACCAGTGTGATAGGCTTAAAGAAAACCGTCGTGTTTTTGATTCGTGCTTGCTCAAGCGCATCCGCCCTGTCTTTTTGCTGATTAAGCGATATACCAATCACGTTTGGATTAGCCTCTTCTGGTACAAGCCACTGTATTACGCTATTTTTATCTGCCCACGCAATGGCCTGATACCAAGGCTGATCGATTGTGTAATTAAGTGCATCGGCGGTCCAGTTCTGCTTTTCTGTTCCGTTGGTCGCTTCCCAGCGTGATGCCATGCGTTCGAGATCTTGCGCCGTGTTTGCGAAATGATTGGCAAGTGCTGCCCTCAAATTGCGCAGTTGATCTTGTGTGTAGGTGGATGCGTTATTTACCTCATAAAGAATAAAGGCCTGCCAAGTGATAACTGATGCAAGAGAGCAAAGCACCACGTAATAAAATTTGGGCTTAATGAAGCCTTTGAGGGGGGCAATATTTTCACGATAGCAAAAGGCGATGCTTAGTAACAAAAAGCAAAGTGAGGTGGGAATAGACATTCTGGCCGTATGTCCTTCACTTAATGATATTTCTAATCCCAATAAATACCCAAGCACCGAGAATGTCGCTAGTGTTAAAGGAATAGTCAGCAAGGAAAAGGACACTGATTGCACCACTTTACTCGGTTGTTTCACGTAAAGTTCAATAAGGGTAATTGAGCTTACGGCAACAAAACTAACGGCGGTATTCGGCGCCATTCTGCCGGGGAATAGCATGTTGGTGTCATTTGGCTGGAAAAACAAGGTATCGAGCCCAAAGTCTACGTGTATCAGGTACTCAAATAAGGTCAGTACAGCAATGGAAAAGCAAATAAATACGGGTACTAAGGCAACTCTGGCACTGATTGCTACTTTAATAATGCCGGCCATCCCTAAAAGCGCGAAGCAAAGCGCAGTATTAAACTGCATCTTTGGATATTCCTGAACATAGTTAGTTAAAAGACTGATGTCGCTTAACCAACCAAACAGTGTTAATGCACTCAGCAGTAAAACAGTAAACTCAAAAAAGCCGGTGGCCGTGATCTTGTAAATGGTGAATGCCTTTTTATGCTACGAGTATGCGCTTAGCAATAAGATAGTGCTTTGTATCAAATATTGCAATTGGGCTCTTCATCATTAACATTGTGGCGGCGTTGTAGCAGTGATTTTCGTGAGGGAGCCAATTGTTTCTTTAGTTGTGATTGGTGATGAGGAAATGGTGGCCCGACCCTGACTTGAACAGGGGACCTGCCGATTATGAGTCGGATGCTCTAACCAACTGAGCTATCGGGCCATTTACTTAAGCGGGGCGAAGTATAAAGATTTTTTAGTTTTATGTCACCAAAGGTACTCAATTTTTTTGCAATATTTGTGTTTTTTGGTGATTTCATGGCCTGTTCTGCGGTTAACTAATTGCAATTGTTAAAGTTTACAGAGTTTCTGCCGTCAACTATGTGCAAGAACCATGAATTTTTGCTATGTTTCGTTTACATAGCATTGCGCATTATATTGGAGAGTGCGGATGAAAGAGGCAGCGTATTTGCTCAGCGGACGCAATACGATCATTCACAAACAGCGTAAGGTTGACTTGCTCGTCGTTAACAGTCGACAAGACCCGGTGCTGTTAGTTGTTCATAACGGTATTGAGATTTATACAGGTAAGGTCCCTGAGAATAAACTGGAAGCCAAACGGATGGATGTGGCTAAAGTAGACATCTCATCACCTGAAAATTTTGGTGATTATCGCAGTCTGCTATTTGTTCAAACCTTAAATAACAAAGAGTACAAAGTTGACTACTCCAAAAAAGGTAGCGATTACTTTATCACCGTACATCAAGAAAGTACGTTCTAGATTGTTTCTTTTGGCCCGGTGCTTACTGGGCTTTGCCTTACTAATAGGCATCTTTCTGGTTTCCGATTTTATTACTCAGGCACTTGAAATCACCCTACCTCCTGCCTTGCTTGGCATATTTATTTTGTTATTAATTTGCCTGATTTTTCGGCAAGTTCCCTCAATTATTTTGTTGGCTGCAAAGCCACTTTTAACTCACATGGTACTCTTTTTTATTCCTGCAACGGTTGGCATCATGGCATATGCGACCCTTATTCTTGAGTTTCCCCTCGCGCTATTTTTAGCAATCGTGGTATCCACAGTTGTGAGTATGTTTATTAGTGCCTTGATTAGTCAGCGTTTTCTAGGTTCAAACACACTCAATCGAGCTGGCGAGAAAAGCGATGCCGATTGAAGCGCTTGTAAGCTATTTCAATGATGCTTACTTAAACAGCCACATCGTTTGGCTGGGAGTAACTCTAATCACTTATGCACTTGCGCGTAAAGTGTACGTAATGGCGTCGCACTCGCCCTTGTTTCACCCAATCCTTGTTAGTGCTTTGCTTATCATTTCACTGTTGATTGCTTTCGATGTGAGCCAAGAGCAATATCAAAAAGCGGCACTGCCTGTTGCTTTTTTATTAGGCCCTGCAACCATTGCGCTTGCCATTCCTTTATATAAGCAGCTAACTACGCTCATTAGAATGGGCTGGCGCGTGGTGCTACCCGTACTATTTGGGGGAGTGCTCGCGCCCACACTTGCCTGGTTGAGCATCTATTTTTTTAATACGCCTATAAATCTGCAAATGACAATGCTGGTAAAGTCGATTACCACTCCTCTCGCCATGGGCACAGCTGAAGCCATTGGTGGTATCGCATCGCTTGCAGCGGTGTTTGTGATTATTACCGGGATTGTAGGCGCTATATTTGCTCCGCTTGTATTTCGCCTGAGTCAAACTGACTGCGAAATGGCACAAGGGGTTGTGCTTGGCACCATTGCTCATGCGGTGGGCACTTCAAAAGCGATAAGTATCTCTGAAACCTGCGCCGCTTTTGCCACGCTGTCGGTATGTTTGAACGGGATTGTTACTGCCATTTTGCTTCCACTTCTCTTTGCCTGAAAACATTTTTGTTGTTACAGCAAATACTTGTATAAATTTAAACCAAGATTAGATAAAGAATATCGTTTTTGTACCGATGATAAGTATTGACGTTTATTTTTTTAATCCGTAATTCTCTTAGGCGAAATTTATGCTTTCAGTGCTCATTTGTGACGATTCTCTGGTCGCTCGCAAACAAGTTGCCAAATGTTTACCACAAGACTTGGAAAGTCGTATTCACTTTGCAAAGCACGGTGAAGAGGCGCTAGATGCCATTTGCGAAAACAAAGGCGATTTACTGCTGCTGGATTTAAACATGCCAGTGATGGACGGTTACGAAACACTGTCGCACATCAAACAGCAGGACTTGCCGACCAAAACAATCGTCATTTCAGGCGATATTCAACCTGAAGCGAAACAGCGTGTGCTGAATCTTGGCGCCATTGATTTTATTCAAAAGCCGGTAAACGCTGATGAACTTAGAAGCGTGCTTGAAAAACACCAGTTTTTAAAATCCGATGCAAGCATAAAAGATGAGCCGGAAGCTTTAGATGAAACACTTCGTGATTGTTATCAGGAAGTAGCAAATGTAGCGATGGGGCAAGCCGGTGACCACCTGGCGCGTATCATGAATGTATTTGTGAAATTACCTATTCCCAATGTAAATCTGATTGAAGTGTCGGAGTTACATATGATGCTCTCTGATGTAGACGCTCATGAAAGCACATCAGGCGTTTGTCAGGGCTTTTTAGGCGATGGAATAAGCGGAGAGGCACTTTGTGTGCTTAGCGACTCAAGTTTTAGCGATATGGCTAAAATTATGCAAGTTAAGGGCAAAATCGATGATCAAATGCAGTTGGAGCTGCTCATGGATGTTGCCAGCATTTTAATTGGTACTTGCCTGCGAGGACTCGCTAATCAACTTGATATGCAGTTTCGACAAGGTCACCCCGTTGTTTTAGGTCAACACCAAAGCGTTCAGGAGCTTATTAGTGCAAATAAGAGTGCGTGGCGGAAAACACTTGCCATCGAATTAAGCTACGGTTTAGAGGGGTTTAACGTGCAGTGTGATTTGGTTTTACTGTTCACTGAAGACTCAATGGAAATGATGAACGCTAAACTCGCGCATTTATTAGAGGAATAAGTATGACAATTCAAGCCGCCAGAAATGAAGCCTTAGACGAACTTCTCGAGTTTCACTGGATGATGGATATGATCCAGACCGTCGACGTTGGTATTGTCGTATTCAATCGAAATTTTGAAATCAAGGTATGGAATGGTTTTATGGAAGCGCATTCTGGCTTGCTTCCGTCAGATGTCAGAGATCAGCGACTTTTTGACCTCTTTCCCGATATATCAGAGCCCTGGTTAACGCAAAAGGTAAAAAGTGTATTTGACTTGCGCACTCGCGCGTTTTTAACGTGGGAGCAACGCCCCTATCTGTTTAAATTTAGAAATTACCGTCCAATTACCAGCACTGCCCCCTTTATGTATCAAAATATTGTATTTTCACCGCTTAATTCTGCCACAGGCGCGGTTGATCATGTGTGCATGATGATTTATGACATGACGGATGCAGCCTCTGCAAAAAAACAGCTCTTGTCTTTTCAGGTTAAAGAAGCAGAACAAGAGCAAGTAAAGCCGTAAATCATTACTCAGCTCAAGTTTGCTAATTGTTTTTTCTTATAAAACGAGAAATGAAACGAGAAACTGGTCTGTGTTTTGCTCTGTATTTTTCATCTTTCACTATCCGACGTAAATTTGCCATGTTTACACGCTACTTGTTCATGCTCTTGTCCTTGCTCGTTGTTTGCTTAAGTATTAGCGCTTGTGGCGGTGGCGGCGCATCCGATGATGCGCCACCTTCAAGCAGACAAGCCATACTGGTAAATGCGGGGACAGATATTTCCCTTAACGAGCTAGGCAGCGCGGAGCTGAGCGGGGCGGCAAGTGGCGGCAGTGGTATCTACACATTTGAGTGGCAAGTCCCTGCCTCCATTACAATTGAACAAGCCAGCACAGACAGTGCAAGCGCTATTGTTACCGCGCCAGTCGTAGCTGAAGAAACAAGCTATACGCTTTCACTCATCGCTACCGATGAAAATGGTCAAACCGGTCAACGCTCCATCACATTGACGGTGCTACCTGTCAATGAGCTGCCGACAGTCGTGATAAATGTCAATCAGCTAGAGAACTACGCTCCATTTGCTTTTCCGGTGAATGCTGAAGTGGTGTTAGATGCTTCTCAAAGCTTTGACCTGGATCCCCAGTCTGAAGAAGAAGCGCCGCTAAGCTACGAATGGCAACAAGTTGCAGGTACTTTTGCGCTTAATGGCGTTGCGACAAACGAAAGTCAATTGCGATTTATGACACCTGTGATTACGCGAGCTGAAACCGCACAATTTATGCTGAGCGTGCGAGATCAGGAAGGCGGCGTGGCCACCGCACGCCAAACCATTGAGTTTGTAGGTGAAGAAGGCACGCTTGCAGTAGTTGATGCCGGCACTGCGATTTCAGTCTTTTCCGGAGAGATAGTCAGCTTATTTGGCAGCGTGTTAAATGACGCGCCAAATGCGGGCCCCTATACTTTTGCATGGGAAGTGCTGAATAATTCAGGTGTGAGAGTTGAACAGCAGCTTCGTGAGACGCAAAGTTGGCAGTCTCAGCAAGTGGATGCGCATTTTGTTGCGCCAAACGTAGCAATAGATCAAGTGTTGTCTGTAGAACTAAGCGTTGTAGACAGGTTTGGAAAAACCGTCACGGACACAGTCGAAATAACCGTTTACCCTAAACAAAAGTTTCTGATTAATGACACAGGCGTCAGTACTTTTGCATCTTCGGGGCAGCTCAGCAACATCTATCAAAGTGCCTATCCAGGCCAGGATGCGCAATATGGCGCGGATGCGCTTGCAGCGGCAAACGTTGATATCAAAACCGGGCGAGGGGACGAAGGCTTTGATTTTACCCGCCTGAACGAAAACGGCGACCCTGTTGATGATCAAGTGAATAACAACAGCCAACAAGCAGCTTGCTTGCGAGACAATATCACCGGGTTGATTTGGGAATTAAAGTCTTCTGATACAAACGCTATCAATTACACCGCTCAGGCTTATACCTGGTATCAAGAAGAAGATAACGGTAACGATGCTGGCGCGATAAATGAATCAGGCGATAGTTGCAATCTATCTGGCACTCGCTGCAACACGCAAGCTTATATTGATGCGATAAATGCGCTTGGGCTATGCGGATTTTCCGACTGGCGCTTGCCCAATCACTACGAATTGCAATCTATTATTCATTACGGTCGCGCGCAATCCCCAAGCGTTGACATAGCGTATTTCCCAAATACAGGCAGTGCTGACGAATATACCGCTCAGGTGCCTTTGTGGTATTGGACAAGGCAAAGTAGCGCAGATGGTGTGAGTAACGATATCGCAAGAAATGCATGGGCGATTGATTTTGCCAATGGACTTGATAATCAGCTTCAAAAAACAAGTGAGCGTAAGGTACGTCTAGTCAGAGCAGGTAGAGGTAATTGATGAGACAATTGATGATTAAACGTTGGTTGTGGGTAAGTCTATGGGCGGTACTTGCGTTTATCAGCTATAGGTCCGAGGCAGAATCATTGTGTCCTGCCGCTATTCCAGAAACGGCTAACGGAAACCTTTATGAAGAGCTTGGCGAGGGAGAAATCCTTCATTTGCCCAGCGATTTAGTATTTATGCGCTGCTCCCTAGGACAAACATGGCAAAACGGAGCGTGTATTGGCGAGGCAGACACCTTTACCTGGCAAGAGGCTCTACAAATAAGCATCGGCTATGATTATGCAGATTCACAAAACTGGCGCCTGCCAAATGTTAAAGAATTAAGCGTGATAGCAGAGCGTGCCTGCGTTCGCCCTGCCATAAATGAAGAAGCGTTTCCAAGTACACCCGCAGATGATTTTTGGACATCTACTGTGTCTGTGCAAACGCAAAGCGGACAAAGTGCAAACGGCGCTTGGTCGGTTGCGTTTTTCAATGGAACTACATCGCTTCGCAATGTAGAGCGCAATTTGCACGTGCGTTTAGTGCGCACTCGCTAAACTTTCGCTGATTTGTCCACTAAGTTGAAGCAGTAAAGCACGCATTTCCTTGACCGCTGAAGCATAGCCGCCTGCTTCCATTTCGCCGGCGTAACTAAAGCGAATGCGCTGCTTTTCTTTGTTCAGGCCTGAGTATTCGAAGTGGCCAACAAGAAATACATCACCTTGTGACGTGGGGTAAAAATGTTCTATGTGCAGAGCAATATCCTGACATGCCACACAGTCATCGGCCCATTCTTTTCCCGCCACTTGTTCATTCACTTCAAAAGCAACTATACTTGCAATACTGTCTGACAGCCGGTTTGCCCAAGCATGGTAACGTGCGAGAACCATTTGATGATCTTCTGTCTGCATAACCAGATTATTCGTATTGAGATAATCGGGAATGGATGCAATGCGCACATCTACTTTTTGTACCTTTGCGGTCATGGCGAGCCTGTCTGCTGCTGAATCCAGAATATAATGTTGCATTTGTGGAGCGGGTGCACTGGAAGTGCATCCGCTTGCTGCGATTGCAGAGGCAATATATATTGCGATGGCTGTTATGTTCCGTTTTCTGCTAATGGTCATTATCGCGCCTTTCCTTCAGGTTGCTCATCAGCTTGTGGCTGTTCGCTAAAAATCAGTAAGTTTGGTTTTTCACTTATTCGCTGGATAAAGGGTTGTAAGTCATCCATCGTTTTCTGCATCTGTATCAAATTTAACTGGAGCTCTTTATACAACGTTGAGTCAGGGCTAATCCCTTTTAATGCCTCTTGCGCATCAATCATCGTATCGTTAACGCTTTGAATCACCGACTGTGTGCTTAAAATGGCGTCATTAGCGGCGCCTAATGTGCGATCAGCGCTTTGCATGGTTTGTTTTGTTGATTCAATGATAGACTCAATATCCAGTGCGTTAAGTTTTGCAAGCAAACGGTCGGTTTTTTCCAAAATACCAGCAAAGCTCGAATCACCAATAGGGATGATTGTGTAATCCCCAAAATATTCAATGTTGCCGCTCGCTTCATTGCTCATATCCAATGTGACTTTCATCGCACCTGTCAGGTAATTTGCACTTTCGATATTCGCACCTAACCCGGTTTTTATCCAATGCTGAAATTGCTTATCAAACCAATCCAGACTGTAGCTTGACTCTTCCGTCAGTCGTCTGGGCTCGATATGGATCACCACAGGAATGCGCTCTTCTTCGGGGTCAATCTGGTTGGTCTGGTGAAAACCCAGATAAGGCTTCGCAACTCGACCAATGCGAATCCCTCGATATTCAACGGGCGTGCCGACTTGAAGGCCTGCAACTGAATCTTCAACCAGCAAGACATACTCCAGATATTCGTATTTTCTATCTTCGGTAACGCTGGTTTTATTTGGATACAATTTAAAGCTTCGTGATTCCGTTACGCGCTCTCCTAAACCTAAATCTTCCGGCACATCAAATTCTACGCCACCAGATATAAAGGTTTCCAGAGATGAAAAGTCTACCGATACACCTTGAGGCCCGGTGGTGAATCCAAAACCGCTCACATTCCAAAAGAAAGTATTGCTTGTAATAAGATTATGATAAGGCGCATTGATAAAGATATCGTAGCTTAGTTCACGAGATTCAATATCAAAGTCAATGGCTTGAACGGCGCCAACCTCGAAACCACGATATAAAATCGGATTTCCCACTCTCAGCATTTTTCCACCGGTAGAAATTAACGATAGCCTTAATCCTTCATCGTTTGGGGACGCTACGGGTGGTGATTCCAGGCCCACAAAATTCAGGCTGATAGAGTCGCTTATTCCAGCCTCCATTGAAATATATGCGCCTGATAACAAAGTGCTCACACCGCTTACCCCATCAGAACCGATACGAGGTCTTACCACCCAAAAAACACTGTCTGAGCGTAAAAAGCGCGTCATTTCACGGTCGATAATCACCTTGGCAATAATCCCATCGCCTTGTTCATTAAACTCTATAGACTCAAGCGTTCCGATGTTCACGTTTTTAAATTTTACTTTTGTCTTTTTTTCCTCCAGACCATTAGCATTTTCAAACGCTATCTCTATCATTTGGCCGCGGTCTTGCCACTCTTGGTAGAACATGCCAACGCCAATGATCAATGCGATAATGGGTAAAATCCAAATAGGGCTGATTCGGCTCTTTTGTTTAATAACGGGGGCGGTTTGGCTTAATTCGTCAGTCATTGATCATTCTTTACGGTGGTTGGCTAAATGGGATTCCTGATTGGAAACTGTGTTCGGCGTTTTTGGGATATCAACTTGTGCAGGCTGACTATCTTTGTTTTGAGCGATATTATCCCAGATAAGTCGAATATCAAATTGTTGTGCCGCCAGCATGGTAAGTATGACAACAGTGGCAAAAGCCTGAGCTGCTAGTCCGGGGTGAATGGCCATAATTCCAGTGATTTGAACTAATGCCACAAGAATGGCTACAACAAATACATCCACCATTGACCATTTGCCAATAAATTCAGTGATTTGATACATCACAGCCATTTGGTGAATTTTCATACCTTCCTGTTTTCTGACCATATGGCATAGCCATAATATAATCATCATTTTGGCAATAGGTATGAAAATACTCGCGGTGAAAATAACAATTGCGATGAAGTACGACTCGTGCTCCAGGAAAAGCAAAACCCCGCCCATAATCGTTGACGGGATTTCCTGACCAAGCAGGGTTGTGCTCATTATTGGGTAGATATTCGCCGGAATATAGAACAGCATGGCGGTAAAAACCAGCGCTAGAGTACGCTGAATGCTATGCTTATTGCGAAGGTGTGTACGCTTACCGCACAATCGACAGTGTTGTTCAGATACCGGTGTCAAACTTAAACAACGTGTGCAGCTCGAAAGACCCAGTTGCGCTGCACTTACAAATTTGGCCATCTTGGCAAATTTTGTCGACGTTTCTCTGGCTTTAGTTTGCATTGGCTTTACCCGCGTTAACTACCCAAAACCAAAGCTGTCGTTTACTAACAATCGTGTTGATTCCAATAAACACGGCGGCAAAAGCAATATAGGCCCAAAATGCAGTACCCAAGATGATATCAGCCGTTTCTATTAATTTAATTAGCGCTACCAATACGCCTATTACAAACACATCGACCATTATCCAGGGGAGCATGCCGTCAATCAGCTTGGCGTAGACTAAACTAGCTCTTGCAGATTTGCCTCTAAAAAGTGGGATCAGGAGTAAAAGCAAACAAAGCAGGTAAGCTGCCGGGAGGGCGATCACACATAACATCACTATCGTAGCTATCATGCCATAACCCTCATTAAACAGGGTCAGTGGCGATTGCACGAGAGAAATACTGTTTTCTATACCGCTTGCTTCAATGCGCAAGAACGGGAAGCTTACAGCAATGCTTAACAACACCAAGGCCGTTAGGGCATAGGCTAAGGTTTTATCAATCGGTGACTTTCTTACGGTAAACTGCTTGGCGCTGCAGCGAGGACAGCAAACTTGTGTATATACATCTAAGCGTTCGGGTAAGTGTATAAGCAAATCGCACTCATGACAGGCAATATATCTAGAGAGGTCGTAGTCTGTTAAGTCGGGCAGGGATGGCTCGTTTTTCTGCATGTCTTGCACTTTCCGCCCATTTTGAACATCGTTACGCGGCAATTTACTGGTATCTCTCAATCTAAATGCCTGAATATTGTTGGTATATTATACACATGTTCGTGCGAGTGCTAAGTTTTTGCTTAAACAAACTCTGACAATAAGGAATTAAGATAGCGTCTTCCCAGCTCGCTTACTTGCCAAACATCATTGTCTTCAAGCAAAAGGCCTTTATCGACAGCGATATTAATGCGCTTTTGCTCTTCATCATTAAGCCTACGACCCGTGCATTTCTCAAATTCATTGACCGGGCAGGGCTCCAGCAGTCGAAAGCGGTTCATAAAGAACTCAAAGGCCAGATCGTCATCGGCCACCTGGTGTTTTTTATACATATAGGGTTTGCTTAAATCCATGTAGCCTTTTGGATGTTTCACTTTTTCAGTACGCAGAATGGAACTGTCACTCGTATCAGTGATTTTACCATGAGCACCACAGCCTATGCCCAGATAATCGCCAAAGCGCCAGTAATTCAGATTGTGCTGTGACTGATGTCCCGTTTTTGCATAGGCTGATATTTCGTATTGCTCATAACCGTTTTCGGCAAGTAGTTGAGCACCTGCGATTTGTATATCCCAAAGCACGTCGTCTTCAGGAAGTTTTGGCGGCTTTGAATGAAAGAGCGTGTTCGGCTCAATGGTGAGTTGGTACCATGAAATATGCGGCGCTTGTGCTGAGATGCTATGACGAAGGTCGCTTAGAGCATTTTCAAGACTTTGCTCAGGCAAACCGTGCATAATGTCGGTATTAAACGAACGCAAGTTTAGGTCTTTTGCATAAGCGATAGCGCTACTTGCCTGCTGTGCATCGTGAATGCGCCCCAGTATTTTCAAGTGTTGCGGCTGAAAGCTTTGAACGCCGATCGAAATTCGATTGACTCCCGCTTGTTTGAACCCCGAAAAGCGCTCAGATTCAACGGTACCGGGGTTAGCCTCCATGGTTATTTCAGCGTCCTGTGCAAGCGGTACACGCGCTTTTACGCCATCTAGCAATGTGCGCATGGCATAAGGACTTAATAAGGAGGGCGTGCCACCCCCGATAAAAATACTTTGTATGGTGCGTAGTTTAGGGCCATCGCTGATAAGTGGGATATCGGCCTCTAAATCGTCAAGCAGATGAGCAACATACTCAGCTTCGGGAATACCGCCCTTTAATTGATGAGAGTTAAAATCGCAATAAGGACACTTTTGCACGCACCATGGCACATGAATGTATAAGGAAAGGGGGATGGCAGTCACGGCGTAGCGCTCATTAAATTTGCGTTGTGCAATCAGACAAAAGTAACATGAGCCTTAGATAAGCGTTTCAACAGCTTGCATAAGCTGTTTTAGCGCTTTACCTCTGTGGCTTTCTGCATTTTTTGTGGCTTTATCAAGTTCAGCAGCGCTGCAGTTATGTTCGGGTAAGAAAAATATCGGATCGTAGCCAAAACCACCGTCTCCACTTGGGGCCTGTGCAATTTCGCCCTGCCATTCTCCCAGGCATAGAATGGGAGTTGGATCTTTTGCATGGCGCATAAACGCAAGGGCGCAAACAAACTTCGCTTTGCGGTTTTTTACGCCGCTTAACTCATCAAGCACTTTTTGATAATTGCCTACATCATCCCCGTGTTTACCACTATACCGTGCGCTGAAAATACCTGGCGCGCCGTGCAGAGCATCAATCACAAGTCCGCTATCGTCAGCAATTGCCGGAAGCTTGGTTTCTTGTGATGCATGTCGCGCTTTAATAATGGCATTTTCAACAAAAGTGGTACCGGTTTCAGCCACGTCTGACACTAAAAATTCAGATTGCGGACTAACTTTAATGCTGTACTGCTCAAATAAAGAAGCAAATTCAGCGACTTTGCCTTTATTGCCGGTGGCTAAGACAATTTGTTGTACAGGAAGGGAAAACCTCATTTTTTGCTACGCTTTTTGCTTGTATCTTTGCTCTTCTTACGCTTTGCCTTGTTTTTAGGTTTGCTCTTTTTTACTAACTTTGGTGCTTTATGTTTGGGACGCAATCCATCAACCACTCGTGCTTTAAACGATTCACCTGTGTAGCGTTCAATTTTTCCTACCCAGATATAGTCATGCGCTTCAATCAAGGAAATCGCGGTGCCTTTTGCGCCAGCACGGCCAGTTCGGCCTATGCGATGTACGTAAACGTCTGCGCCGCGAGGCATATCATAGTTAATTACATGACTCACATTGGGAACATCAATGCCGCGGGCAGCAACATCGGTGGCAAGTAAAATCTTTGCTTCGCCCGACTTGAATTTTGCCAATGCTGCGTTGCGTTTATCTTGTGGCATCTCACCTTGTAAATAGACCAGTCCATATTTATTCATCAATTTATCTTTAAGCGCATGTAAACGCTCTCGCGTTTTTATAAACACGATACATGACTCAATACTGTGCTGTAAGTGATGCTCTAAAAGCGCGTCTTTGTGCGCTAAATCGTCACACAGGTGAAACCACTGTAGCGTTTTGGCTTTTTCCTTGCGAGAAGGACTGGCATTGAACTCTTTCGGTTCATTCAGCAATTCCTGGGCAAAGGTTCGTACGCCTCGCCCTTCAAGAGTGGCAGAAAACAGCATACTCTGTTTACGCCACCTGGCCTCAGCCGCAATTTGATTAACTACCGCAGAAAATCCCATATCCAGCATACGGTCTGCTTCATCAAGCACTAAAGATTCAATATCTCTGCAATCAAAGCTTTCTTTTTCAATATGCTCAAATAAGCGCCCGGGTGTGGCAACAAGAATATCCGGCTTTTGTTCAAAAATGGCTTTATCAGTACCGTAGTTAATACCGCCAGTTATCACATCGCATCGAAGCCCGGCAAATTTGATAATTTTATTTGCCTGCTCAGCTACCTGAATAGCGAGTTCTCGCGTTGGCACAAGGACCAGCGCTCGTGCGCTTCCGTTTATACGCTTTGGGTGATCGAGTAAATATTGCGCAACCGGCAATATGTAAGCGGCGGTTTTACCGGTACCGGTGGGCGCGCTGGCAAGAATATCAAAGCCTTCCATTGCATCGGGGATCACCATTGCCTGAATACTCGTTGGCTGGGTATAACCCATTTCAGCCACGCCGCGACAAAGCGCGTCATCTAATTCGAGTTCTTCAAACATGCAATAATCTCCAGTTCACTGAGGTGATTTTTAAAGGTAAAACGGGGGGGTAGAAAAAATTGGCTGAAGTGTACACTAGTTTATGGGCTTTGTTTAGCAATCACTTCTAATCGGGCCTGATGAAGCATCTGTTTTATTTCAGGTCCTTTCGCGCCGTTTTGCACAAACTGCTGTACATCAATTTTGCCTAAGTCTACAAGTAGCTTGCGCCAGTATTCATATTGCGGATAAGGGCGATTAGCAAAATGCTTACGCCCTAAAAAATCGCATTTACAGGTTAATAAAAGCTGTTCAAAGCGCTGCGGTCTTCGCCATGCATCAGCCTTGTTCAGCACATTAAGAATATCTTCAGGTGAATTTTCAAACACGCGATGGATCACAGAATGATGCTGACTAACCAATAAAGCTAAATCCCGACATTGATTAGGTACTCCAAGCCGCTTACAGAAGTTTTCAATGGCACTTAGTCCCAAATCGTCATGACCATGATGAGACGGCCAGTTGGTCACATCGGTAAGGGCTTTGCCCAAGTCATGCACTAAAGCAGCAAAGCGAACGCTAAGTTCGTTACTTAAGGCAACGGCTTGCTGCAGTACCATCATGGTATGCACGCCAGTGTCAATTTCGGGATGCCAGTCAGACGGATTGGGAATGCCCCAGAGCTTGTCCAGTTCTGCAAACCAATGTTTGAGGGCATCAACCGATTTTAATGTGGTGAAATACACCTCTGGATGCGACTCGCTGAGCGCCTTTTCCGTTTCTTGCCAAACTCGCGGCGCGCTTAAATCCGCTAATTCGCCGCTTTGAGAAAGTTGGCGCATTAAATCCAGCGTGCTGCTGTGAACATAAAAACCGTATTCATGATAGCGCGCTGCAAAACGAGCCACGCGAAGCACACGCAAAGGGTCTTCAACAAAGGCATCGCTTACGTGTCGCAAAATACGCTTGTTTAAATCTGCCTGACCATTGAATGGATCTATAATCTTCCCATCTGAGTCCATGGCCATTGCATTAACGCTCAAGTCTCGGCGCATAAGATCCTGCTCAAGCGTGATATCAGGTGAAGCATCGCATTCAAAGCCAGTATAGCCTCTACCTTTCTTACGTTCTGTGCGCGCGAGGGCGTATTCTTCTTTTGTTTTTGGATGCAAGAATACAGGAAAGTCTTTACCGACTTGCGTAAAGCCTTTATCAAGCATTTGCTGTGGCGTCGCCCCAACAACCACATAATCGCGCTCTGTGACTTTGCGATTAAGCAAGGTGTCGCGCACCGCGCCGCCAACCAAGTATATCTGCATACTGAATATCGTCTAATAAAGTGTTGCCAATAAAAGCGGCGATTAAAAAAACTGACGCTTAAAATATCATAATAACCCGGGTGTCGCGAAGAAATACTATATTGACTCATGTCCGGTATCTGCTAACGTACGCGCAAGGACTTTTTGTACGAACAACCGAGTATCAAAGCGTGTATTTAAATTATTATGGATTAACGGATAATCCTTTCTCAATCGCACCTAATCCCGATTATTTGTTTATGAGCACGCGACATAAGCAGGCATTAGCGCATCTTACCTTTGGATTGCAGGAATCCGGTGGCTTTGTGATGTTAACGGGTGAGGTTGGCACCGGTAAAACCACCGTCTCGCGCAAATTAATGCAGGACTTGTCAGACGATACTCAAACCGCAGTGATCCTTAACCCAACCCTGTCAGCTCTGGAGTTACTTGCCACGGTTTGCGATGAACTGGGTATTGATTACGACGAATCAAAAGCATCACTTAAAACCTACACCGACAGCATTTTAGGTAAGCTTGAAGATAATCATCAGCGGGGAATGAATACCGTTTTGATCATCGATGAAGCGCAGCATCTCTTGCCAGAAGTGCTTGAACAACTGCGTTTGCTCACTAATCTGGAAACCAATCGTGAAAAGCTGTTAAAAGTGGTTTTGATCGGACAGCCCGAATTGCAACATCTACTGCGACGAAACGAGCTTAGACAATTGGCACAGCGTGTAACGGCGCGCTACCATCTTTTACCGCTAACTCAAGATGAAGTAAGCACATATATTGAACATCGACTTAGCGTGGCTGATTCTGCGCAAAGTCCGTTTACAAAAGCAGCTTGCGAACTGATATTTAGCATATCTGGCGGTATTCCCCGTGTAATAAACTTGCTTTGCGACAGGGCCTTGAGCCTTGGCTATTCCCTGCAGCGCCCTTTTATTGATCATCAAGTTATGATGTCTGCGAGTTATCAGGTGCTTGGTGAAGATATCGTCATGCAAAGACAGCAGAGCAAGTGGCGAAAACGATATGTTATCGGCTTTATTGCGGCATTAATCGGTGGTTTAGTGATTGGAGGGATCTATGCCTGACAAGCACGAAAATTCCTCTGTTAAAGTGCTTTTAGTTTCCGAGCTCAAGCCGGGCATGATGGTGACTCAAGTGCTAGAGCAAAACGGCCCTGTGAAGATTCGTCGGGTCGGGATGATTAAATCTGAAGCCATGGTAAAGGGCTTAACCGAAATGGGTGTTTTGCGCGTCGAAGTGGATGACGCCCAGAGTTTTGTTCTCGAACAAGAGAGTACAGAGCAAAGCAACATTAGTACTGATAAGCCTGGAATCACCGTTAAAACGCCCACCGCAACACAGCGCTTAATGGCTCGAGACAAGCAAGCGTCAGCCGTTGACAGGCAGCTTTCCCAACAATTCCACCGTTCGTTATTTATGCCTGCCATAGACGAAATGCCGTCTAAATGGCGCTTGTATGGGCTGCCATACTCTCTTTTATTGGGTGCTATTGTTATTGGGTTTGGGCTTGGGTTTTCAATTATGCAAGTACCCTCGTGGCTTTCGAAAACGCCACAGGAAGTGGTGTCACAAACAAAGGGCAGCCAGAATAGCACTGCTGCGCTTACCGGTCATTTAAATGAAGCAAAAGAAGCCACCCCTGGCTCAAACGGAAAAAATCAAAATGAAAATGAAGATAAAGATAAAGACAATATAGGTGAAATACCACCCGTGCTCGATTCACAAGATACTGAAACCGCACAATCGCTGACACGAGGATTAAATGAAGCGACAGATGAAGCAGCAGAGCAAACGCCTGAGCAAATGCCTGAGCAAACGCTAAGGGCTGAAGATAAGAGCAATCAACGCATTGTTAACGGTATTGTGCTAAATGAAGGTGAGACATTATTAGGATTTGGTGCCACCGATGAAAGTGAGCCGACAAATCAAATAGAAGAAGGTATTAACAGCAGGGCAGGCGAGGGCGCTGCAAGTTCACAAGATCTTCTCCGGCGAGTGCAGCAAGCTGCCGCAGAGCTTGAGGCAGAAGGTAGCGAGCAGGACGATGAACAAATACCGGGTTTTACTGAGAATCCCTATGAATCTGCTCTTGAACAAAACAATCTGGACGACATCATTACCGATAGCGGTGTGTTGCGCGCACCCGCGCGGCCGGTGGGACAATCCCGAAATCCGTCTGGTCAAGACAGGCAGAGCCTACAACGCATTGACCAGTTGTCACCAGCCATACTCACTCAAATACCGGCAATGAGTTTTAGTGCTCATATGTATGCTTCTAATCCACAAGATAGATGGGTGCGTGTTAATGGATTGCGTTTGTCAGAAGGCGATGCAATCGCTCAGGACCTATCGATAGTTGAGATTGAACCTGAGCGCATTATTCTCGACTTCAGGGGAACCACATTTTCAATGAATGCGCTATCGGATTGGTAAAATTAGAGTGACTTAAGAGCGAAATACCTTTTTGAAAAACTGAGGCAAATTAAGGTCAAATTCCTCAGGTCGCACTACACTTTTGATTTTATCGCTTGATTTACTTAAGTCAGTTAACTTCACTTCTGTGTGCATTTTATTTCGAATGCTATAAAAACTCATTACTTTCGGTTTAAGTGGGTATTTAGGGTGCTTTTGCACCACAATGGCAAGTTTGCCACTGCTTAAATGCACTAAAGCGCCTACCGGGTACAAACCTATTGCTGCAATAAATGCTTCAACCAGCTCCGAGTCAAAAGAGGCGTCTGTTTCCAATTTCTCAAGAACATCTTGTGCTGTTCTTGATGAGCGGAACTTACGATCAGTGATCATGGCGTCATAGGTATCAACCAAGCCCGCCATTTGGGCATAAATTGATACCGCCTCTCCCGATTTTTGCTTAGGATATCCGCTACCATCAACGCGCTCATGATGATTTAGGATGACCTCTCTAACCATAGGCGGCAAATCCGCATAGCGTTCCACAATCTCTGCGCCAATATCGACGTGAGAGCGCATTAGCGTAAGGTCTGCTTGAGAGTATTCGTCTTGTCGCGCGGCAAGCTCATCGGGCAGTAATGCCATGCCTAAATCCATCAAAAGACCGGATAAAGTCAGATCTTCTATTTCTGCTTGTGTCATACCTCGATGGGTCGCAAACATGCTTAATAAAATGGCGCAATTTAGCGAATGCTCTACCAGGTAGTCGCTGGTGTCTTTTAGCATAACGAGGCAGCTAAGCGCTTCGTTATTTTCAAACACAGAGTCTATGACATCCTGGCACATGGCATTCAGTACATCAAAATCCGGGGCATCCCCGCTTCTGAGCTGCTTAATAAATCGCGACTGCAAGGCACGCGCTTGTGTATAAAGCTTATCTGCTTTGGCAAGGTGCTCCTGATGCTTTGCAAAATCCAATATTTGCGGTGACAAAGCAGGTTTGTGCTCAACACTTACATCGTTTTCTTTCGACAGCTTGGTGATATCGGTTTGTGATTTGACGTGAGATGCATGCACACTTTTGTCTGCATCGATAATAATACTTTTAACGCCTCTGCGTTTGAGACTCTCTATGGTCGCTGTAGACTTAATCAATCCCTGACTTTTTACTTGCAAATTGGTTTCGCATTCATGAAGGCTTACGAGGTACATCCCCACCTTTACTTCATCTATTCCAATGCTTTGATTCATGCTGATTCTTTTTACGCTATCGTGATTGAAGGAGCCGATGCCAAAACTGGCTTTGCTGTGTAAACGCTATCGGCCAACTTCACGATTTTTAAAGCCAAATTTGCCGTTTTCCTTCAAATGCACTAATTTTGCTATCTAGCTCCAAAGTTTGCCCAATCGCATCCAAGCCTTTGATTAAATTATGTTTATGATGTTCCGCTATATCGAAATTGAATGATGTGTCGTCAAAATTGATGGTCTGCTCGGGCAAATCAATACTTATTTCAAGATCGGGTGAGGCGCTTACCGCTTCAAATAGCGCTTGTACTTGTGCACTTGAAAGCGCAATCGGTAACAACTGGTTATTGATGCAGTTGCCATAGAAAATGTCAGCAAAGCTAACAGCGATGATGGCTTCAAATCCATAGTCGGCAAGCGCCCATGGAGCATGCTCTCGGCTTGATCCACAGCCAAAGTTTTCACGGGTAAGTAAAATAGTTGCCCCTTTATGTACCCCTTGGTTTAGCGAAAAATCGGGGTTAAGGACGCTTTCGTTTTTATCCAGATAGCGCCAGTCGTGAAAAAGGTGTTTTCCGTAGCCGCTACGTGTAACGCCAGTCAAAAATTGCTTGGGGATGATTTGATCTGTATCGACGTTAGCTTGATCAAGAGGGGCTGCTCTTCCGCTTATTTGTGATATTCCGCTCATTATGGGTCTCTATCTTTTTAAATTTGCTGTAATGAATGACTTATTTAACGCGTTTTTGCATATTGTGCTTATTGCTGTGTATTTTTCATTGATCTGACACTTTGACCTCGCGCTTTGACTAGGCACTATGATTTAAAGCGACGTGCATCCGTAAAACGACCTTCTATTGCAGCCGCCGCTGCCATCTCAGGGCTAACTAAATGCGTACGAGCACCACGGCCTTGCCTGCCTTCAAAATTTCGATTGCTGGTGGATGCACAGCGGTCGCCTTCATTAAGCACATCATCATTCATACCTAAACACATTGAACAACCCGGCAGGCGCCATTCAAAGCCGGCATCAATAAATATTTTATCGAGCGCTTCAGCTTCAGCCTGTTCTTTTACCGCCACTGAGCCTGGAACAACAATCGCGGTAACGGAGTCTTTGACCTTTCCCTGTTTGGCAACAGCAGCGGCAGCTCGTAAATCCTCAATGCGGCTATTGGTGCAAGAGCCGATGAATACGTGAGAAACATCCACATCAGTAAGTTTTTGCCCGGGCTCAAGGGCCATGTATTTTAGCGCTTTTATTGCTGATGCTTTTACGATTGGGTCGGCAAAATCATCAGGTGAGGGAACCGCTTCAGTTACTGCAACAACCTGTCCGGGATTGGTGCCCCAAGTAATTTGAGGTGCAATATCTTCGGCCTTAAGCTTAACGAGCGTATCAAACTTTGCGTCATCATCTGAAAAAAGTGTGTGCCAAAAGCTAAGCGCCTTATCCCAGTTCTCGCCAGAAGGCGCAAATTCCTTGCCCTTTATGTAGGCATATGTTGTTTCATCTGGCGCAATGAGGCCCGCTTTTGCGCCTGCCTCGATGCTCATGTTGCAAACCGTCATGCGCTCTTCCATTGAAAGCGAACGAATGGCGCTGCCTGCATATTCTATAACGTGTCCGGTGGCACCAGCGTGCCCAATTTTTCCAATAATGGCGAGAATAATATCCTTTGCGGTAACACCTAGGCCCAGTTTTCCCTCAATGCTTACGCGCATATTTTTCGCACGGGACTGTTTAAGCGTTTGCGTGGCAAGTACATGCTCTACCTGAGAGGTACCTATGCCAAAAGCAAGTGCACCAAAGGCACCATGAGTCGCGGTGTGAGAGTCACCACAAACAACAGTCATACCTGGCTGAATAAGTCCTAATTGTGGGCCAATAACATGGACAATGCCTTGATTTTTGTGCCCTACAGGATAAAGCTCGATTCCGTGTCTGGCGCAATTTACGGCAAGGGTATTTAGCTGTAATGCGTTTTGCGGCCCGCAGGCATCCAGTGCCAGCGAACGTGTCGATATACTGTGATCCATCGTGCCAAAGGTTAAATCGGGTCTTCGCACTTTACGATTTTTCTCATCCAGCCCGGCGAAGGCTTGCGGCGTCGTAACTTCATGTATGAGGTGACGATCAATATATAGGAGTAAATCCTCGCCAATGCTATCGACTAAGTGCGCATCAACGATTTTTTCATAAAGTGTTTTGCCCATATGGCGTTTCCTTTCAATCAATTCTGTAAGTATGTTCTACTGGCCAACGAAGGCGTCTGTTTATCTGAGTTGAGCTGGCAACCCAAAATTCAGCGACATAAATTTGCGATAAAGTCGCCTACCTCGCTGGTGCTTTTCGCCGTTTCGCGTTTGTCTTTTGGTAATAGCTCTGCGGTAAGCATACCTTGCGAAAGTGCAGTCACCACGGCCGATTCTATCTTATCTGCGGCAGCTTCTTCGTTAAGGGAAAATCTCAGCATCATAGCGGCAGACAAGATCTGCGCAATAGGATTGGCAATGCCTTTTCCGGCAATATCCGGAGCTGAGCCTCCAGCGGGTTCGTACATGCCAAAGCCGTCCGCATTGATACTGGCAGAGGCTAATAAACCCATAGAGCCTGTGATCATGGCACATTCGTCAGATAAGATATCACCGAAGAGATTGGAGCAAAGCAGCACATCAAATTGAGCTGGATTCACAATCAGTTGCATGGTCGCATTATCAATATAAATATGTTCAAGGGTAACCTGCGGATACTCCTGAGCAACTTCTTCGACCACTTCTCGCCACAGGCGACTGGTCACCAGCACGTTGGCTTTATCAACTGAAGTGACCTTGTTATTACGTTTGCTGGCCGCCTGAAAGGCCGAATGCGCAATACGGCGTATTTCAGCGCGGGAATAGCGCATGGTATCAAACGCATTTTGTGACTCACCTTCGCCCTCTACGCCTTTTGGCTGGCCAAAATAAATTCCCGACGTCAGCTCTCTTACTACTAGCACATCGACGCCGCTTGCAGCAATGTCTTTTCGAAGTGGGGATAGGTCTTCCAGGCCTTGATAAATGCGAGCAGGACGTAAGTTACTAAACAAATCAAAATGACTGCGCAGGGTCAACAAGGCCGCTCGTTCCGGGCGCTTCTCAAGGGGAAGGCTATCCCATTTAGGTCCGCCTATTGAACCGAATAAAATGGCATCGCTTTGTTCACACGCTTTAAGAGTAGATGCTGGCAGTGCTTCACCGCAAGTATCAATTGCATAGCCGCCAACCGGATGCGCTTCTCGCGATAAGGTAAATCCAAACGATTGCGATACCGCATCCAGTACCTTATTAGCTTCTTTCATGACCTCCGGGCCAATGCCATCCCCCGCTAGCACCGCAATTTTGTGTTCCCTCATGCTTACACTCCTACAATTTTTTGTTTTTGTTGATCTATTTGATCGGCTAAATGCATGTTATTAAGCACAAATATTAAGGCTTTAACGCCAGCTTCAACAATGTCTGTGGCGAGTCCGATACCGTTAAACCGGCGATGATTGTACTCAACTATCACACTCACTTGCGCCAAGGCATCGGCACCTTCACCTTTGGAATCAAGTTTAAAGTCAACAATATCTAAGTCGTGTCCTTCGATAGCTGAAATAATAGCATTAAACGCGGCATCAACCGGGCCATTGCCTGTTGCCGATTTGGTAAGGCTTTTTTCTCCGAGCTCCAAACTTACCGTTGCCGATGGGATAATATTATGCCCCGATGTCGCATGCAGGTATGTAAGCTTATAGTAGGCATCTTCATGTTTTTGTTGATTAAAAAACAGAAGCGCCTCCAAATCGTAGTCAAATACCTGGCCTTTTTTGTCAGCCAGCTTTAAAAAGGCCGTATAGACTTCATCCAAATCATATTCGTCGCTTTTGTAACCTAGCTCACCTAAGCGATGCTTAATAACGTGCCGACCAGAGCGTGAAGTCAGGTTTAAATTGTTTTTATTTATGCCTACGCTTTCAGGCGTCATAATTTCGTAGGTATTTTGGCCTTTTAGTACGCCATCCTGATGGATACCCGAGCTATGGCTAAAAGCGTTTGCACCAACAATGGCTTTGTTTGCCTGTACGGGCATATTGCATAATTGACTGACAAGTTTAGACGCTTTACTGATTTCCTGAGAGCGAATGTTGGTTTGCAAACCGAGCATCTGTTCGCGGGTTTTAAGCGTCATGACAATTTCTTCAAGCGAACAGTTTCCTGCGCGTTCACCAATGCCATTCACGGTACATTCTACTTGTCTGGCTCCTGCTTGCACTGCCGCCAGCGAATTGGCCACTGCCAAACCTAAATCATTATGGCAATGCACCGAAATTACGGCTTTATCAATGTTGGGCACGCGATCGAACAATGATGAGATTATGCCGCCAAACTCAGAAGGAATAGTGTAGCCCACTGTATCAGGAATGTTCACTGTGCTAGCGCCTGCAGATATAGCGGCTTCGACCATGCGGCAAAGGTAGTCGATATGCGTGCGTCCTGCATCTTCACAGGAAAACTCTACATCATCAGTGTATTTTCTGGCGTGTTGAATAGCTTTGATGGCCATTTCGACCACTTCATCCTGGGATTTGCGCAGTTTAGTGTCTACATGAATATCAGACGTTGCAATAAAAGTATGGATGCGAAATTGCTCTGCGACGCTTAAAGCCTCGCCACAGGCGTCTATGTCTTTTTCCAATGCTCTTGAAAGGCCACACACTCTGGCATTTTTAACTTCGCGCGCAATCATTTGAACCGACGTGAAATCGCCCGGTGAGGAGACAGGAAAGCCAGCTTCGATAACATCAACGCCGAGACGCTCTAGCATAAGAGCGATTTGCAGTTTTTCGCGAGCACTTAAACTAGCGGGTAAGGCTTGCTCACCGTCTCGTAGCGTGGTATCGAAGATAATAACTTGCTTTTCCATATGTTCACCTTCTTTAATAATTTGCTGATATCTTACTTGTATCTTTTATCCAACATAGCCACAGAAGTTAGCAGCCATAAAAAAACCCGTGCTTTACACGGGTTCTGAAAATTTTAATACAGGCTACCCGTGCGCCTAATTCGCCAGACCGAGTAGAAGTAAAATGATTATTGCGTTATTTTTCACTTTTTAAAACAAACCTTTCTTTAAAATCATCTTTTCCTGTATTTAGGCTTATGAATGTAATCGTCTTTAGACACTGGGTCAACCGTAAAATGTCAGTTTTACGCATTTCATTCATAAATTGCGCTTAGTTTCGACGGAGTATGAGAATTAAGGCGACGAAAAAGATAAATCCAGCAATCGCAGGTGCGTTAACAGCTGCAAGTTGTCCTCGTATTTCACCGCTTCCATAATCGAGAGTATGTAAATTGAGATAGAGTCCGCCGGCATATAAGTTGGTAATGAGTGCGCTGTCAAAACTAATGCCTGTTGCCATAACACTGATACCCGTTGCCGTTTCACTAAAATAGCTAGCAAGACTAAAAGGCACCACTATCGGGCCATTTTCACCTGCAAAGCCATTATGAATATGAAACGGTCCAGCGTTACCAAAGGCTAAGCCTCCATCAGGAAAGGTAACGTCCGCAAGGCTGATCCCGGTAATTTCTGCCATAATATCGACGGTAGACGTATCGGTATTGAACATCAAGGTAGCCATACCTGAGGCATCGCTGGGCGTGGGATTACTTGGCGCCACTTCTTGACCATAGTCCAGCATTGCTGTGGCTTTAATGATGGCCGCTTGAGTTAGCAAAGAAAAACTGACTAAAAATCCTGCTAAAAGCGCCTTATTGAGTGATTTGTACATACTTGCTCCTTGTAAACCGTTATTAACCAGTATTAACCGGTATTAAGAGTACGAGTTAACCGAGCTTTTAATGTACGTCTACGACGCTCGAATGTTTGCCAGGATATGTTCATTCGCAAATCAAGTTATTGTAATTTAGCGAAAATATATCCTTCAATGCAGACTAGACCTCTTTTTACAAATAAGCAATTATTTATCTGCTAACAGTGCTTTCATTTCCTTTCGACGCTGATGCAAAAGCGGCTCTGTGTAACCGTTTGGCTGAACCTTGCCTAAAAATATAAGGTCCTTGGCCGCCTGAAAACCGATACTATTCTCCAAATCTGGCAACATTGTAATATACTCGGGATCTGCCTGATTTTGCTTATCTACAAGCGCTGCCATTCGATTTAGCGATTCATTGACCTGCTGTGCATCCACCAGTCCGTGCTCAAGCCAATTGGCGATGTGCTGACTTGAGATACGCAAGGTCGCCCGGTCTTCCATTAATCCAACGTTGTTAATATCGGGGACTTTCGAGCAACCTATCCCTTGATGCACCCAGCGAACCACATAGCCTAATATGCCTTGCACATTATTATCCAATTCACGCTGAATTTCGGCAGCGCTCAACTTGCGGTCCTTTTCAAGCAGGGGAATATCTAAAATTGTATCGATGCCATCAAATTCCTGCGCTTTAATCACTTGCTGTAAAGCAAATACATCAACTTGATGATAGTGCAATGCATGTAATGTAGCAGCAGTGGGCGAGGGCACCCAGGCTGTGCTTGCCCCTGCCTTTGGATGATTAATTTTTGCTTCCATCATTGCATGCATTTGATCAGGAATTGGCCACATCCCTTTGCCTATTTGCGCTTTTCCGGATAAGCCGCATTTCAGGCCAGTAGACACATTGGCTGTCTCGTAAGCTTGCAACCATGGGCGAGCTTTCAGTTCACCTTTTGGTGCAAAGGGACCTTTTAACATAGAGGTATGAATTTCATCCCCGGTTCTATCTAAAAATCCGGTATTAATAAAAACTACGCGCTCTTTAGCCGCTGCGATACATTCGCTTAGTTGCAAGCTGGTTCGCCGCTCTTCATCCATTATGCCGACTTTTAGGGTAAAACGTTCCAGACCAAGCATATCCTCAATCATGGCGAATAAAGTGTTCGTAAATGCAACTTCTTCGCTGCCATGCATTTTAGGTTTTACAATATAAACACTGCCTTTTTTACTGTTCTCAAAGGGGCTGTTTTTAAGTAAGTCGTGCTTGGCAATCAAGCTGGTAATCACACCGTCCATGATGCCTTCAAAAATGGGTTGCTCATCTAATAAAATGGCGTCGTTTTGCATTAGATGACCCACGTTTCTGACAAACATTAAGCTTCTTCCGCTTAAAATCAAGGTGCCACTGTCGAGCGTGTTATAAATCCGGTCGGCATGCATTTTACGGGTTATGGATTTTCCATTCTTTTGCATACTAATGCTTAAATTCCCCTGCATCAGACCTAGCCAGTTATTGTAAACCAGCGTTTTATCCTCTGCATCAACTGCAGCGACAGAATCCTCACAGTCCATGATTGTGGTAATGGCCGACTCTAACAAGATGTCTTTGAGGGCTGCTGGGTCGGTCTTTCCTATGGCGTGATTGGCATCAAACTGTAATTCAGCGTGCAGGCCATTATGTCGAATTAAAATCGCTGTAGGCGAGTTGATGTGGCCTTGGTAGCCGACAAATTGTTCCGCTTGTTTTAGCGTTGTGCGCGTGCTGTCTTTGAGTGTGACGCTTAAGAATCCGTCCTCAATGCTATAGTGTGTGCTATCGATGTGACTGCCCTGTTGCAGCGGGGCAATAATATCCAGGTATTTTCGGGCAGCGTGAATAACTTGTTCACCGCGTTTGGGATTATATTCACCTGTATTTTTTGTTGCCTCTGACGTACTTTCGGTAAGATCTAAGGCATCTGTTCCATAAAGCGCGTCATACAAACTTCCCCAGCGAGCGTTCACCGCATTTAATGCGTAACGTGCATTGTTTATAGGGACAACCAGTTGCGGACCAGCCATTGTTGCCACTTCATCATCAACATTTGCAGTACTAATGACACTTGTGCTTTCGCTGGCAGGCGCATCATCATTATTAAGCAGGTAGCCAATATCAAGCAAAAAGCGTTTATATTCCTCAAAGCTCTCTTCTTTATTTTGTGAACGATTTTGCGTATGAAACTCGTCAATGGCGGTTTGCAGTTGTGTTCGCTTATCAAGCAATGCCTGATTTGTTTCACTCAATTCAAGGAGTATTTTTTCAAAGCCTTGCCAGAAGGCTTTTTCATCCACTTGGGTACCAGGTATAGCATCTTGCTTAATAAAGTCATAAAGCGTCTTATCTACGCGCAATCGTCCAATGCTTATATAATCTGACACGAGTTTCTCCCGTTGATGCCTGTATCTGTACCTTGACTCAGTGTAAGAAAACAAAGACCTAATGTTTAGTTTATGAATGATATATTAAGCATAAATTTCATGAATGAAGTGTGGCGCACGTGTTTAAGTACCGCCACGCCTCGTTTTTGTGCTGCTTATGCTTGTTGGGTCATTTCCTGAGCTACTTCGTTAATTAAGCGTCGTAGCCATATATGGCCGGCATCGTGATGCAATAATGCACTCCATGCCATCTTCAGGGCAATCGGCGGAATGTCAAAAGGCGGCGGAACCACTTTAATAGCCGGGTCATCTTTAAATATCTTTGCAGCTTTGCTTGGAAGCGTTGCAATCAGGTTTTGCGTTTTGGCGAGTTGCAAAGCGGCGTGATAGTGGCGAGTAAAAACACGAATATCGCGCTGCTTACCCAGTTTAATAAGCTCTGCATCTACCCATCCAAGCTTTTGAACTTCCGTTGGATCGATACCTACGCCGACACCAAATCCTGTTTTACTTACCCATATATGTTGGCCGCTCAGGTAGGCATCCAAATCAAACTTGTTTGCACTTGGGTGGTCAGCACCAATTACGCAGGCAAAGGTATCGTACCAAATCACTTTTTGATGGAAAGAAAGAGGAAGCTCGTCAAAGCGATTGATTGCCATATCGACTTTGCCTTGCTCAACGTCATGAAAGGTCACATCTGACGGGGTGATAAGGTCGAGTGTAATATTAGGTGCGAGCTTGGATAAGCGCCCAATAAGTTCAAGCAAAAGTGTCGATTCAGCGTAATCACTGGTCATGATCCTAAAGGTCCGAATAGACGAGGCTGGCTCAAATTCAACTTCTGGCTGTATTGAAGATTCCAAACGGCTCAGTACATCACGAATAACAGGTCGCAATTCTAATGCACGTTTGGTGGGTGTCATACCGTCACTGGTGCGAACAAGTAAAGGATCTTTAAATAAGTCTCTGAGTCTTTTGAGGCCATTGCTCATGGCTGGCTGGGTGATGCTTAACTGATTAGCGGCTTTTGTAACGCTGCCTTCCCGAAGTAATACATCTAAGTAAACAAGTAAATTTAAATCTACCTTTGCTATGTTCAACGCATTTTCCTTGGCTGTAACTGATATAACGCTTAAAGATAACACTATCATAAGGCATTATTGGCGTGAATATGCACAAAGTTTGCGCTAAATCAAAAAAATGCTTGGCTATACTATATTGAAAGCATCCTGTTGAAGAAGAGAGTGAGCAGAGCTATCCATCAAATTAAAGCGATTCAACATGATGCTTTCAATATTGTATTCCCATAAAAAAACGCCCCGAAGGGCGCTGAACAAGAGTCTCGACTCATTTAAGTTGTCTGGCATCACGTGGTAGTGATGCTGCGATCTACACCGTATCTTGTGCTAGGCTACAACATCAAACTGATTCATGGTGTTGTCTTCACCAGAGGCTTTTAGGGCTTGCTCACCAGAGAAATACTCTTTATGTGTATCGCCTAAATCAGAACCCGCCATGGCCTGGTGCTTAACGCAGGCTAGTCCCTGCCGGATTTCCTGACGCTGCACGCCTTTGACATAAGCCAGCATGCCTTCTTCACCAAAGTAGCCTTTTGCCAGGTTGTCAGTAGACAATGCTGCTGTATGATAAGTTGGCAAGGTAATTAAATGATGGAAAATACCTGCTTCGCGTGCTGCATCGGCCTGGAAGGTTTGAATTTTTGCGTCCGCTTCTTGCGCTAGCTCAGAATCATCATAAACTGCAGACATCAATGCATTTCTATCGTAGCCGGTAGTGTCTTTCCCTTGCTCTTCCCATAAATCAAAGATTTGCTGACGGAAGTTAAGTGTCCAGTTAAACGAAGGACTATTGTTATAGACCAGTTTAGCGTTGGGCACCTCTTCACGAATCGCGTTGACCATTGCGGCAATCTGCCCAACGTGCGGTTTTTCTGTTTCAATCCAAAGCAAATCGGCACCGTTTTGCAAACTGGTAATGCAGTCAAGTACTACGCGATCAAACCCGGTATTTTCTTTAAATTTGTATAAACCGTTTGGCAAACGAACCGGCTTTTTAAGCTTACCGTCGAGTTTCATCACGGTGTCGCCTTCGCCCAGGTCATCAACCGAGTTGACGTCAGTGATTTCTAAAAACGCGTTATATTGTGCGGCCAAGTCGCCCTTGCTTTGAGATACAGGGATTTTTTGTGTAAGGCCTGCACCCAGTGAGTCGGTTCGGGCAACAATTACACCATCGTCGACACCTAACTCCAAAAAGGCATAGCGCACGGCATTAATTTTTGCCAGAAAATCCTCATGCGGCACGGTCACTTTGCCATCTTGGTGACCACATTGCTTGGCATCAGACACCTGGTTTTCGATTTGAATGCAACAAGCTCCTGCCTCAATCATTTTTTTCGCCAGTAAATACGTGGCCTCTTCATTTCCAAAACCTGCGTCGATATCTGCGATGATCGGCACTACATGGGTTTCAAAATTGTCGATTTTATTCTGAATATCGGCTGTATCGCCGCCTTCAGCTTTTGCTTTATCGAGCTCGTTGAACAGGTTGCCAAGCTCTCTGGCGTCGGCTTGTCTTAAAAAGGTATATAGTTCTTCAATCAAGGCCGGGACCGACGTTTTCTCATGCATGGACTGGTCAGGCAGAGGACCGAATTCAGAGCGCAGCGCAGCCACCATCCAACCTGAGAGGTACAAGTAGCTTTTGTTCGTTGTACCCTGATGCTTTTTGACTGCAAGCATTTTTTGCTGACCAATAAAACCGTGCCAGCAACCTAAAGACTGAGTGTATTGCGAGCAGTCCGCATCGTACTCAGCCATGTCTTTGCGCATAATTGCCGCTGTATATCGGGCGATATCAAGTCCGGTTTTAAAACGGTTTTGTATCTTCATGCGCGCAGCGTACTCGGGACTTATCGCGTTCCAGGCGCTACCTTGTGCTTGTTTTAAATTGGCGAAATGTTGAATGTCTTGTTGATAGTTTGACATGATTGCTTCCTCTAGGTTTGCCGATGGCATTGAGGGCATTTAACGTGATAACTTGCGATTTCGCTGTGAGCTTTCTCTGTTTGAGATAACGCCTCAATTTGAGATAAGGAAATCAAAAATTATTGGGTTAAGGCCCTTGACCGTTAATTCATCCTAGAGCGCATGAGCTGATAAAAAAAATATATAATTTTCATTTTGATTATTTATTTTATGAATGATTATTGGTCTCGATTTCGCAGGTGCAGCATTTTTGACTGGGTTTTTGCAACGAAGTGATGTGCAATTCTAGTAGCGCTGAGCGACGTTCTTAAACCGGATTCAGGTTATTTAGTATGTAGGCAAGCAAGCCCATGCGATATATTTGCAAGCTTATGAAATACTAAGGCTTATTCGATATAGTGACCTCACTGCCATTTTTCCATGTTTATAATGAAAATGGTCACAAACTTTTCAAGTGAAAGCGATATTCGGTGTATAATTTTGCGTTAGCTCACAAATGCTTTAAGTCAAACGCTTCAAGCTCTGGGGCCAATGCTCGTACTTAAATGAAAAATGCTCGTACTTAAACGAAATATATATCCAGAAATAAAGCGAAAGTGTCAGTCACTTTAAATTAGGACAGATATGAAACAAAATATAGAAAACGCGACAAATAAAAAAGCCTCACCACTGACGCGCTTAATTAATTTATCTAAAAGCGTCGCGCCAATAAGCGCAGGTGCACTGCTGATGTTTAGTGCCATGGCTTACAGTCAGACAGAAGCACTTGCTACGGCTCCCCTTGCTACAAGCCAAAGCGAACAGGTCGCTTCTGTCAACAGTCTAAGGATTGAAAATCAAGACGTCCCCAAAAATATTGTTATGGTGATTGCCGATGGTATGGGGCCAGCCTATGTTTCAGCTTATCGATATTTTAAAGATGATCCCTCAACAGAAGCGGTTGAAACCACTATTTTTGATGACATTTTGTTAGGTACTCAACGCACTTATCCTCATGCTGAATCTGGGTATGTGACAGACTCCGCTGCAAGCGCTACGGCTTTAGCTACCGGATTCAAAACTTACAACGGCGCCATTGGGGTGAATGTAAACAAAGAACCTTTGGAAACGGTGCTTCATGCAGCGAGAAAGCAAGGTATGAAAACGGGTTTGGCCGTAACATCCACAATTGTGCACGCAACGCCAGCCTCATACATGGTTGCAAATGAACAAAGACGCAACTACGAGCAAATAGCCGATAGCTTCTTTGACGATCGAATTAATGGTCAGTTTCTCGCAGATGTCATGTTGGGAGCGGGGCAAACCCATTTTATACGAGAAGATCGGAATCTGGTGGCTGCGTTTGAAGAAAATGGCTATCAGTATTTGTCGGATTATTCTCAGTTGGAAGATGTTGATTTAAGCAAGCCGATGATTGGTCTGTTTGGTGCAAACAGTTTGCCTTGGGCTTTGGATGATACGAACCCTCATCGCTTATCAGCGCTCACTTCAACCGCTTTAAATGCGCTAAACAACGAAGCAGGTTTCTTTTTATTGGTTGAAGCAAGTCAAGTTGATTGGGCAGGGCATGCAAATGAAATTGCATCTGCTATGGCCGAGATGGATGATTTAGCGGTAGCCATGCAGGTACTTGAAAAATTTGCAGTTGAGCACCCGGATACCCTCGTACTGCTAACTGCGGATCACAGTACAGGCGGACTCACAGTGGCTGGCGCAGATGGGTATCGCTGGGACCCTAAGTGGCTTAGCAATTTTAAAGCCTCAGTTGTTACAATTGCCAAAGAAATGATGCAGCACGAAGATCGTAAAGGCTATGTAGAGGCACAGTTTGGTTTTGAGCTAACTGAGGATGAAGTTGCCATTATCGATTCTGCCAACAGTGAAATGGAATCTCGTCAAATTGAGAATTTATTAAAAGGGATTGTCAACGAACGGACTAATACTGGCTGGACCACAAACGGACATACTGCGGTAGATGTGAATATTTATGGCTACGGACCGGGAGCCAGGCACTTCAGTGGCAACTTAAACAATACCGATATTGCCGAACGATTGTTTAAACTCATCAAAGCGCGCCAATAGGCGCGTTTTTACTATCACTATCTTTTTTAACCCGGACTTATTGATTCAGAAAGGTTTCAATCGGCTCACCTGTGCAGTGGCTGATTTGTTTAAAAAGATAAATCAAAGCGGTAATGAGCAAAACCATGCTTGGAACGACGATAACAGGATAACTTAGGGCCGTCATTCTGCCTAATTCTTCGGTGTATGCCGTTGTGCCGGGCTCTGAGACCAAGATGTATTTCGCCAGGCCATAATTTAAGGCCGATGATAAGAAAAACGAGCTAGCGACAATGTAAGAGCTTACTGCAACTTTCTTGTTAAAGTCGGTATGCGCCTGTTTTTCATCGAGGCTGGCATTGAGCTTATCCCAGTTAATAATTTGGTCATTTAATATCAGCATTTTAACCAAAGGCTTATGCCCAAACTGGGTAAACAGTACCGCTAAACCAATAATAGCGGGAATGGCCGCTTCTTTAATTGCCATGTATTCGGCCGGCAGTTTTAAAAGGCTAATACCGCCAGTCAGCAATACACTAATGATCCCCAAAACAGAAAACCCATTCACTTTTTTGGTTTTTTTAAGGTCAAAAAGTCCAAAACACAAAGGAAAGGCAAGGGCAACTACCACACTCCATGCCGGGCCTAAATATTCTTCTGAACTCAGGTAACTCATTACGAGCACAGGAATAATAATGTTAAAGACAAGATTGCCGAAAAAGCCACCTTGCTGCTTGGGTTTTTGTGTACTGTTTTGTGATGTCATTTACTGCTTACTCAAATTGCGAGTGCGCTATTCTACAAAAATATAATCAATATGATAGTTAAAAGGACGAGGAATTTGTAACAAGGTTCAGTAGTACTGTGTAAGCGTTTGTTTTTTAGTTGTTAAAATTTACAGCAAAGGTCAACACTCGCCAGTATATCTTCATCGTAATTTTTTATAAATCTGCTACAAGATGACATGAGGTACAAAGCGAGATAGGTCCTGAGTAATGAGGTCCTTATCTTCTCTTAATGATATTCCCGCTGCTTTATTGTCGACGAGCCATGAACCTATTAAGGTATGATTGTCGCCAAATTTAGGCAAGGGATGATACGCTTGATACACAAAGCCCTCTTCGCCATAGGGGCCGTCACTTTCATGCAATACTGTTTTTTGGCGAGCTCGAGTTTCTCTCTTTTTAGCCCGCGCGTTTTGTGACTGCTCTAGTGACTGCTCTTGGGGCTGACAGGTATCAACCAGATTTTCTAGAATGCTTATATTGGCACCTTCTCTTGAATAAAGCGGCTTTCTTACCCACTTGTTATTTAGTGATAAGTCAGCAATAGCCTTGGCCGTTTTAGCCTTAGCGATATTTTCAATGTCGCTGGCAAAGTAAGCAGGTAGCAAGTTAGGGTGTCCTTCAAAGCTTTCCCAAAGTAGCGCCAGAAGACCTTTATTCGACAGCACAGATTTCCAGAGAGGCTCTACCCACTTAATATCTTGATTTACTGCGTATTGACCAAATTCTTCTCGCTGCATGAACTCCCAAGGGTAGAGCTTAAAACATAATGAAATTGGCTGATCGTTTAAATCGGTCAATTGAAGATGTTCGTTAAGGCCAATATCTTCAACAAACACGAACTCTGTATAAATTCGTGCTTCGGCTGCACAATCCTGCAAATATTGTATCGTGCCTCTATCCTCTACCGTGTCTTTGCAACATGTCACATGCATAAAATCTGTTTGATAATGGCGTGCGATTTTTGCCAGTTGGGCAATCAGTTTTTCCTGAAGCGAATTAAATTGATCAGCCCCGCGAGACAAGCCACCGGTGTCGACTTTCTGCTCTAGCCACAGCCATTGCCAAAACCCGGTTTCGTATAGGCTGGTGGGAGTGTCGGCATTGTTTTCCAAAAGTTTTGCTGGCGACTTGCCATCATAACTAAAATCCAGACGTGAATAGAGAGAAGGGTCTTTTGCATGCCACGAATCAGCAATGCTTTGCCAATATGCAGAAGGGATAGCCAGTTTTTCGAGCAGAACTTCATTATTAACAACCTTGTCGACGATGTGCAGACACATCTGATGAATTTCTTGTGTTGGCGCCTCCAGGTCATTTTCAATTTGTGCAAGACTAAACTGATAATAGGCACTTTCATCCCAGTAAGGCTCGCCATACATGGTATGAAAGTGAAATCCGTACTCGTGCGCCAAGGATCGCCAGTGAGACCGCTCTTGTGTGGGAATTTTAAACATCAGCGGCTAATAACAAGGGTTTAGCCACCCCAGCCACGGCTGCTCGGGCGGTACGAAGACGAAGACTTGGCCATTTGCCCAAAGCCGCCACGTTTAAGCGTACTGGTGTTAAATGGGCGCTTATCAAAAATACTGCGCTTGACTTTAAAATTGCGTTTTCTGATATCACCAAGGTCAAGGCCATCGGGCGTAAACCAGCGATTTCTTAGCGGACTGTAGCGACTGTAAGAGGTATACATGGGCTGGTAGAAAGGGCGTCTTGATACCATGTTGCCAACCAGATAGCCAGCCATTAGAGGCATGTAAAAACTGCCGAATATCGTATTTTCCTCACGACATTGATTCGGACCAAAATCGTACTCACAATCGTATTCTGTATCGTACTTTGGGCCTGTTTCTTCGGCGTCTTTTAGCGCCTGCTGATAGGTGGTAGTACATACATCGCGCAAACCGGGGTAACCGTTTGTGCAATCATCAATGCTTGTAAAAAGCTGAGCGTCATCTCGATTATCCGCACAACCACTTAAAAAGATGCCTGCCAAGCCTAAACTAAGCGGTGCAAGCGAAACCGATTTGCGCATACGCGATAAATTAATCCGGCATGAACGCTTCATTAATTTCTCCCCTCTGATATGACAAATGTATTGTTAGTAGGTCATGCATGCAGCATTAATCAAACCAATCGCAATCGACACGCAGGCTAAAATAATACCAGCAGACACTTCGTTGTTCGCAATTCGCTCTGCAATTTTTGGCATAAAAGTAAAACGCAAAATGAGAAAAGCAAGAATTTGCGCAAACGTTGCAATAAGTGCCCAAATGGCGTAATCAAGCAAAAATTCAGAATTGGAGATTGCGCCTGCTAGTGCAATAGCAAAGCCGATCATTGCACCGCCAAAACCTATCGCAGCCGCGATATTTTGCTCATCTCTTACCAACTGCCACTCATCATGCGGAGTGACAAAGGCATACACAATTTTAAATACAAAAAATGCCACAATGGATATAACGAAGTAAAGTGCAAAACTGCTTAAGCCTGCCAGCGAATCGTATAATGCGTCCATAATTTCCCTTACTAAATCTGCAAGTTAAGAATGATTGAAGCTCGCCCAGTCTATATCGTTGATTCGACTATCGGCGATGTAAAAAATTTTATCTCCCGCTACAAGTGTTTCTGAAAGGTCGGGATTGACACTGATATTATGAATATCGTGATGTTTGGCAAAGCCAATAAACGTTGCGTTGTAGCGTTTTTTGAGCGCTAAAAACATTTTTTCAATGACTACCTGCTCAGTATTTTCGGGGATAGTGGCAGAAAACTGCGCTTGCCCTTCATATACATCCAGAAGATCGTGATGAAGCAAACTCGAACCGGGATCAAAGGCAGATTTTGCCAGCATTTCAACGGCTACACTGGGAGTGCATTCAATTTCAGGGCAGTGCTTTTGCAATAAAGGCACTAAACTCTCATCATCAAAATACGCCACCTTGTGCGCTTTTTGGTTACGTTTTGAGCAGTATAGCGCCGTGGTCATTGTCATATCATCCTGGGGATTATCAATTACAATGGTGGCTGCTGTTTCGATACAGGCTCTGTCCATGTCTTCGTCATTATTAAAGGATGAAACCTTAACAAAGTCGATTCTGGAAGGCATTGGATTCTCAATATCGGCTCGCACGCAAAGCACGATATCAGGATTGTGTGAGGAGTTGGCTTTTTCAATCAGCAATAGCTTTAGTAATTGCATGGTACGTTTACCGTTCCAGCCAATGATCAATACATGATTTGTCACGTTCAACTGGTTCAAACCTTTTGCTCCTTTTTGCCATTGTTTTGCTACCCAGTTTGCGATCCTGCCTAACAAGAGCGCAAAAATACTCAAGCCCATTGGAATAATGTAAAGCGCGACCACCGATTTGCCCATCTCGCTGGTTGGCGACATATCGCCGTAGCCTACCGTTGAGCCAGTAACAACCAGATAATAAGTAAAGTCGACAGGATTGAGCAGCGCTGTTTCGCCCGCTATAAAAAGCAATAAATAACTGGAAGCGACATAAAAAAGCGTAAACATGACAATAATGTACCAGCGCATTTCGCTTAAGTACTTTGACATGATTCGCTTCACTTTAATCCACGTTGTCATACTGTTGTTATTATTTAAGTAAGAGATAAGACCAAGCCAAGGTAAATGATGTATCCACAGGCGAGAAATTATTATAAAGAATGCATGTTTACACAAGGTTTATGCGTTAAGAAAAAACAAACCCAGCGTTAAAGCTGGGTCAAACACACAACAAACATTGGGAGATGTCTAAAATATGTACAACCAATATTAGTGAATACGCGTATAATGTGCGACCTTTTTAGGGTATGAGGGCTGATTGATAAGTATAGACTTATATAACTTTAGCTATTCGACCGCATTCGTGATTTTGTAAACGCATTTTGTGAGCTGTATGAAAATAACCGATTTTGATTTTGAATTACCCGAACACCTTATCGCCAAGTATCCTGCAAAAGAACGCAGCGCAAGCAGAATGCTTCGTCTCAATGGCAATACCGGAGAGGTAAAACACGGACAGTTTACCGATATACTATCGATTCTTGAGCCAGGCGATTTACTCATTTTTAATAATACTCGCGTGATCCCTGCCCGTCTTTTTGGGCAAAAATCTTCAGGCGGTAAAGTCGAAATATTGCTTGAACGCGTTTTAAGCGACAATACCGCGATGGCGCATATCAAAGCCAGTAAAGCACCGAAAGCAGGCGCCCGCTTGAATATGGAAGGTAATTTAAATGTTGAGGTCTTGGGTCGTCAGGATGCACTTTTTCATATTCGCTTTGATGCAGATGAAAATGTGTTTGACTTACTGGAAGCCCATGGGCATATGCCGCTTCCACCCTATATAGACAGGCCAGATGAAGAAAGTGACAAAGAGCGCTATCAAACGGTGTATAACGAAAAGCCAGGCGCGGTGGCTGCACCAACAGCCGGTTTACATTTTGACGAAAAGCTGCTCGAAAAAATCAGAGAGAAGGGCGTAGATTCTGCTTTTGTAACCTTGCATGTAGGCGCTGGAACCTTCCAACCTGTTCGCGTGGAAAATATTGAAGACCATATTATGCATGCTGAATATGCAGAGGTGACTGACGAAGTAGTAGAAAAAATACTCGCCACCAAAGCGGCGGGTAAGCGAGTCATTGCGGTGGGAACCACATCAGTGCGTTCAGTAGAATCTGCAGCACACCAACAAAACGACAAACTGATTGCGCCGTTTTTATCTGACACCAGTATTTTTATCTATCCGGGTTTTAACTTTAAAGTTATTGACGCGATGATCACTAATTTTCACCTTCCTCAGTCTACCTTAATGATGCTTATAAGCGCATTTGCAGGACGAGATGAAGTGATGCATGCTTATGCACAGGCAATTAAGCAAGAATATCGTTTTTTCAGCTATGGCGATGCCATGTTCATAGAAAAGAAACAGTAAATATAGAAAAACAGAAAAACAGAAAAACAGAAAAACAGAAAAACAGTAAATGCTTGAGAAGCGGCTTGGCCATTTCGGGCCCGGTCGCTTCAAGCTAGTTATTGTTTGTACTGGATTTTTCAGTACTGAATCTGTTTAAACTAAATCTTTTTATCCTGCGCTCGTACAATAAATTAATCGTTCCTTTCTTCTGACGAATCTTCTGGCGAATCTTCTGACGCCTGCTCTTGGGGTGGAGGACTTGCCGGTGTATTCTCATCCGTATCTGCCTGAGCGGGAGTTTCAACTTCATCTAAACGCACATTTTCATTCTTGGACATAAAGTCATCCTAAAGTTAATTGACGCATTGAGTATAGTTCACCTTTGTAAACAAGCGAGCGATTTGTGCAATAGCATTGCTTATTTATTGCACAGGCAAAGTTATTAGTGCTAAGTTATTGCTTAAAAATAAAAAACAAACTCATTTGTTGTACTTCGCGAGCTTTATTGGCTGAGTTTTAGTTTACTTTTAGTTTACTTTTAGTTTACTTTTCGTTTAGTTATGGGCTCGCTAGGGTGAGTGGCATTGGCGTTCACTAATGAAAAATACAAAACAGGATTCTGTTCTCGCAAGCTTTGGGTCTGCTTGTCTGGCGAAGGTGCCAGCGGTAGCCTATTTCAGTGTGCTGTTTTTTACCGTGCTTTTTTACATCTATGGATTAAGCGCAGCGGCCAATTTGAACGGCAAGCAAGAAACTCGCTTTCTTGAATATGGCGCTTCTGTTTATAAATATCCCTTTCTAAATCGTTATTTAATAGTTGCACCTTCAGAGTCGCCTCTTATTAAACAAGGCCTTCATAGAGGTAGATTAATTGCAATCGACAATTGTGAAGCGCATTTACATGCATCATTAGCATCGCTATACGAATGCGCTAACGTTGGCGAAGCAGAATCGCTCGATATATTAGTGCTGAAAAAAGGTCAAATTCAGACCTTTGTTGGTGAAAGAAGTCAATTGAGTGAGCGTATTGAGCAGGTCAAAATCGATTTAGGCCGTCTGGCACTTGATGGGCTTTTTTCCCTGCTCTCACTGGCCTTGTCACTTTTACTGTTTTGCAAAGCGCGGCACTGTCTTTCAGGATTGCTGTTGAGTTTTACACTGCTATTTAATGTGTTTGAAAGCCAGTTTATTTACTTGGGAAGCAATATAATCAGCGATACCGCAATCGAAAGTATCCGAATTACTTTAGCGGCAATTATTGGGCCTCTAGCAATGTACTATTTCCCCAATATGCCCGTGGTCAGATCTTTTAAAAGCCCATGGTTGTGGGCGATTATTTTAGGCATTGTACTTGTGATTAGTTTCTATCATTTGGGGATGTCCGGCAGTATTGCAAGTTTTGCCGCATTTCATTATTCAGTGGCTTTTGCGCTCGCGCTTGTTTTAGCGCATTTTATATTTAAGTACAAAACAGCCGTAAATATTCGTCAACGTAAACAAATACTCACTTTGACATACTGTATAGGTGTTGGTTTAGTCCTTTATTTACCTTTAATGTTAATTGGAGGTGTCTACGGTTTTTTAGTGGGGCGATTTATTATACCCATCAGCATCGGATTAGGTGTGTTCTTCGCTCTTATGCGCTATGGTCTGTGGCAAGTGGAATCTCTCATCTCAAAATCTGCCACGCTAAGTGTGCTCTCCGTGGTCGCGTTTTCGGTGTGGGCAGGTATCGATCAGGGCTTACAAGCGCTTTTAAATCAAACCCTGGGTTTAAGCAACAAGACCTTCACCGCTTTTTTGGCCGCCGTGATCAGCTCTTTATTTGCTGTACCAGCCTATAACTTTGTGTCTAAATCCTGCGATGCGTTTTTCAATAAAAACCTGCATCAACTTAAGCGCTTTTTATCCAAAGATTTATTAGTGCTGGCAGAAACACAAACACTCGGTACTTTTATACAACATTTAGGCGATAAACTTCTCAAATTAAGCGGCGCGTATAAGATTCACCTCGAATTTGCTGATCACCAACGTTTGGCTGAGCCCATTGAATATGAAAGTTTAGGTAGTGCCGCCATTGATGAGCACCCTGTTCTAAAAACAGAGCAATTTAGCTATGAAGTCAAAGACGTGCTGTCTATTGTCATTAAGCTGACTTTTGCTGACAGGCGAATAAACAAAGAAATAAAAGAAGAGCTGGAGGAGGGGACCGATGAAATGGCGCGCGCTTTAGCCTCCTGTTCTCGCTGGAATTATTTGGAAAGTAAAGACCCGTCTATGCGGGCGATGCGTCCCATGCACCTGCCAAGTTGAATATCTTGATGGCGATAGTTAATGCCAACGGGGCGGAGTTTTTGCTATACTCCCGCGCTATATTTTAAGCAAGAATTGTTGTTATTAATGAAATTTAATTTATTAAATACCGATGGCCTTGCCCGTCGCGGGCAATTGGTGTTTGAGCGAGGTGTGGTTGAAACGCCAGCCTTTATGCCGGTTGGCACCTACGGCACAGTAAAAGGCATGACTCCGGAAGAGTTAGATGCTTCGGGTGCGCATATCTGTTTGGGCAATACCTTTCATTTGATGTTGCGTCCCGGTACGCAAATCATTCAGCAGCATGGCGACCTTCATGACTTTATGCACTGGGATAAGCCAATTTTAACTGACTCAGGGGGCTTTCAGGTCTTCTCTTTGGGCGATTTACGCAAAATTGACGAAGAAGGCGTCACATTCCGCTCGCCCATAAATGGTGAAAAAATATTGCTTACGCCCGAAAAGTCCATGCAAGTACAGCGTGAGCTAGGCTCAGATATTGTTATGATTTTTGATGAGTGCACGCCATATCCTGCCACAGAAGAGGAAGCAGAAAGCTCCATGCAGCTTTCGTTGAGATGGGCAAAGCGCAGTAAAGACGCCCACGCTGATAATCCATCTGCGCTATTTGGCATTGTGCAGGGTGGTATGTATGAGTCGCTGCGCGATACCTCATTGGCGGGCTTGGAAGCAATTGATTTTGATGGTTATGCCATAGGCGGCCTTTCTGTGGGTGAGCCTAAAGAAGATATGCTGCGCATTGTTAAACACACCGCTCCTAAAATTCCTGCGCACAAGCCTCGATATTTGATGGGAGTCGGCAAACCCGAGGATATAGTAGAATCGGTGCGCCGCGGAATCGATATGTTTGATTGCGTTATGCCAACGCGCAATGCGCGCAATGGTCACTTGTTTGTGACCGAAGGCGTTATTAAAATCCGCAATGCCAAACACAAGACCGACACCGGGCCATTGGACGAAAATTGCGATTGTTACACTTGTAAAAATTACAGTCGGTCATACTTACACCACTTAGACAAGTGTAATGAGATACTGGGCGCGCGTTTAAATACCATCCATAACTTACGTTATTATCAAATTGTGATGGAAGGATTAAGAGAGGCTATCTCAAATAATGCGCTAGAGGATTTTGTTGCCGATTTTTACGCCAAAAAAGGCATGGAAGCACCCTAACTGTAAGTGCGTAAAGCACAAAGAGCTACAAAGAAGTACAAAGAGATTCGATTAAACAGTTGGTTGTACAACTACTTATTTAAAATAAAAATAGCAAAATAAAATAGAAGGATATCAATATGAGTTTGTTTATATCAGATGCACACGCAGCAGGCGCAGGCGGCGCAGCCCCGGGATTCGGCTTTGAACCCTTGATCATGCTGGCGGTGTTCGGGTTGATTTTTTACTTTTTACTTTATCGTCCACAGGCCAAGCGCGTAAAAGAACACAAAAATCTGGTGTCTTCTTTGGCTAAGGGTGATGAAGTGCTTACTCAAGGTGGTATCGTGGGTAAGATTACAAAAGTCGCAGACGACAAAGATTTCATTGAAATTGCGCTAAATGACAATAATCACATTTTAGTGCAAAAAACAGCAGTAAGCGCCGTCTTGCCAAAAGGCACGCTTAAAACTTTAAATTAAGAGATTAAAGCCGCGTATTGCAAGGTGCTTTTTCAAGCGCTTGCTTCTGCGGCTTTTTAGGATGTCATTGTGTTAAATCAAACTCCTATATGGAAATACATTCTGGTCATATTCATGCTTGGCCTCTGCGGCTTGTATGCATTGCCGAATTTGTATGGTGAAGACCATGCAGTACAAATATCCTCAGGTCGGGATACCACGGTCAGTCAAAGTTTAGCTGACGACGTAAAACAAAGCCTCGACCAGGCAAATATAAATTATAAGAACGTAGAGTTTGAAGATGAGCGAATTCTTGTTCGTTTGCCTGACTCTGACACTCAACTTGTTGTGCGTGAAAAGCTCGATGATAAGTTAGGGGATGACTATTTTGTTGCCATGAACCTCGCGCCAGATACGCCCGATTGGCTTGACGAACTAGGTGGTACGCCTATGAAGCTGGGCTTGGATTTGCGTGGCGGTGTTCACTTTCTTATGGAAGTAGACATGAATAGCGCCATCGATACATCTGTTGGCGGTATTGTTGATGAGTTTAGAGATCGTCTGCGCGAAGAAAAGCTTCGCTATCGCACAGTGCGCCAGGCCGGACAAGCAGTTGATATCATATTCCGTGATGCTGAAGTGCTTGATAGTGCTCAATTCTTTTTGCGTAATAACTATCCGGATATGAGCTTCGATGAGCGTGACGATTTAACCCTAAGAGCGACATTCAGCGAGCAGCGCCTGGCCGAAATTCGTGATTATGCAGTTAAGCAAAATATTACGATTATTCGAAATCGTGTTAATCAGCTAGGTGTGGCTGAACCTTTGGTACAAAAACAAGGGCAAGACCGCATCGTTGTTCAGCTTCCAGGTATTCAGGACACTGCCAAAGCAAAAGAAATTCTAAACGCCACTGCGACGCTGAACTTCCGTTTGGTGGATCAGGACGGGGACGTTCGAGATGCCTTAAGCGGACGTATACCGGCAGGCTCTGAGCTACTTTACTCGCGCGATGGTCAGCCGGTGCTTCTTAAAAAGCAAATCATGCTTGAAGGTAGCCATATTATTGATGCTTCGAACAGTCTTGATGAAAACGGCTTTCCGCAGGTAAATATAAACCTTGATGGCAAAGGCGGCAGCAAAATGTCCAACGTCAGTAAAGAAAACGTTGGTAAGCCCATGGCGACCGTTTTTATCGAGTATAAAGCCACTGATGAGCGAGGTCCTGATGGCAAACTGATTTTTGAGAAAAAAGAAGAAGTCATTAACGTTGCGACCATCCAAACGCAGTTGGGAAGTTCATTTCGCATTACCGGTATCGATTCAGCCGGTGAGGCGCGTGATTTAGCGCTCTTGTTAAGAGCCGGTGCACTCATCGCGCCTATCCAGATTGTTGAAGAACGAACCGTTGGTCCAAGCTTGGGTAAAGAAAATATAGAGCTAGGTATGCAGGCAATTACCTATGGCTTGATTGCCGTGCTTTTGTTTATGCTGGTGTACTACCGCGTTTTTGGTATTGTGGCCAATGTCGCGCTTATCGCCAACGTTGTGATGATAGTGGGCGTAATGTCAATGATACCGGGGGCCACTTTGACCTTACCCGGCATGGCTGGGATAGTCTTAACGGTTGGTATGGCCGTGGATGCGAATGTGTTAATTTTTGAGCGGATACGCGAAGAAATTCGAGATGGGCGAAGTCCGCAGCAGGCAATTCATTTTGGTTACGACAACGCATTTTCAACCATTTTAGATGCCAATATAACCACTTTCATAGCAGGCATGATTTTGTTTGCAGTGGGGACTGGGCCGATTAAGGGCTTCTCAATTACGTTAATGATTGGGATTGTGACATCTATGTTTACGGCCATTATTGTCACGCGCGTACTTGTAAACCTCATTTGGGGTGGCAAACGCGTGAAGAAGTTAGCGATTTAGGAGAGTCAACATGGCATTTCAGATATTAAAGCTCGACGAAACCGTAAACTTCATGAAGTTGCGTATACCTGCAATGGTATTTTCTACCATATTAATTTTTGGCTCGATTGCGTCACTTGCAGTGAATCAATTGAACTGGGGTCTGGATTTTACTGGGGGAACTGTCATACAAGTCAGTTACCCCGATGGTGCGAATCTAGAGCTGGTTAGAGACGAACTCACCGCGGCTGATTTTCCAGATGCAGTTGTGCAGAATTTTGGTAGCAGTCAGGAAGTATTAATTCGTGTTGCACCGCGGGATGATTTGCAAGCCGAAATCATCGGCGATATGGTTATGGCTGCATTGAGAGAAGGCACTGCGAACGTAGAAATGCAGCGCATTGAGTTTGTGGGGCCAAATGTGGGTGAGGAATTAACAGAGCAAGGCGGCCTGGCTATGCTTGTTGCTCTCATCTGTATTCTGATCTACGTTGCCATGCGTTTTGAATACCGTTTTGCCTTAGGCTCTGTTGGCGCACTTGCTCACGATGTGATCATCACACTCGGTCTATTTAGCGTATTACAGCTTGAGTTTGATTTAACCGTACTTGCTGCTTTGTTGGCGGTTATCGGTTATTCACTTAACGATACCATTGTAGTTAGTGACCGCATTAGAGAAAATTTCAGAAAGGTGAGAAAGAGCGACCCTGAAGAAATCATCAACATCTCGCTTACACAAACTTTAAACAGAACCATTGTGACCTCTTTGACCACGATTTTAGTGTTACTGGCACTTTTCTTTAAAGGTGGCGCACTTATTCACGGTTTTGCGACAGCCTTGCTGTTTGGGGTATTCATCGGTACTTACTCATCTGTTTATATCGCATCTTCAGTCGCATTATTCTTAGGAGTAAGTAAAGAAGACTTGATGCCGCCAGAGGTTGAAAAAGAGGGTGAAGATTTAGAGCCTTTGTAGGTCTCATAAACACGCGCTAAACATCTTAAAAACCTGCTTGTTAGCAGGTTTTTATTTGCCATCAGTTTTTTAATGACGACCTTTCGTTTTCCAAGAACAACTTTTTATTTATTTAGTCAGTATAAATGATGTATTTCGTTTGGAGACGTATATGGACTTATCAAAATTAGTAGGTGGTTTAAGCAAATCTGGTGCGCTTTCAGGTTTTATGGGCGGCGTGGCCGGGGGTGGTTTAACTAGTATGATTGCCAGCAAAAAAGGCCGTAAAGTCGGCAAGGGTGCACTCAAGGTAGGTGCCTTGGCTGCGGTTGGCGGCCTGGCATGGAAAGCTTACCAGCAATATTCTGCGAATAAAGAAGGGCAGGGTGTTAACGCCAATCAGACTCAATATTCCGCTCAGGGACAAATACCTGGCCATGCCACTGGGGCAAATACTTATGGTGCGCAAGGACAAATGCAAAGTGTTCAAGGTGCACGATTTGACTTCAAACCTGCGGCCATTCCCCAGCAAGCGTTTGAAGAAGTGGTAGAAGAAAGCAATGAACAAGGTCAGCTTATTTTAATGCGCGCAATGATCACAGCCGCTTATGCAGATGGGCATATTGATGAGTCTGAACGTCAGCGTATTTTTGCACAGGTTGAAACCATGGATTTAAGTATGCAGGAAAAGGCGATGTTATTTGATGAATTACGCCGTCCTTTAAGCTTACCAGAGCTCGTGCAGCAAGTGCCAAATGCGCAAACGGGCATTGAAGTTTATGCAGCAAGCGCCAGTGCGATAGACCAAAATGCACCTGAATCGCGAGCATTTTTGCAGGAATTATCAAATCAGCTATGCATTCCAAGAGAGCTGGTTCACAACATTCATGAACAACTTGCAAGCTACTCTTAGCTCGCTATTTAAAAAACAAACAATTACAAAAGATCAGTCAATCACAAATAACGAAAGAGGATGCCATGAAATCGATAAAAATAATTGCCTTTGTCAGCGCGCTATTGCTGGCGAGCTGCGTTTCCTGGGTGTTTGCAAAAAGCCCGTTTAATGATATGCCTGAAGGAACATATGAATTGGATTTAAGTCACGCCAGTGTGGTATGGAAAGTATCCCATCTGGGCTTGTCTGATTATGTAGCGCGATTTGCAAACTTTGATGCGAGTATCGATTTTGACCCTAACGACATTGAAAACAGTAAAGTCAGCGCAACTATTGACCCAATGTCTATTCAAACGGCTTATCCTAATGCGGAAGAAAAAGACTTTAATAACATTTTGGCGACCGATAAAGACTGGTTTAATGCAGGCGTATTCCCCGCTATAACATTTGAATCAACGAGTATTGATATGACCGGCGAAAATACCGCCAAGATGCAGGGTAATCTCAGCTTTTTAGGCACAAGCTTGCCGGTTACACTGGATGTCATTTTCAACGGTGCCATGCAGCGTCAGCCTTTCAGTGGTAAACCAACGATGGGATTTTCGGCAAGCACTACTATTGAGCGCTCCAAGTGGGGCATGACTAAATACGTGCCGAATATTGGCGATGAAGTAGAAGTGATGATTGAAGGCGAGTTCGCTTTAGCGGATTAAGATTCTTGTTTACCGATAATCGTTATCCTGACAAACGCTATCACAGCTTAAGCGTTTTGCTGCATTGGCTCATTGCCGGTGGACTGCTATTCATGTTCGCCAGTGGTCTTTATATGGTCAATGCAGAGATGCCAAAGGCAGACCAATACAAGCTTTTTCAAATTCACAAAGCATCTGGAGTGATTATGCTGTGGGCCATTGCGTTGCGACTTTTAACTCGCTGGCTCACACATCAACCTCCCTTACCGAGCGAGTTGAGTGTTAAAGAGCAAAAGCTGGCCAAACTTGGACATCTTGCTTTGTACATTGGCCTCTGTGTAATGCCTCTAAGTGGTTGGTTGATGGTATCGGCAAGCCCCTTTGGCTTACCAACCTTCGTGTTTGTTGATTGGATAAAATGGCCACATATTCCGTTTGTTGAGAGAAATAAAACCATTGAAAGCCTGGCCCGAAATACCCACTGGATTGTCGCAAGTGGCCTGCTTTTAATAATTATTGGCCACATCGCTGCGGTAATAATGCATAAGAAAAAACAGAATATACAATTGCTTAAACGCATGTGGTGGTTTAAAAATGACCAGAACTAATTTTTAGAGGAACAATATGCATTATCTTCGCTTTTTTGCTTTAGCTTGTTTACTCTGCGCAAGCACCTTTGTGTTTTCGAAGAGCAATATAGATAATACACAAGGCATTGTAGGCTTTGCCGGAGAGCACGCAGGTATGGCATTTTCAGGTGAATTTACCCGGTGGAACGCAAAAATTTCTCTTCCACCAGAAGCTTCTCCATCAATTGAAGCTGAATTTCAGCTTGCCTCAGCTCGCACGGGTGATGCCATCTATGACGAAACCCTGCCGGAAGGCGACTGGTTTGACGTGAAAAACCACCCGGTGGGAAAATTCACCAGCTCAAATATTGAAGCGGTAGACAATGGTTATTTGGTAGAAGGCACGCTGAGACTTAGAGGTAAAACGCTACCGGTCAGTTTTAAATTAAATGAAAATGGAGAACGACTTCAGTCACGCTTTGCAATTGACCGACTGGAATATGGCATAGGGTTGGATTCAGATCCTGAAGCGGATTGGGTTAGCCGTGAAATTCAGATGACTTTGGATATTCCAAAGCCTTAAGCGTCTATTCGCTTAAGGCTTTAATTTATCGTTTTACGGTTTAGCCCTTTAACTGCTTATCCCTTTAACTGCTTAACAATATGCTGAACCACACGTGGATTGCCAGCAACAAGACCGTTTGCGCTGCCTGGCGCTTTTAATTCAGCGTAAAGAGGATCGTTGTTACCCGCATAATCGGTAATTAATCCGCCTGCCTCTTTTACCAAAAGTTCGCCCGCCGCCATGTCCCAGGCTTTAAGTCCCTTTTCCCAGTAGCCGTCGTAGCGACCTGCAGCAACGTAAGCTAAGTCAAGGGCAGCAGAGCCACATCTTCTCACATCTCCAACCTGTGAGAAAATACGTGTAAATTGGCTAAGCGACTCTTGCAAGCGCGCTTTGTCTCTAAAAGGAAAGGCGGTCGCTAAAATAGTGGAAGATATATCTTTGCCTTTGGTAGCGCGAATACGGTAACCGTTTAACTGTGCACCGCTGCCTTTACTGGCGGTAAATAGTTCGCCGCGAATAGGATCAAATACAACTGCCTGGTCTAGTTTGCCTTTGTATAATAGTGCGATGCTCACAGCAAAGTGCGGAATGCCTTTAATAAAGTTGCTGGTGCCATCTAAAGGGTCGATTACCCAGGTAAAGTCAGGATTATTATTGATGCTTCCGCCTTCTTCTCCCACAAAGCTGTGGTCGGGGAAAGCACTTTGAATTTTTGAAATGATGGCTTTTTCTGCTTCCTTATCTATTTTTGTTACGAAGTCGTTGTTTCCTTTTGCTTCTACGTTGAGGTCGTCGAGGTTTTCAAAGCCACGAGCGATGATTGAGCCAGCTGCACGCGCGGCGCGCACTGCGATATTGAGCATAGGATGCATAGTTAAACCACCAAATTGTAAAAAGAACGGGATAAAAACGCGCGAAGTGTATCAGACAAGCACTCTACATGCTATATTATGCGCCGTTTTTTCGAAGTCATTTAATGAATAATCAAATTTTTACGAGGAAGGCTTGATGCTAGATGCTATCCGTATTGTGCTGGTTAGTACCTCACATACCGGAAATATTGGTTCGACCGCTCGCGCAATGAAAACCATGGGGCTTTCTTCTTTATATCTGGTGTCGCCAAAATCACCACCTGATGGCAAATCCAGCGCGCTGGCAGCAGGTGCAGGTGATGTTTTAGCCAATGTCACAATTGTGGACAGTTTAGATGAAGCCATTGGTGATTGCGGTTTGGTTATTGGCACATCAATGCGCACTAAAACCTTATCCTGGCCGATGCTAAGCACTCGTGAAACGGCTTTTAAAGCTTGCGAAGAGGCAACAAAACATTCTGTTGCATTGGTGTTTGGCCGAGAAAGTAACGGTTTGAGCAATGATGAACTCAGAAAATGTGACTTTCATACCTTTATTCCGGCGAATCCTGAGTATAGCTCCTTGAATCTGGCACAAGCCGTTCAGACCTTTTGTTATGAAATCCGAATGCGTTTTCTTGACATTCAAAATGAATCTCTCCCTCAAACACCTGTTGCAGACTATCCACTAGCTGAGGATTTGGCTCGGTTCTACGAGCATTTGGAGTCTAGCCTTTTAAAAACGCGCTTTATCCGAAAGAATCACCCGGGAGCAGTCATGGATAAACTTATCAGACTGTTTAATCGTGCTCGCCCAGAAGCGCTTGAATTAAATATTTTGCGAGGCATATTAGCGTCAATCGATAAACAGCACGCAAAAATGACAAAGTTTGAGCGCCAACTTAAAGCTTCATCTCAAGCAGTTTCATCTCAAGCAGTTTCATCTCAAGTAGTAAGTATCAAACCACATAAAGACCCAAAAGGTTAATCTATGTTTGCACGCATGCAAGAAGATATTAAAAGCGTATTCCATCGTGATCCGGCAGCCCGCAATACTTTGGAGGTTTTGTTCAATTATCCGGGCTTGCACGCAATCTGGATCCATCGATTTGCGCACTGGCTGTGGGAGATAAAGCTATCTTGGCTTGCCAGATTTATATCCAATATCAATCGCTTTCTCACAGGAATTGAGATTCACCCGGGTGCTACGCTTGGCCGGCGCGTATTTATTGATCACGGCATGGGCGTTGTGATTGGCGAAACGGCCGTTATCGGGGATGATGTGACGCTTTATCACTCAGTTACCCTGGGTGGCACCAGTTGGCAAGCAGGAAAGCGCCATCCCACCCTTGCCAACAATGTTGTCGTAGGCGCTGGTGCTAAGATACTTGGTCCAATTACGATTGGCGAACACGCTCGGGTTGGTTCAAATTCAGTTGTGGTAAAAGATGTACCGCCGGGAGCAACATGTATAGGCATTCCGGGCCGAAACATTATGCCAAAAGCGAATCAGGCAGCTACCAATAGCGACGATGGTGCATTTAAAAAACGTCAAGCAATTGCGGCAAAATATGGATTCGACGCTTATGCGGTGTCTGAAGATAATCCAGACCCAGTCGCCAATGCCTTGGGACTTATGCTGGAGCACGTGCATCTTATGGATACAAAAGTCGAAGAGATGTGCAAGGTTATTCAGGCATTAGGCGGAGATGTATGCACCGACTCCATACCTAAGCTTAAGGCCGAGGATTTTGCGTCAACAGGTATTTCGCCTACCTTGAAAAAAGCAGCTGCGGAGGCTTTTGATCCTCATATTTGATGGCGAAATTTGCATTAAAGGCCTGATAAGAAAAGCTTTGTGTAAAGACAAGATGTCACTTTAAGTAAAGCGCTTTGGAATAACCTACTAAAATAGTCAAGTAAATACTTGACAAAATTACTCAGGTAATTAGACTTTACATTAATAAAGTCACAAAGGGTTTTGTCGCGATGAAGTTAACATCAAAAGGCAGATACGCGGTTACCGCTATGTTGGATGTTGCGTTACATTCCGACGCCGGGCCGGTGTCCTTGGCAGATATATCGGAACGGCAGGCGATTTCCTTATCCTACCTTGAGCAACTTTTTGCAAGGCTTAGAAAGCAAAAGCTGGTATCAAGTGTAAGAGGGCCAGGCGGTGGATATCAATTGGGCAGAGATGCCTCAACGATTGCCATTGGCGAAGTAATTCGAGCCGTTGATGAGTCTGTAGACGCAACGCGTTGTCAGGGTAATTCAGACTGTCAGGGCGGGGAAAGATGTCTTACCCATAGCCTATGGCAGGATTTAAGTGACAGAATTAGCAGTTTTTTAAACGATATCACGCTTGGTGAATTAATGAGCAAAGGTGACGTAAGAGCCGTCGCTGGTCGTCAAGATAAAAATACGAAACAAATGATTCGTGATATTGAAATTAGTATGCAACTTTAAGCGGAGTAACTGATGAGCAATTTACATTTACCAATCTATCTCGACTATTCGTCTACCACGCCGGTAGACCCGCGTGTTGCTGAAAAAATGAAAGAGTGCCTCACGCATGAAGGTAACTTTGGTAACCCGGCATCACGTTCGCATAAATTCGGTTGGGTGGCAGAAGAAGCAGTTGATATTGCCCGAAACCAAATCGCGGATTTAGTCAACGCTGACCCACGTGAAATCGTATTCACGTCTGGTGCAACCGAGTCTAACAACTTGGCCATTAAAGGCGCGGCACATTTTTACAAAAACCGTGGTAAACATATTATTACGCTCAAAACCGAGCATAAAGCGGTACTTGATACCACACGTCAACTTGAGCGCGAAGGCTACGATGTAACTTACATGCAGCCAGAGCCAAACGGCATTTTGGATCTTGAGAAGTTCAAAGCAGAATTGCGCGACGACACGGTTTTAGTGAGCATCATGCATGTGAATAACGAAATAGGCGTTATTCAGGACATTGAAGCCATTGGTGAAATATGTCGTGAACGAAAAATCGTGTTTCATGTAGATGCGGCTCAGAGCACTGGCAAGGTACCAATTGACTTACAGACCTTGAAAGTTGACTTGATGTCTTTTTCTGCGCATAAAACATACGGCCCGAAGGGTATTGGTGCACTTTATGTGCGACGTAAGCCGCGTATCCGCATCGAGTCTCAAATTCACGGCGGTGGTCACGAGCGTGGCATGCGTTCAGGTACTTTGGCAACGCATCAAATCGTTGGTATGGGTGAAGCGTTCAGAATTGCAAAAGAAGAAATGGCAACTGAAAACGAGCGCATCCGCCGCTTGCGCGACAAGCTTTGGAACGGTATCAAAGACATTGAAGAAGTCTATTTAAACGGTGACCTCGAGCAGCGTGTTGCTCATAACCTGAATGTAAGCTTTAACTTTGTTGAAGGTGAATCCCTGATCATGGCTTTAAAAGACATGGCGGTTTCCTCAGGTTCGGCCTGCACTTCAGCAAGTTTAGAACCGTCTTATGTATTGCGTGCACTTGGGTTGAACGATGAGCTCGCTCATAGCTCAATTCGCTTTAGTATCGGTCGCTTTACCACTGAGGAAGAGATTGACTACGTTGTGAGCGTTATTCAAAACGCCATTGAGAAATTACGCGAAATGTCACCGCTTTGGGATATGTTCAAAGAAGGTATTGATTTAGATTCTGTTGAATGGGCGCATCATTAATTTGATGTTGCTCAGGCAACTGGCATAGACACAAGAATTTTACAGAGGGTAACAACATGGCCTACAGCGAAAAAGTAATCGACCATTATGAAAATCCGCGCAACGTGGGGGCATTTGACAAAAATGATCCTAGCATTGCCACTGGTATGGTAGGGGCACCCGCTTGCGGTGACGTTATGCGTCTACAGCTTAAAGTCAACGACGATGGTATTATTGAAGACGCCAAGTTTAAAACCTATGGTTGTGGTTCTGCCATTGCGTCAAGTTCATTAGTAACTGAATGGGTGAAAGGGAAATCCATTGACGAAGCAACTAGTATTAAAAATACTGATATTGCACAAGAACTGGCTTTACCGCCAGTGAAGATTCATTGCTCAATTTTGGCTGAGGATGCCATTAAAGCAGCAGTAGAAGATTACAAAAGCAAGCGTAAGTAATAAATATCAGTACCTGGTCAGGCGAACCTAGGTTCGCCTGCGTCGTATGTAGGAGATAATAGTGAGTATTACCGTAACTGAATCAGCAGCGCAGCGCGCCCGAACCTTTCTTCAGAACAGAGGAAAAGGCCTGGGTATTCGTTTAGGCGTCAAAACAACGGGCTGTTCAGGGCTGGCTTACGTACTTGAGTTTGTTGATGAACTCAACCCTGATGACACCGTGTTTGAAGATAACGGTGTAAAAGTCATTGTAGACGGTAAAAGTTTGGCCTATTTAGACGGCACAGAACTTGATTTTGCGAAAGAGGGTCTGAATGAAGGCTTTCAGTTCAAAAACCCTAACGTCAATGGCGAGTGCGGCTGTGGCGAGAGCTTTACTGTTTAACAGCAAGTAATTTTCCAAACGCTATTGCTTAGCTCTGCGTGACTCACGTTCTGTAGTTTTTAATAGATTAATAGCGATATCCTGTTTATTTTCATAATTTAAACGAAAAGGGCTAAACGAAGTGATCACGAATTATTTTGATTTGTTCAATTTACCTGAGCAATTCGACATTGATTTACAAAAACTCAAAGCCCAATATCAATTGCTTCAAAAAATTACTCATCCAGACCGCTTCGTTAACGCCAGCGATCAGGAAAAGCGACTCTATCTGCAGAAGAACGCGCAGGTTAATGATGCCTATTCTGTGTTGCAATCACCGGTTAAACGTGGAGAGCACTTACTTAGTTTACGCGCTTATAAATTAGCGGATGAACAACAAACCATGGGAGATACCGATTTTTTGATGCAACAGATGCAGCTCAGAGAGCAACTGGCCGAGGCAGAATCGTCCAGTGACTTTGCGGCACTTGAATCTGACATAAACGACCTCACAACACATTACATTGAACAAGTTAGAAGTCAGCTTGCTACGCAAACAGATGATGCAAACCATCAAGCTGCACAAACGCTTACAAAGCTTAAGTTTTTACTTAAATTAGAGTCGGAAGCGCAACTTAGAAAAGAACAAGTTTTAGAAGATGACTGAGCGCTTAAATCGATCAAATCACGCATTAAACGAATAAATAAAGGGTAAGTCATGGCATTACTGCAAATTGCAGAACCTGGACAAAGCGCAGCACCGCACGAACGAAAAATAGGTATAGGTATCGATTTGGGTACTACCAACTCTTTAGTGTCGGTTGTGCAAAGCGGCGAAGCAAAAACCATTGTTGATGAAAACGGTCAGCATCTATTGCCCTCGGTCGTGCGTTATTTGCCTGATGCAGTGCAAGTTGGTTCGCTAGCCACTGCAGCTGCAGTAAAAGATCCACAAAATACAATTGTGTCGGTGAAGCGCTTCATGGGTCGAAGTGTGCAAGATGTAATAAGCACCTGGAACGAGTTGCCTTACGAATTTGAGAATCAAAGCGGTAATCCGATATTTAAAACGGCGCAAGGCGCTAAAAATCCCGTTCAAATTTCTTCTGATATTCTCAAAGCGCTGAAAGATCGCGCCGAAGCCGCACTAAATGATGACATTACCGGCGCGGTTATTACTGTTCCTGCCTATTTTGATGATGCGCAAAGACAAAGTACAAAAGATGCCGCTCAGCTTGCCGGATTAACGGTACTTCGCCTGTTGAATGAACCAACAGCCGCTGCCATCGCTTACGGATTAGATTCAAAAGAGAATACCGATGATAAGCAAGGTAGTATCGCTGTCTTTGATTTAGGGGGCGGCACGTTTGACGTATCCATCCTTACTTTAAATAAAGGCGTATTTGAAGTATTGGCCACCGCGGGTGATACTGCGCTAGGTGGTGATGATTTTGACTTGGCAATTGTAAAAGATATAGTTGAGCGCTTGTCGCTAAGTGAAAAAGACAGTAAAGCTCACCATCGTGCCTTAATGGATGCAGCAAAACAGATAAAAGAGCATCTTAGCGATAACGACAGCTTTGAAAAGCAGTTAGCGCTTGGCGATAAAACGCACGCCTATTCTCTGACAAAAAAACAATTTGACGCCTTAATAGACGCCTTAGTTGAGAAAACCATCAAAACCTGTAAGCGCGCCTTAAAAGATGCAAAGCTGAATATTGATGACATTAGCGAAGTGGTAATGGTAGGTGGTTCAACGCGCGTTCCTCTAGTGCGTCAAAAGGTTGGTGCGTTTTTTCAAAGCGATCCGCTTACCAGTATTGACCCGGATAAAGTCGTCGCCATAGGGGCTGGCATTCAGGCGGATATTTTGGTAGGCAATAAACCTGAGTCCGATATGCTTTTGTTGGACGTGCTGCCTTTGTCTCTAGGCATTGAAACCATGGGCGGACTAGTGGAGAAAATCATTCCCCGAAACACCACTATCCCCGTTGCTAAAGCCCAGGAATTTACAACGTTTAAGGATGGGCAGACGGCAATGATGGTGCACGTGCTTCAAGGCGAGCGTGAGCTCGTTGAACATTGCCGGTCTTTGGCCAAATTTGACTTGACTGATATTCCTCCCATGGCAGCTGGAGCGGCCCACATTCGGGTGACGTTTCAGGTTGATGCAGATGGCTTGCTAAGCGTAACTGCTATGGAAAAATCCAGCGGCCAGCAGGCACATATTGAAGTAAAACCCTCATACGGCTTGGAAGAAGCCGAAATTCTTGACATGCTTTCTTCTTCGATGGCCAATGCGCAGGAGGATATGCAAACACGCATGCTCAAAGAGCAGCAGGTGGAGGCTCAGCGGGTGTTAGAAGGAATGCAAAGCGCACTAAAGGCTGATGGGGATGAGCTCTTATCAAAAGATGAACGAGCTGCTATTGACTTTAGCTTGCAGCAGTTGGAAAAACTGATGCAAAGCGATGATACACAAGCAATAAAATCGCAAATTGAGAAAGTAGATGCCATCAGCCAGGCTTTTGCAGCAAGGCGCATGGATAAATCTATTCGAGAAGCATTATCAGGTCAGTCTGTATCTGACCTTTAAAATTGGGACTTGCATATGCCACAAATAATATTTTTGCCACATCCTGAACTCTGCCCAGACGGAGCGGTATTAGAAGGTGAAACCGGCACAAGTGTATTAGACACCGCGCTTAAAAACGGTATTGGCATTGAACATGCCTGCGAAAAAGTGTGTGCTTGCACAACGTGTCATGTCATTGTCAGAGAGGGTTTTGATTCGCTGGATGAATCTGATGAGTTAGAGGATGACTTATTAGATAAAGCCTGGGGGTTGGAGCCTGAGTCACGCTTAAGTTGTCAGGCAATTATCAAAGACGAAGATTTGGTGGTAGAAATACCGAAATATTCAATTAATCATGCTTCTGAGCAGCATTGATAAAAATTTGATTGGGCTTTTGCCGCGAAAGTGCATATAATCGCGCGCCTACTTTTTGTTAAATAAAGCACAGCGAACAGCTGAAGCTTTCTTCAACAAACAAAACGAATTTAAATAACTGATTTAAACAACTTAAACGACAGGATTTGATTATGGCTTTAGAACGCACGTTTTCAATTATCAAACCAGATGCAGTTGCTAAAAACGCAATCGGCGCAATTTATAATCGCTTCGAGAGCGCTGGCTTGCGTATCGTTGCGTCTAAAATGCTTCACCTAAGCAGAGAAAAAGCGGAAGGTTTTTACGCGGAACACAAAGAGCGTCCTTTTTTTGGTGCACTCGTTGACTTTATGACATCTGGCCCGGTAATGGTTCAGGTGCTTGAAGGTGAAAATGCAGTGGTTAAAAATCGCGAAATTATGGGTGCAACTAACCCAAAAGAAGCTGCAGCCGGAACGCTTCGTTCTGATTATGCCGAGTCAATTGATGAAAATGCGGTTCATGGCTCTGATGCGCCAGAATCCGCTGCGCGAGAAATAGCGTATTTCTTTTCAGATGAAGAGATTTGTCCGCGCACTCGATAAAAATTTAGGTGCGTCACTACGTTTTGTAGTTAAGGGAGCAATTGCTCCCTTTTTTTGCTATATTTTTGTAGGTTTTGTTGGCCACTTTTGCCTCTCAATACCTGAAAATTATATTTTGCCGCTGTAACAAGCTTGGTGTCTATTTTTAAAGCGTCACCATTAAAAAAAGGTAACGAACATGACTGCTGTAACAATCACTCCTGCCAACGACGTACAAGCGTCTGACAGTCCTTCACAATTAAACGCGAATAAAACAAAAAAAATCAACCTGCTGAACTTTAATCGTGAGGGTTTGAGAGACTACTTTGCCTCAATTGGTGAGAAGCCTTTTCGCGCCGATCAACTGATGAAGTGGATTTATCAGGCAGGGGAGTCAGATTTTAATAAGATGACAAACCTCAACAAAGTTTTGCGGGCAAAATTAAACGAGCATTGTGAAATCAGAGCACCCGAAATAAGCGAGTTTCAGCAGGCTAGCGATGGCACAATCAAATTTGCCATTATGCTAGATGGCGGGCAAGAAGTAGAAACGGTGTGGATCCCCGAAACTGATCGCGCAACCTTGTGTGTTTCGTCACAGGTAGGATGTGCGCTTGAGTGCACTTTCTGCTCAACCGCACAGCAAGGATTTAATCGAAATCTAACCGTAGCGGAAATCATTGGGCAGGTTTGGCGCGTCGCTACCTTTATTGGCATGTCTAACGATACCAGTAAACGACCCATTACCAATGTTGTAATGATGGGTATGGGTGAACCCTTATTAAATTTGAAAAACGTCGTCCCTGCCATGGATATCATGTTAGATGATTTTGGCTTTGGTCTGTCAAAGCGACGAGTGACACTATCCACATCAGGTGTAGTGCCTGCCCTTGATAAATTGGGCGATCAAATTGATGTTGCTCTGGCGATTTCCTTACATGCACCCGACAACAAACTTCGCGATGAAATTGTACCGGTCAATAAGAAATATCCCATTGAAGAGTTTTTGGCCGCTGTGCGTCGATATTTAGCGAAATCTCGCGCTAATCAAGGTAAGGTTACTGTTGAGTACGTAATGCTCAGCCACATTAATGATAGTACAGAGCAGGCGCATGAATTGGCGAAGGTGTTAAAAGATACGCCGAGCAAAATTAATTTAATTCCATTTAATCCATATCCCGGCTCGCCCTACACCTGTTCAAGTAATTCGCGCATCGACAGATTCGCAAAAGTCTTAATGAACTATGGCTTTACGGTGGTAGTCAGAAAAACGCGTGGTGATGACATTGACGCCGCTTGTGGTCAATTAGTAGGTGATGTTGTTGACCGGACAAAACGTTTGTTAAAAAAACAAATGCAAGGTCAGCCAATTTCAGTCAAAATGACTGAATAATATAAAAAAAATGCCGATACGCTATCTGATATTGAGTGTTTAAGGAGCGAGTTTCCATGTTGAGGGTTTTAATTCTTGCGATAGCGCTGCTTGGTTTGAGCGCCTGTGTGTCTGAGCCAAAGGATCCTTCCTTTATAGGCGCACGCGCATTTGATCCGGACGAGGCAGCGAAAACACGAGTCAGTCTTGGTCTTACCTATTTAAAAAACGGTAATTTTAGCCAGGCAAAATTTAATTTGGACAAAGCGCTGGAGTTTGCACCACGAAGCGGGCAGGCACATTACGCTATGGCATTTTACTATCAGCAGGTAGAAGAAACCGCTCGTGCTGAAGAAAGTTACGAGCAAGCGTTGCGTTATTCTAAAAACGACCCTGACGTATTAAACAGCTACGGTGCTTTTTTATGTCAACAAAGTAAATATGAAGAAGCAAAAGGCTACTTTCTCAAGGCAGTGAATGACCGAAACTACGTCTCTACAGCGGAAACATACGAAAATCTGGCAATTTGCAGCCAATCACAAGGCCAAATCGACGAAGCTATTCAATATTTTAACAGCGCTCTAAATCACCAGCCCACCCGTCCAAAAAGTTTGTTTTTGCTAGCCAACTTATACGCTTCCGAAGAACGATGGGAAGATGCCAAACGCACCTTATTTAAGTATGAGCGAAATAATCAGGTGTCTCCCGAAACCTTGTATTTGCAAATCCAGATTGCACAGGGCATGAATGATACGAAAACGGCAGTAGGTTACGGGGAAATATTAAAATCGATGTACCCTGACCATCCAAACACCAAAGCTTATTTAGCAAATATGGGTAAATTTAAGCCAGCCAGCACAATCACTCGAAAGCAGCGTGAATTCCAAGTAGCACCTGCCGAGCAGATGAAAGAAGAAGAAAAGTTACTCGAAACGCTCTCTAAAACCGAAGCGCAAGTTGAGGGTTCTGTTGAAGCTGAGAGCGTTGCTGAAGTTGAGGACTCTATTGAAGTTGAAGACTCTACTAAAGTTGAAGACTCTGTGGAAGACGCCGCAATAGTTGCAGAAGAACTCAGTGCTGATACTTTGGCTGAAAAGACTCAGGAGCAATTTGAGGATGCAGCGCCAGAATTTAAAGAAACAGCGCCTGAGTTAGATGACGTATCAGAATCCGACGCTTATGAGAATGTGGTGAGCGAAGCGAGTACGCAAGAGGCGGAAGCAGACAACGCTGTTTTAGAATTGAGTATGAATCAAGAAGCGGAAGATGATGCCTTTCACATCGTTCAACCAAAAGAGAATTTGTATCGTATTTCAATACAGTACAACGTTAAGATGGATAAAATAAAAGAATGGAACGGTTTGGGTGAAGATGATTCCATCATAATCGGACAAAGATTGAGGGTAAGGGCCCCTGACGCAGATGAATGAACAAGAAGTAGAAGCTAGCGAAAAAGGTGCTGACGCAAATACTGCGTCAAATACACCTGGCACAATACTCAAGCGTACCAGAGAAGCGCAAGGGCTGACTCAGCAACAGGTCGCTGACAGGCTTCATTTGCGCCTAAGTAGCGTTCAGGCAATCGAAAGTGATGGGGTCGAACAAGGCGTTTCGATAACGTTTACGAAAGGCTACGTGCGACTGTATGCAAAAATGCTTGGGCTTGAATACGAACCCTTGCTGCGGGAATTTGATAAAATTCATCAGCGAGACCAGGCCCCGGCCAATTTGCAGAGCTTCTCGAAGCGAGTGGCACGCGAAGCTAACGATTCTCGATGGAATTTAGTGACATATGTCATTGTTTTACTGGTGATTGGCTCGGTTGTTTTATGGTGGATTGATTACTCTAATTTTGACTTCAGCTCTTCAGATAATGGGATGAGTCAGGACAACGCGCAAATAGACATTCCTGAAAGCAGTGTAAGTGAAAGAGATGAGGGACAGTCTCTGCTTAATAATCTATCCGGCAACGCAAGCGGCGAAGTTAATGGGAATTTAGAAAGTAATGCCGCCCCCGCTATCACTGAAGATCAAGCACGAAGAATCGATGAATTAAACGCAGATGCTGGTCAATCCATTGACGGGCAGGAAGGCGATATCATTAATCAGGCTGGGCGCATTGTCGAAGATACTGAGCAGGCATTAGATGATGTCAATGACGATATGAACCAATTGCTCGAGCCCCCAAGCTCTGTTATTGCGGATAATGACTCTAGTAATAATACTGCAAATAGCGCTAGCGCGCTAAACGATAGCGCGAATTCAGACGCAGAAGGCAGCGAAAGTCGGCGGAATAACTTTGTACCCGATCCAAACGCCCCTTACACAATAAATAGCGATGGCACGGTAAATATGGTCTTCACATTTGAGGATGATGTGTGGGTGAGCGTAAAAGACGCAGATGATGAAACCATCGCAATTGGCGTAAAAGTGAAGGGACGAGTAATGGAAGTATCAGGTTTTCCTCCCATTAAAGTTATTTTGGGTAAGCCGCAATTTGTTTCCGTGAATTTTGGTGGGCAAGAAATTGACATGACTCAATTTCCTGAAGGCCGGTCTGCTAATTTTGAACTACCACTTGAATGATATGCAAGTATTCAATTACAAGAGATGATGCAAGAGATATTTAACGATGTTTGCTGAAAATCCAATTAAGCGACGAAAGTCAACGCGCATTAATGTTGGAACGGTGCCAATTGGTGATGGTGCACCCATTGCTGTTCAGTCTATGACAAATACCAATACCATCGATGTTGATGCAACCGTTGCCCAAATTAAACGTATTCAAGCCGTAGGCGGCGAAATCGTGCGTGTGTCTGTTCCTACAATGGATGCCGCTGAAGCGTTCAGGCAAATTAAGCAACAGGTGACGGTGCCACTAGTCGCCGATATTCATTTTGATTATCGAATTGCGCTCAAAGTTGCTGAATACGGTGTTGATTGCTTGCGAATAAATCCAGGTAATATCGGCAATATGGAGCGTGTCAGGTCCGTAGTAGATTGTGCAAAAGACAAAAATATTCCTATCCGAATAGGCGTGAATGGCGGCTCGCTTGAGCGTGATTTACAGGAAAAATATGGTGAGCCAACGCCTGAAGCTCTGGTTGAATCAGCCATGCGCCATGTAGATATATTGGATAAATTAAACTTTGATCAGTTTAAGGTTTCGGTGAAAGCCTCGGATGTCTTTTTAGCGGTTGGGGCTTATCGTTTGCTGGCTTCTAAAATTGATCAGCCATTGCATTTAGGTATTACCGAAGCTGGTGGAATGCGCTCAGGCTCCGTCAAAAGTGCAGTAGGCTTAGGGATGCTTTTAGCTGAAGGGATTGGTGATACCATCCGCATATCTTTGGCTGCCGATCCGGTCGAAGAAATTAAGGTGGGTTTTGATATTTTAAAATCACTGCGTATTCGATCGCGTGGTATTAACTTTATTGCCTGCCCAAGCTGCTCACGGCAAGAGTTTGATGTGATTGCTACCGTTAATGCGCTGGAACAGCGCTTAGAGGATATTATTACCCCCTTGGATGTTTCAATTATTGGCTGTGTAGTAAATGGGCCTGGTGAGGCTGAAGTATCTGATTTGGGCCTGACAGGGGCGCGTAATATGAGTGGATATTATCTGGACGGCAAACGCCAGAAAGAGCGCTTATCAAATGATGATTTAGTCGACCAGCTTGAAAAACGGATCCGCGCCAAGGCAGCTGCAAAAGCCGCTTTGATGAACGAAGAAAATCAAATAAAAGTGCAAGACCTGAGCTGAGTGCTCGCAAAAATGATAATCACCTATTCTGGTTTGCACGCTCTGACCTTGCATTTACCTGCGCGACAAAATCCTTATAATGGCGCGCTTTGTTTATCCTAATTAGAAAAGACTGAGATATCCGTGGCTAAAACGATTCAAGCAATTCGAGGAATGAATGATTGCCTGCCTGCGCAAAGCGGTATTTGGCAATTTGTTGAGCAGCATATTCGCGATCTGACCAAAAGCTATCATTATCAGGAAATTCGCACCCCAATTGTTGAAAGCACAGACCTGTTTAAACGCTCAATAGGTGAAGTGACAGATATCGTTGAAAAAGAGATGTATACTTTTGATGATCGCAATGGCGACAGTCTCACCTTGCGGCCGGAGGGCACTGCGTGTGCGGTTCGTGCAGGCAATCAACACGGTCTTCTTTATAATCAGCAGCAGCGACTATGGTACATGGGGCCGATGTTTCGACACGAACGCCCTCAAAAGGGGCGTTATCGGCAGTTCCATCAATTCGGTGTAGAGGCTTATGGGTTTGACGGGCCTGATATTGATATTGAAGTTATTCTAATGGGCGCTCGCTTGTGGAAAGCGTTTGGCATCGCAGACAAAGTCACCTTGCAAATAAATTCCCTGGGTAGCAACGAAGCTCGGGCAGCTTACAAAGAAAAATTAGTTAGCTTTTTAAAAAGTGTTGAAGACAAACTAGATGATGATTCCAAACGCCGTTTAAGTTCGAATCCTTTAAGAGTATTAGACAGCAAAAATCCCGATACGCAATCTGCGATTAAAGACGCCCCTCGCTTACTTGATCATCTTGATGAAGCGTCAAAACAGCATTTTGATATCTTATGTGAAAGACTTCAGAATTTAGGTATCGCATTTGAAGTTAACCCTTCTCTTGTCAGAGGTCTGGATTATTATAATCGTACTGTGTTTGAGTGGGTGACAGATATGCTTGGGGCGCAAGGTACCGTTTGCGCAGGTGGGCGCTACGACGGTCTGGTTGAGCAACTTGGCGGCAAGGCTACCCCGGCCGTAGGCTTTGCGATGGGGCTTGAGCGTTTGGTGTTGTTGATTGAAAGCATCAGCGATGACGCAAAATTTGAACCACGCGCAGACGTTTACATTACTGCTTTAGGCGATGCTTCCCAATGCAAAGCAATGGAGTTGGCTGAAACACTTAGAAGCGCTTGTCCCGGCGTCTCAATCCAGTTGCATTGTGGCGCTGGCAATATGAAAAAGCAGATGAAAAAAGCGGACGCATCCGGTGCAAAAGTGGCTGTTATCATTGGTGAGTCGGAGCTGCAAAATAATGCCTTTGGCGTGAAATATCTTCGCGAGGATAAGCCACAAAGTTCATTGGATAAAAACGCGCTGATTGCCTTGTTAAACGCTTTTTAAAAGCTTTTTAAAACCAAGTGCTGATGATAACAAACGATTTATCGCAATCTTTTATTTATTGATTAAAAATCGCAAGATCACTGGCCGCAAATACGATATACTTTGCGCCAATTTTTGCTCATTCCTTTTTGCAAAAATGTTTTGCAGAACAAAATAAGAAACGCGCACAGCGAGATGTAGAGGAATCAATGGAACGCTACGAAACTGAAGAACAACAAATCGAAGCCATAAAACGTTTCTGGAAAGAAAACGGCATGGTGATCATTTTAGGCGCAGTTATTGGCCTTGGTGGATTGTGGGGATGGCGCTGGTATAACGATAGCGTGATCAGTGCTAAAGAGGAAGCATCAAAAGCTTATCAGGCAAGTGTTGAACAATTTGCCGAAAGCGAAAGTACCGATGCCCTAATCGCATTCGTTGAAGAGAATAAAGATACTGCTTATGCCAAGCTTGCCTCGCTAATCGCTGCACAACAAGCGGTGGAAGCGGAAGATTTTGAACAGGCAAAATCGCATTTAAGTCTTGCTGCCGACGGCTCTAGCGAAGTTGCTGATGTTGCAAAACTGCGTTTAGCCAAAGTTCAGTTGCAGCTTGAAGAATATGACAGTGCAATCAGCACGCTTGAAAGCGTTAATGCAAGTGCGTTTGCCGACCAGGTGCAAGAGCTTAAGGGTGATATTTATTATATTCAAGGTAAATACGAACAAGCGCAAAGTGCTTACAATCAAGCGCTTGTTGAACTTCCTGGTGATCAAAGCATCCAAATGAAACTTGATAATATCGCTTATGCGAAAACGCAATCAGTGAGCAGTGATAGTGAAGAATAGCGTTACAATATTAGTGGCCATTTTATTGTTAAGTGGCTGCACCACGGTTTCGAATTGGTTTAAAGATGAAGAAGAAATCGAAATTCAGACTTTGCCCCCTCTACAGAACCAGTTCGAAAGCAAAGTTTTATGGGATGAGGAAGTTGGAGACGGCATCGATAATTACTTTTCCCGACTCCGCCCCGCGGTAGGATTCGGAAAAGTATTTGCAGCAGACCGTGAAGGTATCATAACTGCTCTGGATCCGGAAACCGGTGATACCATTTGGGAAATTGATGTGAGTACGAGAAGTACTCGTAGCTATATCGGAAATTTATACGGCTTATTTCCTGGTCGCGTTTCTGCGAAAGTCTCCGGTGGTTTAACCCTTGCTTCAAACACGCTTTATGTTGGAACAGAAAATGGCTTGGTTTACGCAATAAATCAGGAAGATGGTGAAATCAAATGGGTGGCTGACGTGCCAAGCGAGGTTATTTCAGCACCAGCGGTTGATGCAGGTATCGTCGTGGTTAATACCGTTGCAGGTATTCTCTTAGGCTTGGACTCTACTGACGGTAGCATCCTTTGGCAAACCGAATCAGACGTACCGCCATTAACCTTACGAGGCGCATCAGCGCCAGCCGCTGCAAACGGTGGAGCAATTGTAGGGCTTGCCTCAGGTCGACTTCGCGTCAGTATCATTGATAGTGGTTTGACAGCCTGGGAACAAGTTATCGCCAAGCCTGCCGGAGCCACTGAGTTAGAGCGTATCGTGGACGTTGACAGTGCGCCGGTAATTTTTGGTGGCAACATCTATGTTGTCAGTTACGGTGGTGCCTTATCCTCCGTTGAGCTACGAACTGGTCAAGTTGTCTGGTCGAGAGAATACGCAAGCTATCGAAATGTAACCATTTTCGGTAATCGTTTGTTTGTTACTGATAATAATTCCAATATTTACGCAATTGATCGTCGAAACGGTGTTGAGCTATGGTCATTTAGCGAGCTACGTCGTCGTAATCTGACTTCTGCTACTCCGGTAGGCGAATATATTGTTGTGGGCGACAAATTTGGCTTTTTACACTGGTTCACCCAAAGTGAAGGCGAATATGTATCGCGACTTGCCATAGGTGACGATGATCAGGACGAAGGGATTTACGTTGAGCCGGTTTATCAGGATGGCGTGCTGATTGTGCAAACGAGAGATGGCGTTATCAGTCGAGTTTCAGTCCCATAAAGGACATTTATGTTACCTGTTATTGCCCTGGTAGGGCGTCCTAATGTTGGAAAATCAACGCTGTTCAATCGACTCACACATTCGCGTGATGCATTGGTTGCAGATTTTCCAGGTCTCACGCGTGACAGAAAATACGGCCAGGCTAAGTACGAAGGTCGGCAGTTTATTGTAGTTGATACCGGTGGTATCACTGGAGATGAAGAGGGAATAGATGCTGCAATGGCTCAGCAGTCGCTTTTCGCGATAGATGAGGCGCACGTAGTACTCTTTTTAGTTGATGCAAGAGCTGGACTGACCCCCGCCGATATTGGCATAGCCAATCATTTGCGAAAGCAAAACAAAAGTATTCATGTGATAGCCAACAAAGTAGATGGTATTGATGGCGACAGTGAATCTGCAGACTTTTATTCGTTAGGATTTGAAAGTCTTTTTCAGATAGCCGCTTCGCAAGGGCGCGGTATTGCGCAGATGCTTGATGAACTGTTATCACCCCTGGCTCAAGACTTTCCCAACATGCTGCTTTCTGAAGAAGAAACGCATAATGAGGAAGATGCCGAGGCTAAACTGGCGCGCCTTCAAAGCCTTCCCATCAAACTTGCAATAGTGGGAAAGCCCAACGTGGGCAAATCCACGCTTACCAATCGCATTTTAGGTGAAGAGCGGGTTGTGGTGTACGACCTGCCTGGCACCACAAGAGACAGTATTTTTATTCCGATGCAACGAGATGATAGAGAGTATATTCTCATTGACACTGCAGGCGTGCGAAAGCGTAAGAAAGTATCTGACGCAATTGAAAAGTTCTCTATCGTAAAAACGCTACAAGCCATTGAAGAAGCGAACGTTGTTCTGTTGGTCATTGACGCCCGTGAAGGACTATCTGACCAAGACCTAAGTTTATTAGGCTATGTACTGAATTCAGGTCGCTCTTTGGTGCTAGCGGTGAATAAGTGGGACAATCTTCACAGCGACGTTAAAGATGACATCAAGCGAGAGTTAGACAGACGCTTGGGTTTTGTTGACTTTGCCCGTTTACACTTTATTTCTGCTCTTCATGGTACAGGCGTGGGGCATTTGTTTGAGTCAGTTCAAGAGGCCTACGCAAGTGCGACGCAGCGTATAAATACGTCTATGCTTACCGATATTATGGAAATGGCGCAAGCAGATCATCAGCCGCCACTTGTTCGCGGTCGACGAGTTAAGATGAAATACGCGCATGCAGGCGGATATAACCCCCCGGTTATCGTTATTCATGGAAACCAGGTTCACGACTTACCCGATTCATACAAGCGTTATTTGATGAATTACTATCGCAAAGCCCTTAAGATTATGGGAACACCTATCAAAATTGAGTTCAGGGAAGGGGCGAATCCTTTTGAAGGGAAAAAGAATCAGCTTACACTAGCCCAAGAGCGCAAACGCAAACGTCTCCTTTCTTTTCACAAAAAGAAAAAGTAAGATTTAGTTTGGCAATCATTATCCCAAAAAGGAAAGTACCATGGGTTTATTAGACGCTGTATTAGGCAACGCAAGTGAAGTTGACGTTAACGAAGTAGGTGCAGAACTGGCTCCTATTTTAGCCGACAATGAAAGCGTGACCAAAGCATACAAAATGGTTCGTGATTTGACGGTCTTTACTACCAAGCGGCTTATTTTCATTGACAAGCAGGGAATGACGGGTAAAAAAATTGATTATCTGAGTATTCCCTACAAATCCATTACGACTTTCAATATTCAAACAGCAGGCCGCTTTGATACCGACTGCGAGTTAAAGATATGGACCTCAGGCCGCGACCAGCCGATTGAATTAGAAGTGGCTGCTCGATACGCGCAAGACATGCAAAAATCCTTGGCAAACAATCTGTTTGCATAATACTTTTTGCGTAATCGTGTTTCCGTAATAGTGCATTGAGTCATGCTGTTAGCTTATTCAAAGCGCTATTGCTGTTTTATTTTTGTCGCATAGCACGCATAAATTCGCTTTCATCCGGCACTTCAATATCTGATAAGGAATCCTGGACTAATGCTAGCATCATCGATTTGGGCAAATTACCCGTTAATTTGACGAATTTATCGTGTTGAGTAAACAGAAATTGGGTGCTGTAAACAGGGTCAATGCTTGTTTCCAGCGCCACTTCCATCGCAAGCGCAGGTAATTGTCTATTGCCTAAATTTAATTTCGTGGTTTGAATATCTGAGATCATAAAGTCCTTAATATTGGCGTGCTCTATCAAGGCTTGTATTTGTGATTTTTCAATTAGCATTTCGTTAGTAACGCTATCCTCAAGGCTTTTCTCGCGGTGAACGAAAGGTGAAACCGGATAAACAGAAATATCCACTATGGCGTCTTCGTAGTCTGGGTGCACGTATCGAGTAATGCTTCCTTGCATCGGATCGTGATATAGCCCTTGTTCAAATTTCACAAAATCGCCAATTCGCTCAGGTAATTTTAGTTGTTCAAAATAGTTGCTGGCGCCCAGCTGCGCGTAGATCTTTTCAGCGGCTAAGATATCCTCTTCCTTTGCTCTGTCAATCCACTGACTAAGCATTATAAATGCAGTGTTTGTCAAAGCGTTAGTTTGTTCGGCGCTATAGTCTTGCCCTGAGATGCTTTGCTCAATATTAAAATCGTCAATTGGGATACCGCGCCAACTTGTGGTGATTTCCAAGCGAAGGATACTTGATGCTTCCTGCTCAAGGGTATCTTTGCTTAGAGACGGATAGGAAGAAAACAGGACTGCACTACTTATTAATACTTCGTATTCAGACAGCGCCAACGCTTCTTTAAGATCCAGAGCGAGATCGTGTTCAGACATTAAGCTGACTAAGGTGTTTGCATCTATAACATTCATATGACACTTATTTGATTGACAGTGCGCGAGTATGTCATCGCTCAACTGTGCGGCAAAGACGGGCCATTGATCTTCTAAAACGTCAGTTTCAAGTTCTTCAGATTTCGATGTGCCGGAGATAAATACAATTAAAAACAATAAGATAAAAGGCGAGCTTAGAGAATGTCTTATAGAAAAAGGAGAATGTGTAGACTGCTGACTTGCCTGCATGAAGCTAAAAATAGTAAACACCATATGTACTACGTCCACTGTAAATTTATTGTTATTCGTTAACATCAGGTTAGCATCGTCAAAAATACGACACAAATTTTACAAAATCAGCCAAATCAGGTGCTTACAAAATTGTGCGAAAATTTACGCTTATTTAATTTAATACCTTTGAGGGGACCATCAGCGGTTTTTCAAAAAGCGCTTTTGCGAGCTACTGGCGAGAGATTACTTTTGACCTAACTTCACCCTGATGAAATTTAGTCGTAATTATGTCGTTAGCTTTAAGCATATCTGCATCCCGAACGATTTCACCGTTTTGATAAGTAATGCTATAGCCACGAGATAGCGTTGCAAGTGGACTCACCGAATTGAGTAAATCAGCTTTAGAGGCAAGCTGCTCGGCATATTTGTCTATTAGAGCCTGCTGATATTTGTTTAGCTGTTTAAGCTTTTCATCCAATGTCGATTGCTTTGCTATTAAACTGGTACTTATATCTATTCGTTGAAATCGTTTGTCGATGGTGGCAAAGGCTAGCGTCTTTTCTTTTATTTCACTGGTCAGGGCTTTATTTAAGCGCTCGTTCAGTTGACTTAACTGCGACTTGGCCTGAGTGATGCGATGTTCTGGATGACTCAGCTTTAGGCGCCTTGATAAATTTAACAAAGCGTGTTGATGCTGGGAAAGAGAGCGCTGTGGATTGACGCGATTGAAATTAGCGAGAGCAATATCTAAGCGCTGGGCATTATGTCGGCCAAGTTGTTTGACAGATTGAAGCAAACGCTGCTTTAAAAGAGTAATGTTGCGTTTTAAAGCTTCGCTGTCTTTGCTTAGTGTTTCAGCCGCAGCGCTTGGCGTGGGTGCGCGCATATCAGCTACGAAGTCACAAATGGTCACATCCACTTCGTGTCCCACCGCAGAAACAATTGGCAAGTGAGAAGCGTAAACCGCCCGCGCCAGAATTTCTTCATTAAAAGGCCACAAATCTTCCAGAGACCCACCACCACGTCCAACAATCAATACATCGACTTCATTTCGCGCATTCGCTAGCTGTATCTGAGCAGCAATTGATGCCCCAGCACTTTCTCCTTGTACTATTGAGGGATAAAGAATCACTTCAATAGCCGGGTTTCTTCTGGCAAGCACATGTAATATATCGTGAATGGCTGCGCCTGTTGGAGAGGTCACGACACCTATTTTATTGACGTGTTCAGGGATCGGCTTTTTACGAGCCTGCTCGAATAAACCCTCTTGTTGAAGCTGGGCTTTAAGCGCCTCAAAGGCTTGCTTTAACTGACCAAGTCCTTCTGGCTCAATATGCTGCACAATTAGCTGATAATCACCTCTTGGCTCATATAGACTAATGTTGGCTCTTACCACTACTTTGTCGCCAGCCTTCGGTCTGAAGCTGGCGCGCTGATTCGCCCCTTTGAACATGGCTGATTTCACCTGAGCCTGGCTGTCTTTTAGCGTAAAATACCAATGTCCTGAGGCGGCTGCGACAAAATTACTGATTTCACCTGTCACCCAGACCAGGCCAATTTCGCTCTCCAAAACGCGTTTCGCGAAGCGGTTCAACTTACTGACGCTTAGAATACTGACTTGATTTGGTGTCGCAAACATCTCTTACCTAATCTTTTGAACATTTTCTTAAATCAATTTGTTGATTGTAGTTTACCCAGATATAAAAAAACACTACAATTGCACCGCAATTAAACCCCGACTAACACAGGTAAAATTGCATGTTGCGCATCGAAAAAGAAGCACTCACCTTCGACGACGTATTATTAGTGCCCGGGCACTCTACCGTTCTTCCTCATACTGCCAGTTTAAACACTAAACTTACGCGTAAAATTACACTTAATATGCCCTTAATGTCGGCAGCAATGGATACTGTGACAGAAGCCCCCTTGGCTATCGCATTAGCTCAGGAAGGCGGCATTGGCTTCATTCATAAAAACATGACCGCTCAGGCGCAAGCTGAGCACGTACTGCGCGTGAAAAAGTATGAGTCGGGCGTGGTACAAGACCCGGTGACTGTCAGGCAGGAAGCAACGATAGGCGACACGATCGCCATGAGTAAAAAACTGGGTTATAGCGGTTTTCCGGTTGTAGATGATAACAATAACTTGATTGGCCTGGTGACAGGACGTGACTTACGGTTTGAAAACAGGTTAGAAGAGCCGGTTCAAAAAGTGATGACGCCAAAAGAAAAGTTGGTAACGGTCACAGCCGATGCAAGTCCAGATGAAGTTATGGAGCTTATGCATGAACATCGTATCGAAAAAATCCTGGTTGTAGATGAAGATTTTAGACTAACGGGACTTATCACCGTAAAAGACTTTCAAAAAGCAAAAAATAAACCAAATGCATGCAAAGATTCAAAAGGGCGCTTGCGCGTGGGTGCAGCAGTGGGTGTTGGCGCAGGTACTGACGAGCGCATACGTCTGTTAGTCGAAGCGGGTGTTGACGTGTTACTGATCGACACATCCCACGGTCATTCTCAGGGCGTAATTGATAGAGTTACAGCCGTACGTAAAGAATATCCTGATTTACAGCTGATTGCCGGTAATGTCGCCACAGCAGAGGGTGCGAAAGCCTTAGCAGATGCCGGTGTAGACGCGGTAAAGGTGGGGATTGGTCCAGGGTCGATTTGTACCACGCGCATAGTTACCGGGTGCGGCGTACCGCAAATCACGGCTATTTCAGATGCCGTTTCTGCAGTTGATGATCTTGGTATTCCGGTTATTGCCGATGGTGGAATTCGTTTTTCCGGAGATATTGCCAAAGCAATAGCGGCAGGCGCAAGTTCAGTGATGGTTGGCAGTATGTTTGCCGGGACGGAAGAAGCGCCAGGAGACGTAGAGCTCTATCAGGGGCGTTATTACAAATCCTACCGTGGGATGGGTTCACTAGGCGCAATGAACCAAAGTCATGGTTCGTCAGACCGATATTTTCAAGATAGTAACAACGCGGAAAAGTTAGTGCCCGAGGGGATTGAAGGGCGCGTAGCCTATAAAGGCCCAATCGCGAATATCATTCATCAACAGCTTGGAGGTTTGCGCTCGGCCATGGGCTTGACAGGGTGTGCGAATATCGACGAAATGCGCAGCAAGGCAAAATTTGTCAAAGTGACCTCAGCGGGCATGGGCGAATCTCATGTTCACGATGTAAGCATTACGAAAGAAGCGCCAAACTACCGACTTGGTTAAGTCAGGCTAGAATCAGTTAAACGAAGTGAAAAGGCCAAGCCTGCTTGGCCTTTTATTTTTTGCTCAAGGTCTTTTTGCCTTCAGCTTGGTACGAGTTTTATTTATTTACTGGGAACACATACATGTCGGCGAATATTCATAGCCAAAAAATTCTTATTCTTGATTTTGGATCGCAATACACGCAGTTAATTGCCAGAAGGGTTCGCGAAATTGGCGTGTACTGCGAATTATGGGCCTGGGATGTGAGTGAAGAGCAAATTAAAGGTTTTGCGCCCGACGGTATTATATTGTCTGGTGGCCCAGAGTCAGTGCCTGAAGCAAACTCACCGCGCGCGCCGCAGTATGTTTTTGAAGCAGGCGTACCAGTGCTTGGTATATGTTATGGCATGCAAACCATGGCGTTTCAGCTTGGCGGAGCCGTTCAGGGTTCAGATTTGCGAGAATTTGGCTATGCACAGGTTGAGCTATTAACGGCAACCGCGCTTTTTGACAAAATCGAAGATGAGATTGGTGCAAATGGCAATGCTTATCTTGATGTTTGGATGAGCCATGGTGATAAAGTGAGTCAAATACCACCGGGCTTTAGCACTATTGCGCAAACGCCAAATTGCCCTCATGCAGCCATGGCAAACACTGAAAAGCACTTCTACGGTGTTCAGTTTCATCCGGAAGTGACGCACACCAAGCAAGGGAAGCGTATGCTTGAGCATTTTGTCATGCAAATTTGCGCTTGTGAAAAATTATGGACGCCAGGTGCCATTATCGAAGATGCGGTTGCTCGTATTAAAGAGCAGGTGGGAGACGATGAAGTTGTGCTTGGCCTCTCAGGTGGAGTTGACTCCTCGGTTACCGCGATGCTTCTGCATCAAGCTATTGGTGAACAACTTACATGCGTCTTTGTCGATAATGGTCTATTACGTTTGAACGAAGGTGAGCAGGTGATGGAGATGTTTGGTGATCACTTTGGCTTAAACATCATAAAAATCGACGCGGAAGCGCGATTTTTAAAGGCGCTAGCAGGAGAGGCAGACCCTGAGAAAAAGCGTAAAATCATCGGCAATGAGTTTGTAAAAGTCTTTGATGAAGAATCGTCAAAGCTCACTAATGCAAAGTGGCTGGCGCAAGGAACTATTTACCCAGACGTCATTGAGTCAGCTGGCTCTGCTACGGGTAAAGCTCATGTCATTAAATCTCATCACAATGTGGGGGGCTTACCGGAGGACATGAATTTGGGCCTGGTAGAGCCGCTACGCGAACTATTTAAAGACGAAGTGCGTAAAATCGGGCTCGAGTTAGGTTTACCTTACGATATGCTCTATCGTCATCCTTTCCCCGGGCCTGGATTAGGCGTGAGAGTTCTTGGCGAAATTAAAAAGGAATACTGCGATCTACTGAGACGCGCCGATGCTATTTTTATTGAAGAGCTGCATAAAGCAGAGCTTTATCATAAGGTCAGTCAGGCATTTACGGTGTTTTTGCCGGTTCGTTCGGTTGGCGTGATGGGCGACATGCGAAAATATGATTGGGTGGTTTCGCTTCGGGCCGTCGAAACCATTGATTTTATGACGGCACATTGGGCGCATTTACCCTACGACTTTTTAGGAAAAGTATCTAACCGAATCATTAATGAAGTCGATGGTATTTCTCGTGTGGTTTATGACGTTTCGGGCAAGCCGCCGGCAACCATTGAATGGGAGTAGGGGACACACCTCAGGCTTTTGACGCTTGATAAATATAAAGGCGTTGAGGGCGAATTTATAAAACTTGAGCGACAAGCAAATTCACGGACTTACTAAGACTGTGAGTTTGTTCGTTTTTTGTGCTATGTTTTTAAAAACACATCAACAAAAACAGCTCGTGCATGCAGTTAACTGATCAGGAAAAAGAAGCTTTATCACTGCTTTGTGCAGGGCAACCGGTAGTTGGTTCAAAAACAAGCGATAAAGAAAAAGCTTTCCATATTCGTTCGTCGTTTTTTCGAACCTTGTTACTGCAACTTCCCATAGAAGGAAAAGTTTATAGTCTTCCCAGGTGCGGTATAAAACTGGAAAATGTTTTTTTCCAAGGCAGACTGCAGCTCGATGAAATGACTGGAGTTGGGCATGATGCTTTAACTTCGCTCACCTTTAAACGCTGCTGGTTCGAAGGTGGCCTTTCTGCTAATAATACAAATTTACAGAGTTTACGGCTTCACCATTCCTGTTTTAATACTCCGAAGTCATCAATTCCCTCCATATGTCTAGATAATTCAAATATAAAAGGCACCTGTAATCTATCTAACATTTCAGGCTTCGATTCACAGCAATACTGTCGTGTAAGCGCCAGAAACTGCAAGATTGATGGCAGCTTACTGCTGACTGACTCTCATCTTTTAAGCGAGTTTAGAGAACATAAGCCCACCAAAGCATCTTTTTACTATGCTTTAAATCTCTCAAATGCAGAAATAAAAGGCGATATTGAAAGTAAGCTGGGTTTATGGGCCAATGGCGGTATATCCTTGAAAAATGCAAAGATAGGTGGTGACATTTGGTTATTAGGTGCACGACTTGATGCTCGCGAAGAATATGCGTTAAATCTTCAAGGAATGCACTGCAAGGGAAGTTTAGTAATAAGGCCGGTATATGAACGGGAAAAAAACTTTTCTTTTTATTCATATCTACACGGTCCCATTCATGCTTACTCTATGAAGGTCGATGGCGGATGCTATATAGAAGGTGTTTACCTTGGTAAGCACCCCTTTGCAGCTGTAAGAAATCAAAAACGTTTTTCTATTGGGGCGAGCAAGAGCGTAATTGGCGATTCACTTGTTATCGCTCATTATTTTTTACCTAACGCTAAAATCGTTCGGACTGTCATTGAAGAAAATGCGATTTTTGAGTCTGCGACAGTGAATGGATTGGTAAATTTTATCGGTGTTAAAGTCAATGCTTCCATAAATATGAGCAAGTGTAGCATCGGTGGAAAAGTGACTTTCACTGGGGTAAAAGGTGATGAGTATTTTATGTCTGAGATTTCTGGCGGCATGCACTTAAATTCAAGTGTTTTATCCGCTACCTTATCTCTTTTTGGTGTATCAATAGAACAAGATTTGGATTTAGTAGACTCCTACGTAAAGGGCTATATATTAATTAGAGGGCTGTTTTTTGATAATGACGAAAAACCTTATTTTCCATCCCTTATTAACAGAAACCTGCTCCTATCTCGTGCGTGCATCAATAGTTATGTCAGTCTATTGGGGGTAATAGTAAAGAAGCGTTTCAGTGCTTATTATGCAGAGATTAAAGGCAACATAGAGTGTGGTAGTGAACTTACTATTTCTCTTGAAAACAACAGTATAAATAACTACTGCTTTTTCAGTGAAGATGTATTTCTCGATAATGCGGTGGTAGATGGCTCTCTTATTTTTGAGAGTATTCGCGTTCAGGGAAGCTTAACAGCAAATTATTCGAAAATTTGCAAAAACGTCGTATTTTCCAGTAAAAGTACGCAGATCAATGAACGCAGCGAAATTGGCGGGGGACTGTTTTTAGGCGCGGCAAAGATAGGTGGCTGCGTATCGCTAAATGGATTAACAGTTGATATTAACGAGCATCCAAGTAAACGAGGCATCTATCTGAAAATGTCTGAGGTCGAAGGATATGTAGAGCTCGTAAATATCAGTTTAAAAACGCAATTTGATGCCAGCTACGCAAAAGTTGGCAGCGATATCACTATCTCTCTTGCTACAGAGCGCAATAGCTTCATTGAAAGTGATTACCCTAATTTGTTGCTGAAATACATGGTTGTTCAAGGACATCTTAAAATCATGGCATCTGCCCATTTGATTGATATCGAATTGAGCGAAGTAGCAAAGAATGTTCAAATTCTGGGCGAGGTAAGAGACAAATTAATAGGAAAAGGGAGCACAATAGGTGGAGATTTTGAGTTAAACAGGATTGCAGTAAAACCCAAACAACAACAGGAACTTGAAGCTGATTCAGAAGGCAACAGACATATATTTAATCTATCAAATATGAATATAAACGGCGCTTTAAAAGTGCTCAAACGACAAGTCGCAAAAACAGAACAAGAAATCCCGGTTAAATCCTGGTTTAAAGCTCTGGATTGTTACCCAGATTACTTTTATGTCGAAACGCTGTTAAACCGTCCCGATGGTGGCTGGACAGTATCATTTTTAGTATCGCGTGATGCTTTTAATGACCATTTGTTGAATTCAACTATTCAACAAAACACGTATTTATTTAATACGCACTCGATTATTTTCCACGAATTGAACGCAGATGGGAAATTAGATATTAGTTCGAAGAGAAATGCGCAAGAATACATTAGATTGTTTTGTGGCAGTGTTTGGGGAGATGAAGGCGCATTTACCGTTGTCGAATCGTTAGATGAGTTACCATTACAGCACTTGGTAAAACATTCAAATATGCGACCAGAAAACATCATTGTTCATCCACTCAAGAATGTTGAATTAGATAGCCCTTTAGCTTCAGGTGCTAACCGTATCATTGGTCCGGAAGATAAGTTTTTATTTCGAGGTTTTATTTTTTATGGTTGCAGGCTATTTGAAAGTTTGATTTTATTAAAAAATAACGGAAACATCGAAATAGTTGAAGATATTCACCGAATGACTTTCGAAGAGGAAGTGTGCCCTCAGTTTTTGGTGCCTTTACGTGAATATAGAAAAGATTTAACAAAAAATTCAAACTTTGTGATATCTCCGGAAAACGATTTATCGGAGCTAAGCGCTGAGCAACAATTGCGTTTTCACCCTGTTGCTTTAAAACGTCTGGTTGACGCGCTTGCAAACAATGGACTAGCTAGCGCCGCTGTCGATTTATCAAACACAAAATGTAAAAACCTGGACGATAATGCAGGGCGAGATTGGGGAGCTAAGGTAAGTTTCAAACTGAGAAATTTTACATATGATAGCTTTGTACTAAGACAGGTAGGCACGCATAGAACATTTCTGCACCGAATAAGACAACATTCAATATGGCGAGCTAAATTTTTTCGGGCCAAAGTACTGCGATTTTCAGGCAAGTTGTTGTCACAACGCCAATCAGCAAAAATAAACAATTTAGGTAAGAAAATTCTGGAACACTCATGGTCTACCACTCCTATAAAGCCTCGATATGCGTCTGAACAAAACAAAAAAAGAATAAAGAGTCGCATCCATTGGCTGATGCGACAATTTGAGCTGAAGAAAAAGCCGAAAGTCGTTCGGATGATATTACAACTTTTAAATTTCATTCCGTTTATTAGCTTTTCGCTATATAAACGCCATGTAAACAGTGCCAATTTTTCCATTCAACCATTTAATGCCGCTTCAGCTGCGTTCCGGCGGGAAGGTGTGAAGGAGCTTGCAAGAGAAATTGATGTTGTTGCCAGATATTATGCTGGAATGACAAACGCGTCTGATTCTGGGGGCTTTGCTATTCTTCGCTATCCTCTGCATATTTTATATGGGCTCAGCTCAAAATTCGGACTTTCACCTATTTTAGTCTTTGTATGGATTTCTCTTATGATTCTCGTTGGCGGGATCATGACAAGCGTAGCTGCACACAAAGGTCTGTTGCAATCGCAAGTCCATAACTACTCTGCTTATGACAAATCTCAATCCGAGACAGTCTTAAATTATCAGAAGGTGAATGATGCGATGGGTGAATATTGTAGAGACAATTTATCACCTACCCTTTACGCTGCTGATAAGTTCATTCCTCTTATTAATTTGGGGCAGACTGACAGGTGTGCGATTTATCCGATAAAAATTAAGTCATCTATAATAAACATAGCCCCCCAAAGGCACAGCATTTTTGTTGATAGGATCAGTGCTTTTGTACCCAGTACAACGCGCTTCTGGGCTTGGTTTTATGCGGCTTATGTTTTATTGGGATGGGTTATGCTTTCGCTTTTTATTTTTACATTGAGTTACCGATTGATGAGCTACCGTTCTGAATCAAAGGACTGATTAAAACGTATTATTTCTTCTATATGAAGTAAGAGAAATTCGGAATATTATTGAAAGTAAGAGTCTGAATAAGTTATTCTGCATCAATGATACTGTCTCAAAGTATTCTGTTAAAAAATCTGAGGCAGGTTTGTTGTACACTAATAAAGGAATTAATCATGTCTTACACGGACGAACAACCTAATTATTCAAGCTATTCTCTTGACGAATTAACGGATGCGCTTAAGCACATCGATAAAGAAAGCTATCCTGAGCGCGTAAAGCAAATCGAATCTTTAATTGCCGAAAAAGGCGGACCCGGCTATTTAAATCAGAGGGTTTCAACTGCTGCTCCAACGGATGATGCGGGATTTGTAAAAACGGTTCAGCCGCATTTTCTAGGCAGCGGGAAAGAGTATTTTTCCATTTGGATCGTTAATCTACTATTGAGTATTGTGACGCTTGGTATCTACTCGGCATGGGCCACCGTAAGAAATAAGCGCTATCTTTACTCTAATGTAGAACTTGATGGTCATCGTTTTTCGTTTTTGGCTCAACCCATTCAAATATTAATTGGCAGAGCCATTGGGGTAGGATTGTTCGCGCTTTATTACGTGCTTAGCGTGATGAGTCCAGCACTTTCTGGTCTGTTTATCCTGGCCTTATTTGTTCTCACTCCGGTACTGGTTTGTTTGGCTGTGCGTTTTCGCATGCGCATGACAGGCTATCGAAATGTGCGCTTTGGCTTTGATGGCAGCTATGGTAGAGCATTTGTCGTGTTTGTTGCCTATTCGCTTTTAGCGGTCTTTACTTTTGGTCTTTGCTACCCGCTTTTGTTCAAAAAGATTGACGAATTTCTGTACGAAAATATGCGCTACGGAAACAGCCAGTTCAGCACCGATTTATCTACCTCAGAGTATTATGTTGCTTCGCTTGCGGCAGGCGGCATTGCTATGGTTGTAGGTTTTATTTTCGGTTTACTTGGTGCAGGCGCAATGGCAGGCCTTTTTGCTATTTCTTCTGTTGATGCTGAACAAGGAGGCGCTATTGCATCTGGGATGGCCATTGTGGGTGTGTTGATTATGTATGTTGCTGTATTTGCAATCGCGCAAGCGGTATATCAAACCTTTATCAGAAATCATGTTTTCGCGCAGACACAAATCAATCAGGTCGCCCGATTTACTTCGCAAGTAAAAGTGGGCTCCTTATTGTGGTTACGTGTTTCTAACCTTTTGCTCTTAGTCGGCACGCTGGGGTTTGCCATGCCATGGGTCAAAGTGCGTACCATTGAATACTTCGCAGCCTGCACGCAAGTGCATCTTCTTGAAGGCTATGAGAACGTTCTGGCCAATGCGGAAGATTCTGCCAGCGCGATCGCGGATGAAACATCAAACATTTTTGATGTTGATATCGCAATTGGTTAATCCATGATTAAACTTGATGCAAGATTATATCCGCAAGGGACTTCAAGCTGCCAGAATGTAAGCCTAAGCTTATATTCCGGCGGCTTAATGCAGCTTGTAGATGAGAGCGAGCAACTCATTTGTAGTACCCAGCGAGATGACGTTAACATCACACCCAAGCTTGGAAACATCCCCAGAGAAGTCGCCATTAAAAACATCGGCATGCTTACTTTTGAGTCTAATAGCGAAGTTGACAGATGGTTAGCGGGTAAAGACGAGATGAACCCGAACGGCGCCAACGCGGTTGATATTGCCAAATTGGAAAGTTCACGAACAGGCATACTTCTCAGTATACTTTTGGTGCCGATTACACTTTGGCTATTATTTAAATATGCTATTCCGTATGCTGCAATTGTCTTTGCTGACGCTGTTCCTGACGCTGCGGTTGAACTTGCTTCTTCGCAAACCCTGAAAACGCTGGACTATACCCTGTTGGATCCAAGCGAGCTTAAGCCAGAACTGCGCGAAGACCTGCTTGCATATTGGCAAACGCTCATCGAGAGATTTGAAGATGTAGACGCCAAGCAGTCCTTTAACATTCAATTCAGAGCATCGGAAAAAATGGGGGCCAATGCCTTTGCCCTGCCTGATGGAACGATTGTATTTACTGATGAACTGGTGATTCTTCTTCAGGGAGATAAATCCTTACTGACTTCGGTACTCCTTCATGAAATGGGGCATGTGTACCATGAGCATTCCATGCGCCTTATTGCCGAGACGCTGGTTACCACGGTTGCCTTAAGTTATTTTTTTGGCGATGTGAGTGGTATTCTAGAATTCGCAGGTGGTGTGACAAATACCGTTGTACAGAATCAGTTTACGCAAGATTTAGAATGGGAAGCCGATAATTTTGCTTTAGCGCATGCAAAAAAGGCGGGCATTAGTGAAAACGATTTTGCTCAGGCCTTAAGTAAGCTTGCTGAAACAATCGGACAGGAAAATGAGTTTGTAGGCGTTCTACAGTCTCATCCACTTATGCAAGAGCGCATAGAAAATGCGATTAATGCGGGTAAAATTTCGAGTGATAAAAGCGCTGTGGATTAATACCATAGCGCTTTTATCAAATAGAACGCAACGAGATGCCTAAGCTAAAGCGCTGGAGATGGCGATTGTAATCAATCAAGGAATCTCCATAGCCATTAAAGTATTGAAACATAATATCGAAGCGCTCGCTAATTGGATAAAATACATTTAGCTCAAGGCCACTTCGATTGTCTGAAAAAGACAAGTTATTGCGCAATTTAGCCATGACGTTTACCGGTCCAAAATCGTAAACCATACCAAATTCGGCTCTTCCATAAAAATCAAGAATATCAGGGTTATCGTCACCGGTTGGATCTAAGGGATCGCTTTTATCATTTTCAGGAATGCGATACCAGGTGCGTAAATAATACGCCGAGTCTTCACTACTGAATGCGGCTGTTGCAATAATGCGGTTCCATGAGCGAGACTTGAGCAAGTCCTGCCCATTAGACATATGATTAAACCCAATTTGCGCGCCATTAAATCGGATGCCGAATACATCCCAGTTTGGTGCCCATTGATAAAATATTTCGGGCTCATAGTTAGTTTCCCGAAACGGTTTTGAAGCCTCTGAATTGTATACCTGCCAGAATGAGGTTGTGGTAAAACCGAAAAATACCCCCGTGTTGTCTTCATCCTCTTGCAAATAGAGGGGAAGCTGCACGCTAACTTGAAATTTAGCCTCGTATCGATCGATATTGGCGTCGTTTAAACCATCTGAGGTAATCGTATTCTCTGAGGTGTTATAGCTAACAGGTAAGATGTAATTAAGACGATGCTGAGTGATTGCAAATGGGTTTTGATTAGCAAGTGAATCGGCTTCCTGCTTTTCATCTAATAAGGAGTCAGAGCGGGGATTGGTATCAATATTTCGCTCAACCGCCTTTTCTACCTGCTCTGTAATTGGTGTATCTTCTGATGGTGGCGGATTTTCTGGCTCAGTTTGTTCCAAAGCGTGAGCAAGTTGAATACTACTTGCTGCAGCAGCTAGTGTAAGGGTTAAGCGCTTCCAACATGGTCTTGTCATTATCTTTCCTTGGGATCTCTTTTTAAATTTTGATTGTTTGCCCCTCATAAGCGCCAAAACATTCCGCTTCTGCACCGCCAATTTCTATAATCTCAGCGGCATGGGAAACAATTTCGTCTATATCTTTGTCAGTCCGCTCCGGGTCATGGCTGTATAATGCCAGCCGTTTTGCGAAACTCGCAAGGGCTAATTTTACGGCCTCTTCTGCAACTGAATGTCCCCAGCCCAACTTAGCAGGCATATCTTGTACGACATATTGCGCATCGTGTATCAACAAGTCGGCGTTTTTTGCAAAATTAACGAACTCTAAAAAGTCTGTATCTTTTTTATAAGGAGGATAAAGTTCGTTGTCGGTTATATAGGCTAGCTTACTTTCACCTTCTTGGATAGTGTAACAACTTCCACCTCCCGGGTGATTCATAGGGTGACGTCGTATCGTTGCAGAGCCAAGCTGCCATTCAGTGATATCGTAAGATAGTCGTTTAATTAAAATGTTTGACTGTAAAACCTCTTTACTGACAGGAAAATACGAGCCAGACATTTGTTTGACAACGGCTTCAGGCTGTTCGAGTTTTGTCATACCGGGCGTGATGTTGATTTCTCGCCCTGGTTGATAAATTGGAATAAAAAACGGGAAACCTTGAATGTGGTCCCAATGGTTATGACTGAGCAATAGATGAATAGGGCTCTTTTTCGCAGCAAGCTTTTTGCCAAGCAAACGAATACCCGTACCTGCATCTAAAATGATGTCGGTGCCGTCTTCTAACTCTACATGTACACAGGCAGTATTGCCGCCGTACTTCATATACTCAGGGCCTGGCGTAGGGATTGACCCTCTCACGCCATAAAACGTCACCTGCACCTAATACCTCACTGATTGGTTACGAAAGCAAGCACCTCATCAATATTGATAAGCGTCTTCTCTCCGGTCAAACGATTCTTATATTCAACCTGATTGTTATCTAAGTTCCGCTCACCAATCACAATGCTGTGAGGGATACCAATCAATTCCATGTCATTAAACATCACACCTGGGCGTTCTTTCCTGTCATCAAAAAGTACTTCAACATTTTCTGCAATAAAATCTGCATATAATTTTAAAGCAGTTTCCATGATGCGATGTGATTTGTGCATATTCATAGGTATGATTGCGACTTCAAATGGAGCGATGGCTTGAGGCCATTTAATGCCATAGTCATCATGGTTTTGCTCAATAGCAGCAGCCACAATCCGCGTGACGCCAATCCCATAGCAACCCATTTTCAAAATCTGATGTTTACCCGATTCATCTAATACGCCGCAGCCCATCGCTTTTGAATACTTGTCTCCCAACTGAAAAATATGCCCCACTTCAATACCTTTTCGTATTTGAAGTGTACCTTTTCCATCAGGTGAGGCATCGCCAGCAATGACTTTTCGCAAATCCACAACTTCAAAGTCAGAGACATCTCGCTCCCAATTTGCACCAACATAGTGAAAATCATCTTCATTTGCGCCGCAAATAAAATCAGCACAAGTTGCAGCGCTTCGATCAACCAGGATGGGTAAATCCAAACCAACCGGACCAATCGAACCAAACTTACAGCCAAGCGTCTTTTCCACCGCTTGTTCATCTGCCATTTGAAATGGGCTTGCCACAAGTGGATGCTTAACTGCTTTTATATCGTTTAGTTGATGATCGCCTCGAAGAACGATAGCAACAAAATCATACTCGCTTTCTTCATCGGCCTTAACAATTAAAGTTTTAACACATTTTGTTTGATTGACTTTTAATTGCTCGGCAACGCTTTCGATGGTTTTAGCGTCAGGGGTGGCCACCTTTTCCAGCGCCTGAGTCGCGCCAGGGCGTGCATCAGTACAAATGGCTTCAGCCAGTTCCACGTTTGCCGCATAATCTGATGCGTCTGAAAATGCAATATCATCTTCGCCCGAATCTGCCAGTACATGAAATTCATGCGATACCGCTCCGCCTATTGAACCGCTATCGGCTATAACAGGTCGATATTCCAGACCAATACGCTCAAAAATATTGCAATAAGCCTGATGCATGCGCTGGTAAGTCTGTTCCAGTGATTCATCGCCTAAATGAAATGAGTAGGCATCTTTCATCACAAACTCACGAGAGCGCATGATCCCGAAGCGAGGCCGAACTTCATCCCTAAATTTTGTCTGTATTTGATAAAGATTCAACGGCAAATGTTTATAGCTACTCACTTCATTTTTAATTAGAGCAGTAATAACTTCTTCGTGAGTTGGCCCCAACACAAAGTCGCGCTCGTGGCGATCCTTGATGCGCAGTAACTCCGGACCGTATTCTTCCCAGCGCCCGGACTCCTGCCACAAGTCAGCGGGTTGTACTACGGGCATGGAAATCTCGATTGCGCCGGCCTTGTTCATTTCATCGCGTACTATGGCTGCGACTTTGTTTAAAACGCGCAGGCCGCTTGGCAACCATGTATAAAGGCCTGAGGCTAATTTACGGACAAGTCCTGCCCGAATCATAAGCTTATGGCTGATGATTTCTGCTTCTGCAGGCGACTCTTTTTGCGTGGCAAGTAAATATTCTGTTGTGCGCATAGCTACCTAAATCTTATATGTTTTTTTCAGTCAATCGGTAAATTCTATCAGCGCTTGTCGCGCGACTAAAGCCTATTTATAGTTTTTCTGTGAATTTGATGAAAAGCCTTACGGCTGGATGGTTTAGACTTAAGAAATTATGTTGAAACGCTTATCGAGGCGAACTGTATCACAATCCAACTGTATCGCAATCGTCGTGGTGCTGAGCGCCATTTCTTAAACAGGATTCAGCTTATTAGGTAATATTATTAACATAGGCGCTCGACTCTCGAACAATAAAATGGAATTCCACTTCATATAGCCTCAGGTGATAAACTTTGTCATCTTGCTTCGCGGCTTTATAGGCGGGACGCGGGTCATAGCTAATAATGTCTTCGGCTAGTTCGACAATACCGGGATGTCTTGTTTCAATCTCGTTAAGAATGTGGTTTAGGTGTTCATCAAATTTAACCTGTAAACGTATTTCAGGGGGCACTTGAGCATAGTCACTTGTTGCATCAGGCAGACTGTCTGAATACACAATATAGGGTTTGATATCGATAATGGGTGTATGGGTAAGCAAATCGATACCTTGAACATATAAGATATTGTTTTCCAGCTTAAGCACTTTGACCAGACTCATCCCAATACGATTCGGTCGAAAACTTGAACGACTGGCAAACACCCCTATCTTTTTATTGCCGCCCAAGCGCGGGGGGCGTACTTGCAGATGTTTGCTTCTGTTTTCTGAATTTACAGGGCGATGGGCGTGAAATTCAAATAAAAGCCAACAGTGAGAAAACTGCATTAATCCATCACAGGCAAGTATCGGGTCAATATCTTTTGCAAAGTGAATTTCGCCCCTAGCTTTGCTCAAACCGGCGCCTTGACGAGGAATGCCAAATTTTTGAGAAAAAGGCGTTTTTGCAAATGCTATAGGTTCCAAATACATCTTATTTACGCTCTTATCAATTTATTTACGCTCTTATCAATATAATAATAAGTAGTGCATTAATTAACGCGCATCGTCTATGACAGCAGCTTTAAAAAAAAACCTGCGCCAAGTGATTTGGCATGCTCAATATTCCGCGTTGGAATGTTCTCTGGTTTTGAAAATCCTTCGAGCGCCTTAGTAATGCTATCTTCTCTTAAAATATGTAGCATGGGGTAGGGCGAGCGGTTGGTATAGTGACTGGCGCAATCTTCAGGAGCGCCCTCAAATACATAGTTGGGATGAAAGCTGGCAAGTTGAAGTTTGCCCTCAAAACCGGCGCTTGCAATCAGCTCATTCGCCATATCCAAAAAATCCAGATAGTCGTCAAAGTCTTTCAGTGAATTTGTATAAATAAGCAAACTGGTTTCAATCCGCTCGTGAGCGAGAAGGTTTTCACACTCGCTGACAACTTGACGCAACAACGAAGAAATATCGCTTTGTTGCTGCACAGAAATATGTATCCTGTTTTGCTCTCTCACCGCTTTGGCAAAGGGGCAGAAATTTTCAGCAATGACTACTTTATCAAGCCATGCAAAGGTTCGCTCAATGATCTTTGTAATGTCCGTACTTGGATGATCGTTTTGCATAGTTCAGGTAATCGACTTGTTTGGAGTACTATGATATTTCACATACGCTTCCAGGGTGTTTTCAATAAGGCTCGCTACTGTCATGGGGCCAACACCACCGGGAACCGGAGTTATCCAGCCTGCTCTTTCCTTGGCGGTCTCGTATTCAACATCACCAGTTAATGAGCCATCGTCTAATCGATTAATTCCAACATCGATAACAATGGCACCAGGTTTAACCCACTCACCCGGTATAAAATGCGGTTTGCCTACTGCAACAACCAGTAAATCGGCTCGTTTGACGTGGCTCGCTAAATCTTGAGTAAATTTATGACATGTGGTGACAGTGCATCCGGCTAACAACAGCTCAAGCCCCATTGGACGTCCAACAATATTTGAGGCACCTACTATCACAGCATGGAGGCCCTTTATGGGCTTTTTGGTAGACTCTATCATGGTCATGATGCCTTTAGGCGTGCAGGGGCGTAAAGCTGGCATGCGTTGCGCTAATCTACCGATGTTGTAAGGATGAAAGCCATCAACATCCTTATTAGGATGAATGCGTTCCAGAATTTCTTCTGCGTGTAAGCCGGCTGGCAAAGGCAGTTGAACCAGTATTCCATCAATTTCTGGGTCCTGATTGAGTTCGTCAACCAACTCAATTAGTTCGAGCTGTGTGATAGTTGGGGCCAATTTATATTCCTTTGATACAAACCCCACTTCTTCACAAGCTTTCGTTTTATTTGCCACATATACTTGCGAAGCAGGATTGCTTCCAACCAAAACGACTGCAAGCCCTGGTAAGCGTTTGTCAGCTTCTGCAAGTGTTTCAACGTGAGCTGCAACCGTTTGTCTTACGTGTTTGGCAATTTTTTTACCATCAATGAGTTGAGCGCGCATAATTAGAGCATAGTTCTCTTGTAAGGTTCTGATGACGGGATTGTATCTGAAGGTGCAAGCAAATTCACGACCCTTGTCACAAGGCAGGCATATTTAAGCGAGAACTCGCACATTAAAGCTTCAAATTTTCTAGCAAAAATAAAAAACAAATCTGCTTTAAAAAAGAGCGGACTTTGAGCGTATTTTAAACGCCCTTAAAAAAAGCAGGGTTTATGCTAAAAAATGTTTGACGATATACCCTCAACTCGGTAATATGCGCCCCCCGTAGCGATGCTCCTTTTGAGTAATAAGTTTACTCATTTTTGTATCAATACGCTGTCGGTGAGTGGCGCAGCTTGGTAGCGCACTTGGTTTGGGTCCAAGGGGTCGTAGGTTCAAATCCTATCTCACCGACCACTTTTGCTTTGCATGTGATTCGACGAGCGTCCGTAGCTCAGCTGGATAGAGCAACGGCCTTCTAAGCCGTGGGTCGCAGGTTCGAATCCTGCCGGACGCGCCATGTTTCGGAAGGAGCAAAGCAAAGCATCAAAAAGACAGTGGTGGGCGTAGCTCAGTTGGTAGAGCCCCGGATTGTGATTCCGGTTGTCGTGGGTTCAAGTCCCATCGTCCACCCCACTTTCTTTTCACAACATTTTCTTTAAGCGGAAGTGGTGGAATTGGTAGACACGCTGGATTTAGGTTCCAGTGCTTCACGGCGTGAGAGTTCAAGTCTCTCCTTCCGCACCATCAATAAAGTATCTCCGGTGAGTGGCGCAGCTTGGTAGCGCACTTGGTTTGGGTCCAAGGGGTCGTAGGTTCAAATCCTATCTCACCGACCATTTTGTCTTGGTAAGCTAAGCAATTAAATTGAATTACTCTTGGCTCATGTTGTCACAACATTTCAGCGAGTAATAAGAGTAACTTATGTATTTTGATTTTGCCGTAATTGGCGTGCTCATTTTGATGAATGCGATACTGATGGCAACATTAAGTTATAAGTCAGCGAAAAATAAGACCGAACGTCAGACTTCCGTTGTGCTACAGTCTTTCATTCTGTCTGTTTTATTTTTTCCTGCGGGCTGGATACACTGTTGGTACTGGGGACGTCGTCTACCTGACAAAGGATATATCAAGCTAGATTAGTTCATGATAGCAACGATGCTCAGAATCTGATCAACACGCATATTTCTGCAAAATTTCTCCCCCTTTCGTTCTGATGAATAAAAAATAACGAATAAGGCCCTTAAAGCGCTCGACTCATTCGGCCTGACTCTGTATAATCTGGCGTCCTTTTTTAACGCGGGCGCGTGTCAATACTAGTAAATTAGGCTTGATTCATTGCGCTTACTATTTGTACAAAGCTTTGTAGCTTTGGTTACAGAGATTTCACAACGCGCAGCATAGCGCATAGTTGAGGTAGAAGAATGCAAGTGTCTGTAGAGACGACTCAAGGGTTAGAACGCCGTCTTACTATTACCGTTCCTGCCGAATCTGTCGATTCAGCGGTTAAAGCACGTTTACAACAATTAGCAAAAACACAACGTATAAACGGTTTTCGTCCAGGTAAAGTACCTGTAAGTGTAATCAAAAAGCGCTTTGGTAAGGCAGTTCGTCAGGAAGTAGCAGGCGATGTAATGCAGCGTCATTTTTACGAAGCCATCATGCAGGAAAAAATAAATCCTGCGGGCATGCCCAGCTTTGACTTAACCAAAGATGAAGACGGTCAGGATTTAGAGTTTGCCGCTACCTTTGAAATTTACCCAGAGATTGAAGTTAAAGGCGTCAGTGAAATTGAAGTTGAAAAGCCAGTTGTAGAGATTAAGGCAAAAGACCTTAACGATATGATGAAAACCCTTCAAAAGCAGCACGCCACGTTTAAAGAAGTGAAGCGTAAAGCGAAAGAAGGAGACAAGGTAACGATTGACTTTGTAGGCACAATAGACGGTGAAGAGTTTGACGGTGGTAAAGCTGAAGATTTCCCTCTTGAGCTAGGCAAAGGACAGATGATCCCTGGATTTGAAGATCCACTTGTTGGTGCAAAAACAGGCGATGAAGTTGTTGCTAAAGTGACCTTTCCGGAAGACTATCATGCTGAAGCCCTAAAAGGGAAAGACGCTGAATTTAAAATCACTGTGAAAAAGGTCGATGGCTTAGACCTACCTAAAGTTGATGATGAATTTGCCAAACTTTTCGGTGTTGAAGAGGGCGGTGTTGAAGCACTTAAAGAAGAAGTGAAAAAGAACATGCAGCGAGAGCTTGACCAGACATTAAAGTCAAAGCTTAAAGAAAATGTGATCGCTGGTTTGCTTGAAAAGAATTCACTCGATTTGCCTGCTGCTTTAGTTGAACAGGAAGTTAACGCACTTCGAGAGCAAGCAAAACAACGTTTTGCACAACAGGGGCAACAGGCGAACATGCCTGAGTTACCAGCAGACTTGTTTACTGACAACGCTAAGCGTCGAGTCAGTGTTGGCTTGCTTTTAGGTGAGATCATCAAGCAAAAAGAACTAAAAGTTGACGAAGCTCGCGTAGATGCCTTGATCGAACAAACGGCCTCTGCGTATGAAGATCCAAGTGAAGTAATCGAATATTACAAAAATAATCAGGAACTACTTCAGCAAATTCAAAACTTGGCCCTTGAAGAGCAGGCAATTGACGCCATATTAGAAGAAGCAAACGTCACTGAAGTGAAAAAATCTTTTGACGAAGTTATGAACAAAAAGGCGTAAATTGTCGTCTAGTGATTGACTTAAGCAGTTATCAACTGATTAAATGCTCGGACTATCCGGGCATTTTTTTTACACATAAGAGATAAGATGACTAATACGACTCCAGATATATCTAACGCACTTGTGCCAATGGTGGTAGAGCAAACCTCTCGTGGAGAGCGCTCTTTCGATATTTACTCACGTTTATTAAAAGAAAACGTGATATTTTTAGTTGGACAAGTGGAAGACCATATGGCTAACTTAATCGTGGCCCAAATGCTATTTTTAGAAGCGGAAAATCCCGAAAAAGATATTTTCTTGTACATCAATTCCCCAGGCGGTTCTGTCACCGCTGGAATGGCAATTTATGATACGATGAACTTCATAAAACCAGACGTGAGTACTGTTTGCATGGGGCAGGCAGCAAGCATGGGATCGTTTTTGTTAAGTGCAGGCGCAAAAGGAAAGCGCTATTGCCTGCCAAACTCTAGAGTGATGATCCATCAGCCGCTATATGGCTTTCAGGGACAAGCTTCAGACTTTGAAATACATGCTAAAGAATTGCTGTCTATGAAGGAAAAATTAAATAGACTATTAGCATCGCACACTGGTCAAGATTATGAAAAAGTCGCTAAAGATACTGATAGAGATAACTTTCTTAGCCCTGAAGAAGCGGTAGACTACGGTTTAGTTGATAGCGTATTGACCAGTAGAGAAGATGTAGGTAAGTAAATCGGGTCAATCTATACCCAAAGTAATAAAGGCAATAATTATGAGTGATGACCATAACAAAGAAGGCGACAATAAATTATTGTACTGCTCTTTTTGTGGTAAAAGCCAACATGAAGTACGCAAGCTAATTGCGGGACCTTCCGTATTCATTTGTGATGAATGCGTTGAATTATGCAACGACATAATTCGAGAAGAAATAAAAGAGATATCACCGAAGCAGAAGACAGATGCTTTACCTACTCCCAGTGAGATTCATAAGCATCTTGATGATTATGTTATTGGTCAGGAGCATGCCAAAAAAGTATTGGCGGTAGCTGTCTACAATCACTATAAACGACTACGGAATGGTGATGTGCATGATGGCGTTGAATTAGGTAAAAGTAATATCCTGTTGATTGGCCCCACGGGTTCAGGGAAAACGTTATTGGCAGAAACCTTGGCTCGTTTATTAGACGTTCCTTTTACCATGGCTGATGCAACAACCCTGACTGAAGCGGGTTATGTAGGGGAAGATGTAGAAAACATCATTCAAAAGCTGCTGCAAAAATGTGATTACGATCCTGAAAAAGCGCAGCGTGGTATCGTATATATTGATGAAATTGACAAAATTTCCCGTAAGTCTGACAACCCATCGATTACCAGAGACGTATCAGGTGAGGGGGTGCAGCAAGCTTTATTGAAGCTAATTGAAGGTACGATAGCTTCTGTCCCTCCCCAGGGCGGCAGAAAGCATCCTCAGCAAGAATTTTTGCAGGTAGATACTTCAAAGATCCTATTCATTTGTGGTGGTGCGTTTGCTGGCCTTGATAAGATTATTGAGCAGCGCAGCGCAAAAGGGACGGGCATCGGCTTTGGTGCTGAAGTGAAAACCACTAAAGAGAAAAAGGGCTTATCTACTCTGTTCAAAGAGGTGGAGCCAGAAGATTTAGTGAAGTACGGTCTTATTCCTGAGTTTATTGGTCGACTTCCTGTGGTGACGAGCTTGGAAGAATTAAGTGAAGATGCCTTAATCCAAATCTTAAAAGAGCCCAAAAACGCGATTACTAAACAATACGCTGCTCTATTTGCGCTAGAAGATACCGAGCTTGAATTCAGAGAAGATGCCTTGCGCGCGATTGCTCAAAAAGCAATGGCACGTAAAACCGGAGCAAGGGGCTTGCGTTCTATCGTTGAGGCTGTATTGCTTGAGACGATGTATGATTTGCCGTCCAAGCCAGAAGTGGCTAAAGTGGTCATTGATGAAACAGTCATCAAAGGGGAATCGAGCCCGCTGCTGATTTATCAAAGTGGGAATGAGAAGAAAGCAGCTTCTTCCGAATAAGTTCAATGTTAATAAAGGATCGCATGCGGTCCTTTTTTATTGTTTTTTAACTTCCCTTTGAACTTTGCATTTCAATCCCCATATAAACAAGCACGTTAGTAAATAAGAGAGAAAGATGACTGAGAGTACTTTGCTCAGAAGCATGCCTGTACTGGCATTGAGAGATGTAGTGGTATATCCACACATGGTGATCCCCTTGTTTGTCGGAAGGGAGAAGTCCATTCAGTGCCTTGAAGCTGCCATGGACAATGACAAAAAAGTATTTTTAGTGGCGCAGAAAGACGCCAGTATCGACGAGCCTGACACGCAAGATGTATTTGAAGTCGGGACGCTTGCAACCATCCTGCAGTTGCTCAAATTACCCGATGGTACGGTTAAAGTGCTGGTTGAGGGTGGCGTGAGAGGCAAAGTCAGCGAATTTACAGACACTGAGCCATTCTTTGTTGGCGACGTGGATATCCTTGATGATGACGCAATTGATGATGCCGAACAGGAAGTGCTTATTCGATCTGCCATTTCCCAATTTGAAGGCTATGTAAAACTAAATAAAAAAATCCCACCCGAAGTATTAACTTCGCTGAATGGAATTGAAGACGCAGCTCGTCTTGCGGATACCATGGCTGCCCACATGCCACTTAAACTTGCTGAAAAACAAAAAGTGCTTGAAATGCGAAGCGTGACGGAGCGCTTGGAATTTTTAATGGCGCTTATGGAGGGCGAAATCGACTTATTGCAGGTTGAGAAGAAAATCCGCACCCGTGTGAAAAAGCAAATGGAGAAAAGTCAGCGCGAGTATTATTTGAATGAGCAAATGAAAGCCATTCAAAAAGAACTTGGAGAGCTTGACGATGCGCCAGATGAGTTTGAAGCTTTAAATAAAAAAATTACTGAAGCGCGCATGCCCGAAGAAGCGCAAGAAAAAGCAAAAGCTGAACTGAATAAACTTAAAATGATGTCGCCAATGTCAGCAGAAGCAACAGTTGTGCGCTCATATATTGACTGGCTAGTCTCTGTTCCGTGGTACAAGCGAAGTGCTGTTAAGCGCGATTTAGGCAGAGCAGAAAATGTCCTCGATAGCGATCATTATGGTTTGGAAAAAGTAAAAGAGCGCATTTTGGAGTATTTAGCGGTTCAGCAGCGCGTGAAGAAGCTAAAAGGCCCAATTCTCTGTTTAGTCGGTCCACCCGGGGTAGGTAAAACATCGTTGGGTCAATCAATAGCGAAAGCGACAGGGCGAAAATATGTAAGAATGGCCTTAGGTGGCGTGCGTGATGAAGCTGAAATTCGAGGTCATAGACGCACTTATATTGGTTCTTTACCCGGCAAGCTTATTCAGAAAATGTCTAAAGTTGGGGTGAAGAACCCGCTATTTTTGTTAGACGAAATAGACAAAATGTCGTCAGATATGCGCGGCGATCCTGCTTCTGCCTTACTTGAGGTGCTTGATCCCGAACAAAATTCGACATTTTCAGATCATTATCTAGAAATTGATTATGATTTGTCGGACGTTATGTTCGTGGCAACGTCAAATAGCATGAACATCCCCGGCCCCCTGTTAGATAGAATGGAAGTAATTCGTTTATCTGGCTATACCGAGGATGAAAAGCTCAATATCGCGCAGCGCCATTTGATTGCAAAGCAAATGTCCCGAAATGGATTAAAGAAAAAAGAGCTGAATATCGAAGAGTCGGCGATTATCGGTATCATTCGTTACTACACACGTGAAGCAGGCGTGCGCTCACTCGAACGGGAAATTTCGAAAATCTGTCGTAAGGCGGTGAAAAACATCTTGCTTAAAAAAGAGAAATCGCCTGTTGTTGTCAATCAGGATAACCTTAAAGACTATTTGGGTGTTCAACGCTTTGATTACGGCAAAGCGGATAAAAACAACCAGATTGGTCAGGTGACCGGTCTTGCATGGACAGAAGTTGGCGGAGACTTATTAACGATTGAAACCAGCGTGGTACCTGGAAAAGGCAAAACGACAGCTACCGGCTCCTTGGGTGATGTGATGCAAGAATCCATAAAAGCCGCGCAAACAGTCGTTCGTTCTCGCGCTGAAAAACTACGTATTAATCCTGATTTTTATGAGAAACGTGACATCCATATTCATGTGCCAGAAGGAGCAACACCTAAAGATGGTCCAAGCGCAGGGATTGGAATGTGTACAGCTCTGGTGTCATCTTTGACAGGGAATCCGGTCAGATGTGATGTTGCAATGACGGGTGAAATAACCTTGCGCGGCGAAGTGCTCGCCATTGGTGGTTTAAAAGAGAAATTACTGGCTGCTCACAGAGGCGGTATAAAAACGGTCATCATTCCTTACGAAAATGAACGTGATTTAGAAGAAATACCCGATAATGTGAAAGGTGATTTAGATATTCACCCGGTTAAATGGATAGACGAGGTGCTCGATTTAGCACTCGAAAGACCGATTGAGGCGGTACAGGTTGCTTCATAATGAGGCAATCTGTCCTACTTTCGGCTGATTTGAGCAAAAAAGTGACAAAAAATCACAAAAAATTTAAGTTTTTTTAAAATTAGGGTATTCACATCGACACAAGTTGTGCTACCTTATTAGCAATTCGCTTGAAGCCTTGTATACAAAGGGATAGAAAGCGTTTTTAGCAAAACTGTTTAGCCTTAAGCGTCATTAATGGAATAAAATGTGATAGCAAGGCAATTAACGTTAATTTTCTTAAAAGCAATATAATAACAACGAAGGGGATCATATTGTGAACAAGTCTCAACTTATCGATCAAATCGCTGCTGGCGCAGACATTTCTAAAGCTGCTGCAGGTCGTGCTCTAGATTCATTTACCGACGCAGTAACTGAAGCGCTAAAAAGCGGTGACCAAGTTGCACTAGTTGGTTTCGGTACTTTCTCAGTACGTGAGCGCGCTGCTCGCAGTGGTCGTAATCCACAAACTGGCGAAACTATCCAAATCTCTGCTGCTAAAGTACCTTCTTTCAAAGCAGGTAAAGCGCTTAAAGACGCTTGCAACTAAGATAAGTTTTACAAAATTCGAAAGGCGATGCTACCATCGCCTTTTTTTATGCCTGTAGATCTCGCCTATTGATGCGTGTGCAGGTATAATTTGCGCCCATTATTTGACTAAACAGATATTTCGAAACGTAACCTAAAGCATCGCTTTGATGCAAGTAGCTATCAGTATTTGCAGTATCTGTGATCAACAAACAAGTGGCTGAGTATCTTGTCCGGCTACTACAAAAAAAGGTTGTAAAAAGCAATGTTAGAGAGAATCAGAGACGGCATACAGGGACCTTGGGCAATGGCGATTGTTGCGCTTATTGTCGTAAGCTTTGTTTTTACAGGTGTTGGGGGCTATTTGTCTTCAAGCGCGAGTACTGCTGCGGCCGTTGTAAATGACAAAGAAATTGCTGCATCTTCTTTAGATTTGGCTTATCAAAACGAAAGAGCACGAATGGAGTCCCAGTTCGGAGATGCTATTTCCAGCCTTTTTGCTAACGAGACTTATTTGGCTGACTTTAGAAAGAGTGTGCTTGACCGTCTAATTAACGATGAACTAATCGCCCAAAAAGCCGCAGAACTGGGTTTAAGAGTGAGCGATGAGCAAATTCGACAAACCATCGTTCAATTACCTGAATTTCAATTAGGTGGTCAGTTTAACAATGATGTTTACAGCACAGCACTTGCTCGTGCCGGGTATACTCCAAGTTCATTTGCCGAATACATGCGTACGCAGATGACTCGCCAACAGCTCGTTCAGGCACTTAATGGGTCAACGTTTGACGTGGGTGCACTCGTTGCCAATACTTTGAAAGTGCAAGAGCAGACTCGGGACGTGTCGGTTTTAGAAGTTTCGGCAGACACTTATCTTGATGAAGTCACACTGACTGATGAAGAAATCCAGGCCTATTACAACGAGAACATCGATCGCTATGACACTCAGGAGCAAGTTAAATTAGCTTATGTCAGTTTATCTCTTGATGATTTAAAGCCCCGCGTAAGTGTTACTGACGAAGAAGTAGCTAATCAGTACGAAGAACAGAAAGGCTTTTACAGAACGCCAGAATCGCGTTCAGTGTCTCACATACTTATTGAGATAGAAGACGACGAAGACGCCGCAAGGAGCGAAGCTCAAACGGTGATAGATGAGCTAAATGCTGGTCAGGAGTTTGCGCAATTAGCGGAACAATATTCTGACGATATTGTAAGTGCCGAAATTGGAGGTAGCTTAGGTGAAGTGAATCCTGGTGATTATCCTGAAGATTTTGAAGAAGCGGTGTTTGCGTTGACACAAGAAGGTCAAATCAGTGGAATAGTCGAAACTGAATTTGGGTTTCATATCATTAAACTCGATGAGCTCACAGAGTCAGTAACTACCCCCTTTGAAGATGTCAAAGATGAAATCAGAGATGATCTGATTCTCAGTAAAGCCACAGATTTGTTTTTTGAGCTTCAAGGTCAGATGGAGCGTTTGGCTTTTGAAGTACCCGATACACTCGAAGAAGTTGCCTTGGCAGTTGATAGACCTGTATTTGAAACTGTATTCTTTTCAGAGAATCGTTATCCTTCTGCGGTAAATTATCCGCAGATAGAAAACGTGGCCTTTTCTTCTGAGCTTATCGACGATGCGGTTAACAGTGAACTGCTTCAGGTTAGTGACGAAAAAGTCATGGTTGTGCGAATGGCGGATTACAAACCTCAGCGTACCAAATCTCTTGATGAGGTCAAAACTGAAATAGAAACGGCGCTCAAAGCCGAAAAAGCGCAGCAAAATGCCTTGGCATGGGCGCAAAATCTGCAAACAAAGTTGTTTTCTGGTGAAGATGTGTCTGCGATGCTCGACGAGAAGTCTCTTAGCTGGCGCGACATTGAGGCTTTAGCGAGAACAAGCAATCAGGCGGCGCCTTCAATTGTTGAAGCTGCATTTAAACTCAGTCCCGATCCGGCCAATAATTCTTCGGTAGTGACGCTTAATAATGGAAATGTAGGGATTGTTAAGTTAAACGCCGTTAATCAGGCTGATTTGCCCGATGAAGACGCACTTGCATCAGCTCAACAACAAATGATGGGTCAATATGCACAGCGTACCTATCAGAATTTTATTGAGGCATTAAGAGCAAATGCGGAAATTGAAATAATTAACTAATTTCGCCCGCTAAGGCTTTGAAAAACCCCGAACGACTTAAGGCGTTTCGGGGTTTTTTATATCTATTTCACGGTTAATTTTATTTCGTGAGTACGGTCATTTTGTTAACAAGAGTGCTGCGGTAAATAAAACAATGATGAAGGTTGATACCACTATGATATATAAAAAGCCTTGCTTGCCTTGCGCCAGTGTATATCCTCGAGCGTTCAGATAGCCGTACCAAAGTACACACAAGACCACTGGAATAAGAAAAAGAAACTTGAGCATGACTATTGCAACCTTTGATAAATGTTTTTATGAGAATTATTACTCTTATCTACGTATTTTCAATAAAAAAAGCTTAAGCGCTTTTTCACGCATCTTTTCGTAGGATAATCTCTTGCTAACATGAAAGTGCAGACAATAAAAAACCGGCAAAAGCCGGTCTCTTAAATAGTAAGGTCTAACGTCTTGTTACGCTAGCGCTTGAATTTGCGCATTCAAACGGCTCTTGTGACGTGCTGCTTTGTTTTTATGGATCAAGCCTTTAGTCGCCATGCGGTCAAGTACTGGTACCGCTGCTGCATACGCAGTTTGAGCTTCTTCTTTGTTACCAGCTTCAATAGCAGCAACGACTTTCTTCAAACAAGTGCGGGTCATGGAGCGACGGCTGGCGTTATGCTGGCGACGCTTTTCAGCCTGAATTGCACGTTTCTTAGCAGACTTTATGTTAGCCAAGGTGTAACTCCTAAATTAAATTCATGTCAAAATCGAGGGTGCGGATTATCTAAGGATTTGCCATCATTGTCAATGAATAGCGAGAAATAATTGTCGTTTCACCAAGATAAAAGCAAATGTGCTGAAAAAACGTTAAAGATAGTTCCAATAAGGCACTTTTTTAAAGTATTCTTCATCGTTAATATCGTACTATCATGCTGACGCTTTTTAATTCCCAACGGCGGTCAGTATTCTCTTTACGCATGCTAAATCTCAAATTACCAGGTAGAAGGAAGCACTTTGGCAAAAAAATTACTTAGGGCCGGTATTGTTGTTAGCGCGATGACCATGCTATCGCGCGTGCTTGGACTTGTAAGAGACATTGTAGTGGCCAATTTCATGGGAGCGGGGGCGGGCGCTGACGTATTCTTTTTCGCCAATAAAATTCCTAACTTTTTGCGTCGCCTTTTTGCAGAAGGAGCATTTGCGCAAGCTTTCATACCGGTGCTAACAGAGGTAAACGAGAAAGGCGACGAAGCGCAGTTAAAGGCCTTCGTTGCAAAAGTATCGGGAACCCTTGGTGTTATCGTCTTTTTTACAGCAATTGTGGGCGTATTAGGCTCTTCAGTGCTTGCCGGTCTTTTTGGCATGGGATGGTTTATCGACTATTTAAACGATAGGCCTGATGGCGCTAAATTTGAACTTGCCTCGCTAATGTTGAAGATCACCTTTCCCTACATTTTCTTCATCAGTTTAACAGGCTTTGCTGGCGCAATCTTAAACACACTTAATAAATTCGCAGTAGCAGCGTTTACACCTGTGCTGCTTAACATTTCGATCATCACTTGTGCGTATTTGCTATATGACTTCTTCGAACAAGGAGCGTTCGCGCTTGCCTGGGGAGTATTCATAGGTGGGGTAGTGCAACTGCTTTTCCAGCTTCCTTTTTTGTTTAGAGCAGGTTTGCTTGTTAAACCTCAGTGGGGATGGCGAGATCCCCACGTAACTAAAGTGCGAAAGTTGATGATACCTGCATTATTTGGCGTTTCTGTCAGTCAAATCAACTTGCTGTTGGATACGCTGATTGCCAGCTTTCTAATGACCGGTTCAATTTCGTGGCTGTATTACTCCGACCGATTACTTGAGTTTCCACTGGGCCTTTTCGGTATTGCTATCGCAACAGTTATCTTACCCACATTGTCTCGAAACCATGTTCATGCAGATAGCAAGGGGTTTTCCGCCAACATTGACTGGGCAGTAAGACTGGTGGCGGTTATGGGAATACCGGCTGCGACAGCACTTTTTGTATTATCCATGCCGCTTATGGTAGTGATGTTTCAGCGTGGTGAGTTCAGCGCAAATGATAGTTACATGGCCTCTTTAAGCTTAATGGCCTATGCATGCGGGCTTTTCTCTTTTATGTTAGTCAAAATTTTTGCACCCGCCTTTTACAGTCGTCAGGATACAAAAACGCCCGTGAAGTTTGGGATTATTACCATGATTGCCAATATGGTTTTTAACCTTATCCTGGCGATTCCTTTTAGCTATGTGGGGCTTGCTATGGCAACGGCAATATCTGGCACACTGAATGCACTTTTACTGTATTTACGCTTATCTAAACAAGGGGTATACACCATAAGTCGCCAAACCTGGTTATTTCTGCTGCGCGTGCTAATTGCCAGTGCCTCCATGGGGGGGCTCATTGCTTATCTGAGTGTACAAATCAGTTGGCAAAGTAGCCAGTTTATTGACCGAATTTGGTTTATGACGATGCTAGTTGTTTCAGGTTTGGTGGTTTATTTAATCATGTGTGTAGCACTTGGCCTTCGTCCTCGCCACTTTATTAGCGCAGCAAAATAGAAAATGCATTTCGCGCGTCGATGAGTGATGAGTTATTTAAGAACTTTTCATAAAGCAAAATAAAGCATGTAAATCCCATTGGTAATAAAGAATGAGTCGTTTATAATCGAGCGCTTTAAAGTAAGTGTACATAGAGAGTAAAGTAGAACGGGCTTGTGGAATTAATTCGGGGTATACACAATATAAAACATGCACATCATGGGTGTGTTTTAACGATAGGCAAGTTCGACGGTGTCCATTTAGGTCATCAGGCTGTTCTCGCTAATTTAGTTGCGAAAGCTAAAGCGCTGTCTTTGCCATCGGTTGTTATGGTTTTTGAACCTCAACCTGAAGAAGTGTTTGCACCACAGCAGGCTCCCGCAAGGCTCTCCAGATTGCGCGATAAATACAATGCGCTGAAGGCGGTAGGAATAGATCGTCTATTATGCGTTCACTTTTCGCATAAGTTTGCAGCTCAATCCCCCTCTCAATTTGTTCACGAATTGTTGTTAAATAAGTTGGGAGTGAGGTTTTTAGTTGTTGGCGACGATTTTCGCTTTGGCTTTAAACGCTCGGGTGATTTTGCCTATTTGCAAAAAGCAGCAGTAGAAGAGGGCTTTGATGTTGTCAGTACACAAAGCTTTCGAGTAGATAACTGTCGCATTAGCTCAACGGCGATAAGAGACGCTCTGGAGCGAGGTGATTTTAAGGCGGCTCAATCTATGCTCGGGCGGCCTTATAGTATTTCCGGGAAGGTAGTTCATGGCGAGAAAAATGGTCGCACCATAGGCTTTCCAACCGCTAATATTTTACTAAAACGTCATAAAGCGCCCTTGCACGGTGTGTTCGCTGTACACGTTTCAATTGACGGTGAACAATACAGGGGAGTAGCGAACTTGGGTAATCGGCCTACACTTTCAGGTTCACGCTTGCAGTTAGAAACACATATTTTTGACTTTCGAGGCGATTTGTACGGTAAACGCCTGAAAGTAGAGTTTATAGACAAACTAAGAAATGAATCCAGATTCGAAAACTTTGCAGCATTAAAGCAACAAATCTCTCGAGATGCAGAGCGAGCCAAAGCTGTTCTCGTCAATTACGATAAAAAGATGGAAGATATAAATGAGTGAATACAAATCAACGCTAAATTTGCCTGAAACTGCCTTCCCTATGCGCGGTAATTTGGCTCAGCGCGAGCCGCAAATGCTTAAAGACTGGTCAGCAAAAGATTTGTATCAAAAAATTAGAGAAGCACGTAAAGGCGCTAAACCTTTCATTCTTCACGATGGCCCTCCTTATGCAAATGGCGACATCCATATCGGCCATGCGGTCAATAAAATCCTGAAAGATATCATTGTGAAATCAAAAACCCTGTCAGGTTTTGATGCACCTTACGTACCGGGGTGGGATTGTCATGGTCTGCCCATTGAATTAATGGTGGAAAAAAAGGTAGGTAAACCCGGAAACAAAGTCACGGTTGCGGAATTTCGGGAAAAGTGCCGCGCCTATGCGCAGCGTCAAATTGACGGACAGTGCAAGGACTTCGTTCGATTAGGCGTTTTAGGTGAATGGAAAAAGCCCTATAAAACGATGGATTTTTCCTCAGAGGCTGACATTGTTCGTGCTTTGGCAAAAATTGTAAACTCTGGGCATCTTGAAAAAGGTTTTAAGCCGGTACACTGGTGCACTGACTGCGGTTCTGCGCTGGCTGAAGCCGAAGTAGAATATAAAGACAAAGTTTCGCCTGCCATTGATGTTGCTTTTAACTTGCTTGAAAGTGACAGTGAGATCAATAAAGTCGCCAAGGCCTTTAACCTGAATGCATCTGAACTTGCAGCAGGTGATTCGAATGTTCAGGTGCTGATTTGGACAACTACCCCTTGGACTATTCCTGCCAATAGAGCCATCAGTCTTCATCCTGAGCTTGAGTACGCACTGGTTCATGCAGAAAAAGAAGGAAAGCAACACAGCTTTATCTTGGCCTTGGATTTGGTCGAAAGCTGCATGAAACGCTATGATATTACGCGTTTTTCAGTTAAGGCACAGTGCCAGGGGAAAGCCTTGGAGCGGGTATTAGTCAAGCATCCTTTGCTCGATTTACAAGTGCCATTAATACTGGGTGAGCATGTTACCACTGAGTCAGGTACCGGTTGCGTGCATACTGCGCCTGCTCACGGTGTGGACGACTTTAACGTAGGTAAAGTCTACGATATTGAAGTATATAACCCCGTTGGCGCTAATGGTGTATACCTGGACAATACCCCGCACTTTGCCGGGCAACACGTTTTTAAAGCCAATCAATCGATTATTGAAGCGCTCAGTGAGGCAAATGCATTAGTGCTTAACGTCAAATATGAGCATAGCTATCCGCATTGCTGGCGGCACAAAACGCCCATTATATTTAGAGCAACACCACAGTGGTTTATCAGTATGGATAAACAAGGTTTGCGTGAACAGTCAATTGCTGAAATTGAAAAAACGCAGTGGATACCAGATTGGGGGCGCAGCCGCATCACCAGCATGGTAGAGGGGCGTCCTGACTGGTGTATTTCACGTCAGCGAACATGGGGCGTGCCAATTGCGCTATTTATCCACAAGCAAAGTGGCGAACTGCATCCAAACAGTGCTGAAATTATGGAAAAAGTTGCCAAAGCTATCGAACAAAAAGGGATCCAGGCATGGTGGGATCTGCCCGCAGAAGACTTGATTGGAAAGGATGCTTCAGAATACGAAAAAGTTAATGATACGCTGGATGTTTGGTTCGATTCAGGCGTCACGCATTTTTTTGTTGTAGATAGGCGAGACGATATTCCCGCATCTGCCGATTTATATTTGGAAGGTTCCGACCAGCATCGCGGCTGGTTTATGTCATCGTTGATGACCTCTGTTGCTATGCACGGTCATGCCCCCTACAAGCAAGTATTAACTCATGGCTTTACGGTGGATGCTTTAGGTAAAAAGATGTCTAAGTCGCTTGGTAACGTCATTGCACCTCAAGAAGTCACTAACAAGTTAGGGGCGGATATTTTAAGGCTCTGGACAGCGTCAACTGACTACCGCGGCGAGATGACGGTTAGCGATGAAATACTAAAGCGCGCTGCGGATGCTTATCGGCGTATACGTAATACCTGCCGCTTTTTGCTTGCTAATCTTAATGGTTTTGACCCTGATACAGATATGGTCGATGTTAAAGACATGGTTGCACTCGATGCCTGGATGGTTTCGCGCACCCGTGCCATCCAGGAACAAATCTTACAGGCTTATGAAAAATACGATATGCTGATTGTTTGCCAATCGTTGATGCAGTTTTGTTCCATTGAGCTAGGCAGTTTTTATCTGGATATCATTAAAGACAGACAGTACACCGCAAAAGCGGACAGTCACGCCAGGCGCTCATGTCAGACTGCGCTTTATCATATTGCTGAAGCGCTTGTTCGGTGGATGGCGCCCATCACCAGTTTTACCGCTCAGGAAGTTTGGGAAGCGATGCCAGGCAAGCGGGACGAATTTGTATTCACGGATGCCTGGTATAATAAACTGCCGGAAGTTGAAACGGCGATGGATGACGCATATTGGGAAAGCGTGATTGCGGTTAAGACAGAAGTCAACAATGCTTTGGAGCAGGCCAGAAACGAAAAAACGATTGGCTCTTCTCTTGAAGCAAAAGTAACCGTATTTGTTAACCCTGATGTAAAAAATACGCTTGCTAAACTTGGGGATGAACTGCGCTTCGTGCTGATTACCTCACAGGCTGATATTGACGATATTGGCAATCGCCCACCTGAGTCTAAACTCTCAAGCGATAAAACGATGGCAGTTTTAATTGAAAAAGCAGAGGGCACCAAGTGCACGCGATGCTGGCATGTAAAAAAAGAAGTCGGGGAAAATCCAAAACACCCTGAACTTTGTAATAGATGTGTCGAAAATGTCGATGGAGAGGGAGAAACTCGACACTATGCTTAAAACAACGCCTAGCTTAATAAAAGATACCGGCTTTCGTTTCTTATGGATAAGTCTTATTGGCGTTGTGCTTGACCAGTGGACCAAGCAAGCCGTAGTGAATAACATGGCGCTCTATCAAAGCATTGAAGTGCTGCCTTTTTTCAATTTGACCTATGTTCACAACTATGGTGCCGCGTTTTCTATTTTGTACGATGCAGGTGGTTGGCAACGCTACTTCCTATCTGCACTGGCACTGATTGTTAGTGCAGTCATATTGTGGTGGCTTAAACAAACAACGCGCCAGCAGGTACTCTTGCCGGTTGCTTTTTGCTTTATTCTGGGCGGCGCTTTGGGAAACGTAATCGATAGAATTTTTCATGGTTACGTCATTGATTTTTTAGATTTTTATTATGCAAGCTATCACTGGCCAGCCTTTAATATTGCGGATTCTTCGATCTTTATTGGCGCAGCGCTTTTGATAATTGATATGTTCAAAAATAAAGAGAGTGAAGATAATGACTGAGCAGGTAAAAACCATTACAGACAAAAGCCAGGTCATACTGCACTTTGATTTAAAGCTTAGCGATGGCTCAGCTGCCGACAGCACGCGAGTGAATAACAAACCGGCAAAAATGGTGATGGGCGACGGTAGCTTAACCCCAAATTTTGAAAAATGTTTGCTCGGATTGAAAGTTGGTGATAAAAAAGCCTTTGAAATTTCAGCAAATGATGCTTTCGGTTTGCCTAATCCGGATAATATTTATCATGTGGACAGAAGCAAATTCGCTGCTGACGAAGCGCTTAAAGAAGGTATGATAATGGGGTTTGCTCAACCGGATGGCAGTGAAATACCGGGTATAATTCGAAGCATAGCCGGGCATTCTGTGACAGTGGATTTTAATCATCCGCTTGCCGGGCAAGACGTGATTTTTGACGTTGAAATAATAGATATCAGATAGAATTAATCAGGAGAAAGCGTGCAGATTCATTTGGCTAACCCGAGAGGCTTTTGTGCAGGCGTTGACAGAGCTATCACAATAGTTGAGCGAGCCCTCGAAATTTTTGGACCGCCAATATATGTGCGCCATGAAGTAGTACACAACAAATTCGTCGTTGATGGTTTGCGCGAGAGGGGAGCCCACTTTGTTGACGAGCTTGAAGAAGTGCCTGATGACGCCATTGTGATATTCTCTGCTCATGGTGTTTCACAGCAAGTAAGAAAAGAGGCTGATGAACGCGGTTTAAAGGTATTTGACGCTACATGCCCGCTTGTGACTAAGGTGCATATGGAAGTCATGCGCGCCAGCAAGCGCGGGACAGAATGCATCTTGATTGGCCATCATGGTCATCCAGAAGTTGAAGGTACAATGGGCCAGTATAGTAATCCTAAAGGCGGAATTTACCTGGTAGAATCTATTGAGGATGTTGCTGCGCTAGAGGTTAATAACCCGGATGAATTGTATTATTGTAGTCAAACGACCTTATCTGTAGACGATACCGCAGAAGTTATTGAGGCGCTGCGAGAAAAGTTCCCAAAGATTGACGGACCTCGAAAAGATGATATTTGCTACGCAACGCAAAACCGGCAAGACGCGGTGCGAGAATTGGCGGGTGAGTGTGATGTGTTGCTAGTTGTTGGCGCACAAAATAGTTCAAACTCAAACCGTTTGCGAGAACTGGCAGAAAAGATGGGCGCACACGCTTACCTTATTGCCGATGGAGATTGTATTCAAAAAGAATGGCTCAAAAATGTTGAGCATGTCGGTGTGACAGCCGGTGCTTCAGCGCCTGAAGTGCTGGTCAAGGGAGTGGTTGATAAACTGATAGAATGGGGGGCCGTTGCTGCTACAGAGCGACCAGGCCGCCCAGAGAATATCGAGTTTGCGGTGCCAAAGGAATTGCGCGTCAAACAAGTATCCTAATTATATGTGACTTATTATGCGGCCTTAAAGCCGCATTTTCGTATTTCAATACTTGTATACAGTTCAGTTGCGATTTTAATACCTTAGACTCAATCAAAATAACCATATCTTGATAAATGCCGATAAAGTGTTGTCATGGAAATTTTGTAAGTGGTAGAAAGTGATAGAAATGTCAAGCGCAACGAATAAGTTAAACCACACATATCAAGGCCAACGAGGAGTGGGCATGATAGAGGTGTTGATCACACTCTTTATCTTGTCGATCGGACTGCTTGGCGTGGCGTCTATGCAATTTGTTGGTTCCTTTTCAAATAAAGACGCCCTTGCCCGAACACAAGCGGTATTAGTTGCCCAGCAAATGAGCGAGCGCCTTCGAGCAAGCACTGTCCATTCTCAGTTTACCGACGGTTTTGTGGTTGATAACGCCTATTTTGAGCCAAATAACTACAATTTTGTTGGCTTATCGTGCGCAGGTGGTACAACGCCATATTCGTGTTACTGCCTCGCTATCCCTGCCGGCGTTCCAGATTGTCAAACAAACACATGCAGCGCAGCAGAAGTTGCGCGATTCGATGCCTATCAAATGTCATGTGCAGCGGTAGAGTCTAACCCAGACGCTTCTATTGAAGTCGCTTGCGATGATAATAACATCGGCGACGCCGATCTATGCACCGCAGGCTCAATCCACAGAATAAACGTTAGTTGGCCAGCTGCTACATGGCAAGACAGTGATAGAGTCGCTAATCCCTTGTGTAATGACGATGGAAGCACAACCAACGACTGCGTTGTGCTGGAGGTAACCCTCTAATGATTCAAAAACGTTTCCGACAAAAAGGTTTAACGCTGGTGGAGTTAATGATTTCACTCGCTTTGGGGCTTGTAATTTCTGCGGCTGTTATACAGATACTGGTAAGTAACAGCGTTACTGACTCTTTAAACAGAGCGATAGCCAGCACTCAGGAAAATGGACGCTACTTAATGTCCAGATTAAGACAAGATCTGATGATGGTTGGATTTTATGACTCTTTGGATCCCAACCTTAGTACCTTTGTCGACATCACTGAGGAAGAGGCCTTTGTCAGAGCCCGGCCTGTCTTATTACCCGGCGACTTTGTCGCAGCTGCCCTTATGGGGTCTGAAGAAGGGGGGGCAGCCACGTCGAACGATACGCTAATGGTCGGTTTCCAAGGTGCCCGCGATTGCAGAGGACTTAAACTGGGTTATGCAGCCGATGAAGAATTTTACGTGGTAAATCAGTATTTTGTGGAAGATAACAAATTGAAATGCAGAGGTGCCGACGGGCGCGTGTTGCGAGGACAAAAAGCTGCGGTAGGAGATTCTGGAGGCGCGGCTATGACACTTCTTGATGAGGTGTACGGGTTCCAGGTTCTTTATGGCATCACCGATCCTACTGCGCCGGGCAATCGTGGCACGCCCGCTCGATATATTGATGCATCGAACCTGGAAGCTGCATATGACGCTAACTCGCAAGTTGTTGCTATTCGCTTGGCATTTTTGGTCAAAGGCGAAGGCGAGGCAACCATCAGTGAAGCTGCCAGTTTTAAATTATTAGATGAAGCTGCATTTACGGTCAGCGATAAGGGCTTATACAAAGCATTTGAAACAACAATTACATTGAGAAATATGAAAAATTTCTCTAGAGGGAGCGTGATATGAAGCAGCAAAGCGGATTAGTAATGGTATTTGCATTATTAGTATTACTGTCAGTCACTATTTTAGGCGTATCTGCAGTTTCAAGCAGTTTACTACAAACCAAAATGGCATCATCTTTAGAGCGTAAATCTTTGGCCTTTGATGCAGCAGAAGCTGCGATTGCGGGTGTCGTGTTTGAGTCCGAAGATGAGTCTGTTCTATCTGATCCTGGTATCAATGACCCTTTATCAGAGGCGAGACAAAATACCCCTATCGACCTCAATGTAGAGACTTTAAGCTGCTTCGATGATGATCGTATCAGAAGAGAAATGACGGCGGGGGGATTAACACGTGGAAGCATTCACAACGTTGCTGCTACTTACTCAGACCAAGGCGAAGTGGACAGTTGGTCTCAAACCGTGTTTATACGGGAGCAGTCTTGCCGCGGCTCAAGTAACGTTATTAGCGGTTCGAATATAAAGTGTCACGTGTTTCAGGTGAGAGGCTGCGGACAAGCTGAAGGAAGCAGTTATGCTGTTGCCAATACCCTTACGGCGTCGGTATTCGCGCCTGCCTCAAATTAATTAGGAGTCGTGCTATGTCGTTTAAAAGTATGTCGATTAAGCGCTTTTCAATAAGAAAAGCCTCAGTGAAAAAGTGCGGTGTTTCGTTTACTGCGCTATTTCTTAGTTTCTTTATTAATTTGAGCGCCTTTGGTGATGATCTGGAAATCTATACCGGCTCTGGAGACGTTGAAGCCGCATATAATCCTAATGTTCTTTTTATAATGGACACCTCTGGCAGTATGAGTGAAAAGGACGGAACCGACTTTTCACGGATGCAAAGAGTTCAAACAGCGTTGAATAAAGCCTTATCAGAAGCGACTAATGTAAACGCTGGCCTCATGCGTTTCTCAGATTATGGTGGGCCGGTATTGTTTCCTGTTACCAATATCGATCAACCCATCGCCTCTGAAATTATCGTCAATACCAAACGAAAAAATGATGACGCTCATGAAATAAGTGGAAGTGTAGATTTGGATGATGACGAAATTCGGCTTACCAATGGCACAAATACTGTTTATACCGGATTACATTTTGATGAAGTTAGCATTCCTCAGGGAGCAGTAGTAACAAAAGCCTTTATTCGTTTCACCAGTGCAACAATGAACTCAACTGATAGCAAACTGACGATTTTTGCTGAGAAGACTGGAAATGCTTCATCGTTTGAAAATGATTACGAAAACATATCAGATCGGACTCGAACATTTAATTCCAGAGTTTGGGAATCGGGTAATCAATTTCCAGTCTCTGACGAAACAATATTATCTGCGGATTTTACCAATGTAATTCAAGAGATTGTTGACCAAAGTGACTGGTGTGGCGGCAATTCGTTGAATATTATTATCAAAGGAGAATCAGTAAGTGGAAGCAGTAATCGACGCGCTTATACTGCTGATAAAGGAGACAGCCGTTCTCCTCAACTTGTATTGTCTTATGATGAAAGCTCAGCGACAGGTTGTGTGAGTGGAACGCGAAATTTTGCTGTAAGGTCACAAGCTGACAATGCTGAGGAAAATACAAAAGGTGAATATCAGACCGGAAGTCACTTGAACTTTCGCAGAAGCTCTAATAATTATGTGGGCTTGCGCTTTCAGGATATAAGTATCCCGCCAGGTGCTCGCATTAGCTCTGCCCGAATCAAATTTACCTCTGTAAATAATTATAATCATGACGATGGAAGAATGCGTATTCGCGGAGTGGCTCAGGACAATCCATCTGCATTCGATGAATCTCGAAAACACCAGCTAAGAGACAAGCCGAAAACTGGCGCAAGCGTTTGGTTTGAGGACTTTGGTGAATGGAAAAAAAATAATGAATACTATAGTCCAAATATCAAAGACGTTGTTCAGGAAATAATTAACAGGCCGGGCTGGAGCCAGGGCAATGCATTAATGCTGGTGCTCGATAGTTTTGACAACAAAGATATTGCGGCTTGGACGCACAAAGGAAGCGAAGGCAGGGCGGTAGAGTTAGAAATAACCTTTGAAGGTAATGCCACGCCGGGTTCGTCATCTACTGTACGCGATTATTTAATTAGTAAAGTTAATGAGCTGACCACTAATGGTTTTACACCTATTGTAGATACGCTCTATGAAGCGGCGCTCTATTACGGTGGGCTACAAATGGACTACGGTAGAAAACGTGGTGAACCTGGCGTATCTAATGCCGTCAGACGTTCCACACGCGTTAGTCATCGCATGTCGTATACCGGCGATGATGCAGTGCGCCCGGGCGGATGTACCGACCTTGATTTGAGTAACAGTAAATGTATTGATGAATTCATTCCAGCTGGCGCGACTTATATCTCTCCGGTTACCGACCTGCAGTGTCAGGTAAATAATCACATTGTTTTATTATCTGATGGTAGAGCCAACAATAATCACAGTGTCGGCAAAGTTCAGTCATTTCTTGGCACCACTTGCACTGGCAGTGGCGGTGAAAAGTGCGGCATCGAACTGGTGCAAAATTTAAAAGAGAAAGACACTTCAGTTATTGGTGCTCGCGTTAAAACTCATACGATTGGATTTGCCGCAGATACAGTCGCAAATGATTTCTTAAATCGGCTTGCTGCGCAAGGCGGCGGTGGTTTTTATACCGCTGAAGATAGCGATGGCTTGCTTGAGGTATTTAAAACGATATTCCGGCAAGTAAAAGATGTGAACACAACCTTCGTTTCGCCTGGGGTTGCAGTTAATCAACTTAACCGATTGACTCACAGAGATGAACTCTATTTTGCCCTGTTTCGTCCTGAAGAAGGTGCGCGCTGGCCTGGTAACTTGAAAAAATACAAAATCCGCGGAGATGAGGTTCTTGATGCGAACAACATTCCTGCGGTAGATAGCACAACCGGATTTTTCTCCAGTGAAGCGAAGAGCTACTGGTCGCTCAGAACCGACGGAAACGATGTGAGAGAGGGAGGCGCAGCGTCTAAACTTGACCTTGTGCGCAACCTATATTTCTTCGAAGACTCTCCAGGAATGATTTTCCGCTCTGGTAACGAGTTCAATGAAAGCAATACCAGTATTACAGCAGCAGACTTGGCGCTTACATCATTAAGCGATCCAGCTGAAACGCGTGAGCGAGTGCTAAAATGGGCACGTGGCGTTGACGTTGATGACTCTGATGGGGATGGTTCTACTACTGACGTACATCAATTTATGGGAGACCCTATCCACTCTCAACCTGTTATTGTCAATTACAGTGAAACAGACAGCGTTGTATTTGTTGCGACTAACCATGGATTCTTGCATGCCTTCGATGCTGAAACAGGCGAAGAGAACTACGCTATCATTCCAAAAGAACTGCTTAGTAATCTTTATGAGTTTTATCAGAATAATTCAACGCTCAATCACATCTATGGCTTGGACGGTGATATGGTGTATCGAGAGGCAGATGGTAAAAAATATCTCTACGTTGGTATGAGACGAGGCGGGAATAACTATTACGTATTTGATATTACCAGCAAGAGCAATCCTAAACTGGTCTTCACTATCGACGGCGGCGAAGGCGATTATGCCAACTTAGGCCAGTCGTGGTCACGCCCAATTCTGACGAAGATCGATATCGGCGGAACGGTTAAAGACGTCATGATTATTGGCGGGGGCTACGACGAAGAGCAGGATGATAAAACAACTAGCTCTCCTGACAGTGTGGGCAACAGCGTTTTTATTATTGATGCAAACAATGGCAATTTACTATGGTCTGCCAGTGATGAAGATGCGGATTTAATCTTATCTGATATGAAATACAGCATCCCTGCTCGAATTTCAGTTATTGACAGGGATAATGACGGCATTGCAGATCATATGTATGTTGCTGACATGGCTGGACAGCTATTTAGATTGGACATCTATAATGGAGAAGGCACAAGTAACCTGGTAAAAGGTGGCTTAATGGCTCAATTTGGCGGCGCGACTGCAGAAGAAAACCGTCGTTTTTATTACGGCCCTGATGTGTCTGAGGTGGTTTTAGGTGATGAGCACTATTATGCTGTTGCAATTGGATCCGGTTTCAGAGCTGGCCCGTTGAATGATGTCATCGAAGACAAATTCTATATGATCAAAGACGAGGGTGTCTTTAAGCGTGACGCCAGTTACAAATATGTATTGCCTGATTCTCCAATTACGCACGACAGTTTGTATGATGCAACTGACCATTTATTAACATCGTCTGACGAATCTGAGCGCGATGTTGCTGCAAGTGCCTTTGCGACAAAAGATGGCTGGTTTATTTCACTCAAGACCAAAGGTGAAAAAGTCTTATCAGCACCCTTTATTCTTGATTATCAAATATTCTTTACTACGTACGTACCAGCGAGCTCAAGCGAAAGTTTGTGCGCGCCTCCTACGGGGAATAGTCGCGCATATCTAGTCAATATGTTTAATGGTAATTCCGTTACTGATTTAAACAATAACAGTGTCAGAGATTCGGGAGATCGCTATGCCGAGCTTTCTCAAACAGGGATTGCACCTGACACGAAAATTCTGATTGAAAATATTACCAAGCCAGTTGTTTGCCTTGGCGCAGAATGTGCACCGGCTGTAATCGAAGTAGATGAGGATGGAAATGAAATTGCCTGTGGCTCGAATTTCGAGTGTTTGGCGAGAAACATATACGGTCGATTTGAGCGTGTCATCAAAGACACCTGGGAAACTGAAGTCGAACGTAATTAATCTGACAATCCGGCGCTTTGCGCCGGAATTTGTTTTTAATCGAGATATTTAGGTTGTGATTAAGATGAGAAGAAGCAAAGGATTTACCTTAATTGAGTTAATGATTGTCGTTGCAATCATTGGCATTATTGCAGCAATTGGTTACCCAAGTTATCAAGGCATGGTCAAAAGCAGTGCAAGGGCGGCAGCGCAAGCAGATCTAATGGCTTTTGCTAGCGCAATGGAGCGACACAGCGCTGCAAACTTCAATTATGCAGGCGCAGCAAGTGGGGGCGGTGACACCGGCGCACCGGCGATTTTTGCGACTCATTCGCCTGCGACTGAGTCCGTTGCCAGTAAAAAATATGACTTAAGCATTGCAGATATCGGTGCAGGTCGCACATTTGAACTTAGAGCCACTCCTGTATCAGGAAGTGTTGTAGAAGATGATGGTGTGATTTACCTTTACAGTGACGGCAGAAAAGCATGGGATCGCAATGACAACGGCACAGTCTCAAGTGACGAATTCTGCTGGGCTTGCTAAACCAGAATTATCAGGCAAGGATGCTTGAGATGCATACTTATTTCATATCTATTTTGCTATTGCTTAACTCCCTTTATTGATAGCCATCTTATTACTAGCCATCTGATCCTCGTTCCGTGTGTCCATATCACCTGCCCGGTTTTGAATACCACTTTGTATATGTCTCCTTTCTCATACTTCACTTTGAGTTCAGGAGTATTACAAAGCGTTTTTTTCGCGCTAAAAGTCGATGCTACCGTATGCGACAATACATATCTGTTTAATCCCTGTCTCTTGCCAGACGACGCAGTATTTCAAGATTAATTTTTACCAACATCGTAAACAGTGTTACTTAGGCAAACGTAGGCAAACATAGGGAAACAGTAGCAAATTGAAGTATGAGGAGTGGTTTTGAAGGCATGAGCAGTTTTAAAAATTAAGCAGCTTTAATTGAAAAGCCTTGCGCTTAACTTACAGCAGAGTTGCCCTTACCGATGCGCCTTCACATTTTGACGGTCGCGCTGTTAATTCTCAGTTGATGCTATGAACAAGATAAGTTACCGCTTGAATCGTTATGGATACCATCGTTTTCAGGATCAGTACTGAGTCTTGTTCTTCCCTGAGCAGTAATTTCAAGCGCGCGCGCGAATTTAGCGTCTTTAGAGTTAGGGCAGAGCTTTATATTTGCGGCCGTAAGCGCGCCGCCAGAATCGAGGAACTGCACTATATCTTCGCTTGCAGTCATTGTGTTAGTACTTGAAATAGATTGGGACACTAACAACAGCTCTTCACCAGCATCTCTTGCGCCATTGTTATTGTCGTCAATAAATACCATTTTCGGATCGTTCCAATTGGTTGTGCAGGAATCAAAGTTCGATGAAGGGCAAACAACGGTTAGCGCTTGCTCATCAATAGCGGTAAAACGTGCAAATTGAAATAAACCGCTCAGCTCATTAATTTCTGAGGTTATTTTGTTTTTTGTCAAAATAGATTGAACATTTGGCGCAACAACTGTCAGCAAAATTGCTGCAATCGCCAATGTGATTAACATTTCAAGTAATGTCACGCCTTGTTGACATTTTTTGCTTATCGTTTCATTTAACACTTCAAACCCCCATTTCTAGCGAGTACACTATACTTTATATACAAGCAAAGAAAGGTATGCTGCAACTCGAATACTTAGTTTAACTCATACCTAGCGTAAGTCACTAATTTTTATGGATTTAAAGGAGATGCAGACTTGAAACAAGCAATTATTGAAGAAATGCGCGTGTTGCCGCATATCGATCCAGCCTTTGAGATCGAGCGGCGGGTCGCGTTTATTAAAAAACAATTACTTGCCTCGGGTTTGCAAACGCTTGTTTTGGGAATAAGTGGCGGTATCGACAGTTGCACTCTAGGCAGACTTGCTCAGCTTGCTGTTAATGAGTTGAACCAAGGTGGAGCACACTACAAATTTATTGCTGTGCGACTACCATACGGCACTCAGGCTGATGAAGAAGATGCCAAAGCTTCAATTGATTTTATCGAGCCATCTGTTCAAGTAACGGCCAATGTTAAATCTGGTGCTGATGCAATTCATGCCACTGCCGTTGAAGCGCTATCTGCTGTAGGACAATATTCATGCGATGAAAGTCACGATGATTTTGTAAAAGGGAACACTAAAGCCAGAACGCGTATGGCGATCCAGTACGACATCGCTGGGCTCACAAAAGGTTTGGTCTTAGGGACTGATCATTCAGCAGAAAACATCACAGGGTTTTATACGAAATATGGCGATGGCGCATGCGACATGGCACCTTTGTTTGGTTTGAGCAAGCGCCAGGTAAGACAAATTGCCAGTTTTTTAGGAGCGCCAGAGAAAATTGTTACTAAAGCACCAACGGCCGACCTGGAGACCTTAAATCCTCAACTTGCAGATGAGCAAGCTTTAGGAGTATCTTATGACCAAATTGACGACTTCTTAGAAGGCAAAAGTCAGAATGATGAGGTAGATGATTTACTTGTTAATATTTATCAAAGAACTCAACATAAGCGCGTTCCTATTCCCACTATTTATGATGACGAGAATTAAATGAAAAAAGTTGAAGCAATTGTTAAACCCTTTAAGTTAGATGACGTCAGAGAATCACTTTCATCAATCGGTGTATCGGGATTAACCATTACTGAGGTAAAAGGTTTTGGACGGCAGAAAGGTCATACTGAACTTTACCGGGGTGCGGAGTACAAAGTTGATTTTTTGCCTAAAATAAAAATTGAAATTATTGTAGCGGATGAATTAGTTGATCGCGTGATAGAAGCAATCACTGAATCTGCGCGAACCGGTAAAATAGGGGATGGAAAGATATTTGTTCTGGATGTTCAACAAGCGGTGCGCATACGAACAGGTGAACAAGGGGATGATGCGCTGAGCTAGTACGAGTATAGCTAAAGTGTGGTAGCTTAAATCTAATCTGACATCTTTTATTTTGAGTTTCGATTCAACCTGACAGCAAGCAAAAGACAACTCCTTAATATTCGGGACCGATAAACTAAGCTGCAGGTTTGTTCGCATAGCGGACTCTCAGGCTTTTTGAAAATCCAAAAAAAACATTATTGAAATTTGGTTTGGTGTAGACCTTGAGTTCAATCAGCAGCAGAAATGCTTCAAGAGCAAAAATTAAAAAAATTTAACAGACCTGCACTGAGCTTTTTTACAAAAACTAACCTATAGTCATAAAAGTAAAAAGAACAGAACTTTGTTATGTATTTACAAAGAATAGAGACATTAAAATGAAAAACAACTCAGCTTCGTTATTGGTTTTAGCTATATTTACCATGTCAATTAACAATGCGATGGCGGAAGCGGGCGATATCGGTTTCACCTACATTGAGGGAGGAATTATCGGTGGCTTTGTCAACGACATAGAGACATCCGGAGCAATCACGGGAAACGGCCCTTTAGACCTAGAAAGCGATGCTGATGGTGGTGGATTCATTGGCGGTGCATGGAAATTTAATAATCAAATGCACTTTTTTGGTGAGTATGCATCTCTCGGCCAAGAGCTAGAAATCCTCGGCGATACCGACATTGTCACAGGTGAGTATGATGTGGTGCGTTGGCGCATTGGAGTTGGTTATCAATACAATGTATCAAAAACATTAGCTTACTATGGTCGGTTTAGCCTTGACCGGCTTGAGTTGACGGGTGCGCGCGTTGCTGGTTTTAACGTTGATATCGACTCTGACGATAGCGGCATCGGGTCGGAAATTGGTGTTATCTGGGCCGCAACTCCGACATTTCATTTTCAGGGTCATGCGCGTTACACCGCGGTCGGTGGTGTCGCCTCTAGTGATTCAGATCCCTTCGAAACAGACGTTCTGATTGGCGTGAACGGACGTTGGAACTTCCTTCCCAACATTGCACTGGTAACAGGCTACGAGTTCGGAAAAATCACAACGTTGAATGTAGGCCTTCGTATCGCTTTTTAATTGGCAAGCAAACCATCTTGACAAACCCGGTCTCGCTACTGACTCAGGTGCTTTTTAACCGTGCGGTATCGAGAAAGGAGCTGCTGTTTTGCTTTACTCACCGTTTAAGGGTGCCGAACTTCCCCTTTGTCTCATTAGCCGAAACTTGGTAATTGCAGAGTGGATAGCGGGTAAATTTACACAAGAGGCTGGCAGATTTTGTTCAGTTCTATGTCTGAAAGTGTCAGGTAAAGTGATAACTAATGCAGCTAAAGCTCAGCGTCAGTCATTTTTGATAAGACTTTTAATGGTCGTGTCCGCAACCACCTGCGCCATGGACATGACCATGTGCAATTTCATCCGCTGTTGCCTCACGTATATCTTCCACCGATACATCAAACACGAGCGTTTTTCCTGAAAGTGGATGATTTCCGTCTACCGTTACATGTTCTTCGTCTTTATCAACAATCATCACTGACTGTTCACCTTGTTCTGTTGTGGCTCTGAAGCTCATTCCGACTTCAACATCCATGCCTTCAAACATGTTTAAGGGAACTTTTTGCACTAATTGTTCGTGACGTTCGCCATATGCTTTTTCAGGCTCAACGGTAACCTCGAAAGAATCCCCCTTTTCTTTACCATAAAGCGCTTCTTCAAGCCCTGCTATCATGTATTGGCTACCCTGAATGAATGAGAGCGGTTCAGCGCCTCTCGACGAATCGATAGCTTGGCCATCTTCCGATTTTACCGTGTAATGAAGGGTAACTACGTGCTTGTCTTCTATTTGCATTTATCTGCCTTTTAGTCGTTTAAGCTTGCTCAAGCGCATATGGAAGCACTTGAACCTGAAATTCTTTTTCACTCTCTTTTAAGCGTAACACATCGCCAACTTCTGTGTCATTGCTCAGTACAGCTAAAATTCGGGTTGAACACGTCTCTGCTTTAGATTTTACTTGTGCGCTTCGCACGACTGTTCCGCCTCTGCGCCAATTGTCTCCAATTTGTTTTTCTAATATGGCGCCTGCAGGAACATCCGTATCTATCGCTGCTTTATCACTGGTGTCACTGGTCAAAAGGTAAAGCGCACGCTTGTTTTTGCCCAAAAATTTAGTCCGCGCCACCACTTCCTGCCCCATATAACAACCTTTATCGAAATCAATAGCATTGAGTGCATGAAGGTTCATCATTTGCGGTACAAATTCATTTATATTGGGAGATTGTAGAGAAGGGATAGCAGCATCAATCTCAAGTGCATTCCATATGTCAGCTTTGTCTACCCATAATTCTTCAGCTAATTCCTTAAGGTGGCTAACGCCTTTTTCACTTAACACCAGCAGATAACGCTGATTGGCATCGTTAAAACTGATGCACTGTCCAAACTCATTAGACTGCAGGCTCATATGGCTTGTATCTAATTGCGGAAATAATGCTTTAATAATCTTGGCCGCCTGCTCTCCATAGGCGCCAATACACCGAAGCTTTTCTTCTGTTTCGATGACAACTTTCGAAAATACACCGTATTTTTTTAACTCTCGCAAACTGGCTTGACTCGCATCTTTGTGTGCAATCAGATAAAAGGAGTCGTTTGCTTCAAATACATTAAATACTGACCACATTTTGCCTTTAAAGTCGCAATGCGCGCCCAGTCGTGCATGGCTAGTGTCAAATTGCTTTGTGTCAATGGTGAGTTGTCCATGCAAATAGTCTCTGCGTTGTTCGCCCTTAACGCTAATAATGTGCAAGTCTGCTAAGTCAACAAAAAAGCTCGTCATTACATTCCTAATTTATTTCAAGTATTGCAATAAAGATAAGGGCAACGCGCGCAAAAGCAAGTGATTTTGCACGAGTGTATAATTCACTACACAAAGGGCTTTTCAGACTAAAGGTGCAGTATGGTTTTAATACTGTTTTGTGATAGTCTTTGCGCTTCTTAAAAGGAGCCGATATGTTTGAACCTAAAAGACTTGCCAGATTAAAGTGGGCATGCCGCAGAGGCATGTTGGAGTTAGATGTGCTTTTGCTCCCTTTTGTCGAGCAGGCTTTCGATACACTTAGTTTTGAACAACAAGAGACCTTTGAGCGTTTGTTAACGAGTGATGACCCCGATTTGTTCGCGTGGTTTATGGGTCATCAAAAATGCGAAGATAAAGCGCTGGCAGAAATGGTACAAATCGTCTTAAGCAGGGTGAAGGTCCGCGCCGATTAGATATGCTGCTATCAATTCTGCCTTCCAGAATAGGAGCATACTTGCGGCTCGCGCTAGCGATTTTTTTTGTTGCCTGCTTTTTTTATATTTTTTTACCCACAACTGTGTTCGAAGTTTATGTGATGCTTACGCCATTTCTGGTTTACAAATGGTGGCCAAAACCCAAAAACCGACTACACTTAAACATAGAGCACAGCGGCAAATTTACTCTATTGGCACCGGATATGGTCGAGTTGAGTAAAACATCGGAGTGCAGCACACAATGCTGTCAGAAGATACAACCCGCATATGGGACCTATTCTTTAAGCAGGTACTCAAAAGTCAGTCCGTTTGGCTTTTATTTAATTTTGTTGCCACACGCTTTTTTCACTGACCTTTACAAACAACCATATTTGTTAGTGAGAGAGCATGAGCCTGTTAAGTTATTTATTGGCATATGGCAATTAAAAAAACGCGAGCGCGCAGCCATTGCAAGACTTGTGTATTGGTTTTCTGGTTAAATGACTATAGAACACTGGTAAATATAACTCGCTCGCATATATTAATCAAAAGCTATAAAAGGAAAAAAGATGTTAGCACTGCTTGCTAAAGCAGCTATATACCGGCCAGAAGCACAATCATTAGACATAGGTGCGCTTTCTCAAATGCTTGAGCGCGCCGAGGTGCCAGTATTGCCAAGTCATTACCATCGTTATCATTTCCTGGTTAAATGGCCTTCGCTCACATCAAGTCATTCTTCTGATGCCCCACTTGATACTATTCATCCCTGCTATGCTCAGGTGCTGAGCCTTCCTTTGCAGATGAAGCTAATGACTCGAGCCCCTTTTCCATTCAAAGCATTTGGCCTTATCCATATTGCCAATAAAATAAACGTGATTTCGTTGCCATTATCCAATCAGACTCTACAGCTTCATGCATATTTTGGACGTTTCTTTTCGCATCCTAAGGGAGTTGTTTTTGAGCTTAATACCGATTTGAGTGTTAAAGGCATACTCGCAGTCAAAGCAAGCAGCTATTATTTGGCGACGAATATTGACAGTGTAAACAAACAAGGCTTACCTGATTTTGCCGATTATAAAGACTTGCAAATTCATTTCAGCTTGAAAAATGAAAAGCAATATGACCCAGTACAGAGTGAACAAATCTTATCTTTTGATGATTCAATCGGACGAGACTATGCGAGAGCGTCGGGAGACTATAATCCCATTCATTTATGGCCAGCTACTGCAAAACTATTTGGCTTTAAGCGTGCAATTGCTCACGGCATGTATTCAAAAGCGCTGGTTCTCTCAAAGGTTCAGGAACAAAAAGCCATAAGCTTAAATCAGGGAATGAGTTTGGTCACCGTTTTCAAGCGTCCCGTCTTATTGCCTTCTCAAGCACACTTGCAGCTAACAGAGCAAAACGATGGCATGCTGTTTAAACTATCAAACAGACAAAACAAGCAAAGTAGTACACATATGATTGGCGCTATATCAAAACTCCAGTCTTAAATTAAAGCCAAATATTTAAGCGACCAAATACTGATTCAAAGCTTACATCACTTCATGGATTTTTGAATAATGCTAGGGCCGGATTTAGCCAACAAATCCGGATAATCCAGATTATAATGCAAACCTCGGCTTTCTTTGCGCTGCATTGCACATACTACAATCAGTTGAGCAATGCATACGAGGTTGCGCAGTTCCAGCATATTATTACTCACCTTGAAGTTGCTGTAGTATTCATCAATTTCTTGCTTTAAAAGATTAATGCGACGCATTGCCCGCTCCAGGCGTTTGTCTGTGCGCACAATACCTACATAATCCCACATAAACAGTCGAAGCTCATGCCAATTATGTTGAATAATTACGGCTTCATCCGAATCAATCACTCGGCTTTCGTCCCAGGGTTTTATATCCGTTTGATCAAAAGGCTCATCAAAATGCGCTAAAATATGGTTTGCGCAAGAATGAGCAAAAACGACACACTCTAAAAGCGAATTGGATGCCATACGATTTGCACCATGAAGGCCGGTATACGCAACCTCACCAATCGCATACACATTATCTAACGTGGTTTTCGCATCCAAATTTGTCATGACACCACCACAGCTATAGTGAGCTGCCGGTACAACAGGAATAGGTTGACGAGTAATATCGATGCCCAAAGAGCGACATTTGCGATAAATGTTTGGAAAATGCTTCACGATAAAATCGGTTGGCTTATGACTGATGTCCAAGTACATACAATCTTCGCCTAAACGTTTCATTTCGTAATCAATAGCACGCGCAACAATATCCCGAGGCGCTAAATCGCCACGTTCATCAAATTTGTGCATGAAAGGGGTGCCGTCGGCGTGACATAAAAATGCGCCTTCTCCTCTAAGCGCCTCAGAAATCAAGAAATTTCCTGCATCTGGATGATATAGGCAGGTTGGATGAAATTGATTAAATTCCATGTTGGCAATTTTACATCCCGCTCGCCACGCCATAGCAATCCCGTCACCGCTTGAGACATCAGGGTTTGACGTATATTGATACACCTTGCTTGCTCCGCCTGTTGCCAAGGTAATAAAGCGAGCACGAATAATTTCTACTCGTTCTTTCTTGCGATTCCACACGTAAGCGCCAATGCATCTATTGGCATTTTTTTCAGTTTTGATTAAATCGATAGCATTGTAGCGCTCAAATAAATGAATATTGGGATGATGTTTTACGTTGTCTGAAAGCGTGGTTTGAACAGCTTCACCTGTTGCATCAGCAGCGTGAAGAATTCGTCGGTGAGAGTGACCACCTTCGCGCGTTAAATGAAAACGCGTATTACCGTTTTCATCTTTTTCCTGATCAAATGGCACACCGCGGCTGATAAGCCATTGCATGCTTCGCTTGGCATTTTCAGCAGTAAATCGGACCACTTTCTCATCACAAATACCTGCGCCGGCATTTAATGTGTCAGCAATATGACTTTCAATACTGTCATCGTCATCAAAAACTGCGGCTATACCTCCTTGTGCATAGCGAGTACTTCCTTCGTTAATATCGCTTTTACTCAGCACAATAACATTACAATGCTCCGCCATTTTCAAGGCAAGGCTCAAACCGGCCGCGCCACTGCCAATCACGAGTAAATCGCAACGATGTTCAATTGTGTGTGATACAGAGGTGTTAGACATTTGAAATTACATCCGCAGTAAAGCTGTCTAATTGTCAGGGCCTTAAGTCTAATCTTTCGCCACAAAAATACAATGGCTCGATAAATTCAAAATAATCCATATAATAAAAGAACTTAATCGAATTGTGCTGGTCAATATGTGAACCTTGCCGAAGCCATGGTATTAAGCATATAAGGAGTAATGGCTTTAATGAGCGAGCAAAAAACAGATCAAGAGTTAGTTAAACTGGTTCAAAAAGGTAACAAGAACGCATTTAACTTACTGGTAGTAAGACATCAAAATAAAGTAATGAACATCGTCTCGCGTTATGTGAAAAACTCAGGCGATGTGGCAGATGTAGCGCAAGAAGCGTTTATCAAGGCATATCGTGCACTTCCAAATTTTAGAGGGGAGAGCGCGTTTTATACATGGCTTTACCGAATAGCAGTAAACAGTGCGAAGAATTATCTGACTTCACAATCCAGAAAGCCTCCAGCAAGTGACGTCGATGCGCAAGATGCTGATTATTTTGATGGCAGCGATGCATTAAGAGAAAACGCTTCTCCCGAGCGCACGCTTTTATCAGAAGAGCTCCAGAACAAGCTGTTTGCTACTATTGAATCTTTGCCAGATGATTTACGAGCGGCTATTACGCTTCGTGAAATCGAAGGTTTAAGCTATGAAGAGATTGCGGCGGTTATGGAGTGTCCCGTTGGGACCGTCCGTTCACGTATTTTCCGTGCGCGGGAGGCGATCGATAAGGTGATAACACCACTGACTCAAAATTAATGCTTAAGATAAACAACATGGTTTGATTAGTCGGTAAAATTTTTTGATTTAAATGCAACCTTATAAAAACTGAGTGGTCGTAAGGGATAGATAGGTGATGTTGCCAATGGCAGACACTCGTAGTACAACTTTACTCAAGCTCGCTTGAGATGAACAAAAAAAATGGCATAATGCAAATCAGTGCATAGTCAGCTTGGGCAAAACAGCTGCGCTCACGCAGTATAGATAAGTGATTGGGCTTTTTGCATTCAGCGAACAAACCAGCAGTTGCTCAAATAGCAGGAAACGGTGTATGACACAAGACGTAGAGAAATTATCAGCAATGGTCGACGGAGAGAGCGAAGATGCCTCTCTGGCGAATCAGGTGATTGATGATCCAATTCTGAAGCAAAAATGGAAAAACTACCATTTGACCCGAGATTTGCTTCGCAATGACATGTCCAGTGACCTCAAATTTGATGTCAGTGATGCAGTAGCAAAAGCTATTGAATCTGAATTGCCTATTGTCGCGCCCAAACGAACCTGGAAAGAACTTCCGGTGGTATCAGCGGTTATCCCAATTGTTAAGCAAAGTAGCCAGCTTGCCATGGTGGCCTGTGTTACCGCAATGGTGATTTTTGGATATCAAACGTATAACCAGCCAGAAGCGACACAGCCTTTCACGACCGCTCCACCTGTTATTGGTCCGCAAGGTGGCCTTGCTCCAGTGAGTTTGCAGCAAACGCGCGCAGTTGAGCAAGACCGTATGCAGCAATTAATGGAACAGAGGCGTCAAATAAATGCGCTGATTGAAGACCATCAACGACAGCTGAAATTAAAGCAAGCTGGCGTGGATAATAACTCTGAACAGAACAATAAGGGTGCAAGTCAGTCAGAAGATGGTCAGCCTTAACCTGAGTGATAAGTTAAAACGACTACTATGTTCTTTCGTGTAATGTTTTTTTAATATGAAGGTAAGCGCATTGAAAAACCGGATTAATCATACAGTTGCAGTGATATCCGGTTTTTTTGCATCTAAAGCACTGGTAAGCATGTGCTTGCTTTTTGCCTCTTTGAGTTTTGCACAAGTTCCCCCGAACGAAACAGCCGAGGCTCTTGAACAAGAGCCGAAAGAGAGTCAGGTCAATGATCTCGACTCATCATCACAGATGCTTGAAAATGAAGGCGAGAACAACGCAGTCAGGAATTTTGATCCCCTTTCTGCTGAATCGTGGATGCGTCGGCTGATAAACAATGTTGAAAGCTCAGCTTTTGAGATTATTTACGTTGTTACTGCGAACAAGCGCGAGACTTTGCCTTACATGTGGCGCAAAGGAAAAATGCCGGACGCCAGTCAGATTGAGCAATTAAGCTTACTTAACGGCCCGGGCTTTGAGCAAATTGCGCACCAGGGTAAAGTCAGTATATTTGAGCCTGGCTTCGCACCCTACAGCGTGCAGGGTAATAATGTTCAAGGCCCTATTCCTCAAGCTTTTATATATGAAGGGATTGATTTTACCAACGCTTATGATGTTTTATTGATGGGACGCAATCGGATAGCGGGCAGAATGGCCCAGCAAATTCGAGTAATCAGCAAAGATAAAACACGCTTTAATTATCATCTTTGGCTAGATGAACAAACGGGTTTTTTGCTCAAACTCGACATGTACAATCTGGAAGGTGACTTGCTTGAACAAATACAAATCACTCAACTTAATATCTCCGAAAACGTGAATCAAATATTTAGCCAGTTTTCCGTTGACCAACTGCCACAGGTTAATGTAAAGCAAAATGCGGCACCGCGTGAATTGATATGGCAGGTCAGCTATTTACCTGAAGGCATGAAAGTGATTAGACAGGATATTCACCGGATTGAGCGAACCGGCCAGGTAACCGAATACATGTTACTTTCAGACGGTCTCGTTGATGTATCGGTGTATGTTATGAATGCAAACAGCGCGTTTGAAGAGGACGTATCTGTGGCATCCAATAGCCATGCGGTGGTATCTAAAACTGATGGGCGTGTTCAGGTTACCGTGGTCGGTGAAGTGCCAGTTGCAACGGCAGATCGCATTGCCAATTCAATCGTTATTACCGAGCAAGCGCAAAATAACGCTGATGCAATACAAAATGGGCAGCCGCAATGATTGAAGAAATGGGGATCGTGGTTTCCGCTGAAGCGGATCATGCCTGGATTGAAACCAAGGTTAAAACAACCTGCGGTAGCTGCGCGACTAACGACAATTGCGGTACGGGACTTGTGGCAAAAGCGTTTAGCCCAAAACCAGAGCATATTCGCATAGAGACGCCTTCACCTCTAAGGGTAGGGCAGACGGTTAAAATTGGCATACCGGAACAACATTTGTTAAGTGCATCGCTATGGATGTACATCCTTCCTCTTGCTGTGCTGTTAGCAAGTGCATCTGTGCTACAAGGTTTGAGCAATCTGGCAGAGCCTCTTGTGATTGTAATTAGTTTTGTTTGCACCTTTTTATCGTACTGGGGTGTGTCGCGTCATCTTAAATCAGAGCGATTTAAGCACATGTATCATCCGGTGTTTTTAGGCGCAACAACAGACAATGGTGTATTTAAAAAGCATGAAATACCGCTCAAACGACTTGAGTAGGTTGGTCTATGTAGTTGCTTGCCAGATCGTAGGATATTGTCTTTAAAATATGGTTTGATTTACCGATTTACTGGCAGTACACACCTTGTAACACTTCGTCCACAACTAAATTGCATCTTTTTAGTCGAAATTAGGCAGTTAGACACGAGATTTGTCGCAATTTAAGCCCAAAATCGGTAATATCCGCGTACTTAAAATTATGTCTCTTTTTCCTGATTACTTGTGTGTTTTCGTTAAGTATTTTCGTTAAGTACAAGGCTCAGACTTATTTTGGATGTTTAGTCATTTATGCAGCTAAAAAATATTCGTAACTTCAGTATCATTGCTCACATCGACCATGGCAAATCAACCTTGTCCGATCGATTGATTCAGCATTGTGGCGGTTTAACCCAACGCGAAATGGCAGAGCAGGTGCTAGACTCCATGGATATTGAGCGCGAGCGCGGGATAACCATCAAAGCGCAGTCGGTTACCTTGTACTACGATGCGAAAAACGGTGAGCGTTATCAGTTGAACTTTATCGATACGCCCGGACACGTAGATTTTACATATGAAGTATCACGTTCTTTAGCTGCATGTGAAGGAGCCTTATTAGTTGTAGACGCCGGGCAGGGCGTTGAGGCCCAAACACTGGCGAATTGCTATACTGCAATTGACATGAATATGGAAGTTGTGCCAATCCTGAACAAAATTGATTTGCCACAGGCAGAGCCTGACAGGGTAGCTGAGGAAATTGAGGATATTGTTGGAATAGATGCTATTGATGCTGTGCGTTGCTCAGCTAAAACAGGACTTGGTATTGAGGATGTGCTTGAAGTAATCGTCAATCGCATTCCACCTCCTGAAGGTGATAGCGAAGCGCCGCTTGAAGCGCTGATTATCGATTCGTGGTTTGATAATTACCAGGGGGTTGTTTCCTTGGTGCGAATAGTTAATGGCGAACTGCATGCTAAAGATAAAATCCAGATCATGTCGAAAGGTGCTGTGCATCAGGCTGACAAAATCGGTGTTTTTACGCCTAAACAAACCGAAACCAAAGTGCTTAGAACGGGTGAAGTCGGGTTTATTATTGCTGGTATCAAAGAAATTCACGGTGCGCCGGTAGGAGATACCATCACGCTGGCAAAACGCCCAACCGCCAAACCTTTACCCGGCTTTAAAAAAATTAAGCCTCAAGTTTACGCTGGCTTGTTTCCAGTAAGCTCAGATGATTACGAAGACTTTCGTGATGCCCTTTCGAAACTTTCCTTAAACGATGCTTCTCTGTTTTACGAGCCTGAAAGCTCCGCAGCACTTGGTTTTGGGTTTCGAATCGGCTTTTTAGGCATGCTCCACATGGAAATCATCCAAGAGCGTCTAGAGCGTGAGTATGATCTTGATTTGATTACGACTGCACCAACGGTTGTATACGAGGTGATCACAACAAAAGGCGATACCTTGCAGGTCGATAATCCGTCTAAACTTCCTCCTATTAACGACATCGAAGAGATTAGAGAACCTATTGTTACCGCCAATATTCTCGTGCCACAGGAGTATTTGGGAAATGTGATCACACTGTGTGTTGAAAAACGCGGTGTGCAAACGCATATGTCCTATCATGGCAAGCAAGTTGCAGTGACTTATGATATGCCTATGGCAGAGGTTGTCTTAGACTTTTTTGACAGATTAAAGTCAACCAGTCGCGGATTTGCTTCATTAGACTATAATTTCACTCGCTTTCAAGCCGCAGACATGGTGCGTTTAGATATTCTAATTAACGGCGAGCGCGTAGATGCACTTGCCTTGATTACTCATAAAGATAACGCCCAATATCGCGGTCGTGATTTGGTTGAAAAGCTAAGAGAGCTTATCCCTCGGCAAATGTTTGATATTGCCATACAAGCGGCAATAGGTAACCATATTGTGGCAAGAAGCACGGTTAAGCAGCTTCGTAAAAACGTAATTGCTAAATGTTACGGTGGTGATGTGAGTCGTAAGAAAAAGCTTTTGCAGAAACAAAAAGAAGGTAAAAAACGCATGAAGCAAGTAGGTAATGTAGAATTACCGCAGGACGCGTTTTTGGCAATTTTAAAGGTTGATAATTAATGGCGAATTACTTCTCGATATTTTTAGTCGCAGCAAGCGCATTTACAGGGATGGTTTGGTTAGTTTATGCGTGGTTCATAGCGCCTAAAAAAGAAGAAGCAACTTCTACCGTTAGTGCAAATACAGCTCAAACGGGCAACTCAAGCTTTAGCTCTACAAAGCATGCGCAAGGCGTTGATGACGAGCTGCCTTGGCTGGTGGACATCAGCAAACAGTTTTTTCCTATATTTTTTGGCGTCATGATATTTCGTTCTTTCATTTATGAGCCTTTTCAAATTCCCTCTGGCTCTATGATGCCAACCCTGTTGGAAGGTGATTTTATTCTGGTTGAAAAATTCGCTTATGGATTAAAAGACCCGGTTACTCGCACGGAGTTTTTTGAAACAGGAGAAGTAAAACGCGGTGATATCGTGGTATTTAAGTATCCGCTGGATACTAACGTTGATTACATAAAACGCGTTGTCGGCTTGCCAGGCGAGACAATTATCTACAGCAATAAACAAGTGTTTATTCAAGCGCCTTGCGAGCCAGGTCAGCTTTGTGAGCGTCCTCAGCCGGTGGACCTTAAATCCTTAGGGGATTCTGAATTTAAACAACGCGGTGCCTTTTTAGATAAATTTGTTGAAACACTCGGTGAAAAGGAGCATGAGATCCTGCATTCACCTTTAACAGCCTCTGCTGCCTATAAATATGATGTGCCTGAGGGACATTACTTCGTGCTTGGCGATAATCGTGACAACAGCCAAGACAGTCGTTATTGGGGCTTCGTACCGGAAGAGAACTTAGTAGGTAAAGCTACTTTTATATGGATAAGCTTTGACTTTGACCGTAGTGAAGAGGATTTCTTACCCACTTGGTTACCAAGCGGTGTTCGTTTTGAGCGTATCGGATCTATTCATTAGTGGTTAGTAAAGAGAAACAAATAGCGAGTTTACAGCCTAAGCCACAAGCTTCATTAAACAAGCGGATAGGCTACGAGTTTGCTGATCAAATATTACTGACACAGGCACTCACTCATCGAAGTGCTGCTAAAACGCATAATGAGCGACTGGAGTTTTTAGGTGATGCCGTGCTGGGACTGTGCATCGCTGAAATTCTTTATAAGAAGTATCCCAAGCAGCCTGAAGGAAAGTTGACGCGTATGCGCTCTAATTTGGTCAAAGGTGATACGCTTGCCGGTATTGCCCGCGAGCTTGAGTTAGGTGATATGCTTCGTTTGGGATCAGGCGAGTTAAAAAGTGGCGGTCACAGGCGTGATTCAATTCTTGCCGATGCCGTTGAAGCTATACTAGGGGCGATTTATTTAGAGTCTGGCCTCGAAGCGGTTAAACAAAGCATTGAAACGCTTTTTGCAAGCCGCATAGAAAAGCTAGACCCAAACGTTCAAATAAAAGACAGCAAAACGCAGTTGCAAGAATATTTACAATCACGCCAATTGCCCTTACCTAATTATGAGGTGCTGCAAATTAGCGGCAAAGATCATGCACAAATATTTGAAGTAGCATGTGAAGTTGAAGCGTTAAATATCAGTAAAAACGCTTCAGGTAAAAGCCGACGCATAGCTGAACAAAAAGCAGCTAAATCTGTACTAGAGACAATTCATAAATGACACAAACACACTGCGGCATGGTCGCGATAGTTGGTAGGCCAAATGTAGGGAAATCTACCATCTTAAATCGGATACTTGGTCAAAAAGTGAGCATTACCTCACGGAAACCTCAGACGACCCGTCATCGGATAATGGGAATCGATACTTTAGACAATCGTCAGGCGATTTATGTCGACACGCCAGGTCTTCATGCCGATGAAAAGCGTGCGATCAACCGCTTTATGAATCGCGCTGCAGCAAGCTCCCTGGGTGAAGTATATTTGGTTCTGTTTGTTGTGGAAGGTACTCGCTGGACGGATGATGATGAGTTGGTGCTAAACAAAATTAAAGCCTCAAAGCTACCTTGCTGGCTGGTAGTGAATAAAATCGACAAAGTTGCTGAAAAAGGAGATTTGCTTGATACCCTAAGCGCGCTTAACAAAAAGCACGATTTTGCAAACATTCTTCCTGTATCTGCCAGGCAGGGAAAACAAATAGAGAATTTGCGAAAGCTAATTCTGGAATCACTTCCGGTAAGCGAATTCTATTTTCCTGAGGATTATATTACCGACCGCTCAAGCCGTTTCATGGCTGCCGAAATCATTCGCGAGAAGCTTATGCGCTTCACTGGAGACGAATTGCCTTATTCTGTTACGGTAGAGATTGAGCAATTTAAATTAACTGCAAATGGGGTGTATCACATCCATGGCTTAATATTGGTGGAGCGAGAAAGTCAAAAACGCATGGTGATTGGTAAAGGCGGTAGTCATCTTAAAACCATGGGAGCAGAAGCGCGTAAGGATATGGAAGCACTCTTTGATAATAAAGTGTTTCTGGAACTTTGGGTGAAAGTAAAATCGGGATGGGCCGATGATGAGCGCGCCTTGCGCTCTTTAGGCTATGACGGCGATCATCAAATATAGCTGGATTTTTGATTAAACAGCTTGAAAATGGAGGCGAAGTGAAAGCACTGCATGAATTTCGTAAAGAGTATACTTTAGGACGGCTTACTGAAGATTCACTCACTGAGCATCCCATTGATTTGTTTGAAGTTTGGCTAAAGGATGCTATAGATGCAAATCTTCCAGATCCGAATGCAATGACTGTTGCTACGGTCAATAGTGAAGGCCAGCCCTCACAGCGTATTGTTTTATTAAAAGACTTGTCTAAAGATGGCTTTGTTTTTTACACCAATCTCGGTAGCAATAAAGCAAAAGATCTTAAGCATAACGAAAAGGTTTCTTTACATTTTCCCTGGTATTTTTTAGAGCGACAGGTAAGTGTGCAGGGGCGGGCGGTAAAATTAAGTCGAAAAGAAGACGCCGCTTATTTTCTATCTCGCCCGAAAGAGAGTCAATTAGGAGCCTGGGCGTCACAGCAAAGTAAACCCATCTCCACTCGCGAAATGTTAATGACCCAGTTTCATCAAATGAAAGAGAAATTTGCGAAAGGGGAAATCCCGCTTCCCGACTTTTGGGGCGGTTTTCGTATTGAGCCTCAGCGAATAGAATTCTGGCAAGGTGGAGAGCATCGCCTGCACGACCGCTTTGAGTACTGCAAACAAGACGATGCAAGCTGGAAAATTCAGCGTTTAATGCCTTAACTTAATGCCTTAACTTAATTTCTTAACTTAGCGCCCTAAGATAGTAAATTAACTCAATAGAGGCTATGAATATGATAGATAGCCATTGTCATTTTGACCTTGCAGCGTTTGATGCGGACCGCAATCAAGTCATTCAAAACTGCGAAAAACAGGGATTAAGCGCGCTTTTAGTTCCTGGTTTAGGTCTTAATCAAAGCCAGGATTTAAGGTCTTTCGCGACCCAATATTCTACAGACAAGCTTCAGCTTGATATTGCCGCGGGTTTTCACCCTTATTTTTTAAAAGAAATATTCCCTGAAAGCGGCTCTTCTGAAAAATGGGAAACGGTGTGGCAAGCTCAACTCGACGGTATGTATGAGCATTTGGCGAAGTATCATGATGAATATGTAGCCGTTGGCGAATTTGGTATTGATGGCACATTAAGTACCGATCTTGAGCTTCAAATGCAGGTTTTCAGAGACCAGCTATCTTTGGCAAAGCACTTTAAAAAGCCCGTCATTTTGCACCATCGCAAGTCTCACAACGAACTCATACGCCTTTTGAAAGAAGAAGCATTTACCGGCGGCGGCGTTGTACATGCCTTTTCCGGAAGTGCGGAAATTGCTCACACCTACGTTGAACTTGGCCTGTGCCTGGGAATAGGTGGAACTATCACCTATCCTCGCGGCGCAAAAACGCGCAGAGCAATTGCAGATATCTCCTTTGATTCAATGCTGCTGGAAACGGATGCGCCAGATATGCCGATGCATGGTTATCAGGGGATGCGCAATACACCAGAGCGTTTGCATTTAGTGGCTCAAGCGCTTGCTGAGACGAAAGGTGTGTCTTTAAAAGATGTCATAAAAAATACGACGCAAACTTATCAGCGCCTATTTTACAGACAGGAAAGATTGCCAAAAACAGTATGAAATTTGATTAATTGCTATGCAACTGAGTCAGTCAATTTCGTCTTTTACCTGTCCCCAGACTAAAAATGAAAAAATAAGCGTTCCGCCAACAACGTTACCTGCCAAAACCGGAAGAAAAAATCCAAATATGGCATCGTATATTTGCAAGTTTCCAAGCCATATCAGATAGGCCATTTCGACCGAGCCAGCAACAATATGCGTGAAATCTCCAGCGGCAATTAACCAGGTGAATACCAAAACAATCAGAAAAACAGAAGACTGATATTGGGGAATCATCCACACAATGGCGGCAATAAGTATGCCCGCAGGAATGGCCCTGAAAAACCCATCTATGGGAGGCATTTTTACGGCATGCTCGCTAAGGCTTATCATTGCAGGCGTTAAGTCCGATGGGATCGCTGGTGTTAGCGCATACAATGCTGTGATCAGAAAAGCGCCAACCACGTTAGCTAGCAAAACGATTGTCCATAACCTCGCAACTCTATAAATCATATTGCGTTTGAACTCGACTATGAGTGGCAATATTGTTGTAATTGTGTTTTCAGTAAATAATTGCATTCGGCCAAGTATTACAAGCAAAAAGCCTAAGCTATAGCCGAGATTCTCTATGAGAAACGAGCCAGAGCTTTTAGGTAAATAAGTTCTGAAAATTGCTTCTCCTAACACCGAAAATGAAATGAGCACTCCTGCAGCAATACCAGACCATATCAGACTTGGAGTTGGTCGGTTTAATTCCTCTTCACCATCACGCCGTATTACTTCATAAATCATACAGGTGTTCGGTGCACTTAATTCGTCCAACACATCTTCTTTTTGTGACTGCTCAGTAGCAGGTGGCTTTGATGAAGCTTCACTTTCGTCATTCATTACGCATTTCCGAATATGAAATGCAAAACGCAGTCAACTTATATCGCACTGCGTTTTACATAGAGGCTGTTAGCAAATAGCTTTGAACAAGTAGCTCTGTTCAAGTAGCGCTGATCAACTAGCTTTGATTATGCCTGAGACTCAGCCATACCTTCCTGCTTGCTAAGCATCGTCGCTGTGACGGTTAGCATCACCCCATAAACCACCTTGGAAGATATATCTGCTATCGTGTAGATAACTTGCTGGCTAACAATGGTCGTTTCGTAGGAATATCCCATCGTCATGAAATATGGTGCGAGATACGCAATCGGATATAGCCACCAGGAAATTAAAAATAAAGGCAATATTGCGCTGAAAACACTTTTAGCGCCTCCAGACATTTTGCTTGAGCCTTCTTTTATCACGCGAGTAATGAGCACTAGAACATGTAAGAAAAATGCAGTCGAAATCAGTCCCCAAACTGCCCATAATGTAACGTCCTCATTAATTCGGCCTGGCTCATAAAACTGACCAATGTATCCGGTCAGGATCATTAAACAACCTGAGAAAGAAAACTTAAACATGTAACTGGTGCGTTGAGAACCCGTAATCTGCGCTACCCATAAGATTTGGATAAGCAGCATTGGAACGTCGATTAACCAATTAAGATACCGGTAACCGTTTGTGAATAAATCTGCACCTTCCCTCACGGTATATTCATTGCCATCAAAAGCATAGGCCTCTGTCCAACTTATTTTCTGGGTATATAGTAAAAGAAGCGCAGAAACCATCACGACTACCGACAAAATAGACGACATTTGATATTTAGGAAGGCTATCTTTGCGAGTAAGTATAAAAAATAATAAAGCGGCTGCCATGGTTGCATAACCAAGGGTAAGTATGTGATTTACAATTTCAAATCCTTCGACTGAAATTGAAGACATAGCGTTTTCCATAATCATTGCTCCTGGTGAAATTTTCCCATTTGCTACAACGATTGACTACACGTTAAATGGAGTGGATGAGTAACTGAGTCAGCATTGCTACGTTTTGGCTTTTAAAATTAGATCAGAACCTTGGTGATTTAATGAAAATAGATTCCAGTCTAATGTGAACTTTTATTCACTCTCGCACTTTTAAGCTCTAGGTACGTTTGTACTTCCATTCAAAATCCCTTCTGCTGACAGCGGCTTTTGTGGGTGACGACATATTTACGCCTTTGAGAGGAAATATGAGTGAAAACATTAATCAAGTATTTTAAAGAGGCCTCACCTTCAGTCATTTTAGTCAATGGGTATCTGTTTTTTTTATTCATCGCTTGGGGATTGCTATCTTTACCTGTCTCACAACAAGTGCCTTTAAACTGGGAGGATGTTTTTTTTATCGCAGCGTCGGCTGTGTCTACTACCGGACTTATCAGTATCGATCCAGGTAGCAGTTTTTCTTTCTTTGGTGAACTGGTCATATTAATAATTATTCAGGTTGGCGGGATTGGTTATATGACTTTCGGTTCACTTATCCTCGTTTCACTTAAAAATAAAATGTCTAAAGAATCGCTTAAATCAAGCTTGGAAATCAACCGACGTGAATTTGCCTTACCTGCAGATTTTAAAACCAGTAGTTTTGTTAAGCATGTTGTTGTGTTTAAGCTAGCGATAGAGGCGATTGGCGCATGTGTGTTGTATATATTTTTCTTTCAGTCGAATATTGAAAACCCGGCCTGGTCTGCAATTTTTCACTCTATCAGTGCTTTTTGCACGGCAGGCTTTAGCCTGATGTCTACAAATTTCGTTGCGTTTCAAAGTCACATTGGTGTCAATGTAGCAATCTCAATTTTGTCGATACTGGGTTGTATCGGATTTATCGTTTTCGTGGATCTTTGGTCAATTCTGCGTGACAGAAGCAAGGAACTGCACTTTACCAGCAAGATTATTTTGAAGGTGACTTTTTTTACTCTGATTGTAGGCACAGTATTTCTGGCCTTTGCAGACGAAAAATTGTCTGTACTGCCCGCTAAAGAGCAATGGTTAATCGCTTTTTTTCAGGTGATGACGGCTAGCACAACGGTTGGATTTAATACTTATGCCGTAGCAGATTTTAATTTAGCGATAATTTTTGTTTTGTATTTCCTAATGTTATTCGGAGCGGCTCCATCGGGTACAGGGGGAGGACTTAAGTCTACTACTCTTGCTGCTCTGATTGGGATTGTGCGAAGCACCTTAAAACGCAGAGATAAAGTCAGCATAGACAATAAAAATTTGCCCTTACAAAAATTACAGATTGCTACCAGTAGTTTTATATTTGCTCTGTTTATCTTTTTTATCGCGGTGGTTTCGTTGCTGATAACTGAAACAGCTCCTATAGAGTGGATTATGTTTGAGGTTTTATCTGCCTTGGGAACCGTCGGCCTAAGCATGGGGCTCACGTCTGAATTAAGTTTGATTGGCAAACTAATCATCGTACTTCTCATGTTTGTTGGTCGAGTCGGAATTCTTACATTCGGAATTGTTTTAAGCCTCCAGGAAGAACGTCATGAACAGGCAGATGAGGAAGATGATATCGCTGTATAAAGTACACTTAGCGAAAAGATATATTTGAGCCATTATGATCCTATCTTGACAAAACAAGCGTAAGGCAAATGTACGTCCACAAGACGCGCTCAACTCGCGTCATACCATAAGAGAGAATTGTTATGTCATTGATTACACGCTTCTCATCGCTTCAAAAGATCTTTGTCTCTAAGCATCTTTTCATGATTTCAAGCCTTCTTTTTATTGCGCTGATGCCTAGTAAAGCTCTTGCCGCCAATCTTCAGCCTGATGATTTTGTCGGTATTTCATTTTGGCTTATTTCGATGGCGTTAATGGCAGCAACGGTGTTTTTTCTATGGGAAACGCAAAGCGTGACCGCAAAGTGGAAAACATCTTTGGTGGTTTCAGCGTTGGTCACGTTTATTGCAGCAGTCCATTATTTTTACATGCGTGATGTTTGGGTTCAGACTGGAACCTCTCCAACCGTATTCAGATATATAGACTGGTTATTAACGGTTCCGCTATTAATGATTGAGTTTTATCTTATCTTACGCGCTATTGGGGCTGCCTCAGCAGGTATTTTCTGGCGCCTCTTGATAGGTACTTTGGTGATGCTTATTCCAGGCTATCTGGCAGAGGCTGGCTACATCAACATCACGATAGGTTTTGTCATTGGTATGCTTGGTTGGGCATATATTTTGTGGGAAATTTTTGCTGGAGAAGCTGGCAAAGCAGCTAAAAATAAAGCCAGTGACGCTGTTAAATATGCATACAATGCGATGCGCTGGATAGTCACCATCGGCTGGTCCATCTATCCAATTGGCTACGTTTTGGGATACATGCTAGGTGCTGCGTCACCGGAAGCGCTGAACATCGTTTACAACCTTGCAGACCTCGTTAATAAAGTCGCATTCGGCTTATTGATTTGGTATGCCGCTACGAGCGAAAGTGACAAGGAACGAACAATGAACTAGGGGTGTGGCTATCAAGCGCCGATTGCGCACACATTGATGAATGTTGGATTAAATGAGACCGAACTCAATGAAGACACGATTATCAGCTTCTAATTCTGTTTGTGACCTTATGCTTGGTGAATGTGAGCAGAATATGCAAAGAAAAGTTCACCACGATGAAGCATGTCTTTTGCATCTGAAAAATGGTGGCTCAAGAACTCGCGCTAAGATTTGTATTTCAGTTGGACAAAAGTTGCAACTGAATAAAAGTGATATTGTGAGCTTGAGTTCTTTGGTCGAATTGCTTCATAACGCATCTTTAATTCATGATGATGTACAGGATGATGATGGGCAGCGGCGCGGAAAAGCATCGATTTGGAAAGTTTTTGGAAAGTCTCGCGCCATTTGCAGTGGTGACACTATGATTACAGCGGCATTTGGTGAAATTGCAGATATAAGCAGTAGTGCCAAGTTGCCAATTGTAATTCGTGAAACCAATCGAGCCGTGCAGGAAACAATTGAAGGTCAAAATCTGGATCTAATGTGCTCCAGTGCGATCAGTTCCTCACAATATGAACTAATTGCAGCAAAAAAGTCAGGCCCATTATTCCGATTGGCGTTATCGCTTCCGCTTATCCTGGCTAATCGGCATGATTTACTGGAAAAAGTTGAGTTTGTCGCTTCTACGTTTGCTATCGCTTATCAAATTAATGATGACTTGGACGATTGGAAAGAGGATTCCTCAAGCGGTGATTTAAATCTGGTGAATATTCTGGCGGAAACACGCAACACAAAAGATGCCATATTTATAGCCAAAAATAGAGCGAGATATTTACTAAGAAAATGTAAGCAAGAGTTATCTAACTTTCCCAATGATGCCGCATCCATTGTCGTAGACTACGCAGAGACATTGATGAATCATGTTGAGGCACACCATTAACAAACATGCGGTAGTAATCGGTGCCGGCTTTGGAGGCATAGCCAGTGCCTTGAGACTTAGAGCGAAAGGCTATGAAGTGACAATAGTCGACCAGTGCTCGCGCCTGGGAGGGCGCTCTCAACAATTTGTCAAAGATGGATTTGTATACGACGCAGGCCCCACTGTGGTAACTGCACCGTTCCTTTTTGAAGAATTATTTGCGCTTTTTAATGAGCAAATGAGTGATTATTTTACGCTTATTCCGGTGGAGCCTTGGTATCGATTTGTTTATCCCGACGGCACTAAATTTGATTATGGCGGAACGGTTGAAAATACGCTTGCAGAGATCGACAAGATAAACCCTGCTGATAAAGCGGGATATTTATCGCTCCTCAAACAATCGCAAGCAATTTTTGATATTGGATTTACCGAACTCTCCGATACGCCTTTTCACAAACTCAGCACCATGCTATCGCAAGTTCCTGCTCTCATTCGTTTAAAATGTTACCGCACGGTTTGGCAAATGGTGTGCAGTTTTCTTAAACACGATAAATTAAGACAAGCCTTCTCAATTCAACCTTTACTTGTTGGCGGTAATCCTTTTGCGACGACCAGTATTTATAGTCTTATTCATTATTTAGAGCGAAAATGGGGCGTTCATTTTGCCATGGGCGGTACAGCTTCTATTGTCAACGGACTTGAAAAGTTAATGGTAAAACAGGGGATCAAGATTCAACTCAATACCGCAGTAGATTCATTGATTACTGACAACAATAAGATACATCAGGTCAAAACAGTAAACAGTACACTAAATGCTGACTTAGTTGTTTCAAATATTGACCCCAAGTTTCTGTATACCAAACTTTTAAATAAGCAAGAACAAAAATTTAGCGCGCGTGTAAAAACAAAATATGCCAGTCTCTCTATGGGGCTTTTTGTACTGTACTTTGGCACAGACAAACAATATTCTGATATCGTCCATCACACAATTTGGCTTGGAAAGCGCTATGAATCTCTTTTAAGTGATATCTTCGACAAGCACACACTCGCTGAAGACTTTTCGCTGTATCTTCATCGTCCAACTGCCAGCGATCCCTCATTGGCACCTGAAAATTGCGATTCATTTTATGTGCTCTCGCCTGTACCTAATAATCTTTCTGGAATCGATTGGACTTCGGAGAAAGACCGCTATGCACAAAAAATTCTAAGGGCGCTGGAGCGTTCAATTATGCCAGGATTATCTCAACACTTAGTGCATTACTTTGCTAAAACGCCACAAGATTTTGAAAAAGATTATTCCAGTGTCCAAGGCAGCGGTTTTTCTATTGCGCCAAGTTTTCAGCAGTCGGCCTGGTTTCGATTCCACAATCGCGCAGAAGGACCCGATAATTTATATCTATGTGGCGCCGGCACGCACCCGGGAGCAGGCATCCCTGGCGTATTATCTTCTGCAAAAGTTGTTGATAAACTTATCCCAAGTCTCACTTAAATGGATGCGTCGTCAATGACCGTTCAGAATACACAAAAGCAGGCTCTGGTTGCGCTTAAGCAATACGGCAAAACCTTTAATTTTGCAAAGCTTTTTCTCGAAAAAGAAACCGGAGATGATGCAGCTGTGTTATACCGATTTTGCAGAATCGTCGACGATATCGTTGACGAAAAAAGCTGTGAAAAAGAGGCAGGCTTGCAATTAGAGAACATTATAAAAGCGATTAAAATGCGTGACATTCACCATGAAATAGCAGGGCCTTTTTTGCAGCTTTGTAGCAAACACAAAATAGACCCTGTCTACGGGCTTCAATTAATAAAAGGCGTGTCAAAAGATTTAAACAGTGTCGCCATAGAATCTCAAGATGAACTGATTGAATATTCGTACTATGTTGCCGGAACAGTGGGATTGATGATGGCTCCAATCCTGCGTTCGCAATCTGATGGCTACCTGTTTGCCATAGATTTAGGTATTGCTATGCAGCTGACAAATATTGCCAGAGATGTTCAGGAAGATGCACAAACAAGCAGGTGTTATTTACCTAAACCGTGGATACAAAATGCAGACTGTAAAGACGTTTTTAGTACTCATCCCAAAACCAGAAAAACCTTTCAAAACGCGATAAGCAAAACGCTCGGGCTGGCAGAGTTGTATTATAATAGTGGTTTGAAGGGTTTGCATTTTTTGCCTTCAAAAAACCGTCGAGCCATTGGAATAGCAGCCTGTTTATACCGACAAATAGGTCGCAAGCTAATGAACAATAATTGCGAATACTGGAATGGCAGGACAGTAGTCTCGCCCTTCGAAAAAACGAAACTCGCCTGTTTATATCTTTATAATGAAATCACGCAAGAAGCACCTTCTGAACCGTCAGCTCACGATGCCAGACTGCATACTGCCTTAAAGTCGATAATATGACTCGCGTTAAAGATAAAGAACACTTTGACTTGATCATTGTTGGCGCCGGTGCGGCTGGGTTATCTTTACTTTTAGCACTTGCTCATAAGCGCTACAAGGGACGAATTTTAATAGTAGAGCAAAGAGAATCTTTTCAAAATGATCGGATTTGGAGTTTTTGGAAGACTAGCCATATTCCAGATTACATTAGTGATAAGCTCAACTACAAATGGAATACCTGGTCGATTGAAGCAGATAAGATATGTAACGAGCAACGTCACCCAGAATATCCGTATTGCAGTTTGCCTGCCGAAACACTGCAACAGTTAGCTCTAAATGTGATACACAAACATCCTGATTATTTGCTGGTATTTGGCCAAACCGTTGGCGAAATTACGTGCGAGAATAACCAATGGTCAATTCCCCTTAATCATGCTTGTGTGCTTGCTAATAATGTTGTGGATACTCGAATAGACAAGATTTTGAAAAACTCTGCAAATCAGGGAAATCGATTATGCATGCACCAGTGTTTTTATGGGTTTGAGGTGGAAGTAAGTCGGTCAGACGATATCTCTGAAAGAACGGTTTTACCCTTGCAAAACAAAGTCTATTTGATGCATGACATTCAAATTGTGAAAGAAGGCCTCGAATTTGTATATATCTTGCCATTTTCCAGTAAAAAAGCCTTAGTTGAGTTTACTGGATTTTATAAATACCCTGTTTCTGCACAATATTTAAAAGATAAAGCGAGCAAATACGTAAGGACGTTTTTGGGAGATATTTCCCTTAATATAGTTAGAACAGAATTTGCTTGTTTGCCGATGCAAAACGTCAAAAACAGCAGAATGGAAACTCACTATATATTTGGCGGAATAGCTGGCGGTGCAATGCGCGCTGCAAGTGGTTATAGCTTTGCCTCTATTCAAAAGTGGGCAAATGAATTGTCGAAACAAATGATTAAATATGACGCGATTAAGCCATATGACCCAATCAGTCCCTGGTATAGATGGATGGATAATATTTTTTTAAGTGCTATTTTGAATGATACAGCCTTGTCAAAAACGATATTTTTGTCTTTATCAAAAAAAGTAAAAGCGGGTACATTTGCAAGATTCATGAGTTCAGAAGCGAATTTACGTGACCTTCTTGCTATTATTTTGGCTATGCCGCTATGGCCGTTTATAAAAGCTATGTTCAGGGTAATTGTGCACTCAAAGTAGGGCCGTTAGCCCTTATAAGGCAAATTTTCCATGCAGAGAAATATCCCTACAATCCTGTCTCAGAGTTATCTTTCGCTAACGTTTCTAGTAAGTATCGTTGTCTTTTTATCCATATCCCTTCCCACATTTTTAATTATCACTGTGTTTGCCGTTCTTATATGTTTTGTTGGTATTCCTCATGGTGCTTTTGATGTGATTATTGCTTCTCGATTAGCAAAATATGGCGGTATAGGATTTGGCACTCTTTTCCTCTCTCTATATTTATTGCTTGCCCTTGTTTGCGTATTTGCCTGGCTTCAATTTCCCACCTTTTGCTTGGTCGCTTTCCTTGTGATTTCAATTTACCACTTTAGTCAAGACTGGAGAGCGCAGCTTTCGCTTTCTGCCCGGATATCGGTGGCAACGTGGTTAATTACAGCGCCGGCCATTGTATTTCAGACAGAAGTCGCTCAGATATTTGCTTTTTTGCTGCTTGAGAGTGCATCAATAAAGCTGATTGTTATAATAATGCAGGTCAGCGCCTTGATATCCATTTTGTTATTATTTTTTAATTTACGCAGTGTTTATCAACTATCGAAATGGCAAAAACTGGAAATAGTCACAATTTTTCTTAGTGCGCTAATTCTTCCGCCACTGATTCACTTTTTACTGTATTTCTGTTTTCTGCATTCTTTAAAGCATCTGAATGATATTTTTCAGTCCGAGCACTTCTCGCACGCCTCGCTGATCAAATCCGGGGTGCCGATAGCGTTAGCCACTATTGCGGCAATGGCAGCAACATTTATTTATCTGCAAAATCCGACGGAATTGACCAGTTTGAGAGAGCTTTATAATGACCGTACGTTTGAACACCTGCTTCAAGTATTGTTTATCGGCTTGTTTGCTTTAACTGTGCCCCATATGTTGTTGGTTGCGTACTGGCATCGCTGTCAATAAGGTGTGTATTTTCTCTTAAGTATGCGTTCGCTCTGTGAAAAACTTCTGGAAACCAAACAGTAAACATAGAGGGGCTATCCTTAAGGTGTATCTCAATTTTACGCGTATTCCACCACTTGGTTTGACTTACCTCATCCGGATTAATAGCAAGCCTTGCTGATTGCGCGCGACCCAATAAAATATGGTCGTACTCATGCTCTATCATATTTTTATCCAGTTTAGAAAAATAAATAAAGGGCTTTAAGCGCACAAAATCAAGCGCTGACGCAAATCCTATCTCTTCCAGGAGCCGTCGCTGCGCTGCGTCCTCAATTTTTTCTTTAGGCATTGGATGCGAGCAGCAGGTATTTGTCCATAGACCGCCGCTATGATATTTGTCGAGTGCGCGTTTTTGAAGCAGAAACTCCACCTCATTGTTTATGACACGGAAAATCAACACCGAAAACGCAAGGTGCAATTGACCGCTTTGATGAGCCCTGAGTTTATCGGAGTAACCGATGCACTTTCCGTCGGTATCTACCAACTGAACCAGAGGATTGCTAAATTTTTCATTCATGCCGTTTAAACGACCTTGCATCGGCAAAGATCAAGAAGCCTCTGTAGTCAATTGTTCACTTTGCTTTACTGTCATTGAAGCTGACCGAAGGGCACTAATAAGTCACTGACTGTTTTATTTGAACGTGCTTTGCTCCATCACATAACTGCGCTTAAATTTATAAAATAAACGCGTAGCGAGCATTGCAATAATCATCGCTAAGACAATAATAAGAATGCTTTGGGTAAACTGAGTTTGATTGAAGGCTTTGTGATGACGGATTATTTCATCACGATTTAATATAAGTTTGATATATCCGAGGGTTTCACCCTCAAACAAAATATCCTCAACAAAAACCAAGGGTTCGTAATCCTGGCTTATCAGCTCCACAATCGACAGACGATTATCTTCTCCGGTAAGGCGAACGCCCAAATCGTCGAATACAACCGCGCCCTCAATGAACATACCCTGATTAATCATTTTGATATAACTACTTATGACTTCGCTATTTTCATCGGCCATTGGCTGCGACAGCAACTTTGCCGCTTGGATTGTCAGGCTTCTGCCGAGTTGCTCAGATTCGGTTTCATACCATGCCTGAGCATTGTGAGCATGCATAACATACAAATTAATGGCAATCGCAACAGAGCAAATCAATAAAATCAAACTCGAAATACGTTTGAATATTGAGCTGTTTTGCTGATTAATTAGCTTGCTCATTAAAAAAGCTGACTCCCTTGGGCATTAGCTAAAGCCAAATTTATTGAGCAGACCTTAGATGAAAATAGAATATTTGCCAAGACTTAGTTTACTCATGTCTGTGATTGGGTATTATGGAGCACACCGCTTTTTCCAATTGTTTTAACTTATATGTACTTTGCCTATCGCTTTTCGCAAGATGATCTCAACATGCCCGCTAACCCTTTGCATTCTAACGAAAACTTGTTGCAGATGCTTAAAAATAATCAAGGCCTCAGCTGCGTAGTTGAGATAAAGCAAGCGTCAATCATCTTATATTCAAGCATGGAATTTACGCAATGCGAGCGTTTTTTAGACAAAAACGCAGCCAAGGTTTTTTCGGCAAGTGCTTTAAGTGAGCACATTAAAGCGGCTGGTGCATTGGAAAATGCACAAGGTTCATCCGTCTCGCAGCAAAGCCACAAGCAAAATCAGAAAAAACAAAGTCAGCTTTGTATCGCCAAGCATGGACTAAATATAGTCGACTTACTGCAAGCTTTACATGCGTTAGATTTAAGCGACGTATTAATTGAATTTGCCTTAAATCCTTATGCATCACATTTCGCGCTTACCGCAATAGATCTTACAATGCCAGCAAATGTCAAAGTAGAAAAGGCGAAAATACAGGAAGCATGCGCAAAGCATCGGCTAGATATTTATCAAAAGCGTGATCTTCACTTAAGCGACGCTGGTCTTCTAGTGATGGATATGGACAGTACGGTAATTGCGATGGAATGTATTGATGAAATTGCGGGTTTGGCTGGCGTTAAAGATAAAGTTTCTCAGGTGACTGAAGCGGCAATGCGCGGAGACATTCCCTTTACACAAAGCCTGCATGAACGAGTCGCCTGCCTAGAAGGAATAGATGCACAGCAACTGTACGATATTCGAAAGCGTCTTCCGTTTATGCCGAATTTTATTAGTGTAATGAAGCTGCTAAAAGCGGCAGGTTGGCGTTTAGCTATCGCATCGGGTGGTTTTACCTTTTTTGCCGACTTTGTCAAAGAAGTTGCCAGCCTGGATTATGCAATGAGCAATCAACTTGAAATTGTGAACGGCAAGCTCACGGGAAAAGTGTTAGGTGAGGTAGTGGATGCTAATAAAAAAGCGAGTATCTTACTTGAGCTGACGCAGACGCTAGGCCTAGACAGAGACAAGACCATCGCGATGGGGGACGGTGCAAATGATTTAGTAATGATGCAACAGGCCGGGCACTCCCTTGCGTATCACGCAAAACGTAAAGTAGCTGAAGCAGCCGACAATGCGGTTTATGTCGGGGGGTTTGAAGGGCTGATATTTACGATGCGTGCTTGAAGCAAGCCACTTTAATTAACCCGCATACCGCGCCATCACTTCCTCTGTAATGTCGTTTAAAAAGATACAGCCTGCTATTTCCCACATGCGCTCTTCAAAATGCGTTGCTTTGTGAATGGCATGCTGACCTAAATAAAAGAGCTCTTGCTCCAGCTTTTCTAGGTCAGGCTTCAAGCCTTTATTAATAGTGACATTAAAGGCATAAAACTCGCCATGAGCATGCGCTTGTGCAATAAACTGTTTAACGGCGTGATGACTTGCTAGCTGATATTGCCAATTAGCTACTACTCGCAGCTCCGGCAAGCTTTGCTCATGGTTAATGGCAACGTATATTTCAGTGCAAATCGGTTTTGGGTCAATACGCAGCATCCGTAGCGACTGACTGATAAAAGGGGCTTTAAGCTCTAGGTCTTGATACAGCCATTGCAAATTAACCGATGCCAGGCTGGCATCCTGATGCAAAACGCCCATCCACGGTGCTCTAACCTGATTCATGGTTGCCATAGCAGGCAAAAAGCCTTGTGGTTTCTTTTCAACGTAGGCACAAAACTGTGGTGTGGTTTTTGAATGGAGCGCACGCAGGGCGTGGCTTAAGCCTTCAATGCTTTCTTCTGCCGTAAGTGCAGGCAGCTTGTCGGTGTTATTGGCAATTAATTCGGCGAAAAACTGCTCTGCTTCACTTGTTTCGTCTTCAGAAACGGCTTCAAGATGCAAAACCTGTTTGTCATAATTGATGTGCTTAACGCGGTACTGCAAATCGTTTAAATCAAAACTGTCGGTAATATCTTGTAGCTTGGTAAAGCTAATATGTACCTTTGAGTTTAAACGATGAACAAAAGGCTCTGACAGCTCCAGTTTTAAACCACTTACAGAAATATCTTCTGAATACGCCTCAATGGTTTGTGTTGCGGTTTTAAGTATTACAGGCGTTCGCAGCACGTAACGGGTTTGTCGGCGTAACTCTGAATTTTTATGCCGACACACTTCAATATCATGCGGTGGTTTGTTCCGCGCGTGCCCAAACGCTTTTAAGTGTTTAATATGCTCGCGTTTTAGCTCTCTGCGCTGATAGCACTCTTGGCCGGCCTCGTTACTAATGTCGATAACGGAAATCATATTGCTAATTTCATTCAAACGGCCTTGTAGTCTCGGTGAAGGCGGCTTGTTAAGTTTATCAATTTCACGGCTAACGTCATTTGGCACAGAAGTGGGCGAATAAGCATCTGATGCTTGCACATCAGAGCACACAAGCTTAAACACTCGCCAACTGACCTTTCTGGAGCCATAGCTTAAAAACGTATCAGCAAGCTCGGGATATTTGGCTAATTCGGCTTCGGTGGCGGAATAAAAATAGATTTTTTCGTCTTTAACATGGTGAAAGCAATAAACAACCATGCTGGGGTAGCTGCCATTATCGTTTGCCAGTGTCGCAATCCGCTCAGGATTGAGTAAATAACCGAGGCGAAGTACTTTATCTTCATCTGTCCAATAATCGATGATGCGTTTACCGCAGCTGTTAACACTGGCGTATTTTGCAACAAACTTCGCTGAAGCTTCTGCATGCATTGTTGCATCTTTATCAATTTTAGCTGTTTTGGCTTTGAGGGCTTTTTCATTGTCTCTGACATTATGCCTAACAATAAACACTGGCAAACTTGGCGTATTGTTCGCAAAACTTTGCTCGTAGATTTTCGTACCTACGGCCATTTCCACATTGTCTAGATTAACCTTGTAACGGCGCTTGTGCAGTTTAAACAAGGTATCGATGAATTGGTCGAAAGCGTCTATATTTTCATTCGGGTCACGAGCAAGGTGTATGCTGATTTTGCCGCTGTGCCCGCTTATACCAAGCACTTTATAGGGAATAGAGGTACGGGTAATACCGCTTGCTCTGTCTACCCCTCTAAAAAGAATGCTTACCGGTTCGAAAGTCTTGATCAAGCCTTGTTGCTGCTCGTCTTTAAGTCGAATGCGCAGACCATACTTCGAGATATCGAGTGTCGTGGCATGAAGACTCTGTTTATTCGGCAAGAAGATTTCAATTTGAGTGACATAGTTTAAGCGCTCTTCTTTTCGAATGGGAAAATTTAATAGTTCCTGGCAGGGCGCCACATAGTTATCTTCCGGCTCGCTTAAGTCATAGTGTTGCAAACTGGCATTTTCTTGAATCTGAAGTTCATATTGCTGGCGCTCAGCGAGAGCGAACTCATGCATGCACTCATACACCCCAAAAGTATACTGGCCGAATTCCTTAACTAAGGTTTCAAACTCTAATATGCCATTAATATGCAAATAATGTTCAATACCTTGAAAGTTATATAGGCGGCACTCATCTTTGACTTTTGCGCGCAAATCGATAGAGCGGATGCAGGGTTTAGCCAGTCTTTTGACTTCCATTTTTACTAAAAAGCGCATATCTGAACTCAAGTCTGGTGTAAGTCGCTCAAATTCCTGGCTAAAATTAGGCTTGTTTACCAAAGGTGATAGCTTACGAATAATATCGCTATAGGGCGCTAAGTCGGGTGTCATTGTCAATTAGATAACCGCTGCTAATAGTAAAATGATATAGTTCTTACACTATCGGAAATATCTATAAAAACTAAAATAAATGGCAAAGAAAAAAACAGCGTACGTATGCAGTGACTGCGGTAGTGAACATGCAAGATGGCAAGGTCAATGCAAAGACTGTGGAGCATGGAACACCCTTTCTGAAATCGTCCTGCAAAGTGCAAAAGCAGTAAATACGCAAACAAGAAGCGGTTTTGCAGGGGTAACGGCTGCAAAAGTTGAAGTATTAAAAGACATAGACCTCACCGCATTACCGCGTTTTAGCTCTGGCTTTAAAGAGTTAGATCGCGTTTTAGGCGGCGGCATTGTGCCAGGCTCTGCGATTTTGATTGGCGGCTCGCCAGGGGCAGGTAAAAGTACTTTGCTGCTTCAGGTAATGTGTTATCTGGCGGGTAAAGGCAGTGTTTTATATGTCACCGGCGAAGAGTCTTTGCAGCAGGTAGCCATGCGGGCAAAACGTCTTCAACTCCCCGATGACCAGCTCAAACTGCTTGCAGAAACCAACGTTGAAACTATCTGTCATCTTGCGCTTGAGCATAAACCCAGTGTCATGGTTATTGATTCAATCCAAGTCATGCATATGGCTGATATCGCTTCTGCGCCCGGCGGAGTATCGCAAGTAAGAGAGAGCGCTGCGGCCTTGACCCGTTTTGCCAAACAGCATCATATTGCCATGTTTATTGTCGGCCATGTCACTAAAGACGGCAGTCTGGCCGGGCCTAAGGTACTAGAGCACTGTATTGATTGTTCTATGATGTTGGAAGGGGAGTCTGATGGACGATTCAGAACCTTACGCGGCACTAAAAACCGATTTGGGGCAATTAACGAGCTTGGTGTATTTGGGATGACAGAGCGCGGAATGAAAGAAGTCTCCAATCCCTCTGCAATTTTTTTAAATCGACAGCAAGAGCAAAGCTCAGGCAGTATCGTCATGTCGGTTTGGGAAGGCACCAGGCCGCTCTTGGTAGAGATTCAAGCGCTGGTAGACTACAGTCAAATTTCCAATCCTCGACGTGTGGCAGTGGGGCTTGATCACAATCGTCTTGCCATGCTTTTAGCCATTATGCATCGACATGGCAACGTGCAAATGCACGATCAGGATGTATTTGTGAATGTGGTAGGCGGCGTCAAAGTTAGCGAAACCAGTGCAGACTTGGCGGTGTTGCTTGCCATGCTTTCTAGCTTTAGAAACAAAATATTGCCTCAGGGACTGATTGCCTTTGGAGAGGTTGGATTGTCGGGTGAAATAAGACCTGTTCCAAATGGAACAGATCGCCTGACAGAAGCAGCTAAACATGGTTTTACGCGAGCCATTGTGCCAAAAGCGAATAAACCTAAACAAGCCATTGCGGGCATCGAGGTGATTGCCGTAGCACGACTTGCTGAAGCATTAGAGGCGCTTTAGAGAGGCCCTATAAATAGCGCCTCTAACAACTTGCTACTAATCCAGATTTACCGGATTTAGCTGATTTTTTTGTATTTCAATCGATGCGGTTCAACCACATCCTGGCCATATGTTGCTTTTAGCCAGGTTTCGTAATCATTGTAATTACCTTCGTAGAAGTTTATTTTTCCTTCATCGCGGTAATCCATGATGTGTGTAGCAACGCGATCCAAAAACCAGCGATCGTGCGAAATGACCATAACGCAGCCCGGAAATTCCAGAATGGCATTCTCAAGGGCTCGCAAGGTTTCGACGTCTAAATCGTTGGTGGGTTCGTCGAGTAATAGTACGTTTCCGCCCGCTTTTAATAACTTGGCTAAATGGACACGGTTTCGCTCACCACCCGATAAATCCTTGATGAATTTTTGCTGGTCAGTACCTTTAAAATTAAACCGCGAGCAGTAAGCGCGACTGTTAATCTCAAAGTTTCCTATTTTAATAATGTCCTGGCCATTTGAAATTTCATTAAATACCGTTGCGCTTTCGTTCATGTGGTCTCTAAACTGGTCAACGCTTGCGATTTGCACAGTATCACCAATATCGATTTTACCGGCGTCTGGAGCTTCTTTGCCTGTAAGCATTTTAAACAGGGTCGATTTACCGGCGCCGTTCGGGCCAATAATGCCAACGATTGCGCCTTTAGGTACCTTAAAGCTTAAGTTATCAATAAGCACTCTATCGCCATAGGACTTGCGCAGATTCTCGACTTCAATTACCTTGTCGCCCAGACGCTCTCCTGGCGGAATAAAGAGTTCGTTGGTTTCATTACGCTTTTGATAATCGTTCGTGCTGAGCTCTTCAAACTTGGCCATGCGCGCTTTACTTTTGGCCTGTCGACCTTTAGGGTTGCTGCGTACCCACTCAAGCTCCTGTTTGATAGATTTTTGTCTCGCATTTTCGCTACGTTCTTCTTGCTGTAAACGCGCTTCTTTTTGCTCTAGCCAGCTTGAATAATTGCCTTCCCACGGAATACCTTCACCCCGGTCAAGCTCTAAGATCCAACCTGCAACATTATCAAGGAAGTATCTATCGTGGGTAATGGCTACAACGGTACCTTCATAGTCGTGTAAAAAGCGTTCTAGCCAAGCGACAGATTCAGCATCCAAATGGTTGGTTGGCTCATCCAAAAGCAACATTTCAGGTTTTTCAAGCAAGAGCTTGCAAAGGGCTACACGGCGTTTTTCACCGCCCGATAATTTTGTGACATTCGCATCCCAGGGTGGAAGGCGAAGGGCATCTGCTGCTCTTTCAAGAGCATTATCCAGATTGTGACCGTCTTTACTTTGTATGATCGCTTCCAGTTCGCCCTGTTCTTTTGCCAGCGCATCAAAATCAGCGCCTTCTTCGGCATATTCCGCGTACACTTCGTCCAAGCGTTTGAGGGCGTAAACGACATCTTCAACGGCTTCTTCAATGTTACCGCGCACGTCTTTGTTTTCGTTGAGTTTAGGCTCTTGAGGTAAGTAGCCAATCTTAAGGCCCGGCTGAGGGCGAGCTTCACCTTCTATGTCGGTATCAATGCCTGCCATAATGCGAAGCAGGGTAGATTTACCTGCACCGTTTAAGCCCAATACGCCAATTTTAGCGCCGGGGAAAAAGCTAAGTGAAATGTTTTTAAGTATGTGGCGATTAGGTGGTACCACCTTGCCGACACGATGCATGCTATATACAAATTGCGCCATGTGTTTCTCTGTCAACGTTTTTAAAAGTGAATGGCGCGTATTGTAATCGACTTGCACAGATGATTACACCATTTGGATCTGTTTATCTGTGTTGATGCTACAAATTTTATTGACTGGCATTAAAATGCCGGCCTAAAAGCTCAGGCCTTATCCCGTCAAAGCAAAAACGAGTTGCAAAAACATGGATTAACTAAGGCAAACACACCATTAATTTGTGCTAATATCTGGCGTCTTGGACTTTCTTAAATCTAAATGCATATATTCGAATATAAACATGCGAACACATAAAGGACGACAATTAGCATGAGCGATTTATCAAAAGGCTCTCAGTCAAGCAATAGCTTCACACTGGCAGAAATCGCCAGCCATATTGGAGGTGAAGTCTCAGGCGATGCACAGCATAAAATATCGAGCATGGGCACCTTGGCCAGTGCAGACGCAAGTCAGCTATCTTTTTTATCTAACCCCAAATATACCAGCGAGCTTAAAACGAGCAAAGCTGGCGCGGTTATCCTCGCTCAGGCCCAGGCTGATGAGTACAAGGGTAACGCCATTATTCATAGCAATCCGTATGTGGGTTTTGCTTTAGCTTCGCAATTGCTGGATAGCACTCCATCACAATCCGCCGGCATCTCTGTAAACGCCAGCATTTCCCAAAGCGCATCTATCGGAAAAAATGTATCCATTGAAGCGGGCGCTGTGATTGGTAAAAACGTTGTCATTGGCGATGGCTGTCAAATTGGTGCAGGTGTTTATATTGGTGAAAACGCCCGTTTAGGCAATGATTGCATCATTCGCGCTAACGTTACTATTTATCACGGTGTTGTATTAGGAAATGAGGTATCTGTCCACAGTGGCACGGTAATTGGCGCAGATGGCTTTGGCTATGCTAACAATAAGGGAACGTGGATTAAGATACCGCAAACTGGCGCCGTTCAAATTGGTGATGGTACCGAAGTGGGTGCAAATAGCTGTATAGACAGAGGCGCGCTTGATGATACGCAAATTGGCAAAAATTGTATAATCGACAATATGGTGCAAATTGGTCATAACTGTATCATTGGCGATCACAGTTGTATTTGTGGCAGCACTGGAATTGCGGGGAGTGTCACCATAGGCAAACACGTTATTATAGCGGGTGGCGTTGGTATTAATGGTCACATCACTATTTGCGACAATGTTCAGGTAACCGGCTTTTCGATGGTGACAAAAAATATCACCGAGTCGGGCGTTTATTCATCGGGTATGCCAGCCGTGCCAACAAGAGAGTGGCAAAAGAACACTGTAAAGCTTCGTAGTATCGACAAACTTTACGAGCGTGTAAAAATCCTGGAACAGCAGCAAAGCAGTAGCGAGGCATAATTGTCGATTTTGGGTATACAAAACGCGCAAAATCGCTAAACTATCGCATATTTTTTGGAATGCAGGCATTCAGGTAGCGCTCAGTTGCGCTCACATACACAGGAGAGAACATGTTATCCAGCAATATGACCATCGCTGAATTTGACCCGGAATTAGCAGATGCAATGGCAAAAGAAAAGCAGCGCCAAGAACATCACATCGAATTAATTGCGTCAGAAAACTACTGTAGCCCGCGTGTATTAGAGGCGCAAGGCTCGCAGTTAACTAACAAATACGCAGAAGGTTATCCGGGCAAACGTTATTACGGCGGATGCGAATATGTTGATATTGCTGAAGAACTGGCCATCGAAAGAGCGAAACAGTTGTTTAGTTGCGACTACGCAAATGTGCAGCCTCACTCAGGCTCTCAGGCAAATACCGCTGTGTTTATGGCCTTGCTTGAAGCTAATGATACAGTGCTAGGCATGAGCTTGGCAGATGGTGGCCACTTAACTCATGGTTCTCATGTTAATTTCTCCGGTAAAACGTATAACGCCGTGCAGTATGGCTTGCATCCAGATACTGGCATTATTGATTATGTTGAAGTAGAACGCTTGGCCCTGGAACATAAGCCCAAGATGATCATTGGCGGATTTTCAGCGTATTCGGGTATTGTCGACTGGGCGAGATTTAGAGAAATAGCCGATAAAGTCGGTGCTTATTTGCTAGTTGATATGGCGCATGTGGCCGGATTAGTCGCAGCAGGCGAGTATCCAAGTCCACTTCCTCATGCACACGTTGTCACCACAACCACGCACAAAACACTTGCAGGCCCTCGCGGCGGTTTGATTTTATCAAATTGCGGCGACGAAACCCTGTATAAAAAGTTCAACAGCGCAGTATTTCCAGGTAATCAGGGGGGCCCTCTTTGCCATGTTATTGCTGCTAAAGCGGTTGCGTTTAAAGAAGCACTATCTGATGACTTTAAAGTGTATCAAAAACAGGTACTTAAAAACGCAAAAGCCATGGTCGCGGTTATGCAGGAGCGTGGCTATAAAATCGTATCAAACGGTACAGATAACCATCTGTTTTTACTTGATTTAATCGATAAGGACATAACAGGTAAAGATGCGGACGCTGCGCTTGGTCGCGCAAATATCACGGTTAATAAAAATTCAGTGCCAAACGACCCACGTTCTCCTTTTGTTACCAGCGGTTTAAGGATCGGCTCGCCTGCAATCACTCGACGTGGTTTTGAAGAAAGCGAAGCCAAACAAGTAGCAACCTGGATTTGCGACATTCTGGACAATATGGGCGATGATTCAGTCATTGAGCGAGTGAAATCTGAAGTTGTCGAACTTTGTGAAAAATTCCCGGTTTACAAGTAAGTCGAAACCCAACAAACACGCTCTAGGCCTCTGGCGTTGAGCTTCAATAAGTTAAATGCACAAGCCGATATCCGCTCTGCTTGTGCATTTTTATTTAAACCGATTTAGCTTATTTTAGGGCGCTTGTAGTCAGATTGTGGCTTAGAATCTTAATTTCATAGCTTCAGCCACAAATTTTAGGCTACACTATATGCCTGATTACACGCTTAAATGTGCGTTTGAATACGCTCGTTTTTCATTGCAAGGACCCATCATGTTTTGTCCCTTTTGTTCAGCCCAGGAAACTAAAGTTATTGATTCAAGGTTGGTCTCTGATGGTGCGCAGGTGCGTCGTCGCAGGCAATGCACTGAATGCGCTGAGCGTTTTACTACATTTGAAGCGGCAGAGCTTGTTATGCCACGAATTGTAAAACGGGACAACACGCGTGAACCTTTTAATGAAGAAAAACTTATGGCGGGCTTACAGCGCGCATTGGAAAAGCGTCCGGTATCTATCGAAGCGATTGAACAGTGTATGTTTAAAATTAAAGCGGCATTACGCGCAACCGGCGAGCGGGAAGTAAAAAGTGAATTTGTGGGCGAGTTAATAATGGATGCACTGAAAAAGCTGGATAAAGTCGCTTACGTGCGCTTTGCGTCTGTTTACCGCTCATTTGAGGATGTTAAGGAATTTGGTGAAGAAATCGCCAGGCTCTCTCGCGAACCTCAATAAATTGCCCGCATGTCAAATCATCATTTATCCGTTACCGACTCTACGCAAGCGAATCAAGCACATATTGATGCGCAATGTATGGCGCGCGCACTAAAACTGGCGAAAAAAGGGGAGCTCTCATGCTCGCCTAATCCGATGGTTGGCTGTGTTATCGCTGATGAAAAAGGACAGGTGTTTGGCGAGGGATATCATCAAAAGGCCGGCGAGGCGCACGCTGAAGTTTATGCCTTGCAAGCCATGCAAAATGCGAAACAAAACTTGTCAAACGCGCAACTTACGGCTTACGTCACACTCGAACCTTGCTCTCACTTTGGTCGCACACCCCCATGTGCAGACGCTTTGATTCAGGCAGGAATTAAACGCGTGGTGATAGCCAGTACCGATCCGAATCCGCGAGTGAATGGTGGCGGCATTGCGCGACTGAGGGCGGCGGGCGTTGAAGTTATCAGCGGGCTTATGCAAGCGCAAGCAGATGCACTTAATGCCGCATTTTTTACTCGGATGCGCACTAAGCGCCCACAAGTGATATTAAAGCTTGCCAGTAGTTTAGATGGAAAAACGGCGCTTAAAAACGGCGAGAGTCAGTGGATCACCTCAGCTTTTTCCCGAAAAGATGTTCAACTTGAGCGGGCTCGTTCGTGTGCAATTCTCACTGGCTCAGGAACAGCCTTATTTGATAACCCGCGCCTGAATGTGCGTTTAGAAGAGCTTGACAGTAAAGCAGCGGGATTGTTTCAAGTTCGTAAAGCTCAACCCTTAAGAGTAGTTATCGATGGCCAAAACAGCTTGCATGATCAATTGCATTTAATCAGCGACCCATTTCCCACCCTCGTTTACAACCATAGTGCAAATCAAGCGCTAGCGTCTTCAAGTGCGAACAATGTCGAGCAAGTGCAGTTGCCCCCTCAAGCTTCGTCATCAAAAAATGAGCAATATATCGACCTGGCACGTATGCTTGACGACCTGGGCCAACGCGAAGTCAATCGATTGTGGGTTGAAGGCGGCGCGAAGCTAGCCGGCGCTTTATTAGATGCTCAGTTAATTGATAGAGTCATTTTATACTTGGCACCCTGTTTTTTAGGTGGCCAAGCAAGAGAATTGTTGGCATCAAAGCCTTTGGAGAGCTTGGAAAATAAACTCAGCGGACGCATATCCTCAGTCAAGCAAATTGGCGACGATATAAAACTGAGTGTAGAACTTCGAACATAGATTTATAACTCCATCCACTTATAAATGATGTGGGGAGCACGGAACAAAGAGGCAATCATGTTTACCGGGATCATAGAAGCAGTTGGTGAGATAACAGCGTTAGATAATTTAGGCCAGGATATTCGGTTGAGTGTGCAAACTGGCAAGCTCGATATGAGTGACGTAAATCTTGGTGATAGCATTGCAACGAATGGCGTTTGTCTCACTGTGGTAGACAAAGGCGATAATTACTATAAGGCTGATGTATCTCAGGAAACCATTAAACATACCGGTTTTGCCCACTATAATCGCGGTTCAAAGGTGAATCTTGAAAAAGCGATGCGGCCTGATAGCCGCTTTGGTGGACACATTGTTTCAGGTCATGTTGACGGCGTTGGCACGGTCGAGCAAATCAATGAACACAGTCGTTATGTAGAAATTTGGGTAAAGGCACCTGATTCACTTGCAAAATATATTGCGCATAAAGGCTCAATTACCGTTGATGGAGTAAGCCTTACCGTTAACGAAGTCAAAGGCGCTTCTTTCATGTTATGGCTTATTCCACACACCCTAAAAGAAACGGTAATTGGTCATTATAAAGTAGGTACGCAAGTTAACCTGGAAGTAGATTTAATTGCTCGATACCTTGAGCGACTCATGTTGGGCGATAAAGCAGCCAATCCTGAATCACAGGTTATAAGCATGCGATTTCTGGCCGAACACGGATTTTTAAAGTAAGGCATTCTGCGCATAAATCATGAATTAAGCTCGAGCATACAAATAGTGCTCGAGCCACACATAAACACGACACACACAAACGGGTTTAACAATGGCTTTAAATACAACAGAAGAGATCATCGAAGATATCCGTCAAGGTAAAATGGTTATCTTGATGGATGATGAAGACCGAGAAAATGAAGGTGACTTGATAATGGCAGCTGAACATGTCACCGCTGAAGCGATAAATTTCATGGTCACTCACGCTCGAGGGCTGGTTTGTTTGCCTATGACAACCGAGCGATGCAGACGTTTGAAGCTACCATTGATGGTGGATAAAAACAGTGCGCAGTTTTCTACAAATTTTACGGTTTCTATTGAAGCTAGAGAAGGCGTAACAACGGGCATTTCAGCGGCTGACCGTGCGCGTACTATTCAGGCGGCAGTTGCCAAAGATGCCCAGGCAGATGACATTGTTCAACCTGGCCATATTTTCCCCCTTATTGCCAAAGAAGGTGGGGTGCTCAACCGCGCCGGTCACACCGAAGCCGGAGTAGACCTTGCGCGTTTGGCAAATTGCGAACCTGCTGCAGTTATTGTCGAAATCCTCAACGATGATGGCACCATGGCGCGTAGACCTGAGCTTGAAAAGTTTGCGCAAAAGCATAACTTAAAAATTGGCACAATTGCTGATTTGATTGAATACCGCAATCTCAACGAAACCACAATTGAACAGGTAGCCAAGTGCCACCTTCCCACCGAATATGGCGATTTCGAATTAATAACATTTAAAGATGTCATTGATGAACAAATTCATTTTGCTCTTCAAAAAGGACCCATTCATCCACAAGAGCCGACGCTCGTGCGGGTGCATTTGCACAATACCTTAAGTGATTTATTAGGTTCGACACGAGCGATAAACCGTTCTTTACCCTTGCATAAGGCCATGAAACGCATTCATGATGAAGGCGGTGTGCTGGTGCTTTTAGGTAAGCATGAAGACATCGTTGGACAAGTTAAGCAGTTTGAAGCTGAAGATAACGATGAAGTAGCAAAAGGGAAAACCTGGCAAGGCTCCTCGCGCACCGTCGGTGTGGGCAGTCAGATACTGGCAAGTTTAGGGATTAAGAAAATGCGCTTGCTGAGTAAGCCAATAAAGTATTCTGCCTTATCTGGCTATGGCTTGGAGGTTGTAGAGTACGTGCACGACGATGATTGATTAAATCACGCGTAAAAAAAGGGAATCGGCCATTTCATTATGCTATACTTCCCGCCGTTTTTTCACAGGAGCTCATTGCATGAATGTAATTGAAGGTAATATCCGCGCGACTGGCAAAAAGTTTGCTGTAGTTGTAGCCCGTTTCAACAGTTTTGTAGTTGAAAGTTTATTAGATGGCGCACTTGATACACTCGAGCGTCATGGTGAAGTTAACCCTGATGATATTACCGTTATTCGAGCGCCTGGCGCTTATGAGCTTCCTCTGGTGGCAAAAAAGGTGGCGGCAAAAGGGAAGTTTGATGCGATTATCGCGCTAGGTGCCGTAATACGTGGCGGAACCCCGCATTTTGACTTTGTCGCAGGTGAATGCAACAAAGGGTTAGCGCAAGTTTCTCTCGATGCTCAAATTCCCGTTGCTTTTGGTGTGATCACCACTGACAGCATTGAGCAAGCCATTGAGCGTTCTGGTACGAAAGCAGGAAATAAAGGCTCAGAAGCAGCACTTTCTGCTCTTGAAATGGTCAATGTTATTGACGCAATAGACGGAATGTAAGTGTGAAGCCAGCTGCACGAAAACAAGCGAGAACACTTGCTTTACAAGCACTTTATAGCTATTTAATGAGCGGAAATGATATGTCGCAGGTTGAGCTAAACATAGCCACCACCAACGATATGTCAAAAGTCGATATGGAGTATTTTCAGGCAATACTCAAGGGCGTGAGCGATAATCAAAGTGAAATTGATACCGCATATAAACCTTATTTAGGTCGTTTACCTGAAGAACTCGACCCCATAGAAAAATCAATCATGCGACTGGCGACCTTTGAGCTCGTTCATCGACCAGACACGCCGTTCAAAGTCGTCATCAACGAAGCAATAGAACTCGCTAAAACGTTTGGCGCAGAAGAAAGCCATAAATTTATAAATGGCGCGCTAGATAAAGCGGTGAAAACCCTCAGAAAACATGAAAGAAGTTAGGTTTGAACGAATTTAGATTGATACGCGATTACTTCACTGAAAACAGTTTTAGTCGCAAGGATGTGCTAATTGGGGTGGGAGATGACGCCGCAATTACACAGGTAGCGCAAGGACAGTATTTAGCCACGACAACCGATACTCTATTGGAAGGTGTTCACTTTTTAAAAGGCACAAGCCCTGAAGCAATCGCTCACAAGGCTATTGCCGTTAACTTAAGTGATTTAGCAGCAATGGGCGCAGAGCCCTCATGGATTAGCCTTTCTCTTTCATTGCCGGCGGTTGATGATGAATGGCTCGGTGCATTTTCCAATAAGTTAAAGGCGCTGACCGAGTATTTCTCTGTTCAGCTGATTGGCGGGGACACAGTCAAAGGTCAGTTGTCAATTACAATAACGGCGCAAGGTTTTGTGCCACCCGAAAGTATACTAACGCGAAGCCATGCGAAACCGGGTGATTGGATTTTTGTGACCGGAACGTTAGGTGACGCAGCGGCAGGCTTGGCGCTTTTAAAGAACGAGTTAATGATAGAAGATAAAGCCGCAAGAGATTATCTGACTGATCGGCACCATTATCCTACTCCTCGCGTTTTAGCGGGAACAACGCTCAGACGCATTGCCACCTCTTGTATTGATATATCGGATGGGCTCTTACAAGACCTGGAGCATATTGTTAGTGCTTCTGAAGTGGGCGCACTTCTGCACCTTGATAAAATACCTATATCGAAAGAATTGGGCACACACGTCAATGATTTGGAAAGTGCGCTCAAGCTTGCCTGTACCGGCGGTGATGACTATGAACTTCTGTTTACCGTGCCAGAAGAACATAGGGTGAGTATGGAAACAGCTATGTCTAGCTACAATCTTCCAGTTACCTGTATTGGTCAGGTTACCGGCGCACAGGGGAAAATTGACTTGAGGTTAAACGACTCACCGTTTTCATTTGTGTCTGTCAGCGAGAAAGGGTATCAGCACTTTTAGCACTGTTTATTCAGGCATCGCGACTCACAAAATAAGGAAATCCTTAATTCATGGACAAGCAATTACGCTCTCGCGTTTCATTAAAAAATCCTGACCATTTTTTGGGATTGGGATTTGGCTCTGGCTTAATGCCATGTATGCCAGGAACCTTTGGTTCGATTGCTGCCATTCCGATTCTACTTGCCATGAGCCATTTAAGCATTTTTTGGTTTATATTCGTGACCTGCATAGCTTGCATTTTAGGCATCCGCTTTTGTCAAAAAACTTCGGATGCGCTTGGTTTACATGATCATGGCTCCATCGTTTGGGACGAAATCGCGGGTATGATGGTGGTTTTTGTTGCAATAGATATCACACCAATGAGCCTCGCCATTGGATTCTTGCTTTTTCGATTTTTCGATATCATCAAACCTTGGCCGATTCGATTGTTCGACCGTAAAGTACATGGTGGCTTCGGTATCATGCTTGATGATATTGTCGCAGGCGCAATGGCCTGCATTTGTTTGCATTTAAGCTTATCTTGGTTTGAGTTGTTTCTGTTTTAAAGCACCAACAGACTAAAACTCTTGGATAGCTTTGACAATTCCCTCTGCGTCTATTCCTAGCTCTGCATACATTTCTTGCTGAGTGCCTTGCATAATAAACTCATCAGGTAGTCCTAAGTTCAACAAGTGCGCCAACGTCTTATTTGCATGTAACACTTGTGACACTGCGCTTCCCGCACCGCCTGCGATTGCCCCATCTTCGAGTGTCACTAATAGGTCGTGATTTTTTGCTGCATCTAAAATAGCTTGTTCGTCGATAGGTTTGACAAAGCGCATATCAATCAAGCTTGCGTCAATTTTCTCAGCTGCTTTTAGTGCCTCACCGTACAAGGTACCGAAATTCAGTATTGCGACTCGATTATCTTTTTGCTGCGTTTGGCGAATTGAGCGGGCCTTGCCTATTTCAAGAAGCTGCATATTTTCTTCTGGTACGGCGCCAATGCCGGCTCCTCGCGGATAGCGAACTGCAGCCGGTTGTGCGGCTTTATGACCGGTATAAAGCATGTTTCGACACTCAGCTTCGTCGGCTGGTGTCATAATGATCATATTGGGTATGCAGCGTAAATAGCTGATATCAAATGCACCCTGATGGGTGGGGCCATCTGCTCCTACGATGCCTGCCCGGTCAATGGCGAACAGTACCGGCAGATTCTGAATGGCCACATCATGAATAAGTTGATCGTAAGCTCGCTGCAAAAAAGTAGAGTATATCGCCACAACTGCATGTTTACCTTCGCGTGCAAGACCGGCCGCCAATGTCACTGCATGCTGCTCTGCTATGGCAACATCGAAGTACTGCTGCGGAAATCGCTGAGAAAACTTAACCATGCCAGAGCCCTCTCGCATGGCAGGGGTGATAGCGACTAAATCTTTATCTTCTTGAGCCATGTCGCATAACCAATTACCAAATATTGCTGAAAATGTCGGTAAACCCGGTTTGCTCTCTGGAAACTTTTCGGTGGTGTGATCGAATTTTGGTACGGCATGCCATTTTATAGGGTCTTGCTCTGCTTTTTCATAGCCTTTCCCTTTTTTTGTGACAATATGAAGCAACTGAGGACCTGATATTTTGCGCATATTGGCAAGCGTATCAACCATAGCGTCAACATCATGTCCATCAATTGGACCGATATAGCGAAAGCCTAGCTCTTCAAAAATAGTACCCGGCACTACCATGCCTTTAAGGTGCTCTTCTGCTTTGCTTGCAAATTCTTTTATTGGAGGCAGGTTACTGAGAATTTTCTTACCACCGTCGCGAATGCTGTTGAAGAATGAACCGGTCATCAAGCGGGCTAAGTGGCTATTAAGCGCACCCACATTCTCTGATATGGACATTTCGTTGTCGTTTAGCACTACGACCAAATCTTTTGCAATATCGCCAGCATGGTTTAATGCTTCAAAGGCAAGACCGGCAGTCATGGCACCGTCACCAATTACCGCAACCACTTTTCGGTTTTTCTGTTCTTTCTCTGCCGCAATTGCCATTCCCAGCGCCGCAGAGATCGATGTGGAGGAGTGGCCCACTGCAAAGGTATCGTACTCGCTCTCAGGCGGCCACGGGAAAGGATGTAATCCATCTTTTTGGCGAATGCTTGTCATACGCAAACGCCTTCCTGTAAGAATTTTATGCGGGTAGGCTTGGTGACCAACATCCCATACAATTCTGTCAAATGGTGTGTTGTAAACGTAGTGAAGGGCAACAGTCAGCTCTACAGTACCGAGCCCTGATGCGAAATGTCCACTGCTTTGACTGACACAGTTAAGCAAAAACTGGCGTAATTCCTTCGCAATCAGTTTTAAGTTTTGCTTGGGCTGCTGGCGCAATTCACTCGGAATATTTGCTTTGGCCAAATGTGGATAATGTGAAAGATCTAGCGTCATGCTTTAGTTCGTCTTTTTAATCTTGTTTTAATATGTTTAAGGCGCTTAAAAAGTTCGCGTCATCATATAATCAGTGAATAATACTAAATTGCGTGTATTGTACGGTAATCTGTCAAGCGCGTGTAGCGCTTCTTGGTGATGATTGTTTAATTCCTGTTTAGCACCCTCCAGACTCAGTTTACTGACAAAGGTGTTTTTATTGTTTGCCTGATCTGAACCTTGCGGTTTTCCGAGTGTTTCAGTGTCAGAAACCACATCAAGAATATCATCTTGTATCTGAAAGGCCATACCAATATGATGCGCAAAGGCCCTTAGGTTTTCTTTATCGCCTGAGGTCACCTGTTTACAAATATTGGCCCCAAACAGAACACTTGCTTCAAGCAATGCACCCGTCTTCAGACTGTGCAAATGAGAAAGTGCTTCTAACTCAATTTCCTTATTTGTTGCAAGCAAATCGAGACTTTGGCCTGCACACATTCCTCTGATCCCGCTCGCTCGAGCCAATATCTTGATTAAGTAAAGTCGCTTCGAGGATGCAAATGCTGACATTTTGAATTCACATAAAACTTCAAAGGCTAATGTTTGCAGCGCGTCACCTGCCAAAATGGCACTTGCTTCATCAAACTGTATATGACAAGTCGGTTTTCCTCGACGAAGATTGTCATCGTCCATTGCGGGTAAGTCATCGTGCACAAGCGAATAGCTATGCATGCATTCAACGGCAAGTGAGGCGCACTGAATATCGCTTTCATTCGCGCCATATAAATCAGCTACCAAACGAACAAGCAGAGGACGCATGCGTTTTCCTCCGTTAAACAAAGCATATTGCATGGCATCGAGCAAACGACTTTTGGGTAGTGCTATTTGTTGAATGAACTGATGAAAAGCGGTTTCCAGGCCTTTAATGCTTTGGGTCTGTTTTTCTTTGAGTGCCTCGTGCATGAGCGCTGTACTTACCTGTAAGTGTAAAAATATCGCATCATTCTGGGACTTGAAAGTCTTCAAGTGACTGCTTGTCGCCTTCCTGACTAAGTATTTTTACCTTTTGCTGCGCTTGCTCAAGTAGTGTTTGACTTCGACGCGCCAAGGCAATGCCGCGCTCAAAACTTTGTAAAGAAGCCTCAAGGCTAATATCACCTTGCTCCATCTGATTGACGATTGTTTCAAGCTCTTGCATGGCTTGTTCAAAGCTGAGTTCATCTGCATTCATAATTGGTAATATTTGCCCTGTTTCAATCATCAAAGGGATGATGGTCCACCTATATTAGTGTGTTGAACAATACCCAAGATGTTTACTAAATTCAATGAAATTTGCCGCATTAACCATCGCTTGTAGTCTTCTACATAACACATCGAACAAGATTTGTGCGCTTTGATATCAATACTAAATTAAAAGCGCAATCAGGCATAAAGAATGTAGCATGCTTGCCGTTAACCCAATACATAGAACAATGCATTTTTAAAATAATGCATTTCTCAATTTTTGCATTTTATTGGGTAGAGGAGTCAACCGTGGATTTAGCAACACTGATCGGCCTCATCGGCGCGCTTGGTTTTGTCATCATGGCGATGGTTCTAGGCGGCGACCTAGGCATATTTTTTAATGTACCGTCTGTACTAATAGTATTTGGCGGCTCTACTTTTGTGGTGTTAATGCAATATCCCCTTGCTCAATTTTTGGGTGCGGGCAAAATTGCTGCAAAAGCATTTGCGTTTAAAATTCAAACACCGGAAGAATTAATTGCAAAAATCGTAGAAATGGCTGACGCTGCTCGTAAAGGTGGTTTTTTGGCGCTGGAAGAAGCCGAAATTGATAATAGCTTTATGCAAAAAGGCGTAGACATGCTTGTGGATGGTCATGATGTGGATGTTGTTCGCACTACCATGGCAAAAGATATTTCAAACACCTCAGAACGCCACAGTGCTGGCAGTGTTATTTTTAAATCCTTAGGTGACGTGGCACCCGCCATGGGCATGATAGGTACGCTAATTGGTTTGGTTGCCATGCTTTCGAATATGGACGACCCTAAAGCAATCGGCCCGGCAATGGCAGTCGCACTCTTAACCACCCTTTACGGTGCCATGTTGGCAAACATTGTTTGTTTACCTATCGCATTTAAACTGGGGATCAGAGCTAATGAAGAAAAACTGAATCAATGCCTCATACTTGATGGCATTCTCGGCATTGCTGATGGTCAGAACCCGCGCGTAATAGAGGGGGTGCTTAAAGGATATTTGGCGGAAGGAAAACGCGGCGGGGCAGAGGAGTCTGAATAGTGGAAGATGAATGCCCTAAATGCCCTCCCGAAGGGCTGCCCCAATGGATGGGGACCTTTGCAGACCTGATGTCTCTGTTGATGTGCTTTTTTGTGCTCTTGCTTTCTTTTTCTGAAATGGATGTAAAAAAGTTTAAGCAAATTGCCGGTTCAATGAAGTTTGCATTTGGTGTGCAGAATAAAATCGAGCTTAAAGATATTCCCAAAGGAACAAGCGTTGTTGCGCTTGAATTCAGACCTGGTAAACCCGATCCAACCCCCATTGAAACTGTGCAACAAGTCACCCAGGATATCACCAAGCCAATGCTGAATTTTCAGGAAGGTGAAGATGAGTCCGCAGGTGGCAGGCAAAAGCAGCGAGGGCAGTTGCGTGGTGGGCAGTCACCTAATACCGCTAACGAGACGGCTTCTGCCGGCGCTGCCGCTACAAACAATGAAAATCTGGAAAAGCAACTGAAAAAAGTCCAGGAGCTAATGCAAAAAGAAATCAAGGATGGCGCGGTCGATGTAGAAAATTTAGGACAGCAAATCGTTATCCGAATACGAGAAAACGGTTCGTTTTCGGCGGGTTCTGCTTTTTTACAGCCCCAATTCATTCCGGTAATACGGCAACTTGGTGAGATTGTTGCTGACATGCCAGGAAAAATTGAGATATCAGGCCATAGTGACGGTGTTCAAATTTCAAATGAACTGTATCGCTCAAACTGGGATTTATCTGCTCAACGTGCAGTGGCAGTCGCTGAAGAATTGCGCTTGGCTGAGGGGTTTGACGAAACGCGTATGCGAGTGATTGGAAAGGCGTCAAACGAATTGGTAGACGACGGCGATTCTCCTGAAGCACGTGCGCGTAACCGCCGCGTGGAAATCACCATATCGCAAGGCGAGCCAAAGTATTCAGATCCAATTTCTGTGTTAGGAGATGAGGGTAATTCGTCAGGGCAATAGGCCATGAAACAAGATACCCGATGATTAAAGCAGAGGCTTTGCGTCATTCGTTTATTTCGCGCATGCCTCTGTTTTAGTATTAAACGGAACTAACCTCTGCTTAACTCACTGCGATGCTGAGGTTTGGCCAGCACCAACTGCACCGTGCTTATGGCTCTCTCTAAAAAGCCACCTTCGCAGTAATTTAAATAATATTGCCACATGCGCATAAAGCGTTCATCGTAACCATCTTCAAGCAAAGCTGCTTTTTGTTGCATGAAAGCCTCAAACCAATCTTTAAGCGTTTTCGCATAGTCCAAGCCGATATCGTGCACATCGCGAATGCTCATGTCAGTATACTTTTTTACATACTTGTTTATCGCAAATTGTGAAGGTAAAAATCCGCCTGGGAAAATGTGTTTTTGGATAAAGTCGACGCTGTCGGCATAGCTATCATAACGTCTGTCATCGATAGTAATTGACTGCAATAGCATTAAACCATTTTTCTTTAAAAGGCTTGAGCATTTGTCAAAAAAGTTGGCTAAATATTCTTTGCCCACCGCTTCAATCATTTCTATGGATACAAGCTTGTCATACTGACCTTCAAGCAAGCGATAGTCTTTTTTTAGTAAGGTAATTTTATCTTGTAAACCTTCACGCGCTACCCATTGCTGTGCCCAGGCGTACTGCTCTTCTGATATAGTCGTTGTAGTGACCTTACAACCGTAGTTTTTAGCCGCAAAAACCGCCAAACCTCCCCAGCCAGTGCCAATTTCCAGCAAATGATCTCGCTCGCTCAGCTTGAGTTTTTCACAAATTGCTGTCAGTTTTACCTGCTGCGCTTGAGCAAGTGAAGTATTGGCATCGGGGTAAATTGCCGCCGAATACATCATAGAACGGTCCAGGAATTTGGTATATAGCTTGTTTCCCAAATCGTAGTGTGCACCAATATTCTTTTTTGCCTGTGATTGAGAGTTACGATTCGCAAAATGCTTAACCTTCGTTGCAGGCATTGTCAGCCATTTGAATTTCTTTTCCCAGGCGTCTAAAGTCGGCAGGTTTCTGGCAAAAATGCGGATAACATTCGTTAAATTAGGGCTGTCCCAGAGTTTGTCAGTGAACGTTTCGCCCGATGCAATGGACCCACCGAGAAGCAGTTTAGGATAGGCTGAAGGATGAAGAACATTTACCTGCGCTTTTAAATCTGTTTCCTCCTGGCCAAGTACGGCAATTACCTGGCCATTTTCCATCACCGTCAATTGCCCTTCAGGAAGTTGCTTTAACGCACCTATAAACATAGAACGGCAGGTTTTTTCCCAAAATGAGATGGACTCAGTCGTTTGAAATGTTTGTTCACCATGTGACATGTATCGATTCCTTACTTCACGGATGCGTATATATAGGTACGCGTTTAATAAATAGTTTTAATGCCTGCCAGTATATGCCAGCAAGCGTTTTAAGTGTCATGCTTGGGATAGATAGAAGCATTCGCCTCAACCAGTGTGAATTAAGCGGTACTTTCTGTAAGTCCAGGGCAGCCTCAAAATGCTTTGTCGTTTTGCTGCAGCTTAAGTGCAATCGCAACGTATCGCTTGGTTGTGCGACGCGCCAATGATAAGTCATATCGATTGGATTAAATGGTGATACATGGAAGGCTTTTTCGCAATCTTTTTGCTGAGCCAAGTCTACCAAATAATGATGTCGCTCATTCCACGGCGTGTTAGATACTTCTGCAAGCATATGAGTAAATTCTTTGTTTTGATTCCTGAGATAGTAAAAATTGACAGGACTAAAATAAAGGCCGAAGGTTCTTATCTGACCAAGGAAAAATACGTCGCCGTCTAAACTACTGCCATTTAACTCGCTCATTTTTTTGAGCACTGCGTTTTCAAGCGGTATTCTAGGGTCGCCCAGATAATCCTTACGACAAAAATTCACGATGCTCTTTTTGATTGCTCTGTCGCTAAACCCTTTCACATGATAGGTTAAAGATTCAAGTTCGCTTAACTTTATCCAGTACAGATAGATTTGATAAGAAAATGCATGTTGCTTTGGGACAACGCGTTTGTGAAACACGCTTCCTTTGTAAATTGCACTTTCCAGTTCCAACTCTGTCACAATTGAGCTCCAAAGCGAGTGCACACATCCAAAGCGCTTCTAACGCCATCTTCATGAAATCCGTTATACCAATAAGCGCCGCAAAAATGTAAACCTTCTTTTCCGCAAATTGTGTCTCTAAGTTGCTGCGCCTTCACCATCTCAGGACTGAATTGCGGATGCGCATAGTAATAGGTGCCCAAGATTTTATCTTCGTCGATGGCCTTGGTGTTATTCAGTGTGACGCAAAATGTGGTGTCACTTTCGATTCGCTGCAAAATATTCATATTATAGGATACTGCCGCAGGTGCTTGATGTTCACCTTCCTTACCTTTTATCCGATAATTCCAACTTGCCCATGCTAATTTGCGTTGCGGTAAAACAGCGGTATCGGTGTGCAGAACCACCTCGTTCATCGCATAGGGAATTGCCCCTAAAATCTGCTTGAGGCTGTGAGCATGATTGTCTTCGAAGGATTCAAGATCCAGCATCTTTAAAGCTTGGTCACTATGACATGCCAGCACTACCTCATCGAAGCGATAATCTCCATTTGCGGTACTTAGCACATAAGCATTTTCTGTTTTGGTAATTCGCTTTACTGCGCAATTAAGACTAATTTTTTCCTCAAAACTTTCTGTGAGCGGCTTAATATACTGCGAAGAGCCTCCAATGAGTGTGTACCATTGAGGGCGATTTGTAACGTTTAACAAACCGTGATTGTTGAAAAACTTAAGAAAAAAACTTAAGGGAAAATTAGCAGACGCTTCAAGGCTGGTTGACCAAATGGCAGCGCACATCGGCAATATATAATTTTGAATAAATTGCTCGCTCAGTTTGTGCTGACGAATAAATTGCAAAAGGGTGATGTTGTTAGTGTCGATATCTTCTCTGATGGCTTGTTTACACACTTTATTAAATTTTAAAATGTCCAAAACCAAGCGGTAAAAAGATGGGGATATCAGATTTCGACGCTGTGCAAAAAGGCTATTAAGGTTATTTCCATTGTATTCCAAACCCGATGTTTCATTTCTGACACTGAAGCTCATCTCGGTTGCTTGTGATTTGACTTCAAGTTGCTTCATTAGTTTTATAAAATTCGGGTAAGTCCAGTCGTTGTAAACAATAAACCCTGTATCAATTGCATACGTCTTATTATTTACCTCGACTGTTTTGGTTGCAGTATGGCCGCCAATATAGTCATTTGCTTCAAATACATGAATGTTAGCTACCTTGTTAAGCAGATAGGCGCTTGTTAATCCAGAAATACCGCTGCCGACAATGGCAATTTTCTTAGTCATTATTTTTCTTTCTCTTGGTTTTTTTGCGCATGCCTATGCAAATTTTGCGCTGTAGGAATTCAGGTAAAAAGTTTAAAAATCGTATAAATGCACTGAATCGTTTTGGAAAATAAATTGCAGACGAGTCGCTAAGTATTCCATCAAGCATATATTTTGCTGCAGCTTCTGAGCTTATTGCCATTGGCATTTCAAAATCATTTTTGTCCGTTAAAGGTGTTTTAACAAAGCCAGGAGAAATACTTTGTATTTTAATACCTTTAGAAGCCAAATCTACTTCAAAACTTTTAGCAATGTAATGCAACGCTGCCTTACTCCCGCCATATGCCTGGGAGCGAGTAAAGGGCAACAAGCGAGCCAAGCTATCTACAAAGGCAATTTTGTTTCCGCGCTCCGCATTAGGAAGTAAGGCAGTGATGACGTTTACTGCCCCAAATACATTTATCTCAAATACTCGGCGAAACATATCTGGCTCAACATCGTTGATGTCTACGTATTCACAGGTGCCAGCATTGATTACAGCAATGTCGAATTTGATATCGCGCAAAGCATCTTTTGTTGCCTCAAAATCAGTAGCGTCAAAACGACAGCCCGTTATTCTTGCTTTGCTTGAAAGCTCTTCGAGTTTTTCTTCATTGCGTCCGCACGCAATGACTTCATGGCCTTCTTCAGCAGCGTAAATCGCCAGTGACTCGCCAATTCCGGACGTTGCGCCTGTAATTAAAATTTTAGCCATTACTGCAAACTCCTTTTGATTTTTTTAATGATTCTGCCGAGCAAGGGCACATGTTCATACACCATTTCGCCTAAATCGTAATAATCTCGATGAAATACGATCTTGTCGTTTTCAACAGTAAGCAATGTAATGCCGTCCACTGCTACAGGATTTCCTTTATTTATGCGAGAAGAAGTAAATCGCATAGTCCAATTGACAACAAATCCATCTTCGCCCGCCGATTTTTTGTTGTGTATCTCAAACTCGCAGTATTTAGCGTTTTTCAGCAGTTTGGAGAAATAATGCTCTACTGCTTCTAGGCCCTTATGTCTCGCTATCGGGTCTATAAAAACCACGTCGTTACTGTAGATGGTTTTAAGCGATTCAACCTGCATAGACGCCAAGTCGGTATAAAAACGTGAGAAAGACTCAATAACAGACATGTCACTTCTAATGGTTAGCAATTGATTTGTAAATGTTTTACTACACCGATTATAGTCAAGATCATCATATTAATTATTTTTAATCGAGAGCAAGAACGATCTAAGTGCGCTGCTTATTAGTACAAATTTCATATTTGTCAAATTAGGTGTTAAGCGTATGAAAGTACCGCTCTTTCCCTTGTCTTCACATGTGCTACCTGAAGGGAGAATGGCGCTACGAATTTTTGAGCCAAGATATACTCGCATGATTAAGGAAGTTTGTGCATCAAACTCTGGTTTTGTAGTTTGCATGATCAATAGTGCCGGAGAAAAATCAAACAATACGCACATTTTTCCCCTAGGCACGTTTTGTACTGTTATTGATTTTGACGTGCTTGAAGATGGATTACTCGGCGTAACAATTGAAGGACAGTATTGCGTCAGTATCAGTGATATTGAAACTCAGCACGATGAATTGCGAGTAGGGCATGTTGAGAAATCAGCAATGTGGCGCTGTTCTTCAGACATTACCGAAGTAAAGATAATGGCAGAGCGTCTAAAAGAAATATTCGACCGCTATCCCGAGGTAAGTGGCTTATACAATAAATTTCGATTCGATGATCCTGCCTGGGTAATTAATCGGTGGTTGGAATTGCTTCCGGTTGGGGCGCAGCAAAAGCAACATTTCTTAACGCAGCAAAGTTGCGACAAGGTAGTCAAGTATCTTTCTCAGTTAATCGAGTGAACTTCGGATAGCGATAGCGGGTGCTATATTTACTGCCGCTGTCGTCTCCAAGGTAATCTTTGAAAAATAATCTTGAAATTATTTGACGTACAGAATGATGATATTAGCAAGGCAAGGAACATTAAATAGATTTAACTATCTAGGCAGATTTCTTTCGCTATACTGAAATCCACACTATAGTTATTAATACTTTTAAGGTGACTTGAATGCTTATTGGAATTCCGTTGGAAGACAAGAAACACGACTCTACTAAACCAAAAGATTGTGCTGCCGAGATGTCTGCCCATTTGGATACTGTGGCAAAAGAAAGATGTAAGCTCTCCTTTTCTAAAGTCTTTGGTTACTTTGCACCACGTTTACGCTCATATGCGCTTAAACAAATGGGGAATGAAGCACTTGCCATGGAGCTAGTTCAAGATACAATGTCAAACGTGTGGCAAAAGGCTCACCTGTTTAATTCAGAGAAAGGGTCTCCCTCAACGTGGATTTTCACGATTGCTCGAAACATCCGCTTTGACATGTTACGCAAGCTTCAAAATCGAAAAGAAGACGTTTGTTCAGATGATTTATGGCCAGTCTTGTGCGAACAAACGGCGGATTTGAACGAAGCTCCGCTCGATGAACAAGTTACGCTTGAACAGGTTGGTCAGTTTTTTGAAAACCTACCGCTAAAGCAAAAAGCAGTAATTGAAGCGATTTACATTGATGGGAAATCGCAACAAGAAGTGGCTGATGAGTTAGAAATACCTCTTGGCACAGTGAAGTCGCGTACCAGACTCGCTTTGCAAAGACTTAAGGAAATGCTTAAAGAACATGATTAGATTTCACCCAACCAGCCGCGCTTTGGCTGGTTTTGCTGAAGGCCTAATTGCGCCGAATGAATCGCTTGTTGTTTCTGCCCATTGCGACATGTGTCATTCGTGCAGAAATAAAGTGAAGACCATGGCAGAATCTGTCGCTCAAGCTTATTTGTCGGAACCCTCACAAACGTCAAACGCAGTGGACAACGAATTAGCTAACATGTTTGACGCCATTGTTAGCCGCCCGGAAATTGAAATCAGGTCTAAACGCACATCGGCAGATTTTAGAAAGACTGTTAAGGTAAACGGCAAGTCCTTTACCGTTCCACAATCCTTGCAGCGCTATGCCGCCAGTATGGGTTCATGGTCCCAATTAATTGGAAAACTGTGGCAAGCGCCGGTAATGATTGGCGGCAAAAATCTCGCTAATTTCATTTATATGGAAAAAGGCGGTAGCGTACCTGAGCACACTCATATCGGTAATGAGCTTACTTTGGTCATCGATGGTACCTTTTCTGATGGACTAAATGCTTATGAAACCGGTGATTTCATTGCGCTTTCAACAAGCGATACTCATACGCCAGCGGCCAATATGCACGAGGGGTGCCTTGTTTTTAGTATTATTGATGAGCCTCTTCACTTTACCAGCGGGTGGGCTAAACTTATCAACCCACTGAGTCATTTATACTTCAAGGTATCTACAAAAAATTAAAAAAGCAGCGTGACGCTGCTTTTTTAATTCTGAATCTCATCGACTTGCTAGACTTGATTATCGAATAAACTCGCTGTCTGGAAAATTCAAACGTAGTGTTTTAACCGCATTATCACGCAAGTCATCCAAGCCGAGCTCATCATAACTGGCAACCATTATCTCTAAGGCAGGTCTGATTTGCGGAGTGTCTGGATAATGCTCAAGTACATAGCGTCCGCGATTAGCGGCAGCTACGTACGCTTCTCTTCTCATATAAAATCTGGCCACTTCAATCTCGTATTTTGCCAAGCGATTTTTAATAGCCAGCATGCGCTGCTTGGCATCAACCGCATATTTAGAATCAGGATACTTTTCGATTAGCCTTCTAAAATCTTCAAACGCCTCTTTGGATTTTGAAGGATCTCTATCATCTCGTTCAACATTCATCAGAGACTGGAAAAGATTGGCGTCCTGTTCCATGTTTGTCACGCCACGCATGTAAAGGGCATAATCCACATCTGCATGATTGGGGTTTAAACGGACAAAGCGGTCTATCGTAGCCAAGGCCTGGTCACTATTTCCAGACTTATAATAGCTGTATATTAAATCCAGCTGGACCTGATGAGATAGGGGACCAAAGGGAAAACGCGAATCGATACTGCTCAAGACTTCTGCAGCAGCAGCGAAATTACCATTGTCCATGTTACGTTTTGCTTGTTCATATAAGGCGGTCACGCCCTGATTAGCGAGCATCTCGCGCTCTTCTTCTTCAGAGCTACTACACCCCGTTAACCCTATCACAGCGATACTTATTAATATCGCAAGGCGATTTCTGACTTCCTTCATATTTGCGTCTTTTCTCTTACTGCGTTAATTACTGAGCATTTTACTACAGATACTAGACACTGACATCAAAAGTTACGTCTGCTTTTATTGTCAGCACTTGATATACTGTGCATATGTTTTCGAATGATGTTGTTTATGAATCAGCAAGTCAAACCTATTTCACTGTCGAACGAGATTCCGCTTGATGCATTTAACTTAAGACTAGACCAATGCATTGCACATTTGTTCCCGGATTATTCACGTTCAAAACTCAAAGAATGGATTATACAAGGTTGCGTAAAGGTCAATGGCGAGGTCATTACGAGCCCACGGCATAAAGTAAAAGGGGCAGAATTAGTTTCTATTGAGGCGCAACAGCAAGTTCAGGTAGAGGATGAACCACAACAAATTGATTTGGATATACGATATGAAGATGAGCAAATCCTTATTATTAACAAACCAGCTGGATTAGTTGTCCATCCCGGGGCTGGCAATCAATCAGGCACCTTGCTTAATGCTTTGTTAGCGCATGTACCGGATATCAAAAATGTTCCGCGTGCGGGAATTGTCCATCGTCTCGACAAAGAGACGACCGGATTAATGGTTGTGGCTAAAACCTTAAATGCGCAAACCAAGCTTGTTGATCAACTGCAGCAAAGAGCAATGGGAAGAGAGTACGAAGCGGTTGTAATGGGAAATTTAATAGCGGGTGGCAGCGTAGATGAGAACATTGGACGACACGCCAGCAAACGAACGCTCATGGCAGTAAGAGAGAATGGGAAACCGGCCGTTACGCATTATCGTGTGAAGAAAAAATTTCGAGCGCACACCTATTTGCGACTAAAACTTGAAACAGGTCGTACACACCAAATTCGCGTGCACATGGCCTACATTAAACATCCATTGGTTGGCGATGTGCAATATGGTGGGCGAACGCGGCTTCCTAAACATGCCAGCAATGCTTTTATCGATTGTTTAAGAGGATTCAAACGTCAGGCCTTACATGCGATTAAGTTAAGTCTTCATCACCCAGAAACAAACGAATTAATGACGTGGGAAGCTCCTTTGCCTGAAGACTTTACGCAACTATTAGCACAACTTGAAGCCGATGCGAAAGAGAATGGCTATGGCGAATTTAATTAGTGAATAAATTTATTTTCCCTGCTAATCCCATTGCGCCTCGTGTGCTCTGTTTTACAACAACCAAGCGCCCGGGAGCTAGCGCTGGTGATTTTGCCGAAAACAATTTGGCTGAGCACGTTGGCGATGATGCACAAGCGGTTGCTAAAAACCGTCATTCCTTAAATCTTGATTTGGCAGAATTATTGAATAGTTCACCAGAAGATAAAAATCATATAAGCCCAAAAGAAATCGCTTATCTAAATCAGGTTCACTCCAATAAAGTCGCCGATTTCTCGCAAGATAATTGGGCGGATGAAGATTATGATGGTTGTTATTCCAAGCTTTTGTGTCAGCCAATTGCTGTGATGACTGCCGATTGCTTGCCAGTAGTGCTTGCCAGTCTTACAAGTTCTGAGTATGCCGTTGTTCATGCTGGTTGGAAAGGCTTGAAAAATGGGATATTACAAAACGCTTTAAACAAATTTAAGGCCCATCCAGAGGAGATTTCAGCCTGGATAGGCCCATCAATTTGCCAGACGCACTTTGAGGTAAACGAGGAGGTGGCGAAACAATTTTCAGCTTATGCCGATGCTATCTCATTTAATGCGCAAACACAGAAATATCACATTGATTTAAACGAAATCGCAAAATCTCAGCTGGCAAACATGGGCTTGCACTTGATTTCGCTAAGTGGTGTCTGCACGTATTGCGATCCACGCTTATACTCCTATCGACAAGCAACCCATCAGAAGCTTCAGCAAATAAGTGCAGGGGCTTCGAAAAACAACGTAGATCAAGGTCTTGTAGCCTGTGGTAGAGTGGCAACCGTAGTCCTTAGATATTGATGTTGATCATAAAATCATCACATTTGTCTTGAAATGACCCCCTTTAATACCCATAAAGCTGGTATGGATTTTTAGGAGATCAAATATGCGTTTAGACAAATTTACCAGCAAGTTTCAACTGGCTATTTCTGACGCTCAGTCGTTGGCATTGGGTCGCGACAATCAGTATATAGAACCTGTTCATTTAATGTCTGCTTTGCTGAATCAGCAAGGCGGAAGCGTTAGACCTTTGCTGGATCAAACAAAAATTAACGTAAATAGTTTACGCTCGGCTTTAGCTGAAGCCATTGATAAATTACCAAAAATAGAAGGCTTTGGAGGCGATGTACAGCTAGGCAGAGATACAGTTAAGTTGTTGAATATGAGCGATAAAATTGCTCAAAAACGTAAAGATGATTACATCACATCAGAAGTGTTTGTTTTAGCCGCCGTAGAAGATGGTGGACAACTCGGTAATATACTTAAGCAACTCGGTTTGGATAAATCGCAACTCGAGCAAGCGATTGATAATCTCAGAGGGGGTCAAAAGGTTACTGACCAAAACGCAGAAGATGTGCGTCAGGCTCTTGAGAAATACACGATGGATTTAACAGAGCGTGCCGAGCAAGGAAAACTCGATCCTGTAATCGGTCGTGACGATGAAATAAGAAGAACGGTGCAGGTGCTTCAACGACGTACCAAGAACAACCCTGTTTTAATCGGTGAGCCTGGCGTGGGTAAAACGGCGATAGTAGAAGGCCTTGCACAACGTATTATTAATGGGGAAGTACCTGAGGGCCTTAAGAATAAACGTGTGTTGTCACTTGATATGGGCGCTTTACTCGCGGGTGCGAAGTATCGCGGTGAGTTTGAGGAGCGTCTAAAAGCGGTATTGAACGAATTATCGAAAGAAGAGGGCAGAGTAATTCTGTTTATCGATGAACTTCACACCATGGTTGGTGCAGGAAAAGCTGATGGTGCGATGGACGCCGGTAATATGCTAAAACCCGCACTTGCCCGTGGTGAATTGCATTGTGTCGGAGCGACAACCTTAGACGAGTATCGACAATACATAGAAAAGGATGCGGCACTTGAACGCCGTTTTCAAAAAGTGTTGGTGGATCAACCAAGCGTAGAGGATACCATCGCCATACTTCGAGGTCTAAAAGAGCGCTATGAGCTGCACCATTCAGTAGATATTACCGATCCCGCCATTGTTGCAGCGGCTAGCTTATCTCATCGTTACATCAGTGACAGACAATTACCTGACAAGGCGATAGATTTAATCGATGAAGCAGCATCAAGTATTCGAATGCAAATTGACTCCAAACCAGAAGAAATGGATCGCCTGGAGCGCAGAATTATTCAGTTAAAGCTTGAAGAGCAAGCCTTGGCAAAAGAAACCGATGCAGCGAGTCACAAACGTCTGGAGACTATTGAACTTGAACGAGAACAACTAGAGCTGAAATTTTCTGAGTTAGAGAAGATCTGGAACCGCGAAAAAGATGCCATGCAGGGGACCCAAGGAATAAAAGCCGAGCTAGAGCAAGCAAAACTTGATCTGGAAATCGCAAGGCGTGCATCTGATTTGAATCGAATGTCGGAATTACAATATGGGAAAATCCCTGCTCTCGAACAGCGCCTGGAGCAAGCGTCAGAAAATGAGGGGGCAGAAAATACCCTTCTTAAAAACAAAGTAACCGATGTAGAAATTGCAGACGTGCTTTCTCGCTGGACAGGTATTCCTGTAAGCAAAATGCTGGAAAGTGAAAAAGAAAAACTGGTTAGTATGGAGGAAGTGCTTAGCAAGCGAGTAGTAGGACAGGAAGAAGCGGTTAAGGCTGTGTCTAACGCAATTCGTCGATCGCGCGCTGGCCTGGCTGACCCTGATAAACCTTTAGGTTCTTTCCTGTTTTTGGGACCTACTGGTGTGGGGAAAACCGAGCTGTGTAAGGCTCTGGCTAGCTTTATGTTTGATACCGAGCAAGCATTGGTTCGAATTGATATGTCCGAATTTATGGAGAAACACTCCGTTGCCAGACTCGTGGGCGCACCTCCAGGATATGTTGGTTACGAAGAGGGGGGATACTTAACTGAAGCCGTCCGCCGAAAACCCTATTCTGTAATATTGCTCGATGAAGTTGAAAAGGCACACCCTGATGTCTTTAACATTCTTTTGCAAGTGCTGGATGACGGCCGTTTAACTGATGGCCAAGGAAGAACGGTAGACTTTAAAAATACGCTTATTATCATGACCTCTAATTTAGGTTCAGATATTATTCAGTCGCAAGCGGGCGAAGATAATTACGAGCAAATGAAAACCAGTGTAATGCAGGTGGTCGGGAGTCACTTCAGGCCTGAATTTATTAACCGTGTTGACGACATTGTTGTGTTTCATCCTCTGGCAAGAGAACAAATTAAAGCCATTGCTAAAATTCAGCTCGCCGGATTGCGTCAACGCTTACATGAAATGAACTTAAAATTGGAAATTAGTGGTGCAGCACTTGATAAAATAGCTGAAGCGGGATTTGATCCGGTATTTGGTGCAAGACCCTTAAAACGGGCTATTCAAACGAATATTGAAAATCCGCTGGCTGAAAAGCTTTTATCTTCGCGTGAAGACATTGGCGATACTGTCAGAGTTGACGTAGATGAGGAAAAATTAACAATATCCTAAATAAAAAGCAGCTAAATTGTTAAGCAGCTAATCTGCTTATATTAACCAGCCCACCGACAGGCGCTAGTTCCATCGGTGGGTTTCTTTTTTTAGGGCAAATTTGCCAACAGTGCCTCTGCCTCACCTCTATAATCAAAATCACCGAATTGCTCGAGTAAATTGTTTAGTTCACGCTTTGCCTCTGTTGTTCTTCCCAACTGATGCAAGGCGTAAGCAATATGATAACGAACTGCCGTATCGGCAGTGTTCATTGCAAAAGACTGGCGCAGGTAATTCAGGCCTTGTTCAAACTGGCCCATCTTCACAAGCGCCCAGCCAAGTGTATCTAATATTGATTGATTAGTCGGCAAACGGTTATATGCAATTTGTGCTGCGTCATACGCTTGTTGAAAATCTTCTTTTTGTAAATAAACGTAAGCTAAGTTGTTCAATACAAAAGGTAAAAGGCGATAATCTTCATTTTCAATAAGCTGTTGATACAGCGCTAGCGCATTATCATATTCGTTTTTTTCAAGATACAGATCTGCAAGGAGGTTTGTAAGCAAATCATTGCCTTTGTCTTGTTGAATAGCATTTTTAGCAAAAGTGATAAACGCTTCTTGTTCAATTCCTCTTAGCGCTAATTGAAAGCGTTTTATTGCCGCTTGATTAAAACGAGGATCTAATTCCAAGGCGTTTTGGTAATATTGACTGGCTTGTTGAGCATTATTATCTTTCATTGCGAGGTCGCCGAACAAAAGAGATAGATCCGGAGTTTGCCCATACTGTTTTTCCAGTGTCTTTATATAATCCAAAGCATTGGGATCATTTGCATTTATAAGCGTCCTTGCCTTTTCTAACTGGGCAAGATAGTTATTCGGTGCTAATTCGAGCGAGCGATTTATGCTTTTAATCGCCCCCGATAAATCGCGGGCACGTCGTTGGATGATGCTAAGATCAAGCAAAGCGGCTGCGTCATCCACGTAGATTCCGTAAAGTGTATTTAAGTCACTTTTAGCCGATTCGTATTTTTCGGCTGCGATATATATCTCAGCTCGTTGGGCTATAAATTCGGGACTCAAAAAATTGTCTTTGATAATTGGATTAATAAGTTTTACAGCTTCTTCGTATTCCCCTTGAATTTTTAATATATCAATTAACTCGATAAGCGTTGCCTGATGCTGTCTGTCTAATTGAAAGATTTTTTCAATAAAGGTTTTTGCTTGTTCCAAGTTGCCTGCGTTTTTTTCCAGGCGGGTAAGCATAAGCATTACGTCAATTTGTAGTGGATTTTCAGTATGTAAAACTCCAAGCATTCGTCTTGCTTCATTGATACTACCCGATTCCATAAGGACTGAGGCATAATTAAATCGCGCAGAATAATGATTGGGGGATAGATCAAGGATTTCACGCAAAATCGTTCTAGCCTTCTGATTTTGCTGTTGTTTAATGTAGATGCTAGCGAGCAAATTTTTGAAATCCACGCTAGACGCATCTTGGCTAACCAATTTTTCTGTTATCGACATCGCTTTATCAAGCTGATTCGTTTCTATGGCGAGAAGCGCTTTTTCTAGTTGAATGACAAGTTGTTCAGACTCAACACTTTCAAGTACCTTGAGCGCCTGCTCCGGACGGCCCCTCGCAGCGAGTGAGCGAGCTTTGAGCGCAACAAAGGCGGTTTGCTCGGAAAGCTCAGATTCGATTTGTGAAACTAAAAGCGCGCATTTATGGACGAGCTTTGCTCGAATATACAAGTCACACAGTTTTTGACTTAGAGATAGATCTGACTTAACGCGTTTTTCGAACTTTTCTATTAAGGGAATAGCTGAAGCGAAGCTGCCCTCTGCAGCATAGATATCGCTTAACAGCATGTTAGCGTTGAAATTATTTGGTTGGCGATTTAAATATGTCAATAAGTCTTGTCTGGCGGCCTCCAAATTTCCCGTTGCATAGTTTGCCATAGCACTGATGAAAAGCAGACCCTCGCCCCGCTGCATCGCGTCGCTATCGATAAGCGATAAATAGGAGACTAATTCATCTAATGTTTGAGCGGCTTGTTCATTTTCACCGCTCTCCCTTTGAACGTAGCTTAGCAAAAACTTGGCCATGGGCTCTTCTGGCGAGGTTTCTAGAATTGAATTTAAACTGCTTCGTGCCTTCTCCAATTGATTCGTACGAATATAGGCAGAGACTAAATCGCGTAAAACGAGCGGCTGGTCTGAATCAATACCTAAAGCATTTTCCAGGGTTTCAATAAACTTATTGGTGTCGCCCAATAGCGCATATATATTTGCAAGCGTTCGTAAGGCTTCACTATTATCTGGTGATGCATTTACAGCTTCCCTAGCTAATTCTAAAGCCTTTTCAAGATTGTCCTGCTGCGCGTAAAACTTTGCGTAAGCGTCTAATATGGCAGAGTTATTGTTATCTAGCTTTAGCGCCTGATCAAATCGTTTGTAGGCGTCCTCGCTTTGCTCAAGTGCTGCGTGAGCTTTAGCTTGTGCGGCGTAAAGAAACGCACGGTTTTTATTTGATAAGCCTCGTTCTGAGAGCGTTAGTATTTCTTCAAAGCGGCCTTCTACCAAAAGTGAATTGGCTAAATATTCACTAACCAGGTTGGGATCAGCCCCTGCGCTAAGCGCTTCATAAAATTCAGAAATCGCATCATCATAAATAAAAGATAGAGTGAGCACTTTTCCCATCAATATCTTACTGGGTAAGTGCGACGGGTCTTCATTTAAACTATTTTTTAAATGAATATAAGCCTCATCAAACTGGCCGCTATCAAATGCGATATTTGCTTGTTCATATTTATCATTAACTTGAGCCAGAAGCTGAGTAGAAAAGACACTTACAATTAAAAAGAGGACGAAAAGGAGATACTTCATAAAAACAAACTCATTACAAACTTACTTTATTGTACACGAAAAAAAAGGTGGGAAATTACCCACCTTTTATACATAGGAATTTATGCTTAGGCTTTTCGTCTGATCCAAAGCGCAGCACCAAACATAAGTGCAACCATACCTATAGGAGCGCTTACATTGTTTTGACCGGTAGTTCTTTTCGCAAAAGATACACCGGCTATTTTTATGTGATCGGTAATATGACCAGCATTACGCTCAACAGCGTGGGCCGCGCCTATCAACCAATAGCGAGAAAAAATGCTAGAGCCGTTAGTGATAGGAATATGGCCGTTGCTTCCATTTGTTCTGAAATCTGAACCTATGTTCGACCAACCATCGTGAAGGATGCTTGCCCAAGTGTCTGTTGAACTAAATGGATTGCTTGATAGAGTCCCTGAACCTGTATAAGCCATTGCTGAAGCACCAGCGTTGTTTCGATTTCTGCTCGTAGCACCGCTGTTATCGAGATTCGTATATGAGTAATTCCAGCCAGTATTGATACTTGATATATTTACTGCCTCGCTGAAAGACAGAAGAATCATATCGTAATCTTGCATGTTGTTATCAACAGAATGATTGGGCGTATCGTCACCCTCATCCTTATTGATATTCCCAAGTCCGTTGTTCCCATAGCTTGTTAACTGTGTACGTTGAATACACTTATCTTGAACATCTCCTGGACCGCCTGGGTTGTCCATACAACTTGTTCTTCCGCCGTGCAAAGACGATGACCATGCGGTAATTTGTAGGTCAACTCCATGCTTAGTGCCTGTAAGCACATTTGCCGTAACAATTCCGTCGCTGGTGATGTGTGTACTATCTAAATCTCCGCTAGGAGTAAAATCCCAATGACTAACAGTAGACGAGGCCGCGGAAAATGTAGATAACGTTATTAAAAGTGAGGCTATTCCTAAGTGCTTGAACTTCATAGTGCTTCCATATTATTTTTTGCTACTAATTTCCTGCAAAATTCGAACCAAAAACATAATAAATATATTTTTCAATTGCTTGCAGATGAATATAAGGCTTGCGAAACCACGTTTGTAAAAATACCTGACGATTGTCGCAGATAAGATACACATCAGTTTTAGTATACTTGATAATCAACTTTACTTCACATAAATTTATATCTTTTTGCGTGGTTTACCTCCTGATATTGCGAACGAGCAGTGAACGCTTAATCAACAAACCCCTTCAGATAATGTTTATAAAGGCGATGATGCTATGTGTTATCGTCTAAAATGCGTTAAACTCTTATAAAAAAGGAGAGTTATGAACAACAACCAGACCAAACGACGAGGTATTTACCTATTACCTAACTTGCTGACAACCGCTGGATTGTTTTCCGGTTTTTATGCCGTTGTTATGTCAATGAATGGCAATTTCGAAAGCGCAGCCATTGCAATATTCGTTGCCATGATTTTTGATGGATTAGATGGGCGAGTCGCGCGAATAACCAATACGCAATCTGCGTTTGGTGCAGAATATGATTCCATGGCCGACATGGTTTCGTTTGGTGTAGCCCCGGCATTGGTCGCTTATAACTATGGACTAACTGACTTGGGTAAAATTGGCTGGTTAGCAGCGTTTATATATGTTGCCGGGGCCGCATTAAGACTTGCAAGGTTTAATACTCAAGTAGCCACCGCAGACAAGCGTTTTTTTCAAGGACTCGCGTCACCTGCTGCTGCAGCCTTGGTGGCGGGCATGGTATGGTGCGGAATTGATTATGATTTAGCCGGAGACGATGTTAGCTGGCTGGTAGCATTAATTACAGGTTTTGCCGGGCTACTAATGGTAAGCAACTTTAAATACAATAGTTTTAAAGAAGTTGACTGGCATGGCAAGGTTCCATTTGTTGCTATACTCGTAGTGATTTTAGTGTTTATTATTGTTGCTACTGCTCCATCATTGGTTTTATTTATAGTCTTTGTTCTTTACACCATCGCAGGGCCATTTAATACTTTTCGAACGGTCGACAAGGTTACGCTTGAGGATGTTGTGGGCGAAGCAGACGAAGATGCAGACTTCATCGATAGTACATCAAATGATGATAAAGAATCTGAAGTAAAAGAGAACAAATCAACTAGCCCAAAAGAAAAGTCGTAGAAAGCTAAGCTTGGTTGATTGAGATATGAATAGTTAACCAGCGAAAGGTATGTGCGAACCTAAGTATAGAAGCAATACCTGCCTTTTGTTCGAAAATTAAGCGCTCAGATAAAAAATATTAATTTTGTGTTGACCCAGAATCTGATGTCTGTAGAATGCGCGCTCGCTTCAGGGAGAAGACGAAATAAAAGCCACTGGTGATTTAATCAACGCTTTTATCTATCCCTTTAACGATGCGGCGTTCAGCAAAAATGAAATATAAAAATATTTGATAAAAAGCTTGACACCAGATGCGATTAAAGTAGAATTCGCATCCCGCTTGAGAAGGCGGCAAAAAAACGTCATTGTCACG
>NZ_RAHT01000001.1 GCF_004798935.1 Ningiella ruwaisensis | reverse complement strand
TTTTTATATTGTTATTTATATTATTTTTTTGTTACATTTTGGTCTGTCAGTTATTAGGTTTTGGTAAGTTAGATATAATCTAGGCGTCTCGGCAAGAGCAGTCGTTCATGCAAACATGCAGCAATTCTATCTATATTTACATAAAAACACTCGGGAGAAGACGATGTTCAATTTGAAAATAAAAAGCAAGATGAAGAAGACCGCAGTTTTATGCGCTTCGATTCTTGTATCTGGCAGTTTATATGCACAACAAGACACAGGCGTTGTTACAGGTCAGGTGGTCACCTCGCAAGGGGGCAATTCAGTCGAAGGTGCCATTGTACGAATTAAGGAATTAGGCCGCCAAACCAGCACTCAAAGTGACGGTAGTTATCGAATAGGGGCTATTGAGCCTGGCACTTATACGCTTGAAGTCGATTACCTTGGCGCCGGAACGCAAAGCTATCAAATTACTGTGGAAGCAGGTGGTCGGGTCACCCAACTTGTGCAACTGCAGGGTGACGATTTTGAAGTGATTGAAGTCGAAGGTAATTTTGCCAGTTTAAACTCGGCTCGTAACTTACAACGAGCGGCTGATGTTGTGAAAGACGTGGTTGATGCAAGCCTTACTGGAAGATTTGCAGACTTGAATGTTGCGGAGTCTCTGCAGCGTTTGCCTGGTGTGAATATTGATCGAAGTGAAGGCGAAGGACGATTTGTGACCATTCGGGGTTTAGGACCAGAATTTAACTCTGTAAGTGTGAATGGCGTAACAATGGGTTCATCCTCCAGTGGTTTTGATTTAACAGGTTCGGCAGCTTCTCGTGCGGTGGCGCTTGACATTATTCCTGCTGACTTGATTGAAACCATTGAAGTATCGAAAACAAGAACACCCGACATGGATGGCGATTCAATTGGTGGTCAAATTGAGCTAAAAGCTTTGTCGGCATACGACCGAGGTGGGTATAGTTTTGATGTTAGAGTAGACGGGAGCTATCAAGAAATATCGGGAGATACTAGTCCTCGCGCTTCTTTTAAGTATACCGACTTTATTGACGATGATAAAAAATGGGGAATCGCCTTATCGGGTAGTTATTTTGACCGGTCTATAGAGGGTGAGGAGTTGCGTAATGGCGAAGGTCTGGCATTCGCTGAGTCATTTGTTGACCCAAATACCGGTATAGAAATAGAAGATGAAGACGCTCGTCCAGAGTTTTTGGTGATACAGGAGATTGATCAACGCCGAGAAATTGGGGAGCGCGAACGATGGGGTGTAACCGCGAATATTGATTTCCGGCCCGACCAAGACAATCAGTATTATTTTAGATATACAGGCACTAAGCTAACCGACCACGATACTCGACTACAGCAAGAATGGGAAATTCGTGACGCAAACTCCGACGATGAACTGCTTTTATTAAGACAAAACGGCGGTATTGTCACCGATGTTGATTTAGAAAAGCTCACCTTCTACAAGTTAACAGAAGAAAAAGTGAATACCTTCTCAATTGGTGGTGAACATTTCTTTAGCGATTGGAATATTGATTATCAACTTGCCTATTCTAAAAATGAATTTGATGACTTTGGCACACGGGGACGATTTCGTGGCGATGACATTGCAATGGAGTGGCAAGTCAACGGCATTTATGATGTAAGTGTTGATCAGTTTGATGGAGACCCAGATTCTCCTCCCCTCAATGCTGCAAGCAGCAGTGATTATCCAGGAAATGTAAACGATTTAGAGAGTTTTGAGTTTAATGACTTTTTATACATAAAGGATGCTACTCAAGATACCGTAAAAAGCTTTACATTTAATGCAGAGCGTTATATTGAGCTTGGTGATATGTTTGGTACCTTAAAAATGGGTATTAAAAATCGTATTCGAGAAAAAGAAAACGATCGCATTGAAGAGTTCAGTGCTGACCCTGAAGCCGACATTGATGAAATAACACTAAATTCCCTTGATCAGTACCGGCCTTACAATCCCAGCACTGAGTTGTTTGGACCTGAATTTCGTAATTTTGCCGATTTGAGACAGTTTCGTGATGTGATGTGGAATAACATCGATTTAGCTAGAGCAAATCAATCAGATAATCCAAATGCCTTCGCCAATACTGTGCGCGGTGACTATACCTCTGAAGAAGATATTTTAGCAGGTTATGTAATGGCGGCGATAGATGTGACTGACGAAGTTAAAGTAACTGCCGGTGTTCGTGTTGAACGTACCAAAGTTGAATCTAGCGCGTTTGAAACTCGCCGTATTGAAGTTGGCGGCGACTTTGACGAAATATTTGCGCCTCAAGTACTCGGTTTTGAACAATTTACCAACGAACAAAGTTATACGGATGTCTTGCCGGGTGTGCATTTACGCTACGAACCCACAGATGATATCGTTATTCGTGCATCGTACACGGAAGGTGTGCAGCGTCCGTCTTTTTTTGCTGCTATACCAAGGTTTGATGAGGTACTAGACTTAGAAGGGGATGACATCGTTGCTTATTCTGATGCCGACGTTGAAGTTGAAGTGTTTGTCGGCAATCCTGATTTAGAAGCGGCAAGTGCAACACAATGGGATGCCAATTTAGCATGGTATCCAAGTGAAACAACGTATGTCTCAATTGGCGTATTTTATAAAACGATTGATAAGTTCTTTGTAGACTCGCGTATTCGCGGTACACAAGACATAGCCAACTTAGGATTCAGCGGCAGTAATTTTAGTGTTGAAAATCAGAATACTGGCGAAATAGTCAACTTTGATGGCTCTTACGACATCATGAACATTACCTTGAATGGACAAGATGCCACCGTATCAGGAGTAGAGTTCGCTTACTCCCAGCAATTTCCTTATGGATTTTTTATCGACAGCAACCTTGCCATTATGGATAGCGAGGCTGTTTTAGGCGAGCCTCGTCCCGATGAGAAGTTGAGGTTACCAAACCAGGCTGACAGCACGGCGAACTTATCAGTTGGATGGGAAAATCAAAAGGTATCTGTTCGTTTGTCATGGAATTACAGGGCAGACATCCTTGAGCAAGTGTCTGGAAATGAATATGAAGATGTCATTCGTGAAAGTTATGAACAAGCAGATTTTGGTGTGAAATATCGAATCACTGATAAATACCGCGTATTTTTTGATGTTACAAATCTGTTCGAAGAAGAAGATGTGGCAGCTTATCGAGGTACTGAAGCAACAGGTCGCTTGTTTGAGAAAGTTGAGCGTTATGGCAGGACTTTCCAGTTAGGTATTTCGGGTAATTTTTAGCAACTAAGAAAATTGCGATATGGATAGGCGGTCATGAGTATTAATGCTTACTTTCGGCGCCTATTGATATCGTATTTATGTCGGGAGCTAGGCTATTGCGTTCGACTCGCTTGTTCTCCCTGTTAAGTAGATTTCTTTTAATTGGTTAATAGTAGATGGTATTTGACACAAACGAACATCCCCATCGCAGATACAATCCGTTATCCGATGAATGGATATTGGTGAGTCCGCATCGTAATAAGAGGCCATGGCAAGGAAAAATAGAGCCTTCTGTGGCGCAAGAGGCTGTTGAGTACGATCCCAACTGTTATTTGTGTCCTGGGAATCTTAGGGTAAATGGTAATCGCAATCCAAATTACAAAGGTCCATTTGTATTTGATAATGACTTTTCTGCTTTGGCTTCTGATGCACAAGCATATCGCCACGATGACACATTTTTTGTAGCAGAGTCTGTGCACGGCATAAGTCGTGTCGTATGTTTTAGCGAAGATCACGGCAAATCACTTGCCGAGCTTGATAGCCCTCAAATACTCGCCATTATTAAAGTGTGGAACGAGCAGTATCAAGAGCTTGGGCAAATCTACCCATGGGTTCAGATATTTGAAAATAAGGGCGCGATGATGGGATGTTCCAACCCACATCCACACGGACAGATTTGGGCTCATCAGCACATACCATCCCTTGTTCATCGAAAGCAAATACAAATGAGTAAGTACTATGAGCAACACCAAACTTCCCTGTTGCTCGATTATGCCAAGCGCGAGCTAGAATCGAAAAGCAGAGTAGTGTACGAAAATGATGATTGGCTAGTGGCAGTGCCTTATTGGGCTTCTTGGCCCTATGAGACGCTATTACTGCCTAAGTTTGCTATTCAACAAATGACTCAATTAAGCAATGTGCAAGCTCAAAATCTTGCAGATTCGATAAGCGTCCTGACCTGTAAATACGATAATTTATTCGAATGTAGCTTTCCCTACTCTATGGGATGGCATTGTGCTCCATTTGACCAGCAGTCTCATCCCGAATGGCAATTACACGCCCATTTTTATCCACCATTGTTACGCAGTTCAAGTGTTCGTAAATTTATGGTGGGCTACGAAATGTTAGCTGAAGCGCAGCGTGACTTAAGTCCAGAACAGGCGGCTGAGACCTTACGCCAATTAGATTCAATACACTATTTAAAGAGGCAGTAGTTGATGTTGAATAAAGTAAAATCTGAGTTTACGTCGATATTTAACGAAGCACCATTAATTACCCGATTTGCACCGGGGCGCGTGAATATCATTGGCGATCATACCGATTATAATGGCGGTTATGTCTTTCCAACTACTCTAAATATCGGAACTTATATCGCGGGTTCGTCGCGTAAAGACAAATTAGTAAATGTCCTTGCACTAAATTTTAATCAACAAATCCGCTTTGAGTTAAATGACATTCAGCACGACACCTTACACCCTTGGTCGAATTATATCAGAGGTGTGTATAAGGTGCTGCTAAATAAAGGATATCAGCTAAGTGGTGCAAACCTGGTTATTGGCGGTAACTTGCCGCAAGGTGCTGGATTGAGTTCCTCCGCCTCACTGGAACTTGCGCTACTTAAATTGCTGGATGACCTTCATCATCTTTTGCTAGACGGTACAGAGGCAGCCAAGATAGGACAGGCTACTGAGAATGAGTTTGTGGGCTGTCAGTGCGGAATTATGGATCAAATGATTAGCGCCAAAGGTCGAGCCAATTCTGGCATGCTTTTGCACTGCGATACTTTGCAGTATGAGTATATTGCTATACCTAAAAACGCACAGCTATTAGTCATCAACTCGAACATTCAACGCGGTTTGGTAGATAGTGAATACAATTTAAGACGAGAGCAGTGCGAACAAGCGGCGCAAATATGCAAAGTCGGGCACCTCAGCGAACTAAATATAGATACCTTAGAGGAATTCGAGTCAGCACTGGGTGCGCTATTATTTAAACGGGCAAAACATGTTGTTAGCGAAAATCTGCGCGTACTTGAATTAGCCGAGGCTATCCCTGAACTTGACTGGACTAAAATTTCAAATGTGATGCGCCATTCACATGCGTCGTTACGAGACGACTTTGCGGTCAGCACCCGCAACATGGATATACTGGTAGACATTATAGACACTGCACTTGCAGGTCAAGGTGGGGTCAGGATGACAGGTGGTGGCTTTGGGGGTTGTGCTGTTGTCTTGTGTGAGCCCAATCGAAAAAATGCTGTGATTAATGCAGTCTTAACGGAGTATTTAAAGTTAACGGGCTTGCAAGCAGAGGTATACGAATGCAAAAGTGTTGACGGCGCTTTTTACACCAATGATTCATCATCTGCCAACATCGCAAACGTTGTTGCCTCTAAAGTTGTGAGTAACTAAATATGCAGTTAGAAAATATCGATATCACTATTTTTGCTTTTTATGTGATTGCCTTAATCGCCATTGCATCGTGGATATCTCGACGTGACCATCATGGCCCTGAAAGCACTCAGGATTATTTTTTAGCCAACAAATCCCTTCCCTGGTGGGCAATAGGTGCGTCTCTTATCGCATCAAATATCTCGGCTGAACAGATCATTGGTATGTCGGGCTCTGGCTACGTTGTAGGACTTGCGATTGCGTCTTATGAATGGATGGCTGCGATTACATTGTTGTTAGTCGGGAAATACTTTTTACCGATTTTTTTAAAGCAAAAAATATACACCATGCCGCAATATTTGCTTCAGCGCTATGATCATCGAGTACGCACAGTGATGGCAATTTTTTGGGTAGCGGTTTATGTATTTGTGAATTTAACCGCTGTACTTTGGTTGGGTGGTCTTGCTATTAACACCGTTACCGGTGTTGATTGGTTAAGTGGCATGGTATTTCTTGCCCTATTTTCTGTTGCGTATTCTTTATATGGTGGCCTTAAAGCGGTTGCCTTTACTGATATTATTCAAGTGGTTTTATTGGTATTGGGTGGCCTAATGCTAAGCTACCTTTCTCTGAATGCGGTCAGTGATGGTAACGGCGTTATCGCAGGCTTTGCTCGGCTCACCGCCGAACTTCCTAGCCACTTTGATATGATATTGTCGTCCGAAAACCCACAATATATGAATTTACCGGGTATAAGCGTACTGATTGGTGGTCTTTGGATAATGAACATCTCTTATTGGGGATTTAATCAATACATTATTCAACGGGCTTTAGCAGCGAAAAACCTGGCAGAGGCGCAAAAAGGTATTGCACTGGCTGCATATCTCAAACTGCTAATGCCTATTATAGTGGTATTGCCCGGTATCGCTGCAGTTGTTTTGCATCCCAATTTAAGTGCGGCAGATAAAGCTTATCCCTCACTTATTGCGCTGATGCCAACGGGTTTGAAAGGACTGATTTTTGCAGCTTTAGTGGCGGCTATCGTGTCTTCCCTAGCGTCGATGACCAACAGCATTTCGACTATTTTTACAATGGATATTTATCGTCCAATCCGACAGAGTAAGTCAGAAAAGCACTATGTTTTCGTGGGCAGAATTGCGGCATTTAGCGCTTTAGTGTTGGCATTGGCTATTGCCCAACCTTTATTAGGCCAATTTGACCAAGCCTTTCAATATATTCAGGAGTTCACTGGATTCTTTACTCCCGGCATCGTTGTCATATTTTTAACCGGTATGTTTTGGCGAAAAGCAAATGCAAACGGCGCGCTCACCGCTGCTTTAGGTTCGGCGATTTTGTCTCTTGTTTTACGCGCTTGGTGGCCGGAACTGCCATTTATGGATCGCGTCGGTCTTGTGTTTGTTATTTGTTTACTATTGTCGATTTTGGTTTCTTCTTTAAGTAATAAAAAATCCGACTTGGCTTTGGCTGAGAATATCGATTTTTCTACAAGTAAAAGTTTTAACTTAGCCGCATTTGGCTGTGTGCTGGTGCTTGTCGCTTTATACAGCACTTGGTGGTAGTCGTTCTTTTTTATTCAATATTAAAGGTAGAATTATCAATGAAATCGTTGCGAAAAATATCATTGTTTTTATGGCTTGGATTTAGCGCCTTGCCCGGTACGAATTTTGCGGCAGAGAACCAAAAGCCGCCGATGGAGGGTGCACTCGACAGTGCTCCGGTTAATTTGTATGGCCGCGACACCTTAGATTTGTCGGGTACATGGCAATATATTGTAGATCCAATGCGCGAAGGTTTATATTTGCCCAGAAAAGGCATCCGCCACTTTGCTGATGACTCACCACGAGAGGGCAACCGTTTAATTGAGTATAACTTTAATTATTCTCCCGATATTCAAGTACCCGGTGACTGGAATACTCAAGTTGATGAACTATTTTGGTACGAAGGGCTACTGTGGTATCGACGCACTTTTGACTACTCACCCAATGATGACAAACGTCATATATTGTATTTTGAAGGCGCAAATTATTGGAAGCGTGTCTATCTAAATTCAACGCCATTAGGTGAACACGAGGGAGGATTTACCCCATTCGCTTTTGATATCACTGACGAACTGAAGGAAGGAAAAAACTCCCTAGTAGTAGCGGTAGATAATACTCGGCGCGCTCACCAAATTCCGTCTTTAAAATTTGACTGGTTTAATTACGGTGGACTTACGCGCACAGTGCACGTGTTTTCGGTGCCCAAAACGTATATCCAGGATTATGAGCTTGCTTTGCAGGCCGATGGCAGTATAGCCGGTATGATTCAGCTCAACGGTGATAGCCCCACTGAGCAGGAAGTATCGTTGAAGATTGATGAACTCGGTATCGATGTTAGGGGTAAAACAAACAACGATGGCGTTTATCGCTTTTCATTTACACCCAAAAACCTATCACGTTGGGCACCTAGCAATCCAAAACTGTATGCGGTGGAGATACACAATGGAGGCGAAAGTTTAAGCGAGAATATAGGCTTTCGCACGGTAGAAACCAAAGGTCAAGACATTTTATTAAATGGTCAGCCGGTATTTCTTGCAGGCATTAGTGTGCATGAAGAGGTGATTGGCAGTTCGGGCGGACGCGCAATAACATGGGCTGAGGCAAGGGCGCTGTTACATGAAGTTAAAGCCCTAGGTGCTAACTACGTGCGTTTAGCACATTATCCACATAGCGAAAAGATGCTTAAGCTTGCTGATGAATTGGGCTTGATGGTGTGGAGTGAAGTACCGCTTTGGCAAGAGTTGACATTTAATGACTCGCGTACTTTTGATATTGCCAGTCAAATGATAGAAGAGAGCATCGACCGAGATTTTAATCGTGCCTCGGTGGTTATTTGGAGCGTTGCGAATGAAACGCCACAAACCGAAGAGCGTTTAACTTTTTTGCGTAAGCTCATCGACAAAATGCGTGCACTGGACGACAGCCGTTTGATATCGTCTGCTTTAGATAAAAACAAAGAAGTAGACAAGACATTTCGCGTGGTAGACCCATTAGGTGAATACCTCGATATTTATTCGGTAAATACCTACGAAGGATGGTATGGAGCTCGAACGCCTGAACAGATTGGTGAACTAAACTGGGAAAGCATTTACGACAAACCTATGACCTTCAGCGAATTCGGTGCGGGTGCACTTAAAGGTCATTACGGACCGGAAAGCCAGCGTTGGACTGAAAATTATCAGCTTGCTATTTATCGAGAGACACTCGAGCTAGTTAATCGTACGCCGATGGCTAGAGGAATTTCGCCCTGGATATTAAAAGATTTCCGTTCCCCACGCAGATACCACGGTTTTTATCAAGACTATTGGAATCGCAAAGGCGTGATCAACGAAACGGGACAGCCTAAGTTAGCTTATGACTTACTGCAATCTTGGATCACCGATAAAGTTGAAGAGCAGAACTAACTATGAAGAATCGTAATTTATTGTTAGGTATATTCTTGCTTGCAACCTTGCTTGTCAGGGATGCCGTGGGCAAAGAGTTAATCTCGACCCCGAATGACTCTGCCATTGAGCAGTGTAATGGGTGCGAAGTCACACTCGCTGATAAGCATTTATTGATTGCCAATCAGCACTTTGCGCGAGAATACGATTGGAATAATGGGCAGATTATTGGGCGCAGCATTACTGATAAGCACACCGGAGAACGCATTGTACTCAATGGTACTGAACCAGATTTGGCGTTTCCAGGAGAGATAAAAAGAAAAGGTACATTGCAGTACGAGTGGGTGTCAAACGATAATATCGTGCCGGAGCACCTGTTGATTACAGTGTTGAGTCAAGTGGATGCACTTTATATAAAACGTCAATGCAAGTTATTTCCTGATGTGCCTTCGCTGCCGTGTCAAACCAGCATAAAAGGCACATTGAGCGCGGATATGATAAATGTGATGGATGCTCAAACTCCAGTGATATCTGATAGAAGTGTGGTGGAGGATCCGCATAAAAAAGCAGCTTCCGCTGATAGCTTGCAAATTGATCAATTAAGACTCGATGGCAAACATTGGCAGGCTGAGGCAGTCGCATTTACAGTGGCTACTGATTATCACGACACCCTTGTCGAAAAAACGCATGCCATGGTATTTCGTAAACCCCTTTCGCTTAAGGGGAATGTATTACTGTTGCGCGACCCTGTATCGCAACAACGCTTATTTGTGAGTAAATCTTCTCCAGCGCAATCCGATCAGTTGAATTACCCAGGCTTTGATTTTCAAATTGATAACAGTGGTGTTGGCGTTTTTGGAAGCGGCTTGTTCTCAAATGATATTCAAGTAAATGAGTGGACACCGATGTATTCGGTTAGCGTCGGTGTAGGCGGCAAAAGCGAACTAACTCAGTTGTTGGCGTTTCGTCAACTTATGTTATCTCAACGACAGTGGATAGCTGATAGAGATGATATGGTGCTGATGAATACATGGGGAGACCGCTCAAGAGATGGTCGCGTCAATGAAGCATTTATTTTAAATGAATTACCCTTAGCTGCTCAATTAGGGGTTAGCCACTATCAAATTGATGATGGCTGGCAGGCGGGTTTGTCACAAAACTCTTCGAGCCCGAGCGGCGACCGCTGGAGTTACTGGAAGGATGAGGATTGGCAGGTCCATCCCACTCGTTTTCCTTCTGGTTTAGGGGCTGTGGTAGATAAGGCGAATGGTTTAGGGCTTAATATTGGCCTATGGTTTAATCCCTCTAGCGCAAATGATTATCAATATTGGGAGCGCGATGCGAATATCATTATTAATTTATTTGATACCTATAAGATCACCACATTTAAGATAGACGGAATTGAAATTCCTAATTTAAAAGCGCAGCAAAACTTGCAAAAATTTTTCAAAAAAGTGCTCGAGGCGACTGATAATCAAGTCGTATTTAATCTTGATGTTACCGCAGGTCGACGAGGTGGATTTTTTTATACGAATGAGTTTGGGAATATTTTTTTAGAAAATCGATATACCGACTGGGCGAATTACTATCCCTATCGCACTTTAAGAAATCTTTGGATGTTGAGTCGGTATGTGCCCGCTCAGCATCTGCAAATAGAGTTTTTGAACATTTGGCGAAATACTGATAAATATAATACGAATGACCCTTTAAGCCCAGCACAAGTGCCCTTTGATTATACTTTTGCTACGACCTTGATAGCTCAGCCTCTAGCGTGGTTTGAGGCTTCTGGTTTACCTGACAAAGCGTTTGCGATCGGCGAGACTATCAATTTGTATCGCGCGATACAGCAAGATATACATGCCGGCATAATATTACCGATTGGTGAGGAACCGAATGGTACTAATTGGACAGGGTTTCAGTCTTTAAATGACAACAAAGGTTACTTGCTGATAATGCGCGAGTTTAATCAGCAGGCCAGTGCTTACATTAACACTTGGCTTAGTCCCGGAAGCAAAGTAAAGCTCAATGCTGTTTTAGGGCATAAAGAAAACGTAGATGGCATACAAACTGTTGCAGAAAACGGCGACTTGCTTGTTAATTTGCCAACGCCGCATAGCTTTACCTTGTATCGTTATGAAGTATTAACTGAAGAGTAAACTTAGGCCCAATGCCTACCCTCTGATGGGTGGGCAAAATGAAAGTTAGTATAAACATTCATAATTAAGCTTACTCAAATAGCACTGCTTTCATCATGTCGTCTAACATATTTTTCACAAGCGAGAAGGCCGCTAATGAGTTGCCTTTATCGATTGCATGGAATATTGCTTCATAAAATGCTAAGTTAATAAGTTTTATACCCTGCAAGCGATTAGAGTATCGTTGCGTGACTCGAAGTGCAGTACTCACAAAGTCAATTAGTTGTAGAAAGAATCGATTATGCGTGGCTTCGAAAATTGCGGTGAAAAACGCAATGTCAGCTTCAAGTGAATCATCTAACCCTGCGTCAGCATCGCGAACTCTTTGTAAAGCAGCTTCAAGTTTACTTATATTGTCGGTATTGGCGTGAGTAGCAGCAAGGCTTGCAGCTTGCGAGTCGGTAACAATACGCATTTCAAAAAATTCGCGTAACAAATCGAGAGTAGGTTTGCTGACTAAGGTCCATTTTAAAACGTCGGCATCAAACATATTCCAATGACGTTCTTCTTGAATTCGAATACCTTGTTTGGGGCGAGAGCGTATTAAGCCTTTAGTGGTAAGGACTTTGACGGCTTCTCTGGTTGCACTTCTGCTAACGCCATATTGTTCGCATATGTCTGCTTCAGAAGGTAAAGAATGCTTGAAATCTCCTCTTACAATCGCCAAGCCTAGTACGTGCGTCAGATTTTGTGTAATATTTAACGCGCTGCCCTGATACATAACAGTAAAACAACCTCACAGTAATTTATATTATAAATAGCATAAATCATTTGTGCGCGCTTTGCCTACGTATTTTATTGTTGGCAATGGTGTAGTGAGGATATTAGCTACTCAATTAACCGCAGAATATATCTCTAAAGTGTATGTCAGACAAATTTGTTAACTGCTGAATAAACCTTTCATGATTGGACCACATTAGCATGTTTTTGCCGATACCGAGTGGCTCGTACGTAGCGACGTAACGACCTGAACTGCGATCAACATTCCACTTTAATTTGCATCCGAGCGTCGTCATAAATAAGTTGTCATATCGCGTGGCTAATTTTACTAAGAGTTGTTCAAGGGTATTTCGTTGTTTGACACTACACTGAGGTAATAAAGAAATATCTTGCTTCGGCCGTATGAACGTTTGATGACCAACAAAGGCATGACTGGGGCATACAACTTCCCACTCGCTGTTTGCAAGCACCACATGACTTTTAGTCGAACTTGCATTCGCATAAGCATCTAAGGAGCCGATGCATAAATTAAATTCGCTACCCTCGGTCACTAATGTGTTGCGCATGTGCTGCTTTTCCTTAGCGTTTCGCAGCCATAAATCAATAAAGCTAAGCCTCTGCTCATGCGATAGTTCGACAAGAGTTTCTTTTGTACTAAGTAATGTGGGTGTGTTTTTTAAGTCACTCGCTCGCGGGTAACTAGATGGAAAATAGCTTTCTGTTGCTATATGAGTGGCTGATTCACGTAATGACAACATAAGCATTCCTCTTAAAACGTTAAAATTACGTTAAAAGGGTATACGCTTTCCCTTTGGTAGTCAAAATAAAATTTACGTAATTTCTTTACACATAATTAACAATAAGATATATATTTGATTTAACTAAATAATTCTATAAAAATACATTGTTCAAAATATTTCTTGTGGAAGTGAGGTTTTGTCTATGCTCATATTTAGAATTTTCCTAGAAATAGGGTATTCGCTTACCCTTAGTGGTTGCTTTTTCAAAGTGTTGGTATAAAGACGTTTTTGGTAGTCAATGTTCCTACAATAAAGGCCAACATGCCCTGAGCAAGCTAATTAATTTTCGTCTGTCGATTAATTCATAATAGAATGTTGAATTTGCACGACAACATAGAGCATTTAAGTCCTATATCATTTATAGAAGGTAAGTATGGCAACCATGAAAGAAATTGCGGAAGCTGCAGGGGTGTCTCAAGCGACTGTCTCAAGGGTATTAAACAATGGTCCAAAGGTAGGCCTTATTACACGCCAGCGTGTTCAACGTATTATAGAAGAGCTAAATTATCGGCCAAATGCAAATGCCAGAGCGCTTGCAACAAAAAGGCGTAACGAGATCGGAGTGGTGTTAGCTGATTTATACGAACCTTTTTTTGCAACCTTAGCACACGGTATAGATGTAGTAGCGCGTAAGCACCAATGTCAAATTTTAATAAGTTCAGGTTCAGTGGGCGCCGACTCAGAGCGTAATGCGATTGAACCTCTGCTCGAACATCAATGCAATGCGATGGTCATTCACAGTAAAAGTTTACCTGACGAATATTTCGTAGACTTAGCCAGAAGTGTTCCTGGTTTAGTACTTATCAATCGTCACATACCAGATATCGCTAACAGGTGCGTTTGGTTAGACAATATTGCTGGCGGAAAACTGATGGCAGAATATATTGTTCGTCAAGGGCATCGCGATATTGCAGTCGTATCGAGCGATTTCTCCATAGATGATCCTATAGACAGAATTAGTGGCATACGTCAGGCCCTAAAAGAAGCAGGTGTTGAACTCAAAGAAAGCAACATTGAATATGCCGAGCCGAATCCAGAGGGTGGAGAAAAAGCGGTGCAAAATTTACTGGCAAAGGGAGCAAAATTCACGGCAATTCTTGCATACAACGATGCCATGGCCTCTGGCGCGATAACCACCCTAATTGACCATAACATTGATGTACCCAACGATGTCTCTATCATTGGTTATGATGATATTTTATTAGCAAAGTACTGTCGCCCGAAGCTAACCACTTTACGCTATCCCATTGAATTAATGGCAAATAGAGCAACAGAATTGGCGATAAGCTACGGCAATGGTCTTATCCCGGCACAAGACGCTAGTTTTAAATATAGCCCAACCCTTATTAGAAGAGACTCGGTGAAACGTCTTTAACAATCAAGTAAGAAAACATTTACACTCGCCAAAAGAGTGCAATAGTTACAATCATACGAAACCTAAAAAGAGATGATTAGTGTTCCCTAATAGCATCAATTATCGGACAGTGAATTTCCTCAATGATCTGAACTTCTCGTTGTAAACATTGCTCACGAACGCGAAAATAAAATTATCACTAGAATCAACGAAACCACCCAAAAAGCTGACATTAGCTGCCAAAATAATAGTCCTTTGCTATTGTCAATTTGAGGATCATCCAATAAAAAGTCTGGGTTGGGATGACTGACATCGCGCACAAAATCGATGAGTCGTTCGTAGCGTTTCTCTAAACGTAAATGGCAGCCTTTCTCTAATGCTCTGTCAAACCACAGCGGAATGATGGGGTTATGCACGATTGCACTTTTATAACGCAACTTGTCGAAATCGCTTGGGCTTTTACAGCTTTCAATTTTCTCGCCATAAGGTAAATGCCCGGTGAATAATTCGTAAGTAATGGTGGCAAGTGCGTAAATATCGCCCTGAATACCCGTATTTTTGCCCATGAGATAATGTGGGTCAGAATAGGTAGCTGTGCCCAGCGCGCCTAAATGTTCAATAGGAATGAATATTTCAGCGATACCGGCCACAAAAACCGAGCCAAAATCAATCACTTTAATATTCAAGTTCTCATCAATCATGATATTGGCAGGCTTAAGATCCTGATGAATGGTATCGGCCTGATGAAAAGCCTCAAGTGCGTTTGCAATTTGCTTAACAATTCCTATTGCACGCTTAGGCGAGGGCAAGGGGTTTTCTTGCATCCATTTATCCAGTGATATTCCGCTTACTACTTCCATCAGATAATACAGACAGGTGCGCGGTCGGTTTTGCTGGATTATCTTAACCACGTGTGGACTGTTAATACGTTTGCCTATCCATTCTTCCTGAATGAAGCGGTCGATATAATGGGTGTCATCCTCGAAATTGATTGAGGGTGTTTTCATGATGAACTGCTTTTGACTTTCCATGTCGGTCACCAAATAAATTTGACTTCGGCTGCTTGCAAATAGCGCCTTTTCGACTCGATATCCGTCAAGCGTATTGCCTTGGGTAAGATCAGGCGGAAAAGGCAGTCGCGTCAGTTTAGCATTGTAATCGTCGATACTTTCTTGAGGTAAAGCGTCAATACGAGCGACAATACAACTCACGTTATCATCACTGTTGTTACTAATTGCCTCACTAACGAGCATGTCGCTCAAGGTCTGCATATTCGGCGATGTTTTTGCCAGCTCTTGGTTACATAACTCAATGAGGCGTGTATCGTCGATAAAATCATGCAGGCCGTCGGTTGTGGCAATAAGGATATCTTGCTCTTCAAGGGCAAATTTGCCGTAATCCAACTGTAAGGTATTGTCCATACCAACAGCTCTTGCCAAGATGTTTCTGCCACCGCCGATGTTCACCGTATGGTCGCGTGTAATCTGTTTAAGCGCAGCTTTTTCAAACGAAGCGCTCGTTGCATCTTTGCGTAGAAGAAATAGGCGAGAGTCGCCAGCGTGAAAGAAGTGAGCGGTTCTTGATTTTATTACCACACCAATAAATGTGCATAAGTAACCCTTTTCCTGGTGAGTAAACTCATGACTTTTTTTAAACAAATGCAGATTAATGGCCGAAAGCGTCAGCTCACCTGCATGTTTAATCGACCAGGTATCGGGTGTTCGAAAGTATTCAGCGATGAAGGTGTCGGCAGCGTATCGGCTAGCCTCGCGCCCAGCTTCTGCGCTACTTACACCATCTGCTATTGCAAAGGCGGCACCTTTGTTACGGTTAAGGTGTGCTTCTGTCGCAAGATGAAAGTCCACCGCGTCTTCATTGACCGGTTTTACACCCGCAACAGAGGCGCTCCCCATTGAAACGATTAAGCGTTCTGAGTTTTCGGCCATATTATGTTTTACGCTCTTGATGCATTTAAACGCAACAAGCGCTACTTAAATTAGTAGCGCTTTCTCAACAATAAGATACTACGAACTAGCTTACGTCAATCATGTGAACACTGCCATCTTCTGCCACTTCTGCGATTTGTCCGCGAGGTTCATCCATAAATATTAAGGTAATCAATCCGATTACAGCGGTTCCGGCAATAACATAGAAGAAGGTGCTGTAATCCACAAAAGAAAGCACGGTCAGGAAGGTGACGGCGCCAACATTACCAAAAGCGCCTGTCATTCCTGCTATTTGCCCGGTCATACGGCGTTTGATCAAAGGAACAACGGCAAATACCGCACCTTCACCTGATTGTACGAAGAAAGAGCAACCCATTGCGATGGCCACTGCCAGCCACAAAGGCCATTGTCCATCAACCATACCCATTAGGGCATATCCACCTGCAAGACCAGCGGTTAGAATCATTAGCGTTGATTTGCGTCCAAATTTATCAGAAATCCATCCACCTGCCGGGCGAGACATTAAGTTCATAAATGCATAGGCACCTGCAACCAAACCCGCCAATACAGGGTCAAGGCTAAAGGTTTCAGCGAAGAAAAGAGGAAGCATTGATACTACCGCAAGCTCTGAACCGAAATTGGTGAAGTACAGAATGTCGAGCACGGCAACTTGCTTAAAGCTGTAGCGATGAAGTTGAGGTATTTCAGTGGTAAAAACCTCTTTATTAACTTGCCAAACTTTATACACTTCGAGTAAATACAGGGCAAACAGGCCAACATAAATGCTATTTACTACAAACTGACTGAGCATATCGACGCCAGCAGGTGATAGTTTCCAAGCCAGTAATGCAATTGCCGCATACATAGGCAATTTCATAATTAGTAGAAAAAAGAAATCGCCTTTAGATGTTACTTCCATTGCACCTAAATTTTTGGGTTTGAAATAGGTTGAGCCTTTGGGCGTATTTGTTACGTTAGCATAATAAATGAAAGCAAAAACCAGGCTGATAACTCCGGTTAGGCCTATAGCATAACGCCAGCCATCTTCACCCCCGAACAAAACCGCAACGGTAGGAAGCGTAAAGGCCGCAGCCGCAGAGCCAAAGTTGCCCCAGCCACCATAAATACCTTCTGCGGTACCTAATTCATTGTGCGGAAACCACTCTGATACCATGCGAATGCCAATGACAAAGCCGGCGCCAATAAAGCCTAAAAGAAATCGCGCTATAGCAGCCTGAATAAAGCTGTCAGCAAACGCAAACATAAAGCAGGGAATTGAACATATCGCGAGCAGGGCAGAATATACCAAACGAGGCCCGTATTTGTCTGTCAGCATACCAATGAACACGCGTGCTGGAATGGTTAAGGCGACGTTCAGAATGAGCAAGGTTTTTATTTCGTCACTCGTCAGGCCTAAGCTTTCTTTTACTGCCTGCAACATGGGTGCAAAGTTAAACCACACCAAAAATGTAATGAAAAACGCCATCCACGACAGATGCAGTATTTTCATTTTACCGCTGAATTTAAAGATGTTGAATGTATCGCTAGTCATGGGACTCTCCACATGGATATAAATAAAGTTGTGAGTATTATCGGCTCAGGTTCTTGACGTTTATTGATGTAGGTCAATGTGCGAAACGCCCTATCACTAAAGGTATTGAACTACCTATTTGTAGGTAACGAGGCGCATTTTTTAACTGAATCACAGCATTGAGTACAACTTAAGCTTCTACTTTCAAGCCTAAACCTTATGAAAATAATTCCTATTGCATCGAGTCGGTAGAAAGCGGTTTTTTAGTGGTAGCCATATTCAGATTCATTCATAAAAAATCAGATGGAAATTGCCTAAGATGTGTGTGTAGGGCTTATTTTTACAAGCTTGTGGCGATATACCTATAAAGGAGTAGTGAGTGTTTTCCCTAAACTCTGTGAGGTTTATTTACGCTAGAGAGAGAATGCGTGAGCGAGTATAGTTTGTAGCAATCCGCACTCATTCAACTTTATGCAAATCGTGGAATATCAAAGTTTAAAAAAATCCCAGTCAACAAAAGCGCTTATTATGGCGACCCTTGCGTTTGCTGTGAACTTTTCGGTGTGGACCTTGTATGCTGTGATGAGCATCGACCTTAAAGACAGTCTTGATTTAAGTTCAACCCAAATTGGCCTATTGCTTTCAGCCCCCATTTTAAGTGGGGCGCTTTTAAGACTACCGGTAGGCTTGTTGTGCGAGCGCTATTCCTCCAAAACAATCTATTTTTGGCAGATGCTTTTTGTTGTGCCGCCACTTTTCTTTTTATCTGAGGCGCAAAGTTTTTCAGCCTATTTATTAACAGGTCTTTTGATAGGCATATCGGGGATATCCTTTACCATTGGTATTCGATATTTAAGCGACTGGTTTGAAAGTTCTGAGCAAGGCACGGCCATGGGCGTTTTTGGGGCTGGCAATGCCGGGGCTGCACTTAGCCTTACCCTTGTGCCTTACATTCGAGACGTGTTTGGTACAGCGTTTGTTGGGCCAAGCTATGCCTCTATGCTCGGTGTCACCGCTGTGTTATTTTGGCTGATCGCACCGAATACGCCTTTGCATATTCGTAAGCGTGCTCCCAAACGCTTTGGTTTTTTTATAAAGCCGCTCGCGCATGCCCGCGTGTGGCGATTTAGTCTGTATTATTATTTTGTATTTGGCAGTTTTTTGGCCTTGCTTTTGTGGCTTCCTCAATACTATGTTAATGCCTATCAATTACCGGTTAATCAAGCGATGGCGCTTACATTGTTATTTGTTATCAGCTCAAGCATGGCTCGCGCTGCTGGTGGCTGGTTTGCCGACCGTTACGGGGCGCGTAACGTAAACTGGGGCGTTTTCTGGATATGCCTGATTTGTTTGTTTTTTTTAAGTTACCCACCTACCACCATGACAATTCACGGCGTAGAGAAAGATGTGAATATTAGCATCAATTTAAACCTGTGGATTTTCACCTTTTTGCTTCTGATCATTGGCTTGGCGCAAGGATTTGGTCGAGCAAGTGTTTATAAACTGATTAACGACTATTACCCTGAACAGATGGGGAGCGTAGGCGGAATGGTGGCGATGATTGGGGCACTAGGTGGATGCACACTTCCTATACTTTTTGGTTTGGCGGTTGACTTTGCAGGTGTCTATAGTGCGGCATTCATGTTGCTATACGGAGTCTTGGCGGTATGCATGTTTTTAATGCACTTTGCTATCAAACGCGAACGCTACCTGAATCGTTTACAACGTGCAGAGCAATATAATTTTTTGGAGCAAGATGAACTATGATCAATATCACCGATAATGCAAAAGAGCAGAAAATTATGCCTTTTTGGCGCTTGGGGTTTCGACCTTTTTTTCTGTTTGGCAGTGCATTCGCATTTATCGCGATAGCCTTATGGCTATTGGCGCTTAAAGGTGTATTGTCGAGTAGTCCTTTTCACAGCGTAATATGGTGGCATAGCCACGAAATGCTGTTTGGCTTTACCACAGCCATTATTGCCGGATTTTTGCTTACTGCCGTTCAAAATTGGACTGGTATTCCGGGACTAAAAGGAAAATCGCTCATTTTTCTCTTTTCAGTTTGGTTAGCTGCGCGATTGCTGCTTTTGGCAAATCTGGAAATACCCGTTTTCATTATTGCTTTGGTCGATTTAGTGTTTTTGCCGCTTGTCGCGTTTTTTCTGGCGCGTCCGGTGCTCAGAATAAAGCAATATCGCAACTTAGTGTTTGTTCCGCTTTTATTATTGATGACGATAGCAAATATCTTCACTTATTTGCCAGCCTTTGGCTTGAGTGAAAGTTTTGCGCGTCAGGGTTTTTACGCTATGGTCATGCTCGTGACTGTGGTTGTCGCCCTAATTGGCGGCCGCGTTATTCCTATGTTTACTGCAAATGGTACGCAAACACAAAAAGTGCAGCCTATTCGCTGGGTAGAGTTAAGCTGTATTGCGCTATTGATAGCCATAGCTGTTGGCATGCTGTTTTCACTTAACGCAAACATTCTTGGCGCTTTAAGTGTACTTGCAGCGGCTTTCCATTTATTTCGAAGCTTGTATTGGCGCCCGTGGGTAACACTTAAAGTGCCTTTAGTCTGGTCATTACACTTGAGCATGTTTTTTATCCCGCTCGGGCTTGGGCTGCTGGCGCTTCATTATTTCACGAGCCTTATCAGCTTAAGCGCGGCGATCCACAGTCTTACGGTAGGGGTCATAGGGGGGATGATAATCGCTATGATGTCTCGTGTTTCTTTAGGGCATACCGGTCGGATGCTGCAAACCTCATCAATTACGGTTATTGCTTATGTGGCCATTGCGCTTGCAGCAATTAGCAGAAGTTTGTTGGTGTGGTTAGTGCCTGCTCATATCACTAATCTATGGGTACTATCCGGTTTGCTATGGTGCCTTTCATTCGCATGCTTTTTATGGATCTACTTGCCGATTTTAATCAGTCCAAGAGTAGATGGGCGCCCGGGTTGACCTTGAGCGGGGGGGGTAAGTAAGGAGCAATAAACAAACCAAGAAGCGAGTTTTAAAAATCCTCACATAACTTTCACGAAGCATTTGATTAAATCATGGTGAATGGCAAATGAATATGACATTTGACAATTCAGTTTTTTTAATTAAGTGCTGTCACAAAAAATTAATAAAAAATTCATCAAAACATCAAAAAAATGTCATAATTAGTGTTCGTTTACTTAAACAGAGAGGTTTAATTTGCGCTTTCGCCTTACTCAATTGTTGCTTTTCATTGTGTTTTCAACAGTCTTTTACGCATCCAACGTGATTGCTGCCAATATTTCAGGTGTAATGGGGCCAAATATAGATCCGAATGACCGAAGTTTCCAAGTACGACTTGCCATGTCGCCCGCTGATGACGATGATCGATTTGGGGATATTTGGCTTTATCGGATGCACTATCAGCACGCTTTTAACGCAGATTTCCGTGGGCGTTTGGTTTTACAAATGCGTGATAGAGAGGGTTTCGAGTATGATTTCGCGCGCGCTGAATTACTTTATAATTTCAGAAAGGCCAGTGAGTATCGTTGGTCGAGTGCACTGCGCTTTGAGGTAAGAACCCGTCGGGGCAGTCGCCCTGATGAAGTTGCCGCTCAGTGGGGAAATGAGTGGGATTTAGGAAGCGCATGGCGTGCCAGAGCCACCCTGATTGTATCGCAATATATTGGTAGCAATGATGACGGTGGCGACTTGGGTATTCAAACGCGAGGAAGTGTGAGCAAAAAACTTGAAAATGGTGTGCGTGTGGGGCTTCAGCTTTTTAATAGCTATGGCGAACTAGGCGATTTTGGCTCTTATAATGAGCAATCCCACGAGTTTGGCCCTGCTGTTAGTGGCAAATTTGCCGACATTAACTATGAGTTCCGTTATCTGCATGGTTTAAGCGACGACAGCCGCAAACATAACTTTTTTATGCGATTTACTAAAAAGTTTTAAGTTGAAGGCAGTAAGAATAAGTGCTGGTGATCTTGTGAATCAATATTATTCATTTATTGATGAGTTGAGATGCAGACAATTAAAAATGTCAGGTGCGTGAAAGTTTTACATATCAGTAGCTGAAAGCGTAGAAGAGCTTACACAAGTGCATAATAAAAAATTGTGGATCTTAGTCGAGCAAAAAATCCGCTATCTATTTTTCGCTTACTATAGTAGTATTACGGTTTCATGACACTTTTGTTAAAAGTGTCCTGATTTGTTTTTGCTTGTTGTTAGTTAGTTGGCTTGTTACTTGCTAGTTGCCAATAGCGAATTGAAATAAACTATTTTACCTCCACATAATTTGTGTCGCGACATCACTCTAGATCACGTCTTTCATAACAAAAATAAAAACGCTAAAAATAGACGGTTTAACGAGCGCGATACACCATTAGGCGGAGTCTGTTTTTGAGAGGGGATTATGATATTTAAAAAGTTTTTTAAGCGAAAGTATCCTTATGCGCCAATCGCATTTTTAGGTAGAAAAACCGTAGAGCGCGCGCTTGATGCCGATATTCGAAAATTTAAAAAAGTCGAAAAAGAGCTTGAGCAAGAGCAAAAAGAGGATGCAAACTAGGGTGTTATGCTTTCTGCGGTATAATTTTATTGCACTGTGTGCGGAAGTTTACTGCTGAGGCCTAAAATGACGAGCAAACTGCGCAATCATCTTGTGCATTTACATTAAAGTTTTGCCAATGTGATTGCATGGCATCAAAAACTTGAAGTTGGTTTATCGCAGGCTTTCCAAAATCGCATAAAATTTTTATGGCTTCCAAAGCCTGCGAGGCGCCTACAATACCCACGACAGGTGACATAATACCTGACTCTACACAGCTTAAGTTTAGTTCGCCAAAAAAACGGCTAATGCATGCATAACAAGCACTGCGTTTTTCCGGTATTACACAAAAGATTTGACCTTCCATACGAATGGCAGCACCTGAAACTAATGACGTGCCATGTTCATAGCATAAGCGATTCAGTAAATTTCGCGTATCCAGGTTGTCGCTACAATCAAGTACAATATCGTGACTTTCAATCAGTTCCGGTAAATTATCTTCTGAGGCTCGTTCGATAATGGCATCGACGCTAACACCGCTGTTGATTGATTTAAGCGTGTCTTTTGCCGAACACGCTTTACGTAAACCTACATCCTTTTCAAAATGCAGTATTTGGCGCTGCAGGTTGGTAATTTCTACGGTGTCGTCGTCCATTACGCTAATGTGTCCTGTGCCGGCAGCACATAAAAACTGAGCAGCACTGCATCCTAAACCGCCAGCCCCCACGATTAAGACCCTTGCACTAAGTAAAATTTCCTGTTTATCCAGGTCAAAGCCTGGGATCATAATTTGACGGTTGTAGCGCATTGCCTCAGCGGTACTCAATTCTCGCGTGCTTGTTTGCCTATTTTTTTGCATATTATTTTGCATTAAAAAAGCCACCTCTTTTGATAAGTTACTCAGATGTAAACGCTTGTATCACCTCGGCGAAACAGGTTCAATGCCTATTAATGGGTAAACTTGCCTAACCACAAAATCACCACTGAAGTTAATGTTGGTATCTTTATGTTTTTATTAATATTTTTCTTTAAAAAGTGAATTAAAGGCCTACAATCAATTTCATTGTTTTTACCATTCATTGCAGGAAAATATTATGAAAACACGTTTAGCCACATTGATTGGCGCAAGTTTAGTAGGTCTTGGTGCTTTAAGTACACCCACAATGGCAGCGAATGATTTTTCATTCGCAAATTTTCAAAGCGCAATTACTGAAGGCGATGCAGATCTTACTTTGCGCTACCGCTATGAGCGAGTGTCACAAGACAATATCGATAAAACCGCGAATGCTTCTACGCTTCTCACGCGCTTATCCTATACAAGTGGTGACTTCAATGGCTTTTTTGCTGTTGTCGAGTTTGATAACGTCAGTGCAATTGGCAATGAAAACTACAACAGTACTGTAAATGGAAACGTGCAGTATCCGGTAGTGGCTGATCCAACCGACACCGAAACAAACCAAGCTTATGTTGGCTATAAAGCAGGTGATTTTGTGTTTAGTGCTGGCCGTCAACGCATTAATCACAATGATCAGCGTTTTATTGGCGGGGTTGCGTGGCGTCAAAACGAACAGACCTACGATGGCTATCGCTTACAATACAATGGTAATCAGGGATTGCATGTTGACTACAGCTTCATCCACAACGTTAATCGAATATTTGGCACTGACAGTCCAAATTCTGATTTAGCAGGCAATTTGCACTTACTCAACACACATTATCAAATAAATGATAAACATAAAGTCACCGGCTTTGCCTACAGTTTGGATTTTGACTTGGCCAATGCCATCAGCACAAAAACCATTGGTGCAAGTTACGATGGTACGCTTGCAATGGTAACGGTGCATGCATCGCTTGCTCGTCAAAGTGAGGAAGGTGACAATCCCAATGATTTCTCTGCTGATTATCTGGCATTGGAGTTATCTACTCCTGTATCTGGCGTAAACTTGGGTATCGGATACGAATCCTTAGGAAGCGACAATGGAGTGGGCTTTAGCACACCTTTGGCAACCTTACATAAATTTCAGGGCTTTGCAGACAAATTTTTAAATACACCTGCACAAGGCGTGAATGATTTATACGTTAAGGCATCAGGTAAACTCGGCGATTTAAAACTTAGCGCCATATACCATCAATTGGAATCTGATGTAGGCAGTATAGATTATGGCAACGAACTTAATCTGGTCGCCAATTATCCGCTTGCTAAAAACACAGGTTTGTTGCTCAAATATGCGAATTACAGTGCAGATGAATTCTCAGTCGATAGCAATAAATTTTGGGCAATGGTGACGGCAAAGTTTTAGGCCGTGTACCTACTAGTGAGTATTCCTTCAGCATCATTTCAATTTGGTCTTTTTTGGACCACAATAGTTTGTATCACAATTAAATGAAGCTATCACTTCGAGCATGTCAACCTAAGGCCAGACAACACGTCTAAACGTCTGACTATGGGTGGCATGCCGCGATTCAATCAAATTCATTCAGTTTTGACTTTATTGTTTCGCCGGGTCAGGATAAGAAATTGCCTGGCCTCCCGACGAGTTTACTCGAAATTGGAAAGGTGTTTGTGTGGAAAATCAAAAGCAGCAATTACAAGACTCATTTGGCAGGCGCTTCAAGTATCTGCGCCTGTCCATTACAGAACTATGCAATTTCAGATGCAATTATTGTCTGCCTGACGGTAATCCTTGCGATACGCCAAAAGGCGGCATGTCACTGTTGCAGATCGAAACCTTAGTAAAAGCATTTGCCAGGTTAGGCACAACAAAGATACGAATTACAGGCGGTGAGCCTGCATTGCGAAAAGATTTATGTGAAATCATCGCCCTATGCAAGTCGGTTGAAGGTATCAAAACCGTGGCATTGACGACAAACGCGTTTTTGCTCAAACGTGACGCGCAGGCTTATAAAAATGCAGGACTTGATGCGCTAAATGTGAGTGCAGATAGTCTGGATCCTAGAATGTTCGCTGCTATTACGGGTAAAAATAAACTTCAGGATATTTTAGCTGGCGTAGATAAAGCCGTTGAAGCAGGTATCGCGCAGATCAAGTTCAACACTGTGATGCTCAAACAATTTAACTACAAAGGCCTCGATGCATTTTTTGAGTATTTGCGCAGTCATCCAGTCACCTGGCGCTTTATTGAATTAATGCAAACCGGCGATAACGGACAATTTTTTAAAGCGAATCACGTTGCTGGAGAACAAATAAAAGAAACGCTTTTGGCTCAAGGTTGGCAACGTATCATTCGTGGTGAAGAAGCCGGTCCTGCTCAAGAATTTTCACATGCTGAATTTGCAGGCAATATTGGCTTGATCATGCCATATAGTAAAGACTTTTGTGCGACGTGTAATCGTCTGCGCGTGTCGTCTCAAGGTAAATTGCATTTATGTTTATTCGCCGAAAATGGCGTAGATATCGCTCCGCTTTTAGCGTCTGGCGATGTGGATGCAAGCTGTGAAGCCATTCGTCATCATGTCATGGAGAAAAAGTTTGGACACTTTTTAGATGAAGGTTTTACAGGCGCAACAAAACAGCTTGCCATGTTAGGCGGCTAAAAGAGGATAATATGCAAACATTAGGTGTAGTTTTAGCAGGCGGACGCTCTTCTCGAATGGGTCAAGACAAAGCCTTGCTTGAAATTAATGAGCTAAGCTTGCTTGCACGAGCAATAAAAATCCTCTCAGGCACATCAGTTGACGAGGTAGTTGTAAGCCGAAATGATGGCCATCGTGGTCATATTGCGGATCTAATTCAAAACAAAGGTCCGCTTTCGGGCATACATGCAGTGGCTAACCGATTTGTTCAGCATCATCTACTTATTTTGCCCGTCGATGTGCCGTTAATTGAAATAGAGGCGCTCGAATTTATGCTGACGGTGGGCCGAAAACAGAATCTAAACGTCTCAATTGCCGGACATAACCTACCGCTGTATTTACGTAATACACCCACTACCCGCATAGCGCTTGATTATACCTTGCGCTGCGATTCATGCTACTCAGTGGGGCAATTTTGTCAGCATTTTCCAATGCAACGCATTCAATGCCAAAATAGTATTTCGTTACTCAATACAAATACGCCAGCAGATTGGCAGATGGCAAAAGAATTTTTGGTAAATAATTCCACATTGATTTCAGGAGAGTTTGCTCATGGGGCATGCTAATAAAACATTTACCGCATTAAACATAGCGGTATTAACCATTTCTGACACGCGAACCTTTGAAACGGATACCTCAGGTGAGTTTCTGGCTACCAGTGCAAAAGAAGAGGGGCATAGTGTGGTGCGCCGCGATATTGTGATTGATGACGTCTATCTCATCCGAGCCAAGGTATCAGATTACATTGCCGACCAGAATGTACAAGCCGTGCTTATTACAGGCGGAACGGGATTCACCCAACGCGATTCAACGCCAGAAGCTGTTAGCGTTCTGTTTGATAAGGAAGTTGAAGGTTTTGGCGAGCTTTTCCGCTATTTGTCTTATAAAGAAATTGGCACATCGACCATTCAATCGCGAGCAATTGCAGGTTTGGCGAACGGAACAATTATTTTTTGTGTACCCGGTTCAACCGGGGCATGCAGAACAGCGTGGCAGGGCATTATTCAGCCACAACTTAATGGTGCGCAGGGTCCTTGTAATTTTGTGCCGCACTTATCAGATGCACCGGCATGCAAAAGCAGAGATACAGCTTGACTCTTAACGGATTGATGAGCGAGCAGGTGCTGTGAAATAGAGAATAGAATGATGATTAACATTAAATTTTTTGCCGACTTCAGAGAAAGAGCCGGTGTAGCCTCACTCAAGCTTGAGCAAAGCGGCGAAACGACGGTGGCTTCTTTAGTAGAAACCTTGCTCGAGCAAAATAACGATTTTGAATTTTTATCAAGCAAAAACGTCTTGATTGCGGTTAACCAGACGCTAAGCGCTTCAGACGCAAAAATAAATGACGGTGATGAGGTTGCATTCTTCCCGCCAGTGACAGGGGGATAATGATGATAAAAGTACAAAGCGCTGACTTTTGTGTGGGTGAAGAGTATTCGCGCCTGCGTCAAAACGCAGATAGTGACGGGGCCATTGTTACCTTCACGGGCTTGGTCAGAGATTTTAATCAAGATGGTTCGGTGTCGTCCATGTTCATTGAGCATTATCCGGGAATGACGGAAAAATCGCTTATGAAAATATGCAGCGAAGCGCGAATGAGATGGGAACTTGGGCAAATTAGCGTTATTCATCGAATCGGACATTTAACAGCTTCTGAACAGATTGTATTTGTGGGTGTGACGGCAAAGCATCGCAAAGAAGCTTTTGAAGGTGCGCAATTTATTATGGACTACCTTAAGAATAGCGCGCCTCTCTGGAAGAAAGAGGGCACGCTTTCAGGAATGAAATGGGTAGATAGCAAAACATCTGACGAGCAGGCCTTGACGCGCTGGTATGAAGACAAGCAGGTGTCATAATCCTGAGCTTTTGACTACACTAGTGTTCATGAGAGTTGTTTACATAAAACGATTTTAAGAAAAACGAACAGTAGTGTTATGGATGATTTAGCTAAACAATTTATTGAAAATAACCAAACAACCATCCACCTTGCCATTGCGCTTCTTTTAGGCGGTATCATCGGCCTTCAGCGAGGCTGGGATGCAAAAGAACAGCATGCAGGCGAACGTATTGCCGGTATCCGTACCTTCTCACTCATTGGATTGTTAGGGGGCATCGCAGTGGTGCTTGCCCAGGAAATTACTACCTGGGTGTTTCCCATCATGATGGTGAGTATCATCGCCATCGCCCTGGTAGCCTATCACGAACGCATAGAACAAATTCGCAATTTTAGTATCACAACCATGATTGGTATTTTGGTTACCTTTTGTTTAGGCGCGATGGTAGTGGCAGTGGATGCGATGGTAGCTACATCCCTTGCGGTAGTGACGGCCTTTATTCTCGACAACAAAAAGGAGATCCATGGCTGGATCCAAAAGCTTCAAGAGAAAGAGCTTGATGCCGGCTTAAAACTTTTGCTTATCAGCGTAGTCATGCTCCCGCTTTTACCCAATAGAGAAATGGGGCCGGGTGGCGTGCTCAACCCTCAAGAAATTTGGTGGATGGTCGTGATGATCGCCTCTATCTCATTTGTGGGTTACTTTGCTATTCGTATCGCTGGCGCGAAAAAGGGCATATTGTTTACCAGTTTATTTGCGGGTTTAAGTTCTTCAACGGCGTTAACCTTGCATTTTGCCAAGCGGGCGGCGAAAACACCTGAGTTAAACAATCAATACGCCGCAGGCATTCTCATCGCCTGTGGTACCATGTTTCCGCGGATCCTGATTTATTGCTTTGTTATAAATAAGGCTTTACTTCCCACTTTAGTTTGGCCTGTGGCTTTAATGACGGTACTTTTGTACGTCCCCGCTTATTTTTTGTGGCAACGAGACGATAAGTCTGAACAAATAAGTCAGCCTAATATGAACCAGAATCCACTCGATTTATCATCTGCTCTCATATTCGGTGGCTTACTCGTCGTTATTCTGCTTCTTGGCGAATTTTTGAAAAATGCTTTTGGCGATGCCGGTGTGTACGCACTAGCTGCAGCGTCAGGTATAGCCGATGTTGATGCTATAACTTTATCATTAACGCGCATGTCAACAGAAAGTATCGACCTTAGTACCGCTACGCTTGGTATCGTGATCGCAGCTGCGGTTAATAATCTCGTAAAATCGGGAATGAGCTGGAGTATAGGAAACAAACAGCTAGGCGTATATGTGGGTGTTCCAATGGTGGTTTCGCTAGGTGCGGGTTTGGCTTTAGCTTGGTTTTTATAGCTTGCTTATAACTGTGTTTAATTTATTGGTTGAAAGTATCTACGTTGGGTCGCTGTGCGTTAGATGAAAAATTGTTGCACAGCAACTCTTATTGCAAGTAGGACGACATCGCTTCGGCGTAATAAAGTTGCACAAATAATATTGTTATGGCTTAGTGGATAAAATATACACAATATATGATTGAGAAGGATTTTATGACCATTAATAAAGCAACAGGGATATTAGTGCTCAGTTTCATTCTGGGGTCTACTTTTTTGTTCGCTAACAACGCGCAGGCCGCACCGCGTGTTATTGATTGGCAAGACTATCCTTTTGCCCTTAAGGAAGATGTAAAAGACCGCGTTGCCTATGGTTCCGTCACAGTGAGCGCTTCTAAATCTGCGATGGAGCAGAACTATGGTGATGTCACACTGGCATTTGCGGTTGTTCAGGCTACGCCAGGCAGTTTTAGTGAAAATGCAATTTTAGCGATTCCGGGTGGACCCGGTCAGAGTGCGACTGATGTTGCGGGGCGTTTTGCGTCAAATCCGTTTTTCCAAAGGATTCTTAAAGAGGGAAAGCGCGATATTGTGCTTTTAGACCCCCGGGGAGTAGGCAAATCGACACCTTATTTGTGTAATGAGTTACATCAGTTGGACAAAACATACTGGTTTTTATTCGGTAAAAGTAAACAAGACGCCATCAACGAGCATATTGATGCCATCAATACTTGCAAGCAAAGACTTCAAAATACCGGCCTTGCATTTTCGCAGTACAGCGCAAAAAGCTATGCAGACGATGCTGAAACAATTAAAAACTTGCTTGGTTACCAACGATGGTTATTGTGGGGTCACTCTTATGGCTCTCGATACGGGCAGCAGCTGATGTTGTCCTATCCAGACTCAATAGAGGGCGCTTTTTTATCTGGCATTGTGCCCATCGAATCTTTCAAAAAGGAACGCGAGTTTCAATATTTTTACCAGGTACTGCAACGCATTTTTGATGAGTGTAAAGAAAATAGTGTTTGCGATGAAGCATATCCTAAGCTTGAGTCAAAGCTATATGACACTTTCAAACGCTTTAAAAACGCCCCCGTTAGTGTGCCGATTAATCATTCAAAACACTCTCATATAACCATTGACGAATTCGGATTGATGAATGCTATATTTGGGCTCTTATATGTAACAAACAGCATTGAAGTAGTACCATTATTTATCGAAAGTCTTCACAGTGGTGACGATTGGATACTGAATAATTTGGCGACAATTCTCTTGGATAAGTTTGCAGTTAATCGCAATGATAATTTCCTCGCGGTAAGCTGTAACGATGCGTCAGAAATCGATAAAGAATTGACGCAAGTGTCGATGCAAACAGATTTAGCTTCAGTTATGCGAGAGACTTGGCTTACCAAACGGCTAGGATTTTTTTGTGATTTGATCGGTGCTTCTGATGTGTTTGTACAGAAAAGTTTTCCCAGCAATGTTCCTGTTGTAATTGCCGATGGCGTTTATGATCCTGTAACACCGCCTCAGCGTTCTCAAGTCTTAATTCCACAAGTCGCTCAAGCCCAACACTTCACTTTGAGCAATCGTGCTCATGATGTGACCGCTGGCGCGAGAACAATATTACGCGTATTTTTGAGCAATCCTCAACAGCTTGTAAATACAGATGAGTATAAAAATTTGGGGACGATCGTCTACCGCACCGATGTGGTATTGAATAAAGGCATTGCAAACATTAGCAAGTGGATTATGAACGATACTATTTGGTCCAAAATCGCTATCTTGGCCTTAGGAGGTATATTGATTTCAGTTGCGCTCATAGCAAGCGTTTTTACCAGAGAATCGTCCATAACGGCAGTTATTTTCAGCAGTATTTTTGCAGTCGTTTTAGCGATATCACTAATTGGTGCATTTTATCAAAGTTGGTCGGCAAACCCGTTTCTGACATCTTTTGGTATGCTCTCGCACTGGGCATGGTTGCCTTATTTTGGATGGATTATGCTAGCTAGCAGTATTTATGCGCTTTACAGGATGACCACGCAGTGGAGAGACAAGCAAACACCTGTGAAAACCTGGTCGGCAATTAACTGTATTGGCACTTTTTGTATTGTGGGATTTTGTTTGTATGCAGGTGTTGTGTAGACATTGTCACTGCTTTAACGATCGTTTGAGAGCCGCTATTAAAAACGAATAAAAAATTTTTGTTCTAATAAACTTCGTTTGGCTGGGTTAGCCACACAAGCACCTTGAGAATTTAATAGTTTGGTGCTGTGTTGCTTCTCCAGGTGTGATGAAGAAGATCTTACATGGTTGATTGACTTTTGCAGTGTGCCATGTGTTTTTGGCACTATTAAAAAAGAGCCAGTTGTGCTCAGCGTTTTATGTTGTTCTAAATTATCAATACGCAAAACGACTTCTATTGCACCATGCAATAAAACAATAACTTCAACTCTAAAAGGATGAATCTTCCAAGATTGCCAATCTTCTGTGAACTCATAACATGACATCAATTCATGATGCTTGAATCCTGCAAAATTGGCTTCCAATAGTTTGTATAAAGCGACGTCAGCAGTTTCGATTGAAGCCTCTTTTGTAGGGGGTGATGAGAATTAAGTGATTAAAAAGTGATGGTTCCATTTTTCGTGGCAAGGAAAAGTAAGTCTGAACAAATAAGCCAGCCTAATATAGATCAGAATCCACTCGATTTATCATCTGCTCTCATATTCGGTGGCTTACTCGTCGTTATTCTGCTGCTAGGCGAATTTTTGAAAAATGCCTTTGGCGATGCCGGTGTGTACGCACTTGCTGCAGCGTCGGGTATAGCCGATGTTGATGCTATAACTTTATCATTAACGCGCATGTCAACAGAAAGTATCGACCTTAGTACCGCTACGCTTGGTATTGTGATCGCAGCTGCGGTTAATAACCTCGTAAAATCGGGCATGAGCTGGAGTATAGGGAACCGACAGCTAGGCGTATATGTGGGTGTTCCAATGGTGGTTTCGCTAGGTGCGGGTTTGGCTTTAGTTTGGTTTTTATAGCTTGCTCGTAGCACCGCAATGTGAAGCTAGCTATTGTTGTAAAATAGTAAGAGCATCAAGTTTTTTGAGAAACAGGCGTGCGCTTTGACGGTCGGGTCCAAATAAATAGATTCACTGCAAGCATAAAGCAAATCACGATCGCCTGAATAATAATACTGTCGATCACAAAGAGGAGCGGGTAAGTCACCAACACGAGCATAGAAATAGTTGAGGTCCACTTTGCCTTTAGACTAATCGCGCCATGCTGCTCCCAATCGATGATGATTGGGCCCAAGTATTTATGAGTTATTAACCAGTTATGCATGCGCACAGAGCTTTTTGAAAATAGAAAAGCGGCTAGCAGAATAAATGGCGTGGTGGGTAGTAGTGGCAGAAAAATGCCAATTACACCAATGATAATGCTAAGCCAGGCAAAGACAAAGTAGCTTGATTTTCTAATCACATTTTTGCTTACATTTTTACTTTAAGATAAGACTATTATTTGCTTCAAAAACAACACTGTCATTATAAAACCAATTCTATAAAAGCGGCTTCTCAAATGGCAGAATAGTGACTGGTTCGCCCTTATTTACGCTCGCCCGTTCCTGTTCCAATACGATATAACAATTACTGGTACAAAAGCTTGATAGAACCCCAGAGCTTTGTGAGCGGGCTGAGGTCACCACCAATTGATTATTTTCATTCCGTGTAAAATGACCGCGCTGGTAATCTGTTCGACCGGGCCGCTTTTTGAAATTTTGTCCTGCAAGCGCAACAAAACGCGCGGGTTCAACTGTATGCTCCCCACTTAAGGCTTTTAGCGCTGGTACGGCAATTTGATCAAAGGTCACCGCCGCGCTGACCGGATTTCCCGGTAATCCAAAAAAGAGACTATTAGCAAGCCGCCCAAAAGCAAGGGGTTTTCCAGGCTTTATGGCTAGTTTCCAAAAATCAATTTTGCCCATTTCATCCAGCACTTCACGCGTATAATCCGCCTCACCAACTGACACCCCACCACTGGTAATAACGCAATCCGCGTGAGTATCTGCGTATAGAAAGGCCTCTGTTATCGCGTCTTTACTATCTTTAATCAGCCCTAAATCAAGCACTTCAACACCCAAGCGTTTTAACATGGCAACGAGCATAGGGCGGTTAGAATCATAAATTTTACCCGATTCAAGCGGTGAGCCTAGAGAAAGCAATTCATCGCCAGTAGAAAATACGGCAACTTTAAGTTTTGGAAAAACATTAACGTGTTTGAGACCTAATGACGCTAATACGCCCAGCCCTACAGGTGTAATGCGTGTACCTTTTGCTAATACAGTCGCGCCTTGCTGAATATCATCACCGGCGGGTCGAATGGCTTCGCCTTTTCCGCTACATTTAGTAATTTCAATGCCTTTAATTTCGTCATGTTCGTCACGGTGAACAAGCGCATTTTCTTGCATGACCACAGCATCAGCGCCTTTGGGTATTTGGGCGCCTGTCATAATACGCACACATTGCGCTTCGCCCACTTTACCCTCAAAGGGCAAACCAGCAAAACTTTTACCGATTTGTTTGAGCATTTTGTGCTTGCTAAGATCAGCGCTTCGAATGGCGTAACCATCCATGGCTGAATTATCATAAGCGGGCACGTTTAAAGGGGAGACCACGTCTTCGCTTAGCACCCTGTCGACTGCGTCAGTCAATAATACACGTTCGCTTAGCTTGTTTTTTATTGCGGGTTTGGCGAGAAATTCGCGAATTAGCTCAGTAATCAAGGCTTGCGCATTTTCGATTGGCATAAGTCCGCTTGAGCTGCATCCACATTCCATTTATTGTGCTCCTTTTTGGTGGTTGACCATCCAAACAGCGGCCTCCACTCGAGAGCGTAAGTTCAGCTTCTTTAGAAAGTGTTTTACATGGACTTTAACTGTGCCGTCTGAGATATCCAGTTCTCGTGCAATCAGTTTATTGCTCATTCCTTTTGCAATCAACTTGAGTATCTCAAGTTCACGACTGGTTAAACTTGCCAGAGCGCGCGAGCCTGCGCGTTCAGGCTTGCGAAGCGCAGTTGCCAGAATTTCGGTTAATTTGGCGCTCATTACCATTTTGCCCAAGCTTGCTTCGCGCAATTTTTCGATGATTTCCTCAGGGTCCATATCTTTAAGTAAATAGCCATCAGCACCACAGCGGATAGCCTCAACAACATCTTCATCATTGTCTGAAACGGTGAGCATAATTATTCGAGCGTCAACCCCTTTATCGCGAAGCTGTTTTAAGGTTTCCAAGCCATCCATTCCCTGCATGTTAAGATCAAGCGTAATCAAGTCGGGCTCAAGCTCTAAAGCGAGTTTTATGGCTTCTTGCCCCGAACTTGCTTCACCAACAACCTCCAAGTCGTCTTCAAATTCAATGAGTTGATTCAGGCCTTTTCTTAAAAGGGGATGGTCGTCTACCATCATAATTTTTGCTGGCTTCTCTTCAAACATGCTTTTGCCTTACTGTTTTTACATAACACTATGATACATGAATTTAATTTGGTAGTTCAGGTACTTATAGGTAAGGTATCTACCCCATTAGAGGTACATGCTAACAAATGACGTTTGCCTTTGCACATGTGCCTTTGCGCCACGATTTCTTTTAAATTGGGGTAGCGGATAAACAAAACCAAGCGTAAATATCTTCCCACAAAATTCTCAGTTTGTACCCACTGATGCAGATAGGCAGTCACGCTAATTTCGCGCATAGTTTCCGCTGTAATTTAATCACATCTCAATGGAGAAGTAGCATGTCCGACCTACAAAAGTGGGATCCAGAAGATAAAGACTTCTGGGAAAGCGAGGGTAAAAAAATTGCTAACCGAAACCTATGGATCTCAATTCCCAGCCTTTTGGTGGGTTTTGCGGTTTGGCTGTATTGGGGCATTATTACCGTACAAATGTTGAACCTGGGGTTTCCCTTCCAAAAATCTGAATTATTCACCTTGATGGCGATAGCGGGTTTAACGGGCGCGACCTTGCGTATACCCAGCAGTTTTTTCATCCGATTATGCGGTGGAAGAAACACCATCTTTTTTACGACTGCCCTGTTAATGATACCCGCAGTCGGCACAGGCTTTGCCTTGCAGAGTCCTGATACACCTCTTTGGCAATTTCAGATACTGGCGCTTTTGTCTGGTTTAGGCGGTGGTAATTTTGCGTCTTCCATGTCAAATATCAGCTTTTTCTTTCCTAAAAAGCAACAAGGTTTGGCTTTGGGGCTAAATGCCGGTTTAGGTAATTTTGGGGTAACAACAATGCAAGTTGTTGTGCCACTGTTTATGACTTTTGCGGCATTTGGCGCGCTAAGTGGCGACCCCATGACGCTTATTAATACCTCAGGTACATTGATAGGTAAAATTCCGGCGGGTACCGAAAGCTATATTTCAAACGCCGGTTTTGTATGGTTGCTGCTGTTAGTACCGCTATTTTTCTTAAGCTGGTTTGGTATGAATAACATCCGTACGCAAGATGTGTCTCCTGATATCGGCAATCCACTGACCTCCTTTGCACTGATTACCGTTATGCTAGGCATTGGTCTTGTGGTGGCTGCCTTTGGTTTATGGCTAATGCTTCCGGAATCCGCAAATGGGTCTGGCTTCGGCGTTCCCAAAGAAGTGGTGTTAGTGCTGGTTGTGGTAGCAACTGTTGTAATCTTAAAAATGATGCCTGGAACCATCGGTCAAAGCCTGACTCGACAGTATAAAATATTTAATAACAAGCATACGTGGGTAATGAGTATTATCTATACCATGACGTTCGGATCGTTTATCGGATTTGCAGCGTCTTTCCCCCTTGCTATCAAAGTCATTTTTGGATACAGCCACGTGATGGTTGATGGCGTAATGACGCACGACACAGTCAACCCAAATGGCCCAAGCGCACTGATGTATGCCTGGATGGGGCCGTTTATTGGCGCCTTGATTCGTCCTGTAGGTGGCTGGATTTCAGATAAAATCGGCGGCGCTTTAGTAACGCAAATTTGTTCAATTGTCATGATTTTAAGTGCCTTAGGTGTGGCTTATTACATGCGAGAAGCCTATCAATCAGCGACCCCGGAAGAGTTCTTTATTCCATTTTTTGTCCTCTTTTTAGTCTTGTTTGCTGCAACTGGAATTGGCAATGGTTCTACTTTTAGAACGATTGCAGTAGTCTTTCCTAAAGAGCAAGCGGGGCCTGTATTGGGCTGGACATCAGCAGTAGCGGCTTACGGCGCGTTCTATATTCCAAAAGTCATAGGCGAACAAATTACCGCCACTACGCCAGAAGTTGCGCTTATCGGTTTTGCAGTGTTTTACGGCATATGCGTATTAATAAACTATTGGTTTTACTTACGCAAAGACGGTGAATTCTACAATCCTTAAGCAAGTGGATTTCCGTGTAGCAATTGGGGGCGATTTTCGCTCCCTTTTGTGCTTTCGAGAGATGATAGTCAAGAGCGTGTATGGAATATTTGTTCATTAAAAAGTTGCATATGATACTTGTTATAACAAGTATCAGTCTTTTCATACTTCGATTTTACTGGGCCTTAAATCAAGCAGATATGCTTCGGCATCAACTGATCCGCTCCTTGCCTCATATTATCGATACCTTGCTTCTTAGCGCAGGAATATATCTAATGATCAGTGCAAAGGTATGGCCTACGCAGCATCCATGGTTAGGTATAAAACTGATATGCCTTATTGTGTATATTGGTTTGGGTACGTTTGCGATAAAGCGTGGCAAAACGCAGGGTAACAAATTAATAAGTGGGCTAGGGGCTATTAGTGTTTTTGCCTATATGGCGGGCCTTGCCTTTTTCAAATCGCCGCTTTGGTTTTTGCCTTGATTTTATAAAAGAGCATCGCTGGTATCGAATAGATATATAAACACATTGGTGCCAAGAAAACTATCTGCGCGCATTCATTTCATCTCGTGAAAACTTAAGGTCGCCAGTTGATTTCGACTGAAGTTGCTTAATTACAAGCGTCGCGTCTTTGGCTCGATCCTGCTTTTGCTCCTCGTGCCAATGAATCGTTTTATAGTCAAAGCCTGCATCTAAAGTGGGTTTAATAATCTGAAAGTAGGGCGACAAATCAAAATCACGAGGTACAAAATGACTGTAATGGCGTTTTTGTAATTTGAGACGTTTAGAGGTTTTTGTAAACGGATTAAGTGCATGCAGAAGCGAGCTTTTTTTGGTTTGCGCCAATTCATGGCTTAAATCGATAGGTAAAATCGGATAATGAATAGCATGAAAGGCTTGTGCTACCAAAGTTGAACAAATCGCTTTGGTGGGATCGCCGCTCCCAAAGGCCAGCATTCGTCGCCTGAAACGTTGGGGGACAGGAGGGGTGGGGAACAAATAACGTAATAAGTCAAAAATGTGTTTAGTGTCGTACTGATGCCCAATAGAATCGTGAATGAATTTAACCAGTGTCATTTTATCTTCATCAGTCAAACCAACGGGACGACAAATACGCAAATTAAAACCTTCATACTTGTCGATCGGAATGCGTATGACGCCTTCTACAACATCTGCCTCAACGAGCGGAAAATTTTCTATGCTTTCTTCAACCTTGCTTTCTTTAACCTTATCTTCAGCAATCTTACTTTCACCAACAAAGATGCACACATGCGACCAAGTGGACTGAGTCAAATATTTTATCGCTGTGCTAACGCGGCTTTTCCCTTCCACCAAAAGCACATCACCCAATTGCAGGGTTGAGGCCAAGGCATCTTTGCTGATTGGGCTAAATGAGTCATATTCGGCGCTGGGTTTTGTTAAATAATTGGCAAGCCAATTACCTAAACGCTGTTTAACAGAATCAGACATTACTTTTAGGCCTGTTGCAATTTGAGCTCTGCCTGTTTTGCGTATTCTGGCACAAAACTAAATGATACAGTCGTGCCGCCTTTTTCATTTAGACTAATATCTATCGCGCCGTCCAAACTTCTGCTTCGCTCCTGCATAATGGCTAAACCATAGTGATTGAGTTTATTTGGGTCTTGCGGTATACCAATTCCGTCATCGGCGATTTGCATAACCACTTCGTTCAACGCGTTATTACTGATTTCAATAACAATTTTTGAGCCTTTTGAGTGGTAAAAACCATTCTGCATGGCTTCTCGCGCTATTTGTAACAAGTGAATTTCTTCCTGCGGAGAAAAGGGAATATTGCTTACGCTATAGTTCAGTTCAAACTCAAAATCTTCGTTGCGCGTTTTAAGTTGCGCAATGGTTTGCTCAAGTGCCGCTTTGATCCCTTGTCCATCAAGCTTCAAGCGAAAGGTGGTTAGCAATTCTCGTAACTCTGAGTAAGCCGCGCCCAAGCCACCCTTTAATTCTTCAATAACCTGATCAATCTGCTCATGACCATTGTCTTTTTGCCGTAAGCGCTGCAAGCGAGTCACTTGTATTTTTAAATAAGATAAAGCCTGCGCAAGAGAATCATGCAGCTCTCTTGCAATAACGGTTCGCTCATTCATCAGCGCCATTCGTCTGCTTTGTTCAAGCTGATGCTTCATGCTTAGACCATTTGCAACTTGTTCTGCAAACGCCTCAAAAAGCTGATGTTGCCAATCTTCCAGTTGGTGACTGTCGGAGGGGGTCACGGTAAATACACCATAGTTTTCGTGACCATGGCTAAGTTGATAGCGCATTTTGTTTGAGGATTCCTGAAAAATTTGAGAATGCTCAATACAGCCACTGCATTGGTGTTTAATACATTTGTCAGGTAAGTCTTTCTTTGTACTGACTAAATGCTCATAAGGTCCGTCACCTTGGGCTGTCATAATGCAAAGATCCATATCCTTAATGTCTGTGACGCGTGCTAGCTGGTCTAATATAGGCTGAAAATCAAAGCTTAATGGATCAACTGCATTGAGTTTTCGAGATAAAGAAAACAGCAAATCTAGCGACTCATTGCTTCGACTCAGTTTTTTGGTTTTTCGCTTAACCTGTTCTTCCAACTGATTCTGAGAGCGATATATAGCGTTGCTCATTTTATTAAATGTTCGCCCTAATATGGCAAGCTCATCTTGACCGGATTCGTCTGCACGGGCGGTAAAGTCACCTCTTGCCAGTTGACTGGCCACGTGAGTAAGTTTTGATAATGGCTTTTCAATATGTCGGTTTACAATCACCATGGCAAAAGCAATGAGCAATAAAGTACTAAACAAAGCCACACTTTGTATAAGCCTTATAGTGGCAATATTTTCTTCGGCATGACTTTGAAAATTAGTCACCAACTGTTCGATGCCTGAAACAAACTCTGCAATGAGCCGGTTGAGTGCTTGCCCGTCAACTTGCTCATTTTCAATTGCCTGCAATAGCATTGGTTTTATTGTTTCAAACCATTGCGCGGTGACTTCTTCCAGCAGTTTTTGCGATTGTCCGGTACCAATTAAACTCTGTTTATTTACCAAAATGCCTGTACTTAAATCATCCTCAAAATCGCCTATTTGTTTGAGCAATACTGCGATGTCTTCTGGCGTTTTATTTGGCACTTGCACATGACTTGCCAATCGATAGCTCTGCATTCTAAGCGAACCGGCTACGTTGATTGAGGCGGCATCATTTTGCGCACCATCACTGATAAACACAGAACTGAACATGCTCACAATGGCTAAAAAGCTAATAGAGAACATCAGCGCGGCAATCTTGAAAACAGTGGAGTGGAAAAATTGTTTATTCATACTGGTCACTTTTGTTATCAATTTGTGCGTTTTTTTGATTCTGAGGGGATACCTACAAAGAACAATCGCAAAGGCTGATAAGGCCAAAAAATGTAAACCTTAGTCTATACCCCTTTAGAACAAAGGAAAACCCCCATCTACCCCTATACCCCTTTGGTGGTAGCCCACTGTTTTTGCGGCATTTTGGCCCTCTTGTGCACCTTTGATGATTAGTCTTTAATCCATCCATAGCTTGAAATTGCCGCTCATTTTCAGCGCGCAGTTATTTACATTAAGGAGTTTGACGTGAGTCACTTTTTAGACAGATTGCAGTTTTTTAAACGCAAAGAAGAATCCTTTTCAGATGGCCACGGTGTGACCACCGAAGAGAACCGTGCCTGGGAGGATGGTTATCGTCGTCGCTGGCAACACGATAAAATCGTGCGCTCAACGCATGGCGTAAACTGCACAGGGTCGTGTAGTTGGAAAATTTATGTGAAAGACGGTTTGGTTACCTGGGAAACCCAGCAAACTGACTATCCTCGCACTCGACCTGATTTGCCTAATCACGAGCCGCGTGGATGTCCGCGTGGTGCAAGTTACTCATGGTACATATACAGCGCGAACCGCCTTAAGCATCCTAAAATTCGCAAGCGCCTGGTTAAACTTTGGCGAGCTGCAAAACAACAGCATTCGGACCCGGTTGCGGCGTGGGCCTCAATTGTTGAAGATCCGGCAAAAGCTAAAGAATACAAGCAACAGCGCGGACTAGGTGGTTTTGTTCGCGCAGACTGGCGTGAGGCAAACGAAATAATTGCAGCTGCTAACGTATATACGGCCAAAAAATACGGACCTGATCGTATTACGGGCTTTTCACCTATTCCAGCCATGTCAATGGTGTCTTACGCGGCAGGCGCGCGTTACTTGTCATTAATTGGCGGTAACTGCTTAAGTTTCTACGACTGGTATTGCGATTTACCTCCAGCGTCACCGCAAATATGGGGTGAACAAACTGATGTGCCTGAATCGGCCGATTGGTATAACTCAAATTACATTATTTGCTGGGGCTCAAACGTTCCGCAAACGCGTACACCAGATGCCCACTTTTTAACCGAAGTGCGTTATAAAGGCACCAAGGTAATTGGTATCACGCCAGACTATTCAGAAGTGGCCAAATTGACCGATCAGTGGCTTGCACCCAAGCAAGGTACCGATGCAGCGCTTGCGATGGCCTTTGGACACGTCATACTCAAAGAGTTTCATCTTGAGAAGCCTTCTCAGTATTTCACTGAGTATTGCAAAACGTACACCGACTTCCCTGTACTGGTAATGTTGGACAAAGCCGAAGATGGCAGCTTGCATCAGGGACGCTTTTTGCGCGCCTCCGACTTGTCAGACAATTTAGGACAGGAAAACAATCCTGAATGGAAAACTATTTCTATCAACAACCAAGATGGTGAACTGGTTTCACCCACAGGTTCTGTTGGCTATCGCTGGGGCGAAAAAGGCAAGTGGAATATCACCCAAACCGACGGTAAAACCGGTGATAAACTGGATTTACGCGTAAGCCAAAAAGACGAGCATGATGCTTTAGTTGAGGTGTCATTCCCTTATTTCGGTGGCGCTGAGCATGAGTTTGGCTATTTTCAGAATACGCAACACGATGACGTGCTTGTGCGCAAAGTGCCTGCGAAAAAACTGACACTTGCTTCGGGCGAAGAAGTGCTGGTTGCGACCGTATTTGACTTGACGCTCGCAAACTACGGCGTTGACAACGGCTATAATGACCCTAATGTCGCCTCAAGCTTTGATGATGACATTCCTTATACACCTAAGTGGCAAGAGCAGATAACCGGTGTGCCGGCTGCTGATGTAGTAAAGATTGCTCGCGAATTTGCCAGCAACGCAGATAAAACGCGCGGCCGCTCAATGATCATCGTTGGCGCGGGTATGAACCACTGGTATCACATGGACATGAACTACCGTGGCTTAATCAATATGCTAATGATGTGTGGCTGTATTGGTCAAAGCGGTGGCGGCTGGGCTCACTATGTGGGGCAGGAAAAACTGCGTCCGCAAACCGGATGGCAACCATTAGCCTTTGGTTTGGATTGGCAGCGTCCACCACGCCATATGAATGGTACTTCGTTTTTCTATAACCACTCTAGCCAATGGCGCTATGAAAAATTGGAAATGACCGAAGTCGTTTCGCCGATGGCGAATAAAGAAAAATGGTCTGGTTCGATCATCGATTTCAACACGCGTGCAGAGCGCATGGGGTGGTTACCGTCAGCGCCGCAGCTTGGCATGAATCCGTTGCAACTGTGTAAAGATGCAGAAGCGGCCGGTCAGAGCCCGCAAGACTATGCGGTAGAAAAGCTCAAGTCTGGTGAACTGAACTTTGCCTGCATGGAGCCTGAGAATCCTCAAAACTTCCCACGTAATATGTTTATTTGGCGTTCGAACTTACTCGGCTCATCAGGTAAGGGACACGAGTATATGCTTCGCCACCTTTTGGGCACTAAACATGGCCTGATGGGTAAAGACTTAGGTGAAGACGGCGGCAAGAAACCTCAAGATGTGAAATGGGTAGATGAAGCCGCTGAAGGTAAAGTGGACTTGCTAGTCACGCTTGACTTTAGAATGTCAACCACCTGTTTGTATTCTGACATAGTGTTACCTACCGCAACGTGGTACGAAAAAGACGATCTGAATACCTCAGATATGCATCCTTTCATTCATCCATTAAGCGCAGCGGTTGACCCTGTTTGGGAATCACGCTCAGATTGGGAAATATTTAAAGGCATTGCGAAAAAATTCTCAGAAATGACAGAAGGTCATCTGGGAATTGAAAAAGACTTAGTCACTGTACCTATTTTGCACGACACGCCAGCCGAAATTGCACAGCCATTTGGGGTTAAAGCCTGGTGGAAGGGCGAGTGTGATCTCATTCCGGGAAAAACAGCACCAAATATGGTGGTGGTAGAGCGAGATTATCCAAACACTTATGCGCGCTTCACTTCTTTAGGACCTTTGCTTGAAAAACTGGGCAATGGCGGTAAAGGCATAAGCTGGAACACCGAACAAGAAGTCAAGTTTCTTGGCGAGCTAAACCGAACGCATGTTAAAGAAGGCGCAAATAAAGGGCGTCCGAAAATTGAAAGTGCGATTGATGCTGCTGAAGTTATATTGTCACTGGCACCAGAAACCAATGGTCAGGTGGCAGTGAAGGCATGGGAAGCGCTCGGTGAATTTACCGGACGCGACCATACCCATCTTGCTAAACCCAAGCAGGAAGAAAAAATTCGCTTCAGAGATGTGGTTGCACAACCGCGCAAAATCATTAGTTCACCTACCTGGTCTGGACTTGAAGATGAGCATGTGTCTTACAACGCAGGCTATACCAACGTCCATGAATATATTCCATGGAGAACGGTAACGGGGCGTCAGCAGTTTTATCAAGACCATGAGTGGATGCGTGACTTTGGTGAAACCATGTGCGTATATAAGCCACCCATTAATTTAAAAACAGTTAAGCCAATCATGAACAAACAGCCAAACGGCAACACTGAGATAGCGCTTAACTTTTTAACGCCACACCAAAAATGGGGCATACACAGCACCTATTCAGACAATCTTTTAATGCTGACCTTATCTCGAGGTGGCCCAATTGTTTGGATGTCTGAAGTAGACGCTAAAAAAGCGGGAATTGTTGATAACGACTGGATAGAAGTATTCAACGTTAACGGTTCAATTGCTGCACGTGCCGTAGTGTCTCAGCGCGTACCTGAAGGGGTGAGCATGATGTACCACGCGCAAGAGAGAATTGTGAATGTACCCGGCTCGGAATTAACTAAAACCCGCGGCGGAATACATAACTCTGTTACCCGTGCAGTAATGAAGCCAACCCACATGATTGGTGGCTACGCACAGCAGTCTTATGGATTCAATTATTACGGCACAGTTGGCTGTAACCGTGATGAGTTTGTGGTGGTTCGCAAAATGGCAAAAGTTGATTGGCTCGATGACGATAGCGTCGACCAGAGTACAGCAGAATTTAATGATGCTGTTTTAAGTAAAAAGGCGGAGGGCTGATCATGAAAGTTAGAGCTCAAATAGGCATGGTGTTGAACCTGGATAAATGTATCGGTTGCCACACCTGTTCAGTAACCTGTAAAAATGTATGGACCTCACGCGAAGGCGTTGAATACGCCTGGTTTAATAACGTAGAAACCAAGCCAGGTATTGGTTATCCCAAAGAATGGGAAAATCAGGAAAAGTGGAATGGTGGTTGGAAGCGTCATAGCAATGGCAAACTGACCCCTAAGCAAGGTGGTAAGCTTCGCATTTTGGCCAATATCTTTGCCAATCCAGACTTGCCGACCATTGATGAATACTACGAACCCTTTGATTTTGATTATCAGCACTTACATAAAGCGGGTGAAAGTAAACACCAACCTGTTGCCAGACCGCGTTCTTTAATAACCGGTAAGCGCATGGAAAAAATTGAGTGGGGACCAAACTGGGAAGAAATTCTCGGTACGGAGTTCTCCAAGCGTAAAAAAGATAGCAACTTCAATCAGATGCAGGCAGATATTTACGGAGAGTTTGAAAAGACTTTCATGATGTATTTACCGCGTTTATGCGAGCATTGTATTAACCCTGCCTGCGTTGCATCGTGTCCTTCTGGTGCCATTTATAAGCGTGAAGAAGATGGCATTGTGTTGATTGACCAAGACAAATGTCGTGGCTGGAGAATGTGCGTCAGTGGTTGCCCATACAAGAAAATTTATTACAACTGGAAAACCGGGAAATCAGAGAAATGTATTTTCTGTTACCCCAGAATTGAAGCCGGTCAGCCTACCATATGTTCTGAGACCTGTGTTGGCCGTATCCGCTATCTTGGCGTAATGCTTTACGATGCCGACCGTATTCAGGAAGCGGCTTCTGTGCCTAACGACAAAGACTTGTATCAGGCTCAGTGCGACATTTTCTTAGACCCGTTTGATGAAGCCGTTCAAGAGGCTGCACGCAAAGAAGGGATCCCTGACGCATGGCTAAAATCAGCGCAAGAATCGCCGGTTTACAAAATGGCGATGGATTGGAAAGTAGCCTTACCGCTTCACCCTGAGTATCGCACCTTACCCATGGTTTGGTATGTACCGCCTTTAAGCCCCATTCAAAAGGCAGTAGAGGCGAAACAGGTACCTACGGTAGATGGCATTTTCCCTGATTTGCAGCAACTTCGCATTCCAATGAAGTATTTGGCGAACATGTTGACTGCCGGTGATGAAGCGCCTGTTGAACACGCGCTCCAACGCATGATGGCGATGCGCATTTTTAAGCGCTCACAACAGGTAGACGGAGAGGAAAATCTTGAAGCTTTAGAGCGAGTTGGTCTATCAGTAGAGCAGGTGGAAGAAATGTACCGCTATATGGCGCTTGCGAACTACGAAGACAGATTCGTCATTCCAACTAGTCATAAAGCCTATGCAGAAGACGCTTATGACATGAAGTCTGGCTGTGGCTTTACTTTTGGCAACGGCTGTTCCGGTGGCGATAGCGATCTGGACTTATTTGGCGGCAAAAAACAAACGGTTCGTCAGGTCATTCCGATTGAAGTGCAGGATGTATCTGACGTGCTGCCGGTGGAGGTAAAAAGCTAATGAAAATATTAAGTCTATTAGCAAAACTCATCGATTATCCCAATGAGCAACTTTATGCCCATAAGGACGATGTTATTAAGATGATCGAGGCAGACGCTGATTTAGCGTCTGCCGACAAAGCAAACATGCTTGAATTTGTAAAACCTCGTTTTAGCGATAGTTTGCTCGATTGGCAGGCAGATTACGACGGACTGTTTGAACGAGGTCGCTCATTGTCACTTCTGATTTATGAGCATATTCATGGTGAATCACGTGATCGTGGTCAAGCGATGGTGAACTTACTTAAGCAATATCGAGCCGCTGGCCTGGACATTGGCGTGAGAGAATTGCCTGACTATATTCCGCTCTTTTTAGAGTTTGTTAGCACGCAAGGCAGTGAGAATGCGGTGGGTTGGCTACAGGATATCTCACACGTTCTGTCACTGTTATATGTACGCCTTGAAAAACGTGAGAGCAATTATCAGCATTTGTTTAAGGTACTTTTATCGTTATCAAAAGCAGATATAGACCTAGACGCCTTGCGCGAGCAGGTTAAAGACGAAAAACGCGACGATACCAAAAAAGCATTGGATAAAGTCTGGGAAGAAGAAGCTGTGACCTTTGGTGGAGATGCCATCAACGGCGGGTGTCCTACTTCTCAGTCCAAGCCAAGTGAAACACAGCGCCGCGACCAAGATGTTCCCATTTCATTTGTAAACGCAGCTGACGCCACACCTAAAAGCGAACCTGCGCAAAGCTTAAGGAGCTAGTCATGCAATTTTTAGACATGTTATTTTTTGGCATATATCCTTACATTGCCACGGGTATATTCTTTTTAGGTAGCTTAATTCGCTATGACAGAGAGCAGTACACTTGGAAGACTAAGTCGAGTCAAATATTGAGCAACAAGCGTTTCCGTATTGCCAGCATCTTATTTCATGTGGGAATCATTATGATTTTGCTTGGGCATTTTGCCGGCTTGGTATTGCCATGGGAAATCTGGCATGCCTTAGGTATTTCTTTAGCTGTAAAACAGGTGATTGCGATGGGAATAGGCGGCTTTTTTGGTGCAGTGTGTGCTATCGGACTCACTATGCTTGTCTATCGTCGCTTATTTGACCCTCGAATTCGAGCCAACAGCAGTGCCATGGATACTGGCATATTATTACTAATATATCTCCAGTTAATTGTAGGCATGTTTACAATTGTGATTTCAACAGGGCATATGGATGGTGCGGTCATGTATAACCTTATGAGCTGGTCACGCCATATTCTTACTTTCCGACCTACAGAAGCCGTTGAGTTTATTTCTACCGTGCATCCTGTATATAAGTTCCATGTGACGTTGGGTATTACACTGTTTGTGCTTTTCCCATTCAGTCGTCTGGTTCATATTTGGAGCGTTCCAGTGCAATACGTACGTCGTAACTATCAAGTTGTGCGTCAACGCTAGCGAATAAGTAGGAGAAAAAGATGGCATTAACTAATACTCCCGAAATTATTGTAAATGGCGCAGCGATCCCCGCTGCCGCCATTGATGCTGAAGTTCAGTATCATCCGGCACCTACGCGACGACAGGCGATGGTTAAAGCGGCAGAAGCCGTTATTATCGCGGAAGTTTTGGCGCAAAAGGCGCAAGAAATAGGTATTGCATCTAATGCTCTGGCGCAAAAAATTGACCGAGAGCTCTTAAGCACAAAGCCTGAATTAATTGATGCTGTGCTCGATCAGGAAGTGGCTAAACCCAATGCTAGCGAAGAAGAATGCAGACGTTACTTTGAGCAAAATACAGAGCGTTTTACAACCTCACCCTTAGTTGAAGCCAATCATATTCTTTTAGCTGCTGATCCCGATGATTTGGAGCAGCGTGCTGAAATGAAACGATTAGCAGAAACGCTGCTGAATCAAATAAAATCAAAAGACATCGATTTTACCAGCGCCGCCAGACAGCACTCGATGTGTCCATCTAAAGAAGCAGGTGGAAATCTGGGACAGTTGTCAAAAGGCCAGACAGTCTCTGAGTTTGAGCGTCAAGTATTTGCTGCAAAAGAGGGTTTGATGCAAACCCCCGTAGAAACGCGCTATGGTTATCATATCGTTGAAGTTATTCGTAAAATTGACGGTGATGCGCTGCCCTATGAGTTAGTAAAAGAAAAAATTCAGATCTATCTAAACGACAAAGTACATCGTAAAGCTGTGTCGCAGTATTTGCATCGACTGATCAGCGAGTCGGATATTCAGGGATTTAACTTTGATTTTGACGATTCAATGCTAATGCAGTGAATTAGATAAAGTAATGAGGCACCTTAATTTAGGTGCCTATCATTTCTGCGTTTTTACGCTTTTTATTTCGTAGCTTTTTATTTCTAAAATGAGCACAGACAACAATCCTTTTCAGGCAAAATGGACGGCACAGGGACACACTCTTTGCCTGGGTCATTGGGAAATTCAATATCAGGGCAAAGCGATTGAATTACCGCAGCAAATAAAAGAAAACCACATGGATACTTTTGGTATATTTTCATGGTTATATCCTGACGATGAAGATTTTGCTGAAGGTCTCGAGTTAGCGGATTGGATAGCTGAAAAAGCCGATTGGCTTATTGAGTTGTTCGATGCACATGACATTCCATTTGAAGAGCAAACCATTGCGCAATTCTATGAAGCGGTCAATAAAAGCGATTGGCGCTGTGGCAGTTGTGGTGGATGTATGTAAATTTGTTTGTTCAATATGCACTATTTAGACATTGTTAAATGGTCTTTCGTCCTCAAATTATAGCGAGGAGGGCTTATGTCTCAACTTCATACTGAAACGGTTACATTCGTAAAACACTGGAACGAAACCTTGTTTAGTTTTCGCACCACGCGTGCTTCGCATATAACCTTTGAAAATGGGCAGTACGTCACCATTGGTTTAGAGATAGATGGTCGAGTGATAATGCGTGCTTATAGCATCGTTAGTCCTAATTACGACGACGAATTAGAGTTTTTTAGTATTAAGGTGCAAAACGGCGCACTGACTTCACACCTTCAAAACATAAAAGAAGGCGACAAAATACTGGTTAATTCAAGGCCCACAGGAACACTTGTAGACGGCCATCTGCTACCTGGGAAACACCTTTACTTACTTAGTACCGGCACTGGACTCGCGCCGTTTTTAAGTATTATTCAAGATCCCGATATTTATGAGACATATGAAAAAGTCATTCTGGTGCACGGAGTGCGCTTTCGTTCTGAGTTGGCGTATCAAGACTTTATTTGTAAGCAATTACCTAAAAACGAATATTTCGGAAATGAGCTTGCCAAAAAACTTATTTATTATCCTAGCGTCACGCGTGAAGTCTATCATTTTAATGACGAAAAACGAGTAGGTCGTATTACAACCCTACTCACGTCTGGTAAGTTATTTCTTGATATAAATATGCCGCATGCAAGGCCGCAAAGCGACCGCTTTATGATTTGTGGAAACGACGCAATGCTTAATGACGTAATGCAGATACTTAACCAACGAGGATTCAAAAAAGCAGATGAAAGTCAGCAAGGTCATTATGTGATTGAGCAGGCATTTATTGAACAGTGAAATTCTGCGTTCAATTGTGAATGTAGTTGTCAATAAAAACTTAATCACAATGCTGAGTTAATCATCTCACTGTGTTAACTTACGCCAAAATCATAACGAGAATCGATTTATCTAATGACATTACTAAAACCCCAAAAAACGCATCTTTGGGTTTGGTTGCTATGCTTAATGGGGTTTTACGCGGTATGGCTGTACTTAGTTGTGGGTAATGCCTTGTGGGATACGGCACTCGCTCATTGGCCCATGGCGCTGGCTATGGCTATTGGCTCCTATGCAGCAGGCTCTACGCCTATGGGAGGAGGCACAGTCGGGTTTCCCGTATTGGTACTATTGTTTGAACTTCCAGCCAGTTTAGGGCGAGACTTTAGTTTTGCCATTCAGGCAATTGGCATGACGAGCGCCAGTATTTTCATTCTTGCCAGACGCCAACCGCTGGCTGTTTCCATTTTAAGTGGTGCGATGCTCGGTTCGTTAGTGGGCTTACCTTTGGGCATTTTCTTTATTGCGCCGCAATTTCCTGAACTGTGGATCAAACTGATTTTTGGGGTGGTTTGGGCCAGCTTTGGTTTATTGCACCTGTACCGAATTAATGAGATCGCCGGACACACTGGCATGACTGAAATGGACGAACGCTGGGATTTTCGCTTTGGTATTTACCTTGGCTTAATCGCAAGCGCGACCGTTACATCCGTTACTGGCGTTGGAATAGATATGGTCATTTATACTGCGCTGATTCTAGTGTGCCGAGCAGATTTGAAAATCGCGATCCCAACCTCCGTATGTATTATGGCTTTTAATTCTATTTTGGGCGTATCGGTTAAAGTATTTAGTGGCCAAGGCTTACAGCCCGGCGTATTTGAAAATTGGTTGGCCGCAGCCCCCGTGGTTGCATTGGGCGCGCCACTTGGTGTTTATATTGTTGCTAAAATTGGCCGAAAACCAACGCTCTTGGTAGTGGCAGCCTTGTGTGTAGGGCAATTTATTTGGACACTGCATTCGGAGCAAGAGGTGCTTGGATTTTCGGGTATGGCAATTGCACTTTGTTCTGTAGCAGTATGCCTGATAGGCTTTGAGATATTGCGCCGTTGGGGCGCATCTCGACTCGAAGGACTGCGAACGCAAAGACCACTTAATTAAAGACGACGGTTCAATGCAAGGACATTTCAGGCACAGCTTAACTTTAATATTTAGATGAGGGCTTATTTTGAGCAAACTTACCCACGTAGATGCGTCTGGCGCAGCAAACATGGTAGATGTGAATGACAAAAACGAAACGACTCGACAAGCGACAGCAATTGGTTTTGTGTATATGTCGGCAGATACTATCGAAGACGTGCTGGCGCATCAAAACAAAAAGGGCGATGTTCTTACCACTGCAAAAATTGCAGGGATCATGGCGGCAAAGCGATGCAGTGAGTTAATTCCTCTTTGCCATCCATTAATGCTCAGCAAAGTCGATGTGCAGATTGAAGTGGAGCAAAGCAAGGGCCGCTTAAAAGTAGAATCACTTTGCAAATTAAGCGGTAAAACTGGCGTTGAAATGGAGGCTTTAACAGCGGTAAGTGTTGCTTGTTTAACACTTTTTGATATGTGTAAAGCCTCAGATCCTGCCATGCGAATAGAGGGTGTTAAAGTGCTCACTAAAACCGGTGGAAAGTCAGGCGATTGGACACATCCTGATAAAACCGATTATTTGAGGTGAAAAAATAAGTAAATGGTCAGGCTTATTGCGATAAGTAGCAGCGAACTAGCTATCCCCGAGTTTCCGGTTTGAGTAAAGTGGTAGATAGATAATAACAAGACCGTGATCACGCACAATGCAATCAGCGTTAAAAAGCAAATTTTTGCGAGCTTCGTGAGACTTTTAATATTCATAGGTTAATAAAACTTTGGCTATATGTTATTTGTCGTTTGGATAAGATAGCTCTTTCGAGCTATCTTATTTTTCGTGGACTAAGTTAGATTTCTTACTCCAATATATATTCCCCATGCGCCAGCTGCAGTGGCGCCACCTGCTGCTGCTCCTTTACCAAATGCAATTAATATGTCGGCACGCGTCACTGTTCAATCGCTAGGCCTACTATAGCCCAAACTGACGATATGATTTTGCACCTCATCAGACATCAAAAATGTTAGAAAATCCCGCGCAGTTACTTGGTTCTTTGCACCTTTAACAATAACAGCTTGTTGCTCTATGGGAGCGTAAAGTGAGGCGTCGATCAGCGTGTAGTTTAAGTATTTCTCATCGTTAAAGCTGGCATGGGCTTGCAACAACTGTGAAACAGACAGCAATCCAATGTTAGCGTTCCCACTGTCGACAAATTGAAATGCTTGCGCAACGCTATTACCCATCACCAAGTTTGGGCTTTGTTCAAGCGACATGCTTTGCAGAACTTGCATGGCGGCAAGTCCAAAGGGTGCAAGCTTGGGGTTAGCAATGCTTATTTTATTGGCGCTTTTGAGCTGCTGTTTTAGCGGTAACTTATCGTTATAAGGATACAAAGCAAGTTGACCCACCGCATAGCTAACTGGTTCACTACTCATACCTGCTGCAAACAAAAGCTGAGGGCGTTCGGCGTCTGCTGATAAGTATAAATCGAAGGGCGCGCCGTTTTTAAGCTGAGAATACAGCATACCGCTTGAGCCTGAAATCACCGTTACGTCGAAGTTGTGAGCGTGGGAGCTCAATATTTGCTGTAAAGGAAGATAAAAATTGCTCGCCACTGCCACAACCACGGCTTGCTTTTTTGTTTCATTTGAATCATGCGCTGAAGCATTCGTTGCATTCAGAATTAAGCATAAAAGAGCCAGGAGAAAGGTTCCCAGTGCTTTTTCTCTTGCAGTTTCTCTTACAGTTTCGCTTACTGTTTTGCGTAACTTAAGCAACGATGTATGATTCCATAGAAGCATTGAATTATGTCTGTTTAAACGTTTTACGCTATTGTAAGGCTTTACATCACAATCACTATACCTAAAAATGATTACTCCCTTCGCTTACTTGCTAACTGTGTAAATATAACGAAGACTAATACAAAATATTCCAAAGTGCAGGAGTTCACTGGCGACTTGACAGATTTAAGCCTTTTTACAGCATTGAGCCTACAAGATTGGCAAGCCATAAGACTTACGCTCAGTCTGGCGTTTTACACAGTGATCATATTGCTTGTGATTGGCTTGCCCTTAGCCTGGATAATTGCAAACTATCAAGGGGCCTTACGTCCGGTGATTGAAACGATTATCGCGCTGCCGCTGGTGCTGCCACCAACTGTGTTGGGATTTTATCTTATAACGGCTTTCTCGCCAGATACTTGGTTGGGGCAATTATGGATAGAAATAGTGGGTGGGCAGTTTGTGTTTTCTTTCACAGGCATTCTGGTCGGTTCTATCATTTATTCACTGCCATTTGTGATGCAACCGCTTATAGCAGCATTCTCAAGTATATCGAAAGGACCGCAGTTAAGTGCAATCACGCTTGGCATGCCATTTTACTACCGGTTTTGGTATGTTGTTCTCCCTATGGCAAAACCCAGTATCATCACCGCAAGTACCTTAGGCTTTGCTCATACCTTGGGAGAGTTTGGTTTGCTGCTGATGATTGGCGGCAATATTCCGGGATCTACGCAAGTGGTGTCAATTGCCTTGTTTAACTATGTAGAAACGCTTGAGTATGATGCTGCACACCGGCTTGCACTGCTTTTAATGATGTTCAGTTTTATTAGCCTTTTCTTGCTTTATAAATTTAATCGTCCTAAGTATTTATTAACGGATGAATAGCGTGCAAACCAATGTAGCAATTCACAAACTTGCGTTTTCAGCGAACTTTTCCTTACGCAAAAGCGGGCGGAACGTGATGCATGCGCAGTGTGAGTTCAAGAGTGCATCACCTTGCTTTAAAATTGGTATATTTGGCGCATCCGGAAGCGGAAAAACAACGTTGATGCAAAGCGTTGCTGGTTTGAAAAAAGCGGCAGACTATCATCTGTATTTTGAAAACCAGCATTACAACAGTTTTGCTGATATAAAACATCCCGGCGTATATGTGGGTGCTGATGCGCCGCTTTTTGAGCACTTAAGTGTTTTGCAAAATCTCGAATTAGCTCAGGGTAAAACCTATAGCGGTTCCAGGTTCAAAAGGTCAAACAAAAGTAGCGGTTTGGACCGAGAAAGCATGCTCAGACAGATTATCGAACGTTTTGAGATTGCTCAGTTACTGGAACAATATCCCAAAAGCCTCTCTGGTGGCGAAAAACAGCGCGTGGCTTTGGCTCGAGCCCTGGTGTGCGGTAAAAAATTACTCCTGCTAGATGAGGCGCTGTCTGCTTTGGATTGGCCGCGAAGAATGCATATGCTTAATCAGTTAGCGCACTTGTGCGCACAGCACAGTATTAGCGTTATAATGATAAGTCACTCTCTGCAGGAGCTGGCAATTTTTTGCTCGCATCTCATGCACATCGACAAAGCTAAGTTAATTGATGCTGGCGAGACAGAGCATATGCTTCCCAAGCTCTTGGCCGGCCAGACCGATTCGAGCCATTTTGATGAGCCCTCCATTGCACATCAACACTGGTGGACAGCATTAGATGTGCATTCACCCATACCGCAAACTAAAGAAGCATTAATTCAGTGGGAAATTACCGGGACTATTAATGAGGGTGAGCGTCGCCTCATTTATGAAAAAGCGAGTCTGAGCAACACGGAACAAGCATCGAATCGCAAGAAATTCGTGATTGAGGCATCGGATGTCAGCATTGCCAAATCACCCTTGTCAGATACCAGTTTTATAAACCAGATACCGGCTGAAGTGCTTGTTATCAATCAACTCTCCGATGCAGTTATAATTGAAGCCGGCTTGAGTGGGCAACGTGTATTTTCAAGAATATCTAACGCTTCTATGCAGCGATTGAATTTGCGTGTAAAAGACAAAATATGGCTAATATTTAAAGCGCTTGGCTAACTAACCTCAATTCGCGTTTTTATCGCCACATGGTGATAATTTAATAAGTACACTGTTTAAAACAAAGATCTGCGCTATCGCCTATCCCGAGTTGAACTTAAGTAAAAATTTGATAGGTTTGTTTTGAAGTTCAAAAAGCACTGATAACGGTAACGATCATTAAGGAGACAAATATGGATGCATTGACACAACAAGAGCGAAACGAAATTGAAGCAAAAGTATTGAGACGATTAATTGATCATCTCGATAGTCGAAAAGACGTGCAAAACATTGACCTGATGAATTTAGCGGGCTTTTGCCGAAATTGTTTGTCTAAATGGTATGTTGCCGCTGCAGATGAAAAGGGCATTGATGTAAATTTAGACGAGGCCAGGGAGTTCGTTTACGGCATGCCCTACGATGAATATAAAGCCAAGTTTCAAAAAGAGGCCACAGCGGAGCAAAAGGCCGAGTTTGAAAGCAATTTTCCTAAGAAAACTTAGTTATTTAGACAATACTTCTCTAAATACTCAAAATGGTTAGGTATCTTTGGTAAAGCGTTCTCAAGCACCTTTTCGATGTGCCTAATCTCATCAATCCGTTTTTCTTCCGGCATAATATCGGCCAAGGGATGAGGGGCATCCGGATAAATATTTTGACCTAAAAATACCGATATCCAGCTCGTTTCCCCAAACAACTCGCTATCTTGCCGCCAAAACCTGCCGTTATTCTGAAATAGATCAAATTTCTCTTGCAAGGTATCGGGAATAGTCATGTTTTTGCAATATTGCCAAAATTCTGAGTCTTCCCTTTGCGTTGCCTTATAGTGGAGAATGATAAAGTCTCTTAGACGTGCAAATTCGGCATAGGACACCTTATTGTATGCATCTATATCTGATTGTTTAAATTGCTTCGTCGGAAACATCACCAGTAATTTTGAGATAGCATTTTGTATCGTATGTAAACCTGTAGACTCGAGCGGTTCAACAAACCCTGCGGACAAACCTATTGCTACCACATTTTTAACCCACGGTGTTTTACGGCAACCTGTCACCCATTTTAAATCCCTAGGCTCAGCAAGAGGTTCACTTTCCATTGTCGAAACCAAATTATGAACTGCTTCATCCCGTGTCATGAATTTGCTTGAATAAACGCAACCATTTCCGACCCTGTGCTGTAAGGGAATTCGCCACTGCCAACCAGCAGAATGCGCGGTAGATGTAGTATGTGCGTTTACGTCGCTCTTGATATGACAGGGAGCTACCACTGCGCTATCGCAAGGCAGCCAATGACGCCAATCCTCGTAATGAGCGTCCATGGTTTTATCGATAAGCAAGCCATTAAAGCCTGAACAGTCTATGAATAAATCTCCGTTAACTTGTTGTCCGTTTTCTAAAATAAGGCTTTCAACAAATCCGGTTTGCTTATTTTTTTTAACCTGCTTCACTTTACCTTCAATTCGTCTTGCGCCAAGACTTAAAGAAAACTTCCTTAAGTATTTAGCGTAAAGCGTGGCATCGAAATGGTAGGCATATGCAATACTTCCAAGAGGAGAGTTGGGTAAGTTAGCGGGGCGCATAAATTTGCCCTCTCGGGCTGCTCTTGCCTCTATCGAATAATATTCTAAAGGTTTTAATTTGGAGACTTCTCTATTTTTGAGCCAATACTGGTAAAAAGATAGAGGACCAATTGTTGTGCCTGGATTGCCGAATGGATGAATGTAATCGTCACCAATCTGTCCCCAGTTTTTAAAGCGTATTCCTAACTTAAACGTAGCCTTTGTTTCGCGAAGAAACTCGTTTTCATCAATGCCAAGGACACGATTAAACTGCAAAATTTGCGGAATAGTGGCTTCTCCAACGGAAACAGTGCCAATATCCTCAGATTCAATTAGGATAATATTGCAATACTGTGTCGAAATTTGACGTGCGAGCGTAGCGGCGCTCATCCAGCCAGCACTTCCTCCACCTAAAATAACGATGCGTTTAATTTGTTGTTCTTGCGTATGATTTGATGAAATATGATGTTCCATGATTTTTCTTTAGATAGGAAACTACTAAATTTAGCACCACAATGAGTAAAACCCAATGACAACTTTTTAAGACAATTTTTTGCACTTGGTATTCAAAAATGGTTCAGCTAAATATAAAAATGCAATATACCTTCTCAGTATATTGCATTTTACCTTTACAATAAGCAACTCATAGTTCGACTAGAAGTTACCTCTCACAATAAGCGAGAATCTGCGGTCATTATTAAACCATGATCGGTTTAATCGTTTCCCGTCTTGTAACATAGTCAAATGAATGGTTTCGTCGAGCAGGTTTACTGCCTGAATACCTATATCGATGTTTTCTGAAACACTATAAAATATAGAACCATCCAGTTGCCCAGTTGCTTCATTAAATACAGGTTTTCTTGTAATTACATCCCGACTGGTCAGCAAGAACTCAGAACGCCAGTTATAAGCAAGGCGTGCACTCACACCAAATTTTTCATACATCAGTACAAAGTTAGCTGTATGGTCGGATAATTGCTCCAAAGGAAGCGTTTCATCGATATTTTCATCTAATGCGACACCATTTTCCAAATTGGCATTAGGAACACCTTTAGAACTAAGTCGCGTATAGTTTGCTTGAACGCCTATGCCATCAAATGGTTCAGGTAACATATTAAAGAACTGCTGATAGGCTATCTCGAAACCACGCATACTTCCATCATCACCATTTGTTGCACCATTGATGATTACATCTCGGGTTACGCCGGTTTCTGGATTCGTAATCGTTTCACTACGCTGTCCATTCACAAAGAAGTTTTTGAGATCTTTGTAAAACAACGATACTGTCAAGCTGTTTGCATCATCAAAGTACCACTCGTAAGATGCATCCAAATTGATAGACTCCATTGGTTTTAAGCCTGGATTACCGCCGCTTGCCCGATAAAAACTGACTTCGGCGTTTTCGATAACCTGAATCGGATCGCCGTCCTCATCAAGTAATATGTCTCCGTTTTCGTCAAAAAGAGGAACACGTTCTACATCAATCGTTTCAGCACCCACTGTCAAGAATGCACGTCTATTTCCTAATGATGGATACGCTACGGCTTTAGACGCTGCAAAACGAAGGTACATTCCTTCATCTATTTCTGCACGTATGTTAAAGCTTGGCAATGCTTTAGTGAATGTGCTTTCAAAGGTCGTAGGCGCTGAGATACCAGAACCAAAGGATCGGTCATCTGCGGGTAAGTTTAACTCCGGAATCCTTCTCGGATCCAAAACTTCGCCTGGGGGAGTTTCATTTTCAAATCTTTCTAGCGTGTAATCGGGGAATAAAACGAAACCGTTGGTTATAAAATCCGTTTCAACATACCGAACACCAAAGTTACCGTCTATATATGTATCTCCAAGTTCAAAATTATAATTTGCTTGTAAATAAATACCGGTATTGGTTTCTTCGATATCGTTAATTTCATCGCGCAAGAAATCGCCTCCATCGACTGTTCCCTCTCGCTCGTTGAGTAAGCGATAAGAATCACCCGGTAAGGAAATTTCTGACAGATTTTTTAGTAAATTAGAATATTCGGGTACACCGTAATTTTTCACAAGTTCCATAGTCGGTGCAATAAACCGTCCGCCCGCTACTATGGCACCATCGTTCATATCAGATAAATCAACGACTTCGTAGTATCTTGCTAAGGCCTGAATTTCCGGTGTATTTAAATTTACCCAGCCTGGACCATCGTTCTGAGACCAGTGTGGTTTGAGTCCTCGCCACGCATCGCTATAATCGGTCGCTCGGTTAGTTTGTTCACGCTCTGCACGTCTAGCACCGAACTTGATGGATTCGATAAACCCTGAATCAAATACTTTTTTTGCATCAAATTGGAAAGCCGTCGACTCACCTTCATTATCAGTAATGTGAGGCATACTTGCACGCCAATGTGCATTATTGGGGCTATCCAATCCTAATTGACCTTCAAAGTCTGCATCAGGCACCCAATAAGGGTCATAAAAACCAATATCAGCAATATCGTCACCGTTATCTTTATAATAAACAACAGCGCCTTGGCCAATAAAAACGGAATTATCTAACGTTGATTGGCTTGCTTCAACACGTTGCACGTCAAATTCTAAAAACCAAGAGTCGTCATAGACATGTTGAATATTCAACGATATGTCTTCAACAAGGTTCTCATCGTGCCTGAAGCGAGTGCTAGTTTCAATAAGTCCACCGTAAGGTGTCATACCTTCTACTGAACCATCCCAAGTTGTTGTGTTTGGCATGCGGCCGAATTCATCACCATTGAAATCACTGGAGCGATACTCAGCAACGGCTGTCTGAAAGCCCTCTACCATATATCCATGCGCATCAAAAATAAGAGGTGAGCCTTCTACTGGAATTAGCACTGCATCGTCGTTACGCTGATACTCAATGACTCGTTCTTGCCATTCTAGGGATGAATCAGAACGAATATATTCCGCGGTTACTAGTGTATTTTCATCAGGTGAACGCCATTGTAATGAAAGTGAACCGCCATCGCGTTCACGATCATCTATTTTTTGTCTTGCGCCTGCACCACGAACCGTTCGCTGAGGTATCGGATTACCAGAGGCGTCAATCACCTCATTACCATTAGAATCAGTTACATTTCCCAAAATCCATGCCGCATTTCCGGTTCGTGCATCATTTACAAGAGGATCAAGAATTGCGCGGTTATCCCATTGTACGGCGCTCTGAATGCCGTCTGACTGGAATTTGTTTTCAGCATGAGTATAGTTAATCAAAAACCCAAATTCACCAATGTCGGTGTTCCATCGATCGCTAAACAGTAGCGAAAACTGACCAGCGCCTTCTTCACGTAAATCGCCGTAAGAATATTCCGTATTAAAGGCGAATAAGCGGTCTGGATTGTCGAAAGCTTTTCGAGTTGTTAAGTTAATCGTACCTGATAAACCTCCCTCAACCATTTCAGCGGTTTGGTTCTTAAATACTTGTACTGAGCCAACTAATTCGGGAGGCACGTCTTGAAAGCTCAGACCACGGCCACTGTTGGCGCTAAAGGTATCACGTCCGTTAAATTCACTGCGAGTTTGCGTTAAACCGCGTATGACGACTCCGGTACCCTCTACACTAAAGTGGTCGGGGTCATTTCTTGCTGCAAAACGTTCAATCGCAACGCCAGGCACACGTTGCAAGGCCTCTGTAATACTTGTATCGGGTAAAGAAGAGATATCTGTGGCATCAATGGCGTCCAAGAATGTGTCAGCATTTCGTTTTAAATCGGCTGCTCTCATTAAGTTACCGCGCTGACCTTTGACTTCAATAGTCTCTGTCATGCTTTCTTCGTCGGACGGGTTTTGTTCCTCTTGTTCTTGTGCCATTACCGCGCCTGATGTCAGACCGGCTATAGCTAAAGCCAAAAGACTCTTTCTAAAACGGTTTTTTTGCGAATGTGTGTTTGGTTTTATGTGCCTAGCCATAAATACTCCGATTATTGATTATCAAACATCAATGAAGAGTGAGCCCATCGCCTTTAAGAAAATGTTGCTTCGAAGAGCAAAAAACTCACTCGATGTTATTTATTCCTTTCGAGTAACTGATGAATCGAGTGTGTGTACAATTTATCAATTACGTCCGTTGAACGCTTCAACGTACTAGCAAACTAAACGATAGCATTGAAAATGTAAACAATATGTAATAGAGGTAAAAATTCATAAACGAGAAAGGTGATACAAATTCAGCAAGCTATGCAACTTTTTAAGCTTTTTTGTCGAAAAATTCGTGAAATTGCCGTCTTTTCTTAAAATGCTAAGTAAAAATCATAAAATTTAAGTGAAAAAAAGCAACGTTAGAAAAGAACGATCTTTAAGGTTTAATCGTTTCAGAACATACATGGATACCAGCCTGTCAGTCCTATTTGTAAAACCTCTACAATGTCCATCGCAATCATTAGTTTTGACTTGTCTTGAGTTAAATAAATGAGAATTGTTAAATATCGTAACGATTCGTTCGTGTTTCTATTTGAGAAGAATGCAAGAAAGTCTGCATTTGGCGCAGCATCTATAAAAACCAGAAATTACTCTTGTAATACCTCTTTCATGTTGAAAAAATTACAAACTATTAACAACATGATTAATTCACTAAGTAGCGTCTATTGATTTAATAAATGCTTCATATAGACATTTGTTTCGGGTAATTGCTCACACGTAACTGAAATAATGTTTTTAATTCTCTCTAATATATCTCTCGTTTCAGAAGGTATAGCGAGCATTTTATTGTAATTATTTGGTGAGCCTGCTAAAACAAGAAGTATATTTAACCAATATGTATTATCGACTACTTGATTAGCTTCACTCATATATCGTCCGGTATTTTGATAAAGCTTTAGTACACGGCTCGCTTTCTCGCTCTTTAATTTAGCGGCTTGTTTTTTGCTCATCAGATGAATAACTAACTCTGCAAAGCTATTGTATTCATTGTGTCGTACAACAAATTGTCGATTGTATTCATTTCGAAGACTGCTGTGTGCTGATGTGTTTGGCGCAAGGTCTATAAAGCTCATCACGTTTTCCAAATGTAAGGCAATACTCCCTTGTAAAACTGGACAAAGCTCATATAAATTGCTTGCCTTGATAACATTGGCTTGCCAAGGCAATGACTTTAAAGGTTGCTTTGACGAAATAACTGTATTGACTTTACCTTTCGCAATCTCGTCATTGATTAAGGGTAGGTAAGGATAAGAGCTTGCAAATTTCCTAAGAGCCGTCTCCCCGTCAATCAACGAAACACCGTCTTGCAGAAAAAGTTGAAGGCAGAGAGTCTTCGAACTCGCTCTTATGAACAACTGGCCAACCTCCAGACTGAGACACTGAGGACTGAACAATCGCGGGCTATTTACTTCTACTGACATCGAAACTTGCCGTTGAATTGAGGGGCTTATATCGTTTTCGAAGATGTTATCAAGCTGCGCATCAGCGCGTAACGTGTAAGAAGATTCGGCACTATCAATGAGGAAATCAATGTTGTGGACCTCTAAAACATCTTTGCTTGACGTATTACAGCGCAAGGTTTTCACTTGATTTTCACTGGCGTTTTCACAAAACGCCCAGTCAAAGCTTAGTGTATCAGCATGAATAATTTCTATGTTTAGATATTTAGCATATGCATTCAGGAAATGAGCGAATTTGATGTTATCGACATTTACACCGTAATCGAAGCTGCTTAAAACGGAGTTATCATCATTGACAGGATGAACAAACTTCCCTTTTCTTGACATCTGAGCACCCAATGAAAATGCTTCAAATTCTTTACCATTAATTTTATTTAGGGTATTAAATGCGACCGAGTGAAAATCAAGTCCGTTGATGTTTGTGCCAATTGGCGAGAATGGCAACATTACATTGTAGGCATCCGCTGTTGTGACTTCTATCGCCGTACAATAAACACCATCCACTTCAGGTAACCATTGCTGCTCCTTCAAGCCCAATTGATTTAATATACGCAGAGTATCCGGTAAAAGCGTTTCAATATAGCGATGTGGTTCAGGTTGATTTATATCTTTGATCAAAATCACTTCACACGATAAGCGGACCTTGATTGCAATTGCATATAAAACAGCCTCAGAAGATTGCCCTAAAATAACGACTTTTTTCATTTTTCAGTGGTTCCATACAGAGACTTGGATGCTCTCAAGCGACTGTAAAGTTCATATTCCTTGCTTGATTTGTTGGCTAAAAATGACATTAGACTATCCTCATGATTTTTCATGGCAGCCGCATTGATGTAAATGTCGTTTTCAATATTTTCCATCATGTTCGTCAATTCAGTTGTATCCAAAACATCTACCGAAGGATGATAATGTTTAATTTTGAGCTTTTGACCAATTAATACAGCAAGCCAACTTGGGGCCAGAAACTCTCCCTGACCATAATTGACAATATGGCCTTGTGTCTCAAACACAGAAAGTTTATGCGCCAACGTATCGGGAATTTGCATATTTCGAACATAGCGCCAAAAATCGCTGTCGTCGCGATTATTAACATGATAGTGAGCAATCAGAAAGTCTCTTATGTGGTAAAACTCTTCGTCCATCAGACGATTGAATTCATTTTGCAGCTCTGCGCTGAAATCTGCGTCAGGAAACAAGTCAATAAGATTGCCAATTGCCTCTTGAATCAAATAAATACTGGTTGATTCGAGTGGTTCCATAAAACCGCCTGACAAGCCAATTGAGACAACATTCTTGTCCCAGAATTTGTCGCGCTTTCCGGTGATAAACCTAAGTTGAATTGGCTCTCTAATTGGATTGCCATCTAAGTGCATCAAAAGCTCATCTTGCGCATGTTGGTCTTCACAAAATGAAGAGCAATAAACGTAGCCATTTCCTGTACGGTGTTGTAATGGAATTCTCCACTGCCAACCTGCGCTCCTTGCACTTGCCCTTGTGTAGGTAATTAATGTGTCAGGCCGCTCGGACGGCACCGCCTGTGCACTATCACATGGAAGATAGTGCGACCAATCATGATATTTGACCTTTAAACTTTCTGAAATCAAAAGCCCTTTAAACCCTGAGCAATCAATAAAGAGATCACCGTCAATGATTTGACCAGAATCAAGACAAAGCGATTGAATAAAACCAGAGTCACCAGCCTGTTTAACTTGTGAAATTTTACCTTCAATTCTGACAACACCTCTCTGGTGTGAGTAATCTCGCAAAAATTTCGCGTATAGCCCAGCATCTATGTGATATGCATAATTAAATCGAGAAAGCATTGAGTTTTGATCGGGCTTTGGATGCTGGAATTTGTTGTTTTTTGCCGCAATCGCAGCCATGGAGTACTGTGTTATGTCTTTAGCAAGCATCAAATCTTTTGCGCGCAGCCACCATTGATGAAATTCGATATTTTGGTGGCGTTTTCCATATTCACCGAAGGCATGCATGTAGCAATCACCTAATTGTGCCCAATGACAAAATTCGATGCCCAGCTTGTAGGTTGCTTTTGTGGCAGACATAAATTCACGCTCGTCGATGCCGAGCTTTTGATTGAAAAAGCGCAAGTGTGGCAGCGTAGCTTCACCTACGCCAACTGTTCCGATGTCGTCAGATTCAATCAAAGTAATGCTTATTGATTGCTTTTTAAGTAAGTGCTCAAATTGATTTGACAACGCGGCAGCGGTCATCCAACCGGAAGTTCCCCCACCGACAATGACGATTTCGTTTATTTGCATGTTTGACATGGTGATTCAGCATAACGTTTGCTAATTTTTAAAAAGAGTAAACGAAATAGAAGCGCAGACTCAAGCTGTTTCTAAAATCACTGTAGTGTTAATTATCAACACACAGTTATTTAAACGCTTGGTACTGACTTCGATGCAGAACCTGAAAACCCCCGAAACTTTATGTCAAAGCTTCTAGATGGAATCTTTTTACAAAGAGAGTTAATGAAGCTAAAAACAAAAGTAGCTCACTCTTCTCGAATACGTGTTTTTCCCATCGTAATGTCTTTATTGCCTCGCAACATAATCATTTGGCTGTGCATCGCCAATATAGCTATTATCTGCCGTTGTTAAAGTCGCCGTATTCGAAAATACCTGTTGAACAATAAGTGGGGTAGGGTGAAGCACAAACTGTCTGTATTCATGCCCAAAAGTGTCGCTTAGTTGTTTAACATTAAACAAGGTTAGCCTGTCTCCCGGCTGGACTTTATGGTTACGTCCCAAGTTGATTTGCACCTGATTATTTGCCACTGCCAATACCCGCCCCATAGTAGGTTCGCACTGCGCAAACTCGTTAATATCGCTTAAACCCTTGTTGAGTTGTTTGATAACATTTTCACCATAAAGACTTCGCCAAAATTCTTTAGAGCCAACATCGACGCTTGCACGACTGTCAAATTCCCAAGGGGTCTTAGAGCGGTATGTTTGAGTAAATACGGTTTCGCCGCTTGCACCGTCAACCAAAGTGAGTGTGTAATCAAAAGCACGAACCTGTTGATCACCTTTATAAAATTCAAAAGCTGAACGCTTGTGTTTATCCACAGAAATATCATCAATGCTGACAAACACGGCGTATTGAGAATTTGCTTTTTCGGCCAGGTAACGCGCTTGTTTGGCAATATCCGCTTTATGCCAATCAAATACATAAGGCTCTAAATGCGATAAGGCTAGATGAGCACTTGTACGGTTAATTAAACCTTGAAATTTTAGCGCGACTTCTTTTCCAAGTGCGTGCAGTTGTCCATTTGCCGCCTGAGCCTGATAGCGAATAGGAAAATAGGTTGAAGCCACTCGCTTGGTATAATCAGCAGCGCTGCATTTTGTTTTATTTGCAAAAATGTCAGCGCGAATGGAGACGGTGACAATCCCGTTTTCATAGACTTCGTCAATCAATTCTACGGCCGATACTTCACCTGAAGCGCGTATTTCTAACTGTTCATCCTGAAGTAAGCCATTGCTAATTTGCTGCACGCTGCTTACCGATGCGCCAGCAAATAGAAGTGCTTGTCGAATCGCTTCTTCGGTTGCCTCTTGTCTGGCGGCCTCTCTATCTCCATGAATAACAATCGCTTGCCCGCTAGCTGTAAACCAAGCGGCATGACTTTGCCGACTATGACCAAAAAGGCTTGCTCCAATGATAATAAAAAGCAAAGCGTGGCTCGTGATGGCTATTAATCTCTGTAAGGTCATTTTCGTGTCTCGTTTTCAAACTACATTTTCATGTTTTGTATTCCATTGAGCTTTTCAAGTTATGTGCCATATATGCATGGAATCAGACGCTTTGCATGAGTTTGTATGAAGTAACGTATAAATTTGTAAACCAGCTTACAATGGCACAGCCCTTGCTAAAACTTGCAGTAAAATAAGCTTATAATTTATTTGGCGAGTGCCTAACTGAACAGCAGACATTCTGTTTTCAGTTGTGCGCGCGAAGCAGAGACAGTCTATGAAATTAAATCAATCGATCAAACATTCGGGTAGTCGACGCCCATTTAAAAAGCTTAGGCTTTTTACTCAGCAGAGCATTTTGCTTATTGGCTTAAGTACTGGATTATCTGGCTGCGGCTCAATGATAGCCAAGCATGTGGAGTGGGAAACGATTCAGCCAGAGACATACCCGGTGTTAAGCGCAGTGGGCTACGCGCCAATCCAATCTCAATTGGGCAATACTGAATCAAGCAAGCGATTACAGGCAATTAAAGCATCTAAACTCGATGCCTATAGAGAGTTAGCTGAACAGGTCTACGGTCAAAAAATTGATGGTGAGCAGTCGCTTGCCAATATGATCTTAAGCGATAATCAATTAAAAGCCTCTGTGGAAGGAGTGATTCGCGGCGCAAGAGTCGTTAAAAGCTACCCGGTTGGTGATGATACTTATGCGACTGAATTAGAGCTTGATATGGCAGTTGTCCACGATCTATATCTAACTACCGCAAAACCCAAGCGCGTTAAAAACGTTACTTACTACTAAATACTGGCATTAGTAATAGCGAAATGTCAGCGCTTTAGGTAATCAGTTTTTGCGTAGGGAAGTGGGGAGGAAGGGGGCGGTATTGTAATGTGTCCAAAGGCATGGATGCCTTTGGTCAAGCGGCCATGGATGGCGCACAGCGACATTACAATACCGAACCCTTCCTCCCCGCTTTTATACTCACAAACACAAACAAAAAACGCACTATTAAAAGTGCGTTTTTTTAGAGGTGGTGTTACGGTGAAACCTTAAACGCTGATCCCTTTGCCAGCGTGGTCGCCTTGTCTGCGGCCAGCGCGGTCGTAGGTCATAGACTCTTTCGCGCGAAGTTCCATCATCATGTTTCTTAGATGAACCAAACGTAGTTGCCCGTGCTCAACCGATTTCGCATTGATTTCGGTTAAATATTTGCATTCAGACAACACTTTTTTGCAGTCTTCTAACAAAGAATGACATGACGCAGGAACCTCAGACTTTTGCGCAACGCGGTTATACATAATTTCAACCGCTTGGTCTTGAGATTCGATGTCAGCCAACAACGCTTCTTTGTCTTGCAGAAGTTGCATCAAGGTTTCGGGCTCACGAGAGCTTATCAAATGTAGCTCTTGTTCAAGCACCGCTTTCAATTCGCACAAAAGTGCGAGTTGTTTACCAATAGCATTCTCAAGACTTGTACTCATAATTTACTCTACGATTTTACGCCTAAAATTTGTGATTCAAGTACAGCAATTTTGTTTGCAAGTACTTCAGGATTCACGCGGTATTCACCAGAGTTGATTGCCTTTTTCAAGCGATCGACTTTTTCTTGATTAACCGGTGCTTCACTCCCTTTTTTCTGCACATTTGCCAATTGCTGAGCAGACTGGGTTAAAGACACAGAATCCTGTTTAGCCGGTGCAGCGGTTTGCCGAGCTGCTGAGGCTTTTTCATTAGCAGATGATTGCGTCTGGCTTTGCTGTTGAGCAAGCTTCGCAGCATCTAGCTGTGATTTGTTTGAGTTGTTTATATTGTTTATTGACATAATAGTTGCACCACCATTTATTACCTCTACGAAAACTGTATCGGCCGCACTTTTGAAATCTTTAGTGCTAACTGCGACATTTTTTTGTCGCTTTTAAATATCATAGCATTTAATTGACATTTCACTACTGTGTATCACGAACTTAGCAAATCCTATACCAGAATATGGCCTATCAGATTTTAATGGTCACTTCATCTGTGCCAGCTACCGTCGCGAGTACCATTTTGTCTGAGGATATATTACGCACCTGAATAGTTTCTCCTAATGTTCCATCTTCCTCAGCCACGCCATAAACCTGAATGCTTAAGCTTCCGGTAACTGCGCTTATCGTGACTCTGTCTCCTTTACAGACGAAACAAAGCATCGATTCAGTCAGTACCGTTCCAGGTCTTACTCTGCGTTTTACTCGCGCTCCCCTGATATCTTCAAGAGAATAGAAAGCAGACCCGCGCAATCGGCTTTGCTCTATATCGGCAAGTTGAATGTTTCCTGAATTAATCATTGCACCAGGGCTAAGTGTTTCGCTTGTTACAACAACTTGCTTCATGTTTTGAACCTGAACGTGCGTGAATAAAAACCACTGTTTGTCAGGACAGCTTATTTTTACAGAAACATTAGATAAACGTGGATCAAAATTTGGGCTTTCGAATTGGAATCCTTGCGGACAGACTGGAACTTGAATGCGAGGATCGATTGAACGCACTTCAATTTGGGTGTCCTCACCTGGTGAATTCAATAAACTATCACGCACAAAATCAGCTGCCTGTTTCTCAATTATTCTGTGGGTTTGCTGACTGGCAATTGCAGCCATACTCACAAAAAATAAAGTAAAGACAATGCTCAACTTGGTCGATAACGGAATATGTGTCATGTAATGCATATATAAACTGCCTTTAAATACGCACTTATTTTAACGACCCAACATTTGTCAAATTTTTGCCAACAGTCGTCATAAATAAGTCGCTTTGCTTCTTATATATCGCATTACGCAACTATCGTGCCGAACCATTTTGGGGGTTTTCATGTCAGGTATTTTAGATTCGGTCAATCAGCGTACGCAGCTCGTTGGTCAAAATAGATTAGAGTTGCTTTTGTTTCGCCTTAATTCTCGGCAGCGCTTTGGCATAAACGTTTTTAAAGTACGCGAGGTACTGCAGTGTCCACCGCTTACATCCATCCCAAAGCTAAATGCTTTAGTAAGAGGGGTGGCACACATTCGTGGTCAAACGATTTCAGTCATTGATTTGTCGATGGCAACGGGCGGCGCTCCAATTGCCGACCTTAAATCTGCATTTATTATCATTGCTGAATATAATCGCTCAGTTCAAGGGTTTTTAGTTGGCTCGGTCGAACGCATCATCAATACTAACTGGGACGCGATTATGCCGCCACCAACCGGTGCCGGTAAAGCCAGCTATTTAACTGCGGTGACTGAAGTCGACAAAGAGTTGATAGAAATTTTAGATGTGGAAAAAATCTTAAATGAAATATCACCATTATCGACTGATGTATCATCTGAATTTGCTTCAAATGTTGATGTGTCAAAAAGTGATGGCAAAATTATATTCATCGCTGACGATTCATCCGTAGCGCGTAATCAGGTGAAGAAGGCCTTGAATACTTTAGGCTTGGAAATCGAAATGGCAAAAAATGGTCTTGAAGCATTAAAGCGTCTCAAGCAAATTGCCGAAGAAACGGGCGATGTAACAGACAGAGTAGGTATTCTGGTATCCGATATTGAAATGCCAGAGATGGATGGCTACACCCTTACCGCTGAAATCAAAAATACGCCAGAGTTATCACGCTTACATGTCATTTTGCACACTTCTTTGTCTGGGGTATTTAATCAGGCCATGGTGTCAAAAGTAGGCGCAGATGACTTTATTGCGAAATTCCATCCTGATGAGCTGGCAACTGCCGTTCAAAAGTGGCTTCAAACCGATTTGAAAGGCAAGGTATAAGTGACAAATACCGTAGATGATGCGCAGTATTTTGCATTTTCTCGCTTTTTAGCACAGCGATTAGGCATTACGCTAGGCAACAATAAACAATATTTAGTCAATAGTCGGCTCTCGCAAACCATGCGAGAGTTTGACATTACTGATATCAATGTTTTTATACAAGCTGCTATGTCAGGACAAAATCCCAGGCTGACCGATAGAGCACTCGAGTCGATGACTACAAACGAGACCTTTTGGTTTCGTGATGAATATCCTTATCAAATACTCAGTTCTACTTTATTACCTAATTTAGCCAAACAGGTCAAAAAGCTGCGTATTTGGAGCAGCGCATGCTCTTATGGACAAGAGCCATACTCCATCGCGATGACGGTTCATGAGTTTTTACGCAAACAATCAGGCGCGTTTGCCGAGGGGGTTGAAATTATCGCTTCAGATATTTCACAGCGCGTATTGAATGTCGCAAAGGAAGGGAAATATGATGAACTTGCCATTTCAAGAGGCCTGCCCATTGAAATGCAAAATCGTTATTTTGAGCCAACGACTTGCAATCGTTTAGCGGTAAATAACAAGCTGAAAAGCCTGGTGACATTTCGCCAGGCAAACCTAATGGATAGCTTTTATTCTTTTGGCAAGTTTGACCTTATCTTTTGCCGAAATGTGCTTATTTATTTTAGTAATGACGATAAGGCAAAGATACTGCAAAAGCTTACCGCTTTATTGCCACCTCATGGCGCCTTAATTTTAGGAGCGGCAGAATCTATCTCAGGTGCTGAAGACGTACTTAAAATGGAAAAATGTACTCGCGGCCTTTATTATTCCAAGCGCTAATAAGCTCTTTTACACTCTCCGTCACACAAATTTAATATCCTTCAAATTTTTTGGCACAAGCCTTGCTCATTCTAAAGCAACACGATCCACATATTGTTTTAAGGTTTAACTGATGGCCATTAATTTAGACCGACTAGCAGGCTTTCATCATAACGCGCTTAAAGTAAGAGCAGATAAGATGGAAGTTATTGCTGGCAACCTGGCAAACGCAAATACCCCAGGCTACAAAGCCCGCGATATTGATTTTCAAAAAGCGATGCAGCAGGCACAAGGTGCCCAATCTGGCAGCTCTGCAATGATACGTACACACGATAAACACATCGCTGGCACCAAGAATGCAAGATTTGAATCTGAGTTTAGAATTCCTAATCAGCCTGATACAGGTGATGGGAACACGGTAGATGTACAAACAGAGCGAAATGCCTTTTTAGAAAACGGTATGCGCTATGAAGCTAGCTTGATGCTACTTAACGGCAAATTCAGCGGTATGAAAAAAGCCCTTAGTAGCGGTGGAGGTCAATAATGAGCTTATTTAATGTAATGAATATTTCAAGCAGTGGTATGGCGGCAGAAAACGTCCGCCTGAACACCACCGCCAGTAACATTGCCAATGCTAATAGCGTGAGCAGCAGTTATGACCAGACCTATCGAGCGCGTCATCCTGTGTTTGCCGCTGCAATGGATCAGGCAAATGCTCAGCAATCCAAAGGCGTCGGAGTCGAGGTAAAGGGCATTGTAGAAAGCCAAAAACCACTTCAGATTGAATATGCTCCTGGCAATCCAATGGCAGATGAGAATGGCTACATCTATAAACCGAATGTCAACATTGTAGAAGAGATGGCAGATATGATGTCGGCCTCAAAAGCCTACGAAACAAATGTCCAGGTAGCAGACACCACTAAGCGAATTTTCCGCAGAGTGTTGCAGCTTGGTCAAGGGCAGTAAGCAGCGAAGCTGCCACTAAGAGGATAGGTAAATGAACGTATTAGAGCAACAAGGCCTGAATCGTGATTTGTACTGGAACACTGAGAAAGAAGTCAAAGTATCAGACGGGACAGAGCAAACGCTGAAGCAAGAAGATTTTTTCGCCTTGTTAACTGAACAATTGGCAAATCAAGATCCAACCAAGCCAGTAGATAATGACCAAATGGTTGCGCAGATGACTTCATTCACAACGGCCGATGGCATATCGCAATTAAATGAGCAATTCTCAAGTTTTGCTGCGTCAATGACATCAAATCAGGCACTGCAAGCCTCCAGCTTAATTGGTCAGCAAGTGCTGGTTACCGGCAATATCGGTTACAAAGAGAGTGCAGATAGCAATATCAGCGGCGTGATCATAAATGAACAAACTTCTCAAAACACTGAAATTAATATTTATAACAGTGCTGGAGAGGTAGTCAGAACCATGCAAGTAGGCACTCAGCCTGCTGGCAATATCGAATTTAACTGGGACGGCACAGACAAAAACGGCAATCCATTGCCGCCAGGTGACTACGCTGTTCAAGTTCAAGGGGAAGTGTTCGGTGAAGTAACTGCGCTTCCAACGGCAATCAACCGACACGTTGACAGCGTGAGTCTAAGTGGCTCAGGTCAGGGTGTGGTACTTAATTTAGACGGTGATGTCAGTATCAAGCTTGATGATGTCATTCAAATCGGTAATTCATAGGAGAAATACATGTCTTTTAATATTGCATTAAGTGGTGTTTCAGCATCGCAGAAAGACTTAGATACAACGGCGAACAATATCGCAAACGTGAATACAGTAGGTTTTAAGGAATCACGTGCAGAATTTGGTGATGTGTATGCGGCTTCTCTTTTGGCATCGGGTAAAACAAAAGTGGGTGATGGTGTACTCACTCAAGAAGTTTCTCAGCAATTTTCTCAGGGCAGTTTAAGTTTTACCAATAATGCTCTGGATTTGGCAATCACAGGTAACGGATTTTTTGCTACCGTTCCTGAAATTACCTCGCGCGATTTTTCATTTACGCGAGCAGGTCAGTTTAAATTAGACAACAACAATTTTGTAGTAAATTCAAATGGCGATAATCTTTTGGGCTTTCCGGTAAACCCTGATGGTACATCAGCGTCGGTCGCACTTTCTACCACTGTGCCTGTGAGAATTCCGGATTCCTCTGGTTCACCGCAAAAGACCTCTGAAGTGGATGTGCGTTTTAACCTACCGGCAGGTGATCAGGTCAAAAATCCGGCTGACTTTGACCCAACCGACCCTCTTACTTACAACGCGGCTACATCGGTTACCGTATACGACTCATTAGGTGATAGCCATGTAATGACTTATTACTTTCTGAAAGACAATGACCCGGCAGCTGTAAACGAGTGGTATGTTGTTGCAGCAGTTGATGACCAGCTTGTGGATATGACAAATTCTGATGGCTCTGATGCCGACCCGGCAACTGCGGTAAATGCATTAGGCCTTAATTCGGGTAATCCTGTGACAGGCGCTAAGCTTAAATTTACAGAGGGCGGGGACTTTCAGGGAATTGAGTCTGCGGATGGTTTGCCTCAGCTTGATAGAAAAATCATGACTGAAGCCTTAGGTGGCACTATTTTATCGAATGGTTCTGACGCAACACAGCAAATTGCTATTGATTTTAATCTGGATCCGATAGGCGCCAACCCTAATGAACCCACTCAATTTGCTTCTGCATTTGAGGTTACTTCGCTTGAGCAGGATGGTTTGCCGGTAGGGCGCTTAACGGGTATTGATATTTCGCCAGACGGTTTGGTAAGGGCGACTTTTTCAAACGGAACGTCTGAGCCTATCGTGCGTGTAGCCTTGGTGCGTTTCGCAAATGAGCAAGGCTTAACCCAGCAAAGCGGTACGCAGTGGAAAGAAAGTATTCTCTCAGGTGAGGCATTAGCAGGCGAGGCGACTACCGGAACCTTTGGTGACATTAATTCGTCAGCGCTAGAGCAAGCTAACGTAAACTTGACGACTGAACTCATTGATATGATTATTGCGCAGCGTAACTTCCAGGCAAACTCTCGTGCGCTTGAAGTAAATAATCAGCTTAACCAGACTATTCTGAATATCCGATAAGCGAGATGACGACTTAGACTAAAGGAAGGACGCCTATAGTCTAATGTCGCTGTTCGCCATCCTTGGCCGCTTGACCAAAGGCATCCTTGCCTTTGGACACATTAGACTATAGGCGTCCTTCCTTTAGTCTAAATCATCGGCTGCCACTATAGGCAAGTACTTCAGAACACATTGATTCGGCCTCTCTATCTTCCTCATTACTTATAAACATTACTTGGCATCCTTATTGCTTTTCCACTGTAAGTGTCAATTTTTGACGAACAGGCAGTATTTATGGATAAGCTACTCTACATCGCTGCAAGCGGCGCAAATCAAAACCTTTTGGCAACAAGCGTACGTGCCAATAATCTGGCTAACGCACAAACCACAGGGTTTAAAGCGCAGCTAGAACAGGCACGCGCTATGCCGGCATACGGCGAAGGTTTGCCGACTCGTGTCTTTAGCATGACGGAAAATCCGAGCAATAAGTATGAAGGAGGTGCCATGATCACCACCGACCGACCGCTTGATGTTGCCGTGCAGGGTGACGGCTGGTTCGCTGTCCAAACACCAGAGGGAGGCGAGGCTTTTACTCGTAATGGCAACTTCACCATGACAGCCGAAGGCGCTTTGCAGGATGCAAAGGGCAACCTAGTGCTTGGCGACAATGGGCCTATATTCTTACCTATTCCAGTAGAAAACATCACCATTGCCGGTGATGGCACTATTTCAACCAAACTGCAGGGTGCACCCGATAACGCGATTGAAGAAGTCGGCAGATTAAAGCTGGTTAAGCCCGAGCTTGATCAAATCAAACGCCGAGAAGATGGCTATTTCGATTTAAAAGACGGTGGTTTTATTGCTGCTGATCCAACAGTGAGTGTGCGCTCCGGCATGTTAGAAGGCTCTAATGTAAATGCCATTGAAGAGATGGTGCAGATGATTAGCCTACAGCGTCACTACGAAATGCAGGTCAAACTGATGAAAAAAGCGGATCAGCTTGATATGCGCGGCAACATGTTACTAAGAATGATTTAACGCGATAGTTATTCGCAGAGGTATTTATTATGCATCCAGCTCTTTGGATTAGTAAAACAGGATTAGACGCGGCGCAAACCGACGTATCGGTAGTGTCAAACAACTTAGCTAACGCATCCACTGTGGGCTTTAAAAAAGATCGCGCGGTATTCGAAGATTTACTGTATCAGAATATCAATCAGCCCGGTGGCAGAAGCTCCGCGGATACCGAGTTACCTTCAGGTCTAATGTTAGGTGCCGGCTCTAAAGTTGTTGCGACGCAAAAAACGCATACGCAAGGTAACTTGCTTACCACTGAAAACGCGCTTGATATGTCGATTCAGGGGCGAGGATTTTTTGAAGTGCAGATGCCAGATGGCAGTCAGGCTTACACTCGAAATGGTCAATTTACGCTAAATGATCAGGGTCAGATGGTCACGCCTGGCGCGGGCTATTTGCTGCAACCGGTAATTACTTTGCCGCCTGATGCACAGCAAGTCACGATATCACAAGATGGTGAAGTGTCGGCTCAGCTTCGAGGGCAAGCTGAGCCGCAAGTTCTGGGACAAATCAATATTGCTGATTTTATTAATCCTGTTGGTTTGCAACCTATGGGTCAAAACCTGTACGTGGAAACGGCTGTTTCCGGGGCACCAGTTCAGGGTGTGCCTGGCCTGGAAGGTTTGGGCACAATTGCACAAGGTACGCTTGAAACATCGAACGTGAACGTAACCGAAGAATTAGTGAATTTGATAGAAAGTCAGCGCCTTTATGAAATGAACTCTAAGGTGATTTCGTCAGTTGACCAAATGCTCGGTCAAGTTATTCAGCAGCTATAAAACCGTTTCTAACGACGCCTTAAAGAGACTCAAAATGAAATTACGAGTAATTTTTATGATTGTCAGCGCGGCTTATCTGGCCGGTTGTCAATCAACAGCATCGGAGCCTGTAGCGGCGAACGACCCCTTTTATGCACCAGCAGTGCCTGTATTAAAGCGTGATCAAATTGCAGAGGATGGAAGTCTTTTTACCGCCTCTTTAGCCAACAGTTTGTATTCAGATGTGAAAGCTCGCCGTGTGGGTGACATCATTACCGTGCGCTTGAGTGAAAATACTAATGCAAGCAAAAGTGCAGGCACCTCTACATCCAAAGAATCAAATGTTGATTTGCAGCCTATTCTTGGTTTAGGTGGCAATGCAATTAACATCGGCAAGGAATCTATCCAGTTGGGTGTGGATTCGGGCAGTGATTTTACAGGTGACGCGCAGGCAAGCCAAAGCAATAGTTTACAAGGGAATATCTCTGTCACGGTGGTCGATGTATTACCCAATCAAAACTTGATCATTCGCGGTGAAAAATGGCTTACGCTAAATAACGGAGACGAGTATATCCGCTTAACCGGCGTAATTCGTCCGGCCGACATATTGCCAAATAACGAAATTCAATCGACTAAAATTGCTAACGCTCGCATTCAATATAGCGGTACGGGCAGTTTTGCGCGTGCCCAGGAAAAAGGCTGGTTAACGCAGTTCTTTTCGTCCACATGGTGGCCCTTATGAATTTAACTATTAATAAAAACGCGATGCTTGTATGGGCCACCTTAATACTGTTTGTGTGTTCATCGATAAGTCCAGCCTTTGCTGCACAGCGCATTAAGGACCTTGCCAGTGTGCAGGGCGTGCGCTCAAACCAGTTGGTGGGCTATGGTTTAGTGGTTGGCTTGCCGGGTACGGGAGAAACCAGTCCCTTTACCGAACAATCTTTCAGAACCATGCTGACGAATTTTGGTATCAGCCTGGATCCCAATATCAAACCTAAAATTAAAAATGTTGCTGCTGTGGCCGTGCACGCAGAATTACCAGCTTTCTCTAAACCCGGCCAAACGATAGATATAACAGTATCTTCCGTGGGTGAGGCCTCAAGTTTGCAAGGCGGAACCCTTTTACAAACCTTTTTACGCGGTCTTGATGGCGAGATTTACGCTGTGGCTCAAGGCTCGCTTGTTGTGTCTGGATTTGGCGTGCAAGGTAATGATGGTTCGCGCATTGTAAGCAATACGCCTACGGTGGGAACCATTGCAAATGGCGCGGTAGTAGAACGCTCCGTTCCAAGCGGCTTAATGCAAAACGATTATTTGACGCTGAATCTGCACAGTCCAGATTTTAGTACCGCTCAGGCAATGGCCGATAAAATCAATCAGCGTCTGGGCGCCGATCCTAAAAACGGCTATGCAATTGCGACACCGATTGACGCAGCATCGGTGCAGGTAATGGCTCCCCGTGATGTTGCCCAGCGTGTTGGCTTTTTGGCCACGATTGAAAACTTTGAGTTTGAACCCGCGGCAGCGCCTGCGCGAATTGTGGTTAACAGCCGCACGGGCACAATTGTAATAGGACAAGATGTGCGTTTAATGCCTGCAGCTATAACTCATGGCGGGCTAACGGTGACAATTTCTGAAGACCCTCAGGTAGTGCAGCCTAACCCCTTTGGTGATGGAGAAACGGTGGTGGTACCGCAGTCGGTGGTGGATGTCGCGCTAGATGATAGCCGCATGTTTAAATTTGACCCGGGTGTGACGCTTGACCAGCTCGTGCGAGCAGTCAATGAAATTGGCGCCGCGCCAGGCGATTTGATGGCCATTCTTGAAGCGCTTCGTCAAGCAGGTGCGCTACAAGGTGAACTGATTGTTATTTAATTAAGCATGGAAAGTCTGGCTTCAAGGGAAGAGTATGCGACTAAACAATGACGCTTTGCGCCATCCATGGCCGCTTGACCAAAGGTATCCTTGCCTTTGGACACATTGTTTAGTCGCATACTCTTCCCTTGGAGTCAGACTTTCCAAACTGCATAAGAAAGAGAGCATGAATTGTGGATTTGACGGGTAATGTAAAAACACAGCTTGAAATGTCACGCAGCGTTCATGATTTGGGCGGGCTTGATAATTTGCGTGCGGCTGCTAAATCTGGCGATCAAGGCGCTTTGGAAGAGGCAGCTAAACAGTTTGAGGCTATCTTTGTTCAAATGATGCTTAAGTCGATGCGTAAAGCGCAGGATGCTATGGCAGATAAAGACAGTCCGTTCAATTCAGAGCAAGTTAAGTTTTACCGTGATATGCACGACCAGCAACTTGCCACCGATCTGTCAACCAATGGCAGCATTGGTCTTGCTGATATTATTGTGCAGCAAATGAGCTTAAACCAAGGCGTCATGCCTGCAAGTGCCGTGAGAAATGACGGAAATCTAAGCATGTTACATAAACAAGCTATGCATCAGGCAAGCTTGAATCGAAACCTAACTAACGAGATAGACGCAAATGCTAGCTTAAAAACACAAGTAGAAGCAGCTCCAGCAACATTTACTACTAAAAAACAAGCAGCCACAAAACAAGCTGCCTTTGATTCCCCAGCATCCTTTATTCAGTCACTCTATCCAAAAGCAAAAGCTGCGGCCGAGCGTTTAGGCATATCTGCTAAGGCGCTTATATCTCAAGCGGCGGTAGAAACAGGCTGGGGGAAATTTATGATCCATCAAGGCGATGGAAACAATGCGCATAATCTATTTGGCATCAAAGCAGACAAGCGCTGGCAAGGCGAAAAAGCGGTGGTCGACACCCTCGAGTTTGAAAACAATATGCCTAAAAAGCAACAGGCTGCTTTTAGAAGTTATAACGATTTTGAAGAAGCGCTTCACGATTATGTTGATTTTGTTAGTTCAAACCCACGCTATAAAAACGCGGTTGAACAGGCTGGCAATCCACAGCGCTACTTTACTGAATTACAACGGGCGGGTTATGCAACCGACCCAAATTACGCCGATAAAATCATGTCGGTTTACAATAGCTCAACCATGAGTGACCTATTACCATGATCCGTAACGCCGATCTTTTTTCTATTGCTAAAACCGGTATTAACGCCAGCAACCGTTTACTTAATACCACCAGTAATAACATCGCTAACGTCAATAGTGAAGGCTATGTGCGAGAGCGCACAACTTTTGGTAACCATTTACATGGTGGGGTTGATTTCGGGTTTACTGACCGAGTGTTTGACGTATTTGCGCAAAACCAGTTACGACGCGATACATCTTTAGTAGGTGAGGCGCAGGCGTTTTACGATAGAGTAGAAGGTTTAGATAATGTGCTCGCGAGCGAAGCAAATAGCATTGCAAGCTCCATGACGCGCTTTTTCTCGGCTATTCAAACAGCCAGTGATGACCCAACCAATATGCCTTCGCGTGATGCCATTATGGGGCAAGCTGAGGGGATGATGAGCCGGATTAATCAGCTGGGAGACTTCGTTAAAGCAAAAGAAGATGAAGTGGAATTACAAATCCAGCAATCGGTAGACCGAGCCAACGGGCTAATTCAGCAAATTGGCGATTTAAACGAAGCGATACAGGTGGCAAACGGTACATCGGTAGTCGATACGCCTACCAAGCTACTCAATCAAAGGGATCAGGCAATTCTTGAGCTGTCAAAACTTGTATCCATCGAAGTGCGCAATTCACCCAATGGTGATGATGGCTTGGTGGTAAACTTGAGCTCGGGCGAATCATTGGTGATGGCCGATGGTTCATTTAATGTATTTGCAGTCAATGGTGAACCTGATTTTACTAACCGTCAGTTAACGCTTAGAACCAGTTTTAATTCGCCCACTAAAAATGAATCCTCGATAAACATTTTTGAAGAAAATCTGGGCGGGGGTTTAGGTGGACTTTTTAAATACAGAGAAAATGTATTAGAGCCTGCTCAACGTGATTTAGGTAAATTAGCCACAACTTTGGCTGACGCGATCAACACGCAAAACCGCCAGGGAATGGATTTAGATCAGCAACTTGGTAGCGATATTTTTAAAATCGCGGATTTTCGAGGCATTAACTACCCCGACAATAGCAATTTAAGCTCGCTGATAAAGGGCCGTATAACACCGGGCGCAAGCGGTGAAATTACAAACAATGACTATAAAATTACGGTGTTAAGTTCGCCCACAGGGTCGCCTCCGCAATTTGACATTGAGGTGACGGCAATGAAAACAAACGGTCGTCCTCAACTTGACCCTAGTGGTAATCCGATCACGCAAACGCTTACCGTGAGCGCCGAGCCTGGCACCTACAATAAGGTGATGGGCGGCATCGAATTGGAATTTGCAAGTGGAGCAGGGTACGCAGCTGGTGATGAGTTTTTGGTTCAGCCCACTCGTATGGCCGCATCTAATTTAACAATGGCCACTACTCGTGGAGAGGATTGGGCCTTTGCCAAACCGCTGAGAGTCGATAGCGGTGCTAATAACCTAGGCGATGCTGTTTTAACAACAACCGCCTCAACTAACACCCGTGTTGGAACGGGACCGGATCAATCTGCATTTGACGGTGCGGGCGGAATTAAAACGCTCGCCGATTCGCCATCGCCTTTCTTTGGTGCACCTGTAAGCATACGTTTTACAGGCGCAGATTCCTACGAAGTTTTGGATAACTCAAGTCCGGCTAATGTGATTACTTCAGTAAGCGGTGTAAGCGATTTAAACAACCTGATTGAGCAAGCTAAAGTAAGCGGCAGCCCGGCATGGCCTGCTGAATTTGCAGCGCTTTCAGACTATCCGGGCTACGATTTTTCTTTGCAGGGCATTCCTAAAGCAGGAGATGAGTTTACGGTTTCTTATAATACAGACGGTATTAACGATAACCGCAATGCGCTGGCCTTTGGCGAACTGCAGCAAAGCGATGTAGTGCGCCAGTCAAACGCGGGCAACAATAATAAGACAACCTTTAATGAGTCTTATGCAGCAATTGTTGGTTTTGTAGGCGCAGCCGCTGCCAGTGCTGATGTGAATCTCGAGGCAGCAAAAGTCATGCAGGTGCAATCGTCTGAGTGGTTTGAATCAACAGCTGGCGTCAGTCTTGATGAAGAGGCGGCGAATTTGATCCAGTTTCAGCAATCTTACGCGGCAGCTGCACAAATACTTACGTCGGCACGAGAAATGTTTGACACGATTTTAGCGGTTACGCGCTGATATTTTTTGCTTGCTTTTAAAAGGAGCTTTACGCCTTAAATTAATGACGCTTTTCGCCATCCATGGCCGCTTGACCAAAGGCTTCCTTGCCTTTGGACACATTAATTTAAGGCGTAAAACTCCTTTCAGAGCAAGCAGAAATCAGCATTATTCACCCCAAAACATTGTGTAATTTTAGAATATGAGAATCAAATGAGAGTCACTACGAATTTAATTTACGACCAAAACTTCAGGGCAATAAATACCAGTCAGGGAGAGCTTTCAGACTTGCAGAGTCAGCTTGCCAGTGGCAAGCGTATTTTGCGACCCTCTGATGATCCGGTCGGGGCGACGCAGGTGATTCGTATGACTGAAGAGTTAGATAAGATAAATCAGTATGAGCGTAATATTGATTTAGCCACAAGTCAGCTTGAGCTTCAGGAAACCTCTATTCGCAGCATTAATGAAGTGGTGAACCGGGCAAGGGTGCTTGCTATTCAATCGGGTAACGGGATTTTTGCGCAAGCCGATCGCGAAGCGATTGCTGCTGAAATTGATCAAATTCGTAATCAGGTGATTGACTTGATGAACACGCAAAACGCGGCGGGTGACTATATTTTTGCCGGTTACCAGTCGCAAAAACAGGCCTTTGAATTCAATCCCGCCGATGCAGCGAACCCAATCAAGTTCGTTGGAGATGATGGAACAAATCGTATAAAGGTATCCGATAGTGTGTCTATTCAAAGTACCGTTTCGGGTAAAACCTTGTTTGAAAATGTCAGTGCGCGATTAAACTATAGTGTTGCGCCCTCAACAAGTGCGAGCATCAACACGTTTGACATTGCTGATCAGGGGGCCTTTGATGATTTTCATAAAGACAATTTTGACCCGGTAAACGCGGCAAACAATGAATATCGCTTTACCATTACAGCGGCAAATCAGGTGACAGTGAGCAATGTTGCCTCTGGGGCTGTGCTAGATACAATTAGCTTTAATGATTCACAGCCCTTTACGTTTCAGGGGATTGAATTGAATATAAGCGGCACCGTTGGAAACACCGTTGATATTAGTTTAAACCGACCTGAAAAGACAAACCTTGCTGAAACCTTGCACAGAATGTCGCTCGCTTTGAAAGACGATAGTCTGTCAGAGGGAGAATTCTCGAAGATAATCTCAGATACCTTGGTAGGAATCGATAATGGCTTGAACCAGATGTCGCGAGAGAATTCTGCCATTGGTGCTAGATTAAATATTGCTGAATCCATAAGAAGTTCACTGCTTGATGCAGAAGTGACCCATGAACAAGCCCGCTCTGCCATTCAAGATGTGGATTATGCTAAGGCATCGTCAGATTTTGCTCGCCAGGAAACGGCTCTAGAGGCCGCATTTGCCAGCTTCCCGCGTATCGCAAATTTGTCGTTGTTTAATTATATTTAATATATAGCAGCAATTTAGATATTTTCCATACGCTTTTGCTGGCTGCAAAAGCGTGCTTTATCTATTGCAGCCTGCACAGCCTCCAGCGCTTTGGTGTTTTTCCAGCATCGTGAGTGCAGCATTGATGCAACCAAATCAGCAACTTCTGCTGCTTCAAAACGAGCAAGCTTATCTAGAGAATCAATACCTACCTCTTCAAACCGTTTGATAACCGTCTCGCCTACTCCTTTAACGGATAGTAATGCTGATTTTTCTTTCTCAGAAAAAGGCATACAAGACAACCTAGCCTTGAAAAATTTAATTCAAACATTAATGCAATATGCCGCTAATCTCAATCTTGAAAGTCACTTTAAAAAATTTATTTAAAATTATTTTAAAAGCTTAAAAAGTGGTTTTTTCCCGACCAAATCCTTGTTTTACCTATTGCTCAGCTCAGTTCATTTTTTAAAAGCGGCAATTTTTTGCCGCTTTTTGTGATTTTTTTCAAATTTAGATTAAAGGGAATTTTTGTATTGTCGATAAAGTTTTCGAGAGAGCCAGTACATATGCTTTTCAAAACGACTTGAAAAGTGATGTTCTACAATTTGTAAATAAATCACCGGAGTTCGTCCGGCTGCCAGCAAGCGCTGGACTGAGAGTGTAGGAGAGACTTATGTCTATGTTCGTAAATACTAACGTTTCAAGCTTAAACGCACAACGTCAGTTATTCAATTCAAGTAATTCATTAAACACGTCTTTTGAGCGTTTATCTTCTGGTATGAGAATTAACCGTGCGTCTGACGATGCTGCCGGTCTTCAAATTACAGATCGTATGACTACTCAAATCAATGGCTTAAACCAGGCAGTAAACAACGCAAACGACGCTATTTCTCTAGCGCAAACTGCGGAAGGTGCACTTGGTGAAACCACTAACGCATTACAGCGTATTCGCCAGCTTGCTGTTCAATCACAAAACGGGATTAACTCAGCTGACGATCGTTTGGCACTTCAAAAAGAAGTTTCAGCGCTTAGAACTGAAATTACCCGTATCGCTGATACTACGCAATTCAATAAAACTAACATTCTTGACGGTACTTTGGACGCAAGTTTCTTGGTGGGTGCGAATGCAGGTCAAACAATTTCAGTCACTATCGGTGATGATTTTGACGCAGCTGGTCTTGGTATTGATGCTTTGTCTGTTTCTAGCCAAGCAGGCGCTTCAGCGGCACTGGCCACACTAGATACAGCAATTTCAGCGGTAGGTGCCCAGCGTGCAGACCTTGGTGCTTTAACTAACCGCTTCCAGTCAACTATTCGTAACTTGTCTAACATCTCTGAGAATGTGTCTGGTGCACGTTCACAAATTTTAGACACTGATTTTGCGAAAGAAACAGCTAACCTGACGCAACAGCAGATTCTTCAACAAGCTAGCACAACTATCTTGTCTCAGGCGAATCAGCGTCCACAGGCAGCACTACAGTTACTGGGTTAATATTTTACCCAGTAACATGACCCTTCTGTTTGGGGAATGAAGCCAGGAGGTAGTAACTTGTTTTCACAAGCCAAACAGTCTTAAGAGCACGCTCACTCTTTAATCGAGCGACTGGCCAGGCAATGCCTGGCCGCTTATTTCCTTTCTTTTTTCATCTTTTTTAGATTTTTTCTAAAGGTTTTTACGCGCGCTGACGATAACTAGTTTAAGCAGGGCGAAACAAAGCAACAACTTAATAAGACTCTGCATTTAGCACATGTTTGTGTTGAAAGTCATTTTGATTGATTGAAAAGAGAGTCTCACACTCCAGAGAACATCAAAATGGCGATTGGTTAGTAACCAGTCTAAAGCGTTAGGAGCGGTAAGCGACATGTCAAATGACGCTGCCACATGAGTGTCATCAAAATTTAAGAATGCACTTACACAAAAGCGTTAAACAAGTGAAACTACTATGCTTAGTTATGAGCACGACAGGGGCTTTATTTGAGCTTAGCTTCCTTTCACATAAGACATTACGCAAGCATTTTGCTTAACCAACTTCACACAAAAGAATAGATGACCGGTAGGTATATGAAAAGACGCATATCTCGCTGGACTGCCGACTGACAGGAATGATGCCAGGAGGTAGTGAGAGGTATGAGGTCTGGAACACCATACCTGCCGTCAGCAAAGAGCGAAACGCTCTATTACAGCTTATATGCTTTATCGATTGTAGTGAACATTCGATAAATCAAAGCAAGCATTATTAACGACTTGCTTCGCATATAAATAAGCACGTAACGTGCCAAAAAATATAAGTTACTCACAAAAATAATAATTACGAGTAGCCTTTTAAAAATCGTTAGGAGACTATTATGTCATTGTTTGTAAATACTAATATTTCGTCATTAAATGCCAGACGCTATTTAAATGATACAACCACTAATCTAAATACAGCATTTGAACGCTTATCATCAGGTTTGCGAATCAATAGCGCAAAAGATGATGCTGCGGGCCTTCAAATATCTGATCGCATGACATCGCAAATTCAAGGTTTGGATCAGGCAGTGCGTAATGCCAACGACGGCATCTCGCTTGCGCAAACCATTGAAGGCGCCATGCAAGAAATTACCAATGCCCTTCAACGCGTGAGAACTCTGGCAATTCAGTCTCAAAACGGTATAAATTCAGCCGAAGACAGACTGGCACTTCAAAAAGAAGTATCGGCGCTGAAGGTAGAAATTAGTCGAATCGCCGCAACCACTCAGTTCGCCGGGGTAGATGTATTAAAAGGGGATTTTTCATCCAAGTTCCTGGTAGGGGCTAATGCTGGCCAAACCATCAGTGTAAACGTAGAACGAGCTGGCGGCTATGGTACGAGCGGATTATTTCCAGGCTTTGACTTAACGGTTGCGACACCCGGGGAAGCCTCAGCTTCTTTAGTAAGAATAGACCAAGCCATTGAAGCAATTAACGGTAAACGGGCAGATCTTGGTGCTATTCAAAACAGATTCCAGTCGACGATCCGTAATTTATCGAACATTTCTGAAAACGTATCAGCGGCAAGATCTCGTATTAAAGATACCGACTTTGCCACCGAAACGGCAAATTTAACCCGCTTGCAGATTATTCAACAGGCAAGTACGACGATTTTGTCTCAGGCAAATCAGCGTCCGCAGGCTGCTTTGTCACTCTTGCAGGGATAACGGTACAAGGCTAATTGAAAAAACATATCTCAAACAATGACAATAAATTGGCGTTTCATCAATGATGAGCGTTAAGCAACTGACGAGTTAGTAGTGTAAAGGTTTGAAGGCTTGAGAGGCCCTCTCGATGCCATGGACGGCAGCTTTTATTCTTCGCTTGTTCAATACAATGCATGCCTAATAAAGGCTTGCGAATGCAGTTCAAACTAATAGCAATAACGATAGAGGTAAAACGTCGACTAACAAGACTGAGAGTGTAGAAGTTAGGTTGAGAGGCCAGTACTTACGTTCTACAATCCTGCCAGTCGACTAAAAGAGTTTGCTCCAACTCCTAACGTGAGCAACTTGGCCGAGCCGCCCCATGGCTCGGCCTTTTTTGTACTTGTCGTACTAAAGCAAATGCGCCTGAAAACAGCTGATAGTGTCCTATCACGTCCCTATTTTTATTCGACTAACTATTCAAATAATTATTCGATACTGCTTTTACGCCTTCCATAGCGCTGTTTAAACACGTCTTTCAACATTACTGAATTTAAAAGCAGAATGCGTGCCAATATTCTTGAGAGATCGTGATCAAAATTTTTTTAAAAAAGTGCTAAAGATTTTTAAGAGGCGGTCGATACCCTTAGTTGAGAGGTAATGCATTTCAAATTTACGCTTATAAAAACAAGCAATGATTGCATTATTAAAAGAGGTCGTTGATGCCGGAGTAGTGACCCGACATTAACAAATAAAAAAGTAGCCAGTGGACTGCCATGTTTAACGTTCACGCAACGCTGGCTTTTGGAGGTAGTATGTCATTATTCGTCAATACGAACATTGGAGCAATGAACGCGCAGCGCCAATTGTTTAGTTCTTCTAACGCACTTAATACGTCTTTTGAGCGATTGTCTTCAGGGCAACGCATAAACCGTGCATCTGATGATGCAGCGGGTTTACAAATTTCCGATCGTATGACTGCGCAAATTAACGGTTTAAATCAGGCCGTACGCAATGCAAACGATGGCATTTCTATCACGCAAACCGCTGAAGGTGCCCTCGGTGAAACTACAAATGCGCTTCAGCGTATTCGCCAACTTGCGGTACAGTCGCAGAATGGCATTAACTCAGCAGAGGATCGCCTGGCACTTCAAAAAGAAGTATCAGCACTTAAAACCGAAATTACACGCATCGCTGATTCAACTGAATTTAACGGAACTAGTTTGCTGGACGGAACCTTAGATGCCAGCTTTTTAGTGGGTGCAAACAGTGGTCAAAATATTGATGTTGCTATCGGTACAGACTTTGATGCAGCCGGCTTAAGCATCGATAGTCTGACGGTAGCTAGCGCCGGAAGCGCAGGTTCAGCCTTAAGTTTAATCGACAATGCGCTTTCTACGGTGGGTGCACAACGAGCTGATTTAGGGGCTTTAGCCAACCGCTTCCAGTCAACCATTCGTAACTTGAGCAACGTAGCTGAAAACGTAAGTGCTGCGCGCAGTCAAATTATGGATACGGACTTTGCAAAAGAAACGGCAAACCTGACTCAAAACCAGATCCTACAGCAGGCATCCATTTCGGTTTTAACTCAGGCGCGTCAAACGCCTCAGGCTGCATTAGCCTTGCTTGGATAAGTTCAAACTGGGTGAGCTGTTGATGAATCAATAGCCCTTTGATTGCAAACGCAGGAATGGATGCAATCGCCCGTTAAAAGTTGCGTTGAACGGGCGGTTCACCAGCAAAATCGGTGCAACCGCTCTTCCTTTTTAAATAGGAGTAGATTATGGACAATATAAATTCACAAATTGGTCAAAATATTGCAAGGGACGCTGCTAGTGTCTTGACAGAAAAATCATTCACTAGCAATAACTTGATTGGTACAGCTTCAGGAGCGAGCCAATTCGCAAAAAGTGATAATCCTGTTGTGATGCAGCAGGTGAGAAATCTGGATAAAACAGCATCATCAAATGCGGAAAACACACGCACTGATGAGCAAAAAAAGCTAAAGAATACGGGACTTACCGCCGATACTAACAAAGGAGAGGAAAGTCTTAATTTCGCGGCTACTTTAGATAGCATCAACAGTTTTATGCAAAGTGCTTCTACTGCTTTGTCATTTAGTGTTGATGATGCAACTGATCGACAGGTAGTGACTGTTAAAGATCGGCAAAGCGGCGAAGTGATCCGGCAAATACCTTCCGAAGAGGTGTTAAATTTTGCCGAACGTATCAAAGAACTAGAGTCTGAGGTTAGCAAACCAATAGGAGTGTTAATCGACAGGCAGGCTTAAATACACGGTTATGCCAGGCTTGTGGCATAACTACGGTATAGACATGAGGTAAATTATGAGCATTCAATCCCTTGGTGTAGGTTCAGGATTAGATCTTGAGTCTTTGGTACGCCAGCTTTTGGCAGCGGAACGCTCCCCAAAGCAAGCGCGATTTAATGCTCGAGAGGAAGCACTTGATGAAGAAATCTCAGCAATTGGAAAAGTTAAATCAAAACTTTCCGAGTTTGAAGATATCATTAAAGAGCTCCAGCTTTCGGATAATCTAAGCGGTCGAGAGCCGACCATAGAAAATCCCTCTGAAAGCAATGAACCTTTCAGCGCCACGCCAAGCAATTCGTCTTTGCCTGGGACCTACGATATCGCTGTTGAGCAACTTGCACGCGGCAGTCGTATTGAAACAGCCAGCGCAATAGACGGCGGATTTACTTCTTCCGATGATGTGGTGCTAAGCGCTGGCACTGCCGATTTAACCTTCAAGATTGGCAATACGGGAGATGAATTTACTATCACCGTAGCGGCTGGAACGACGCTTGCCGAATTAAGAGAGCAAATCAACAGCGACGAAAACAATTTTGGCATATCGGCTAACATTATCAATACCGGTACTGCCGACGGCGGCGCTCGCTTAGTATTTACCTCTGATATTACCGGAGAAGGTAATGATTTAAGCATTGTTAACACCAACAATGCAGCCGAACTTAATCGTGTAGCAACAACAGATTCATCAGAGACGGCAAGCTATTTAAGTGCAGTAGAAAATGCACAAAATGCGATCGCTTATGTTGACGGTATTCAAGTGCAAAGCGACACGAATAAATTTGAGAATACCATTCAAAGCGTCCGTTTTGATGTGAAAAGCATTTCTGATAAAGATTCCAATGGTGACCCTATTGCTTCGCAACTTACCATCGGTTTTGATCAGGAAGGACTGCGCGAAACCATTGATTCCTTTGTTGAAAAGTTCAACAGTCTTGTTGACGAACTCGATGAGCTAACAAAATACGGGTTGACGGAAGATGCCGAAGATGGCGCATTAGCCGGTGACTCCATGGTAAGAGGTATTCGTTCAGGACTTGCCAGCATTCTTGGTTCAAGCGTAAGTGGGTCTGAAATTGGCGGATTGTTTGCGCTTGGAATTGAATTGACCGCTGACGGTAAGCTTGAGATAGGCAGCAATGATTTTGGTTTAGGTTCAGGCAGTGAGCGATTGACCAACGCACTCAATGACAACTTTGATGATGTATCAAAATTATTTAGTGGCGAAACAGGCATCGCGTCGCGCATCCTCGCCTTTACCGAAGAGTATACCCAGGGTTCTGGTTTGCTTTCTTCCAGAGAAGATACGATCAAAGATCAACAAAGTGTCCTTGAGACCGATCGAGAACGTTTTGAACAGCGCATGGAAACCTATGAAGCCACACTTAGAGCGCGATATCTGAATTTAGATTCAACAGTGGCCAGTCTTCAACAAACGGGCAATGCACTCTTTGCATCCTTAGGATTCTAATATGTCTTTAAAAGCGATTAACGCATATCAAAAGGGAACGCTTAAGCAAGATATTGCCAATGCTGACCCTCACAAAATTACGCTGATGCTTATGCAAGGCGCGCTCGACAGGCTTGCTTACGCTAAAGGCTGTATTGAGCGCAATGATTTAAAAGGGCGTTCTGACTACCTTTCGAAAGTCATCGCAATATTCGTACATTTGCGTGATACCCTGGATTTAGAAGTGGGCGGAGAGTTTTCGTCTAACCTGTATTCGCTTTACAATTATTTTTTACAGCTGTTATCGGGGATAGAGAAAGATAATGGTAAAGCAGTGATAGATGAAGTAATCGAGTTATTCTCTCCCATTAGAGATGCGTGGCTTCAAATTCCGGAAACCGCGAAACAAGAGGCATATGCACAAGCCAACGCCTAATTGAAAATATCACACTTGAACTCACTCACGCATTCACAAACGCCTGAAGAACTTCAGGCCATCAACATTCAAATCGAAGCTTGCCTCTCTTCAGTCATTGAAGAACAGAGCAAGACCTTTGATCATGCACACTTTAAAGTGTTGGTCGACCAGCGTGCAAAACTGGTCGATAAATTGCTTAAGGTTTTAAGGCCCGCCAAATTACAAGCTTTTGCTGAAGAAGAAGTGAAGGTCAATCAGTATTTAACTGACCTGACCATTGAACTTCGTAAAGAAGCAAAACTTGCATTGACGGGCTTGAAAAAATCTTCTCAGGCAATTAAACAATACCGACAAGTGTGACAAATGCTAAATGATATAAGACTTCATCTAAATAAAAACGAAAACAAACAAAATGCGATAGAAGCTCAATTATCAAAAGCTTTACAGCAGCGCTATTCCAAAAATATAGCCGCTTTTGATTCATATATTCCTAACATTGGGGCACAACTGCGTGCTCGACACTTGCAGTCTATGCAGCTATTCGTCGATAAGAACGCGCAAGTTAATCTCGTGAATATTTCAACGGGAAAGACCTTTTACCATCTAGACGTCGATACGGAGATCCAAAAGCAGCTAAGCAATTATTCTCAGCACAGTTGTTTGCTTAATTTGGATAAGCCTGGTCAAAATATTGTCATTGAAGGAGAAGACTTTGATGGCTTTAAGACGTATTGCAACAAACTCAGTGAGCATATTGCTCAAAGCCAGATTGACGCGCTTGTAATGCTCGGCTTGGGAAAAGGTGCACATGTTTCTTCTCTGGTAGAACAGACTTCGCCACAAGTACTTATAATTTATGAACCGAGCTGGGATGTCTTTCAGGCATCACTTTTCGCAATAGACTGGCAGGGACTTCTTGAAGTGGCTAACGCTCGAAACCTGCCGATTTTTTTACAAGTAGGTAAAGACGCCAGCGATTTGGCAAATGATATTGGCGAGCTTAGAACGGCCATATCAGTTAATACGGCACTTATATACAAGCACTACAACCATCCTGTATTCGACGCCATCATGCAACTTGGTCGTTATACGCACTTTGACTTGCTGGCTCTACAGGGCCAAAAGATCACAGCCTCGCAGCAACAGGTGAACTTTGAGCACATAATTCAAACCTGGACGCCTTCGTTTGACATCGCACAATGGGAAAGTGTTAAACAAGATAATGAGGCATTTCAAGAAAATTTAGAGGCATTTGGTCAATACTTTCCCGATATTCATAGCAAGTTTGAAAACTATGAATCGCGCTATTGGCAGGTAATTAAACATAAACGCAGTCAGGCAATTAATCTGTTTCATGTAGCGTCTTGCACTGTTTTAAATAGTGAAACAGCGAAAGACTCCGCCTCTTTATTGGCACAGCATTATGCAAATCATCCGAATCAGGATGGTTTAATCTTTGGCTATAATAAGCAAAAGTTAAAGTTTTATTGTCACAATACCTTTATTGAGCGAGCAGCCAATATTTTAAAAGGGCTTGAGAGTGAAACTGCAAGCTTATCAAAAGACATCAAATCATTAGTGATTTTCGGCACTGAAAGCGGCTATATCGTAAATCATTTGCTTAAGACACATAAGGTAGAAAATCTTTTTATCAGCGAGCCAAATCCAGACTTTTTCTACGCATCCTTATTTGCCATCAATTGGCGAGCCATTTTCGAAGATATCGATGCGAGCGAGCGCCGAATTTACATTAATGTTGGGGAAGCAAGTTCCCAGCTATATGCAGATATTAATGCGCAGTTTATGGTGCTTGGCCCTCATTTACTCAACGAGACTTATTTTTTGCAGACTTATCAAAATAGTGTGCTGGATTTAGTCATCAAAGACGTGCGAGATCAATTGCGAATTACTTTTTCGCTCAGTGAAAATATCGATCATGTGATTTACGGCATGACGCATACGCGACATGCCTTGGCTCAAAAAATTCCGGTGATGGCAAAAGATGCCCCTAAACGCCTGAGCAAAGCAACGCGTAATTTACCCCTTTTTATTGTTGGAAACGGCGCGTCTTTAGACAATACCATCAATGAGCTTATTCAAGTACGCGACAAGGTATTAGTAGTAAGTTGCGGTACTGCGTTACAAGCGCTCTACCAATATGGTGTAACGCCAGATTTTCATGCAGAGGTGGAACAATGTCGAGCCACATTTGACTGGCCATCCCGTATTGCGGATTTTGATTACCTTAAAAAGATTACACTCGTGAGCATCAACGGGATCCATCCAGATACCTGCGCCCTTTATAAAAATACGCTGATGGCGTTTAAGGCAGGCGAGTCGTCGACCTTATCCGCTTTTGCAATGTTGGGTAAAGACTTTAGCAATAAAACCTTTGCTACCCTTAAAACCGCTTTTCCAACGGTAGCAAATCTGGCGCTTAATTTCTTTTTGGAATTAGGATTTAACAATATTTACCTGATGGGAGTGGATTTAGGCTTTGTGGATTACGACAAACATCACAGCGCTAAATCAGGTTACTACGAACAAGGCAAAGAAATCCTGAATTATCGGGCAAGCGTGGATAAAGGCTTACCGACATGCGGTAACTTCAGAGATACAGTCTATACCAAAGCTGAGTTTCATATTTCCCGGTTAATACTCGAGCAAACGCTGAGCGCTTACAAAGCAGATTGTTATAACTTGTCAGACGGCGTATTGATAAAAGGTGCAAGCCCCTTAGCAAAAGAAGATGTGTTCATCATTAACGATGACATTCCTCGCGAGGCGCTTGAAAAAGAGCTAAATAATGCATTTATTACCATTGGTGGAGACATACACCATATGTACGAAGAAGCATTTAATCAAACAGCTTTTACAGAGCAACTTTCCAAGCTCCACCAAATTTGTCTTAGAGATATTGCACAACCAAGCGATATTCATGAAATGATTGAAGATTGCAGAGAACATCTGCACAATTCGATACGCCGACACAATTCGTTTTTTGGTTATTGGTTTTTCGGTAGCGTTAATTATTTTTGCGCAACGCTTGGCAAAACCTTGCAAGCTAGTAATGAACTTGAAGCTATTCAAGCGGCAAATCGAATAAGGGACGCTTGGTTACTACTCTTAAACGATATTCAATCGCTCGATTTTACATGTGATTCACTATTGGATTCGGCCACTTCGTTTCCGGAAAAAAGGGAAAAAGTCCTGTACCAAGCAAACCCAATTAATCTTGTTTGTAGTAATCAGGATTTACTATCCTACATCGAAGCTTGTCTACCATCATTTGTTGAAAAAACAGATTCATTCGATGCTTTTCAGGACTTAAGCAAGGCCAAGCGGCAAGCTAGGATAAACAATGCACCAACCATAATTTTGTTAAGCACAATTGCTGAAGTCTTATCGCTTAAACAGCATGAAAATGCACTGCGAGAGCTAACACACCACTCCAATCTTATGCTGGTGTATACAAACGCGAAAATCCTTCCTTTTTTAGAAAATTTTGTAGCCGAGCTTAAATTAAGCAAAGGACGTGAAAGAGCGATTGATTCAGAAAAGCTCTGTCTGTGCTATATCACGCTCACACCATACTCTGAAAAAGAAGATAGCGCTTATCAACGCGCGTATGGGATCAGGGCTCCTCTTTTAGACAAACAAATTGCGGTGGATTTTCTCCTTGCCCGCGCAGCTGATATCGAGCGATATTCGCATATTTTTTATAAACCTCGATTTGATAAAAGTGGCTCAGATTCTGCTAGGTTAAGTTTTGAAGAGGCAAGTAGTCGCGCTTCTGACGCAGCTACCAGTTTAAATAGCGCGCGCACTAAACCTTATCGCGACAACTTTAATAATGGCGCAACCGATTATTTGGGCCATGTATTTTCGTCACTATTAAGTAAAGCTTATGCTTATAATTTTTACCCATATATTGGCTTTTGCGAGGAAAAACATGGGCAAACCATCGTTGATAGTCTAGCCAATAGAGGTTTACTCGTCAGTAGAGCGCTCGAGCCATTTGAATTGCTTGGTAATTGGTACAAACAAGATAAGGCGCAAGAAATTCGACTGACAAGTTGTAAGGAGCAAACAATCAGTGTTTGACAACAAAAGTATTTTTATCACAGGCGGAACGGGTTCGTTTGGAAAGCGATTTATTCGTCACATTCTTGATAACTACAAACCAAAACGATTGATTGTATTCTCAAGAGACGAGTTAAAGCAGTTTGAAATGCAGCAAACCTTTAATCAAAAATGTATGCGCTACTTTATAGGCGACGTGCGCGATAAAGACAGGTTGCTCACAGCAACAAAAAATGTTGATTATGTGGTGCATGCAGCCGCTTTAAAACAAGTCCCGGCTGCGGAATACAATCCGAACGAGTGCATCAAAACCAACATTAACGGGGCGCAAAACGTCATCGATGCATGTATCGCAAATGGCGTACGAAAAGTCATAGCCCTTTCAACCGATAAAGCCGCCAACCCTGTTAATTTATATGGTGCAACCAAGCTTGCTTCTGACAAACTCTTTGTTGCGGCCAATAATATAGCGGGTGCAGATGGCCCTATATTTTCGGTAGTGCGCTATGGCAATGTGGTTGGCTCTCGTGGTTCTGTGGTGCCTTTTTACCGCGATTTAATTCAAAAGGGAGTGAGTAAGCTTCCGGTCACTCATGAAGGTATGACTCGATTTTGGATCACGCTTGATGAAGGTGTGGATTTTGTATTAAAAAACTTTGCACGTATGCAAGGTGGCGAAATCTACGTGCCTAAAATTCCCTCCATTCGAATTCTGGACTTGGTAGAAGCGATGACTGGAAAGCGAGAGTATGAGCTAATAGGCATTCGCCCCGGCGAAAAACTTCACGAAGTGATGGTACCTGCAGAAGTTGCGCATCAATCCGTCGAGTTTAATGACCACTTTGTGATTACCCCGGCTATCAAATTTTCGGGACTTGACGTCAATTACGAGCAAAATGTTTTGCTTGAAAAAGGCAAGTTCGTAAGTGAACAATTTGAGTATCATTCGGGTACAAATCCGCATTTCTTATCAATTGAAGAATTGGTTGAACTGGATAAACAAACCTTATGATCTCTGACGCTAAGATCCCCTATGGCAAACACAGCATCAGTCAAACAGATATTGACGCTGTCGTTGAAGTCTTAGAAACGCAATATTTAACGCAAGGTACGCAAGTCCCCGCCTTTGAAAAGGCCATTTGTGACTATGTTGGTGCCAAGCATTGTGTTGCGGTAAATAGCGGTACTTCTGGTTTACATGTGGCGTGTTTGGCTTTAGGAATAGGCCAAGGTGATATTGTATGGACATCGCCCAACTCGTTTGCGGCTTCTGCAAACTGTGCGCTTTATTGTGGCGCAAGCGTTGATTTTGTTGATATCGATCCGCTTTCGCGGAATATGTGCCCCATCAAACTGGAAGAAAAACTACATTCAGCTCAGCAATTAAACGCACTTCCAAAAGCTATTGTTGTGGTACATTTTGCTGGCGCGAGTTGCGATATGCAAACCATTCACGCGCTTTGTGCTCCTTTAAATATTGCTGTTATTGAAGATGCCGCACATGCTCTAGGCGCTACTTATCATAACAAGCCTGTGGGTAACTGCGAGTTCTCTGACATGGCGGTATTTAGCTTTCATCCAGTAAAATCGATTACTACAGCAGAAGGTGGTGCGATTGTTACCAACAAGCAAGCACTGGCAGATGCGTGTGCGCTTTTTGCAAAACACGGTATCACTAGAGAGTTAGATAAAATGCAGGGCGAGCCGCACGGCCCCTGGTACTATCAGCAGTTAGTCTTGGGCTACAATTATCGATTATCCGATGTTCATGCGGCGCTTGGCATAAGTCAGTTAAAACGCTTGGATGACTTTATTGCGAAGCGAAGAGCAGCTGCAGACTATTATGTTAAAAAGCTACGTGACTTGCCTGTTCAGTTACCGTTATCAACTTCACCTGATTCAAGTGCCTGGCATTTGTTTATGATTGAGCTGAAAGCGCACGATCGACCGCAGATTTTCAAACAACTGCATGAGCATAACATTGCGGTTAACGTCCACTACATTCCAATCCATTGTCATCCTTACTATCAGTCTCTGGGATTTAAAGCGAATGACTTTCCCAATGCACTATCGTTTTATGAAAATGCAATTACACTTCCTTTGTTTGCCGATTTTCAGCAAGAGGAACAAGATAAAGTTGTGTCTGTGTTAAAAGACTTGCTAAAGTAACTAAAAATCCAATAAAGCTTAGCGCACATGGCAAAACGACTTGCTGGCAAACAACATGAACTAGGTGGCTTGGTTGTCACGCGAATTCTGCCGCATATTGAGAAAAAAATGGTGGGGCCATTTATTTTTTTTGATCATATGGGGCCCACTGAATTTGAAGCCGGGCAGGGAATTAATGTTCGCCCCCATCCGCATATAGGCTTGTCCACACTCACTTACCTTTTTACCGGTTCTATTTTGCATAGAGATTCACTGGGCAACCATCTGGAAATTTTTCCAGGCGACGTGAACTTGATGACAGCAGGAAAAGGTATAGTGCATTCTGAAAGAGAAACTTTCGAAGTGCGAGCCAACCCTCATTCCATAGATGGCCTGCAGTGCTGGGTCGCATTACCAGCGCATATGACAGAGCTTGAACCAAGCTTTCAACATGTTAAAAAGGCGCATTTACCCACCCTAACCAAAGAAGGCTTAATGATGCGTTTAATCGTAGGAGAAGCCTACGGGATGAGCTCTCCGGTCAAAACGTATTCACCCATGTTTTACCTGGATATTGCCGCTTGTGAAGGCAGTGAAGTATCGCTTCCTTGCTCAAATCAGGAGGCAGCGCTTTATGTGATAAGCGGTGAAATAACAATTGGCGATAAAACTTATACAAACGGCGATTTTATATTGTTTGAGTCAGAAGATGCCTTTTCATTTGAGCAAGCGGGCCGCGTGGTCTTACTTGGCGGTGATAAATTCGAAAAAGCGCCTCACATTACCTGGAATTTTGTCGCATACGATAAAGCAAGAATTGAGCAAGCTATTGAAGACTGGCGCTCGGGCAAATTTCCTCTTGTACCGGATGACAATAAAGAGTTTATTCCTTTTTGAACTTCATTCATCCACTGGTCACTTAAATAAGTAATCGAAAGCACCTCAATATGCGTAGCCATCAGTAAGCATAGTTACGGCAAGAGGCGCTTTAGTTCGTGGAACTCATTTTTTTCGATTTAGACGGTACTTTGCTGAATAAAGCATCTGAATTGACCCCATTCACGCGCGAAACCCTGACTTTATTGTCAAAAAAAAATGTCGCCTACAGTATTGCGACCGGGCGGACGATGTTGTCTGCCCAGTCCGTTTTATCCGGTCACCGTTTTAATTTACCTCATGTTTTTAATAATGGGGTGACGGTTTGGGATCCGAAAAACAACTTTGTGTCTTTTGATAATTTGTTATGTGCCAGTGAAATATCAACCATCATTGAGTGCGCGTTAAAAGAAAAAATCGCGCCTTTTGTTAATACTATCGTCAGGCATCAAAATGGGGATATTGAACATCATATTTATCATGGGCATTTGCACCATCACATCGAACAAAATCTGGTTGATAAGTATCTTGCCAAAACAAGCGCGAATCTTCAGCCACTCTCGTCCTTACCGGAAAACAGTCAAATTACCAATATCAGCATGATTGGCGATGCGAAGATCATCAAAAAGATTTGGCAATATTTAAATGAGTTTGACAGTTTAATTGCGTATTCAGGTCCGGCGACGGAGGGCGACCATTTTAGTTGGATGGATGTCCATCACAAACTGGCTAACAAGGGCAGCGCAGTAGAAAACCTCAAAAAACAGCTCGGGGCAAGCAGCCTGATTTGTTTTGGTGACAGTGACAATGATTTGAGCATGTTTTCACTCGCCGATGAGGCCTATGCAACGGCCAACGCAAAACCTTCAATAAAAGAATCAGCCAGTGCAGTCATTGGTCATCACGATGAGGATGGTGTTGCGCATTTTCTTCGAGAGCGATTTTCGCTTTAAAACACCTATTTAAAGGCATCTTGCTTGAAGGCAGTGCATGTCTGGATAGCGTTTTAACACACTTTAAAAAATAAAAAGGAGAGAAAATAAATGATTGATTATATTAATATTGCCATGGCGATTTTCAGCATCGTACTGGGCTTGGTGGGATGGCTAAAACCCGGCTATACCATGAATACTCTCGATTTAAAGACCGGAAATTCGGTGATGGGAATTTCTGAGATCCGTGCAGCATCCGGGGCGCTGTTTGTTGGCTTAGGCCTTGGCGCCATGTTTTTAGGTTCAGCGCATGCTTACGCTATGATTGGCTTTGCCTGGGGTGGCGCATCCATCGGTAGGCTTACTTCAATCATTTTGGACGGAGCAACCCGCAAAAAATGGGTGTTTTTTTTGTGCGAGATTGCGGTTGGGATTATTCTGATCAGTATTAATCTTCTCTAGCGATTTTATTGCTTATTGATCCTGCAATTTATTATGGTGACAGAGAGGTGGATATTGCCATGACGGAGCTATTTGGTGGTTTTCTCTCAGTCTTTTATGAGAGCTACAACGCGCATGCTCCCCTCAGTGACCTTTATCATATTAAAAAACACATCTACAACCTTTATCACAATCTTAATCATTTGAATCTTTTCGGAGAGGCTTACTTGGCGTCATGTCGCCAGAATATTGCAAAAATAGAGCAATACTAAATTATTTGATAGGAATCATGCAGCGAGAAACCTCAACTGCATGGCAGTAATGTGTAGCTGAGGAATATTGCGATACAAATTTCGCGACGCAAGTTTCCTTAATAAATAGGTTTTAGCTACGTAAAGCTTGATACTCATCATCAAGTTGCAGCGAATAGTAAATAAAATGACCGACAAAACCAAAAACCAAGGATAAGACTACCCATTTTGCCCGTTTGTTTTTATTGATTAGCACTCGGCTTGTTGCGGCTTTTATTGCAAACGTAATGTGCATAGAAGCGAATAGAAACAACATAAAATACTCGAACATAAACTGACTCCGCATTGATTTAACGAGATGTATTTTACCCTATCGAAATGCGGAATACGCAAAAATTGGTATCGATTTTATCGTCGCTTTAAACAGATTAAATAGATGTTGAAGGACCGCGATACTTGCACCTTTTAACGCCTTCCATGCCTTATGTTTTTCATTATAGGTATTTAGTAGTATGATTACGTATAGGTTTTGGGTAATATCCCACGAATAAAAAAAGAATATGGAAATAAGCGTAAGCAATGAGTGATATCTTGATCATCAGCGACAATCAGACTCGCATTGACCACCTTAATATCATTTTGACCTTTTTAGGTGAAAATACACGTCATACTGGTTATGCAGACTGCTTGAAAATTATCGGTAAAGGAGATAACTGGTCTGCGGTACTTATTGATGGTGAAATGCCCGAAGTTGCTGAAGACGTGATAGAAAAATTTCCTGAAGTTCCTTTTATTAATATTGGCTTTCAACTAAGTGGCGAACGAGAGTTTAAAAACCTACTTGGCTCCTTATTTGAACCTGTTACTTATCCAAATCTGACTGAGCTTTTACAAAAAAGTCATGATTACTACACCGCCAATCGACCTCTGGATACTCTTGTGTCGGGTAAAACCAAACTTTTCAGAAGCTTGGTTGGAAACAGTCGCGGCATTACTGACGTGCGTGACTTAATCGAGCAAGTTGCCCCGGTAGAAGCAAACGTGCTGATTTTAGGTGAATCAGGTACGGGCAAAGAAGTGATCGCGCGAAACGTTCACTACATGTCCAAGCGTCAAAAGGGGCCATTTGTGCCGGTTAACTGTGGCGCTATTCCCGGTGATTTGTTAGAAAGCGAATTGTTTGGTCATGAAAAAGGCGCCTTTACCGGCGCGATTAGCGCCCGTAAAGGCCGTTTTGAAATGGCAGAAGGTGGAACCCTGTTTTTGGACGAAATTGGTGATATGCCTTTGCAAATGCAGGTTAAGCTTCTTCGCGTTTTACAAGAGCGGATATTTGAGCGGGTAGGTGGCACAAAGACCATGCAATGTGATGTGCGCATTATTGCTGCCACTCACCGTAATTTAGAAGACATGATTGCACAAGGTAAATTCAGAGAAGATTTATTTTATCGCTTAAACGTATTTCCAATTGAGTCGCCGGCACTGCGAGAGCGGGCTCAAGACATCCCACTTTTACTTCAAGAATTGGCTTCGCGACTTGAAAACAGCAAACAGGATGCTGTGCGATTTACCCAAAGTGCCATGCGTTCATTAATGGCTCACGACTGGCCGGGTAACGTTCGAGAACTATCGAATTTAGTGGAAAGGCTTTCAATACTGCATCCTAAGCAGGTGATTGATGTGGAGCATCTACCACACAAATATCAATATGATGATGATGGACAGCAACAGCCGCTTGCGGCAGCGCAACAGGATGAAAACGCCGAGCGCGACGCCATTACTGCGATGTTTAAATATGCTGAAGCGAATCCTATTAGTACGGATGCGAATTTACCCACTGCTTCAGATACACAGTTGCCGAACGATGGCGTGAATCTCAAAGAATACCTTTCTGACCTGGAAATAAGCCTTATTCGTCAAGCGCTTGATAAACAGGATTGGGTGGTGGCTCGCGCAGCAGACCAACTGGGTATGCGCAGAACCACGCTTGTTGAAAAAATGCGTAAGTACGAAATTGTTCGTCAGAAAGAAACCGACGAGAGCGAATAACAAACCGGCTTTATAGCTTCAAAATGCCATCATTTTGACAGCGTCAAAAAATCAGTTTAGCTTAAGTTGTTGTAAATAATAGAAAAAATGTTGGCATATAGGATGCATTACTCCACGTAATCGTGAATTAGAGTATGCAGTATATGTCAACATTATCATTCAATGCCCACGAAGGCCTTCATCAACAAGGTAAAACGGTTAGCTATACAATGGCACCGTCTATTCGTGACGTATATGCTCAACGCACGGCGCTTGATAAAGCCAACAATCCATCGACTGAAGACAGTTCGCATAATCCCAATCGATTTTCTCATTTGGTGTCTATCATGCCTGCTGGCGTGGTTGTATTGGACCATCGCGGGATTATTACCTTGGCGAATCAGCAAGCCAGTAGCTTGCTCGACGAGCCGCTTGAGGGCGAATTATGGCGGGATGTTATTCATCGTGCCTTTACGCCAAAAGCTGACGATGGTCATGAAGTGTCTATGCGAAATGGGAAGCGCGTCAAAATTGATATCTCTCCTTTGACAGAAGAAAAAGGTCAGTTGATAGTGATCACTGATTTGACTGAAACACGACAGCTTCAGTCTCGCATGAGCCACATGCAGCGCTTATCGTCGCTTGGAAAAATGGTGGCATCTCTCGCGCATCAGGTTAGAACACCGCTTTCATCTGCCATGCTTTATGCAGAAAATATCAAAAGCGTTCAGCCTAATGATTCAATGTCTTCAAGGTTTAGTGAAAAGCTTATTCTGCGTTTAAAAGACTTAGAAGCGCAAGTTAACGATATGCTGCTCTTTGCCAAAAGCGGAGACAATCAAATCGTCAAATCAATGACAAGTTCTGATGTGATAAATGCCAGCGTGCATAATCTGGAGGCTCAGTTTGCACAGGCTAACACTAAATTGAGTGTTACAAACAAAGCCAAGAATGCGCCGCTATTATGCAATATTACTGCTTTGTCAGGCGCAATAGGTAATTTGCTTGGCAATGCTTTACAAGCAATAAGCACAAATCAGGCAACAACGGATACTCTTGATAGCGCCCGCAAAAACAGTAATAAGGGTTCTCAAGCCCATGTTGAATTGACGGCTAGTGAAGTCAGCTTTGAAAACAAGCCTTTTATCAACTTTGAAGTTAAAGACAGCGGTCCGGGGATATCTGAAGAGGAACTGCAGCGGATCTTTGAACCTTTTTATACAACCAAATCGCAAGGTACCGGTTTAGGTCTGGCCGTTGTCAAAACCGTTGCTCAGTCACACAAAGGTTTTGTGAAGTGTCAAAACCGAAGTGATCAACAAGGTGCGCAATTTAGCATATACGTGCCAGTTGCGTCACAAATGACATCGCAAGTCGCATTTCAAAACACAAACGTTGAGCAACTTAGCGCAAAGCGTACACAAAAATCAAGGCCAGATACCGCCGAACAAAACCCATTTGAAACAAGCAAGCAAGGAGTCAGAGCATGACAAAAACCAAAGTTCTTATCGTAGAAGACGATCACGGATTACGAGAGGCCTTAGTGGATACTTTGTTGCTTGGTGGCTATCAAGTCACTCCTGTTGAAAGTGCCGAATCTGCCATGATTAAACTGTCTGAAAATGAATTCGATCTGGTAGTGAGCGATATTCAAATGCAGGGAATGGACGGTTTGTCGCTTTTAAAAAGTGTCAAAAAGAAGTATCCAAAGTTGCCAATGATATTAATGACCGCTTATGCCAATATCAACGATGCCATTCAGGCGATGCGGGACGGGGCAACAGACTATTTGTCAAAACCGTTTGCACCGCAGGTGCTGCTTAATTTGGTGGGACGCTATGCGCCAGCACAGCGTGTTGAATCAACCAACCCCGTAGTGGGCGACGAAAGCAGCATGAATATGTTAAGTCTCGCTCGAAAAGTCGCTAAATCAGATGCGACGGTTATGGTGCTTGGTCCAAGTGGTTCAGGTAAAGAAGTGATTTCGAGGTATATCCATGATCAGTCGAATCGAAACGAATGTCCATTTGTGGCGATCAATTGCGCCGCGATCCCGGAAAATATGCTTGAAGCCACCTTATTTGGTTATGAAAAGGGTGCCTTTACAGGCGCTATCCAAGCCTGCCCTGGTAAGTTTGAACAAGCGCAAGACGGCACGCTGCTTTTAGATGAAATCACTGAAATGGATTTAGCCTTACAGGCTAAATTGCTTCGTGTGTTGCAAGAGCGTGAAGTAGAGCGTTTAGGCGGACGCAAAACCATTTCCTTAAATGTACGCGTTATTGCAACCAGCAACCGAGATTTAAAAGAGGCGGTAGCGCAAGGCAAATTTAGAGAGGATTTATACTATCGGTTAAACGTGTTTCCAATTACCTGGTTACCGCTTGCTCAGCGCAAAGGCGACATTTTGCCTTTGGCAAATCACATGATTGCTCGCCACAGCAAGCAGCAAAGTATAGCAATAAGTGAGTTGACGCCCTCTGCTCAGCATAAATTGCTAAGCCATGCCTGGCCGGGAAATGTCCGAGAATTGGAAAACGTGATCCAACGTGCTCTCATTCTGGCAGAAAACGGCATCATTGATGCCAGCGATTTATTAATAGAGCCCGCTGAATCCATTTTTGAAACCGCAAAGTCAGGTTTTTCAACAACACCTGCATTTTCTGCTCAAGAGAGCAGTGAAGATGCCGATAAAAAGTTATTAGGTTCAGAGCTTAAATACCAGGAGCATCAAATTATATTGGATGCGCTTCAGGCTTATAACGGAAAACGTAAAGACGTTGCCGAAAAGCTGGGTATCAGCCCACGAACCTTACGATACAAGCTCGCGAAAATGCGCGAATCAGGTATCGAAGTACCCAATTAAAGGTTTTTGTAAGCAGAAGGATATGGATGTCGATCCCTATTGCCGCTCTAATTTGGAGCGGCTTTTTTTTAGTTATTACTTGTGCTTATAATTTTTTTAGACGCAATTTGATAAATTGAATTAAAAGTCCGACTAAACTAGACATTGCCTGATACTCGATAGGCATTTCAGTAACGTAATATTGCTACCGAAACTATTGCTACAACCGTGTTACCTTCGTTCGCTAGATTTTTTTTAAAATTATAGTAATTGAAGTTTCAGAACAAAACCGGCTTCAACTTAAGATGCTTTACAAACGGCATAAAATCACGGTCGGTAAATAGCAAAGAAATGTGTTGCTGGATGCAGAAAGAGGCGATGATCACGTCATTTGTCTTTCTAATCGTGATCCCTTTTTTTCGTAGTTTTCGATAGTTTTGCGCGCTTTTCAAAGCAAGACCGTGATTTAGCATTGAATGTTGCTCTAAAAGAGATAACTTACTTTTAACCGTTTCAAACTGTTTGTCATCTTTTATTCCCTGCAGAATCTCAAGCAAAATCAAATCTCCCATCGCGACAGTGCCATCCAACAGGCACTGATCGAGAAGGTCTGTCTGGGTATTCATCGTTCCGTTTAAATAGTCAACCCAGACACTAGTATCGGCAATAATCAACCGCTTTCTCTCATTTCATCAAGGTTACCTTCCCAATCAATTTTTCCCCTCAATGTCCTTATTGACTGCTGTTTTTTTCGCTCTATTAGTAGCTTTAAGCCTTGTTCAACAACATCTTTCTTAGTCTGAAGGCCAGTCGCTTTTATTGCCTGCGCCATTAAATCATCATCAATAACAATATTAGTTCGCATAAAGCACCTTGTGTATAAATTTTATTTTTATACACATAATAGTTTCGTTTTGTAGCATCTACAAGTTTATTTATTTGCAACTAAAAAAGACGTAGGTACAAGTATGCGAATAATAAAGTCAAGTTTGAATCAAAAGATGTCACTTCAATAGGGCATACTTATCTTCATTGCCTTTCAAATAATGCTCGGCAAAATAGTCCATGGCATCAAAATAATGTTCTGCCATGCCTTGTTGATAAGTTTCATAAATATCGACGACGACTTCGTCTTGTCTGCCTTCTTCGTTGCAGGCTTTTAATAAGGCGTAATTCAAGCCTTCAAAATTATCAACGCTTTGATAGTACATGCGATTCATCATAACGTAAGCTTCTTCCATGAGTTCCTGCACCTTTTTATCGTTAACAGGGAGATGCGTTACTTTTAAATAGCGTTCTGTCCACTCATCAGCAACATGCTTTAAGGCATGAATGTCATCATCAGAAATTTTGCCGTACACCTCTAAAACCTTCTCGCCAGTTTCATGCTCCTTTATATCAGATTTCCACTTTTTGACTTTAGCTGATGGTAAGCCTTCAAAAAGTACATCCAAATTTGCTTCGCCTCTTGCTATTTTCATAGATACCTCGATTCGTTCAATCATTTTCTCAGTGTCATTTCGACGTTTTGTTAGTAGTTGGTGCTGCTTTTGCAGAACGCTGAGCAAGTCGAAGTCATCAGCTTGGATGATGGAGGCAATCTCATCTAAGGGCATATCCATTTGTCGATAGACGATGATTTGTTGCAGAAGAGCAGCATCATAATTTGAGTAAAAGCGATAGCCATTATTATCTCTTTTGGCTTTGAGTACGTTTTTCTCGTCGTAAAAATGCAGTGTTCGCACACTGACACCACTTAACTTACTTAACTGTCCTACGCTGTATTTACCTTTATCATTCATTTTGTAACCTGATTAACCCAGTCTTTTTCTACTAACGGTTTTTCTCTATTGAGAAAACCATCATGAAGTATCACCTTGCGTGAGGGTCAAACTATATTTGTAAAAAATTTTTTTAAGCTCGTCTATTTATTTACCAGCAAAGCTCATCCTGCAAGCCTTTGCCGTCTATTCGCCATATTTTGCCACATGCAACCATAAATGGCATTGCCATTGCATAGCCTTCAATAACTTAGGCTAAGCGCCATGAAACAGGCGCCTTTGTCCAAATGACATCAATAATATGACGGGTGAGGTAATTACGATGGACGTCAAAGCCAATTCGCTTTATCAAGAAATGCAGGCCATGGCCATGCAAGCAAGTGCAGCGCCAGCACCCATGCAGCGCATGGAAATTAGCAACTCGGGTAGTGAATTTGCCGACATGCTCTCGCAGGCAGTAAACAATGTAAATAGCATGCAACGCGAATCGCGCGAATTGCAACAGCGTTTTGAAATGGGTGACCCAGACCTGAGCCTGGTTGATGTGATGGTTGCAAAAGAAAAGTCTGGAATTGCTTTTGAGGCGACTGTGCAGGTGCGCAACAAGCTTTTAGAATCATATAAAACTATTATGAATATGCCGGTATAAGAAGGAACTAAGTTGTGGCCGAGTCAGCAAGCACCGAATTAGCCGTTTCAGAAGACATTAGCGATAAAGAAGTATCAGACGGGCGTCGGAATCCCGTCGTCGAGTCTCTAAGCAATGCTGAAACAATACGCCAGATGACAATGATCGTGACTTTGGTGATTTGTGTGGCCATCGCTATCTTTATTTTTTTATGGTCAAAAGAGCCTACGTACCGCCCTCTGGCACAAATGCAGCCGCAGGAGATGATTGAAACGCTTGATTATCTTGACCAAAACCAAATTCAATACAAGATTGAAGGCAACACGATCTATGTGGTCGAAAGCCAGTTCAAAGATGTGCGTATGGGCATGGTTCGACAAGGTATTACTTTGCAAGAGCAGGGCGGTAGCGACATCATCATGCAAGACATGGGATTTGGAGTAAGCCAGCGGGTCGAATTGGAGCGTCTTAAGCATGCCCGTGAGCAAACCCTTGCCCGAACCATTGAAGATATTAATGCAGTAAGTAAAGCACGCGTATTATTAGCCTTACCAAAAGAAAACGTTTTTGCTCGCAAAGAAAAACAAGCCAGTGCAACTGTTGTGGTGACTCCAGCAAGAGGTTCAGTGTTATCTGGCGAAGAAGTGGACGCAATTGTTGATATAGTGGCATCAGCGGTTCAGGGCATGGAGCCGTCTCGTGTTACGGTGACCGACAGTAACGGACGATTGCTTAATTCAGGCTCGCAAGATTCAATGAGCGCCAGAGCGCGTAAAGAATTTGAGCTTGAGAAAAAGCGCGAAGATGAATACATCCAAAAAATTGACTCTATTCTGATCCCGGTATTGGGCTTGGGTAATTATACAGCTCAAGTGGATGTCAGCATGGATTTTACATCGGTAGAACAAACGCAGCGTCGCTACAATCCTGATTTACCCGCGGTACGCAGCGAGCAGATTTCAGAGCAAAGCTCGGTGGGCTCGGTGATTGCCGGTATTCCAGGTGCGCTTACTAACCAGCCACCTCTTGATTCAGATATTCCAGAAAATGCTGTTGGCGGTAATGGCGGTGGTTCTTCTGTGCCGACTAACAGCACAAAAAACGAAACGCGCAATTATGAACTCGATACAACGATTAGTCATACCAAACAGCAAACGGGCGTTATACGTAGACTAAGCGTTTCAGTTGCGGTTGACCATATTAGTTCCGTAGGAGCCGATGGCGAGCCTGTTACCACGCCGATGTCGCAACAGGAATTACTGAATATTCGCCGACTGTTACAAGGTGGTATTGGATTTGACGTAACCCGCGGAGATTCGCTTGAAGTAGTAAGCATTCCATTTAACCGAATTGATTTAGGTGCGCCAGAAGAGCAAAAGGTATGGGAAGAAGAGTTCTTCATGCCAATTCTCAAATTGCTCGTAGGTGCTGCGGTAATTATTGTCCTCATCCTTGCGGTAGTGCGACCTATGCTCAAACGCCTCATTTTCCCTGAAGCAGATATGAGCGCCGTTGCCAGCGACGATGATATAGAGCTGGATCTGGGTGATGAAACTATGTCGATGCTCAGTGAAGACTTTGACGAGAGTAAAGTGGGTTTTGCTTCAGACGGCTCACTTACCTTACCTAATTTGAACAAAGATGAAGATATTCTTAAAGTGGTCCGCGCCTTAGTGGCAAATGAGCCTGAGCTTTCAGCTCAAGTGGTGCGCGGCTGGTTATTGGAAGACGAGTAAAGCATCATGCCTGAGAGTACAGAATTACAAACACAAAATGCTACGCCTGAATATGATGTAAGCAAGCTGGATGGTATCGAGAAAGCAGCCATATTATTGCTCTCGCTGTCTGAAGATGACGCAGCGCAAATTCTTAAATTTATGCAGCCTAAACAGGTTCAGGCTTTAGGTTCTGCCATGGCTGCGATGGACGATATGACTCAGTCCAAAATTAACTCGGTTCATAGACATTTTATTGAAGAAATACAAAATTATTCGACCATAGGCTTTAAGAGCGAGGATTTCGTTCGCCGGACCCTGACAACCGCACTTGGTGAAGATAAGGCCGCGCATTTGCTTGATCAGATTTTGGCAGGCGCGGGTGCGAAAGGACTTGAATCACTTAAGTGGATGGACTCTAAGCAGGTGGCGAATATTATTCGCAACGAGCACCCGCAAATACAGACCATTGTTATGTCTTATCTTGAGCCAGAGCAGTCGGCTGAAATTCTTTCGCAGTTTCCTGAAAAAGTCAGACTGGACTTATTGATGCGTGTGGCGAATCTTGAAGAAGTGCAGCCGGCCGCACTGCAAGAACTTAATGAGATTATGGAGAAACAGTTTGCCGGACAAGCTGGCGCGCAAGCAGCGAAAATGGGTGGCTTGAAGTCAGCTGCCAATATTATGAACTATCTCGATACCAACGTAGAAGCGCAATTGATGGACGCAATACGAGAGCAAGACGAAGAAATGTCGCAGCAAATCCAAGACCTTATGTTTGTGTTTGATAACCTTATTGACGTTGATGACAGAGGTATCCAGGCGATTTTGAGAGAAGTGCAGCAAGAGACGCTCATGAAAGCCATCAAGGGTGCAGATGACGATCTTAAAGCCAAGATTACGGGCAATATGTCCAAGCGAGCCGCTGAAATGTTGCTCGATGATATGGAAGCAATGGGGCCGGTTCGTTTAAGTGAAGTGGAAACGGCGCAAAAAGAAATGCTGTCTATTGCTCGTAAGCTTGCTGACGCCGGGGAGATTGTGCTTGGCGGCGGTGGCGGTGATGAGTACGTCTAATTATGAGCCAAGCCAGCAGTAAAGCAAACGATCAGGATAGCAATTCAAACTCGCAGGACTATTCACTTTCGTCTTTCGAAGAGGCAAAGCTGTGGGACTTACCTGTAGTTGATGACACTGCACCTGATGATGAAAACAAAACCACAGCGTTTAATAAACCGTTTACAAAATGGAAATATGAAGCGCCTGAGCAAGAAGAAGAGGTAACTCCTTTAACCGCCCAGGATATTGAAGAGATTCGGCAATCTGCCTATCAGGAAGGCTTAAGTGCAGGTCACGAAGAGGGCTTTGCAAAAGGTCATGAAGAAGGCCTTATAGCAGGTAAAGAAGAAGGACTGGCGCTTGGCAAAGAAGAAGGATTGGCACAAGGCAAGCAAGCTGCAGAAGATGCCGCTCGTGAGCATATCGACGCGTTGCAATCTTTCGTAAAACGCCTAGAGCAGCCTTTAAAATCCATTGATGAAGAAGTCAAGAATGAGTTAGTCCTGCTAAGCGTAAGTTTAGCTAAAGCGGTCATTAATACCGAGTTAAGTACATCAATCGATAGCCTGAAAATGGCCATAGAACAAGGCATTGCGGCGCTACCCATTAATGAAAGCGTTTATCAGATCCATCTACATTCGCAAGACAAGGCGCAAATAGAAGCGCATTTAACGCAAAACCCATCGTCTGAAAGTGAACTAGCTTCTGGCGCTTCAAAGTGGCAACTGGTTGCTAACGATGAACAAGGGCGCGGCGGATGTAAAATCATCAGTCAAAACAACGCGGTTGACATGTCAATTTCGCGGCGCTGTGAAAATGTGTTTGAACCACTTTTGCTAAATCAAGGCTTGGCCAATGACCCACGCGCTAATTGAAAGTCTGTCTAATATCCGTGCATCGGTTAATACACCCAGACCCGTCGCTTCTGGTAAGCTTGTAAGAGGCGTTGGCTTAACGCTTGAGGCGGTAGGGTGTCAAATTCCTATTGGCGGTCGTTGTCGCGTGCAAACCATTAGTGGCAAAGTAGAAGCTGAAGTGGTTGGGTTTGCGAATGACACCACGTTTTTAATGCCAACAGAATCCATAAAAGGCATAGTACCAGGCTCTCTGGTAGAGCCCATTGCGCATGATGCCGGACTTGGCGTAGGAGATGCACTGCTTGGCCGCGTCATCGACGGAAACGGTGAGCCCCTTGATGGCAAAGGTCCGATAAAGGTTAGCAAACGAGTTTCGACTTCTCCACCTCCAATTAATCCATTACAACGAAAACCCGTCTCAGAACCGCTTGATGTTGGTGTTCGCGCCATTAATTCGATGCTAACGGTTGGAAAAGGGCAACGTATGGGACTATTTGCAGGCAGTGGTGTAGGTAAAAGTGTGCTAATGGGTATGATGACCCGTGGCACAACAGCTGATGTTGTGGTGGTAGGCCTAATTGGCGAGCGCGGACGCGAAGTGAAAGAGTTTATCGAAGATATTTTAGGTGAGGAAGAGCGGAATAAAGCAGTAGTGGTTGCTGCACCTGCCGATACCTCACCTTTAATGCGTCTTAAGGGAAGCGAAACAGCTATTACCATTGCTGAATACTTTCGCGATCAAGGTAAAAATGTATTGCTACTAATGGATTCATTGACTCGTTATGCCATGGCACAGCGAGAAATCGCACTTGCCGTAGGTGAGCCGCCTGCGACAAAGGGCTATCCGCCCTCAGTATTTGCAAAATTACCCGCCTTGGTTGAACGTGCAGGAAACGGCAGTCCTCATCAGGGCTCAATCACTGCATTTTATACCGTACTGACAGAAGGTGATGATTTGCAAGATCCTATTGCAGACTCGGCAAGAGCGATTTTGGATGGCCACATTGTTTTATCGCGAACACTTGCTGAATCCGGTCATTACCCTGCTATAGATATCGAATCGTCAATTTCGCGTGTCATGCCTCAAGTGGTGAAACCTGAGCATGAACAAAATGCGCGAAGTATCAAACGCGTATATTCAGCTTACCAGCAAAATAAAGATCTCATTAATTTAGGAGCGTATGCCAAAGGAAGCGATCCTTTGATTGACCTTTCAATCGCCGCTGCTCCCGCCATCAATGCTTTTTTACAGCAAACGACCAAACAGGTTGTTCCGTTTGAAAAAGGTGAAGCAGCCATGCAGACACTTGGAAAAGGTTTGCAGGCGGCTAATCAGGGTCAATAGAGGTTAATTTGCCAGCCAGCATTAAACAGTTGAGTCTCGTTGCGCAACTTGAAAAAGAAAAAGAGCAAAAACTGTCTGAGCAATATCAGCAGGCTCGACAGCACTTATTCCAAAACCAACAAAAACTGTCATCGTTAGAGCAATATCGTTTGGACTACCTAAAGCTTATTCGCGAGAAAGCGAGTCAGGGCTTAGGCGCCAAAACGCTCATTCAACATCAAAGTTTTGTGGGAAAGCTCGATAAAGCCTGCGAGCAACAGGTGCAAGTCATCAATCAGGCTGTTTTGGTCGCTGATCAACGAAAAAACCAGTGGTTAAAACAGCAGACCAAAGCAAAAGCCATAGAAAAATTAATTAATAAACAGCAGCAGAACTTAAGGCTGCAGCAAAACCGACAAGAACAAAAGCTCTTTGACGAGCTTTCCAGCCTTGCATTTTCTAAACGTTAACAAAGACCTATCTCATTTTTACGTTTTTGGTACGCCCTTTGCAAAATTACCCTCAAGCACCAGTGTTATTTTACTTAAAATGTATAAATAACAATGGTTTATAGGATAATTGAATCAGGAATCCAGGATTATGATGCAACAACTTGCCACGTCATCATCAAAAGTTGCCGATAGTGCTTTGCCGTTTGATATGTCGAAAGACAGTCAAGATGTCATTCAGAGCTTTGAAAGCAAACGTTCTGCCTTTGAGCAAGCCTTTGATAGCGCACAAAACGGTGCTTTCAGGCAGGCATTCGATAACGATGTTATTCGTGAAAAACCGGTCTATACAGATAAAGTAGATGAGTCTGTCAGCGCTTTTACGGCAAGTGATGCAAAAGCAAACAGAAAAGCGCAGGCGCTTAGTCAAAATAAAGAGCAGGAAGGCAACGCTCTCGTTCATCGCGGTGACGCAGATAAAAGCGCCAATGCTGCTAGTACTGAAACGAAAGAAACGGCAAACCTAAAAAATGCAGTTGATGGCGAGCCGCAAAATACCATTATCAGTGAGGGTGAGGATACGCCTCGCATTCCAATGAGTTTTAAAGAGCAACTGCTTTCTAACCCTGATCCAAAAGAGGGTTTTGATTACGTTACCTTTGTTTCAGACTTGCAAGCCTTAACAAAAGACGCAAATGGCACTGTGATTAATGACGATTTATCGACAGCGGTAAACACTTTGACCGAGAGCACAGAATTAAATGGCCTCAATACCCAAAGTGAAGATAAGCAAGGCTTTATAAATATCAGTTTGTCTAAAGATGACTTACAAAATATCTTAGACGCGCAGGCAAGTGGGCTGGATTTGGATATGCCGCTTAGCGATGAACAACTCGCTAAACTATCAGAAACAATTCAAAAAATGCTCAGCCAATATAAAGAGCAAATAAGTGATGCACAAAACAAAACTGAGATTGTGCCAGAAATGAATGCCGACTTTGATGCGAGCGATTCAGAACTTGATGCCGAACTGCTTGCAATAATGCTGCAAAAAAATATTAAAACTGATGAAAATATAGTTGGTGCGGCACAAAATTTAGAAGCGCTCTCTAATGCAGACGCACGTAATCAAAACGCAAAAATGCTTAATGACACAGATCAGGTGTTAGAAGCTACGGCGTTAGAGAAGACTCTTGCAGAAGATGAAGAAGCATCGCTTCTTAAGTCTTTAGCGAGTGACTTACAGGCTTCTCTAGGTGCCAACTCACAAATTAACGCTTTAGAAACAACAGGTATTGCTGCCAAAGAGGAAGCAAAATTACTCGTTTCCCTCAAAACGCAAAATGCTGACAACCAGACTAATGAAAGTGATATGTCGATACTCAATCAGCTTTCTTCTCTGGATGAGCGTTCTCAAACTAATATTCTTGAAAATATCAAAGCCCGTGTAGAAAAGTTTGCTGCTGAACTTGGCTCAAGTCCAGCTAAAGGCAGTGAGTTTGTAGCAGCGATGCAAGCAGGCTTAAAGGAAATTAAAGAGCAGCTTCAATCGGGAAGAGAGCCAGGCATTGATTTAAAAGCCATGGTAAGTGAGGCCTTGAGTCAGGTAAGTGTCGAAATTCCACCACAGCAACAAAGCAAATTTGACAGTGCATTGACGCAGTTTGCCGGGATCTTAAATTTGGCAAATAGCGTTAATCAATCGACCTCTGCCCAAGCGCAGCAGATATTTGGCGTGACAGAAACATTAATAGCAAAAGAAAATAATCTTTTGCACGCAGAAGGTACGAAACTTGCTCAGCAAGCTCCAACAGCGTTTGATAAAGCCGTCAACATATTTAAACCCGACGGTCAGCAGCAACTGGCCGATAAAGTGAGATGGATGGTTAATACCCGAAATCCAGCAGCTGAGATTCGCCTCGACCCCCCTGAATTAGGGGCGATGCAAATTAAAGTGAATATGAACGGTGATGCAGCTTCAGTGAGTTTTACTGTTCAATCTGCTCAAGCAAAAGATGTCTTAGATCAGGCGGCTCCAAGACTGCGAGATATGCTGCAAGAGTCTGGCATTGAACTAGGGCAGTCATCGGTGCAGCAGGAAAGTCGCGGACAGCAGCAGAATGAACAATCCTTAGCAGACAAGGGGTCATCGAGTAATAGTAATGCTGCCTCGCTAGCTAATGAGCAGAACACCGATGCACAAAGCAATCAGTCAGTGATTGAACAACGAGTCACCAATGGTGCTCTTGGTGGCATAGACTTTTATGCCTAAACACCAATATATCAGCGCTTAAAGCAAAAGTGGTCGCGAGGGGATGACATATCCCGCTAGGATTTTAACCGTAATAAATAGGTAGTGGAGCAATGGCAGAGCCAGAATTAGAAGCCGGTGGTAAGAAAAAAAGCAAGATGATGTTAATCATCATCGTTGCCGTGTTAGTGCTAGGCGGCGGTGGTGCCGGTGCCTATTTTTTCTTATTTGCCGCAGATGATACGGTAAATACCGACAATTTAGATGGCGCCATGCCGCTTGCAGAAATCGAACAAAGTAGCGGAACCGCGCTTTATGTGGGCATGCCAAGACCCTTTCAATTTAATGCCCCTGGCGTGACGCGAGAGCGCCTGGTGCAAATCGAGGTGCAGTTGATGGTACGCGGGCCTGAAAATGAAGAGCGAGCTAAGCGTCATATTCCCATGATTGAGGGCACGCTTCTACGCGTTTTTAGTACCGCAAATGCAGACGATTTAGTTACCGAAGCAGGTAAAACAGAATTGCGTTCTAAGTCTACAGCGCAAGTGCGCCAGGTTATGAACGATTTAGAAAAAAGTCCAGTGGTAGAAGAGGTTCTCTTCACTGGCTTTGTGATCCAATAGACGAGCGAAACGGGATACTGAGTGAGCGATTTATTATCACAAGACGAAATTGACGCGCTATTACATGGTGTCGACGATGTTGAAGAAGAAGAGGTCGAAGAGGTAGAGCACGACGGCTCTGCGCTGGAGTATGACTTTTCTTCGCAAGACCGTATTGTGCGCGGGCGCATGCCAACCCTTGAAATAGTTAACGAACGGTTTGCAAGGCATATGCGCATCAGTTTATTTAACATGATGCGTCGCAGCGCAGAAGTGTCTATCAACGGCATACAAATGATTAAATTTGGGGAGTACATTCACACCTTGTTTGTACCGACCAGCCTCAATATGGTTCGCTTCAGACCACTAAAAGGAACGGGGCTTATTACTATGGAGGCGCGCCTTGTGTTCATCATGGTAGATAACTTTTTTGGCGGCGATGGGCGTTATCACGCTAAAATTGAAGGGCGCGAGTTTACGCCAACCGAACGTCGCATTATTCAAATGCTTTTGAAGTTAATTTTTGAAGACTACAAAGAAGCGTGGGCACCTGTGATGGATGTCTCATTTGAATATTTGGACTCAGAAGTTAATCCCGCGATGGCTAACATTGTTTCGGCAACGGAAGTGGTCGTAATTAGTTCATTTCATATCGAGTTAGACGGCGGTGGCGGTGATTTTCATGTGTCTTTGCCTTATTCCATGCTGGAGCCTATCAGAGATACGCTTGATGCGGGTGTCCAAACTGATAAAGAAGATACCGACTTTAGATGGAGTAAAGCGCTGCGTGATGAAATCATGGATGTGAAGGTTGACCTTTCGACTCATTTCCTGGATATCGAAATGCCCCTTGAAAGACTGATGAACTTAAAAGATGGGGATATCATCCCTATCAATATGCCTGAGACTGTAACCGTTTTAATTGAAGACTTACCAACATTCAGAGCAAAAATGGGTAAGTCAAGAGACTGTGTGGCCCTGCAAATTGTTAATAAAATCCCAAGACCAGTTTCGGTGAAAACCGAGCTGAACGCCTTTACCAAAGGCGGGAAGAAAATAGATAGTGATTCTGAATTACAAGTGCTTGAAGAAGACTTGTTAGATACCTTAGTGAGGAAGTAATTATGAGTGAAGAAGGCGACGATTTAGACGCATGGGGCGAAGCAATGGCAGAGCAAGCCCAGTCTGAAGCAAAGGCAGAAGCCAAAACTGAAGCAGGCGATGAGGCCGAATCTGTCGAGCTTGATGAGTTAAAAGAGAAAAACACTGCAAGTGATGACGGTGATACAAAGCTGGACACGATTTTAGATATTCCAGTGACCATTTCAATGGAAGTGGGGCGCACCAACATTAGCATCCGAAATTTATTGCAACTGAACCAAGGTTCAGTGGTGGAATTAGACCGAGTTGCCGGAGAGCCATTAGATGTTTTAGTAAATGGCACGTTGATTGCTCATGGAGAAGTAGTAGTGATTAACGATAAATTTGGTATTCGGTTAACGGATGTTATTAGTCAAGTCGAAAGAATTAAAAAACTCAGATAATAAAAAGTCTGCAAATGCATGTAAAGCAGGGCTTGTGGCCCTGTTTGCATCTTCTCTAACAAACCCGGTTCACGCGCAAGATACCGCTTCCTCATTGGGTAGCGAGTTTGGCGGGGCCTCTTCTTTTATATCAATATTTCTGTCTTTAGTGCTGGTGATCGCCATTATTTTTGCGCTTGCCTATCTTATGCGCCGGTTTAATGTCACTCAGGCAGGAAATGGTCAAATGAAAGTCGTTGCCAGCATGATGGCAGGGGCAAAAGAAAAGATAATGGTTATTGAAGTTGGGGATGAGCAACACCTTATTGGAATAACCAGCCACAACATCAATCATCTTGCCACGCTGAAACAAAACCTCGACGTCAGTAAATCCAAATCCGGTCTTTTTGAATCTCAATCAGGCAAAGTCGGCTTTCAGCAAAAACTGGTTCAAGCCATGGCGCAGACTATCTCTGGGCAGGGCATCAACGGGAATAAAACGGGCGCAAGCGCTCCGGCGACTTCTAAACCGGGAGTAGCTCGTGATTAAGCTTTCAATGTGGATCAAACTTGCCTTATTTATCTGCCTGGTTTTAGGCATCAATGCCGACTTATTTGCACAGCAACAAGGTATTTCTGCCGTTACCGTCACCACCAATGACGATGGCTCGCAAGAATATAGCATGACCTTACAAGCGCTGTTTATTATGACTGCGCTGAGCCTTATTCCGGCTTTTGTTATGATGATGACGTCTTTTACGAGGATCATCGTTGTACTGTCTATCTTGCGTCAGGCCATTGGTTTGCAGCAGTCACCTTCAAATCAAATATTAATCGGCGTCAGCTTGTTTTTGTCGATGTTCATAATGGCGCCCGTGTTTGAAGAAATGAACCAAACAGCACTTCAGCCTTACTTAAATGAAGAAATGACCTCGATGCAGGCCTTTGAGGCGGCCAAAGCGCCTATGCGTGAGTTTATGCTGAGTCAAACGCGGATAACAGATCTTGAAACCTTCGTGCGCATTGGCGGATACGAGGGGCAATTTGATTCACCTGAGCAGGTTCCCATGACAGTGCTTATCCCGGCGTTTGTTACCAGTGAACTTAAAACCGCTTTTCAAATTGGTTTTATGCTGTTTATACCGTTTTTGATATTGGACTTGGTAGTGGCTTCTATTTTGATGGCGATGGGGATGATGATGCTCTCCCCCATGATTGTGTCTTTACCTTTTAAGTTAATGCTTTTTGTATTGGTCGACGGCTGGAATCTGATTTTTGGAACGCTTGCTACCAGTTTTGGAATGGGAGTCTGACATGGCACCAGAGGCTTTTGTCGAAATCATGCGCGACGCAATGTTATTAATTGTTATTTTAACGAGCGCAATCATCATGCCTGGCTTGCTGGTTGGCTTAGTCGTTGCGGTTTTTCAGGCGGCAACTTCCATTAACGAACAAACCATGAGTTTTCTGCCGCGTTTGGTAGTGACCTTAATTGCCCTCGCGTGGTTGGGAAACTGGCTTGTCACAAAGCTGATGGACTACACCAATAACTTGGTGCTCAGTATTCCTTCCGTTATAGGGTAAGTACTCAGAGTGGATATCCTCAGCAGCACTATCATGGACGCCATCAGCGATTATATGCTGGCGTTTATGCGTATTTCAGGTTTATTTATTGCGATGGTAGGCATTAGCGCCCGGACTATTCCAACGCCGGTTCGCAATTTGCTGGCGATTTTACTGACCTTAATGATAGTGCCAATGCTCCCACCAGTACCCATTGAAAATATTGTATCTCTGGGTACCTTCATTGAAATTGGCAAGCAGCTTATTGTTGGTATCGCCATTGGCTTTATTTCGATGATGGTTATTAACACCTTTGTGTTGGCCGGGCAAATTATTGCGATGCAGACAGGTTTGGGCTTTGCGTCAATTGTTGATCCGATTAATGGGATCAACGTTCCAGCGGTTGGTCAATTCTATTTAATTTTGGCGACGCTGATTTTTTGGACAGTAGACGGGCATTTGTTGCTCATAAACATGATTGTTATCAGCTTTGATGCATTCCCTATTGATGGTCCTTGGTGGACGGGTGAACAGTTTAAGCAAATTGCACACTGGGCAGGGTGGATGTTTGTATCGGCGGTGACAATATCGCTGGCTCCCATTGTGTCGCTGCTTATTGTGAATCTAGCCTTTGGCGTTATGACCAAAGCTGCGCCGCAGTTAAACATTTTTAGTTTGGGATTTGCCATTGCGCAAATCATGGGTCTGGTGGTGATTTGGATCACCCTTTCAAACCAGGTATATCATTTCAATTTACAATGGGGCCGTGCGCAAGAATTTATGTGTAAGCTCCTGCTGACCTGCTAAGGCACAACTGGAAAAGTTATGGCAGAGAACGAAAACGGTCAGGAAAAAACAGAAGACCCCACGTCCAAAAAACTCGAGGACTCCCGAAAAAAGGGGCAAGTCGCGAGGTCGAAAGAATTATCCACTGCTCTTGTTTTACTATCAAGTGCCGTTGCCATGATGGCAATTGGTTCCTTTATCGCAACTGCGATGTACAAAATCACGCAACGGGCTTTTACGCTATCAAGGGATGAAACCTACGATTTAAAGCATATGTTTCAAATACTTGAAATGGCAGTGATTGAAAGTGCTGGGCCGCTTATGGCTTTTATGGCAATTGCATTTGTTGGTGGGGTATATGGCAGTATCGCTTTGGGTGGCTATAATTTTAGTTGGGAAGCTGCCGCGCCAAAAGCCAACAAGGTAAGTCCTATTCAGGGATTTAAGCGCATGTTTGGCATGAATGCCTTGGTTGAACTATTAAAAGGCATTGCAAAAGTGGTAGTGGTGCTGGGGATGGCTTATCTTGCCTTGCTAATATTTAAAGATGAAGCCTTACACTTGGATATAGAGCTTTATCCACTTAACCTCTTTCACGCTATGAATATGGTGGAATGGGCGTTTTTACTGCTGTGCGCGGCAATGATCCCCATCGCTCTTATCGACGTGCCGTATCAAAGTCATAAGCACAACGAAGAGATGAAAATGACGCTTCAAGAGGTAAAAGACGAGCGTAAAAACGCTGAAGGCGATCCACTTGTAAAAAGCCGCGTGCGACGTTTACAGTATCAGGCCGCGGCCAATCGCATGATGCAGGAAGTTCCGAATGCCGATGTGATTGTCACCAACCCAACCCATTATTCCATTGCTATTAAGTACGAAGAAAATGGCTCTCGAGCACCCGTAGTGGTTGCTAAAGGTTTGGATGAACTGGCCATGCACATTCGTAAGATTGCTAACGCGCACGAGGTACCCATCGTAGAATCTCCGGCTTTGGCTCGTGCGATTTACTATTCAACAGAAGTAAATCACGAAGTGCCGCAAAAGCTCTTTATGGCGGTTGCGCAAATTCTAGCTTATGTATATCAGCTTAAAGCCTTCAAATCAGGCAAAGGCAAACGTCCTAAGCCACTTAAGAAAGACTTACCAATACCGGATGAACTGAAGCGTTAGTGCATTTGCCATGCAATATTGGCTCTTGCAATACAGTGCAGACCGCTGCCCGCAATTTAACGCGGTCATCCTAAAGTAAAGACCGTCACCCTCGAATAAAGACCGTCAACCTCGAATAAAGGCCGTCATCCTCGAGTAAAGACCGTCATCCTCGAATAAAGACCGTCATCCTCGAATAAGACCGTCATCCTCGAGTAATCGAGGACCTCCTCAGGAGACGAACCGGCCTATTTTACAACCAAGTTTGCAGGCTCTTGTGTTGTAAACATTTTTTCGGTAACAGCTTTGCCCTCTAATGTATAAAGCGCTACTTTAATTTGATTGAAGTGTGTAAAGTCTTTTACTTGTCGCAAAATACTCCATTGACCGCGAGAGTTCCCCCATAGTGTGTCACTTGAGATATCTTGCTCTAGACCGTTATCTGCGATCCCTGTCCACTTGACGGCGAGTAGCGTTAAATCAGAATTGCGGTCAAGACCAGGCATATCCACACTAGGTTTCGCGCCATAATAAATTTTATCGTCGTCAATAAGAGCACGATCGAGTTGATCAGAGATCCAGTCCATCGATTTTTCTTTGCCGTATCCTCTATCATCTACGTAGCGAAATATTCCGGTTTCATCAAAGCTAACTTTACTGTCGATGTTGTCTACGTTAAATACATCGGCAAGTGCCTCTAGAATCCGGGAAAACTGTTCCTCAGAAAAGTGATGTGAAGAAAGAATATGTGGCAGCTGATGTCTTAAGAGACGCTTTGCGTGATCGAATTCGTAGGTTTTGTCACTACCGAACTCTTCAAGCTTCATTCGCTCAATACATCTTTGTAAGTTGCTAATTGGCGCTGGGGCAGAGCAGTCGACTCTGGCTTGAACAAGGAGATTGAGTCTACTATCGTCCTGCTCGACAGCAGTATCAATCAATTCTCGAGCTTTTTCCCAGCTTTGTTCTACTAGCTGGCCGGACATGTAGAGTTCTGCGAGTTTTCGTTGCGCATCAGCATCATGAAGTTCTGAGGCTCGTGTCAAAAGTTTTATGGCTTTGTTGATGTCTTTTTCGGTTCGCAGACCTGTCAAAAAGTTGCTAGCCAGCAATTGCATGGATTCTGGATGTTCGTATTTTGCTGCTTTTGAAAGATATTCCATCATAAGGCTAGGGTTCTCTTCGATATATCTGTTGCTTGAATAGAAGTTTCCAATCAGCGCGAAGTCGTCTCCTAATGCTTCTTTTTCCAAATGGGACAATGTGTCTATTTCGGGAAGCTCAATACCCAATGTATCTAAAATAAAGTCGTAAGTAATAGCAGATTGATGCCTATCGCCTATCCAGCTTTCGTGTCCGTGGCCAGTTTCTTTGTAGTAGATTTCTTTGACGGACTTATCATGACGCTTGAGCATATACGCAAAACGATGTGTGTGCTCGAAGCTTGCTCGTTTATCTTCTATCCCCGCCAGTAGTAATACTGGCACTGAAATATGCTGAGCAAGGTAAACGGGCGAACGCTTTTTGAGCAATTTACTGTACGGCCCGACGACTCTGGCAATTTTCTTACGTTTCAATTCTGTTGTTGCGTAGTTATTCTGATTAAATAGCAAGGGCAAATCGTAGATCCCAAATGAGCCAACCGCGCAGTCGTAAACATCGGGGTTGAGAATACTTAACATCATCGCTGAATAGCCGCCATAGCTTGAACCGACGGCGCAGACAAACTCAAAGCTATGCTTCAAAAGCAGTGCGTCAACGACAGTACTGATATCTTTTTCTATCAACTCGCCAAACTCTCCTTTGCCTCCGTCTTTAAAGCTTCTACCAAATCCTGCACTGCCTCTGAAGTTGACACGAAGCACTGAAAACCCGCGACTTGTGTAATACTGAACTTCTCGATTAAATCGCGCGCTCTCTTTTACTCCGATGGGACCACCGTGAGGCATAACAATCAAAGTGTTTAAATCGAGCCCGCTTGGTGTTGCTAAAAATGCTTCAAGTTTTTCGCCGTCTTCGGTTTGAATCTCAAGTCGCTTAGTACTGGCAAAAGTGCGTCCGGACAAATCTTCATTTACGGCAAATAAGCGTTCCAACACATCTTTTTGCCTGTCGTAGTAAAGATATTCTCCGGGTTGTTCCGGGCCCTCTACACGTATGAGGAGAATTTCGGCGCTTTCATCATAATCGACGTAATAAAATTCCTGTCCAGGAAAAGTCACCGAAAGCCGTTTGTCCAACGCTTCGCTTACGGGGTCGAACACTTGCCGTTGTGTGAGGCCATGTTCTTCATAACTAACTGCCAGTAGCAGTCCGTCGTCAGTAAATTGCGCTGACATTAGGTCATAATCTGGATGCTCGTAAAGCACGTCGCCAAATTGATTTGTAGCTGGATCAAACATTTGCAATGCAATTTTATCGGTTTCGAGGTTGGTCAATACAGCATATTGATTATTCGAAAGTTCAGCAACGGGTCTAAACAGGTGTTCGCCGGTCACTAGCGTGATCACCGTTTGCCACTCCCCGCCGGTAATAGGAAGCGTTTTTACAGTGAGCTCTTCTTTTTCATGGTCAAAGTCGAGACTGAAAAACTGGCGTTCTTTTTCATCAAAGTAATAATCCTCAACTTCATCTGAATCCAGTTCTATTTGTTGCGCATTATCAAAATTAAGCTTTTTAAGCTCTTCAATATCAACTATGTAGATCTCATCTTCAAAACTGAGTGAACTTCGGGAATAGGCTTTATGCAAAAACATCACTTTGGTTTGGTTTTCGGGGTAGTCATAAATTATTCTGCCCCGAGAATCCACCATCTCTATTTTTGCGTCATTGCCGTCAAAGTCGATGATAAAGTTTCGTTTCGACCGAGCACCGCGAATGTGTAAGTATATTTGAGAGTTATTTAACCATTCCAAATCAAGGATCGATCCGCGCTCTCCCAGGTCAAACGTCTTGACCACATGCTTTTTTTTTCGATCGAAAATGTGCAGCAGGTTTTCCTTTTGTCCATGAAAAGGCAGGACCATAAAATCTCCGTTGGGAGATAGCTTCACGATGCTTATACTTTCGTTTCTGTACAAAGATTCAGACTTTAAGATTTCAGAGGAAGCCGACTGCATTAGCTGAATACTGATTGTACTGAGAATTAAGCAGTAACGGATAAAAGCGTGCATCTTGCGAGAGGTATTCATGGGGCCACCTCTGATATCACATATTCTAGAAAATCATCCTCTCCTGGTCCGCCATATCGTATCGCGCGTTTCTCCAAAATATTCGGGAAGTTTTCGCTCATATAAACGTAGGCTTCACTGCTTCTGTTATCTAATTGAAGAAAACTGGCGAAGCCAAAGTAGCCTCGAGTAACTATTTCAAAATGACCCACATAGCTGATGGTGTTTGGTTTAACTGAGAATTTAAAGTTGAGCTCATCGTCGAAGGAAAAGGAGGTATGTTTAGTAGTATACAGTCGGCTAACCTCATAACTTCCGGCTTTGACTTTGGTCAGAATGTAGTTTGTTGAGTGGTCAAGATTGGCAGACGAAAGCGAATAATCGGAAGGTCCGTTAAGCGTAATTCTAAAGAGATCTTTATTTGTATCCAGCCCTATCAGGACGTAACCAAAATCCTCGGCGACTAGCTCATCCAAGTCATTTTCAACCGTTTTAACGGTCGTACGACAAGCCGACAGAACCACCAAACTCGCAACAAGAATAAATCCTTTATACTTCATAAAAATCCTTTTCACATCAACAACGGTTTGTTTGTAATACATCAACCCTAGCGTTGTCAAGGACCAAGGTGACAGGTGGCCTGAACTTAGCTTTTCCCGGGAGTTTCTGGGGAAAAGTTCGTGTCAATGCTGGCGATGTATTGACCCAAGTTATCCTAGTACTGCAGGTTGTTAATGTGCATGTCATGGTGTTTCGGTATTTTTAAAGCCCCGTCCTTAATTTGGCATCTGCCGTCTTTGCCGCAACTTTCGCTATACAATAAACTATCTCTTATTTAACGTGCAATGTACTTGGTCTTGCTTGCAATGCGCATATATTAAGCGCATGCTGAGTGTGCATATTTTTGGAGAAAGACATGCGACAAAAAGTGTCATGCAACACCACAATATCTAAATCGCTTTTATCTGAGGCTAAAACTCTTAATTTAAAGCTATCTGAAATTTTCGAATCTGCGCTCGCTCAAGAGGTCGCAAGGAAAAAGAGTGATATTTGGTTGAAAGAGAATCACGATGCAATAGCCAAACACAATCAAAACATCGTAGAGAAGGGCACTTTTTCAGAAAACACTGGCCAACTGAATGATTGAACAGTTTTCCTTATACAACTACTCATCAGTGTTAGTGGTAGTGCTCAATAATACGATTTTCAATGAAGTCGAAAGTATTTTAGTTGCTCCCGTAAAACTCAAATCAAATGAACAGCTTATTCAACATTTACAAATTCCATGCACCTTAGATGATAAACTACACTTTATAGACTTACTGGACATAGCAACAGTTTCCAAAAGAGGTCTTAAGGCAATTGAAGGGTTTCATTTACGTTTCAAACGAGATGAAATTAAGTCAGGGATCGATTTGTTAATTGATGGATTTTGATAACTCCATATTGAATAAGATTTTAATTGTCGCCAAAATACAGCGATGCTTGGGAAAAAGCGCGTTAAAACAGGCTTTAGCTCGCAAATTAAAAGAAAAATATGATGATATTGAAGGTTTATAAAAGTCTATGATAGAGACTGCAAAATTCCTCGCTGTACCTGGCTCCAATATTGAATTAACTAGCTTGGCTAGCAAAGAGCAAGTCGGCTTGTCAGAGCATGAAGGTAAACAACTAAAGCAGGTATTGGCCAAGCGCCTGAGAAAGTTGCAGGAATTGCTTTATGCGAGTCGACAGAAGGGCTTGCTAGTTGTTTTTCAAGGGCTTGACGCAAGCGGAAAAAACTCAACTATCAGAAGATCATTCCAAACGCTCAACCCCACAAATATTCGGGTGAAAAGCTTTACAGCACCAACAAGGCGTGAAAAACAACAAGACTTTCTTTGGCGAATACATTCGCATGCGCCAAGAAAGGGCATGATTTCAATATTTAATCGTTCTCATTATGAAGATGTGGTAACTGCCAGAGTGCGCAAACTTGTAGATGAATCATTATGGAGTCAGCGCTTTAAGCACGTTAATGCCTTCGAACAAATGTTGGCTGAAGAAGGCACAATCATTATTAAGTTTTACCTTCATATTTCCAAGGACTACCAGAAACAAAGGTTACAACGTCGATTGAATCGAAAAGATAAATTATGGAAATTTGATCCTGCAGATATCGAAGACAGACAACACTGGGAGGATTATATGCAGGCATATAATGACGCTATCCAGCATTGTTCAACGCCCTGGGCACCATTTTACATAGTGCCTTCTGAAACGAGATGGTATCGCGACTTGATTGTGATGCAAACTTTAGTAAATGCACTTGAAAAGCTGGATATGTCCTATCCTGATGTCGATTTCGATCCCTCTAAAATATCCCTAAGGTGATATAAGGCTACGAGCGGATATTCTGTTTGGCAAAATCAACCAGCCTTTATTGTTGCTAGTTCTCGTTCGCTTGTCTGAGCGTCTAAGAAGAGCAGCTATAGTGAGATACTCCGCCAGTGTCAAAAAATGCTTGAGGCCGAAGTTGGTAAAACTTTTGTTCAGTCTCGGCAGATTGCTCTTCATAGGGATTATTTAATACCTCTCGCAGCTCATGCAAGAGTGAATAGTCTCCTTCCATTGCTTGCTTATAGGCTGGCACAACCAGCCACTCTCGCCAAGTGAACTTTGGGTTTACTCTTTTCATCTTTTCAGAGACATGCGCGGGATCTTCACGCTTAAGTACCGCACTTCGCCATTTTGTCAGCCAGGCTTGCCATTGCTCTGAGAGAGCTTGCGAAGGAGCTTCGTAAAAACTTTTTTTAAGTTCCGACAATTCACTGGGTATTTTTGAGAGTTCCCGGAAGAAAATTGTATAATCTACAGAGCTTTGCATCATCAACTGAAATAGCTGCGTATACAGTTCATGGTCAAAAGCATTGAGGCCCAGCTTTGCCGTCCACATTTTTTCCAATTTGTCTTGCATTAGAGATGAAAACCCATCGCGGACATCGTGTAGTTTCTTAAGTGCATCTGATGTTACAGTTAATAACGGCTCCAGGGCCTTACAAAACATAATAAAGTTTGTTTGAGCAGCAGCACTTTGGTTAAAAAATGAAAAATGACGTCCGCCGCCAGTCCATGGCTGAAAATACGGGTCGAAGCGCTCACAAAATCCAAATGGGCCGTAATCAAGCGTGTAGCCGCCGCACGCGCAATTATCACTGTTAAAATTACCTTGGCAATATCCCACTCTCATCCAATGGGCAATAAGCGAAGTGAGTCGTTCTCGAAATTCAATGGCCAAGAGCACCACTTTATCGGTAAATGCTAAGTTCGCGTCAATCTGATTTCTATATTCTCTCTCAATCACATGTTCAACAATTAACTTTAGTTCGCTTAGCGCATTTGGATGTTCATTTTTGCGCGCGCGTCGCCCGAACAATTCTATTTGTCCTACACGCAAAAAAGAGGGGGCAACGCGTGTGGATATTGCGACTGGATTAGATACCATTATATCTGGATCCATGGAATATGAACCTTCGGAGTACCAAGGGCGGTTTACCCTTTCGGTTTCTGATACAAATAAGCTCAATGATCTCGAAGTAGGCACGCCTAAAGCATGCATATACTCTTGCGCTACAAACTCTCTAATACTTGAACGAAAAACCGCTCGCCCATCTGCACCGCGACAATACGGAGTAGGGCCCCCTCCTTTAAGTTGCATTTCCCAACGTTGTCCATTTAACACTGCCTCAAGCACCGAAATTGCGCGGCCATCTCCGTAACCATTCCCTGTGCGAAAAGGGCACTGTTGTGTATATTCAGTACCGTATATCGAAAGCGCGTAGCCTGTGGCCCAACCGTAAGGATTCATTGACTTTGGTAGCGCAGACGTGTCACCAGAAAAAAATTGCTTGAAAGCGTCAGTGTGAGCGAAATCGTCATCAAAGCCTAGCTCGCGAAAAAAAACTTCGCTGTGCGCCACGTATTGAGGATGCGCAATAGGGGTCGGTTTTACTGGTACATAATGCCCTGAAAAAACTTGTCGAGGGGCAAAATCTTCGCCCGACTCTGTTGCCTGCGGGTCGCAATTTAGCTTTTCTAATAATGAATAATCTGCGGCCTTTGCAAGGTCTTCGAGACTACGGACCTTTGTTGGCGTATCGCTGCTTGAAATCTTGGGCATACGGATAATTATACCTATAAATTAATTCACAACTTTTAGAGATGTGAGCCTTTTGTTTTTGCAATCTCTTTGTTTCGTACATTCACAGAATGTATTGCATAAATTTACGAATGTCGAATGTTACATCACTTCTAGCAAACATACTGACGCTAACTTGCAAAATGCGCACACTGCTGCATTGTTTGTTCAATAAACTCTGCGAATTTTTGTTGGTTTTGACTTTCTTCAAATGCATTAAGGGTCTCACTTGTTTGAGATTTAATGGTATTTAAACGGGTATCAATCAGCGCACCGTCTTTGTCTTCAAGCGCGCTAGCTTCTTGTTTGGCATTTAAGTAGATATCATTGAAGGTTTCGTGCCAGGTATCCATATCTTGATATAAGTTGCTTTCGTAGGATCTAAGCACCTCGCTTGATGCGGTACAAAAAACAGCTTCTGCCAAGCGCGACTCTCCCTCTCCTTTGGACAGTCCTATGTCTACCTCCGGATCCTTCTGAGAACAAGCGGATAGCGCGCTTATAAACAGGGTACACATAAGCATAGAACAGAGGCCTGGATTATTAAGACATTTATTCATAACTAGCTCCTTAAAATAAAATTTGCACGCGAGTTGAAATTGTCACTATTCGCTTATTCGAAAAACTTAAAGGTCAATAATTTAGTTAAGGTTAGTTAAACAAAAAGCGTTCCAAAACATTATGTAAAGAAAACAGAGGCCTACAAAATGATTGGCAACTCATTAAAGCGTTTATTCGCAATATTTTGAAAAGTTTTCATTCTGTTTGACCAAATTTAATTTCAAAATTTAATGTGCGGGCCAGTTACTGACTGACTCAACAACATAGAAGTTGCTATCAGGTTCTAGCAACATGCAGCTCTTGGGCATTTACATTATTAAGCATAAGATTGGACTGAACGTTGCTATCTTGAATAGATGGCTGCACATCGGCGCCATAATCAAACACCACGGCCAGCACCAATACAACTGATGCAGCCAGTGTTAATTTGATAAACAAGGGAAAACAAAATTTGAACCAAAGATGATAGGGGACGCCCGCCATTCCTATAATGCCCATCAATACCGCATTAGTTGGAATAATCATATTTGAGAAGCCGTCTCCAAATTGATAAGCCAATACAGCTATTTGTCTGTTAACGCCAATAATATCGCCTACAGGCGCCATTAAGGGCATTGTCACGTAAGCTTGTCCGCTTCCTGAGGGGATAAATAGATTCAGGATAGATTGCATCAGAAACATGCCCACAGAAGCGATTTCGGGTCCAAGATGTGAAAGCGGCATCGACATATAATGCACGAGAGTATGCAGAATTTGACCATCTTCCATAATCAGTGCAATACCTCTTGCAACGCCAATTAAAATGCCGGTAGTTGCCAAATCCTGCACACCTTCAATAAATCGAATTGCCGCTTCATCGGCACTGAGTCTTCCCACCAAAGCAGTAAAAATTCCCCATATAATGAATACTGCGCCAAGCTCATATAAATACCAGCCCTTTTGTGAAATTCCCCAAACGGCGATCCCAATGGAGATAACCAGTCCGCTTAAAATGAGCGCATGTCGCGCATTAAGGGGCGGGTATTCAGTTTGCTCAGTTCCGGCTAATGGGCAACTAAGTTCGGCAGTAAGTGACCTTTTAGGATCCTTTTGTACCATCAGCGCATATTTCCACACATGATGAAAGCCGATGAGCACGAAGGGAATGAATATCGCTAATCGTAGCTCAATGCCAGAATACAGTGGCACATCCGCAACTTGTTGCGCAACCATCACCGTGAAGGGACTGAAGGCCGATACGCCATAGCCAATGCCATAACCAACCACAACCATTCCCACGGCCGTCATTGCATCTAAGCGCATGGCTTTACATAGCCCGACTAAAATAAGCACAAAGGGTATGTATTCGCCAGCGGTGCCAATGGCGCCTGAAGCAAGGGCAAAGGTAAAAATCACCATAAAAATTAATAAATAGGGCTTTTCACCAAATCGCTCAAGCAATCTGCCTATTAGCGCGTCGATAGTGCCGGTCGCTCGCGCAATGGCGAGCACGCCTCCTACGATAAAGACAAAAAAGATGACATCCTGAGCGGCAGCTAACGCTCGTGGAATGGCAACAAAAAAGTCCTTAGGACTTAATCGTATTTGCGTGTCGGCCAAACTGTAAGTGCCTGCCACAACGGCTTCTCTGCCATTTTCTAAAGTGACCGTTTCAAAAAATCCTTGTGGAATAAGCCAGGTGGCGATGTAAGCCACAAGCATCATAAACAAGAGTAAAACGAGGGTGTGCGGGACTTTAAATTTGTCTGTCATTATTCTGTCTTTTTAATTTATCAAGCTGATACGAATGTTTTTCAGATTTGGCGCTATTGTTTGGTGCTTTCAATTTTGCTTTCGGTCTTTGCTTTCCATCTTTTGCTGTTAATACTGGCTGCTCTAAGGGTCATTGGTGCTATCAACTTCTTGAGGTCGGTTTGCGGCGTTGATTTCATCCAGTTTAAGCAATAGCGCTTCACGATATTGATAGGTATCTAAAAAACCTTTTGCCTGTTCGCTATTGTTTCCTCCCAAGGCGTAATATATGTTCATCGCGATATTTATCTGTTCATTTTCTGACTGAACTTTATGCAGGTGTTGACGAGCAAAGTCAGTATTTTGGTAGGCGCTGGTATTAAGGATGCGAGTAATTGCTTCCTGAGTATCAACATTTGTCTGCCTTTCCACCCAGTCCAAGGTTTGCTGAGGCGATACATAGCTTAGATGCGACGCAACGTCGTTAATACGTTGGCTCAATTCCGCAGGACTCGCGCTTTGCATATACCATTGGGTTGCAGCATCAAAATCCGACATCCCCCATACAGCCAATGCTTGGCGTTTGTAGTTAAGACTTTGCTCACCGTTGTAAGCAGTATCTAGCCACTGAGCAGCATCCACTGGTGATTTTTGAACCCAGGCTGTTACTGCAAAGTCATAAGCATATGGGTCATCAAATTGTTCCATTTCCTCAATAAACCCAGTAATTTGTGCTGTATCGTTAGCGCCATTAATTGCACCGGTAATGGCGGCGCTTACATTTCCGTTGGCATCTTCAAGCTCTCTGAGTTTTTCAAGCGTAAGCTGGATATCCTGCTTTGCCAAATGACTGAAAATAGGTGTTAATTCGACGCCCATATTACGAAACATGGCATGGCTCTGGCGCGGATCTTCATTTAGTACAAACTCAAAAGCCGCGAGGGGATCTTTTTTTGCCCATACTTGCATCACAGACGATCTACCCATCATTTCTAACTGGGGATCTTTAAGGGTACTTTTCAGCATCGACATGGCATGCATGGGATCATGTTCGGCAAGTTGTGCAAAAAATATCATAACAGGCTGAAAGTTTTGTTGGCTGCTACCCTCTTTGGGAATGAGGCGTATCACGTCCTCAATTTCGCTCACCGACATTTGAGAGATGAGGGCGTATATCTCGCTTAATTGCTTGAGATTAAGCGAAAATAAAGTGCCATCCAATAGCTGCCTGACTTCTCTAAGTAGTTTATCAGGGGGATAAGCATTTAACGAGGGTGCCTGATGACCTTCATCGCTAGTTGGTACTTGTGAAGTGGTGTCAATATCATCAACTGAGGCTTCATTGAGATGAGTTTCTGGATAAGGGGGTTCTTGTCTATCGAATGCATTGTTTTGCGTATGTCTGAAAACCGATGGGCTTTCAGGCGTATCGGTATAAGGCCCGCTTGCCACCAAAAAACCGGCTACAAAACATATCACCGCTGAAACGAACCAGAGGCTCGCAATTATTCCTTTACTCATCATTTTCCTTATATTGCCAAGCATCTTTTCTACATTTTACTTGCCGTTTGAAAAATAATCTACGCGCATTAATTGTGATTGATTCTATGGATCCTTCATTGTGACTGCACCTCGTAAATATTGCGTCTGCCAACTAAATTTTGATTATTTGTATAAGCTCACAAAGTCTGGCACGCATGTTGAAATAGACTCGATAATTATTCCTAGCTGTCAAAAATTTGTTGTATGCAATTAGCCTCTTACTTTCAGCGTGTCGATAAAAATCAATTAAAACAATTCACCACGGGTATGGGTGCGCCAATTATCGTGCTTGCACTTATGGGAATGGTCATTTTGCCAATGCCTCCGGTGCTACTGGATGTGCTATTTAGCTTCAACATTGCTCTTTCTCTTGTCATTATTTTGGTCTGTGTATTCACTGCAAGACCAATTGATTTTGGTATTTTTCCTCTCGTTCTGCTTGTCGCTACTGTTCTGCGTTTGGCCTTAAATGTTGCCTCTACCCGAGTTGTGTTGCTTGAAGGACACGAAGGTGGCGATGCAGCCGGTAAAGTCATTCAAGCCTTTGGCGAAGTGGTAATTGGTGGCAACTATGCTGTTGGGGTTGTGGTGTTTGCTATTTTGCTCATTATTAACTTCAAAGTTGTTACCGCTGGCGCTGGGCGTATTTCCGAAGTTAACGCACGTTTTACCTTAGATGCTATGCCAGGTAAGCAAATGGCCATTGATGCTGATCTTAATGCGGGTTATATCGATCAGGACGAAGCACGTCGACGCAGAGAAGAAATCACCACAGAAGCGGATTTTTATGGTTCGATGGACGGTGCGTCAAAATTTGTAAAAGGCGATGCAATCGCCGGGCTTTTCATCATGCTTATCAACATCGTTGGCGGCTTGTTCATCGGCATGTATCAGCACGATTTAGACTTTTCAAACGCCATGCAAGTATACACTATGCTAACCATCGGTGATGGCTTGGTTGCACAAATTCCGTCGCTTTTACTGTCGGTAGCTACAGCAATAATCGTAACCCGTGAAAATGACACCCAAGAGATGGGTGATGAAATTCGTGAGCAACTGTCAAACAAACAGGCACTGTATATTACATCCGGCATTTTATTTGTGATGGGCATTGTTCCTGGCATGCCGCACTTCGCATTTTTATCGTTTGCTGCTTTAGTTGGTGGCTACGCGTATTACCGAGAAGTGAACCGTAAAAAGGCAGAAGCTGAGGCTGCACGCGTTGAAGCTATGCCGGAGGTATCTAACGCTACGCAAGAAGTCAAAGAGCTTAGCTGGGATGATGTGCAGCAAGTTGATGTTGTAGGTCTTGAAGTAGGTTATCGGTTAATTCCCTTGGTAGATAAGTCGCAAGGTGGCGAATTACTGACGCGAATAAAAGGCGTTCGTAAAAAGCTTTCTCAGGAACTGGGTTTTTTAATTCCGCCTGTGCATATTCGCGATAATCTGGATTTCTCCCCTAGCGCTTACAATATCTCTATGCTTGGCGTGAGTGTCGGTGAAGCCGAGATCAGTCACGACAGTGAATTGGCGATTAATCCTGGTCAGGTTTTTGGCAAATTGGAAGGTACGCCAACTCAAGATCCTGCCTTTGGACTTGATGCAGTCTGGATAAAGAAAAGCCAGCGAGAACATGCCCAGACATTAGGTTATACCGTAGTTGATGCAGCAACGGTAATTGCCACTCATTTAAGTCAATTGCTTACAACGCATGCCCATCAGCTGCTGGGTCATGAAGAAGTCCAGCAGTTACTCGATATGCTCGAAAAAAATCATCCGAAACTGGTTGAAGGTTTAGTGCCTGATATCTTGCCCTTAAGCACGGTCGTAAAAGTTCTGCAAACCTTGCTGTTCGAGGGAGTTCCTATTCGAGATATGCGCACCATAGTGCAAACCCTTTCTGAATTTGGACCAAAAAGTCAGGATCCCGACGTACTGGTTTCCGCGCTTCGTATCGCGCTTAAACGTCTGATTGTTCAGGAAATTACAAGTGGGGCACAGGAAATTCCGGTGATTACACTTGCCCCTGAGCTGGAACAGATGTTGCATAAGTCACTTCAAGCAGGTGGTGAAGACGGCGCTGGCATTGAGCCAGGATTGGCCGAAAAGCTACAGGATTCGCTGGCTGAGGCGTATCAGCAGCAAGAAATGGCAGGCGAGCCTGCCGTATTACTGACGTCAGGAATGTTGCGTCCAGTTTTATCAAGATTTTTAAAACAGTCTGTAAGTGGTTTACACGTGTTGTCTTATCAAGAAATACCTGACGACAAGCAGATCAAGATTGTATCGTCAGTGGGTCAATAAGCTGACATGCGCTTAGGCAAATAATAAGCAAAGCACACGAGGAAGTTATGAAGATTAGACGTTTTTTTGGCAAAGATATGCGTGAAGCCCTAAAGCAGGTAAAGGATGAATTAGGTGCTGAAGCTGTCATTATGTCTAACAAAAAAGTGGCCGGTGGCGTCGAATTAGTGGCAGCGGTTGATCCAGCACCAGGTTATGCTAAAAGCTCATCCAAAAATGCGGCGAGAGAACAGGTCGCTAATAATCAGCGTTCCTCGGGTGACAATGCGAATCAGCAGGTTAGCTTTGCACAGCGTAAACCGGCACCAACCTTGAGCGAAGTAATTGGCGATGATATTCCGGATTCATTACAGGCATTGCTTGAAAAGCAACAAAGTCATTCTCAACATCGTGACAGTGAATCAAGTATGCATGTATCTCAAGGCGCGTCTCATGTATCGAGACAGTCAACTTCAGGTTACGAAAAAGCGCAAGCCATAGCCAAAGCAAAGGCATTTCAGGATGAACAGGCGCGTCAATCAGCGCGTGCCGATGAGACCATCGTTCGTTCTCCCGCTTTTGTTGACGATACAGATGCAGATTTAGAAAATAGTCAGGCAGCAAGCTTGACGCCGCCTCCAAGTGTATTGGAGCCAGACCAAATGGACATTATTCGTGCCGAGCTGGAATCCATTAAAAATGTGTTGAAATTTCAGGTTTCTGAACTGGCTGACGAGCGCAAAAAACGCAACAACCCCACTCATCATTATCTGCAAGAGCAGTTGATTGGAATGGGTTTAGGCATGCAGCTATCTCGCCAACTGATTGATTTCTTGCCGCATAAAATTGATGAAAAGCAGGGCTGGAAGTATTTGCTTAATTTACTTTCCAACCGACTGCAGGTTGGTGGTAACGACATTTTGACTCAATCGGGTGTAGTGGCTTTAGTTGGGCCAACAGGCACAGGCAAAACCACGACCTTGGCAAAATTGGCGGCAAAATATGCGCAAAAATATGGCGCAGAACAGGTCGCCATGGTCACTATCGACACATACCGAATCGCCGCGTTTGAACAATTAGCCACTTATGGGCGAATTATCGGCTGTAGCGTCAAAAAAGCGCAAAGCGCTGAAGAGCTTAACCAAATTCTTTATCAAATGCGGAACAAAAAACTTGTGTTAATTGACACGGCCGGTTTTTCTCAGCGCGACGCGCGATTAATTGAACAACTTAAAGAATACGAAACGGGTCTGTCGGTGAATATACGCAAGTATCTTGTTTTGCCAGCAGGCGCGCAATATCAGGTGCTTAATCAAACGGTGAAAGCTTATCATTCCACCGATATTTGTGGCTGCATTTTCACAAAGCTTGATGAGTGTTATAGCCTTGGAGAAGCTTTAAGTGTGATCATCGAAAACGATCTGTCGCTTAGCTATGTCACTGACGGACAGCGCGTACCAGAAGATATTAAACTCGCTGACTCTGCCAACTTGACACTGGTAGCGGCAAAACTCTACAAGCGCTATGGCCTTCCCATGACAGGGAGTGAGTCAGTAGCAAGTGCTGGTGGCTTATGATAGTGGATCAAGCAAGTAGTTTAAGAAGAATGAACACAAATAAACAGATAAAAGTAATCGCTGTGACTGGCGGTAAAGGTGGCGTTGGTAAGACCAATCTTACCCTGAACCTTGCCGTATCGGCAGCAAAACAGGGCCAACGAGTGATGGTGCTCGATGCCGATTTAGGCTTGGCCAATGTGGACGTGATGTTGGGGTTACGAGTTGACCGAAACTTATCTCATGTTCTAAGTGGAGACTGCACTTTGGATGAGGTGCTGGTGACAGGCCCTTATGGCGTCAAAATTGCGCCAGCCACCTCTGGAACAAAATCAATGGCTGAACTTGGACCCCATGAACATGCCGGGCTCATTCGCGCATTCAGCGAGCTGCAAACGCCTATCGATATGATGCTAGTGGACACAGCCGCCGGTATTTCAGACATGGTGGTGAGTTTTTCCCGGGCCGCGCAAGACGTCATCATCGTAGTTTGTGACGAGCCTACTTCATTAACGGACGCCTATGCACTTATTAAAATTCTAAACCGCGAACATGGTGTGTTTAGATTCAAAGTGGTTGCAAACATGGTGCGTTCAGAAAAAGAAGGCCGTGAATTATTTAGTAAGTTGTCAAAGGTAACAGGGCGCTTTTTAGATGTCGCTCTCGAATTAGTCAGTATCGTGCCATTTGATGAAAATGTTAGAAAAGCCATTAGAAAGCAAACTGCCTTGGTAGAGGCTTTCCCTGGTTCTCCTGCGGCTAAAGCGATTGCCAAGCTTGCAGAACGCACCATGACGTGGCCAATTCCCACACAAGCAGGTGGACACTTGGAATTTTTCATTGAAAACCTCGTGTCTTTGCATGAGTAGGTAAATAAAAGTGAGTAATAAAGTGACCGTATATCAACAACAAGTAGACAAAAACCAATTGGTTGAGCGCCACGCGCCACTCGTTAAACGAATCGCTCATCACTTAATGGCACGACTTCCTGCAAGTGTATTAATCGATGATCTTATTCAGTCAGGCATGATTGGCTTACTGGAGGCTGCTCGTAATTTTGATGGTTCAAAAGGCGCAAGCTTTGAAACCTTTGCCGGCATTCGCATTCGAGGCGCCATGCTGGATGAAATTCGAAAAGGCGATTGGACACCACGTTCGGTGCATAAAAACTCTCGCGCGATTACTGAAGCGATTAATCTCGTTGAAAAAGAAACCGGACGAGATGCACGCGATACTGAAGTCGCTGAAGTAATGAATGTCTCAGTGCAGGAGTACCATCAAATGCTTAATGAGGTCAATGCCGGTAAATTGGTGGGCATTGAGGATTTAGGTGTTAGTGAGGATGTGCTGACGAACGAAGAAGCAAAGGGCGCAGACAAACCTTTTGAAGAAATGATGCAAGGATCATTTCAGAAAGCGCTCGCGCGGGCGATAACTACATTACCAGAGCGCGAAGCGATTGTTCTTTCGTTGTACTACGACGAAGAACTGAATTTAAGGGAAATTGGTGAAGTGCTTGAAGTAAGTGAATCTCGCGTAAGCCAAATTCACAGCCAGGCCATGCTCAAGCTCAAGGCAAAGATGCAGTCATGGCGGACTGCGGAATAAATCGATTTATTGCTTGGTAGATAGCCATAGCAGAGTAACTAGTTAAACAAAGGTTCCATTGCGGAGGTAGTTTTGGACAAGAATATGAAAATCCTCGTTGTTGATGACTTTTCAACGATGCGGCGAATCATCAAAAATTTGCTTAAGGACTTAGGCTTTACTAACGTCCAGGAAGCTGACGATGGCAATACAGCTTTGCCCATGTTGAATCAGGGCGACTTTGATTTTGTGGTGACTGACTGGAACATGCCAGGTATGCAGGGTATTGATTTGTTACGTGCTATTCGTTCTGACGAAAAGCTCAAGCACCTGCCAGTGCTGATGGTGACGGCTGAAGCGAAGAAAGAACAGATAGTCGCTGCGGCTCAGGCAGGTGTAAACGGTTACGTAGTTAAACCTTTTACGGCGGCGACCCTAAAAGAAAAGTTAGACAAAATCTTTGAACGTCTAGGCTAAGAATCTTACATTGAGGTGACGTCAGATGACGAATGAAGCACCCTTGATTTCGCTAGACGAGGCGAAAGCCCTTGTGGCGCATCTGGAAGCCGGTGAAGTAGAGTCAGTCAATAACATTGTGCATGGCATTACGTTAAGAGAGTCAACGGAGTTATTCTCAGAAGTTGGCAAGCTTACACGTCAGTTACACACGTCTCTTACCAGCTTTCAAGTTGATGAACGCATAGCGAATCTTACAAAACAGCAAATTCCGGATGCTCAGTCACGATTAGAGTATGTGATTACTGAAACCGAAAAAGCAGCAAATTCCACCATGGACGCCGTCGAAAAGAGCATGCCAATAGCCGAAGCGCTCAACGACAGGTTAAATAGCGTCTTACCCGAGTGGAAAAAACTCATGTCGCGGCAGATAGAGCTTGGTGAATTTAAAACCCTGTGTTTGGATTTGGACAAGCTATTAAGCGATGCTCGAGACGACTCTGCTCAGCTTAACAGCATGCTTACTGAAGTTCTTATGGCACAAGGTTATCAGGACTTAACCGGTCAGGTCATTCGACGCGTTATAGAACTGGTCAAAGATGTAGAAGAAAGCCTGGTTGACATGCTGGCCGCTTTCAGTGACGAAGAGGGCAAGCGTGATAAGCGCAATGACACGATTGATAGCAAAGCTCAACCTTCTGCGAAAACTGACGATAAAGTAGAAGCCGAAGGGCCAATTATTAATGCAGCAGAGCGGGATGACGTTGTTCACGGACAAGACGATGTTGACGATTTGCTGTCGAGTCTAGGTTTTTAGGGGAGCAAACGAATGTCGTTTGAAGTTGACGAGGATATCTTGCAAGACTTTCTGGTGGAAGCTGGAGAGATACTTGAACAGTTGCAAGAGCAACTCGTAGATTTGGAAAATAATCCAGAAGATGCTGATTTGCTAAACGCAATTTTCAGAGGCTATCACACCGTAAAAGGTGGTGCTGGATTTTTGTCGCTTGGTGAACTAGTAGACATTTGCCACGGTGCCGAGAACGTTTTCGACGTTATGCGAAATGGTCAGCGCACGCTCACCCCCGAACTGATGGACGTAATATTACAAGCCACGGATGTTGTGGTTGAAATGTTTGAAAACGTTAAGGCGCGAGAACCTTTAGAGCCTGCACCAGCGCATCTGATTGAGCTTTTGCATAAACTCAGTGAACCTGAATCAGAGAACGAACAAATTTTTGAAAATACCGAAGCAGGCGGATCAGTAGCTTCAGTTGAAGAAGCAGTATCGCTTGAGCCAGAAGCGGCCAAAGTTGATACGCTTGCTGAATCAAGCAATACGTCTCAAGATGGCAGTATTGATGAAATCACCGAAGATGAATTCGAAGCGTTACTAGATGAGCTACACGGTGACTCAGCGCCGGGTAAAAAAACAGTTTCAGATTCTCAAACTGAAGTGAAACGAAGTGTCAGTTCACAAAGTGACAGCGGTAAGTCAGCAGGAAGCGACGATATAACCGATGACGAATTTGAAGCCTTACTTGACGATTTACATGGCAAGGGTAGTTTTAAAACTGATTCTTCAGTTAAAGTTGAAAACACTGCATCCAAAGCAGAAGCTGTGTCCACTGACGATGATGAAATCACAGACGAAGAATTTGAGGCCCTGCTGGATGATTTGCATGGTAAAGGTAAAGCGCCGGTAATAAAAGACGAAAAACCAAGCGCTGTAGAAGAAGTACTGGAAAAAAGCAGCACTGCAAACACGCCTGTTGCGTCAGGTCCATCAAAAACACAGATTGATAAGCCAGCAGCATCTTCTAAACCAGTTGAAAAACCTGCTACCACAACAGCTACTGTTACAAAACCTGTAGCCAAGAAAGCGGAAAAATCTTCACAGCCTCAAGCTGAAACTACCGTGCGTGTTGATACAAAACGACTTGATCAAATTATGAACATGGTGGGTGAGTTAGTTCTTGTTCGTAATCGGCTGTTAAGTTTGGGGATCAACGTTGCTGACGAAAGCATGACAAAAGCCATTGCGAATCTTGACGTTGTCACCGGCGACTTGCAAGGTGCGGTTATGAAAACGCGTATGCAGCCAATTAAAAAGGTTTTTGGTCGTTTTCCGCGGGTTGTACGTGACTTGGCTCGAACTTTGAAAAAAGAAATCACCCTGGTTTTGGAGGGGGAAGAAACCGATTTGGACAAAAATCTGGTCGAAGCCTTGGCCGATCCCTTGGTGCATTTGGTGCGCAACTCTGTCGATCACGGTATTGAGATGCCGGATGAACGCGAAGCTGCCGGAAAACCACGCATGGGTACGGTTCGACTAGCTGCATCGCAAGAGGGTGACCACATTCTTCTTACTATTGCCGATGATGGCAAAGGAATGGATGCAGAAAAACTCAAGGAAATTGCGATAAAACGCGGTGTGCTAGATGCAGATTCTGCCGCGCGTATGTCAGACGTTGAAGCCTTTAATCTTATTTTCGCGCCCGGATTTTCTACCAAAACTGAGATAAGCGATATTTCAGGCCGTGGCGTAGGCATGGATGTAGTAAAAACCAAAATCAATCAACTGAACGGCTCTGTCAATATCAATTCGGAGCTGGGCAAAGGAACAACACTTGAAATAAAAGTGCCGCTCACATTGGCCATATTACCGACCTTGATGATTGTCGTTGGGCAACAAACCTTTGCGCTTCCTTTAGGTTCAGTCAATGAAATTATCAATATGGATTTGAGTAAAACTAACACGGTTGACGGTCAGTTAACGATGATTGTTCGCTCTAAGGCAATCCCCTTGTTTTACTTAAACGACTGGTTAAACCTCGGTAAGCCAAGTAAAGATCGATCTCAAGGCCATGTGGTGGTTGTACAGATAGGAACAAAGCAAGTTGGTTTTGTGGTGGATTCGCTGATTGGTCAGGAAGAAGTAGTGATAAAACCGCTAGATGCTCTGTTGCAGGGAACGGCCGGTATGGCAGGCGCAACAATAACATCTGATGGGGGCATCGCACTTATTTTAGACATTCCGAGCTTACTTAAGCGATACGCATAAACTTGTGAAGGATTAAAAAAGGTCGCATCTGTAAAGGTGCGATTTTTTATTTCAAAAAAAAAAGTTGCGCATAAAAATTGCTTAATATCTTTACTCAAGACATTTATATTTCAGGCCGAAAAATAAATACATGCAAGTGTGGACAGTAGTAAATCAAAAAGGGGGAGTGGGTAAAACCACCACCAGTATCTCTTTGGCGGGGAGTCTGGCTTCGCAGGGAAAACGTGTATTGCTTGTTGATTTAGATCCACACGCATCTTTAACCTATTATTTAGGCTATGATGCAGAAGAGCTTGAACACAGCGTGTTTGACATTTTTATTGACGAGGCTGCCAGTAAGAATGACTTGCAGAGTGTCAAAAAAGCGATGCTCTCAAGCAATATTCAATCCCTTACCTTGCTTCCTTCGCATATTGCACTTGCCACCTTGGATAAACGCTTTTCAAGTGAGCCTGGCAAAGGTCTGGTCATTAAAAAGTGTCTTAAGCAATTCAACGGTCATTTTGATATCGTCATTATTGACTGTCCCCCGGTTCTTGGTGTGCTGATGGTCAACGGTTTGGTTGCAGCAGATAAAATCATAATACCTACTCAGACGGAACATTTGGCCCTAAGAGGCTTGTCTCGCATGTTGAGCACCATTGAGCAACTAAAACCCACGCTTAAAACCACTTTCAAACCAGAGCAGGATATAAAAGTGGTTGCTACCTTGTTTGACAGGCGACTGAATGCCTGCGTGAAAAGTTACTCACAAATGCGGCACGATTACAAAGAAACGATGTGGCGAGGTTATATCCCGGTGGATACCTTGTTTAGAGAAGCCAGTGAAAAACAAATACCGATTTGTCATTTAAAAGCGAATAGCCGTGGCGCTTTTGCCTATGACAAACTAACCAACGAGTTACTTAAAGATGTCGCATAGTACTGCATTTGATAGGTCATCAAAAAGTCCAGCTAAACAAGCATTAGACGATTACTTTCAGGCTTTAACTCAGTCAAATGAGCTAACAGAGATTCAAACTGACCAAATGCCATGCACTGAAAGTGAAGAATTGGCAATTGCCTCGCGATTGTTGGCACAAGCAGATGCAGTTCTATTAGAAGAAAGCGCTAGAACTGAAAATCATTATAAAGAAAAGACGCAAACGGTCGAAACAGTAAGCAGAGATGCAGAACCTGAGCCATTGCTTCTTAAAGATAGATTGCCAAAGCGTTTTCAGGCACTTTATTTTGAAGCTGCGGGTTTAACCCTGGCTATTCCCCTGACTGAACTTGGGGGAATTATAAAAATGCAAGCGCTTAGTCAGTTGCCCGGTAAAGCATCGTGGCTATTGGGAGTGCTTTTAAAAGATCAGAGTAAGTACCAGTGCGTAAACACAGCAAAGTGGGTGATGCCTGAAAAATATGGTCCGGCACTTGAAGCATCGATTAATTATGAATATGCCGTGCAGTTAGGGAAAACGCCATGGGCATTGGCCTGTGAAGTGCTCGAGAGCACGCACGAAATTAACCAGGACGAAGTTAAATGGCGAAAGCCTGATACAAAACGTCCTTGGTTAGCTGGCATGATCAAAGAAAAAATGTGTGCTTTGATTGATGCAGAAGCGCTAGTGAGGCAACTCGAGTCAAAGCAAAACACAAAGAGTTAATTAACGAGTATTGCAACGCTTATTGTCCTGTTTAACCAGTAGCACGCAATAAATAACACTACAGCGTATGTTGTAACGGAGTAAAATCTAATGTCTGAAGAAAGAGCAAGCGCCACCGCGGCTGACCCAAATGATGAAGTATTGCAATGGGTTACTTACCGCTTAGACGATGAGACCTACGGCATTAATGTAATGCAGGTGCAAGAAGTCTTGCGTTACACTGAAATTGCACCAGTTCCAGGTGCCCCGAACTATGTAATGGGGATCATTAACCTGCGCGGTAATGTGGTTACTGTAATTGACACGCGTGCTCGATTTGGTCTGCCACCATCGGAAATTACCGACAATTCGCGAATCGTTATCATTGAGTCAGACGAGCATGTAGTGGGTATTTTGGTAGACAGCGTGGCTGAGGTGGTATATCTGCGCTCTTCTGAAATTGATAGCGCACCGAATGTAGGCACTGAAGAAAGTGCTAAATTTATTCAGGGTGTGTCAAACCGCGATAACGAGCTACTCATTTTAGTCGACTTAAATAAACTTTTAAGTGACGACGAATGGGAAGATGTTCTAAATATCTAAATTTATCACTCTTCTCAGATATCCTTCTTAAATGGCAAGTTGCTTGAAGCGCTTGCCACTTTTCGTTGCATCCTTTACGTTTGTGCATATACTCATACCGTTCTAAATATTAAGGTTTCCACCTAAGATTTAAAGTAAACGGATCTAAAGCAAGTGCTTTAACACACCGAAAATAAAAACAATGTGATGAGTCGAATGAACGCGCTAGATGATAACACTCTAATGATTAAACTACTGCTCCTGTCTTCCCTCGTTTTATGTGCGCTACTGATTGCGCTCTGGCTTTACGTAAGGTCGCTAAAAGGTCGGCTTTTGCAGTCTGTCGGCTTAATTGATGAGCTATACAAAATTACACAGACTCAAGCTGCTACAAACAGCGCAAACGAAGCAAAAATAAAAAAACTGATTGATGCGACAGAAAAGCTAAAGACCGATATGCAAAGTCAACTCGCATCACAGTATGAAGCAAATATCCAAGCCTTAGATAAAAAGCTTGAGAGCCTGAGCGCCCAGATTGAACGCGTAGAAGAACAGGATCCAACGCTTAAAATGTACAGTCGTGCCAGCAAATTAGTGGAGCAGGGGGCAAGTATGGACGATATTATCGAAGCGAGTGGCTTGCCTAAAGCCGAAGTTGAAGTACTGCTTGCCTTAAACAAGCGTAAATAGCGCTGCGCTTATCTATTTATTCTTAAAACAGTTATAATAAACGTTTAGACGTCTAGACGTTTATTCTTGACTTTCAGATTAGTTCATCCACAATATCCTCATTCTTGACTAACCAGTTTTAATAAGTGCTATGCCAATTAAAATACCTGCGGAACTGCCAGCGTTAGAGGGGCTGCTTGCCGAAAATATTTTCGCTATGGACTCCACTCGAGCGGGTCAACAAGACATTCGACCTTTGAATGTCGGTATTTTAAATTTAATGCCTAATAAAATCGAAACTGAGCTACAAATATTACGCTTGCTTTCGAACACGCCTCTGCAAATCAATATCGACTTAATTCGCATTGACGATATTGCCCCAAAAAATACGCCAGCGGCTCATATGAACGCCTTTTACCATCCGTTTTCAGAGGTGGAATCGGTTAAGTACGATGGTTTAATTGTCACAGGTGCTCCTTTAGGAAATATGGAATACGAAGATGTACTTTATTGGGACAGAATGTGCGCTATTATGGACTGGAGTAAGCGCAATGTGCAGTCCACCATCTTTTTATGCTGGGCGGCCCATGCTGCCATGTATCGGTTTTATGGTGCACAGCGCGTATTACGCGAAAGAAAGCTTTCAGGCGTTTTTGAGCATCAGGTATTGGATGAAAAGAACGAACTCATGCGAGGTTTTGACCCGCTTTTTTGGGCACCGCATTCGCGAGTAGGAGAAATTCCTGTGGCAAGCTATGCGCAGGCACCTGATATTCAGATACTGGCGCAATCAGACGAAGCGGGTGTTTATATTGCCGCATCAGAAGATAAGCGTCAGGTATATGTCACTGGTCATCCTGAATACGATCCGCTCACGCTGGATCAGGAATATCATCGTGATATTGAGGCGGATTTATCGCCTCACGTGCCTGAAAATTACTATCAAAACGATGTTCCAGGCTCGTCTGTCTTGGTGCGTTGGAAATCACATGGTAATTTGTTTTTCACGAATTGGCTTAATTATTATGTGTACCAGAATACACCTTACGATTTAAATGAGCTGAAAGGCTAAACGACATTCTGCTCATTTTTTTCAATCATCTTTTTAACCAACGGAATTGACGTGACACAAGCGCAAAAAAAACTGACTCAGCTCGCTAAACAAAAAATTCTGCTACTTGATGGCGCAATGGGAACAATGATCCAGGCGCATAAGCTTGACGAGGCTGACTATCGCGGTGAGCAATTTGCCGATTGGCATTGCGACCTGAAAGGTAACAATGATTTACTAGCGGTCACTCAGCCTAAGATTATTAAAGATATTCACCTCGCTTATTTAGCGGCGGGCAGTGATATTATTGAAACGAATACTTTTAATGCTACGGCCATTTCCATGGCTGATTATGACATGCAGGATGAGGTACAAAGCATAAACCTTGCTGCCGCCAGGCTTGCCAGAGAAGCGGCTGACGAAATGACCGCGCAAACGCCTGACAAGCCGAGATTTGTAGCCGGAGTATTAGGCCCAACAAGCAGAACGGCTTCTATTTCACCTGATGTGAATGATCCGGGGGCTCGCAATGTCAGTTTTGATGAACTGGTGCTGACCTATAAAGAAGCCGCATTTGCGTTGATTAAAGGCAACGTCGATTTGATCATGCTGGAAACCATTTTCGATACGCTAAATGCGAAAGCGGCTGCTTTTGCAGTAGATGAGGTGTTTGAAGAACTTGACCTTTACTTACCTGTGATGATATCAGGCACGATCACTGATGCTTCTGGCAGAACGCTATCAGGACAGACAACTGAAGCCTTTTATAATTCTTTGCGCCACGTCAAGCCATTCTCGTTTGGACTAAACTGCGCCTTGGGGCCTGATTTGCTTAGGCAGTATGTTGCAGAGCTCTCGCGGATTTCAGAGGTGTTTGTATCTGCTCACCCAAATGCGGGATTGCCCAATGAATTTGGTGAGTATGATATGGAGGCCGATGAGATGGCAGCGCATATCGAGGAGTGGGCAAAATCGGGTTTAGTAAACATTGTAGGGGGATGCTGCGGAAGCACACCCGCGCACATTAAGGCGTTAGCAGAGGCTATAGAAGGCTGTAAACCGCGCGCCCTACCAAAGCTGGAAGTGAAGATGCGCCTGTCAGGCCTTGAGCCGTTTACGCATGCTTAATGTTGTGCAGGTAAATGTTAGTTATGACTCGAGCTAAAGAAGCAGACCCCATCGTTGCAAAGTGTCCAAAGGCATGGATGCCTTTGGTCAAGCGGCCACGGATGGCGAAAAGCGGCTTTGCAACGATGGGGTCTGCTTCTTTAGCTCGAGTCATCCTTGTATTATTGCGCACATAACGGGCGAGCGAATGAATAGTATTGAAGTGAGAGTGTAGTGAGTACTGAATTTTCGACATTTATCAATGTAGGTGAGAGGACAAACGTAACAGGCTCAGCCATGTTTAAGCGTTTGATCATGTCGGAAGATTATGAAGCCGCGTTAGATGTCGCGCGTCAGCAGGTGGAAAATGGCGCGCAAATAATCGATGTCAACATGGATGAAGCCATGCTTGATTCCAAAGCGGCAATGGTTCGTTTTTTAAATCTGATTGCCTCTGAACCTGATATCTCGCGTGTACCGATAATGATTGATTCGTCCAAATGGTCGGTAATTGAAGCTGGGCTTAAGTGCGTGCAGGGCAAAGCCATTGTAAATTCAATTAGCTTAAAAGAGGGCGAAAAAGAATTTTTAGAACATGCCAAAAAGATAAAACGCTATGGCGCGGCTACTGTTGTGATGGCCTTTGACGAAAAAGGCCAGGCCGATACACAAGTGCGCAAGTTTGAGATCTGCAAGCGAAGTTACGATCTATTAGTTAACACGGTTGGATTTCCGCCAGAAGATATCATTTTTGACCCTAATATTTTTGCGGTCGCTACTGGTATTGAAGAGCATAACAATTACGCGGTCGATTTTATCGAAGCGACCCGCCAAATTCGTCATGAGTTGCCCCATTGCCATGTGTCTGGTGGTTTATCGAATATATCCTTTTCATTCCGTGGCAACAATCCTGTTCGCGAAGCCATGCATTCTGTGTTTTTGTATCATGCCATTAGAGCTGGTATGGATATGGGGATCGTTAATGCCGGGCAATTAGAAGTCTACGACGAAATTCCGTCAGAACTAAAAGAAGCGGTTGAAGATGTGATATTAAATCGCCGCGAAGATGCAACGGATCGCTTATTAGAACTCGCCCCTAAATATCAGGGCGACGGTAAAGCCGCGGCGGTAGAAGATTTAAGCTGGCGTGAGCAAAGCGTAAATAAGCGTCTTGAACATGCGCTGGTAAAAGGAATTACTGAGTACATCATTGAAGATACCGAAGAAGCGCGGCTTGCGGCTGAGCGCCCCTTACACGTTATTGAAGGGCCCTTGATGGACGGGATGAACGTGGTGGGCGATTTATTCGGCGAAGGAAAGATGTTTTTGCCGCAAGTCGTCAAATCGGCACGTGTAATGAAAAAAGCCGTTGCGCATCTTCAGCCATTTATTGAAGCGGAAAAAAGTGGTGATAGTCAGTCTAACGGTAAAATTATCATGGCGACGGTAAAGGGCGATGTGCACGACATTGGCAAAAATATCGTTGGTGTTGTATTGCAGTGTAATAACTTTGAGGTTATTGATTTAGGCGTTATGGTGCCTGCGGCTAAAATTATTCAAACTGCCATTGATGAGAAGGCCGATATGATTGGACTCTCAGGGTTGATCACACCTTCACTTGACGAGATGGTGAACGTTGCGCAGGAAATGCAGCGACTGAAACTAAATATCCCGCTGTTGATAGGAGGCGCGACCACCTCAAAAGCGCATACAGCAGTAAAAATTGAGCAAAACTACGACCATCCTGTCGTGTATGTACCTAACGCCAGTCGTGCGGTTGGCGTATGTCAAAAGTTGATATCAAAGGAAGCACGCATTGAGTTTGCCAAGGCGCTCTCGCAAGAATATGAAAAAGTACGCGAACAACATGCACGCAAAAAACCGCGCACTCAAGCGGTAAGTTTTGAGCAGGCAAGAGCCAATCGTTTTACTTGTGACTGGGAAAATTATCAGATAGCGACACCTAATTTTACAGGCACAAAAACCATCTCTGTCGATTTAAATACACTGCGTCCCTACATTGATTGGACGCCATTTTTTCTTACATGGTCCTTGGCAGGAAAGTATCCGCGAATACTACACGATGAAGTGGTAGGAAAAGAGGCCACGCAACTGTTTAAAGATGCCAATCAGATGCTGGATGAAGTGATTAAAAATGCCAGTTTACAAGCTAAAGGCAGAGTCGGTATTTTCCCTGCTAACAGTCACTTTGAAGACATTAATATATACAGTCCCAACGATACGTCTGCTTTAATTGGCGTGGCGCATCACTGTCGCCAACAAACGCAAAAGCCAAAAGGCTTCAACTATTGTTTAAGTGATTTTGTGATGCCTGAAGGCGTAAATGGGAAAGATTATATTGGCGCATTTGCCGTAACAGCCGGTATTGGTGAAGATGAGCTGGCAAAAGCCTTCGAGCAGGACGGTGATGATTATAATGCCATTATGAGTAAAGCCATAGCCGATAGACTCGCTGAAGCGTTTGCCGAATATCTACACGAGCGAGTACGTAAAGAGTTGTGGGGTTATGCAAAAGATGAGTCACTCGATAACAATGCGCTCATCGCTGAAAAGTATCAGGGGATAAGACCGGCTCCGGGCTATGCGGCTTGTCCTGAACACACCGAAAAGCAGCTTATTTGGGATTTACTGGATGTTGAGAATACCATTGGTATGAAGCTCACAGAATCCTATGCAATGTGGCCTGGCGCAGCCGTTTCAGGCTGGTATTTTGCGCATCCTGATGCTCGCTATTTTGCTGTTGCTAAAATTCAGCAAGACCAACTGGAGGACTACGCAGCCCGAAAAGGATGGACCCTCGAAGAAGCGCAAAAATGGCTGATGCCTAATTTACAGGATTAATTGCGCAGGCTTGCGTAAATTGGACAGCGTTCGGTGAGCGCTTGCCACAGCTCAGTGGCTTTATCGTTTTCACCCTGTTCGCTGAACATTTGCGCCAGGTGACGCTGTGCGCCTGAACTTAATTGCTCTTTGTGATCAAATATACTTTCAAGAGACGTGCTTAACTGATTTTGCAAATGAGCTTGAAGCTTTGATTCGTCTTTAATAGACAGCAAGCGCCATTTGTAAAAGCGTTTATGCACTTCATCAGAGGTATCGGTTATGCCCAAAAGTTCGTCTTTTTCGAGCAAAGTAAGTGCCTTTTCATAGTTTTGACTGGCCAGTTCAGATTCGCCTAGCGCCAGATAGATGTCAGCGATACTTGCCCACACCTGATGAATGTTAATATTCGGCATTTTCCCAATCGCGGCGAGCTTTGCATCTAAAGCATTTTTGAGCTTGCCTTCAAAATAGTACAGGCTACCTAGCTGCTCGTAGCCTAAGTAATTGTCTGGGAACGTTTGATTTAGTCGCGTAAAGGTCATTTCTGCATCATCTGTACTGCCTTGACATAACTGCATTACGCCTAAATTGCTCAATATAATTTCATTTTGCGTCGTTTGCGTCGCTTGCTTAAAGCTTTGTATTGAACTTTCGATATCCCCTTGACGCAAATAAAGACGGCCTAAAGTATTGTGCGCTCTCCATTGAAAGGGATTTCTCTCAATTGCTTTTTTTGCGAATGCAACTGCTGTTTCAGCATCAACAACCTGGGCACTCTCCCTGAAACGTAAAAAATGAATGAGGCTGACAAGCTCTAATGCATCTGAGGAAGGGTAAGCTTGCGTGATAAGTGGATTTAGTAAATCTTGAGCATCATCGATTCGGTTTGAATGAATATAAAGTTCAGCTAAGGCTAAGGATGCTGTTTCACTTGTTGATGCTAACTGTTTGGCATAGTAACAATCTAAAGCGGCCTGCTCGAGCATATCCGGTGCTTCATTTACGTAGCTTTTTCGCACAATTGCCCGACATTTCTGAGAGTAGGCGTCAGCAAATTGCGCATCTTCAACTATAGCCTGAGAGAAGTAGGCTTCTGCTGCATCAAAATCAGGTGCAATGCTGCCGGTAAATAGCGTTCGTAAACCGTTTTGATAATGAAGATTGGCTTGAGAATTTTCACTTAGCCCGATTTGCCAGGGCTGAGAATCTAAAAACTGGCGTAAGTTATTGAAGATGCGAGAAAATGTGACATCCTGATGTTCAATCACATCCAAAGAGTAGACCAGGTCGTGGAATAACAGCGCATCCATCTTATCAGTCACTACGCGGACACGTAGCTCATCAAAGTATCGGCCCGTGTTCCGGCTTATTTCAATCACGAGGTGCGCTTTCCACTTGTCCAAGGCGGTATATACACCTATGTTTTTTAGATCATCGCTACTTGGAATAATGGCGTTGATGTTTGACTGATGATCGATAAAGCGTTGCAAAGAAGGGAGAAATAAACCCGCATTATCAACACCAAGAATGAGCACTCGTAAATCACCTAAAATTGCTTTAGGTGGGCTGAATTCTCCATTTGCATCATTTAGACCATGCAAAGCGCTCTCTTCAACACCTTGTTCATTTTGCGAAGAGAAAAAGAAAAAATACGCAAGCACTAATGATATGAGTAATAAAAAGGCGATATACCCGATATGCCTATTTGCGCCTATCTTTGTAATGCCTGGCTGAGTGGGTTCAGATTGCATAAGCACTGGGGGGACAGAGACGTTGTTTTGTTCACTGCCAGCCGCTAATTCAGCAAATTCAGGTACATCTTTAGAAAGGTAAACGGTGTGTGCTTCAACACCGAGCGCGTGAGCTATGCGAGCCAGGTTGTGTGTAGATACAGGTTGTTCACGAAATACTTTACTGACCAAATCCTTTGGCGGCTTTTCGAGATTTTCGTGCTGGGCGATTGCATCCGCGAGTTGACTTTGGGTATCAAAGCCCGCAGCTAGCATCGCCGCTTCAAGTTTTTCTCGAGAAGCTCTCACTCCTCTTCTTCGTTTTCGAACGTCCATTTAATCGTATTGGTTGAAGATAGCTGTTTATAGAATAAACAAAATGATGGAAAATTGCACAGCAATAAGAGATTTTCAGGCAATTTAGTCAGGTTAAGCGTATTTATGCGCTTCAAATTTATATCGTGATTCCTTAGACGTTTCGCATATCGTCAACTATCACAGCCTGAATCCTCTGCTCTCTGAGCAAATATTCTTAACTTATAATTGTTTTGACAAACCATTCTTCTGTGCAGTTTTTTTATACTCACAAACGTATAAAACTGTAATTGCTTCGATGTGAAGCAGCGAAGACTTAAAAACCGTTTCGTTTTTAGGTTATTTTTAAAAAAAGTGTTAATTATTAATCGGTTTTTCAAGCTGAATAATTGAAATACTTTTTGAATAGAAGGAATAATAAAGATGAATTCTGATAAATTACGAAAAACAGAAGAGATAACAGAGCAATCTACTGAAAGTGTAAGTGGCGGGGTACTTCCATTTATTGTCGCGGTTGTAGCATTCGATATAGGTTTGATTTCAACAATGGCGATAGTGCAATCTTCGATGGGGGAAAAGTAAGTATGACTTCTGAAGCTAATACCCAACTCCTTTCTAAAGAGTTAAGCGCAACCGAATTACAATTGGTTGCAGGAGGACTGGTTCCGCTGGTTTACATTGCCGCCAAAGGTCTTGCAGCAGGTTTCGGTGCTGGAGCAACGGCTTATGGTTTGTATTTTGCAGCAAGGAACTCTTAATATAACAATATAAAAGCTTCTCTTTGAGAAGCTTATTTTAATTAAGATTTGGATTGATGAAAACGAAACAAATAATTAAGATTTTTGTCTCAATATTATTGGCACTGAGTGGTTTTTTTTTATTCCTGCTAATACAGGATGAAGGAATTACGAAACGAGCCAGTATTTTTATGATTCTGTGGGGCGTTTTTACACTCGTTTTTTTTGCATTTCATGCTAGCAGAAATGACGATATAAAGAAAAAGCGTGACCTTGAGTAGTATGCATCGATTTTTTCAAGCAATGAAACTGCACAAGCTTTTTGATCTCATCTAAATAACCGTTCCTATTCTAAGATTTGAGCACTGGAGATAGAATACGTCACTTAACGACACTTAAGGGTGTTTTGCGTCGCTTAAGCGCTTCAGGCTTATTTTGAAAGCGTTTAATCGATGACTTCATTTTCATTACTGTCTAATTTATATCCTAGTCTATTCATTTTTGAACCAGCCAAAAAAGAAAAACAGGGATAAAGTCATGCAATACATAATGCTGCAAAGTGTTAATATCATTACAAGCTTAACGAAAATACCGCAGAATATAAAACAAACCCTTGCCGCCCTAATTGATGGCGTTAGAGTAAAGACAGTCACATTTGAAAACTCGCTTGAAAACACAAGAATCTGCGCGAGCACGGGAATAAGGAATTGTATATCGTCCGGGCAAATGCATTCTAGTTTTTGCCATAAAATTCTTAACAAATTGGCAATCGCACTTACAGTATGTATGACGTTGCAAGGTTGTCTATCAACTGACCCGAGTATGGGAGGCAGTAGCGGAAATATCGTCTCAGGCGGTGCCGCAGGAGCAAACAGTGCCAACAATAACACCGCACTTGAAACGTGCGACGAACCATTGGGTACAGCATCGCTATTTGAAGATCGCTCACTGCCTTGGTGGGGTGATTACCGTCGACGATATCCGGATTTAGGTTCAACCATCCCTGTTATTCGTACCATGGTTCAGCAATCAAACTGTTTTGTAATTGTTGAGCGCGGTGCCGCGATGAACGCAATGAACAGAGAACGTGAGCTAATGCAAGCGGGGCAATTGCGAGAAGGCTCAAATATTGGCGGTGGACAAATGGTGACTGCAGATTACACGGTGAGTCCATCTATTCAGTTTTCGCAAAAAGATACTGGTGGCTTGAAAGGTGTCGCTGGTGGTATTTTCGGCAGCATAGGTTCTGTGATTGGAGGCGGCTTGGGCAAAAACGAGGCAGCCACAACCTTACTGCTAATTGACAATCGCTCAGGGGTACAAGTGTCTTCAGCTGTGGGTAATGCTGCTAATTATGACTTTGATATTTTTGGTGGCTTTTTTGCAGGCATTGCTGGTGGCGCAAAAGGATATTCAGACTCACCTGAGGGTAAAGTGTTAATGGCATCCTTTGCTGATTCTTACAATCAAATGGTCATGGCACTTCGAAACTATAAACCGCAGCAAGTGAAAGGCGGATTAGGTACTGGTGGACAACTAAAAGTTGATGGTGCAGTGCAGGCAACCAACGATGCGACCATTGTATCAGGACCTAACCAGAATCGACCTGCAGTCATCTTAAGCACGCATACCACGACTAATGCAAAAACCATGAACCCGAGAATTAACGAATACGATGAGCGTGCCTTACAAAATTATTATGATATGTTGAAAGAGTTTTCGTCCTCTCTTTCGGGAATAAGTGAAATGGCGAGTGGTGAAGATGTCGACCCAAAAGTGAAGTCAACTTTGCGTATTGCGGTGAATATGTTCGTTGGACGCTTGGAAACCAGTCAGATTGAGCTTGCTGTATGGCCATATCAGGCAAAAGTTGAAGGTTGGAATACGCTAGGTGCCAGAATTGAACAATACAACACCATATTTAATCGAAACCGGGATAATGCGCTTAAGTCTGGCGTACTAGATGACGATATGGCCAGTCTTTTGTCGGGCGTGAATCTTATTACTAAAGAATCGCTATTAAATTAGTAAAGCGTGTACAGTTCTGTGTAAAAAAATTTGGATAATGCACGGTTAGCTATTGTTTATTCAACACTGTTTGGTTACAAAGGTTCAAGTAAACGTAAAAATCCAAACGAATGTTAGATATGACAAATCAGTTTGAAAAACCCTTTTCTCAAGCTTGCGAAAATAATAAAACGGCTATTCTAAATGTGCTATTAAGCGCTTTTTCCAACAGCAGGAAAGTCTTGGAAATTGGCTCAGGCACGGGACAACACGCGGTGCATTTTGCCAGACATTTGCCCCATTTGATGTGGCAAACTGCTGACCAGTACGAATATCATCCCGGGATTAAACAATGGATAAATGAATACCCCTCAGCTAATTTGATGCCACCATTAACGCTCAAATTGCCAGAAACCGGCCTGCCTGATACAGAGTTTGATGCAGTGTTTAGTGCAAATACTGCGCATATCATGCAAAGAAGCGAAGCGACGTGGATGATGCAGGCAATTGCGAAGCGTTTGCCGAAAAACGGAGTGTTTTGTCAGTATGGACCATTTACCTTTGATGGTGAGTTTACCAGTCAAAGCAATGCAGATTTCCATGCGCATCTTGTTCAATCTGGCTACGGTGGTTATCGCGATATTTCTGAACTTAAAAGTTGGGCAAAGCCGCTTAAGCTAGATGAAGTGATTGATATGCCTGCAAATAATCATCTCTTGGTGTGGCGAAAATCGTAAATAACAATCTGAAACAGTAAACCTAAGCGCTTACGCGCATGAAAAAGGCCGTCTATTGAGTGACGGCCTTATCGATAGCATGCGCGTTAAATGCGTACGCTAATCTTTATTACCAAATTCTAACGCGCTCTTCAGGCGCAAGGTATAAAGCATCACCCGGCTGCACATCAAAGGCCTCATACCAGGCGTCGTGATTTCGAGGAGCAAGCGCTCTGTAACGCCCTGGAGCATGAGTTCCTGCACGAAGCTGGTTTAACATGCTTTCTTCAGTACGTTTTTCGCGCCAAACCTGAGCCCAGGCCAGGAAGAATCGCTGATCGCCGGTAAGCCCGTCGATGACTGGCGCTTCTTCGCCATTGAGGCTGAGTTTGTAAGCATGATAAGCCATTGCCAATCCGCCTACGTCACCAATGTTTTCACCTAAGGAGTTTTCACCGTTTACAAAATTGCCTTCTATTGGCTCATAAGCGCTGTATTGCGCCGCAAGCTGCTTCGTTTTTTCCTCAAATGCTGCTCTGTCTTCTTCGGTCCACCAATTGCGCTGAATACCATTTGCATCCGATTTAGAGCCTTGATCGTCAAAGCCGTGCCCCATCTCATGTCCAATAACCGCACCAATGGCGCCGTAATTAACAGCAGGGTCAGCGTTTGGATCAAAAAACGGCGCTTGCAGAATGCCAGCCGGGAACACTATCTCGTTAAATGACGAGTTGTAGTAAGCATTGACTTGTTGAGGCGGCATAAACCAATCGTTGCGATTTGTTGGTTTCAGTTCATCTTCCACGCTCTTAGCCTGAAAGAATTTACGGATATTTTGAACATTGGTCACCAAATCGTCCGCAGTAAGCGTTAAGCCTTCAAACGACTCCCACTCATCGGGATAGCCAATTTTGGGGTTAAATGCTTCAAGCTTTGCCAGTGCATTAACTTTGGTTTCTTCTCCCATCCAGTCAAGGGTCTTGATGCGCTCGCCTAATGCGGTTCGTAAATTTTCGACCAATTCCTGCATTTGTTCTTTTGAGCTTTCAGGGAAATATTCATCGACGTAGACTTTACCAATCGCAAACCCCAGAGAGTTGCTTCCTGACATGGCTGAAACAGCACGCTTCCATCGTGGACGAGGCTCCTGTTGACCACTTAAGGTTGTGCCATAAAAGTCAAAGTTTGCCTGATAGATTTCGTCGGACAATAAACCAGCATTACTGGAAATAAGGTGATAAGTTAAATAGTCTTTCCAAACCTGGAGGTCGGTTTCATTAATTAAAGAAATGACGTCTTTAATAGGTTCAGGCTGAGATACATTTAGAGTAGGCACTTTAAATCCTGAGGGCTCGAAAAAAGTATCCCAATCAAAATTAGCGTACTCTGTATTTAAATCATCGCGAGATATTTGATTTAAGGTAAGGTCGCGGTTGCGTCGTTTTTCGCGCGGCCACTGTAGTTCAGCAATTTTTGTTTCAAGTGCAAGAATTTCCTTTGCTTTGTCCTGTGCATTCTCAATTCCAGCAAAACCCAGCATCGTTACAATATTGTCCAAATAGGCCTGACGAATATTTTCGAAACGCTCTGCTTCTTCAAGATAATAAGAACGGTCAGGCAAACCTAAACCGGATACGCCAATGCTTACCTGATATTCGTCAGGGTTTAAACGGTTAAAGCCAAGGCCGCCTGCAATGGGAGTATTTGTGCCGGTCAACCATGCGTTACCGAAAGCTCTTGTCAAATCGGTTTTATCGTCGATGCTTTGAATATCTTCAAGCATCGGTTTTATGGGTGTTATGCCTTTTTCATTAACAGCTTCCACATCCATGTATGCGGTATAGAAATTTGCGATTAGCTCCTGCTCTAATGTTTTGTTCTCAACATCAGACGCGCTCTCAATAATGCCTTTTACTCGTTCTTCCGAGCGCTCAGCCAATTTTGTAAAAGCCCCATAACGAGTTTTGTCAGCTGGCATTTCAAAATTGTCATACCAAGTGCCGCTGGCATACATGAAAAAATCATCGCCTGGTTTTACTTCTGTATTGCGTGCATCAAGTTCAATCCCAAAAGTCCCTAACTCCGGACCAGATACAGTCGGCTCTTGAGCCGTCTGCATTTCTTGGGTTTCGGTGCCGGTAGGAGCAGCGTTTGAAGCACTTTCTTGAGGCTGGCTACAGGCCATTAACGTTAATGAACTGGCAACTGCCAACGCTAGAATTGTCGGTTTCATGTAGATTCCTGTCTTATAAATCATTTTAGGTTTTGTAAACGAGGTCAAAAGTAAGCTTATTCGGGCATCAAAGCAATACTCAGACAAATTCTGTAACATTTTAGTTCGCTAATTAACTCTGTTTATACGGCAGAATAGCGCTGGCTTGTTCAAAATATTGTTCAATCGCCGGTTTTTCCCGTTTAACAAAGTCAGCCACTGCGTTGTCAAAACTTTCGTGAGCTAAAAAATGATTGGAATAACAAAAGCTAGGTGCGAAGCCTCGCAAGATTTTGTGTTCGCCTTGCGTTCCCGGATTGAAGGTTTGTAGCTGTTTTGAAATAGCGAATTCGATCCCGCGATAGTAGCAGCATTCAAAGTGTAGCCCAGATACTTCTTCCAGACTTCCCCAATACCGGCCGTATAAAGTGTGCGAATTATAAAAGAAAAGCGATGCAGCTATCATTCGCTCATCTTTAAATGCCCCTACAATGCATATTTGCTTGCGCATAACATCAATGAGCTTTTCAAAAAACGTGCGAGTTAAATAACCGGCGTGTCCGGAGCGTTTGAAGTATGTTTGCTGGTAGCATCGATAAAAGTCCTCGACAGTCTTTTTATCTAAATTGTCTTCAAACAAAGTGCGTATTTCGATATTCGATGTATTTACAAAGGGTGCTCGCTCTTTTCTAATGCTTTTTCTTTTACGCGACGTTAACGCTGCTAAAAACTCATCAAAATTTGCGTAAGCACGGTTTTGCCACACAAATTGAACGCTTAATCGCTGATGGAGATGATTATCTCTGAGTGCATCACTAATGCTTTTCGGTGTGAATAAAACGTGTAAAGAGGACGCGGATGCGCGTTTTATGATTTCGTCTTTTTGACGTGCGAGATAGGAGAATATCATCTCCTCATCAAGATTTATCTCATACGCTTTTGTAGACAATAATGCCCTGCTACCCGTTACCGGCGTGAAAGGTATCGCGACTACAAGTTTAGGGTAGTAAGGCAACTGGTATTGGTGATACGCATTTGCCCATGCGTGATCAAATACATATTCACCATAAGAATGGGTTTTCAAATAGCAAGGCACTAGCGCCAAAATCTTTTCATTCTCAATTTTATTTTCAGATATGCCCTGTTCAAATATAAGTATGTGATTCGATTGCCAGCCCGTGTCACCATCTACACTTTTGCTATTAGCTAATAACTGCAAAAAGGGCAGGCTCAAAAAAGGCGAATCGTTTCCAGTTGATGATTGCCATTCAATATCCGAAAGGCTCGATAAATCATCACAAAATCGCCATGACCATGATGTGAAAGTGTTTTGTTCCTCTAATTGATTCTGCGTCATTCAGTGTGAAGTCTCTTATCAATAAATAGGGTGGGTTAAGTGATTTTTAATGGTTTAGCTACGATGTAATACGCGGATTTTCACGATAAGTTTTTAAATTGCCAGCGTTGAGCAAAACGCTTCATCTTTTTCAGCATTAGCCACTTTTATGAATAAGACTAAAGGAGATATTAGACTAATCGCTGATATCGATTTGTATATTTAATGTTAACAGTTCTTAACGCTTGGGTTACACAACTCAATAGACAGCTCACCTTTGATTTTGCCCATTGGAAGGCATTTACGTTTTTTGTTCGTACCATTAACAAAGATAAAACACATCTCAAGCGATTAAATGTAAAACAATAGAAACATAATTTACTTTCAGTTAACAATGTAGCGCTTTCATTTCACATAGTATGAATTTGTTTTAAATCACTGCAACAAGTAAATACTTGATGGAGGACACTATGAGTGCAGAAATGACGGGAAAAACAAGTGCAGCTTCAGCAAGTAACACATCTACCATGAATAAAGACGCTGAGAATAAGCGCCATGTTGATAAAGACAGTTACGAAGCGAAACACAAACCAAGTAGTGAATTCGAAACGCGTGAGCAGTATTTGGAGCATGAGCTACAAATTATGGCGCCAAAGCGATGGCGACCTAACTTGCCGTTTAGAGATTACCGATTTGAATGGGAAGATACTATCCCGGCAATGGCAGGCACTATTGGCAAAGTTGTCATGGTAGGCGCAATTGCTGCAACCTTCGCCGGTCCTTTAGGCCTGGCAGATAATTTTGTACTGGAAAATGTGCGTTATGAACTCATCATCGTTTCATTCTTTATTATTTTATTTTCAGGTTTTTTACTGCCTACAGCTAACCTTGCGGGTACCCACGGTCCTTTAATTCCGCTGATCCCGATTGTAGTGGCAGCAGGTGGTCACCCCATGGCATTTGGGCTGTTGATTGGCGCCTTTGGTTTTTTACTGGCGATAAGCAAAGGGGGAAGTTTGCTGGCAAAGCTCACCAGTAAAGGGGTATGTGGAGGCTTACTACTCTATTTAGGGTTTATTGGAACCATTTCACAGGTCAAAAAGCTATTTAGTTGGGCAGATGCTATTCAAATGAGTCATATCGCTTTTATTGTGATCATTGGCACCATTCTTTTATATGCATTACTTGAACACTGGAAAAAACGTTGGCTTGCCGTACCTCTTAGCTGCTTGCTAGGTGGTGGTACTGCATTTTTATTAGGTGCGCCATTTAGTTTTAAAACTGCACCTGGCTTTCCTAACATGAACCCAATGTACTGGTGGGGTGAAAATACCGGATGGATGCTTGGCATGCCTAGCGTCGAAAGTTTTATTGTTGTGCTTCCTTTTGCGGTTTTAGCTGTCGCGATGTGGTCACCCGATTTTTTAGGACATCAGGTTTTTCAAAAAATAAGCTATCCAGAGCGCAGTGAAAAAGTGCAAATGAATATCGACGACACGATGGTCAGTGCGTCAGCTCGGCAAACGATTGGCTCACTTATGGGCGGAGCAAACTTTACCTCTTCCTGGGGAACCTACATTGTGCCAGCTGCCATCGCTAAACGTCCCATCCCTGCCGGAGCAATTTTGACCGCTATATTTTGTGTGATTGCCGGTTTATGGGGATATCCGATGGACTTGGCCATTTGGGAACCGGTGCTGTGCGTGGCGTTAATTGTTGGCGTGTTTATCCCTTTACTTGAAGCAGGAATGGAAATGACAAGAGAAGGGAAAACAACCCAGTCAGCTGCCATTGTTGTTTTTGCATCGACTCTGGTCAATCCTGCATTCGGTTGGTCACTTACGATGTTACTGGATAATCTTGGCTTAATTGGTTGTAAAGAGAGAAGCTCTGAACTCACTCGCATGAGTAGATGGATTATTCCGGGGATCATGTTTTTAACGCTTACCTCAGTAATGGCAATTGTTGGCTTGCTGCCAGGTATTCCAGCCTTATTGGAAGGGTTTCGTCAATAAATTAGCACCGTCAGGGCGTTGATGGCATATAGGACGGCAAAATTCAATACGCCCTGGTCTTGTGAGTTAAGTAAAAATGCTTATCATCCTAAGCAAACATAGTGATAAGCATGCCTTAATAATGAAAACTGAAAACACAAAACAAACGCAAGAGGAATCAACTGATACGCAGCGCAAAGCGATACGTCATGCAATTACTCGCATGTTGTCAAGACGCGAACATAGTCAGTTCGAAATACTGCAAAAATTAAAGCAAAAAGGCTATGAAGCGAGATTGAGCCAATCGGTTCTGCAACAGTTTATTAATAATAAGATTCAGTCAGACGAACGCTACGTTGAGAGCTTTGTAAAATCGGCGTATCAGAGAGGAAAAGGCCCCGCATTTATAAAACAAAGCCTCGAGCAACAGGACATTGTTAGCTTAAATTTAGAGTCATTTCTTTATTCAGAAGAATTCAACTGGTTTGAGCTGGCAGAAAACGTGCGCATAAAGCGCTTTGGGCCTGAAGTACCTCAAAATTGGGATGAACAACAAAAGCAAAAGCGGTTTTTGCAATATCGCGGTTTTTTAAGTGAGCATATTCAAGAAATTTTTTAGTCTCCATTGCGTTAGACCGCTTAATTTTGCTCCTTAACCATGATATCTTTGCGCGCTGGAAATAAGCCGCACAACCAAATAGGAAATTGCATGACCCGCTCTACCGCTGATATTCGACGCGCATTTATTGAGTACTTTTCAAAAGCTGGCCACCAAGAAGTAGCAAGCTCATCGCTCGTGCCGGCTGATGATCCCACATTGCTTTTTACAAATGCGGGCATGAATCAGTTTAAAGATGTGTTTTTAGGGGCAGAAAAGCGTAACTATACTCGCGCCGTTTCATCTCAGCGCTGCGTGCGTGCAGGCGGCAAGCACAACGATTTGGAAAATGTGGGTTATACCGCTCGCCATCACACTTTTTTTGAAATGCTTGGCAATTTTAGTTTTGGCGACTACTTCAAAGAACAAGCGATCAAATATGCATGGGAGTTTTTAACAAAAGAACTTGGCTTGCCTAAAGAAAAACTGCTAGTAACCGTGTATTCGGAAGACGACGAAGCTTTTGATATCTGGCACGACCAAATTGGTGTGCCAAAAGATAAAATCATTCGCATTTCTACTTCGGATAATTTCTGGTCAATGGGCGATACCGGCCCTTGCGGACCATGCTCTGAAATATTTTATGACCATGGCGAGCAGATTTGGGGCGGGCCTCCCGGGTCGCCTGAAGAAGATGGCGACCGATTCATAGAAATATGGAATCTGGTTTTCATGCAGTTTAATCGTCAAAGCGATGGCACCATGGAGCCTTTGCCGAAGCCCTCCATTGATACCGGAATGGGCCTCGAGCGCATCTCAGCGATAATGCAAAATGTGCACAGTAATTATGAAATAGACTTATTTGAACGCTTAATAAAGTCTGCCGCGGACATCACAGGCACGAAGGATTTAGAAAATAAATCACTGCGGGTTATCGCTGACCATATTCGCTCTTGCAGCTTCCTAATCTGCGATGGTGTAATGCCATCAAACGAAGGGCGTGGTTACGTACTTCGCCGAATTATTCGTCGGGCAGTCCGACACGGATACAAATTGGGCTGTGAAAACGTTTTCTTTTATCAACTTGTTAATCAACTGATTAAAGAAATGGGCCAAGCCTATCCAGAGCTTGCACAACAAAAGCAAGTGATTGAAAAAGTTCTGAAAGTAGAAGAAGAACAATTTGCCAACACCTTAAGCCGTGGCATGAGCATCCTTAACCAAGCCCTGGAATCACTAGACGGTAAACAAGTCCCGGGCGACTTGGCATTTAAACTGTACGACACTTACGGTTTTCCAGTTGATTTAACCAATGATGTTGCAAGAGAGCAGGGCTTGACCGTTGATGAAGCCGGCTTTGAAGAGGCAATGCAAAAACAAAAAGCATTAGCGCAGTCTGCAAGTAAGTTTGGTGCAGACTACAACGACATGGTTAAGGTCGATGAGGATACTCAATTTTTGGGTTACGAAGCCTTAAGCGGCCAAGGAAAAGTCATACAGCTTATACAGAACAACAAACCAGTGTTAAGTGCAAGTGATGGCGAGGTCTTGGTTTTTGTCGATGCGACCCCATTCTATGCAGAGTCGGGCGGGCAAATTGGCGATACCGGCACGCTAATGTCAACAAAGGCTCAAGGTACAGTGAGCGACACCCAAAAAATGGGCAAGGCCTTTGCTCATCAAGTAAAACTGTCAGGTAGCCTGAGTATAGGTGATGAAGTAAGGCTTGAAGTTGACGATACGCGTCGAGAAGCTATAAAGCTTAACCACAGTGCGACCCATTTACTGCACGCTGCATTGCGAAAAGTGTTGGGAGAGCATGTTACGCAAAAAGGTTCTCTGGTAGATGAAGACAAACTTCGCTTTGATTTTTCCCACTTTGAGAGTATTAGCAGTGAACAGTTGCAGACTATTGAGAACCTGGTTAATGCACAGATAAGAAAGAATCATCCCTTGACAACTAAAATGATGGCATTGGATGAAGCAAAGGCATCTGGCGCGATGGCACTTTTTGGTGAAAAGTATGATGATGAAGTGCGCGTGGTGCAAATGGGCGAATTTTCTACAGAACTTTGTGGCGGCACGCACGTAAGCCGAACGGGGGATATTGGGCTGTTTAAAATTGTATCTGAAGGCGGTATTTCCAGTGGCGTTCGACGAATTGAAGCCATTACAGGTGAAAAAGCACTTACTTTTGTACAAAATGAATCCTATACTTTAGTCGAGTTAGCTGCTCTTTTGAAAGCCGATAAAAGTAGTATTAAGCAAAAACTCGAGCAAGCGCTAAACCAGGCAAAACAGCAAGAAAAAACTTTGGCGAAATTAGAGCAACAATTGGCAGGACAAAAGTCCAGAGACTTGTTGTCTAATACAGTTGAAGTAAAAGGCATAAAAGTGCTTGTTGCAAAATTAGAAGGTGTGGAGCCAAAAGCCCTTCGAAATATGATGGATGATTTAAAAAATCAATTGCAGTCTGGCGTTATCGCGCTTGGACTTGCTGGGGATGGTAAGGTCAATTTGATCACAGGGGTTACCAAAGATCTTATTGGCAGAATCAAGGCGGGTGATTTAGTCAATCATTTAGCCTCGCAGGTAGGCGGAAAGGGTGGTGGTCGACCTGATATGGCCCAAGCAGGTGGTTCTCAACCTGAAAACTTAGATAAGGCTTTGTCTTCAGTTGAAGACTTTATTAAAGAATCAGTAAATTGAACGCAATTCGTTTAGTTTGAGTATATAAATTGCTTGGTTGTTGATTGAAAATGCGCCATAGCCCTGTTTTCTTGGCGCAACAAGAACTTATAGAGTATAGTTTTTACATGACTGTGAAAATAACTCATAACAAACAACTAGCGGTCATCATTTAAAGGAGCTAAAAATGCTTATTTTGACTCGTAGAGTAGGTGAAACATTAATGGTTGGCGATAACGTTACTGTGACTGTTTTAGGTGTAAAGGGTAATCAGGTGCGTATCGGCGTAAATGCTCCAAAAGATGTGTCGGTGCATCGCGAAGAAATTTACATGCGCATTCAGGCTGAAAAAGGCCAAGGCAACGGAAACAACGCTGACTAAGCGCCATCTGTTGCGTGATATTCAATAAATTGAAGCTCAGCCTTGCGCTGAGTTTTTTTGTTTTAATGTTAGGCTGTTTGATGATTATTTCACCAAATAGCATTATGATTGTGTAAAATACTGGCGAACGACTCAATCGCGCTAAAAAAGCATTGACTTAAGAGTCTGATTCAGTAAACTTGCGCACCACATTTAGGAGAGGTGGCCGAGTGGCTGAAGGCGCTCCCCTGCTAAGGGAGTATAGGGTTTGTAGCCCTATCGAGGGTTCGAATCCCTCTCTCTCCGCCATTTATGTACAGCGTGTAATTTATCGCGAACATAAGGAAAATGTGATTCGTCAAAGATGTAAAAGTCAAAGATGTAAAAGTGTAACAGCGCGTGCGTAGCTCAGCTGGATAGAGTACCTGGCTACGAACCAGGCGGTCGGAGGTTCGAATCCTTCCGCACGCGCCACTTACCTAAAAATTGTTGTACACCGGCAAAGACTGTTTTTAGGTAAGTGATACCTTCTTAAATCTATCACTTCCATTTTGCGCGTGCGTAGCTCAGCTGGATAGAGTACCTGGCTACGAACCAGGCGGTCGGAGGTTCGAATCCTTCCGCACGCGCCACATACACAAAAACCACCTCAGGGTGGTTTTTGTGTATGTAGTGCATGTGGTTGGTTGAGAAGCTCCTCAGGTTCGACAAAATTGCCGGGAGCAATTTTGCCCGCGCTTTAGCGCGACCGCGAAGCGGCGAAGGGCAGGATGCCCGAAGTCATCCTTCCGCACGCGCCACATACAGCAAAACCACCTCAGGGTGGTTTTTTTGTGCGATTTTATCCTAAAATTTTTATTTGTATGGATCAATCAGCCACGCATTTGTAATTGTTTTTTGCCAATCAGCGTGATATTAAATAGTGCTGAATTTTGGGAGCTTGTTTTCAATACGCTTATTTATAAACAAGCGGATTTTATTCAAATAACAAGCAAAAAGTAGGGAGCGGAGAATGCAGGAACAATTGATAGAAGCAGCTATGCTATTAGGTGTTGGTATGTCTGTCGTTTTCGCATTTTTAAGCTTATTGATAGCGGGCATACATACCATCGCATGGTTTGTACGTCAGTATCCCGAACCGCTCCCTGTTTCAGCTACAAAAACAAAAAATAATAAAAATCAATCATCAACGACGACAGTAAAGCCCGATATAGTAGCTGCTATAAGCGCTGCCATTCACACACATCAAAAAAAGAACAAGCAAAATTAAAAAGGGACAAACATGTCAAATCCGTTGAAACTCACCGAGTTAGTGTTTCGTGACGCTCATCAATCCTTGTTGGCTACTCGCTTACGTTTAGAAGATATGCTGCCAATGGCAGAAAAGCTTGATGCTTTAGGCTATTGGTCCATGGAATCTTGGGGCGGTGCCACCTTTGACGCCTGTATTCGCTACTTGGGCGAAGACCCTTGGGAGCGCATACGAGCCATAAAAAAAGCGATGCCCAATACCAAGCAGCAAATGTTGCTTCGTGGTCAAAATTTATTGGGCTATCGACACTATGCTGACGATGTGGTTGAAGCGTTTGTTGAACGCGCACATAAAAACGGCGTAGACGTCTTTCGTATATTTGACGCGATGAACGATGTACGTAATTTAGAGACTGCCATCGCGTCTGCTATCAAAGTGGGTGCGCATGCTCAAGGTACGCTAGCCTATACTGTAAGCCCTGTCCATGATTTATCTTTTTGGCTCGATATGGCTAAAAAACTTGAAGATATGGGCGTGCATTCTATCTGCATTAAAGACATGGCAGGTTTGTTAAAACCCTATACCTGCGAAGAGTTAGTGAGCGAACTCAAAAATACGGTTTCTGTTCCTATTGCCATGCAGTGTCATGCCACAACGGGTTTGAGTACTGCCAGTTATCAAAAAGCTATCGATGCAGGTATTGATATGCTCGATACCGCTATATCGCCAATGTCAATGACCTATGGTCATACTGCTACTGAAACAATTATTGCGATTGTTGAAGGAACAGAGCGTGACACCGGCATTAAGCTTGAGGCTTTGGAAGACATTGCTGATTACTTCAGGGATGTTCGAAAAAAATATGCAAAATTTGAGGGTAGCCTTAAAGGCGTAGATGCGCGTATTTTAAGCGCGCAAGTACCGGGCGGAATGCTGACTAATATGGAAAATCAGCTGAAAGAACAAGGCGCTGAGGATAAGTTCCCTGAAGTTCTGCTTGAAATCCCTAAGGTAAGAGAAGATTTAGGTTTTATACCCCTTGTTACGCCAACCTCGCAAATTGTGGGTACACAGGCGGTGATGAATGTGCTCTCAGGTGAACGTTATTCCTCTATATCGAAAGAAACTGCTGGCATTTTACGTGGCGAGTATGGCGCTACGGCAACAGAAGTAAATAAAGAACTTCAGGCGCGCGTGCTGGCAGGAGATGAGCCGATAAGCTGTCGCCCCGCAGATTTACTTGAAAATGAAATGCATGAGTTGACCGAGGCGCTGGATGAGTTGGCTAATGAACGCTCTATTCGACTGGCTGAAGATAAAATTGATGACGTGCTAACGTATGCACTCTTCCCGCAAATTGGCCTTAAATTCTTAGAAAACCGAGACAAGCCCGAAGCCTTTGAACCAAAAGTTGAGGCTCAATCACAAGGTATAGATAAAAAACAAAACACGCAATCTCAAAGCAGTGGCTCATCAGCAGATAAAAGCAAAGCCGCGAGCTACTCCGTGCGCGTAAATGGTCAAATCTATCAGGTTGAAGTTGCTGAAGATGGTCAGCTAAGCTCAGTTAATGGTGAGACTCAGAATAATTCAAAGCCTCAAGCCCACCTAAATTCACAAAGCGAGCAAGGTGAGCAAAAACCCCAAGCTCAAAGTGGTGGGAACCCGATAAACGCGCCCCTGTCGGGAAACATATTCAAGGTAATGGTTGCCCAGGGAGATGAAGTGGAAGAGGGTGACGTCATTTTGATTTTAGAAGCCATGAAAATGGAAACAGAAGTTCGAAGTGCTTTTTCCGGCCAAGTACAATCGATTAGCGTAAAAGAAGGCGACTCTGTTCAGTCTGGTCAGACGCTTCTAATTATTGCCTGATCAGAGGATACGCGCATGGAAAAATGGATGACCCTCTGGCAAAGCACTGCCTTGCCTCATTTTGAACTTGGCCAAATCATAATGATGCTTGTGGGCTTTGGCCTTTTGTATCTTGCCATTGTAAAACGATTTGAGCCGCTTTTGCTCATACCTATTGGATTTGGTGCGTTGCTAACCAATATCCCTCTGGCGGGCTTTTCAGAAGCGGGTGGATTGCTTCACTATATCTATGAAGTTGGCGTAGACACAGGCATTTTTCCGCTCCTTATTTTTATGGGAGTAGGGGCAATGACTGATTTTGGCGCGTTAATCGCCAACCCCCGAATGCTCTTATTAGGCGCGGCCGCGCAATTTGGTATTTTTGCCACCCTTTTTGGCGCAATATTGCTCAACGGTATACCGGGTTTTGAGTTTAGCCTGCAAGATGCTTCCGCTATTGCCATAATAGGCGGCGCAGACGGGCCGACGGCTATCTTTCTTGCCAGTAAACTTGCGCCAGATTTACTTGGAGCCATAGCCGTTGCAGCATACTCGTATATGGCATTGGTTCCCATTATTCAACCCCCAATTATGAAACTGCTTACCAGCGAGGAAGAGCGGAAGCTGCCCATGGCGCAATTGCGTGAGGTCAGCCAAAGGGAAAAGATGCTCTTTCCACTGGCAGTGTTGGTGTTAACGCTTATTTTTTTACCTTCTGCTACGCCATTAGTGGGGATGTTCTGTTTTGGTAATTTGCTTAAAGAGTGTGGTGTAGTAGAAAGACTCAGCAATACCGCGCAAAACGAGTTAATTAATATTGTAACGATATTTTTAGGCTTGGCAGTGGGCTCAAAACTTAGCGCCGATAAATTTTTGACGCTAGAAACCCTCGGAATTTTGGCGCTTGGAGCGGTGGCGTTCTCAATTGGTACTGCCGCTGGCGTATTAATGGCAAAGCTTATGAACAAACTAAGCAAAGACAATATCAACCCCCTCGTTGGCGCAGCTGGTGTGTCTGCCGTTCCTATGGCGGCGCGAGTGGTGAATAAAGTGGGGCTTGAAGCTAACCCTCACAACTTTTTACTGATGCATGCCATGGGGCCTAACGTTGCGGGTGTACTAGGGTCGGCCGTAGCGGCTGGGATATTGTTGGCTTTGGTGGGGTAGGCACAGGCTAAGCTGATCAATTAAATTAAACAGCTGTAAAATTAAGTATCTAAATAGATGGAATATAAATTGCAAATAAGCCGCAACTGATACAACCCTGCATTTGCAATCTTATAGACCATACTGAATGAAGTGCGTAACGACTTTAATTTTTGCTGTGATATTTGTCATTCAATCTAGCGCATACGCGCAAGATGAGGGTGATAGAAATTCATCGCTTGATCGGTTTTCAGAAGAACGATTTGCCAATGGTGAAGAACTCATCCTCACTCTTAGAGTGGAAAACTACACATTTGGAGAAATTTTCGCAGTAAAAACAGAAAAAGGCGTGAGCGTCGAGTTTGAGGGCTTTGTACAAGCGCTAGATTTTCCAATATTTTACAATGATCAGCTAAATCGCTTTGAGGGCTGGTTTATTCGTCTTGAGAACGAATTTGTTTTGCAAACATCGTTACGAAATACCGATCCACTTATCTTTAATTCGGACGTATCAGGGAAAATCGAGATAGATAGAGGTCAGTATCAATTTATTGACACGAGTTTATATATTTCATCTGATTTGCTTGTAAGCTGGTTTGGAATTGAGTCAGAAATCGATCTTCAGAAATTAGAAATAAGATTAATACCTCAGCAGTTGCTTCCTTTTCAACAGCGTCTGAAACGCAAAAAAAAACAAGTGAGGCAATCGCGTTCAGATGAAGTTATTTACCCTCGTCTACAACGAGGGTTTGGCTTGCTTTCTCCACAAGCAATAGATTTGCAACTTAACGCCTCATATACAGAGCGGAATGACAACGTAGTTGGAAGTTATGGATTACTAGGTGGACGCGATGTAGCACTTTTCAATTCACAATTTTTCTTTTCAGGTAATCAGAATGACTGGCTTGAAATTGCGCGTTTACAGCTTAATAAGTCAGACGAGAATAACCGCCTTTTTGGTATCAACAATTTAAGTAATTTTGAATTCGGTGATATCACGCCTGTTCGTCAAGCTAACGGTATTACCGCCCAACAGTCCAGAGGTTTCTCAATTGACAACTTATCTGGCGGTACCGATATAAATCTTGATGCGACCTCAATTAGTGGAGAAATACAAATAGGATGGGACGTTGAGCTATATCGTAATGGTATTTTAGTTGCACAGCAATTTGAAGTTAATACAGGCCGCTTTGAGTTTAATGATATACCGCTGGATGCAGGATTAAACAAATTTACTATCAGAATGTATGGTCCTCAGGGACAAATCATTGAGCGAAATGAACAACGCTTGCTCGACCGTGAGTCAATAAATACAGGAAAGCTTCGTTATAGAGCATCTTTGACACAGACCGACCGTTCACTTTTCGGTATAGAACGCGATAATTCCCGTTTACAAGATGATTTAGGATATAATTTTTCTGCCAATTTCCAATATCACTTATTTAACAAAACTGCTATTAATATGGGTGTCGTATCTCAGTTTGGCGGAGATATCCAGAGCAATCAACTAAACTTAGCGAGTAACACCGCAATCAATGAAGCAATTTTACTTGGGAGCAACTTTCAGATAAGCGATCAAGGAGCGTATTTAGGAGAGCTGTCATTACGCACTGAATTATTTGGACAGTCTATTGCAGCGTTTACGCAGTATACAAGTACAGAGTCTGAAACTGACGCTTCAGTATCTGTGCCTTTGACTTCAGAAGTCGACAACTTCCAAGCATTAAACGCTGCCAGCACCGAAACGCGAGAAGTCAATTTAATAAAAAGGGAAGAGGGTATTAGCACTCGCTTAGATATTAGCGGACAGTTCAGACTTAGTGATCAAATTGGTTTGTCTTATCGAAATGAATTATTACTCGCATCTAAAAACGACGCTTCTCACTCTACCTTTAGAAATTCTCTGGGGCTCACTTCACGATTCATAAACATTTTTAATAATCTGACAGTTATTAATAATCAACTAAATGGAGATAACCAATTTGGAGCTTTGTCATTACAAAAGCCTTTCGGTCCGGTAATGGCTCGACTAAATGCTGGATACACGTTTGATGAAGCGTTTGCATTTAATGATGTTCGATTTGATCTTAGCTGGTCTCCGTTTGAAGATATATCCACGCGCTTTGTTTACTCAAGGCAACTTGATACATCTACCAATGCTTATGAGTTACAAACCTCTTGGAATCATGATTATTTTAGTCTTACCAGCGTTTTGCGACAATCGGACGCTGCGGGATTTTCAGGTGGAATTTCTGCGCGTTTGAGCTTCGGTGGGGCTCCTCTACAATACAATAGTGTATTTAACACGATTACTCCTCTGGCATCAAAAGGCACGCTTCTTGTACGCGTATTCATTGATTCAAACGTAAATGGCATTTTTGATGCTGATGAGGAGGTTATAGAAGGTATAACAGTCACCTCTGTACAGTCTCGGCGGCGCGGAGAAACAGACCGAACTGGCATTGCCGTTTTAAGTAATTTGCCCACAAACGTTCCCACCGATATTACATTAGACTATGCAACGGTTGAAGATCCGTTTTTAGTTCCTCTCATTAAAGGCGTCGCTATAAAAGCTCGCGCGGGGAGCATTGATAACTTGGACTTTCCTCTGGCCGTTTCAAATGAAATTGAAGGACAAATTATTACGGTAAATGAAACGGGGATTGAAATACCACTGTCAAGAGTGCCAGTTGAATTGGTTAACAGTGCTGGTATCGTCAAACATCAGACAGAAACTGCATTTGATGGATTTTATATTTTCACTGGGGTGATAGCAGGTGATTATCGCTTGAAAGTAAAAGATGAATATCTCGAGCGAGCGAGATATAAAACGCCGCCCGATGTCGCTTTGCATATTTCCAATGATACTGCTTTGCTCAGTGGTGTTGACTTATATCTTGAAGAAAAAGAATTTAAGCAAGGTTATGTTCCTTATATTGCGAAGATGAGGAACACAAAGCTGCTTAATTTGTTCTGGGAAAAATCAAAGGATAAGCCTCCACTATCTGTATTTAACGACACGGCTTTTAATTTAACGATGAAGAACAATTTTGCGCTAGGTTTAGGACTATTTGATAGCCTTGATTCGGCCCAACGTGTCTGCAATTTAATATTGAATCAATATCCAGACTGTCAGATTCACGCTCACGCGATTGAAATCAATACGCAAAAGCAAATGAGTCTTTCCCAATTACGAGCACTTCGTAATTAAGAACAAATCATAAGTTAAAGCACTGGATGCGTTAAACCGGCTCTTGTTTTGCTTAACTGGTTCGTATTTTGCTAATTGCATATATTAAAATTTTTCAGTCAAAAATATGACCATGCTATGTGCTTAAGAATATTAAACCTATTTTTTGCAATCATTAGTCTTACGGTTCTCGCTTCTTGCGTTACGACCGAAAAGTCAGACGATGCAAAACTTCAAAACAGTATTGCCGAGATTGACAACATAAGTGAGCAACAAAAGTTCACTTCACTCGCACAAGAGTGGGAGGCAATGAAGCCTGCTTTAGTTAGTCTTATTGCTCTTGAGTCTGACTTAAAATATTTTCTTGAAAATATCGAAAATGCGGCTAAGCCGCTTCCGAGCACAGCTTCTCTTCAGCAACTTGTTCAATCGCAAGAAAAGCTAAACGCATTTGAAACCATGAGTTTTGATGAATCGCAGGATTTGACTGAAAATTTTAGTGACACGCCAGAAGAAGTTAAAAAATTAAAAGAGGAATCTGTTTTTGCGGACGAGCAATTGCTAGAAGAACTTGAATTGGCAATACTAGAGACAGAAAGTCCTAAAAAAGTGATATCACCAACACAAGAGACTCGATCGGTTGTACCCTCACTTGAGTTGGCCGTTGAAACCGTTGCAGACGATCTGGAATTAAGCCTTTCTGAAAGTAAGAAAGAAAATGAACTGACGGTAAGCGCCGTTGCTTCTGTTCCCAACTATTTGAAGGACACAGAAACACAAAATCGCAACATAGCTAATGTAAATGTCGACAGGCAAAATGCGAGCAAAACGAATATAAAGCCACAGCTAACTACTTATGCAGCTAGTCTTTCAAGCTCAATTACAACTAAAAACCTTAAAAACGCTACGCGACCACCTACTGATGCAACGAAATCCAATATTCATACGCTTGATAAAAGCTCCATAAGTTCAATTGATAGTAAATTTTCCCGTTTAACTAGAGATAATAACCAGGTCAAATCGCAAACAGACAAAACCTGCGAACCGGCTGCCACAATACCTGGTCAGGGATACGCACTTCATCTAGCCTCATATTCAAGCGAACTAATGCTAGAAAAAGGGTGGTCTGAGATCTCTAGACAATACAAGCAGTACGTATGCGGACTAATACCGGCAGTTGATAAAGTGACGGTCAGTTCTAAAGAATATTATAGTTTACGGATCGGTGGTTTTATAAATAAGCAAAGTGCTGAAGCACGTTGTTCACTATTTGACAAGCAAGGGGCATATTGCAGAGTCATTAAGTTCGAAGGAAAAGCAATATTGTGAAACAGATGAGGTTTTTAACTTTCCTAATTGGCTGCGTATATTCAGGTTGCACCCAAGCGAATATCACTGAACTGCAAAGCTTAAATTTTGGAACAATTGCGCTAGTAGATAATAGCTCCGTAGGCGATATTATTGTTGATAAATTCGGGAATGTTACCAGTACTTCACATTTTCGAGTTGTGATCCCTCCTCAGCCCGCACATTTTTTAATAGATGGCTTGGCTCCAAATACAGGCGTGAGTATTGCCATATCGCATAGTGCGACACAAATGTCGCCTCTTACTAGTTCTCCTGAAACCTTAACTTTTTCCTTAATCGAAAGCGCTGAATATGTAGTCGCTGATGCAAACGGAGAAGCAGAAATAAAAATTGGAGCAAAACTTAGTACGTCAGGTAATGGCTCGCTAAATTTTGCGCAAACCGACTATCGAATTAACTATCAAGTTACATTTTTATATTAGAGGTACAAATAATGAAACTTTTGCAATGCTTTGTCTTAGCCGTTTTACTTACGAGCAGTATATTAAGTCATGCTAATTTATTGGTAACCCCTAAACGAGTCGTATTTTCTGATCGAGATCGTACTCAACAGGTGGTGTTAGTAAACGCAGGAAACAAACCGCGATCTTATCGAATTGAATGGAAAGAATACCAGCAACTTCCAACTGGTGGATATAAAATACTGAGCGAGGAAGAAGCCCAAGGCCGAAATAAGGCTAGTGATTATATGCGCTTTTCACCTCGGCAGGTCAGACTAGAGCCGGGCGAGCGTCAAGTTGTAAAAATTATGGCTAGGCGGAAAGCGGGTATGCCTCGCGGTGAATATCGCTCGCATCTACTTTTTACTGCTCTACCTCCAGAGGAAGAAGTTGAAGCTCCGGAAGAGGGTATTTCAATGAAATTGCATGTGCTTGTAAGTTATTCAATTCCGGTAATGATGAATATTGGATACGAAACGCCGAACTTTTCAATAACGAACATTGAGGTTGCACAAACACCTGAGGAGGGTGATAAGTTTGCAGACCTGAATGTTGGCTTAGACAAGTTGGGCGACTTTTCGGCATATGGCAGAATCAATGCTTTTTTCAAGCCTGAAGGTGTTGACAACTTTTCGCAGGTAGCTGTGCTTAACGGAGTAAATGTGTTTGGTGAGGCTAATGAATATAATGCGAAATTGACATGGCTAGAAGCGCCTCAGAGTATTTCAGGTATTCTAAAATTGCAATTTGAAGGACAAGCCGAAAATGCTGGTGTCATCTTTGCTGAGAAGCAAATACAACTATAAATGAAAGTTTTTTTTAAATTGTCTCTAATGTTTTTTAAAAGCATGGCGATAACAATCATGTAGGTTAGATTGAATAACCTTTGCAAAGCAAAGTTGCTTTGTTAGAGACAGAGAGGTCGCGAGTCTCCTTGCGTTTCTGTGTCGTAGATTTTTCAAAACAATCGGAGAATTCCATGTTTAAACGCAATCAATTATACATCGCGTTAGTTGCGACATCACTATCATTAGGGGCTTCGCAAGCTTTCGCACAAGAGTCTGTTAATTCAGTCGCCACAGTAACTGTTTCTAACGCATTTACTTTACAAGAAGTTGCGCCAATTGATTTTGGTACATATCGAGTCCAGTATGCTCACGATGGTACAAACGATTTCACCACTGGTGCTTCTGCAGAAATTTTTGCTAATGGCAACCCCGCCGATTTAGTTGATGGTGTTGACGGCACAGGTACATCAGAAGCTAGTTTTGTTGAAATTTTAGCAGGTGCTCCGGCTGAATATGCGATTACCGGCGCTGCTCCATTTACAGCTTTGAAAGTAAGTGCGCTCCCTACGGCAACCCTAACTAATCCGGCTTCTCCAGGCGCGACCTTTACTTTATCTGTTGCGGCGACCAACTTTGAAATTGTTGGTGGTACAAACGACGGTGACGCCTATGATCAGTCTGGAACTTCAAATATGATTACTGATGCTACTGGTGCCGTTGGCTTTAAAATGGGTGGTAAAATTACTACTGCATTGACCGACGTTACTTATGGTGATGGTGCTTATTCAGGTTCTTACACAGTAACAGTAGACTACTAAACCGCATTTAAACGTTTAAATGCGTTTGTACGACGTCATTCAAAAGCCCGCTTAACGCGGGCTTTTCTTATTTTACGGGTAAACGAAAGCCCCTTATTTGGCATATTTAAAGCGCTGGTCACAAATTCGCAAAATGCTTTTCTACCATTGCAAAATGCGACTGAATCAATTTTTGTGTCAAAGGCTCTTGCGGGTCAATAAATACATCTTTGGTTGGGCCTTGTTCAATGACCTTACCCTTATCCATCACAAGTACTCTATCGCTAATATGTCGCACAATTCCAATATTGTGCGAAATAAACACAAAACCCAGGCCCAGTTCTTTTTGCAGCTTGAGTATTAAATTAATGGTTTGCGAGCGTACTGACGGGTCAAGCGCAGCAAAAGGTTCGTCTGCCACAATGATTTTAGGGTCGAGCAATAAGGCTCTTGCTAACGCAACGCGTTGCTGCTGACCATCTGAAAGCATGTGCCTGTAGAAATAATAATGCTCGCGGAGCAGGCCCACGCGTACTAGCGTTTCTTCGATTTTCTCGCGCTTTTGATGTTCGCTTAATTGCGTATTTAGCGTAAGAGTTTGCGTAAGTATACTACCGATAGAAAGCGCAGGGTTTAATGCATCTTTGCTGTGCTGCAATATCATTCGTACGGCTTGCGCATGCTTGGCTTCAGTATCAATTTCGATAGTGCCTGAGTCTATACTAATTGCACCCGCTAATGCTTTAGCTAACAGACTTTTACCACTGCCGTTGTTGCCAATAATCGCGATGGTCTCACCGCTGTGCATATCAAAACTGATTGGACCCAGCTCAAAAACCTGAAGTGGACTAAACACACCGCGTTTTACTGTGTGGGTGTATCGAATGTCCTTAACACTAAGAATTTTAGTCATGTTTAATCATCCTCATACGATGTTGCCGTCAAACCCTGCGCCATCCGTGGTGGCTTGGTTGAAAGCTTTTCAGGCATATGAAGAGGGAAGTGGCAACTGTATGTATGCTCCTGAATTGAACGAGGAGCCGGTACTTGAACGCATTCTTTTCTGGCGTTAGGGCATCGAGGGCCGAGTCTGCAGCCTGCCGGCAAATGCTGTAAAGTTGGAATGGTGCCATCGAGCGCTACTAAAGGTGACTTGGGTGCAAGCGATACTTGAAAGCTCGGTGCACTGTCTAAAAGTGCTTTGGTGTAGGGATGTAAGGGGCGCTTTAGCAATGAGCGTGTTTTGCCTGATTCTACGGTTTGTCCGCAATATAAAACGGTCATGCTTTGGGCGATACTGGTGATGGCCAATAAATCGTGGCTTACAAATAAAATGGCGAGTTTTTTGGTTTTATTTAATTTTACCAAAAGCCGCAAAATTTGGGTTTTTGTTGTACTTTCCATGCCTCGAGTGGAGTCATCGGCAATCAATATTTTAGGCTCTGACGCAAGCGCCATTGCAATCATGATTTTTTGACTCACGTCTTTTGGAATTTCGTGAGGGTAGGCGTTTAAATACCTGGCATGATCTCTGATGCCAACTTTATGAATAAGGCCAATTGCAATTTGTTTGCGTTGCCTGTTTTTTTCCCAAAACCAGCCTTTATCGATAAATTCTGGCGGAATACTTTCTTCAATCTGTTCGCCAATCGTTACTGATGGGTCGAGCGAGGAAGTGGGCTCCTGAAATACAACCGCAATTTCCCTGCGCATGATTTGACGACGTTTTTCGTAACTCATGTTCAGTAAGTCTTGCCCATTATAGGTAATGCGATCTGCCTTTATAGACCAATAGTCAGGGATTGCTCCAATGATGCAACGTACAACAAGACTCTTTCCTGAGCCTGACTCACCTACTAACGCGCGTATCTCACCTTCGTTCAGCGTTAAATTCACTTTTTCAAGGGCTTTGACGGTCGTATCATCGCCGGTATCGATATATAGCGTCAGATTTTTAATTTCAAGTAAAGCCATTAGTGTTGCAACCTGTTTCGTAAGGCAGAGCGTAAGCCTTCACCCACCACATTTACACTTAGCACCATCAAGAAAATAAACAAGCCAGGTAAAATAATGAGCCAGGGCGCTACATAGGCGACTTCTAAACCTTGCGATAGCGTTTGGCCAAGTTCAATGGAAGGATCTTGCGCGGCCAGGTTTAAAAAGCCCAGAGCAGATATATCCAGTATGGCAACTGAGAGCGCTATAGTTGCCTGTACAACAATCAATTCGACCATGCCCGGTAAAATCGAATGTGTAAAAATACGCATTGAAGACGCACCGTCTAATCTATCCAGAAGAACATAGTCTTTTTGTAGTTCACTGCGAACAAAGGTTCTGGTCTGGTGGACAAACTGGGGAATGAGGGCGAGGGTGATAGCCAACATTGCATTAAACAAGCCGGTACCCATTATGGCAACAATCACTATAGCAATGAGTAAGGTCGGAATAGACATTATTGAGTCTAGAAGGTGATTGACCACGCTGGAGCGCACGCCACTTAACACGCCCGCTAATGCGCCTAGCCCCACTCCGATAAATACAGATATCACAACAATAAGTAGGGAGCTTCCAAACGTTGTGCGACTTCCATATAAAAGTCTGGAGAACACATCGCGTCCTAAACTATCAGTGCCAAGCAAATGTCCTACGGTTCCGTTTGGTTCCCATACAGGTGGCAATAAAATAGCATTCGTATTTTGAAGCTGAGGATCATAAGGCGCAAGAATTGGCGCTAAAATCGCGATGATTAAAAACACCACGAGCAAAATAAAGCCCGCCAAAGCGATGTGGCTGCGCTTAAACTCCAACCAAACGTTTATCAGCGGCGAAGGATGATACTCTTCCTGATACAGGCTAAATCGTTGCACTTTCTGCTCGCTCACGCGCCGGATCAATGGCACGGGTGATAAATTCGATAGTAATGGTTAAGCTCATCACAAATAATGACACAATGAGCATCCCAATACGAATGGCAGGGTAGTCCTGTTGATAAATCGCCTGAATTAGCCAGCGACCCACGCCAGGCCACGAAAATATGGTTTCGATAATCATGACATTGGTGATCAAGGTTGAAACTTGAAGCGCTAACATTGGCAAAATAGGCAGCAAGGCATTTTTAAACGCATGTTTAAAGAATATCTGACTTTGAGTGAAACCACGTGACTTAGCTGCCACAATGTAGTCTTTTTTCATTACATCCATGATACTGCGGCGGGTAAAGCGAATAAATAAGGCAGTAGTCACTATCGCCACTGACGCAGTAGGTAAGATCAGGTGGCGTAAAGCATCCAAATACGCGTCGTATTTATTGCTGATATCAGACAGGGCAATGTCAATGAGTATAAAACCCGTGTTGACGGGCACATCAAATAGTAAATCGATGCGCCCTGATAAGGGCAACCACTCTAACTGCAGGCAGAAAATGGTAATAAAAATCAAAGCTAACCAGAACACCGGAAATGAATAGCCCACGATACTAAATGTTACAACAGAGAAGTCCGCCGGATTGTGATTTTTTAATCCGCTTAAAAAACCGAGCGGAATCCCTATAACTATCGAAACAAATAAGGCATAAGCAACAAGCTCCAAGGTAGCAGGGAAAGCAAGCTGTATATCATCATATAAGTTTGCCCGATCCGATAAACTAATTCCCCAATTTCCAGTTATCAGACTTTCAATGTAAAACGCAAACTGATGAAAAACAGACTTATCAAGCTGATATACGCCTTCTAATGCAGCTCTTTGTTCAGCGCTTTGTGCAACAATGCCAGAGATATTGGTTAGCGTATCTCCGGGAAATAAAAAAGGCAGGAAAAATGACAAAAGCACAAGCGCGAAAATGGTCAACACCATCAAGTTAAGATAACGAACTAGCAACTTAAGCATTTAGTTACGATCCTCATCGTCATCTTTATTTTCATTTTGCGTTTGTATTGATAATTCAAAAGTCTGGCTATCTCCTCTTCGTATTCTTTCTACCGTGTCAAATCGAATACCGCCATAGGGGTTTATTTGCATGTTGCCGATGTCGTTGCGTACGGCTTGATATTGAAAGGCATGGGCAATTGGCATTAAGGGCATTTGTTCGAATATTAATGCATTTGCCTGATGATAAATTTGCGTACGCGCTTCAAAATCATCGGTCAAAAGCGCTTGCTCGATTAAAGCATCATATTGCTTGTTACACCACATTGCACGATTGGTACCCGAGGGAATGGCATCGCAGGTTAAAAGTGGTCGATAAAAATTGTCAGGGTCGCCGTTGTCAGCATTCCATCCAATAAGAACTGAATCGTGTAGTCCCAACCTTAAGTTTTCACGGAAAATATTCCAATCATAGCTTATGATGTTTACTCGAACACCAACATCCGCCAGATAGCTTTTAATTAGCTGTGCCATCTTAAGTGCATTAGGGTTGTAGGCTCGCTGCACCGGCATAGCCCAGATGTCCATAGAAAAATCGTAAGGTATACCGGCTTCATCCAAAAGTTCTCTGGCGCGAACAGGGTTATAACCGAGCTCTCTGGCATTGGACTGATAAGCCCAGGAAGCAGAGGGAACCAAACTCTTAGCTCTTGTCGCCTGCCCTAAATATACCGCCTCAAGCAACGATGTTTTATCAACAGCTAAAGCAAGCGCCGTTCGCACTTTTGGGTTATCAAAAGGCGCTTTACTGGCATTAAATGCCCAAAAGCCAACATTTAATCCCGGTTTTTCTAGCAGGGTAAGATCCGTACGTTCTTCAATAACGGCCAAGTCGCTTTGAGAGGGAAAAGCAACGGCATCACACTCGCCTGTGATCAATTTGGCCATGCGTAAACTGGCCTTGCTGGTAATATCAAACACCAATTGATCGGGGCCAGTAGTTGGTAAAAAGTAATTTTCGTTTCTTGTAAATCGAATATATTGATTTTGTCTAAACTCTCTAAATTTGTAAGGGCCTGTGCCAATAGGTAGTCTGTCAATTTCAGCCGGCCGGCCTTCAGTCATTAATTTTATGGCGTACTCTTCAGACAAAATAACGGCAAAGTCGGTGGCCAAATTCGCTAAAAATGAGCTGTCTGGTTTAAACAGGGTGATTTCAACCCGGTAACCATTTATGCGTTCGACGCTTTTAATTCGCTGATCCAGTCGTAAACTATCAAAATACGGATAAAAGCCGCCGTTTACATCATGGTATGGATGAGCGGCATTTCGCCATCGTTCGATGCTGAAAATCACATCATCTGCATTAAAGTTGCGTGTAGGCGTAAAATAATCAGTTTCATGAAAACTGACATCCTTGCGTAACTGAAAGGTATAGGTCAGGCCATCTTCACTTACTGAGTAACTGCTTGCGAGACTTGGCTCAATGCGTCCATCACTTGGGTTGAACTCTAACAAGCGGTCGTATATTTGATGGGCAGAGGCATCTGCTGTTGTGCTAGACGTATCGAGTTGAGGATTGAACGAAGCTGGATTACTCTCGGAGCAAAACGTAATTGCGTTCACGCCATGGGGCGCAGGTTTACCGCATGCAGCAACAAACAAGCATGCGCAAGCAAGAAATGTGGCCTTAATCAGGGCAAATTTATCACCTTTACGCGCTTTGATGCTGAGCATGGTCTTGCTAGTTCGTTGCTTTGTCATGACTATCGAGTAAATTGTACTTTTTCAAGTATCCTCTTAGCTGATGATAGGTCAATGAAAGCTTTTCTGCAGTCTTTTTCTGATTAAACTGTGAATCTTTTAAGGCTTGTTTGATCAGTTGTATTTCATACTCTTGGGAAACCTGCTTGAGATCAAGCGGAAAAGCAGGTGAAAATGCATGCTGTGCGCTTACTGTGCTGTTCATTTTGCTTTGAGCAGCATTCTGCGTACTGCCGTAATTGCTGTGACTAACCGTATTTTCGCCTTCTGCTGACGACGAATAAAAGCTAGCGTCCTTGATGTGTTGTTTATCTGTATTGTTTGGCACCACGCTAACTTGTGTAGGCGCTTTTATCCGACTGGTTGGGCGATATTTGGATTCGAAGGGGTCAATAACAATATCGTGCACCGGTAAATGCGGAGAGTTCCGGTAGACTGCTCTTTCAACAACGTTTTTCAGCTCCCGAATGTTGCCCGGCCAGCTGTAATCGAGCAAGATCTCTTTGGCTCGCTTGCTGAAACCACTAAATAGTTCCATTTCAAGCTCACGCGCCATATTGATGGCGAAATGCTCAGCCAATCTTAAAATATCTTCTTTTCGTTCTCTAAGCGGCGGGATTGTTACAACATCAAACGCAAGCCGATCGAGTAAATCAGCGCGAAACTCACCTCGCTCAGCAAGGGTAGGCAAATCTTCATTAGTTGCCGCGATGAGACGAACATCAACTTTTACTGTCTTAGTCCCTCCAACGCGCTCAAATTCACCATATTCAATTACTCTTAACAGTTTTTCCTGAATAAGTGGAGAGGTATTGGCTAGTTCATCTAAAAATAGCGTGCCCTGGTCTGCGTACTCAAAGCGACCTTCGCGGCGTTTACTTGCACCGGTAAATGCGCCGGCTTCGTAACCAAAAAGCTCACTTTCAAGTAAATTATCGTTTAAGGCGGCGCAGTTGAGTTTGACATAGTTCTGCTCCCAACGCTTTGAAAGAAAATGCAACCTTGCAGCAACAAGCTCTTTACCGGTTCCTCTTTCACCAATGACCAGTACCGGTTTATCCAGTGGGGCAACCTGTGATATTTGTTCGAGTACTTCAAGGAAAGAATTGGCTTCGCCTATCAGATTATCAGATTGAGAAAATACGCTCACGCAGGAATCCTTAAGAGTTAGTCAAATCGACTAAATAATAGTGTACTTTAAAAAAAGAGATAACCCTACTATTTCTTTTAAAAATAAAATAGATAATAAATTCATGAGTTTATGCGTTATTGATAACTTGGCAGAGTATTTGTATAACAAAGGCTAAGAGAAATAAAAACACCGAATTTAAGTAAAAACGATTCACCGTTTATTATACGACAAGAGGTAAGTTACCATGGGTATATTTTCACGTTTTACGGATATTATTAATTCGAATATAAATGCACTGCTTGATAAAGCAGAAGATCCTGAAAAAATGGTGCGTTTAATTATTCAGGAAATGGAAGACACGTTGGTTGAAGTTCGAAGCGCCTCTGCCAAAACAATTGCAGCGAAAAAGGACGTTACGCATCAAATCAACAAATTAAAGGCAGAAGCCAATGACTGGGAAAGTAAAGCAGAGTTGGCGCTTTCTAAGGATAGAGAAGATTTAGCCCGCGCTGCTTTGCAAGAGAAATCTAAAGCGAACGAAGCGGCTGAGTCTTTACAGCACGAACTTCAAATTATTGAAGAAGAGTTGTCTAAACTGCAAAGTGAAACATCACAGCTGCAAGACAAGCTAGCTGACGCGAAGAGTCGCCAAAAAACGATTATTATGCGTCAAAACACAGTAAGCTCACGCTTACAGGTGAAAAAACGCTTAGACTCAGGCACTGTAGATGCTGCGATGGGAAAGTTTGAACAATTTGAACGTAAGATAGACGATCTAGAGTCTCAGGTAGAGTCTTATGATGTCGGCAAGCGCTCGCTTAAAGATGAATTTGCTGATTTGGAGTCAGACGGCAAAATTGATGATGAGTTAGCCGCATTGAAGAAAAAAATGCAGGGTAGTAACGATAGTGGAACGAGCGCGGCTAAAAAATCAGCTAGTGTGACGGAAGTTAAATCCAAATCGAAAAAAGCGTAAGCTATACTTTTTTAAGGTCTCTTGTATCAGGAATATATGAGAGACCTCAATCAAGGCAATTTTTATAAAGATTTACATTAGCGAGAAGAAGCAAGGTTTCGAGGAGAATTCAAATGGAAGAGCTATTTGTCATATTAACAGGTTCATCACTCATCATATTTACACTGTTTGTTGCACCCATTTGGTTAATACTTCACTACCGCAGTAAAAAACACGTCAGTCAAGGATTGAGTCAAAACGAGATGCATTTATTGCAAGAGTTGGCCACAAAAGAAGAGCAGATGTCTGAGCGAATTAAAACCTTGGAAGCTATTTTGGACTCTGAGTCACCTAACTGGAGAGAACGAGCATGAATACAAAACGCAGCTTATATAGAGATCCTCAAAGAGGAAAACTCGGCGGAGTATGCGCTGGTTTAGCTGAATATTTAAATATAGAAACATGGCTAGTCCGCATTCTGACCTTTACTGCTTTTTTGCTTACCAGTGGTCTGTTCGTTTTAGTGGTATATATCGCAGCTTGGTTAATATTGGAAAAAAAACCACACGATTTTGCTCATACTCAAGGTAATAGCTACGTACCATCGGGAAATCAGGGTGGTCAGTATGTAGGTAAGGGTTATACAAATGCGAATGGTGGGAGTACAGATGATAAAGTGCACGTGAAGTCGAAAGTATGGGAAGCGGGAATGCCACCCAAACAAGCTTTCACGAATATTCAGCAGCGTTTTATCAGAAGTGAGAATCGTTTGCGCAAATTGGAAAGCTATGTCACCAGCAACGAGTTCCAGTTAAAAAGAGAAATTAATCGACTGTAAACGCGTTGCTCCTCCCTTACTAGACTAAAGTCTAGGCATGCCTTTCCGCTAATCAGATAGCCTGTATTCATACAAAAACCTCTCATAATTGCTAATGAGGGGTTTTTTTATGCAGATTCGGAAAATGCATTATTAGCCAATAGTATTATTAGAGAACGGCTCACAATTGGTTAACCTGCTGCTAACGTTTAAATAATTAAATTCTATCAGTATCGCCAATCTAAAGGCACTCACATGATAGATTTTCCACTACAGGCGGCAGAATGTATGTCTTATCAGAAAGAATATAACGCATCCATCCAAAACCCAGTTAAGTTCTGGGCAGATAAAGCTAAAGCTCTCTCTTGGTATAAATCACCCCAAACTATTCTGAGTCAGGATGAAAACGGCGCGGATAGATGGTTTGCAGACGCGCGTTTAAATACCTCTTATTTGGCTCTTGATTACCATGTGGAACAGGGGCGAGGGAATAAAACCGCTTTAATTTACGACTCGCCTGTTAGTGCAAGCAAAGAACGCTATAGCTATCAGGAACTGCGTGATCAGGTTGCACTTTTCGCTCAAGTACTTGCTAATCAACATGTAGGGAAGGGGGATACGGTAGTCATTTATATGCCCATGATCCCACAAGCACTAATTGCCATGCTTGCGGTTGCTCGTTTGGGCGCTATCCATTCTGTTGTATTTGGCGGCTTTGCTGCAAACGAACTAGCGGTAAGGATTGATGATGCTAAACCCAAGGTGCTCATCACGGCATCCTGTGGAATAGAGGTGAGCAAAATAATTGCCTATAAACCTATGGTAGACGCGGCCATCTCGCAAGCTAAGCACTCGGTAGAAAACATTATTTGCGTACAAAGAGAGCAAGGTCCTGCCAAACTAGATGGCGAATTCGAACTGGATTACCACGAGCAAATGGCCTTTGTTGAACGCTCTGGACAGAAGGCAGATCCGGTTGAGATACAGGGTAGCGACCCGCTATATATTTTATATACTTCCGGTACTACAGGTAAACCAAAAGGGGTAGTCAGAGACAACGCCTCTCATGCAGTCGCGCTTAAGTATTCGATGTCTGCTGTTTATGATATCAGCCAAGATGATGTATTTTGGGCAGCATCTGACGTGGGTTGGGTCGTTGGCCACTCTTACATTGTTTATGCGCCTTTGATACACGGTTGTACAACTATCTTATATGAAGGAAAACCAGTAAGAACACCCGATAGTGGTGCATTTTGGCGGGTAGTTGAAGAATACGGCGTTACTGCGCTGTTTGCTGCTCCAACTGCGTTTAGAGCGATCCGCAAAGAAGACCCTGAAGCGAAAGAGTTGGCCAAATATGACCTCTCCAGTCTGCGTACAATTTTTATGGCAGGAGAGCGGCTTGATCCGCCAACCTACGAATGGACACACAAGCATACGAAAAAGCCTGTGATAGATCACTGGTGGCAAACAGAAACCGGCTGGGCGATATGCGCGAATTGTTTGGGGCTTGAGGCAATGAGTGTTAAACCGGGCAGTGCAACAGTCCCCGTGCCGGGATTTAATATTCAAATCCTAAACTCAATGGGCGAGTCGCTTGGTGCAAATGTTCAAGGCAGTATTGCAATAAAACGACCTCTTCCGCCAGGATGCCTACCAACCATTTGGGGGGATTTTGAGCGCTTTAAGCAAAGCTATTTAAGTGAATATCCCGGGTTTTATACGTCGGGCGATGGCGGATATATCGATGAAGATGGGTATTTGTTCATTATGGGGCGCACTGACGATGTCATTAATGTAGCGGGACATCGCTTATCTACAGGCGAAATGGAGGAAGTGATTGCTTCTCACGATGCGGTTGCTGAGTGCGCTGTTATCGGTATTCACGATCCTCTGAAAGGTCAGGTACCCATTGGTCTAGCCTTGTTAAAAGACGGTGTCGACATCACTGAAGAACGGCTGCAGGATGAGCTGGTCGCTATGGTGAGACATTCCATTGGCGCTGTTGCCTGCTTAAAGCGAACAATGATAGTAAGTCGATTACCTAAAACACGTTCTGGAAAAATTCTTCGCAAATTGCTTCGTCAAATTGCAGACGACGAAGTATTGAATATTCCATCGACTATCGACGACCCACAAAGTGTTGATGAAATCAGGAGTGTTATTAAACACAATGGCTTGTTAAAGACTAAAGTGAATGAGGCGGTCTAAAGTCGAAATACGCCTGATTTGCGGGAGCGATAAGTTAAGCGCATGTAAAAATTATATTACAAAAGCTACTGGTAATACCAGATGTGATTGGGTGCGGTGAGTCTAACTATTTACACTTTTTGATTACCATATAGTCGTGTTCAACTAATTTACAGCGATTTATGTCAGAGCAAACGAAGTATGTTTCAAAGCAAGTAAATGAAGACGGTTTTATTGAATGGTCAAAAGATGAAAACGAGCGCTGGTCTCGTTTATATCATCGACAAATAGAATTGCTCAAAGGACGTGCGTGCAATGAATATATGCAAGGCATTTCTTTATTGAATATGCCTGCGGACAAAATTCCGCAATTACCTGATATTGATAAGGTGTTACAAGAAACTACTGGCTGGAAAACAGCGCCAGTTCCTGCGCTTATCAATTTCACCGAGTTTTTTACGCTCTTGGCAAACAAGCAGTTCCCGGTCGCGACTTTCATCCGAAGCGAGGAGGAATTTGATTATCTGCAAGAGCCTGACGTATTTCATGAAATATTTGGCCACTGTCCACTCCTTACTAATCCAGCATTTGCGCATTTTACGCATACCTATGGTAAACTCGGGCTTGCTGCCAATAAAGAAGACCGCGCTTATTTAGCCAGACTGTATTGGTTCACAGTGGAGTTCGGATTAGTCAATACCGATGAAGGCTTGCGTATTTATGGCGGAGGCATATTGTCATCTCCTGGCGAGACGATTTATGCACTAGAAAGCGATAAGCCAGAGCGCGTCGATTTAGTGCCACTTGATGTACTGCGTACTCCTTATCGCATTGACATCATGCAGCCCATATATTTTCAACTGGAGCGCTTTAATCAGCTGTTTGATTTGGCTGAATTAGACATAATGTCCTTAGTCGAGCAAGCGAAAGCGTTAGGCCTCTTTGAACCTAAATTTCCACCCAAATTAAAACAAGCAAGTTAAAACGCACAGTTAAAGGCGCCTCGGTCTTTTTTTGAGGCGCTTTCATCAATTACACTTCGCTGATTTCACATCCTACAACATTACAAAAATGTCACCTATTGAGAGCCATTGCGGGTGATCTAGGGATGCCCCTGCGCGTATTTAATTGTGTACAAGTTAAGCTTGGTTTACACATTTATATTGCACTCGTTTTGATACTCACAGTGCTTCAAAATTTCTACAGGACAATCAGTTTATGCGTTTGGAAATTAGTTGTGAAGACAGATTAGGCATCACGCAGGACGTGCTTGATATACTCACAGATTACCATATTGATTTACGTGGTATTGAAATTGATGCTATGGGTAAAATTTTTCTCGATTTTCCTACCATTGAGTTTACCGATTTTCAGGTTTTAATGCAGAAATTGCGACGCGTCGACGGAATCACTGACGTAAAAACTACGCCTTTCATGCCCATTCAAAGGGAGCGTAATCAGCTTCGGGCAATATTGCAGACACTCCCGGATCCGGTTTTATCAATTGATACACACGGCAAAGTGATACTTTTCAATGATGCTGTTAAACGAGGCTTAGAGCTTGAAGCTAAAGACATCATCGGTATGCATATTGATGAAGTGATCACCGGTTTCAATTTTACCAAATGGCTTGAGGGCAAAGAAATTTATGCGCAAACGCAACGTGTGAAATTCATAGAGCAAGATTATATTGCAGATTTACTTCCGGTAGATGTACCCGACTCAGACAAATCGATTTTGGCCGGTGCAGTAGTCATGCTCAAGTCAGAAGTTCGCTTAGGTCAGCAAATGACTATATTTCACAGAAGCGCAAGCAACAGTTTTGATGCGTTTGATGCCCATTCTAACGCCATGAAAAAGGTGATTAGAGAAGCTAAACGCATGTCGGAACTAGACGGTAATATTCTCATAACCGGCGAAACCGGAACCGGAAAAGAGCAACTTGCAAAAGCCTGTCATGATAATTCGCGCCGCAGTGAAGGTGAGTTTGTATCAGTGAACTGCGCTTCATTACCCGATGATGTATTGGAAACCGAATTATTTGGGTATGCGCCAGGCGCGTTTAAACAGGAAAATGGAAAATCGGGATTATTTGAACAAGCTGCCGGTGGCACGCTTTTATTTGACGAAGTGAGTGAAATGTCTGCACAACTTCAAGCCAAACTGTTGCGTGTTTTAGAGTATGGTACTTATCATCAGGTTGGCGATAGTCGGGTAAAGTCTATAGATTGCAGAATTATTTGTACTACGTGTAAAGATCTCGCCGATTGCGTTGAAGAGGGGTCGTTCAGAGAAGATTTATATTATCGATTAAATGTATTGTCGCTTGTTGTACCGCCCCTTAGGGAGCGAAAAGCCGACATCGTTTCTTTGGCGAATCGTATTTTATTGCAACACAGCAAAAAGCTGGGTATTGAAGTACCCAAACTCAGCAAATCCTGTGTCGAGTATCTACAGGGCTATCCGTGGCCGGGTAACATTCGTCAGTTAAAAAACGCGCTATATCGCGCCATCTCTTTGATGGAAGGTAGTGAAATTACAAAAGAAGCCATTCAGGTACCTTCTTGCAGTGCAACCGTTACTTACATTGATGAAAACTTTGACGGTACATTGGAGCAAGAGGTTAAAAAGTTTGAAAAGGATATGCTGCGACGACTTTATCCCTCTTATCCGAGCACTCGGCAGCTCGCACGCAAGCTAGGCTTAAGTCATACCGCAATTGCGAATAAACTAAGAGAATACGGAATCAACAAGACCACTGTGAAGTATTAGTGTGAAGAATTAAGGGATCATCCGCTTTGAAAATTCAGAGCGGATGCGTTTTACTATTGCACTAATTACAACACCCATAACTAATACAACAAGACTAAAGTTAACAAAACAAGAGAGCTTAAATGAGTTTAAAATTATACGGCTACTGGCGTTCATCAGCTTCCTACCGTGTTCGAATAGCCCTTAACTTAAAGGCCCTGGACTTTGAGTATGTGCCGGTGCATTTGGTTAAAAATGGTGGCGAGCAAAAAAGCGAAACATACCAGCAACTGAATCCAAGCAAACTTGTACCCACCTTCGTTGATACAGACGCCGATATCATGCTCAATCAATCTCTTGCGATCATTGAGTATCTTGACGAAAAATATCCCAAACCCAATCGCCTGATCCCTGAACATGCTCAGGACAGGGCGAGAGTTCGCATGCTCGCTTATGAAATCGCTTGCGATACTCAACCGCTCGCTAATTTACGCGTGCTGAATAAGTTACGTGACGAATTTAATGCGGATGATGACGCTGTTAAATCGTGGGCCAAATATTGGATAGAGGAAGGTTTTACCGCACTAGAGAGAAAACTTGAGACACGAGCGGGTAAATTCGCATATGGTTATCAGGTCACACTGGCAGACGTGTGCATCGTGCCTCAGGTATATAACGCGCTACGTTTTGGCGTTAAAACTGAGCAATTTAAGCTAATTTCCAAAATCTATGATAATTGTTTGGCGCTTGAAGCATTTGAAAAAGCCATGCCAGAAAATCAGGCGGATGCGCACAGTTAGCATAGCTAGATGCGAAAAAGCAAGGTTCGGATAAAGATAGGTTTAAGTGAAAAGACATCCTCATCACCTTAATATTGGTCGATAAAGATGTCTTTGCTTATGTCTTAAATCGGCAGCTGTGTGGTGTTCTTTACCTGCTTTAGAGCAAAAGTTGAACTCAAATGGTCAACTAATGGCAAGGAAGTCAAACGGCTTTTAAGAAGATGCTCGTATTCTTCTATGCTTCTGACAATCACTTTTAGAAGATAATCCTTTTCACCGCTTGTGGTATGGCATTCGATGATTTCATCAATGTCTTGCACTGCGTTCTCAAATTTTGTGAGCGAGTCCCCGTCATGATTTTTAAGCGTGACATAAATAAAAACAGAAACGCCAAGATTGAGCTTTTTAGCGTCTAGCAGTGTTACTTTTTGGCGTATAATACCTTCAGCTTCCATTCGTTTGACACGACGCCAGCATGGAGTGTGTGATAAACCGACATATTGTGAAAGTTCAGCCATTGATACGGTGGCATCCTTTTGCATGACTCTTAATATTTCACGATCAAACTTATCTAATTTCATAAACCTGTGCGACTCAATTGGGTGAAAAACTTAAGAAGTGCTTCGCATTTTAATTTGTGCGCCTAACTTTCGCACGTAGAGGATCAAAAGTAAGCGAATGGCTTCTAAGCACCAGTTTTAATATTCCGCTCTATTATAGGATGCTTATCCTATAAAGTGGAAACAATAAAAATACTTTTTTAACAAAATAAAATGTATAGCCTTGATTTATGCAATAACTGTCCTCAGCATTGTCAGATACTATGGCAGGCTGATTGAGAGTCAATCAGGCATTTATAACAATAACAACAGAGGTCTAATAATGTCGCTTTTTGAACATCCTGATTTTGATCAGCATGAGCAAGTTTCCTTTTTTCACGACGCAGAATCTGGTTTAAGCGCGATTATTGCCGTACATAACACTAAGCTTGGCGCTAGTCTCGGCGGATGCCGTATGTGGCCTTATGCGAATTCGCAGGAGGCACTTACCGATGTGCTTCGTTTATCTAAAGGAATGACCTACAAAGCCGCAATGGCGGGCTTGCCACAGGGTGGCGGTAAAGCGGTCATTATTGGTAATCCACGACACGATAAAACTCAAGCGTTAATGTATGCTATGGGTAAGGCGGTCGATACCTTTAAAGGACAGTATGTGATTGCAGAAGATTCCGGTATTAGCGTACAGGATTTGCAGTATATGGCTACGCAAAGCCACCACGTAGCCGGGACATCAGCAAAATTTGCTTACGATGGGAGCCCTGCCGATGGAAATCCTGCTCCATCAACGGCCTATGGTGTGTATATGGGAGTAAAGGCCGCTGTAGAGCATGTCATGAATTCTTCATTAAAAGGAAAGACGGTGGCTATTCAGGGAGTGGGGCATGTTGGTTTGCGCCTTGCTCGTCATCTTCACAAAGCGGGAGCAAACCTGATAGTTGCGGATATTTTCAATGAGGGGGTTGAGATCGCCAAAAATGAATTAGGCGCGCGTGTAGTAGACCCGCAAGAAATTCATGCGATGGAAGCTGATGTCTTTGCACCTTGCGCAATGGGAGGGGCAATCAATGATAAAAGCATCAGTGAAATAAAAGCGCCAATTATTGCTGGGGCTGCGAATAACCAGTTAGCGAGCAAACAAATGGATAAGCTTCTGCTTGAAAAAAATATTGTTTACGTACCCGATTATGTGATTAATGCAGGCGGAATTATCGATATTTATCATCAGCGCAATGAGAGTAGTGCACAGGCATTACGCGCGCAGTTAGAGCAAATTGGCGATACGGTTAAAAATATCATTACACGTTCACAAACTGAGAAAAAGCCAAGCGAAGAAGTGGCAAACATTCTTGCAGAAGAAAAGTTTAAATTCAGTTGATGCTATGCTTGCAAGGGCGCGCTTAGTTCGTCATAATGCGCGCCTGCTGAAAATGCAGTAATAAAATTAGTTCTATGGTAGGCCTTAGTTCTCCCGCAATGACAACTTAGGAACCCGGTCAGGCCCGGAAGGGAGCAGCCGTACTAGGGGACTCATGTGCCGGGAACGGGCTGAGGTCTGCCACCACTTTTATTCATTTTTATCCAGAAACTTCAATGCCGACCGAATGGCGTTTTCAACATTCATTTCCATTTGCTGCCGCTCTGAATTTGGCAAATAAAAGGCCATATCCACATTGTGTCGTATGTAGCGCGGAGGAAGTTGGTTAAGAACTAAACAACAAAGGTCTGCAATTTGTTCATCATCTTTGTTTTTTACAAGTTCCATTTGTTCTAACTTCTCGAGCATCATTTGTTCATAAAAGTTATGAATATCATTATGTAATTTCACCTTATATTTCCCCGACATAGCTGTTTTGTTCAATTCTCATACTTATCGACTGAAGATGAAATATGTTAATTGCAGTCTAAAATTTAACTTAAAGTGTGAAACATCAGCATGTAAAGACTACTTTTTGCCATTGACCATTTAGCACTTATGTGTATATATTATGTTCATTGAACGAAAGTTCATGTTATATAAATCAATACGAAATTGATAAATAATAATAATGTCTAGGGAGACATGCATGTTTACAAATAATAGATTAGCCAAAGCTGTAAGGCTGGCTTGCGCCTTTGGTGCTGCGTCAGCGATTACCCTCTCTGGTTCTGTGTTAGCACAGGAAGAAGAGACAGAAGAGGATGTCGAGAAAATCCAGGTTACGGGTTCTCGTCTTTTATCTAACTCAAACCTTGCTGCAGCAACACCTGTACTAAGCGTATCTGGTGAAGAAGCTGGTTTTCGTGGAAACCTTCGTGTAGAAGACTTTGTTAACGTTCTTCCTCAGGTGTTTGCTGGACAAGCATCAGAAGTATCAAACGGTGCATCGGGTACGGCAACCCTTAACCTTCGTGGTTTGGGCGCAAACCGTACTTTGGTGTTGATTGACGGTAAGCGTCTTCCTTACGGTTCATCGCAAATTAGTGCAGCAAACGTGGACTTGGTTCCTACTCAAATGCTTGAGCGCGTTGACATCCTGACAGGTGGTGCATCTGCGGTATATGGTTCTGATGCGGTAGGTGGTGTTGCAAACTTTATACTTCGTGATGATTTTGAGGGTGTAGAGTTTGGTGGTCAATTCAGCTCAAACTACAACAGCAATGACGATGATTTCTGGGCAAGCGTGTTAGAAGCTGCAGACCAACCGGTGCCAAGTTCTGGTTTCGATGGTGAAGAAACACAAATTTACACCATGTTCGGTGCTACTACAGCAGACGGTCGTGGTAACGTAACAATTTTTGCTCAGTATGAAGATCGAGATGAAGTTATTCAGGCTGACCGTGTTTATTCTGCTTGTTCTCTAGGACAAAGCAACGGCGCCCAAAGTTTCGGTGGTTTTGGTTGCGTAGGTTCAGCAAACTTCCGTTTATTTGGCGGTCCAGGCGGATTTGGTTTCCAGGAAGCAAACGGTAATATCGTTCCTTATGCAGGTGGTCCATCACAAACATTCAACTTTGGTCAGTTCAACTTCTTCCAAAGACCATCAGAACGCTATCACTTCTACGCGAAAGGTGATTATGAAATCACTGACGATTTAGAAGCTTACGCTGACTTCTCATATGTTAACAACACGTCTGATGCGCAAATTGCACCTAGTGCTTCATTTGGTATCGGAGCATATGACATAAACTGTGATAACCCGCTTATTCAAGGGAACTCTGGCGTTGCATTCACCGACATCTTTGGCTGTACAGCGGATAATATCGCAAATGGCGACATCGTTAGCGGAATCACTGCTTCTCACCGAAACGTAGAAGGTGGCTCACGTAATTCAAGACTAGAAAACAGCACTTGGCGCTTTGTTGGTGGGTTTAAAGGTTTCATTGACGACATTTGGGCCTGGAATGCTTTTGGTCAAATTTCTGAAACGCGTGATCAAAGCTCAGCGACTAACGACTTTGTAATCGATAACCTACAGCAAGCATTGTTAGCCACTACCGACGAAGCCGGTAATGTTGTATGTATCGATCAAAGCGGCGGCTGTGTACCTTATAATATCTTCCAGCGTACATCTGGTGGAGAGTCTTTAGTTACAGACGATCAGTTGGATTTCATACAAGGTATTGGTATTGTTAATGGCGAAACCTCACAGAAGATTTTTGGTGCAGATATCCAAGCTAACCTAGGAGACTATGGTATTCATAGCCCGTTTGCTGAAAGCGGCATTGGTGTATTGTTTGGTGTGGAATATCGTAAAGACGAACTTGCTTCTTCACCAGATGAAATAAGCCAGATCCCTGGTGGTGGTTTCACCGGTGTGGGCGGCGCTACTACTGAAGTATCTGGTAAGATTGAAGTTCGCGAGTTCTTCGCAGAAGTTCAAATACCTTTAGTTGAAGATGCTGCATTTGTTGAAGAACTTACTTTCAGTGGTCAATATCGCTTCTCTGACTATGATGCTTCTGGTAATGGCGTAGAAAACAGCTTTGATACCGATGCTTTCGGTTTATCACTAGCGTGGGCACCTGTTGAAGATGTACGTTTACGTGCACAGTTCCAGCGAGCTGTTAGAGCACCAAACGTAATTGATTTGTTTACCGCGCAAGATGCTGGTCTACTTAACTTAAGCCCTGCAGGCGTTAACTCTGCTGGCGAACAGTTGTTTGACCCTTGTGCATCAGCAAACCCAATTGCGTCACTTGAAGTTTGTCAAAGAACAGGCGTTACTGCTTCTCAGTACGGTACAATTCTTGATGTAATTTCCGGTCAGACTCAGGCAATTACTGGTGGTAACCCATTACTGGATCCTGAAACTGCCGACACAGTAACTTTGGGTGTAGTATACACTCCATCACAAATTGAAGGATTATCAATCAGTGTTGATTACTTCGATATTGAAGTTGAAGATGCAATCTCAGCCGGTATTCCAGCGCAAACTGTTTTCAACGAGTGTTTGGAGACAGGCGACCCAACGTTCTGTAGTTTGATCAACCGTGCTCCGTCTGGAACCTTGGCGGCTGGCACTTTAGGTGTAGGCTTCCAGGCAACAAACCTGAACATTGCTACTCTTGAAACGTCAGGTTTCGATATTCAAGTTGGTTATAGCTTCGATGTAAGTGATATGGGTTCTATCAACCTAGATTATGCAGCAACGATTCTTGATACTCTTGATACCGTTCCATTCCCTGGTGGTACACCAATTGAATGTGCCGGTTTCTTCGGAAATGAGTGTGGCGCACCAAATGCTGAGTTCCGTCATCGCTTCTTAGCAACTTGGAGTACTCCTCTTGATATCGATATCACTGCTACATGGCGTTATTTCGGTGGTACAGATAATGACGACACCGGAGATACATTAGAGTCTGAGTTTGATACGGTAAATTACATTGACCTTACCGGTACTTACTATGTGAACGACAATCTTCAGCTGCGCGCTGGTGTGTTGAACTTACTTGGTAAGCAGCCTCCAATTTATTCCGGTGCAGGTCCTGCTTTAGGAAACGGTAACACTTATCCAACTGTGTTTGATACCAGCACAAACTGGTTCGTTTCATTCAAGGCTACTTTCTAAGTCTAAACATAGCTTAGAAGTTTAAAACAAAAAACCAGTCAACTTGACTGGTTTTTTTTATCTCTTTTTTTGGTAACGAAATTTTTCAATCGAGCTTTTTATTCTTCTCATCTGTGACTAAGACTCTTGTGAAATATGGCTAAAATATAAGCGTCGACCGTCCAAAGCTTCAACAAATTTTACGCCAGAGCTTTTTAACATTCGCACAGTGCGCAGATTTAATCGTTTTCAAGTAAAGTTTTTACGTACATATCCCACGGATTTCTTGACATTTATGTAACATCCTGTGACTATTTGTGTGTTGCCCTGACAAAGCTCGGGCAAAAATATGAACAAAATAAAGCGCAATGACGATTGTCATATGTAGCAATTAACTAGACTAAAACGGTTGGGAATATGTCCAAAATGAGCAAGAGAACTCACATTGCTTCTTGTGTGTTAGGCGCAATTGCCTTATCTGCAAGTAGCGTTGCATTCGCGAACCCACTTGAACAGTTACAGGAAGAAGAACGTAAAATTCAAGTTGCGGCGGCCAAATCACAGCAAAAAATCAATAATTTGTTTGAGCAATCTCAAGAGTTGCTTGTTGAATATCGAGCAGTTGTTGATCAAACAGAAAACCTCAAAATCTATAACGATTACCTTGCAGGTTTAGTGGCTGACCAACAGCGTGCCATTGATTCACTACAACGCCAAATCGATTCAATTGAAGATACCAAGCAAAAAATTGTTCCGCTCATGTATAAGATGATTGATAGCCTGGAGCAATTTATACAGCTAGACGTGCCAATCAACCTGGAAGAGCGTTTAGCGCGTGTTGAGCGTTTACGTACGCTGATGACCCGTTCAGATGTAACAGTATCTGAGCAATTTCGTTTAGTGCTTGATGCATATTCAATTGAAAATCAGTACGGCCGTACTATCCAGTCTTACGATGGAACAATCAACGTTGGCGGAACGGATGTATCTGTTGACTTCTTTAACTTAGGTCGTACCGCTCTTTTAGCACTCACTCTTGACCAGTCAACAGCTTACGTTTGGAATAACGAAACGCGTGCCTGGGAAGAGTTAGGCGGCGAATATCTTGATTCAGTTATTACAGCTGTAAGAATGGCGCAAGGTCTAGTGCCAGAAGATCTTATTGAACTACCAATCAAAGCAGCGGAGTAAGGGTTAATGAAAACAACAATAAAGACACTTGTCGCATCAGCATCCATTGCTTTGGTAGCAGGTTTTGCAAATGCGCAATCATCACCAAATACACTTGATGAACTTCTTCAACAAGTAAAAAATGACCGTGTATCTCAACAGCGCATCAATGAAGCGCGCGAGCGAGAGTTTATGGACGAAAGAGCAGATAAGCAGGCGCTTTTACGTCGTGCTCAAGCCGCTCTTCAAGCTGAAGAAGAACGTGGAGATCGCTTACAAAATCAATTTACTCAGAACGAACAAACCTTAATCGATAAAGAGACAGAACTTGATCAAGCATCTGGAACTTTAGGTGAAATGTTTGGTGTAGTTCGTCAAGCATCAGCAGACGCTTACGGTGTTATTTCAACATCGATTGTAAGTGCTGAGTACCCAGGACGTGACGAATTTCTTGCTGAAATGGCACAGGATTCAAAAGGTCTTCCAAACATTAACGAGTTGGAAGAATTATGGTTAGCCCTTCAAACTGAAATGACTGAGTCTGGTAAAGTTTCTCGCTTCACAACAGAAGTAGTAGATCTTGACGGTGGTTCAACGACTCAGGAAGTTGTTCGTATCGGTACCTTCAACTTAGTTGGTGAGCAAGGTTACCTTGTTTACAACGATGAAGACGACAAAATTCAGCCGCTAGGTCGTCAACCTGAAGGTTATCAGGTTGCTTCAACGCAAGACCTAATGGATGCAAGTAGTGGCTTTGTTGGTACTTATGTTGACCCATCTCGCGGCGCAATTCTTGAATTGTTCAAGCAGAAAGCAACTTTGTCTGAGCGTTATCATGCAGGTGGTATCGTTGGTTACATTATTACTGGCTTACTAATCATTGGTCTGCTTATTGGTGTATTCAAAATTGTTTCACTTACCGCCGTTGGCGCTAAGATGAAGTCTCAATTGAATAACATTGATAATCCTTCGAACAGCAACCCACTTGGTCGCATTTTGACAGTATATCAAGCAAACAAGTCTGCTGATTCAGAAAGTTTGGAGCTTAAACTGGACGAAGCTATTCTTAAGGAACTTCCTCGTATTGAAGCGGGTATTAATATCATAAAAATCTTCGCCGCAATTGCACCGCTATTAGGTCTTTTGGGTACGGTACTAGGTATGATCGCGACTTTCCAACAAATCACGTTGTTCGGTACTGGTGACCCACGCATCATGGCAGGATCGATTTCAATGGCTCTAGTAACAACTGCACAGGGTATCATTGCAGCATTGCCGTTGATTCTTATGCACAGCATCGTTGCAGGTCGCAGCAAGTCTATTGTTCACATTCTTGATGAGCAAACGGCTGGTATTATCGCTCAGCACGCTGAAAATGAGCGTCCAGTAACTACGACGACTACTCCAGGGAGAATGTAAAGATGTTATACCTGATTGGATTATGGGAATCTGTCAGGGAATTCATCGCAACCGGCGGTGACGTACTTTACGTCGTTGCTGCCGCGCTCTTTCTAATGTGGGTGTTAATGATTGAGCGCTATTGGTATTTAACTTCAGTGTTCCCCGGAATTAAGAAGCAAATTATTTCCGATTGGGAAGCACGTGAAGATACGACCTCTTGGTACGCGCATAGAATTCGTGACGCATGGATTTCACAAGCAGCTGATGGTTTACAAGCAAGATTGTTAATGATCAGAACTTTAGTGGCAATGTGTCCTCTAATAGGATTATTGGGTACAGTTACCGGAATGATTGGTGTGTTTGAAACCATGTCAACACAAGGTACTGGTAACCCTAGATTGATGGCCGCAGGGATCTCGATGGCTACTATTCCAACAATGGCAGGAATGGTTGCAGCACTTTCAGGATTGTTCTTTAGCTCACGTATTGAAGCAAAAGCAAAAATGCTGAAAGAGTCATTAGTTGATAGCTTGCCGCATCATTAAACGAGGTTGTTATGGGACGTAAAGTAAGAGAGCCAGAAGAAGAAGCAGCGATTGATATGACGCCGATGCTCGACATCGTGTTTATCATGCTTATCTTCTTCATTGTAACAACCGTTTTCGTCAAGCAAGCTGGTATTGAAGTGAATAAGCCAGAAGGTGAGACGGCGGTGCAGTATAAAAACGCCAATATTTTTATCGCTGTTACTGAAGACGGTGATGTTTGGATGGACCGCAGAGAGATTTCAATTGATGCGGTACGAGCTAACCTTGAAAAGCTATTACTGGAACAACCGACTGATGTTGTGTTTATACAGGCTGATGCAAAAGCAAAACACGGCTTGGTGATCGAAGTAATGGATCAGGTTAAAGCTGCAGGTATTGAACGTGTAGCAGTTGCGACGAGGGGCGAATAAAATGGTTAGATTTTTAGTCTCGATTTTATTAGGCGCAGGTGTTGCTTTCACACTTTTTGTTGTGATGGCAAAGCTTGTTGAAAATACAGGTGAACCTGGCGAAAAGCCGCCACCTCCGCCAGTGATCGATATCGTCATGAACGAACCTGATGACCAGGCAAATACTCGTGTTAGAACGCCGCCTCCGCCTCCACCTCCTCCTCAGGAGCCACCAAAGGTTGAGTTGGTAGAGCCAGACCAAGCTGAACCAAACACCGACGGTTTCAGTTTAAGTATTCCAGGAGTTGATACTGGTGGTGTGAACGTCGGTATAGGCGGAATAGGAGATATGATGCGTGACGGTGATGCAACGCCGATCGTTCGTATCGAGCCCAAATATCCACCAGAGGCCGCTCGTGACGGTAAAGAAGGTTGGGTGCTTTTATCTTTTTCAATTAACGAAGTAGGTGGTGTTGAAGACGTAGAAGTTTTAGATGCTGATCCAAAACGAGTTTTTGACAGAGAAGCTAAAAGGGCCCTTAGAAAATGGAAGTATCGTCCAAAAGTGGTTGATGGAGTCGCTCAAAAGCAAACTGGATTGCAGGTAAAACTAGATTTCACATTGGCAGGTAATTAATTATGAAATTATTGAAGAATACGTTTCAAAGAAAATCTGTCGCGCTGTGTTCACTTGTAATGCTTAGTAGCGTGGCTGCAAATTCTTTTGCACAGTCAAATCCAGCAATTGCATGCCCTGGCTATAAGCAACCTAAAACTCAAATTTTGAGTGAAAGGACAGGTAAAAAGCTTCAGTCTGCAATTGAAGCTTACAACGAAGAAAAACTGAGTGAAGCTATCTCGATTATCAGAGAAATTGATCCTAAAGAAGAGTTTGATAAGGCAGCGGTAGATCGTTTGTACGGTCAAATGTTGTTGATGCAGGACCCTAAAAACGCTCCGCAAGCTTTGACGCTTCTCGAGGGTGCCGTTAAGGCGAAAGTCCTTAATGATCGTGATCAGGCAGACTTATTGCAATTAGTCGGCGATTTGTCGCTTCAGGAAGAGAAATATCGTGAAGCGATAAGCTACTACAATCAGTGGATGGAATTTACCTGTAAAGAAGAAGAGAAAATGTACACGCGCATGGCGCAGGCATATTCTGAACTTCAGCAGTACGACAAGGTAATTGAAGCCGCTGACAAAGCGATTGCGTTGCAGGAAAAGCCGGATAAAAATCCTTACGCGTTGAAAGTAAACGCCTATCATGAAACCAAGAACTATCCAGAGGGTTTGAAAACGCTCGAAACACTGGTTCAGCTTTTTCCTACAGAAAAGCAATGGTGGACGCAGTTAGGTTTTTACTACATGTTGACTGAGGATTATCCAAAGGCGCTATCAACCTTTTCACTGGCTTACAAGCAGGGATTTGTTCAGCGTCCAGCTGAATTCAAGGCACTTGTGCAGCTTTATGCCAGTCAAGAAGTACCTTTTAAATCCGCTGAGCTTCAAAAGAAGTTTATGGAAGCAGGTGAAATTGACAACGACGCTGATTCAATAGCAACGCTTGCCAACAGTTATCATCAGGCGAAAGAGTTTAAAGAAGCTGCGCAATATTATGCACAGGCTGCTCAAAAATCTAACGATCCTGAGATGTACAGAAAGCAAGGCGCGTTACTGCTAACTGCGGAAGACTACAAAGGTGCAATCACGGCGCTTGAGAGAGCATTGGCTGCGAATATTAGTGACCCTGGGAAAGTACATTTCTCGTTAATGGAAGCTAATTTCTATGCGGGTAATTACAGAGACGCATTTGAACATGCTGAAGAGGCTGCAAAGGACGCTCAGCTGCGTAGAAATGCAAACGCCTGGATCCCGTATATCAAGGAAAAAGCGAAAAATAGAGGCATACGCCTTTAATAATCGGTAATTTTTAAAGCCCGTTCTAAACGGGCTTTTTTGTGCTCTTTCGAAGCATGTTCAAGTTATGTTTTAGTCAAGTGTTTTTGTAAGTCACAAACTCAGTTTCGCATTGAACGCATTTGAGTTTTAATCAATTCGCTTAGATTGGCCTTCTCTTCAGCACTTAGATGCTTTTGATGTAAGGCGTCAAAACTTTTTAAAACCTCTTCGTTCTTACACTTAATTAAATCTGCATAGATAAATGCTTTTGCCATTTTGAAGCTTACTTCCCCATCTAAAAAGCGCTTTATTTTCAAATTAATTTCATTTGAAGAGTCATTTAAATGTGCAAGCCTAGCCCGCAGTGATTCAGGGATAAGGGAAAAAGTTCGTGGACCGTACTTTCTTAGATATGCCAGTGTTACTGCCGCCATGTTCTGCAGTTTTTGCACATTTAATTGTTTGCATGTCAAAGAAGTTGATTGCTGATGCACATACAACGCGCTAAGTGTTCCGCTACTGGTGTCTACACGTTGACCAAGTTTAACCAGATCGTAGCCTTGAGAATACCAAAAATTGTCTAATGCAGGGCTCAAGCCAAAAGAGGTGATAAGCTGTTTGCTGACATTCAGTTTTTGAAGCTGAGTGAGCATATGCGAGCCAATCCCGCACCGACGGTAATCTTGATGCACTGCAATACGATGTATGCGCAAGAAAGGATATCTTAATATCTCAGGTTCTTGTGTAAGTTGGCTTAGCGCTTGCGCAGACAAATGTCCTTGAACACGTCGACGTCCTTCACTTATTGCCTTGCGTATCGTCGGGTCTGTGAAAACGCTTTCTCCTCCTTCATCGATAGTACAAATGATGCCAAGGGGAAGAGTAAGTGCAGGATGCTTCATCAACCAGATTCGATTATCAGGCGCATCTAACATTCTCAGCATATCCGTAGGTGTAGATTGATAATGTGCGTGCATGAGCAAAGAAAAGCAGCTATCAAAAAGCGACTTAGAGTTTACTAGCGCTTCTTTATTTATTTCTTGCAAATGTGCACTTTGGACTAAAAGCTTTAGGTCGTCTTTGTTTTCTGCGGTGTCTTCTGGCTTATTTGCCATTTCAGTAGTGGGCATCCTTGGCGCAAACAAGTTTTGCATAACAGATTCAAGTGCATCGTTGTCATCCCACCTGAGCGCTTTGGTAAGGTTTAGATGTTTTGCAACCCTTGAATGCTTGGGTAGCCAGCGCTGCATTAAACCCATTGCGCTGCCTTCATAGCCGTCAGTGGTACTGGTCATTATTACAAATTGAGAATGTGAAACGATATTGTCCAAACACATTGGCGCAATACTGCCTGCTTCATCTACAAGCACAATGTCATTTTTCGAGATTTTACTGGCTTGGTCGGGCGCCAGATGGGCGATCGTATTTTTGTTACCAGAGATGTCACACAAATATTGGTTTACTACGTCAGACTGGGCTTTACTCGGCGCGCATAAGTATATTCTGTGCTGATGATACATGGTCGTATCGCTCAAAATATAGTGAGCAATTTGCGCCAGCAGCGTAGATTTACCTCTTCCTCTCGAGCCTGTAACAACAAAAAGTTGTGCTTCTTTTTTCCAGGTTTCGCAAACTAACTGTAAAGCATCTTCTTGCGTAAAACGTTTGATTGACCTGACTTCATTTTTCTGTGGTTGAGGGATCGCTGGAATGGGCAATTGAATACCTTGCCTGCCATACCAGGCGGTACTTGCGTTATTTAAAAGCACTTTTTTAAAGTAACGAGCAAAATAACTGACTTCTACTGAGTATTTATAGCTAGTTGGAAAACCAGATTTATGTGCGTAATATGTCTTCCAAATGGACGCTGGAGGGCAGATAAGAACGAATAGGCCCATACCTTTAACCAAACCAGAAGCTGCGTAAATCGTGTTTGGATTTAATCCTTCCATGCAGTCAAGTACAACGACTTCATGCTCCCGGCCGAGACTTTTTAACACCTTATCTGTGGACTCAATCCGCGCTTTAACACTAGTCTCGTGATTGTGCTTATCCGCATCAGCATTCAGCTCTTTAAACCATTCTTTGTTGCTATCACTAAAGACGGTGATGTCATTAAAATAGTCAACGATTTGTTTTAAAGCTACACCAGTTTCATGATGGGTTTCTTTGTCGTGCTCAATAACGAGTAATTGCCGTGAACGTGTGAGTTCATGTCGCTTTTTCAGCCAATCAGACAATGCTTCTAGGTCTGCACAAGGAATCATTCGAAAAATAGGGTATGATCAAATTATCAAATTAGTTTACATGTAAGAGAGCACATATGCGATTTTTATCAAGACGATTGGTTATGCCTCAAGATTTAAATTACGCCAATTCGCTGTTTGGTGGACGGGCCTTGGAATGGATAGATGAAGAGGCGGCTATATACGCAATTTGTCAATTAGAAACCAATTGTTTGGTCACCAAGCATATTGGTGAAATAAGCTTCGAGTCACCAGCCACCATGGGCGATATTGTGGAGTTTGGCCTTGAAACCAAACATGTGGGGCGAACTTCAATCACGGTCAGCTGTTTGGTGCGCAATAAAGCAAGCAAAAAAACAATTTGTTTGGCTGATGATATTGTTTTTGTCGCAGTTGATCCTGAAACACGTCAGCCAGTTCCCCATGGCAAAACGCCTGAAATTTTAAAAGCGCAAACCGAACAGGAGATAAAACAATTAAACTTATCTTCGTGAAGATATTGACTTAAAAGCTCGCATTGTTATTATTCTCGCCTCTTGAAGTGTTGCTTCAAGAAATGAGAACGATTTTAAACCAAGGGGTGCAGCAAACGCTGCTGAGATTCGATTGAAAACCCTTATTCACCTGATCCGGTTAGTACCGGCGTAGGAATGGTTGACTCAAATCACCTTTTACCTGCCGTAATACCGGGTCTTTTCATATAGAAGAGATCCAAATATGCAAAATTTATCAACACTTTATAAGAACCGTTTTCTGACTTCGCTTGCATGTAGCCTTGCATTGGTGCAACCCGCTTTTTCACAAACTCAAGCGAGCACAAATATTGATGAGGTCGAGCGAATCATTGTGACGACAGATTTATCAATGCGCGCCTTATCGGAATTACCTGGAAGCAATATTGTGCTGAGCGAGACGCAGATTGCATCGCAAGAGGCGCGCCATCTGCAGGATATATTAGCGATTGCGCCAAACGTCAACTTCACCTCCGGTTCAAGTCGTGGAAAGTTTATTCAGATTCGGGGGATAGGGGAGCGCAGTCAATTTGCTGAGCCCATTAATCCATCAATTGGCCTGCTTATTGATGACATTGATGTCTCAGGCTTGGGAAGTTTAGCGACCTTATTTGATTTGAAGCAAGTAGAAATTCTTTCGGGTCCGCAGTCGGTCGCGGTGGGAACGAATAGCTTGGGAGGGGTAATTAAACTGGTAAGTAACCCTGCATCGACTGAAGAGTCGGCACTGCTCACGACTTCCCTAGGACAATACGGCGCATTTCAATTGGGCGGTGTTTATTCAAACGCCATCACAGACAGCACTTCTTTTAGAGCGAGCATTCAAAATACAAAAGAGGACGGCTTTGTAGAAAACGCGTTTTTAGATGTTGATGATACAAACAACATTGACGAAACAAGCGCGACACTGTTTTTTAATACACAGATGAATAAAAGCCTGTCACTTGATACACGCTTCTATTTTTTTGATATTGATAATGGCTACGATGCCTTTTCATTAGACAATGACAATATTACCCAATCAGACGAGCCAGGTTTTGACAAAACCCAAGCCTATGCGGCAAGCATCAAAGCGACGCAAACATTCGAAAACGCACAAGCTGAAATTACCGCATTCTATCTGGATGGTGAGTTTGATTATGCTTACGATGAAGACTGGACGTATCCGGCCTTTCATCCTTTTACTTATTCTTCTTTTGATCGATATTTAAGAGATGTGACAAGAAGTGGCCTTGATGCCAAATTAAACGGTAAATCAGATAAAAACTGGGTGTTAGGACTGAGTTACCGAAACACAGATGAAGCACTACTCAGACAGTATACGTTTAACGAGGGCGATTTTAGCAGCGTTTACACACCTCATTCACTGGCGGTTTTTGGGCAATATGGCTTTACTGTCTCTGAGGACATGGCGATAACAGTGGCCGCTCGTGTGGAGGAGTTTTCGGCTGATTACTCTGATTCAGATGCGTTCGCACAAAAACTATCAGATACCTTGGTAGCGGCTTCAATCACTCTTGATTATCAACTTGCCAACGCTTTATTGTTTACCAGTCTTTCGCGAGGGTACAAAGCAGGCGGTTTTAATTTAGACGAGCGTCTGTCCACTGATGATCGTACATTTAATCCTGAGTATAACTGGAACATAGAGGCTGGCGTAAAAGGCGAGTTAGAAAGCTTTGATGGTCGTTATCAGGTGACGCTTTTTCACATGAAGCGTGATGATGCGCAAGTGAATGATTTTGCTGTTTTTGAAAATGTGCTTGAAGATGGAAGCGTGGTGACTTCTTTTGCTGACGCTATCAGAAACACAGATACAGGAATTAATCAGGGAGTTGAACTAACCTCGCAATGGCAATTAAGTCCGTCTTGGCAGCTTATAGCCAATCTTGGTTATTTAGATGCGACCTTTGGCGATTACGAGCGACTGGATGGGTCATTTGTGCCAAAGCAAGACCAGGCGCAAGCTCCCGAGTTTACGTTTTATATGGCCTCAACGATGGCACTTTTCCAGCATTGGACGTGGTTTGCAGACTTAAGCGCCAAAGATGATTATCGCTTTTCTGATGGGCATGAAGAGCGCTCGCCATTTACAGCAATTGTAAACACCAACCTGACGTGGGAGAAAAATGAATACCTGGTTCGGCTGTGGATTAAAAACGTGTTTGATCGGCGTGTTTATACTCGCGGATTCGGTGGATTCAGTAACGATCCAAGAGATGAATATGCGTTTGACGAACCTTACTTCCAATTTGGACAGGAGCGTCAAGTGGGTGTGAGCTTCCAATATCAATTTTAAACCTCGCACCTAGTGTATGTTTATCTAGTCTGCGTTTAACGGTAACAGAAAGAAACAGGAACGTTTATGAAACTATTAGTTGAAATCTCTCTTTATCCACTGGCTGAAGAATATGTCGTGCCAATTCAGGACTTTATTGATAGGCTAAACAGCTATGGAGAGCTGGAAGTTAAAACCAGCACTACCAATACCCTGGTTAAAGGTAATTATGAATTTGTAATGGACATACTTGGGCGCGAAATAAAGCGCACACACGAAGAAGTTGGGCAAGCCATCTTCGTTTGTAAGTTTTTAAATGGTACTCACTTGGACGTTCCAGCTTGAATGAAGTAGCTGACATCATTATACAACAGTGGCAGCAGCAAAGCGTATTTGAGCTGCTTGCTGTTGTATTTTCTGTTACTTACGTTTGGTTGGCGGCAGAAGAGTCGGTTTGGTGTTGGCCAGCCGCACTGATTTCAACGACTTTATACACCTTTGTGTTTTTCGATGTTTCGCTTATTTTTCAAATGTTACTCAACCTCTATTATATGTTGATGGCAGTGATTGGCTTCTACCACTGGAAAATAAATGAAACGGAAGATTTTAATGCCCTGGTCATGCCGTTAAAGCTGCATATCCTGTTTATAGGGGCAGGTTTAATAATGACTTATCTGCTGGCAAGTAATGCGAACAGATGGTTTGCCTACGAGCTATTAACGCTTGACGCTGCGATCACGGTTTTTTCTTTACTGACGACCTATTTAACCGTTAAAAAATATCTTCAGTCTTGGGTTTACTGGACCTTAATCAACATCGCCAGTATCTATCTATTTTGGTCAGCAGGGCTTTACCTGACGGTATTGCTCATGTGCCTTTACATCACCATTGCAATTCGCGGCTATATCAACTGGTCAAAAGACTTAAAAATTTCCACTCAAGTTGAGCATGGATAAAGATAGATGCAAAATCATCAGTTACTCATGTATTGCGTTCAGCATCTTTCACCCGGCGGGCAAATTAAGTTAGAAAACTTGCATGCTGGCGCGCTCAACGCCAGTTATTGTCTGACAATCGATAACAGACGCTACTTAGTAAAGCAGTTCATGGGAACACGCCACTTGCCAATCAAACCAAAACACAGTTTTGCGCTACAGCTCGAATTGGCCAAATATGGACTGGCGCCAAGGCCTTTGCACCTCTCAAGCGACCAGAAGGTATACATAGAAGAATGGGTGTCGCATAAAGTTCACGGCCTATCAAAGCCAGCTAGTGAGAATGACATTGACCTTTTAGCTCAAAGTCTTTTAAGGATACACAAACAGCCGCTTCTCCATGACACAGTTTCCTTATCAAAGGATAGCGAAATCGTAGGCTTGCCCATCCGTTTGCTTCCCAAGATTGATTTGCCTGGCCACTGGGGAATATACCTAAAATCAATTAAGGACCCTCAGCGTAAATGGAAAGCAAAAGCAAAAGAGTATACAAACACGTACCAGCAATATTGTTTGCGCCTCTCTGATGATTTTACGCTGTGTCATAACGACTTAAGCGCAGATCACATTGCCAGTTCAAAAGGACTATTTTTTGACTGGGAATATGCGGGATTAGGCTGCCGATTTTTCGATCTTCTCGCCTGCGGGTTAGCCAACGGATTCTCACAAGAAGAGATGGATGCACTCGTTTTACGCTATGTCGAGTTGTGTGACTATCATCGGGAAGAAGTGTTTCAGCGCGTGAAATTATTGCAGCCTTTGGTGATTTTTACCTATCAATTATGGTGGCAAGCGCATCAGGCAATTTGCTCAAAGCGCGAGCAGTCGCCTCAAAAAGCCTAAAAATTTGCTTTATTTATTGCTATGCATCGCTATAATGCCCAGCAAGCTAGGGGTGTAGTTCGAATTGGTAGAACAGCGGTCTCCAAAACCGATGGTTGGGGGTTCGAGTCCCTCCACCCCTGCCACTTCTTTTGTTTCATCTTTGTCGATATTCCTTTACTATCTCCACATCTCGCCAATTGATTAAAGGCCAAGTGATAAACTGCCAATCGATAAATGTATATAATTTGCCATGACGACATCAGCTAACCAAATGCAAACTTTCAAAGAAAACGCTGCGCTTAAGTCAATTTCAAAGAAACAAACCGCTTTGTTGCAAGCAATGGGCATTGATGTATACCGTGCTTATGAGAGCGAGCAAGAGCAGGCTGTTATAAGCTTGAAACCTTGGTTTAATGACGTATTGGCGCTTCTTAATATCCAGCAGGAAGACTGTGAGTTTAGTGATGCGCAAACAATAAGCTTTGATCCAATTAGTCGTCGACTAACCCTGCCTTTCACGCTAACTGTCGCCGACAGCGACTTAAAACGCAGTATCTGGCAAGCAATTCAAGAGCACGTAGATCTTCTTAAACATGCCTGAAAAAAAGCCTGCAATCAAAGCGCCTGAATTTCGTATCATAAGGGGAAGTGATTGCAATGATGCAATGATGCAATCCGCATATAAACATTTTAGCAAAAATCGCACTGTCCCCTGGTCTTACACAAGCTTTAAGGGCTCACTGAGCAATACTACCAGCGCTTTAATGGTAGGTGCAAATCATGATTACCATACAGTGCTTGGTATGATAATTATCAATCCGATTATACTATCTTCAAGTGAGTGTTTTGACGCAGAAGCAGATGCAAAAGCAGATTCTAACCTAGATTCTCTTCTCATTGATTCCGCTGAACTAGAAGATATTTGGGTAGTTTCAAGCTATCGCCGGCAAGGCCTTGCAAAAACGCTTTTAGAGTGGGGGATACACGAATTATGCGCTCTACAGTGCCCGGTTTTACATCTTGAAGTAAATGCAGATAATCATGCAGCCATAAAACTTTATGAACGCTTCGGCTTTGTCAACGTGGGAAGGCGAAAAAACTACTATGATGACGGAAAGGGGAACAAAAGTGATGCCTTCCTCTACTCTTTAAACCTGTAGTGAGTTAACGATTCTTAGGTTTCTTTGTTTTTGTCGTTATTTTTGTTGTTATTTTTGTTTTGATGCCAATCCAATTGCAATAATAATTAGCACCAGCCCCGTGAGGTGATACATTGTGAATGCTTCTTCGAGAAACACGACAGCTAAAATCGAGGTAATAACCGGCCCGCTTGTGCCAGCAATACTAGTGCGTTCAGGTCCTATCCGTTGAATTGCCTCTGCAACGAGTAAAGACGGGATCACGGTACAGAAAAACGCCAGCGCAGCGCAAATCAATAGTGCCTCTTTTGATACTGCGAGTGAAGATAGCGATTCGCTTACCGTAAAAAACGTAAAAATCACCACACTTGCAGCAATCATGGCAATACTGGTAAACACTTGCGAGCCCATTTTAAGCATTAAAGGTTTACTCCAAAGCACATAAACTGAAAAGGCTATCGCACTTAAAAACACTAAACCTGTGCCCAAGGCAACTTCACTGCCTAATGTAGTTATATCATGTGCGAATATAAGCAAAATCCCGCAATAAGACATAGCAAGCACAAGCCAGATATTTTTAGGCAATTTGGTGTTGAAAAAAATTGCCGACATTAATACTACAATGGTAGGGAAACAAAAAAGAACAACGCGTTCAAGTTGGGCGCTTATGTAATTAAGCCCCAATAAGTCTAAATAGCTTGCGACGAAATAACCGAGTATTCCAAGTACTGCAACCGGAATAATATGTTTAACAACCACTTTGCGTCGCTCTGGTTTTTTAAAATAATAGTAGATAAGGACGCCCGCATAAAATGGCAAGGAAAAGAGCATTCGCAGACAAATGACCTGTGCGCTACTAAGCCCTTCAGCGTATGCATATTTGATTACTATAGGTTTTAATGAAAATAAGAAAGTTCCTGACAGGGCAAGCAGCATTCCTGACAGAACTATCGGCGGAAGACTTATTTTTGTGTGAGATTTAATAAAGATGAAGCCCGAGCTTTGTTTATGAGGAGAGTTTAGCGTAAAAGTAATTTAATCAACAGGCGTGTTTTGCTACAATCGCGCACCCTGAAACGACCGTATTAATTACTCAATTTGCAAAAGCAGATTGTACTGCCTAAGGAAGTATGTCATGGCCTCTGCCACAAGCACCCCTGCAACTGATGCTAAAAAAAAGGCAAAAGTGTCCTCTAAGGTGTCTGAAGAAATAAACAAACGCCGCACTTTTGCCATTATCTCGCACCCTGATGCCGCCCAGCCTTTCAACGCTTAAAACCACCTTTCATTGCACACCACAATCACATCTCTACGTACTGAATTTAAAGGCTTTTTGTCTTTTTCTCGTTTCTTTGCTTTTCAATGATGTTCAAGCGTAACCTCGGAAAGTGTGTACAAACTTGAGTACAAATTCCGTTTTAGAGGCCTTTGGCGAAAATTCCATGACACAAATCTGGCTGTAGGCCTTGTGGTTATTGGGTTTGATGAAGAAAGTACCTCCTGCTTTTGGTACTTTGGTTTCGACATTACAAAAACGGAATAAATGCGATCATCTCTAGTTTTTTGTTTATAAGTTTATGAATTTAAAGGGTTCGTCATTGTAGTTTTTGGTGTGTCATCGTTGCGAGTGTACAAACAGTGTGTACAAATTTTTCTCGTTAGGCGTGTTGATTGCTATTCATGACACAAACCGCCTTGTAGCCCTTGTTATTCATAGGTTTGAGCTGAAAAGTACCTAATAGCAACATTTGTGTTTTGATAAGGCTGATCTTCTGAACAAATCATGCATCTTTCTGACCATCAACAAGTGATGAATCAGGCGATGATAGCTTTACATTGATTTTCAGGAGAAAGCAGATGACAGCAGTAGCGCACCAATTAACCCCTTTTCTAACATCTTACGAAGTTATGGCTCGTTACCACATTAGCTATACGACGCTCTGGCGAAGAATAAAAGATGGCAGCTTGCCGCAACCTCGTATCAACCGAAATACACGAAACAAGCTGTGGCACATTGAAGATTTGGAGGAGTATGAGAAGAAAGAGGACTGAGCCTCTTTCTTTTATTTTATTGTCCGAAACGCCAGTTGAATGGAAAGCCTGTCGGCTCGATGATGGTCTCTAGCTGTTGATACCAAACGTCGTAAGCATGACGCATTTCATCCAGGTACTGATATTGGTTGTAGATAGCATCCAACCCTTTTTTGCTGTGGCCAATCATCAACTCGGCAACTTCTTGCGTCGTGATGGCCGACATACGCGTTCGCATCGTTCTGCGAAGATCATGCATAGACCAATGTTCCATCTCAATACCAAGCGACCTGCGAGCCCAGATTTTCACATTGTTAGGAATAGTGGTATCAAAGCCATTTGTGGCAAGCTCATCTTGTCCGTTCGCGGGAAACAGGTAAGTTGATTTACTCATCTGCATCGCCAATTCAATCAGCTCTATAGCAGGTTTAATCAATGGCCGCATGATTGGCGCTCCAATTTTCTCACCTTGTTTGCGGATCTCTATAGGCACTGTCCACATTGCAGATTGCAAGTCAAAGTGATGCTTTTCAGCTTGAATGAGTTCTCCCTTGCGACCGCCCAATAGCAGAAGCAATTTAATGTAGATGCGGTTCTTCTCAGTAATTTTTGACTCGTGCAAATAGCGCCAAAGTATCCTGATCTCGTTATCGTTTAGCACCCGAGTTCGTTTACCTTTCTTACCACCGACTTTCTTTGCTGTGATCCCTGCGGCAGCGTTAATTTCCAAAATTTGTTCATCAATCAGCCAGTCATAGAACTTATGCAGTACAGACACTAGGCGCTCTGTGTTTGAAGGGGACGACTCCGAAACCTCACGAAGACAGTTTCGCAAGGACAATTCATTGATGTCAGTTAATGGGTACTTGCCAAGTCGGGGCAGCAAATATATTTCACTGCTGCGTTTTTGGTAGTGCCACGTTTTCTCCTTTAGCCCTTGCTTACCGGCAGAGTCTATCCAGTCTCGAAAAATCGATTCGAAGCTTTGGTTGGCAGAATACTTGGCCCGTTCCTGCTGAAGGTAGAGCTTGGGATTTCTGCCCTGATCAAGTACTGCCCTTAACCTATCCAGCTCATTCCTGGCTTCAGCAAGCTTCATTAGTGGGTATGTACCTATGTCTACCCGCTGTTGCTTGCCATCGAAACGATAACGAAACTGAAAAACAATTTTGCCCTTGGGCGATACCCGAGCACTTAGCCCGTCTCGGTCGGCTTTTACTACGGTTTCTTTTGCTTCTTTATTTAACCTGGCATCGAGCCAGCTAACTGATAACGCCATGTTATAAGCCCAGCCCTAGTTTTGATTTTAAAGATTGTTTACGTGATTCTGCTTTGGGTTCAGGCGCTTTACTCACAGAAGTAATTTCAACTTCTGGAGCATGGCCATCCACCGGTGCAGGTGTGGTGGGTAGATTGGGCTGGCTCATGTGAATTAAGCCAAAGGTGGCCAGCATCCTCAGACGCTCAGCACGTTCCCGTGGCGGCGTCTTTTCCAATTCTTTGAGTAGTTCTGGGTGGCTCCCTGGGGGAATGTTGACGACAACTCTCATGATCACGCCCCATAAAACCAGAAGCCTCGGACGTTCGCCAAAACAGACTGTTCAGGCACGATGATCTTGCTTCGTGAAAAAATCTCCTTGGCCGCTTCCTTATAAGCCAAGGCTCCACCTCCGGCGATCAATACCAAGTCCGCATTAATGCTTTCGTCGCGCATAGATTGGCGCATGGCTGTAAGAGCAACAGGCGCTACCTTTTTCATGGCAGCATTCAGATAAGGTGAAATATCGACTTTTTCTCCAAATAGCAGGACCTGCAAGTCGCCGGTTCTCATGGCTTTTTCAAGTCGATCCATACCTACTTTGGCACCATGATCTTCCGAAATCAGCTTATCAATGGTTTCCAGTAGCACGGACATTGCCTGAAGACTGGTTCCTGATGAGCTGTAGCGAATTTCTCCGGCTTCAAGGGCAACCCAGTCAACAGAAAAGAAGCCGGGATCTATGACGACGACGCGACCTTCTTCAATCAAGCCCAAATCACCACCTGTTTGAACCAGATCCATATAGGCACCAGCAGGCTGCGGCAGCACTTTGACGTCATGAACTGTGATGCTGCGCTTAGGCGTCACTTGATGGACACCTTTTAAACGCTGCACAAGGTCAGACTTACGTTGTGGTTCATGAAACTGGGAAACCGGTAATCCAGTGACAACCAAATCGATGGACTCAGTTTCAGCCATTAACAAGGCGGCATGAAAAAGCGCCTTATAGGTTTTTGTGGTGGGATATTCCGGGTGAAGCTCTCGTTCCCAGCCTTGAAGGCGTCCAGCAGGCACACCAGCGGCCCAACGCTCATTATCGACAGATACATACAAACAAGTTTCATCATCGCCTCCACCGATACGCTCTGGCATACGATCCGCAGGACCGGCACCCGCAGGCAGAATAATGGTTTTCGGTTCACTGCCTGATTGGCCAATTGCCAGCTTCAGGTTTGAGTAACCGATATCTACGCCCAGTACAAACATACTTATCTCCTGTGCACTCAAAGTGCTCTAACAGTTTTCAATCAACCGCACTGGTCACGCTTGGGCTTTTCCAAGTGCTCTGGCGGTTCACTCAAATGTCATTATCAGGATTCGGTGCACTGGCGGTGGGCAGAAAGGTGACAAATCCTTTCATCTATCTGCCTATTGCATTTTCGTAAAAGTATGAGAATAGGCTCTGTTTGGCGGCGGATGACTTAGCCAAAAAAATCGAGACGCCAAACGTCGTTTGCATTCTGGCCTGAACTCGCCAAACGGTTTGTATCTTCATGGCGATACGTCGTTTTAGGCGTTTTTAAGTGAAATCGGGCTGTATCCCTTGTCAGGTATGGGATTGCGCGAGTTGATTTATATCGAGACGCCAAACAGTGATTGTTACGGCAGTTTTACGTTTGGCGTTTCGATCCAAAAGCCAAACGGATAGTGGTTTTGGCTTTTGGGGTTAATTGGATGGGGAAATTGGTTTGGTAGAAATCGTCAATGAACAATGGAAAGCAGAGGTATCAGATTTACTTCAGCAAGAAACAGACAGGCTAAAAGCGCTAGCACGAGCTGAAGTTGATGACTTTTGGGTTACCCATTACAAGGTTCGTGAGAATGAGCTCTTTAAAGATTGGGGGCTGCTTGGTGTCCGTATCAGAGACTTTAAGTATGGCTTTGGCATAGAGTGGTACATCAACAGCTTTCACGGTCAACGAGGCAAGCGCGTGGTCTTTAGCAAGGGACTGCGTATTTCAAAGACGAAGCTGAGATACTCATTTTTGGACTGCCAAGGTCTAGCCAAAGAATGGGAGTTAGCGCTGGCCATGGAGAAAGAAGAATTCTTCAGTGATGTTCGACGCCAGGTTGATAAGCTCAACATGCTACGTCGCAGAGTGAATGCCTATTGAATCACAGGGTCTACTTCACTCGTGGTAACTGGTCCCAGCGTGTTGTATAAGCGGGAGACAAATGCTCTCGCTTCATCGACCAATCTTTCTTCGTACCTTGTCCAGCAAAGAAAACCTTTCCGGCACCGCTTTGGTTAATGGTGTCCAATACAGACATTAACTGCTGGCTATTAGAGCGGGTCGATACGTCATCGAATAGTCCTGGTTGAAACATGCCTGGATCGTAAAAGTCAGACAGCATGACGCCCGCTTTGGCATAACGAAAACCATCCTTCCATATCCGCTTGAGTAAGTGACTGGCCAGCTCGATAAAATCCCGCGTATCGCAACTGGGGATCAGTAACTCACCGGATGCGGAATTGCTGTACTGCGGCTCGTTGTCCTTAAAGGGGCTGGTTCGTATAAACACGGTCATCACTTTGGCTTGCTGCTGTTCTTTGCGTAGCTTCTCAGTGGCGCGGGTTGCGTATTCGCATACGGCCTCACGTAACAATTCAAATTGCGTTACTTTTGCGCCAAATGAACGGCTACAGACGATTTGCTTCTTAGTTGGCGGGATCTCTTCAAGTTCAATGCACGACTCACCATTGAGCTCTCTGACGGTTCTTTCTAAAACCACCGAAAACTGGTCTCTGATGGCTCTAGGAGAGGCATTGGCGAGATCTAAGGCTGTGGTGATACCCAACGCATTTAAACGCTTAGAAAGCCGTCTACCAACGCCCCAAACATCATCAACCGGAACTAATGCGAGCAATCGACGTTGCCGTTCTGGATTGGTCAGGTCTACAACGCCCTGAGTGGCTGGATACTTTTTAGCGGCATGGTTTGCCAGTTTGGCGAGTGTTTTAGTCGGTGCAATGCCTACACAGACGGTGATCCCAATCCAGTGGCCTATGCGCTCTCGCACTTGTTGTCCGAACTCGACAAGAGATATGGCAGACTCAATACCGGTTAAGTCCAAAAACGCTTCGTCAATGGAGTAAACCTCTACTCGTGGTGCCATCTCCTCCAAAGTGCGCATCACTCGACTGCTTAAATCCGCATACAGCGCATAGTTAGACGAAAATGCCAAAATGCCATGGCGCTGCATTTCAGATTTGATTTGAAAGACGGGTACACCCATTTTAATACCGAGTAACTTAGCTTCACGCGAGCGTGCAACCACGCAGCCGTCGTTATTGGACAGCACCACAACCGGCGTATCTTTTAAATCAGGACGAAACAGCTTCTCACAACTGGCGTAAAAGTTGTTGCAGTCCACCAAAGCAAACACAGGCATGGGATAGTCACGACTTACGGCGCATGTTTCGCACCACATTGGTGACCACACCAAATATCTCTAACTCTGTCCCTTCAGGAATATGGATGGGCTCATACGCCCGGTTTCTTGGGATCAGCATGACGCACGGCCTAAGTTGAAGCTCCTTTACCGTGAGTTCTCCATGGATACCAGCGATGACAATGTCACCGTGTTCTGCTTGGACAGAGCGATCAACCACCAAAATATCATCTGGGTGAATCCCGGCATCAATCATTGAATCACCTTCAACACGCACAAAGAAGGTTGCAGCTGGTCGCTTGATGCACAGCTCGTTGAGGTCGAGCGTTTGCTCAACATAATCCTGCGCTGGGGAGGGAAAACCAGCAGAAACACGTTCCATGAACAATGGAATACGAAGGCGCTTGGCTTTGATGAAGGCAAGTGCGCCGCTACGGCCTATCAGCGAGACACTCATGACGAACCTCGAAAAATCACAATTGATACTGTTTGTTTATACAGTATCTAATGCTATGCTGATTTCTACAAGTAAAATTGTAGGTAAAACTGTAGTTGTTCGAGTAAGACGCTGTGTTGTCGGTGATTTATTTTTTGTGTTGAAAAACTAGATGTGGGGGATCGCTCGCCCTCGTCAAAGCCTGCAAGGCTTGGACAATACTGCTTCTGCCTACTGCTCTTGTTTCTGTTACTGATCCTGTTACTGCTACTGGTTAACGCATGGGTCAAGTAACCGTCAGACAAGGCTTGTTGAACCCTTTGCAAAGGGTTTAAAAACAGTTAGTAAAATTCTGCTTCGTATTGAATTTACTGGCTTAAAGCGAAGTTAGGAGCACCATTAAAATGCTCAGTCGAATTCAGTTCAAGCCTTTTGCAACCGTTTGAAAAGGGGTTGGCTAAGCCATACGTAAAGGGTATCGGTAAGGGTTACCTAAAGGGTTTAGCTAAGGCTTTCTGAAAGGCTTAGCCAAAGCCTTCATACATGGGTTCACCCAGTAGAAAGATTAAAAAAACGCTTAGGTATCCAAGGTGCATTTAGAAAAACCTGTGGCACAGTGAAATCACCTAAAGCGAACAATAGAATTGAAGAGGAACCATCAATGACAAGAGCCCCTGCGCCATTTCCGCTAGAGCGCCTCGCGGATATCCCAGACAGACCAGAAGATTTTAGATTGCTGGAGCGCATTCCATTAACGCGTGAGCCGCAGACTTGGCCACTTGAACTTTCTCCTATGGTCGGTGATGAACAGCCAATGGTGCTGCTCGATACAGAGACAACCGGACTGTCTTCCGATGATGAGTCCATTATTGAGCTTGGTATGGTTAAGGTGCTTTACAGCCCCTCTGCTCAGCGGATTGTGTCGATTGTTGATGTGATCAGCTTGTATGAAGATCCCGGCAAGCCAATCCCCGAGCTGATTACCGACTTAACGGGTATCACCGATGATATGGTGCAAGGCCAGCACATTGATGATTCACTGGTAGCGAGTTGGTTATCCGATGATCCGCTGGTGGTTGCACACAATGCACAGTTTGATCGTCCTTTCTTTGAAAAGCGGTTTGCTGCATTAGGACATCTATCTTGGGCCTGTTCAGCCAGTGGCATAGATTGGAAGGCGCTGGGTTTTGAAAGTCGAAAACTTGAGTACCTGCTGCTTCGCTTAGGTTGGTTTTATGAAGGACACCGAGCTGCAACCGATTGTTTGGCGATGGCCTGGCTGTTTCATTTGTTGCCCGAGTCCGTTGCAAACTTGTTGTCTGAAGCAGACAGGCGAACTGTGTTAGTTCGTGCGTTTGGTGCGCCGTTTGACGTAAAGGACTATTTAAAAGAGCGTGGTTACCGCTGGCATGACGGTGTTAAAGGTGCCAACAAACATTGGTGGCGCGAAATCAGCGAAGACGAGTTGCCGCAGGAACAAACTTACTTGGATGATTTGTATCATCGTGGCTCAGAACATGCCCACTATGACTACAAAGATGCCCGCAATCGATTTAAAGCTTTGTAGCTCTCTACAAGGTAAGCCTTGCATATTTGAAAACCTATGGAAAATGGAAAGTGAACTCATGGTTTAACCAACAAGAGGAATCTTTCCATGTACCAAGACACCTACATTGAATACTGGGGCGAAATCTTCGTCTCTGCCCGCATCATTGAATTTGGCATCACGTTCGAGCGCTTTCTTAAAGATCCATGGAAGCATTTGATGTCCTGTGGCCAAGAATCGGCCCCAGACGCGATTGCTGAAGGGATGCTGCCATTGCTACCAGCCCAGGCAGAAGTTGCTAGGCGTGTTCGGGAGAGTGAGCAACGAGCCTTGATGTCTACAGAGACGGACAAAGGGGTATCGCTTCGCGGTAACATCGTGGTGCCACTGGTTCGGGTAGCGCATTAATAGCAGCTATCAGCGATGACATGAAACAATGTCTTAACGCCCATACCTGAGCGGCAATTGCAATCAAGATCAAAAAGTTGCCGCTTAGTCTTCCCTACAAAATAATTTGTGATAGGATGATACCTAATAAAATTAATTAGGTTGAGGCCTATTCAGTGTTTTATGGCCATCTGTCCAGCTTCAACCGGTAGAGATTGATTAGTCATTGCGGATGAAGAGCAGCATTGAGTGACGCTTTTCAATGTGATTACGCGATGTCGGTCCGTATTTTATAAACAGAGTTTTAAGAATCTGGTTGAATTGGATAAACAAGACGCATGACAAATGATGGTCTGAAACAAACGGTAGTGGCGAAGCCAGATAGGCTTTCGCAGATAGCGCAGTTGCCACAAGCAACCAGGGATCGCATTGCCCACATCGATTTCACCTTATTGTTTAAGGGAGAAGCGGTACGGGCAGACTTAGTAGATCGGTTCAGCATAGCTGCTGCACAAGCAACGAAAGACTTCACAATGTACCGAGAGCTTGCACCAGGCAACATTGAGTATGACCAAAAGCTCAAGTTGCATAAGCGTGGTGAAGCTTTTGAGCCCTTGTTCGACTATGACGTTGTGAGAACACTGGCAACCATTAGCCAAGGGTACGGTGATGGCTTTACTGGAAAGGTAACACCACCTCTTGCGTGTGAAGCGCCTTATCACCTTAACAAGCCGAGTTTATCGATAGTAGCGAAAGTCACCGAGGCCATACACAAAGGCAAAGCCTTGCGTATCACCTATGTGTCGTTATCGAGCGGTGAAACCACGCGTGAAATTGTGCCGCATACGCTGGTGGACAATGGCCTGCGTTGGCACGTTCGTGGTTTTGACCGCAAGCATAATGAGTTTCGTGACTTTGTACTGACCCGAATTAAAGCAGCGGCTGTGCTTGAAGGTTCCACTTTGTCTGAAACCGAGCTCGAAACCCAAGACCGGCAATGGAACCGCTTTGTAGAGCTAGAGTTAGTGCCGCATCCACGCATAGAGCACAGCGAAGCGATAGAGCTGGACTATGGCATGACGGGTGGCGTTCTAAAGGTTGAGATTAGAGCGGCAACCGCTGGGTATTTGCTTCGCCAATGGCATGTGGATTGTTCCAAAGCACACAGCCTTCAAGGCACTGAATATCAACTTTGGTTAAAGAATACTCCGACACTCTACGGGGTCGGAAATTTGAATTTAGCTCCAGGGTTTAACGAATGATGTTCGACGACAGTGAATATTGCATAACCCATAAACGAATTATGACGAATTAAAAGCAGGAATTAACATATGACAAGTTTACAACAACGTGCCGAACTTCAACGCCAAATATGGGCGATTGCCAACGATGTAAGAGGCTCAGTTGATGGTTGGGATTTTAAACAATATGTACTGGGTACGCTGTTCTACCGTTTTATCAGTGAAAACTTTGTCAACTACATCACAGGCGGAGATGAGAGCGTTAATTATGCTGCCATGTCTGACGATGATGAAAACATCAAGTTTGCTAAAGAAGATGCCATTAAAACCAAAGGCTATTTTCTTTACCCTAGCCAGTTGTTTAGCAATGTGGCGGCTAATGCACACAAAAACGAAAATTTAAATACGGATTTGGCAGCAATTTTTGCTGCAATCGAAAACTCAGCCAATGGCTATGATTCAGAAAAAGACATCAAAGGCTTGTTTGCGGATTTTGATACCACCAGTAATCGTCTGGGTAATACGGTAGAGGCAAAAAACAAACGCCTTGCAGCGGTGTTAAAAGGCGTAGCAGGTTTAACCTTCGGTAATTTTGAAGACAACCAAATTGATTTATTCGGTGATGCCTACGAGTTCCTGATTTCAAACTATGCCGCGAATGCGGGTAAATCCGGTGGCGAATTTTTTACCCCCCAGCACGTTTCAAAATTGATCGCGCAGCTGGCCATGCACGGCCAAACCAGTGTGAATAAAATCTATGACCCTGCGGCGGGTTCGGGCTCGTTGCTCTTACAAGCTAAAAAGCACTTTGATGCGCATATCATTGAGGATGGTTTTTTTGGCCAAGAGCTTAATCACACCACCTATAACTTGGCGCGTATGAATATGTTTTTGCACAACATTAACTACGACAAGTTTAATATTCAGTTGGGTGATACCTTAACCGAACCACACTTTTTAGATGATACACCGTTTGATGCCATTGTCTCTAACCCGCCTTATTCAGTGAAATGGATTGGTAGCGACGACCCAACCCTAATCAACGATGACCGCTTTGCGCCCGCAGGTGTTCTCGCCCCAAAATCAAAAGCAGACTTTGCTTTTGTATTACATGCACTTAGTTACCTATCAAGCAAAGGTCGTGCAGCGATTGTTTGCTTCCCCGGTATTTTTTACCGTGGTGGAGCTGAGCAAAAAATTCGCCAATATCTGGTTGATAACAACTATGTTGAAACCGTGATTTCACTGGCACCTAACCTGTTCTTTGGCACCACCATTTCCGTGAATATCTTGGTGTTGTCTAAGCACAAAACCGACACCACCACCCAGTTTATTGATGCCAGCGGTTTATTTAAAAAAGAAACCAATAACAACGTACTGTCTGATCAGCACATCGAAGACATCATGAAAGTGTTTGCCAGCAAAGAGAACGTGGATCATTTTGCTAAATCGGTTGAATTGGAGATCATAGCAGGCAATGGTTACAACCTTTCGGTAAGCAGTTATGTAGAGTCCGAAGATACTCGTGAGTTAGTAGACATAAATAAGCTCAATGCTGAGCTTAAAATTACCGTTGCGAAAATAGACCGACTTCGCAGTGATATTGATGCCATAGTTGCGGAAATTGACGGTGAGGAGGTTGAGGCATGAACGATTTTAGCTATGTAGAGAAACTACTCGATGGTGTTGAAGTGGTTTGGTTTCCGATCAGCGAAGTTACTGAGCGAACAACGAATATAAAGTGGCGTGAAACTTCTGAAAGCCATCAGTATATTGATCTAACTTCAGTCAGCGTTGATACAAAAAAAATAATAGAAACAACTGAGGTAAAAGCTAGCAATGCGCCCAGCCGTGCTCAAAAGCTTGTAAAAAAAGGCGATGTATTATTTGCAACAACTCGTCCGACACAAATGCGCTATTGCTTAATTGATGAGGAATATGATGGAGCAGTTGCGAGCACAGGATATTGTGTATTGCGAGTGAAAAGGGATGTGACTCTACCTAAGTGGATTTTGCATTTGATTTCCTCAAGTGATTTTAAAAAGTACCTTGAAGAGAATCAGAGTGGTTCTGCATATCCAGCTATTTCTGATGCGAAGGTCAAAGACTTTAGTATCCCAATCCCTTGCCCAGATAACCCAGAAAAATCGCTGACAATACAAGCTGAAATTGTGCGCATTCTTGACGCATTTACCGCTATGACCGCTGAGCTGACCGCTGAGCTGACCGCTGAGCTTATTATGCGGCAGCAACAATACAATTTTTACCGCGACCAGTTGTTAAGTTTTGATGATGGGGAGGTAGAGTGGAAGAACCTAGAGGATGTTGCATCTTTTAGGCGCGGTTCATTCCCTCAGCCCTATGGAAACAGTGAGTGGTTTGATGGAGAGGGCTGTATGCCTTTTGTTCAGGTTGCAGATGTGGCAGATTTTGGCTTCGAACTTAATACAAAAACGAAACAGAAAATTTCTAAACTGGCTCAGCCTAAAAGTGTATTTGTTGAAAAAGGTACTGTTATAGTTTCCTTGCAAGGTACGATTGGGCGTGTTGCCATCACCCAATATGATTGTTATGTAGATAGAACTTTAGCTATATTTACCAATTATAAGTCAGACATAAATAAAAAATATTTTGCACATCAGCTAAAGGCTAAATTTGATAAAGAAAAAGAATTCGCCAGAGGAAGCACTTTGAAAACGATTACTAAGGCGGAGTTTTCGAAGTTCCAGATACCTATACCATCAATTGAAAAACAGAATCGCATTGTTTCCATTTTAGATAAATTTGATGTATTGACTCACTCAATTCAAGAGGGGCTTCCACGCGAAATTGAACTGCGCCAAAAGCAATACGATTATTATCGTGACCTACTGTTGAGTTTTCCTAAACCTGAAGAGGCGGCAGCTTAATATGGGTAAGGAACTAAAGGACATAGCTAGAGACTTAAAAAGCAAGAATAAAAAGGTACAGTTGATCTATGCCTTTAATGGCACAGGGAAAACTCGATTGTCACGAGCTTTTAAGGAGGAAATCGTTCCTTCTACACAGAACGATGATAGTGAAGGAGATGGAGAGAAAACTCGTGATAAGTTCTTGTACTACAACGCCTTTACGGAAGACCTGTTTTATTGGGATAACGATTTAAAAGTAGATTCAAGGCCAAAGTTAAAAATACAACCAAATACTTTTACGGGTTGGTTGATAGACTTGTTAAAAGAGTTGGGCGAAGACGGCAACATCGCTACAAACTTTCAACGTTATACGGGTAGCAAAGCTACCCCAATATTCAATGAAAAATATAAAGCTAAAATTGATGAAAAGGAAGTAACGATACCTGCGTTTTCTGAGGTCATTTTTCAAGTAGCCGCAAATGAACCTGTCAACTATGAGCTAGATACTGCCGCGACTGATGCTGTCGAAAATGTCGTTCAGGGTAAATACGAAGTAATAAAAATTTCAAAAGGTGAGGAAAGTAACTTTGTATGGAGTGTTATGTACACTCTTTTACAACAAGTTGTTTCCACCCTTAATGAGGTAGATGCTACTAATAGAATTACTGATAAGTTTGATGCTTTAGAATACGTATTTATTGATGATCCAGTGAGTTCATTGGATGATAGTCATTTAATTGAATTAGCGGTTGATTTAGCAGGTTTGATCAAGTCTAGTTCGTCAGACTTAAAATTTATCATAACAACGCATAGTCCCCTTTTTTATAATGTGCTCTGCAATGAGCTCAATAATAAGGCTTATCAAAAGCAGGCCGATGGTACTTTCAAACCAATCTATAAGCCAAATAAGGAATTCCAAAAATACCGATTAGAAAAGCTGGCTGATGGTGATTTTGAACTACCTGAACAACCGACAGACTCGCCGTTTTCTTATCACTTATTCCTTCTAAATGAGCTTCAGAAAGCCATTAATGATAGACAAGTCAGAAAGTATCATTTTAGTCTTCTGAGAAATGTTCTTGAGAAAATGGCCACTTTCCTAGGTTACAACTATTGGCCTGCACTTCTTCAAAAATCTCAAGACGGAAAGCCAGATCCATTCGCCAATAGAATCCTTAATTTATCCAGCCACTCTGCTCATGCTGGCGACGAGATCTCGGATCTAGAAGATAAAGACAAGGATAAATTAGAAACCTTGGTTGGTTACTTAATAAACACTTATGGATTCAAGAAGCAGGAATTACAATGACCAACTATAAAAGTATTGCAGAATCGAATAACTTTATTGTTTTAGATAAATATACACGACAAGACCAAATTGCTGAGGGCTACCAGAGCGAAAGTGATTTAGAGCGTGAACTGATTCAGGACCTAAGCAACCAAGGCTATGAGTATTTACCTGCGCTAACGACGCCAGACGCCATGCTGGCGAATGTACGCAAGCAGCTACAAGCCCTTAATAAGGTCGAGTTAACTGATGCCGAGTGGACTCGCTTTTGCGAGCAGTATCTGAACACACCCAGCGACAATATTCTCGACAAAACCCGCAAGGTGCACAGTGACTATATCTTCGATTTTGTCTTTGATGATGGCCATATAGAAAACATCTACCTGTTCGACAAGAAAACCATTGCGCGTAACAAAGTGCAGGTGATCAAGCAGTTTGAGCAAACGGGAAGCCATGCCAATCGGTACGATGTGACGATTTTGGTCAATGGTTTGCCTTTGGTGCAAATTGAACTGAAAAAGCGTGGTGTGGCGATCCGTGAGGCGTTTAACCAAATACATCGCTACAGCAAAGAAAGTTTTAATGCAGAGAACTCGTTGTACAAGTTCTTGCAGTTGTTTGTGATCTCGAATGGCACCGACACGCGCTATTTTGCCAATACCACTAAGCGCGACAAAAACAGCTTCGACTTCACGATGAACTGGGCGAAGTCAGACAATACGCTGATCAAGGATTTAAAAGACTTTACCGCCACTTTTTTCCAGAAAGAGACCTTACTTGAAGTGATCTTGCGTTACTCGGTATTTGATGTCAGCAATACCTTACTTGTAATGCGCCCCTACCAGATTGCGGCCACTGAGCGCATTTTATGGAAGATAAAGAGCGCGTTTAACGCTAAGAATTGGAGCAACACCGAGAGCGGCGGGTACATTTGGCACACCACGGGTTCAGGAAAAACACTCACTAGCTTTAAAGCGGCACGTTTGGCCACCGATTTAGACTGTATCGATAAAGTCTTTTTTGTGGTGGACCGAAAAGACCTCGACTATCAGACCATGAAAGAGTACCAGCGGTTCTCACCTGATAGTGTGAACGGTTCAGACAGTACCGCAGGGCTAAAAAGCAACCTGGATAAAGACGATAACAAGATTGTTGTTACCACAATCCAAAAGCTCAACAACTTAATCAAAAGTGAAAGCGATTTAGCTATCTACAACAAGCAGGTTGTCTTTATTTTTGATGAGTGTCATCGAAGCCAGTTCGGTGAAGCGCAGAAAAACCTGAAGAAGAAATTCAAAAAGTACTACCAGTTTGGCTTTACCGGTACGCCAATTTTCCCTGAAAACGCCTTGGGTGCTGAAACCACGGGCAGCGTGTTTGGCCAGCAGTTGCACACTTATGTGATCACTGACGCCATTCGTGATGAAAAAGTACTCAAGTTCAAAGTGGACTATAACGATGTTCGTCCTCAATTTAAGAGCATTGAGACTGAGCAGGATGATAAGAAGCTCAGTGCGGCGGAGAACAAGAAAGCTTTCTTACATCCAATGCGCATTCGTGAAATCTCGCAGTATATTCTGAACCATTTTAACCAGAAAACGCATCGAGCCTATTCTGGTGCCAAAGGGTTTAACGCCATGTTTGCGGTCAGTAGTCTTGATGCAGCGAAAGCGTACTATGAAACCTTTAAAACATTGCAGGCCGAGGCCGAAAATGGACCTACAAGTAAACCTCTGCGTATTGCGACTATCTTCTCATTTGCTGCCAATGAAGAGCAGGACGCCATTGGTGATATTTTAGATGAGAGTTTTGAAGTCAGTGCCATGAACAGCAGCGCAAAAGAGTTTTTGAGCGCCGCGATTAACGATTACAACGCCATGTTTAAATCTAACTATGGCGTGGACAGTAATGGTTTTCAGAATTATTACCGTGACCTTGCCCAGCGAGTTAAGAATCAAGAAATTGATCTACTCATAGTGGTCGGTATGTTTTTAACGGGCTTTGATGCGCCTACGCTTAACACCTTGTTTGTTGATAAGAATTTGCGCTATCACGGCTTGATGCAGGCGTTTTCTCGCACCAATCGCATTTATGATGCAACGAAGACCTTTGGCAATATTGTTACCTTCCGGGACTTGGAACAGGCAACCATTGACGCCATTACCTTGTTTGGTGACAAAAACACCAAAAACGTGGTGTTGGAGAAGAGCTACAAAGAATACATGGAAGGCTTTAACGATATTGCTACTGGCCAAGCGCGTCGAGGTTTTGTTGATATCGTAAAAGAGCTGCAAGAACGCTTTCCAAACCCAGAAAATATTGAAAAAGAACAAGATAAAAAAGAGTTTGCCAAGCTGTTTGGTGAATACCTAAAAGCAGAAAATATTCTACAAAACTACGATGAGTTTGCTGGATTAAAAGCGCTGCAAAGCTTAGATACCAGTGATGAACAAGCTGTTGAAGAGTTCAAGGCAAAGTACTATCTGGACGATGCTGACATCGAGACAATGCAAGCTATCGATATGCCGAGCGAACGTGCTATCCAAGATTATCGCTCTACTTACAACGATACCCGTGACTGGTTGCGACGCGATAAAGAAGGTCAGGACAAAGATAAGTCAACGGTAGACTGGGACGATGTGGTCTTTGAAATTGATTTGCTTAAATCGCAAGAAATCAACCTCGATTACATTCTTGAACTGATTTTTGATCACAATAAGAAGAACAAGAGCAAAGAAGGCTTGATTGAAGAAGTCCGCCGTATGATCCGCGGTAGCCTTGGCAATAGAGCGAAAGAGAGCTTGGTGGTTGATTTTATTAACCAGACAAACCTAGATGAGATCAATGACAAAGCCAGCATTATCGACGCATTCTTCAAATTCGCCCAGGCGGAGCAGAAGCGCGAAGCCGATGCCATTATTGCCTCTGAAAAGCTCAATATCGATGCTGCCAAACGCTATATTGCGTCATCACTCAAACGTGAGTACGCCTCTGAAAATGGAACTGCTCTTAATGAAGCGCTGCCCAAACTTAGCCCATTGAACCCACAGTACCGAACCCAGAAGCAAACGGTTTTTCAGAAAATTGCCGCTTTTGTTGAAAAATTCAAAGGTGTGGGTGGGCAGATATAAGTGTTATGACGTGCTGTTCAGGAACGAAGTCAAATAGCGCAAGCGTCTGAAATTTATTGATTTATAGGCTAGTTGTCTTTTACGTGGAAGGTGAATTAACAAAATGGAAAATGAAAACATAGTAAGGTTTTTGTCATCAGACATAAAAAGGAACTCCGCGTCTTCGAAGAGAGAGCCAATCGAAATTGATCTTTCTAATGATGACTTAGATGACGAGCTGGCCACATTCTTTCGTTTTATCAATAAAGTTTTAGATACTGATAACTTAGTCATACTGGCTGGTTCAGGCACGTCTTTAACATTTAATAAGCTTTCTCAGCAGAACAAAGCGCCTATCGCTCCAAGTATGTGGCACCTTTGGGACTATTGTAAAAAAGCAGATGAGAATCTTTTCCAATTGGTTTTGAAGGCAACAAATTATGATGCTATTCAAAAACATCGTGAAGAAAACGGAGATGCAAAGCCTGACATTGAACTATTATTGTCTCTATGCGATTCCTCTTTAGCCGTTGGGAACCTTTCAAATCAAAGAATTAATCAAGTAAGTAAGTTCCTTGAGCAAGCCAAAAACATAATTTTAGCTAAAACTAGCTTTACTGAATCGATCCCTGAATCAGACTGGGTTAGTCATAATAAATTTATGCGTGCAGTAGGTAGGAGGAGTGCTCAGCAACAACGACTTAAACTTTTCACGACTAATTATGACTTGGCTTTTGAGTACGCTGCATCAAATACTGGTTTTGTTGTTATCGATGGTTTTGAGTTTTCTAACCCCTCTTTTTTTAATCCTATGTGGTTCAAGTATGACATAGTGAACCGTGGACATTCCAAGAGCAGTGAAGGCGCATACATATCCAATGTGGTTCAGCTATACAAGATGCATGGCTCTGTGGACTGGAGAAAATTTAACGGTAGAGTTAGAAAGCTAGGTGCTGATAGCAAAATTGGTGAACCTGTTTTTATCTATCCAAGCAGTAGCAAGTATCAGACATCTTATGATTCTCCTTACTTAGATATGATGACTTCTTTTTTGGAAGTAGTTAAACAACCAAAAACGGCTGTATTGTGCCTAGGTTTTGGTTTTAATGATAAGCATATAAATAATGCGCTAACTATGGCGCTTAGGACTAATCCTGAGTTTATGCTGATGGTTGCAACGAAAGACCCATTCAGTGTAACGGGTTCATTTAATAATGAGATTAGGAATCTGCTAATGGCCGCTATTGACCATGGGGATGGCAGAATCGCGATAATGGATTCAACGTTTAAACAGTTTTCTAGTCTGCTACCTGAACGAAGATCAGCAACTCCCGAGGACGAACTCTTCAAAGCATTTGAGAAAATCACAGCGAGTATTAAATAAGGGAGACTATTCATGGAGCGGAAAAAGTGGTTTTCCCCGTACGATCCAACAAGACGGATTGGTAGCGTCATTAGCGTATCTGCAACCGAGCTTATCATTAACTTATCTAAAGCGGGATCTGGTGAGCCTAGTTGGTCATTCGGAAATCGAATAGCCGCTGGAGAAGTAAATGAATTTGTATTCATCGACATAGGTGAAACAGCGATACTTGGGCGCTTAGTGAAAGTGTGGATTGAGGGTGGTGAGAGATTAAGTGTTGACGGTTTGGCTGATAAACCATCTGAAAATCATCCAATTGGACTTGTTCAATTATTGGTGAGTTTGAACCCAGCTAATGGTCGTAACTACAAAGGAATTAAGCAGCATCCGAGATTAGGTAGCCAAATATATTCAGCTCACCCGTATCTGGTATCAATAATCGCTGAAGGTAAACAAGATGAAGAGCCAGGCCAAATTCATTTACCGTTAGCTTCACTTCCGCATGATGAATCCGTAACTGTTCACGTTACCCCAGAAAAATTATTTTCACGCCATTGCGCTATTTTAGGAGCAACAGGTGGCGGGAAAAGTTACTCGATGACAAACATCATAGAGCAAGTGATTAAGGCTGGAGGCAAAGCAATTATTATTGACCCGACGGGGGAATATGAGTCACTTGGCTGTGACAGTTACTATGTTGGGAATCATGCAAAAGCAACTCCATTGAATCAGTTAACTTTTCCACATTGGCAGTTTACAGACTCAGATATTAGAGCCTTTTTAAGGCCTTCAGCACAAAGCCAAGCGCCTAAACTGGAGGCTGCTATCGAGAGTCAGAAAATAGTTTGGCAATTTTGGCAGCAACAAAATCATGGCCTTGATATCAATGCAAATTACCTTTTGAACAAATCTGGCCAAGCAAAGGCTCCTTACGAAGCTGCTCTATTGTCTATGAATAGCTCTATCCAGACAGCCCCATGGATGTTTAAATACATTGCTGACCAAATTGTAAACGAGTGTGTGTGGCCAAATGGCGGTAATGCTAGTAATCCTAACCCAACTATTTGGGGCGGTAGAGCTGATAATGATGTTGGCCACTGTTTAAACCTGATAGCTCGGATTAAAGCCTATTCAAACAACCCAAATTTAAAATGGATGATTGACCCGGATGATAAATTAAAGACATTACCTAATCTTATTGATGATTTCTGTTCGCCAATAAGTAGCAATAATGTGCTGAGATTAGATCTTTCTGAAGTTCCATTTGAAGCAAACTCAAGAGAAATACTTGTTAATGCCATTGGTAGAAAATTGTTATCCGTAGCCAGGCAAGGCGCAATAAATCATGGTGCACCTCTATTAGTATTTATTGATGAAGCTCATCAATTTCTCAATAAGCGAATTGGTGAAGAAACGAACAGGTTTGAGTTGGATGCCTTTGGGAATATTGCTAAAGAAGGTAGAAAGTATGGTTTAAATACCATCATTGCTACTCAGCGACCACGTGACATTCCTGAAGATGTTTTAAGTCAGATTGGTACACTTATTGTGCATAGGTTGACCAATCAGCTGGACCAAGAAATTGTAAAAAAGGCTGTTGGCGCTATTGATCAACGTTCAGCATCTTTTCTCCCTGTCTTGGGTCAAGGAGAAGCGTTGTTGTTAGGAGTCGATTTCCCATTTCCTATGACTGTGAAAATGAAACGTCCTGCAAATGCGCCAACTTCGAAAAGCGCTGGCTTTTCTAAAAGTTGGAAACCTTTGCAAAATTAGTTTCAATTAAGACAAAACTGCTTCGCCACTTCCTAGTCAAATAGGTGCGGTTCTTTTACATCTAATTCACCGCCGGTGAGTTTATGAACCTTCACACTATCGTGTCGGAGGTTCACTATGTTCAAAAACCTATTTTTTCAAGCCAAAGCATTACCAGAGCTGTCATCTCAACTGGATACAGACATTCCACGCTACCCGCCATTCCTAAAGGGGTTGCCAGCTGCGTCACCCGAGGATTTGCAGTCCACACAAGACGAGCTAATAGCCAAACTGCGCCAGGTACTTGGCTTTAATCAGCGTGATTTTCAAAGGCTAATTCAGCCCTGCATTGATCATCTGGCTGCTTATGTCCACTTGCTGCCAGCTTCTGAGCATCATCATCACAGTGGCGCTGGTGGTTTATTACGTCACTCGTTGGAAGTTGCTTTCTGGGCGGCACAAGCTGCTGAAGGGATCATATTTGTTGCCAGTGGCACACCGGTTGAGAAAAAAGAGCTAGAGCCAAGGTGGCGTGTTGCAGCGGCTCTTGGCGGTTTGTTCCATGATATTGGTAAGCCCGTTTCAGACTTGTCCATCACGGATGAAGATGGACGCTATCAGTGGAACCCTTTTTTAGAAACCTTATCCCAGTGGACCAGTAACAACAGCATTGAACGCTATTTCATTCGCTGGCGCGACGGACGGTGCAAGCGGCACGAGCAATTTTCAATTCTGGTGTTAAACCGGGTGATGACACCTGAGTTGCTCGCCTGGTTAACCCAGCCGGGCCCTGAAATTTTGCAAGCCATGCTGGAGGCAATTGGCAATACCGATCCCGAGCATGTCCTGTCTAAATTGGTTATTGAAGCTGACCAAACCAGTGTACAGAGAGATCTTAAAGCTCAACGAATTTCCATTGACGACAATGCCCTTGGTGTCCCAGTCGAACGCTATCTACTTGATGCCATGAGGCGATTGCTTGCCAGTTCCCAGTGGTTAGTCAATCAGCGAGACGCCAGAGTCTGGGTACGAAAATCGAATCAATCAACCAATCTTTACCTGGTCTGGAAAAGCGCGGCTAAGGACATCATTGAGCTGTTGGCCAAAGACAAGATACCTGGCATCCCAAGAGATCCCGATACCCTTGCGGACATCCTCATTGAGCGAGGATTGGCCACTAAATTCGCCTCAAATGAGCGATACGAAAGCCTTGCCCCTGAAGAGCTGATCAAAGACGACAAGCCAATCTGGCTACCCATGCTGCATATATCTGAGGCCGATTTATTGTTCAGCTCGAATGTACCAAGTAGCGTGAGACTGTTTAGCAAATCTGAGTGGGAATCAACACAGCAAACACAAGCAGAGCCACAGAGTCGCTCCAGTGAGCATTCAGACTTGCCTGAAGCGTCATCATCAATCGAACACGGCAATTCGTCTGAGTCGCCATCGACAAAACCGTCCGAACAAGATGATGAAATTCGTCTTGCCAGTGATGTTAATCACCTTCAGGCAACTGAATATGCTCCAGGTGATGAATGCGAAAAGCTTAACAATTCATATGATGGCGCTATCTCAAATAACGTAAACCAGCACGATGCAGAGGCATTGAATCTGCCTGAATCTTTGGCGTGGCTCCCAGAGGCCAGTAGTGCGTTGGTTATGGTTGATGAACAGATACTGATCCGCTATCCCGATGCCGTAAGACATTGGTGTGCTCCCCGAAAACTGCTTGCTGAACTCAGTCGATTAGATTGGCTTGAACTAGATCCGGCAAACCCGACGCGTAAAGCCAGAACTGTGACTACAAATGATGGAGTTCAGGAGCAAGGGTTACTGCTGAAACTATCGATTTCTAAAGGGCTTACTGTACTGATAGACCTTTCCAATCAAGACACAGAGCCGGCGGCAGCAATTCAGAACGAAGAAGCTTCACCGCGACCGAGTCGAACTGAGACAACCAATGCCCAAGCAAAAGAACCCGCCACAAGAACGGAGCGAAAGCAAAAGCCGATTGCGGCCAATGCGAACTCAAGTACCGACCCCAAACACGCGCAGCGGCAACAGATGGTTAATTTTGTGAAAGATTTGCCCATCTTACTGACCGATGGTGATTACCCAGACGTGGATCATAGTGCCGATGGTATTCGCGTCACGATTCAAACCTTACGCCAAGTCGCCAATGAGCATGGTATTCCAGCCGGACAGCTGCTTCGGGGGATCTCGGCCAGTGACCAATGCCAGTTTGATGAGGGGGAAACGGTTCTGTTTACCGCTCACGCTAAGCGTTAATCCATTTGAAATTAAGCGATTGCAAACGGTTATTTTGCGGAGAATGAATGAAAGAAAACGCATATGAGATGCCCTGGCGCACGAACTATGAAGCCATGGCAGCAGCTGGTTGGCTGGTTGGAGCCACTGGGGCGATTGCCGCAGAAATGCTGACAGAGCTACCACCTGAGCCATTTTGGTGGATGACAGTGATTTCCTCGGGCATGGCGTTGTATCGCCTGCCTGAGGCTTATCGTCTTCATAAGTTACAGAAGGGATTAAAAGGCAAACCTTTGGCTTTTATGGAGCTGTCGCATTTGCAAAAAGTGATGGCAAAACATCCTGATGAATTGTGGTTAGGATATGGCTTTGAGTGGGATCAACGTCATGCTCAACGCGCTTATGAAATATTAAAGCGGGATAAGCAAACCTTGCTTAACCAAGGTCACGGCAAACAAATGGGTTCGACCTGGATTCATGGTGTTGAGCCCAAAGAAGAAGATGTGTACCAGCCAGTTGGTCACACTGAGGGGCACACCTTAATTGTCGGCACGACCGGTGCCGGGAAAACCCGATGCTTTGATGCGATGATCACTCAGGCCATTTTGCGTAATGAAGCCGTGATTATTATTGACCCTAAGGGAGACAAGGAACTTAAGGATAATGCACAGCGAGCCTGTATTGCCGCCGGTAGTCCTGAGCGCTTTGTGTATTTTCATCCGGGTTTTCCAGAGCATTCAGTACGTCTTAATCCCCTGAGAAACTTTAACCGGGGTACTGAAATTGCCAGCCGAATTGCGGCATTAATCCCCTCTGAAACCGGTGCTGATCCATTTAAAGCCTTTGGCCAAATGGCACTGAATAACATAGTGCAAGGTTTGTTGCTTACGTCACAACGTCCTGATCTGAAAACACTGAGGCGTTTTTTGGAAGGTGGCCCAGAAGGCTTGGTAGTAAAAGCCGTCACAGCCTGGGGGGAGCAGGTGTATCCCAATTTTAGTGTGGAGATCAAGCGCTTTACCGAAAAGGCCAATACCTTGGCTAAACAAGCCATGGCGATGCTACTTTTCTACTACGAACGCATTCAGCCCGTTGCCGCCAATACTGATTTGGAGGGCCTTTTGAGTATGTTTGAGCATGACAGAACCCACTATTCAAAGATGGTGGCCTCATTGATGCCGGTGCTCAATATGCTCACATCAAGTGAACTAGGTCCATTGCTATCACCGATTGCAAACGATGTGGATGACAGCCGGTTAATTACGGATTCTGGCCGTATTATCAACAATGCCCAAGTGGCGTATATCGGCTTGGATTCATTGACCGACGCCATGGTTGGCAGCGCCATTGGTTCGTTGCTTTTATCCGATCTCACCGCCGTGGCCGGTGACCGCTATAACTATGGTGTTGAAAATCGTCCCGTAAATATCTTCATCGATGAGGCGGCTGAAGTCGTCAACGATCCCTTCATTCAACTGCTCAACAAAGGCCGTGGCGCAAAAATGCGTTGTGTGATTGCTACTCAGACCTTTGCTGACTTTGCAGCTCGAACAGGCAGTGAAGCTAAGGCTCGCCAGGTGTTAGGTAACATCAATAACTTGATAGCCCTTCGGGTGATGGATGCCGAAACGCAGCAGTACATTACCGACAATCTGCCTAAGACTCGGTTGCAGTACATCATGCAAACTCAAGGTATGTCGTCCAACTCGGACAGCCCCGCGTTGTTTACCGGCAATCATGGCGAGCGCTTGATGGAGGAAGAAGGCGATATGTTTCCACCGCAGTTATTAGGCCAGCTTCCCAACCTGGAGTACATCGCCAAGCTTTCAGGTGGCCGCGTGATCAAAGGCCGCATTCCTATTTTAACCAGCTCTACACAGGCAGCATAAGGAGTCTGTATGCATCATTCTGTCTGTCTGAAAATGACAACACTTACCAGTAAAGAAATGCTCGCTCAGTGGCAGCAACATAACCCTCAGTTCAAGGAAGCTTTAAGACTGCTTGAAACCGACTGGCCTCATGCTCTGGCTTCAGTACACTGTTTGGCGGACTATTTAACGGATGCGCTCACGTTAGATGGCCATTCCATCTTTGATTTGTGTCTGTGCAATGGCTTGGGTAGTTATGAAGAAGTCAGTTGTGATGATGACAGTGTTCGCCTTTGGCATTTCATTGAGGCACTGACCTGGACTGCCGCCAGTGCTTTAACGGGGATTCGGCTGCGTGATCCTGACCATTTCGAGTGGGCCGCCGTGGATGGTGTGTATTTCCACACCTGGATTCGTAATCGTCCAAATCGGATGGCGTATTTGGCTGAAGGACGCATCGACGTGCGTTATGAAAGTGGTCACACGACGACAAAGCGGCTTCAACAAGTGATTAAAGCCCGGATTATGACGCCGACCGTTGCAGCCATGCTGGCCCGAGTAGAAGAGGATGTTTGGCATGAGCAAGCATAAGTCGGTTTGGCTACTGTGTCTGGCACTGATGCTGGAGATTATTGCCATTGGCGTGTTAGTGCCCGGTGATTGGACTGGCCGGGTCATTAGTAAAGAGAAGCAGATGATCCAAAATCAATTGGGCGCTCAAACAAGCTATTGGATTGGTCAAACTAGCCATCGCTGGTATCAGTCATGGATTGTGGATACACAGATGGAGCAATCTGTGCGTGATTTTCTAATCCCCACTGAAGAACAACGACTTCGTTCTAAAGGGATGGAGAACATGGGAGGCTTTTGGTTCGTCTGGGTAGAAGACCGTATTCAGTCATTTTTTGATGTGTTGTACCAAGTGTTCACTCGATTTGCTTTGCTGATGGTCTGGTTGCCCTTTGCGCTTATTCTCATGTTACCAGCGTTGTGGGATGGCTTAATGACCTGGAAGATTAAGAAGACAACCTTTGATTTTTCGAGCCCTATCATTTACCGCTACAGCATGATTATCCTGGGCTCAGGTGTCATTTTGCTGTTTATGGGATTGTTTGCCCCGCTGGCCATTCCTCCAGTGGTGTTACCGTCGATGATCATCGGTTTAGCATTGATGGCGGGATTAGCGTTAAGTCACTTGCAGAAGAAGATATGAGGCCAGTTAGACCTCATCTTGTAGAGCTAAAACCTTACGCCTACGGTATTACCGTTCTCGTCTTCAGCAGGCAAATGGTAAGTATCAATAAGGTGACCTTGAAGCCAAATATATTGAGGCATCCAAAATGAGTACTGTCGTATAAGAGCCAATACTTCTTTCATCGGTTTGTTTGCATGAGGTTCGGCAAGACGGAAGTACATGAATGAGCAATCATCTCGAAAATACTCATGAAGCTCTGAATCCGATAGCGTTTCTTTTAGCGGCCTGTTTTGTTCGTCGTCCTCATCAGGGGAATTGGCATAAATTTCGAATAGCTGCTTTTCAGTGAGCATCTCCAAGAAGTGGTCTTCAATTAAAATTCCATCACTGGTATCGACATCCATACCATCTTTGACATCAAAAGCCATGACACATCCTGAAGATAACGCCACTTCTGATGGCTTCAGTAAGTCATTAGCTTGTACAACTTGATGCCAATGATTAAAACCAACAGAGATTGCAATTTCATCGAGTGCTTGAGTGTGTGGAATAGATTTTTCACGTTTAAGCTTTCGTGCTTTTTGCTTTAAACGTTCAACCGTGGCAGAGGAAATGATTTTAGTAATTTGCATTGAGTTTCTCCTATTAGCGAATACGGTGCCCACTGCCGAGGTCGCAGAAAAAACCTAAGCAAAAAATAAATTTGATATGCATGTCGTCCCGTCCGGGTTTGCTAAAGTGGGCAGCTGGTCTCGACACGACCAATATCCTCATCATATCAACCGCATCAAAAAGATCAATTGTTAGTATTGTCTGAGTAGAACCCTCAAAACCTTCAAAAATTCGGCATCTAGCTGACCACCGAACCTGCCAATCCCAAGGCATTCTTCACTTCTCAATTCAAACAACGAGGAGTGACTATGGAACCTGTGAGTATTCCGTCCTATATCGATGATCCGCCGCACTTCCTGCTTTGGAGTGCCGATGAGATGGCTCCCATTCTGTTGGGGCTAGTGATCGGCATTTTTACCGGTAATGCCTTGGTTTTATGCCTGTTGGGGTTGGTGACAACCAAGCTCTATCGGCGTTTTCGTGATGGTCGCCCAGATGGTTTTATTCTTCACGCCATCTACTGGGCCGGACTGTTGCCAACCAAAGCCAAGACGATCCCTAACCCATTTATCAGGAGCTATCTGCCGTGAAGTTCGACGTGTTTTTAAAATCATGGCAAGGCACGCAATTAGAGAACCGATGGCAGCGGTTCCTGATTGCAGTGCTGGTGCTATCTAATTTGCTGCTTGCGGTAGCGGCATTTTCTCGCAATACCGTGGTGGCCATTCAACCACCAACCTTGTCTGAAACGGCTGAAGTGTCACGAAACCAAGCCACTCAACCTTACCTGGAGTCCTGGGGGCTCTATCTGGCTGAGCTTATGGGCAACGTGACGCCGGGTAATGTGTCTTTTATCCGGGTTGCTATCGAGCCGCTACTTTCACCTGCGGTGTACCAGCAAGTGGTCGATGCACTGGAGATTCAGGCAAGACAGATCCGTGAAGACCGAGTCACGCTCAAATTCCAACCCAGACAAGTGGAGTATGAGTATGAAACCGGCCATGTCTTTGTGACCGGTTATTCCTTGGTCTCTGGACCATCTGGAGATGAACAGCGCCAAACTCGCACTTATGAGTTTGACATCGATATTGAGCAATACCGTCCAAAGCTCAGTTGGATGGATACGTATGAGGGGCAAGCTAGAACGAAGCGAGATCGTGAAAAGTTGACCCAAGAGCAAAACCGGAGGGTGAATGATGCGAACCAAAATTAGTCGATGGATGACACCAAGCTTAATCGCAATCAGCTTGTGTGGAGTTCTGTTATCTCAAGCGTCGTATGCAGATGTGGAATTGCCAATTGTGCCAGCCAGTGTGATGAAACAGTCTGCTACTGCACATCCACCGGTTCAAAGCAATACGGTTGCAGCGGATACGCCAACAACGCTACTGATGACACCGGGGGTTAATGAACTGATCCCTGTAGCACTTGGTCATCTGAATCGAATTGTGACGCCGTTTGAATCGCCTCAGGTGAGAACAACCAGTGATGCTCAGACGCAAATTAAGGGGAATGTTGTATATGTGGCCACGGACAAAGAATCACCGGTTTCACTCTACATCACTCCGCCTGGTCAGGAAGCGCCTGCATTATCTGTCACTTTAGTACCTCGTCGTATTCCACCGCGTGAAATTACCTTAGCTATTGATGGTCAGCAGTGGCCTATCAAGGGCGTCGTGAACCGAAAAGCCGCCACTTGGGAAACGGCTCAGCCATACGTCGATAGCTTACGTGATTTACTCAGAAGCCTTGCACTAAATGAGTTACCACAAGGCTATGACATCCGTTTAGCTGGCCAAACTGACACAAGCCCGAAATGTTTTCAGCCTGGCTTAAAGTTTGGTTTTAAGCAGGGGCAAATTGTGACGGGACATTACTTCACCGTCTATGTAGGACTGGTTGAAAGCTTTGCCGATGAGCCGATAGAAGCCAGTGAAATAGCCTGTCATACACCAGATATAGTGGCAAGCGCCTACTGGCCTCGCAATATCTTGTTGCCGGGTGAAAAGACTGAGTTGTATGTGGTTGTTCGCAATCATCGTGAAGAAGCGGTGGAAAGTCAGCGACCTTCGCTTCTTGTGGGAGGTGAATAACGATGAAAGCACAATGGGAACAAATGAGCCCGAACATGAAGCGGGGCCTATCGGTTGCCGGTATTGCTGGTGGTCTCATCCTTATGGTGATGGTGTTTTCACCTAATCCTGACGATGGCTCAAGCAGTCGGAACCGACAGGAAACGATCCGGCATATTCTTACGGATACCAATACTCGTGATGTTGGGGTCGATAGTTTGGCTGCGAACGTAAAACTACTCAGTGAGCGCAATGAACAGTTACGTCGTGAAGTTGAGCGCTTGCGTCGTGACGTCGATTCAGGACGGCTAAGCCCAGGTTCGCCTTCAATACCAAGTGAGGTTAATGCGGAGTTGGCTCGGCTTAGAGCGGAGCTTGATGATGTTCGCGCTGGAGGTGATTCAGTAGCTGAAGGCACAAATAGCCGTTTTGAAGTGCCTTTATCTGCCATGGAATTGCCTAAAGAAGAAAAGCCACTGCCGTCTAACCCAGACGACTATTTTGCCAATGCGCCGCTGCCTGATCCGCTCTATCAGCAGCCAGCCAATGGCCAAGGTACACGAGCACGAGATGTTCCATTGCCGCCAATCACGATTCGTATGATTGAGCCTGAAGTGGTTGCTGAACCAGAAGTTGTAGTGCAAGAAGCGCCGCCTTTGTATTTACCGGCGGGCAGCATCATCTCAGGTACTTTGATCACGGGTTTGGATGCTCCTACTCACGAGTCTGCAAGACGTGAACCTTTTCCTGCATTGCTGAGGATTCAAAAGGAAGCCATTTTACCCAACCGATTTAGAGCGGATATCAAAGAGTGTTTCTTGATCGCCGCAGGTTACGGTGATTTGAGCTCTGAGCGTGCTTATTTGCGAGGCGAGACCATTTCATGTGTGAGAGAAGATGGTGGCGTCATTGAAACGCGACTGGATTCTTATGCCGTGGGTGAAGACGGCAAAGCAGGTATTCGTGGCCGATTGGTGTCGAAACAAGGCCAGCTGGTGGCCAAATCAATGATGGCCGGATTCCTTCAGGGCTTGGCAGGCGCATTTGATGTAAATCCTGTACCGACGATTCAGACGGGTAATGCCGGTGATACTCAGTTGTACCAGCAAGTCATGAGCCAAGAAGCATTACAAGGCGCTGCGATTAAAGGCACTGGTAAAGCATTGGATCGAGTGGCCAAGTTCTATTTGGACATGGCTGAAAATATGTTCCCAGTCATAGAGGTAGACGCTGCAAGGAAAATTGAAGTCATCGTCACTCGTGGGGCCTCATTGTCATTGGCCACTTCACAAGGGGTAGGTGCAAGAAGATGAAAAAATCCTGCATGTTGCTAACCGATCGAAGTCCGTTTCAGACAATAAGATGTGTATCCAGAGGAGAGTTAACCATGACGACATCAATGCAGAACAACCCAAAGCACCAGTCAAAACAGTGGTCTAAAGCTGGATTACTTTTATTGGCAGTCGGCTCAACCTTATTGTCTGGCTGTAGTTCATTGGGTCTTGGGAGTAGTGAATATGGATGCCCAGGTATGCCTGACGGTGTGCGCTGTTTATCCGCTCGTGAAGTCTATGAGCTTACCAGTAATGGCGCTGCACCCAAGACGATTGATGCTGTGGCGACTCGAATTGGTTCTCCCTCTGGGTATTCACAATCTGATTTAGAGACAGGACTGCTGAGCCATCCAGCATTACCTGAGACGCAGCAATCTGCACCTCTTCGCATTCCTTCAAGGGTGATGCGAATTTGGATTGCGCCTTGGGAGGATGACCGTGGAGATCTGAATTTATCCAGCTACGTGTTTACCGAAATTGAACCGCGCCGGTGGGATATTGGGGGGTCAGCACCTCGAACGGTTTCGCCAGTGCTACGTCCACTTCAGACTCAAAGCGATTCAGCCTCAGCGGGAGCTGATGGTAAGCGCGATAACTTGAGTATCTACGGAGAAACTAACGAATGACAAATGCAGTTCGCACCATTCAAACTCAGCGCCTAATGACCATTGGAGCGCTTGGTTTAATGGCGTTAATGATTTCGGAGCCCTCATTTGCGGGCACCGGTGGTGATGCTTTCACTGATGTGTGGGATACCCTAAAAGATTGGACCCAAGGTACTTTGGGACGGATCGTAGCGGGAGCCATGGTTCTGGTGGGTATTGTGGGCGGTATCGCTCGCCAAAGCTTGATGGCTTTTGCCTTGGGCATTGGTGGCGGTATGGGTCTCTACAATACGCCAACCGTCGTTGAAAGTGTTATGTCTGCAACCTTACCTGTTGTTGCTAGCACTCCAGAAGTCATTGGCACAACAGTTCCAGCAATCAGCGCCGTTTTACTGGGCACCTGATAATATAGACGGCTTCTCTTGTGCAAGGGGAGCCGTCATCTCAGTCTATCGACAATGATTTTTCGATATCGCAGATCCTTGCCATGAGTACTAAAGGATCAAACGTCGATTCTTTGAAGCCAAATTTCTTGTAGAACGTTTGCGCACTACCATCAATAGCATGGACTAAGATTCCTGCTCCACCGACAGCGTTCATTGCTTGTACTGAGCGAATGATACAATCTTTTAAAAGACCGGCTGCAATGCCTTGACCTTGATGGGCTTTATCTACTCCAAGCCTGGCTAGAATCACCATGGGAATGGGATCTGGACTATTTCTTCTTAATGAACTGAAAGCTTGCTCTCTGGAAACTGATCCCATGGCAATGGCATAGTACCCAATCACTTGATGGACTTCAGTGTCATTGACCACATACACTCTCGCGGTTCCCCGCTTTTGACTCTTTAACGCCTGCTTTCTTAACCAAGTATCGAGTTCTTCGATGCCACATTGAAAGGCGTTAATCTCGTGATCAGCAGTGAGTAGGGTTGGTGCACTTATTCCCAAGGCGCTTTCCTTTTAAACAGATCTTTCATACCTTCAAGAGTCTGTGGCTCCGCACGAAGTTCGTTATCAAACGCTTCAAAAGCCTTTGCTTCTAGAACAAAATCCCGCTGTTCTGCCAGTATACTATGCGCTTCATTGAGCGCTGCTTGCTGAATGAATACGGTTCTATCGACTTTCTTTAAACTTGCTGCGGCATCGATGATGTCTCTTACCGATGGCAGTACTCGCATGTTGATTGGGGCTGTCTTTGTAGCCATGACACCATCCTCCGTATATCTACTTAATACACAGTTTAAACGGTTTTGGCGTGTAGTCAATAGATACACGCGGTGTTGTTCTTGGAACTTTGAGAGTTGGTTAGTTGTATTTCGACGGTATGTAACTATTTTTGGTTTAAACCATTGTGAAATTTAACACCTAGAGTATGAAAAAATAGACTTAAGTAAACCAGGGGTCTAGCAGGGAGGAACCTTTCAACTTTCAGAATGATAGCTATACCTTTACTAATAATGCGTAACAACAAGTGGCACCCTAGCAAGGCACCCAATTCTTCAATCTATCTAACCGAGTCCACATAGGTGTAAAAAAAACGGGCTCAGCTAAACCGGTTGGCTAGCAACGGCGTTTCTATCATCGCTTGTCGGCGATAAAAGTGTTATGTCTGCAACCTTACCTGTTGTTGCCAGCACTCAAGAAGTCATTGGCACAACAGTTCCAGCAATCAGCGCTGTTTTACTGGGCACCTGATAAACTCAAAATATGCCTTTAAAAGGTTTGGGTCTACAAAGTCACTGCTTTGTGGGCCTTATTTTTTATCAGGATTGGCTTATTTGATCAGTCTTGGTGGGTAAATCTGTTTAACTTCAAGCACAATGCTCCTCCCTTTATGTACGCCTTTAGGTGATGTTGTTAGTTCATAAAGCCCAGAGACGGAACCATTTTCTTTATGGCGTTTTGAAAGTTCATGTTTCAACTTGTTGACTTTTAGTTTTGTTGGATTTGTTCCCTGAAAATGGCTCAATGCCTCAAGAGAACATAGTTGTCTTATGTGATCTATGATGCCCATACCAACAATAAAATCATACCGTTCAAAGCTCATCCACTTTAAACTCTCTGCAATCAGATCAATGTATTCGTTTAAGCGAATGATGCTTTCTTCCGGGGTCGTAGGACCTAAGCGAATAATATTTCCACCACCGTCAACAGTATCACGTATTTTCCAGATGGGTTCATAGTGGCCAACCCTGTTTCTAAAGTCCTTTATAAATTTAAATCGATGATGTAATGCAGTCCTTGTTGCGTTCGTGCTTTTTGCATTTGGGAATACTTGTGGAATCAATGTCGGCCAAAGTTTGGTATTTTTCACTGGGTCATCGTAGTTCTGCGTAAGTAAATTAACCCAAAAGCCAAAGCTCAAAGATGCTACAACGGTATCTGAAGAAGGTCTGGGAGTAATTGGTGTTTTACGATCTTTTTTCAGGTATTGCTTCTCAGCCTCTTTTTTCGCAGAGGGGAATTTCTTCATTAGAAACCATTCTTTGTTTCCACTGAAATGGCCGGATGCAGCTGAATGAATTGAATTTCGTAAAGTAATTTCAGTCGCCTGAAGAAGGGGGTAAAATGCTGTTGATAAGGACTTATTCCAAAGATACGTTCCAAGAGCTTCAGCATCATTTTGACAGCTGAAGTATCTGCGGTAGGTGTCCAATCGGGACTTCGAAAGCGTTACCTCTAGTGCGTTGATGAACGCTTGATCTACTTGCAAATCTTTATCTCCAATCCTATACTGTGTCTGTAAGTCCTAGATACACCCCCTCCGAGCATCGGCTCGTGATATGGCTCTAGGGCAGAATCTGACTAGAAATTGCTTTAAAATCATAGGTTTTTTGGCGAAATCTAGAAGAATTTGAAGAGGCTGCTGAAAGGCGGCCTTTTTCATTTCTGCTCGTTATAAGCTGTACACTGTTTATTCCTCCTAATTCTAACAGTTATTTCCAAATAGTTAAGCACCCTAGCAAGGCATCCAATTCTTCAATCTATCTAACCGAGTCCACATAGGACAACTGCATAGACTGGAGCCTCGATTTACATTAACGAGGACTCCTCATGCGAAAACTATCTCCAATCATTCTGGCGCTTGCGCTGTCTCCTTTGGTTCAAGCTGAACCTGTGTCTGAAGTGTCGCCCGTTGGCAAAATTGATGGCATGGTTTCTTTACCTGTCACGGGTATGAAAGCGGTCGAAAGCAATGGCCGTATTGTTTTCATGTCAGACAGTGGCCGGTTCGTCATTGATGGCACGCTCTATGATGCCTGGTCGAAAAAGCCGCTTACCAGCCTTGAAGAAATTCGTGAAGCGGGGAACACGCTGGACTTAAGTCGTCTTGGCTTAAAAATGGATGATTTGAACCCACTTACGCTGGGCGAAGGCAAAAAGAAAGTGGTGGTCTTTGTTGACCCACGATGCCCGCACTGCCATGAGCTTTTGAAACAAGCTTTACCGCTAACCAAAGAATACACCTTCCAAATACTCCCTGTGCCAGTACTTGGTCCTGATTCAGAGCGTCAGGTTCGCCAGCTTGGCTGTGCGCGTGACAAGAAAGCGGCCACCGATGCATTGCTGAATGGCCGGATTGGTAACCTAGAACAGGATGATGCCTGCAACTTAGAACCAATGCAGCGTACCTTGGTGACAGCTCAAATCCTGGGCATTCAAGGTGTGCCTTTCATCGTCGCCAATGATGGTCGCATCAGCCGAGGCCGTCCTTATGATCTTTCTGCTTGGTTGGAGGGGCGTTAATGAAAGCCTCTCTGTATTCAGGGCAACGCGCTTCAGAGCTGTTGCCAGTCTTGGCCTATTCAGACGATGAGCAACTGTTTTTCATGGAAGACCAGAGTGTTGGCTTTGGTTTTCTATGTGACCCATTGCCCGGTGGTGATGAGTCTGTTGCAGACAGGGTTAATGTTCTTCTCAACAACGACTGGCCAAAAGACACTTTGCTGCAATTTGGCCTGTACGCCTCGCCTGATATTCAAACCGACCTTCAACGCATGATGGGCTTACGGCATCGTCAATCCGATCCATTGCTTAGGGCGTCGATACGCAAACGTGCGGATTTCCTCGATGGGGGCACGGTTCAACCGATAGAAGAATCGACCCAGACTCAGGTACGCAACTTTCAACTGATCGTCACCTGCAAATTGCCTTTGGAAAGTCCTATACCGACCGAGCGTGAGTTAAGTCGAGCATCCGCGCTTCGTGCTTCTTTCTCGCAGGCGCTGGCAACGGTTGGTTTTCGCGTTACTGAGATGACTGACCGGAACTGGCTCGCGGCATTAAGTGCGCAGCTTAACTGGGGAAAAGATGCTTCTTGGCGCAATCCATCACCAATCCGCAGTGAGGCAGATAAACCACTTCGAGAGCAAGTGTTGGATTATGACCGAGCTATCAAGGTGGATAGCCAAGGTCTGATGCTGGGTGATTACCGAGTTAAAACCTTATCGTTTAAGCGCTTGCCTGAGCGGATCTGGTTTGGTCATGCCGCAAGTTTTGCGGGCGATATGATGACGGGCAGTCGCGGTTTACGCGGAAGCTTTTTGCTGAATGTCACCATTCACTTTCCTTCAGCTGAGGCGATGCGATCTCGTTTAGAGACGAAGCGTCAATGGGCGGTCAATCAGGCCTATGGCCCGATGCTCAAGTTTGTGCCGGTGCTTGCAGCCAAGAAAAAGGGATTTGATGTTCTTTTTGAAGCCTTGCAAGAAGGTGATCGTCCTATTCGGGCAAACATGACCTTAACGCTGTTTTCACCAACAGAAGAAGCGTCGATCAGCTCTGTTTCAAATGCCCGAACTTACTTCAAAGAACTCGGATTTGAGCTGATGGAAGACAAGTACTTTTGTTTGCCCATTTTTCTGAATGCCTTGCCATTTGGCGCTGACCGCCAGGCGATGAATGACTTGTTTCGATTCAAGACCATGGCGACACGGCATGTGATCCCTCTGTTGCCTTTGTTTGCGGATTGGAAAGGCACGGGCACGCCAGTGATTAACTTTGTTTCCCGTAATGGCCAGATCATGAGTGTGTCCCTTTATGACTCGGGCAGTAATTACAACTGTTGCATCGCGGCGCAATCGGGGTCGGGCAAGTCATTCCTGGTGAATGAAATCATCTCCTCCTACTTATCAGAAGGCGGGCAATGCTGGGTGATTGATGTTGGCCGCTCCTATGAAAAGCTGTGTGAAGTTTATGACGGAGAGTTCTTACAGTTCGGGCGGGACAGTGGCATTTGCTTAAATCCGTTTGAAATCGTTGAGGACTATGACGAAGAAGCGGATGTACTGGTTGGATTATTGGCCGCAATGGCCGCGCCTACGCAGTCATTAACTGATTTTCAGATGGCCAACCTAAAGCGTCAGACCCGTGAACTGTGGGAGAAAAAAGGTCGTGCCATGTTGGTTGATGATGTGGCAGAGGCCTTAAAAAATCATGAAGACCGTCGTGTGCAAGACGTGGGTGAGCAGCTCTATCCGTTTACGACACAGGGCGAATATGGCCGCTTCTTTAATGGCCACAACAATATTCGCTTCAAAAACCGTTTCACCGTTCTGGAGTTAGAAGAGCTCAAGGGGCGCAAGCACCTGCAACAAGTGGTGTTGCTTCAGCTTATCTACCAAATCCAACAAGAGATGTATTTAGGTGAGCGGGATCGTCGCAAGATTGTGTTCATCGACGAAGCCTGGGATCTGCTGACTCAAGGTGATGTCGGTAAGTTCATCGAAACCGGTTACCGTAGATTTCGAAAATATGGCGGCAGTGCTGTAACGGTAACGCAGTCGGTCAACGATTTGTATGACAGCCCTACAGGTAAAGCCATCGCTGAAAACTCGGCCAATATGTACCTGCTTGGCCAAAAAGCTGAAACCATCAACGCGCTCAAAAAAGAAGGCCGTTTGCCATTAGGTGAAGGCGGCTACGAATACCTAAAAACGGTTCATACCGTCACGGGTGTCTATTCCGAAATTTTCTTTATTACCGAAATGGGCACCGGGATTGGCCGCCTCATCGTCGATCCGTTTCACAAGCTGTTGTACTCGTCCCGTGCAGAAGATGTAAACGCGATTAAGCAGTTAACGCGCAAAGGCCTTTCTGTTGCTGATGCCATCTCCCAGTTGTTAAAGGAGCGAGGCTATGAATAAGACCACGCTTTGGCCATTTATGGCTTCTATTACTTTGTCTATTGCTGGTAGCGGTTTAATGACCAGCTGGCTCTTAATGAAAACACTCGAACCTATCCACAGCCAGTTGGCGTTAAGTACGCCCATTGCAGTCGTGGATTTTGGGGAGGCGGTGTTGTCACTGGGCCCCAATGCCAGCGAACAAGACATCGAATCCAGGTTGCTTCAGACCAATCAGCAAATTGAAAAGCTAAAAGCAGCCGGTTTTATCGTGCTGGATGCCCAAGCGGTGGTGGGTGCTGATGATTCTGTATTTGTGCCAGTAGGCTCAAAGGAGGTGTCTCATGCAGATACTCCGTAAAAGAATGCCTTGGCGGCCATATCTCATTCGGTTGACCGTTCTTGCGTTAATCATGGCCTTGGTAGGCACCTACGCCATGATGCGCTACCGAATAGGTATTGATACCCAGCAAGAGCGCTGCCTGCCTGATACCACGGTGTACCTGATTGACCTATGGAATAAAGAGCCCGTTAAGGATGGTTTGTATGCCTTCCACTCAAAAGGACTCGCTCCGTTATATAACGACGGTACTCGTATGCTGAAACGCCTAACAGGGATGCCTGGGGATGAAGTCAATGTGACGCCTGAGCATGTGCTAGTGAACGGTGCTGAAGTCTCTACCGGCATGGCATTAGCCCAGCGTCTTGGTGTGGCTGAAACAGAATTTAGCCGTTCATTGACGCTGCAAGAAAACGAATATTGGTTTTCCGGCGAGGCTGCAACAAGTTTCGACTCCCGCTATTGGAATGCCGTTAAGCGCGAGCAGATTGTCGGTCGCGCTTGGCCGCTTTGGTAGGAGGTAGATGATGCAAAGACTATGTCTCTTATTTTTATTGGTTGCTCCATTGTCTTGGGTGCAAGTTTCCTGGGCACAAGAGCCTTTTCCGTTGTCTGACGAGGACAAAAAGATCGTCGAAATGAGCCGCAGCATTTTACAAAGTGCTGTGGATGGTTCATCTGAATTTATCGAGCCTTTTGCGCCGGTTGAACAACCTGTGTCGCTCAAACACAGCGATGAATGGTTGATATTTGCGTCGTCCTCATTGGGTGATTCGTCACTGAAGCAGCTATTTAAAGAGGCCAGTGCTACCGGCGCTATTGTGTTGTTTCGGGGCATTCCTGAAGGAAAGACTTTGGGGGCGGCTATCCGTGATTGGCATACCCTGATGGCGGGACTTGATCCTGTTCCTCAGGTTCGAATCGATCCGAAAGCCTTTGTGCACTGGCGGGTGACTAGCGTGCCTGCCATTTTCCGCATAGAAGATGACAAGGTGACTGCAAGTGCACTAGGGGTTTACAGCAAGGACTGGTTGCAGCGCCAAATTGAAACTGGCAATAGCGGTTCATTGGGTCAACGAGGTCCAATTCATTCGATTTTAGAACCGGATTTGATGCAAGTGGCGATGCAGCGTTTACAGTCGCTTGACCTGGGCGCGTTAAAGAAAAAAGCCATTGAGCGTTTCTGGTCTCGCCAAACATTTACTGACTTACCCAAAGCCACGCAGTATCGGATAAGAATGGTTGATCCAACCATCGTCATGCAGCGGCCACTATTGGATGCCAATGGCCGAACATTGATCCCAGCAGGAACGCGTATTAACCCGCTAAAAGCCTTGCCATTTACTCAGCAGCTCGTGGTGTTTAATGCGTCGAACGCTGAAGAAGTGGACGCAGTAGCGCATTGGCTTGAGACGCAAGATAGGACACTGCGCCGCATTACGCTTATCACCACGCAGCTCGACCGTGCCCAAGGCTGGAATCGCCTCAATGCGCTTGAAAAGACATTGGACAGTCCGGTTTACCTTCTCAATGCCTCGCTAAAGCAGCGCTTTGATTTGCAAGTCACCCCGTCGTTTGTTCAAGCAAAGGGGCTCGCGTTTGAAATAGAAGAAATTCCAGCAAAGGAGCTTGTTCATGAAAAAGCTCAATAATACGTATCGTCGGTTGCGTACTCTCGTTGTCATGCTTGTCCTGGGTGCATCTATTCCTGCTAAAGCCGAACTGACCTGCCCAGACGCGGGTTTATTATCGGGCAAGTTGCTGACGGATGTTTGCTGGTCATGCATTTTTCCTATCCGGGTTGCAGGGCTTCCTCTTGGCTCTGGCAATGTCCCAAGCGGCGCATCAAACAAGTCATTTTGCTTGTGTGAAGACAACTTAGGCGTGCCAAGGCCAGGTATTGTTACCAGCATGTGGGAGCCAGCGCGTCTGATTGAATTGGTCAGAACGCCGGGTTGTTCGCCTTCCCTGGGAGGGATCCGTTTACCGTTAGGTGATAGACGACTGCAAGGTGGTCATGGTGAAGGTGAATACGATACCGGCGATCTTGCGTTCTACCATTACCATTATTACGCCTTTCCGCTTTTGGTCATGCTCGATTTGTTCATGGATGGCAATTGCAATGCCGATGGTTACATGGACTTTGACTTGATGTATTTGTCGGAATTGGACCCAACATGGCTGAACGATGAACTGGCCTTTTTTACTCAGCCTGAAGCGGCTGCTGTTGCTAATCCATTGGCTATTTCGGCTTGTACCGCTGATGCTGCTTCATCAACGCTTGGTAAACCCATCGATCAGTTGTTTTGGTGTGCTGGCAGTTGGGGCCATCTCTACCCGTTATCTGGCCACACCTTAGCCTTTGGCTCATTAGCAGAAAACACTAGCCATTTAGCGGCGCGTGCAATCGCGGCTCAACACAGGCGTGGTCTTGCAAGGCGAACAATGGGGAACAGTGCGCTATGCCGACCTGTTATCGAACCCATGCTGCCGAAATCTCAATACAAGATGAGTATGTTCTTCCCAGTACCGGAAACTGAAAGTGCGCATGTCATCGGTGAAAGCACCATGAAATGGGGAGAGTGGCGAACGATCCCCGGTGCCGGAGAAGATGCGCTCTACATTTTGTGGCGCTGGCAAGACTGCTGTAACTCGGGAGGTTAACCATGAAACCAACACTTTTTACCCGAGTTTTAGCGGGTGTTTTATCAATCACTATGGCGTGCTTGCCCTTACATGGTGTGGCCGCTGATGTGCAGCGCCAATCCGGCTTAAGCGGACAACAAGAAGGTAAGCAATTGCTGCAAAACTGGACGATGCCCGCACTCAATGGCAATACATTGTCGGTGCCGAATGGCAGTGGTAATGAGACGATTAACTTGCAAGAGCTTTTCCCTGGTATGGATCAGGGCTCATTGGATGTCTTAACGGGCGTTTATGGCTCTGATGCCAGTATGAATCAATTGGGGACGCAGCGCCAAGAGAGCATGGCATCCGAAAGTGGCGCTACGGGTGAAGCATTTCGCTCGCTACAGCAAATCAAAGACAGGTCTCGGCCAGATATGGTCAATGATCCGCTTTGGGCATTAACTGACGCGGTTCAAACTGACCCCAATCTATTAACCCAAAGCTTCCCCGGCTGTGAGTCTCAAGGTGAAGGCAGCCCAAATTACCAGCAATGTGACAGGCTCAATACAGCGGTTAACAGCTGCACGATTACTCACGATTACACGGCAGGCATTATTGAGCATGTTTCAGGGCCGATGAACCTTCGCTCTTGTGGTGAGGGTTGTCTTGAGGTTTGGATAGGGCGAATTGGTGACAACTACTGGAGTGGCCGTTGTAAAGTATTTGAACAGGCCATCACACTCAAAGTCGTGAATCCCGATGCGATTACCTCTGCCGTTCTTGAGTACGCCAAATGGGATGACTACATGCAAGTGTGGCTTGGCGATCAGAAAGTCTGGTCTGGGCCGAACAATAACTTTCCACCAGAAACGGCAGGTCGCTGCGAGCTCAGTACCAGTTGGGAGCGCAATCCAAATACCGATCTCACTGCCAAGCTAAAAGCGGTAGAACCAGGTTTAGAAGTGCCGGTAAAAATTCGCGTATCGGTTACGGGTAGTGGTGAGGGGTATGCTCGCATCAAGGTGCGCTTTGATCCAACCAAGGTGGTGATGAATGATGGTTGGTCACCGCAATCCTGTATCGAACAAGCAGCGGATATACCGGCGAAGTTTTCAGATTATAGTATTCAATGCACGGATCAGCCTTCTTCAACCAACGGATGTACGGTGGTCAATGGTGTTTCAGTTTGTGAATCCTATTTTGCCCCAAGCCCTGTGGCTGGCATATCGCCTTTGTGTCGGCGTGTACAAGTGAGTGTGGATGACGAAAGCTATAAGGGAATTGAAAATCAGGCCTGCCAAGTGCTTGAAGCGAACCCTTCCTGTGGCTTCATGTCGTCAGAATGTGCCGAGACCAATGATAGAGGTGAATGCATTCGTTTTACCGATACTTATGACTGTGGATTACAAACCAGCGATCCAAAGTGCGTAGTATCCAATCTTATGCCGAGTAGTTTTGAGGCCTGTGAGCCTACTCAGACGATTACGCCATTTACTGAAACCAAGCATGTACCGGATTACCAGGTGTGCGAGAAGATCAGCACGCTTACTCAGTGTCAGTTAGAGCGACGTGTATCCGCTGAAACCCATCAACAAAGCTGGTCCATTGAGCGTGGTTGCTTTAGCTCCGAAACGCTCAGCTTTGTTCCACAGCACAACAGTACTATGCAAACTGGAAACGCGACGCTGAGGATTTTTGATAATCAAAATACTGAGATAAAAATTACCGAGTCGCCATCCAAGGCAAATGGTTGGAAAACGACACTCTCACTGACGGGCAATAAGGAAACGGTGACTGAGACGAAACCGTCCATTAAATACCCTGAAATGACGTGTCCAAAAGGAACCTTGGTTGGTTCATTGTGTAAAGTCGCCAATGGGTCGATTATTTCGTGGCATGAACCTCAGGAAGTTACTCGTTCCAGATGTGAATCCGGCTGGAACAAAGTCGATTTCGATACTTGCAGCCGAGAAGTTCAGAAGTGTTTGGCTCCTGCGAAACTGAGCGCTTCATTGACCTTCTCTGGCAAGTACTTAGAACAGGACGTTGTTCATCAATCAAGTGATCCGGGCATAGACCAATGCTTGATGCAAACGGATCAGTTTACTGCCGTGCAGTGGCAGTGTTTGGATACGGGCACAAAACGAATCGACGGGTTAACGGTTGGTAGTGGCGAGTTGGCCAATCTTGGGAGCCTTTATCCAGCGGTTGTTTCGTCTCCTGTTCATTTAACCAGTCGCGGCAGCTCTGATGGACTGGGACTCTCATGCTGGAGGGCAAGAGCAACCTACAATGCTTCGACTGCTCATCCAGAGTTCAACATGGGCAGCTCAGATAGCTGGGTAGATGCCAATGGTAATACACAAACCATCGTTAATAACGGACAAAACACGACCACCAATACGTGTGCCGCGCTGGAGCAAAACCTGGCCTGCCAGTACGTCAGAACCGAATGCACTGAAGGCGGGGCTGGTCATGAAGGCTTCTGCTATATCCAAAGTTTGGTGTATGACTGCGGACAAAGCGTTGAAGTGCAAAATGCACGAATGGAAACTCAATACAACTGTGAGGGGCCAGTTCGCTGTATGGGCACAGATTGTTTAGAGCCAGAGTCAATCAAGCAGGCTAACTTTGCAGAAGCCGCAGCGATGCTTAATGCGGCGCAGTTTATGACCAATGATATGTCATGTACGGGAGCTGATGGCCAAGATAACGTCGAGTGTACGGTCTTTAAAGGTAATGCTGGCCAGTGCAAAAAAGCCGTTGGTGGCATAGTGGATTGCTGTGAAAAGCCAAGTGGCGTGTCGTTATCGGATTACATCACGATGATAGTGGCGGTTAACAAGCTTGATACGGCAGTCATGGCCATGAATCCGTCTTCGGCAATCTATGGTTCGTGGAATACGCTCAGGGAACCAATCACCAGTACCTGGAGTGCGGTTAAAGAGCCTTTTGTGTCTGCATGGGACTCTCTCATGGGGGCTGGGCCATCAACGGCTGCTGGCGCGGGAGCGGAGCAAGCTGCGACTGGCTTTATGCAGGTGTTGACCAACAAAACGGCTGAGTGGGTAGGCTCTACGTTTGGTTCGGGGGCGCAATCGGCACTGTTTAGTAACGTTGGTGGTGCGGTTGGAGCCGATGGTGTCGTTTCGGGTGGTAACTTTGCCCTGGGGGGCGCTGCGGGCGCGGTTCTGAGTACGGTTATGACGGCCTACATGATTTATTCAGTCACTATGATCCTCATTCAGCTTATCTGGAAATGTGAGCAGAGCGAGTTTGAAATGAACGCCAAGCGGGTATTGAAGAGTTGCCACTATGTAGGCTCTTACTGCAAGTCTAAGTTCTTAGGTGCCTGTGTTGAAAAACGGCAGTCATATTGCTGCTTTACTTCGCCGCTTTCACGGATCATTCAGGAACAAGTACGTCCGCAATTGGGCCTTGGCTGGGGCAGTGCCAAGTCACCAAACTGTGAAGGTTTAACCGCGAGTCAGTTAAACCAGGTGGATTGGAGCCAAGTCAATCTGGATGAATGGATAGGTATCTTATCGATAACAGGCAACCTACCCGAAGTACCGCCACTGGATCTGGAAAGACTCACTGGCTCAGGAAGTACCCTAAACGTTGATGGAAACCGTCAAAGTACCGCAGACAGAGCCATTGAACGGCTAAACGGAATGGATGCCCAGAAACTGCGTCAGGAGGCGACAGAAGAAATTTCGGGGAATAATTAAAAGAAGTTGCTTCATCAGTATTAATGGAACCAGTACTGATGAAGAAATAGAAGTGTTTGATTCATCATTCTTCCGAAGTTTACTAAATAGCTTGATCGATTAGCATAAGCTTGAGTTTTAGGGAAGCTGCGAATAGGTCCTGCGATTTAGGTATCGAGCGAAGCTTTGAGCTGACCGCCTAACTTTTGAACACCAAATTTCCAATTCTCCCCAATTTTCGGCCGGATTTCGACCCTATTTCGGGCGATTCCCGGATTTCAGACAGATCTTGGCTGTCGTCGCAACATTTGGTCTACTTTAAACAGGTTTGCCAAGGTGAATAGCATGGCTAACTGAGAGTCATTTTTCATCAGTCCTTTATAGCGTGCTTTGATAAAGCCAAACTGACATTTGATGATCCGAAACGGATGCTCTACCTTTGCCCGGATGCTGGCTTTTAAGTATTCGATGTTAATAATGGTTTTGTTCTTACGAGGATGCTTTTTCAGGGCTCGCACCTTGCCGGGACGCTCGGCAATTAGCCATTCTACATTCGAGTCTTTCAGTTCTTCCCGCTTCTCTGCGCCCTGATAACCAGCATCACCAGAGATGAATTCCTCGTCGCCGTGCAACAGGTTTTTCAACTGATTCAGATCATGTTCATTGGCGGCAGTAGTCACCAGCGTATGGGTTAAGCCGCTCTTGGCATCCACGCCAATATGGGCTTTCATGCCGAAGTGCCATTCGTTGCCTTTCTTGGTCTGATGCATATCCGGGTCACGTTGCTTGTCTTTGTTCTTGGTGGAGCTAGGCGCTTCAATAATCGTCGCATCCACCAACGTGCCCTGTGTCATCATCACACCACAATCCGACAGCCATTGGTTGACGGTTTTAAATAACTTGCGCGTGAGTGTGTGTTTTTCCAGTAAGTGCCGGAAATTCATGATGGTGGTGCGGTCAGGAATGGCCTTATCCAGTGACAGTTGTGCAAACTGGCGCATTGAAGTAATCTCGTACAGCGCGTCCTCCATGGCTTCATCACCAAGACTGTACCACTGCTGCATACAGTGAATGCGGAACATGGTTTCCAGCGGATACGGACGGCGACCATTACCCGCCTTGGGGTAGAAAGGGTCTATTACATCCAGCAATTGAGACCACGGTAGCAGGTTATCCATTCGGGATAAAAATATCTCTTTACGAGTCTGACGGCGTTTGCTGGAAAACTCGCTATCGGCAAAGGTGAACTGGTGGCTCATGGAACATTGGTTCCTGCTGGATTGCTATGTCACTATGATCTCACATCAGGAACTTATTCGCATCTTCCTTAGATGGCACTGTGTTGAGTTAGATTGAATTTAACCAGTTCAATGCTTCAAGTTCATCTGAAAACTGTTTTACTCTATATTGAGTAAGTTGGACATTATCTTTGATTGCAGGATAGATACCATTTTGAGGTTCATTATCGAGTATTGCAATTGCAGCGTGTTTGAATTTTAGTTCTGATGTTACAAATCTCGCGAAAATAGTTTGTTCAACTTTTGAAGCTTTTAAATTGGCTAATCGATAATCAATGAGTAACTTATAAATGGCTTTTTGTTTGTAATCAGTAATTATTGTTTGAAAGATTTGAGTGCGTTCATCGAAGTCTATCTCTCCTTCATATACCACCATTATAATGTGAGAATTATCAATTTTTGATATATGGTGTGGCATAACAAAGTTTACTCTATACAAGGCTCATTCATAGGGTTGATTATAGATTAATATGCCAGTGAATCGCTACCAATAACTTAGACACTTCCCAGCCTTTCTTGGTAACGGTTTTCATACTCTACTGGTGACAGCAGATTATTGGAACCATGTTTTCTTTTGCAGTTATAAAACATCTCGATGTATTCAAAGATATCGCTTCTGGCATCGTCTCTTGTTGAGTAGATTTTTCGCTTGATGCGTTCACGTTTCAGTAGTTGGAAGAAACTCTCAGCAACAGCATTGTCGTGACAGTTTCCTCGTCTGCTCATGCTACCTTCCAGGCCATTAGCTTTGAGGAATGCTTGCCAATCATGGCTGGTGTACTGGCTTCCCTGGTCGGAATGCACCATCACTTGTTGTTTAGGATTACGCCGCCAGACAGCCATCAGCAGCGCATTCAGCACAATGTCTTTGGTAATGCGTGACTGCATTGACCAGCCAATCACTTTGCGTGAGAACAAATCCACGACCACTGCCAGATATAACCAACCTTCGTGAGTGCGGATATGTGTAATATCCGTTACCCAGGCTTCATCTGGCGCCGTAGGATTAAACTGACGCTGCAACCGGTTGGGAACAACAATGTGACTCTCACCACCACGATGACGTGGCCTGCGATAGCCCACCTGAGCCTTCAGATCTTCTGAGCATTACTTCAAACAGCTACGTATGATAATAGATTCCCCGTTTAACACGCTATTTACTCTCTATTGCATATCGACTCAAAATTAGTGCAACAATGTTCTTGGCAATATTCTTTTTAGCCTCGTCACTTAGCGCATCTTCAATTTTAAAAAGCTGTGGCCAGAAACACTGCCCTTTTACCAAACTGTCTATTTCATTCACCACGTATTTAACATCATCAAAAGCCAATCTGCCATCAGCCTTTGCATCATTGAGCCATCGATGCATGGCCGTTTCCTGAGCTTTTAACTGCGCTACTTCGTCTTTGAGTTTATCAGGTTCATAAAAGAAGTAGCCAATCGCTACACGGGCTAAATCAAGATGACTTTCACTTACCATAAACTCGATGTCTTTGAGAATGATGCTTTGCAGCTGTGTATCGAGAGGTTCGTTAGGTAAGTAATGCGCTGTGATATTCATTATGGCACTTTGCCACTGCTCGGTGACAAGATGCATAACTAAATCTTCTTTCGTAGAAAAGTGATTATACACAGTACGCTTAGACACATTAGCCAACTCAGCAAGCTTATCCATGCTAGTACCTTTCACGCCAAATTCTTGAAACGCTTGCGTCGCTGCTTGAATAATCGCTTCGCGTTTTAAGTCGCTAAGGGTTCGTGTATTGCCAGCCATTGGTCTACTCTCTTAATCATATAAAACTTCTTTTTACACCGACCAGTTTACTTTTCAATGCAGATGAACCATAATGCACTCGCCAGTTTACTTTTGCATTAGCATACTATAAGGCGCACAATGTTTGCAACGTAGGTTGTTTTTAAATGCAACGATACTGGTTATCTATGTTCAACATATTACTAATGGATGGCATACGACTATGTCCTTGAAACACTACTCACATACTCTAGCGCTAAGTCTCTTTTCTATTTCTATTTTTATTTTCACCGCTTGCTCACCTGAAAAAGCTCAGCAGCAACAATCGGAGGTAGTGCGGCATGTGAAGTTTGCTGAAGTCTCACCTATTCCCAATTTTGACGAATTTACGTTTCCTGCCGTCGTATCTGCTGTGAAAACTGTTGATTTGAGTTTTGAAGTCTCTGGCCGATTAATACAAACCGATTTAGTTACCGGCAGTGATATCACTAAAGGCAAGCTGCTTGCCACAATAGACAGAAAGCCCTTTGAGCGCAGAGTTGAAGAGTCTAAAACCAGATTAGAACAAGCAAAACGAGAACTCGATAGAATTGAAAAAATGTTCGCAAAAAATTTGGTATCTCAAAGCGCACTGGATTCGGCAAAAACATCCTATGAATTATCTGTTATTGACCTTAAAAACGCAGAACAAGACTTAAGTTATACTCGGCTTTACGCGCCATTTGATGCGAAAGTATCCCAACGTCTTGTAGAAAATAACAGTTTTGTAAAATCAGGGACTGCTATCGCCCGTTTGCAAGATGTGTCGAAAATCTACTTTAATATCAATGTGCCAGAGCGCTTACTTACCGCCAACATAGGGCGTGGCATTAAGCAAGCGAGTGCCACATTGGCGACAAACCGCAGTCAGTGGTACCCAGTAACTTATGTTGAGCATTCCACACAACCGGACCCCGTATCTCAAACCTACGAAGTAGTATTCGCCATGGAGCCTCGAAAAGAATTACCACTCACTCCTGGTGCTCGAGCAGTGGTTAAAGTAAGCCTTCAAGGTAGTTTATATTCCGACGGCTTAGTCGTGCCAGTGAAAGCACTAGTCGGTGATGAGAACGATGGCTTTGCCGTTTGGGTACTTGATGACAGTCTACAAACAGTGAAACAACACAGCGTTGATGTCAAACATATCGAGGGGGATATTGCTGTAGTAGAAGGGCCAATTTCACTTGGTCAAAAGGTGGTTGCCGCTGGAGCAGCACAAATGCGAGAAAACATGAAAGTGCTTCCGTATAAGGGAGAAAAATAAACCATGGATATCGCCCGCTTTTCAATCGACAAACCCGTAAATGTTTGGCTGATGGTCATCATACTGCTACTAGGTGGTGTGCTGGCTATGACCAAAATTGGTCGACTTGAAGACCCTGCTTTTACCATCAAACAAGTTAAGATATACACTGCTTATCCTGGCGCTAGCGCGGAAAAAGTTGAACGTGAAATCACAGAACGTTTAGAAATCGCTATTCAACAAATGCCCCAATTAAAAGAAGTGACTTCAATATCTTCTCCAGGGCGTTCTGAAATTACCGTAGAGGTAAAGAGTACTTACGATAGTGATGTGTTACCTCAAATTTGGGACGAATTGAGGAAGCGCCTTCACGACACCGCCAGTTCGCTGCCCACGGGCGCTCAAGACCCCGTAGTATTTGATGACTTCGGTGATGTTTATGGGCTTTATTACGCTCTCAGCGCTCCAGATTTCGACACCCATGAGTTACGTGAGTTTGCCCGAATTATTCGTCGAGATTTACTTACCACTGAAGGTGTGGCAAAGGTCAACGTAACCGGTATTCAAAAAGAGCAAATTGTTGCTTACATCAACCCATATCAACTCGCTGGGTTGGGTATTTCTTTCCCAGATTTGACCTCATTGTTCCAAGACAATCTTCGACCATTCAATGGTGGGCGCGTAAAGGTGGATGAAAAAAACGTGCGCTTGATTGTCAAGCGTGCACCAGACAGATTAGATGAAATTTCAAATCTATCACTGGTGATCCCTGGTACAAACCGTTCTTTGCGTGTTGCTGATGTTGCGACCTTAAAACTCGAACCTGCTGATATTCAGCCTGTATTAGTGCGATATAACGGTGCAGAAGCCCTTACGCTAAGTGTGTCAGCATTAACGGATGTGAACATCGTAGATGTCGGCGAGCGAGTAAATGCAAAAGTGGAGGCCCTGCTCAAACAACTTCCAGTTGGTATTACCCTGACTCCCATTTACGATCAAGCCTCAGTAGTTGATGATTCGGTGGACGGCTTTATCAATAACCTTGTGATGTCTGTGGCCGTGGTAACATTAACCTTGTGTTTATTCATGGGATGGCGCTCTGGGGTTGTGGTAGGCACTGTATTACTTGTTACCGTACTCGGTACCATCCTCATCATGTGGTTGATGGATATTCAGCTTCAGCGTATTTCATTAGGGGCAATGGTCATCGCCATGGGTATGCTGGTCGATAATGCAATAGTGGTAGCAGAAGGCATGATGCTGCGAATGGCAACAGGTGCCTCAGCAAAAGATGCAGCCAGCTTCATTGTTAAGCGCACACAATGGCCGTTATTAGGCGCAACCATAATAGGTATTGCCGCCTTCTCTGGCATTGGTTTATCTAACGATGCAACCGGCGAGTTCCTTTATTCATTGTTTGCCGTAGTGTTGGTTTCATTGATGATCAGCTGGATACTTGCCGTAACGTTGGTCCCCGTATTAGGCGCACATTTTTATCGCAAGGGCATGTCGCAATCACAAAGTGATGCGCCCTCCGCTGCACAACAGTGGTTTAAACACACACTTATCGGCGCACTGAAACTGCGTTGGGTAACCATTGCAGCACTCCTCGTTATTACCATTGTTGCCTATGGCAGTTTTGGTATGGTCAAACAAGGGTTCTTTCCACCATCAAATGCACCGGTATTTTTTGTGCACTATTGGGGGCCCCAAGACCGCGACATTCGCGCGACAGAGCAAATTGCCAAAGAAGCAGAGAAACGTATTTTAGCGCTGGATAATGTCAGTGCCGTAACCACATTTATTGGGCAAGGTGCTGATAGATTTACGCTGACATACGCGCCAAAAAGCGCTAATGAAAACTATGCATTCTTTATGGTCCGTGCCAGCGAATTAGAGCACATTCCTGCCATTCAACGTGCATTAACCAGCAAGCTAAGTGATTTGGATTTAGATGCCAATTTCTATATGGAGCGCATGCAATTTGGTCCAGGCTCAGGCGCTAAACTCGAAGCGCGTTTCTCAGGTCCAGATACTGAAGTGTTACGCCAACTAGCAGAAGAAGCCAAAGCCCGTTTATTTGAAGATGGTCAGGTGATTGATGTTCGTCATAACTGGCGAGAGAAAGGGTTTGCAATAAACACACAGTTCGACAACTACAATGCGGGAATTGCTGGGGTTTCGCATTCAGATTTTAGTCAAACCGTACAGTACGCAAGCAGTGGTGTGAAACTGGGCACCGTGCAAGATGGTGATTATGCCTATAATATCATGGCAAAAATGGGGAACGCCGATGACACGGCTCTTCAGTCTATTCGCGAGTCTCAAGTATGGTCTTCTCAGCAACGTCAGTATATTCCTTTTACCCAGGTATCACATGGCTTAGACCTTATGACTGAAGAGCTGCGCATTCATCGCAAAGATCGCCTGCGCACCATAACCGTTGAAGCAGAGCCTGGCGAACATGAAACCGCAGGCAAAGCGCTGGCGCGTATTCGCCCGTTAATTGAAGATATTGATTTGCCTGCGGGCTACAACCTTGAATGGGGTGGTGAGTTTGAAAGCGCTAGCGAAGCTCAACAGGCCTTAGGTGCAGGTTTACCCGCTGGTTTCTTAGTGATGTTCATTATCTCGGTGTTATTGTTTGGCCACGTACGCCAACCGCTTATTATATGGCTGGTTGTCCCCATGGCGGTAGTAGGTGTAGTCACGGGCTTGTTGTCTACTGATATGCCATTCGGCTTTATGTCGCTACTGGGCTTTTTGAGTTTATTCGGGATGCTGATTAAAAATGCCATAGTACTTATTGAAGAAATTGATCTTCAAATTGAAGAAGGATTGGCAATAAAAAGCGCCATCGTTGAAGCCACACTAAGCCGCGTCAGACCCGTAGCACTTGCGGCCGTGACAACTATATTGGGGATGGCTCCATTGTTGTTTGATGCTTTTTTTGCCGATATGGCTGTGACCATAATGGGCGGACTCACATTCGCGACAATTCTAACGCTTATTGCCGTTCCCGTTTTATATAGCCTGCTATTTAAAGTAAGTTATAGAAAAGCCTAGCAGCTTCTGAATAAATGTAACGTTAATTTGGCGCTTGCTCGATACGCTCTATCACCTTTGATAAAACGCTCGTCAAAGGTGCTAGCGCCATTTTAGCGTTTTGCTTCTACCCTTTTCTGCATAAACTTCATCACATTTCGCCACGACACTATACCCACTGGGTGATAATGTATGTCGACTATGGGTATGCACGATATCTTATTGTTATTGAACAATTCGATGGCAGTAAAAACGGAATCCTCCGGGGTTAAGGTGATGACTTCTCGGGTCATGATTTGATGGGCACGCTTATCTAAATGTTGCTCTGTCTCGCACTCGCTCACCAACGGTATCAATAAACGGACTTATCGCTTTTAAAAAATCGCGATCTGAAATGATTCCGGTAAGTACATTGTCATGTACCACGAGTAAATGATGAAATCCCGTTGCCGAAAATAGCTCTCTAAGCGACTGTAAGCTGTCATCCATGTGAACACTCACTACGCGCTTAGACATTATGTTCGCTATGCCCATGCATACCCTCTTGTCGACTACAAAGCACCTGTCTAATCATTGAGATTAAAAATCACACTGGCGAAAAGCAAGTATTATCTCAATAAAACAATTTTATTGATGAGCAATTCACCTGTGCATCTTTATTACCAAGCCTGAGCCCTAACGGGGTAAGATTAATGCACAAATTGAGTATTCCTTATATCTGCAACAGAATATTTATAAGAAGCGTCTAGCCACTGCTTGTAATAAGCCTTAGACTGCGAGCATAAAAATAAAAACGACAGTTATGGTGAATCCTCAAATCACGCACTTTTTCCCATTCGTCAACAGGGTCCATTCCTGCCCAATCTTCAAATAGCTGAGTTTGTTGCCTGCTTAGTCTTAGGCCGTATTGATCACGCATGTAGAAATAAATTCTAGCAATATCACCCTGACGGTTAACTGGTGGTTCTGCTCGACGGTCTTTGAAATCAACTTCGAAGTCACATAGACCATAGGATCTTGGTTCATTCGGAATCATGCCAAATCGTAAATTTGATCTATCCCCATTGAGCTCTCCTACAGATGGTACGAGGTTATGGAGATCCGAAACCATTTTAGAAAACTCAGGCTCATTCTTTTCGCAGTTCCGACGTCCGCCGTTTTGCCAGCATTGGCGTGGATGGTCAATTTCCCAAGCTGAGACAACGTGCTCCCACTCCAAGCGTTCTCCTAGTTTCGGTTGCTTCCTTGGTTCATATCCGCAAGATGCAGCATCAATCGCACCATCATTGTTATAGCTACATCCACAGTAAAACGTACTCTGGTTGTCTTGGTAAATTTCTCGGGCAAATCGTTTTGCCTGGCTGAACGATGTTGGGTGTTCTGCAAATGCAGGGATAGCGAACAACACTATCAAGAAAGTAACGAGAAAATTAGTTCTATTCATGTAAATTGGCCAAAAATGACAGTTAAATTCATTTTAATGATTTTGATAGAAAATACAGCAAGATGAAGAGCCCCTTCGAGAGGGGCTGGTTGATGGGAGCCTAGTTGGCTAGTTGGCGGGGGTATCTGTTTCCTCTTCAGTGATATCGTCATCGGTTGAAGGCACCGCTTGTTCAACTTCTGCTTCTTTACCTTTGGCTTGAGCTGATTTTCGTGCTCGAATTTCGATATCAATAATGCGTCGTGCAAGTTTGATAATGCGCTGTTGCCATGCGTAGTTGCCATCAACACGTTGTTTGTTGCTGAGCACGCTAGACAACCAGAGTGTGTCCATTGAGATCATCAACGCATCGAGTTTGCGAACTAAGCCGACAAACTGGCCAACCTGAGGCGAGCTGATTTTGGCGTTGAAGGTAATCGGGTCGGTGTAGTCAGGTACTTCATCGATGCCGTTGGACTCCATCAGTTTGTCCAAACGAGCTTGTTCGTTGTCTACCGCTTTAGCGCAATCCTCGATCAACTGGCTAATGATCTGTTCCACTTCATCAATTTCGTTCTCATCGCCAATGATGCGCAGGATGACATCGATTCCGTAAAGCGCACTGACCGTCCGTCTAAAAACACGGTCAACGACACGTTGCGCCTGTAAGCTGTTAATTGTGAATGATTGTTCAAAGATGGGTTTTGAGTAATTGGGTTTTGCTTGGGCCATAAGTTTGCTCCTGATATGACAAAAATCAGTCCCTAGCCTAATCCTCTGTGCGGTAATGGCCTTTCAGCTAGGTGGAAGAATTGAGCATCTTTCTGACTATCCTGTCTGGATAAGACGGTTATACTGACTATCAAATATTGCTGATCTGTTTCAGTGATATCTGCGCCTGAGAGCATGAGCTCAAAGGAAGCCCGCCGCTGAGTATTCTCAGTGGTACTAAGAGGTAGCTAGCCTCCCTAAACAAATAGCCTGCATGTTTTTACATGCTCAACCATGCGTTCCTTACGGTTCGCCTTTTCACCACCCAACTGGGGGAGTTTTCCCCAGTTGGGGGTGACTCCTTCAAAACCAACATAAGGAGTCACCAATGGAATATATCTTCGGATTTATTATCCAAATCGCAGGCATTATGTTGCTTGCAAAACTGAGCTGGTCGCTTTTGCGATTGCTTGCTCGTCAAAGCGTGCGCCCGTTTCGATTTGTATTTACTCAAATCAAGCGGTTGCTCACACCAACACCAAAACGTCGTCCAATGGCAGTGCCTAAAGCTCCTGGTATGCCCCATTTGACATCTGCGTTTTACAAAGAGCCACATCAGTACGACATGGCTTTACTCGAAATACCAACCTATCTGCGTCGTCAGTCTTCTTTGCCCAGCCGGGTAGAAGCGACTGTGTGCACAGAGTTCAACTAAGACGAGGAGAACATCATGAAAAACCAAGTAACACTCATAGGCTACGTTGGCTCTGAGCCAGAGACACGAGCCTATCCATCAGGTGATTTAGTGACCAGTATTTCACTGGCCACTTCTGAGAAATGGCGCGACCGTCAATCCAATGAGCTCAAAGAGCATACGGAATGGCATCGGGTTGTTTTTCGAGATCGTGGTGGATTTAAGTTAGGGCTAAGAGCAAAAGATTTGATCCAAAAAGGAGCGAAGCTTTTTGTTCAAGGGCCTCAGCGCACGCGCTCATGGGAGAAAGATGGCATTAAGCATCGATTGACCGAAGTGGACGCGGACGAGTTTCTGCTTCTTGATAGTGTGAACAAAGCATCCGAGCCATCACCGGCAGATGATGCGGGCTCCCAAGGTAATTGGGCACAAACTTATCCTGAACCAGATTTTTAACCGAGCGATAACGCTTTAACCCAGCCGGGAGTACTTTCCCGTCAGGGGCAGACTCCCACTTTGATTGTCGGAGTCCACAATGGAAAAACCAAAGCTAATCCAACGCTTTGCTGAGCGCTTTAGTGTCGATCCAAACAAGTTGTTCGATACCCTAAAAGCAACAGCATTTAAGCAACGTGACGGTAGTGCACCGACCAATGAGCAGATGATGGCGCTCTTGGTGGTTGCAGATCAGTACGGCTTGAACCCTTTCACCAAAGAGATTTTTGCGTTCCCTGATAAACAAGCTGGAATTATTCCAGTGGTAGGTGTCGATGGATGGTCTCGCATTATCAATCAACACGACCAGTTTGATGGCATGGAGTTTAAGACTTCAGAAAACAAAGTCTCCCTGGATGGCGCGAAAGAATGCCCGGAATGGATGGAATGCATCATCTACCGGCGCGACCGTTCGCACCCAGTCAAAATCACTGAGTATCTGGATGAAATCTATCGACCGCCTTTTGAAGGTAACGGCAAAAATGGCCCTTACCGTGTAGATGGTCCATGGCAGACGCACACTAAGCGAATGCTAAGACATAAGTCCATGATCCAGTGTTCCCGCATTGCGTTTGGCTTTGTGGGAATTTTCGATCAAGACGAAGCGGAGCGAATTATCGAAGGCCAAGCAACACATGTTGTTGAGCCATCTGTGATTCCACCCGAGCAAGTTGATGATCGAACCCGAGGGCTTGTTTACAAGCTTATCGAGCGGGCGGAAGCTTCAAACGCTTGGAATAGTGCATTGGAATATGCCAATGAACATTTTCAAGGTGTTGAACTGACGTTTGCGAAACAAGAAATATTTAATGCACAGCAACAAGCAGCCAAAGCGCTCACACAGCCTTTAGCTTCTTAGCGCCACGCATTCATTTTACTAACCCTGGCGGGATTATTCTCCCGTCAGGGGGAAGGTCTCGTCTTTTTTTGGAGATCTTCCATGACTAAATCAGCCTCACTTTTTCGCTTGGTATTGGTTGTTGCCCTTGTCGTAGGTTCGATTCAAGCCGGTATAGCGGCAATTGATTCGGTTCAAGCAAGTGTTGTTCAGCACCAAACAGCGTTAGCACAAGCTACAAAGTAACCACTTAACCCTGAAGGGGAGTTCTCTCCTTCGGGGGAGTCTCCCCTTAAAGGAGGCAATATGAAGGTTATCGACCTATCACAACGTACTCCTGCATGGCACCAGTGGCGCATTGCAGGGGTTACGGCATCTGAAGCCCCAATTATTATGGGGCGTTCACCCTACAAAACACCTTGGCGATTATGGGCAGAAAAAACCGGATTCGTATTACCGGAAGACCTGTCGAATAATCCTAATGTGCTTCGAGGTATTCGGTTGGAGCCTCAAGCAAGGCGAGCATTTGAGAATGCGCATAATGACTTTCTTCTGCCGTTATGTGCAGAAGCCGATCATAACGCAATCTTTCGAGCTAGCTTTGATGGCATCAACGATGCGGGTGAACCCGTTGAATTGAAATGTCCTTGCCAGTCAGTTTTTGAGGATGTGCAAGCTCACAGAGAACAAAGCGAGGCATATCAGTTGTATTGGGTGCAAGTACAGCATCAAATACTGGTCGCCAATAGCACGCGAGGTTGGTTGGTTTTCTATTTTGAGGATCAACTGATTGAGTTTGAAATACAACGAGACGCGGCGTTCTTAACTGAGTTGCAAGAAACAGCGCTTCAGTTTTGGGAGTTAGTACAGACCAAAAAAGAACCGTCAAAATGCCCTGAGCAAGATTGTTTTGTTCCCAAGGGTGAAGCCCAATACCGTTGGACATCGCTGTCTCGACAGTATTGCTCAGCACATGCCGAAGTGGTTCGACTGGAAAATCACATTAAATCTTTGAAAGAGGAAATGCGAGACGCCCAGTCAAAATTGGTCGGCATGATGGGTAACTACGCTCATGCCGACTATGCTGGGGTCAAACTCAGCCGCTACATGATGGCGGGCACGGTGGACTATAAGCAATTGGCCACCGATAAGTTAGGCGAGCTGGATGAACAGGTTTTAGCCGCTTACCGAAAAGCGCCACAAGAGCGGTTGCGTATCAGCACCAATAAGCCAGAGCAGCTCGTTGAAACACCAATCAAAATCAGCCTTGAGCAAGAGAACTTGGTTCTGCCAGGTGACTCGCCAAGCTCATTTTACTTTTAACGTTCACTTGGAGCCGGTTTCGGCTCCTTTCTCATGCGCTTATATGGAGTGCATCAGAAAGCAGTTTCACTCGTAGCCAATGCTGGGTACGAATGATAGAGCGAGCTGAACTCTTACATACACAGCCATACCACAATCAACACACCACCCGACGGGGACTTCATTCCCTGTTGGGGCATGGGGCCTCGTCAAAACTAATGAGGTTTACCATGACTGAACAATCCCCATTTTTGGTTCAAGTGAATCAAGCGTTTAATGTCCCGGCTCCTGATGCTTTCGTTCTGGAAGGATTTAGTGCCGACACTACCCATCCAAACATTCCCGTTCGCAAGGACGAGTATGTCTTTAGAAAAGAAGACTTACGTGACGTATTGGCGTTCTTGTCTAACCCAGACGGTGACGGTTTGTATATTACAGGCCCCACTGGATGCGGTAAGACCTCGCTAATTTGCCAAGTTGCTTCTCGATTGAATTGGCCTGTTCAGCAAATTACTGCACATGGTCGATTGGAGTTGTCCGATCTTATCGGTCACCACACGCTGGTTAATGGCAACATGACCTTTGTGTATGGACCGCTGGCACTGGCTGTCAAGCATGGCCATTTGCTGATCATTAATGAAATGGATCTTGCTGAGCCTGCTGAATTGGCAGGGCTCAATGACATTTTGGAAGGTGCCCCGTTGGTCATCGCACAAAATGGCGGTGAGATCATCATGCCACATGCCAAGTTTCGTTTTATCGCTACCGGCAACAGTGCGGGCAGCGGTGACCAAACGGGCTTGTATCAAGGTGTGCTCCAACAGAATTTGGCTTTTCTTGATCGCTTTAGAATCATCGAAGCGACCTATGCAGAGCCTTCTGTAGAGGAAGCCATTCTGGAGAACGTTGCGCCGGGCTTGCCAGAAGTCTTTCGCCAAAAAATGGTGAAGGTGGCTGGTGACATTCGTCGTCTTTTTATTGGGGGCGCGGATGGCGGTGCTGAGCTTAGTATCACCATGTCCACTAGGACCTTGGTGCGCTGGGCAAAGTTAACACTTGCTTTTAAAGGCGCTCCTAACGCAGTGGAATATGCACTGGTTCGGTCTTTGACGGCTCGTGCTGAGTTGGAGCAACGAGAAGCCATTCACCGTATTGCCGCTGATGTCTTCGGTGACCATTGGGAGGATTGATGATGGATAAGTGCTTTGCTCTTTACCGTTACAGTCATTCTGATGGGACAGCCAAAGAATGGGCCATTTACGTTGGATCGGATACCCAGGAGATTGAAGTTCGGTTTGGAAAAGCCGGTCAATTGTCGCAGCAGCGATTGATTGACTCGACTGATCCTAACGCTGAAGCAGACCGAAGAATCAATGAGAAAATCAACAAGGGTTATCGATTAGTTGGACAAGTCGGCATTGATCATCAAGGGCGGCCATTTGAATTCTCAAATGCGCTAGATATTGTCGCGTGCGCCAATAACGTCAGTTGGGAGTTTCGTACTCGCAAGGACGTCAATGGCCAAATATCGCTGGCGCAAAAAGCGTTGTTCGATATGGCAAAGCTGCTTGAAGCCTATGGCTTGGCTGTTATTGATGATAACCAGGTCAGGATTGGAGAATGGTCATTAGGGTTTTGCAAAAGCGGATTACCTAGTACCAATCAAATCAGCATGGTGTCAGGTGAAGGCGCTGGCATTGTTAACACTGATGATGGCCCGTGGCCATTGTTGCTGTTACTGGCCTTTAAGCGTCAATTACCACCTCTGTGTTCGCTCACAGTAGCGAGTCCTGAAGGGATAGAAGTATCCGACCAACTGAAGTTGGAAAAAGATGTATTGCGGTTGCTAGGCAGTGATTTAGAGCGGGTTCGCCCGATTGCTGAAGCACTGGACTTAATGCCTGCGAAAATCGATCTCAACCAATCGTCGCCTGATTCGCAAAATTACTATTTCTGATAGTGGTATTGCCATTAGCGCGTCAACTACTACCACCCAAACGGGGGCCATTGCTCCTGCTGGGAGTGGTGCGTCCCCATATCGCATGAGGATGCACTATGAGTATTCAAACCCTCGACAAACTTTTGATTTGTCACATCGACTGTTCCATCTGGAGCGGTAGAAAAAAGCTAAGGCCTGAAGATTTCAGACTTGCCAATGGCAGCCAACTTCCACCGAAGGATGTTGCCAGCTTAGGGAGTAAAAAAATTTGCGACCCTGAGGCATTGGCGAACTTTGAACGGCTTAAGAAAGAAGCGCAGCGCTTGTGTGAGCAAGTCGGTGTGCGGTTTTTAGGTGGCTATGCCGTCCCTGAAGACCGAATTGATCAGATTGTTCCAGAGCTTGACCGGATCGGTCAGGAGTTTGCGCAGTGCAAGCAGTTGTTCTTGGACAACTATGATCAGGTGACGTTTGACTGGGTTGCAAAACACCCGGAATTTGCAGATGCAATCCGACGTGCATTATCACCCATCGAAGACGTGGAACAACGGCTTCAGTTCGATTATGCCATCTATCGAATGCAACCAGCTGACCAAGCTGGTGGCTTAGATGACAAGGTCAATGGCATGGGACACACCCTCTTTAGGGAGGTGGCCCGTGATGCCAACGAACTGTTTGAGCGTTCCGTTGCAGGTAAGAATCAAATCAGCCAGCGAGCCCTTAATCCGCTCAAGCGATTAAGAGACAAGTTGGATGGTTTGTCCTTCCTGGATCATCGAGTTCAGCCGATGGTTGAAGCGATGGACAATTTATTTGTTCGTCTGCCGAAGACCGGCCCTGTGACAGACAATCTCTATCACGAACTGATGGCGACCATTTTAATTTTGTCTGATCCAGACAAGATGAGAATGCACGGTGAAGGTCAATTGGATATCAGACAACTGATGCCCAAACCTGAACCTAAACCCGCACAGCCAGTATCTGCTCAGGCAGATAACTTACGTGCAATACCACAACCAACCGTCAGACCAAACCTTGGTTCGACTGTACCAAACTCATTTTATTTCTAACGTCCTTGAGGGCATGTTGCCCTTAAGGGCGCATGTCCTCTGAACTATGTAAGAGGAAATTATGCAATCAACCATCCATAACCCCAGCCAACTGAACCAGTTTGAAGCACATTTTCGTGGTGTGACTGATGCGGTTGAAAGTGAATCGATACCAGAAGTGGCGTGTTGTCGAACGTTAGTACAACGGTCGTACTCAACACATAGTGTCGTGATCCCCAAGAACCCTGTGCTGATCGCAGATGCGGACGCACATGGAGCTTGGGTAACGGCCATGGTATTTGTTCCAAACATGGTATTGCAGCAAACCGCTTATGAGCGGGCCTGGCTGCAATATCAACACGAGGTGTCTACTCAGTTACAAGACCAGTACGGTCTGACATTGGATGACATCCTGAGTTTAGACCAGCTTAAAACGTCATTTGAGCAGCACGAGAGTCCAGCTCAATTGGTGGCTTGGTTAGGTCAAAAATACGACCTGGAGAAGCTAAAAGCACAGGTTTAAACACTTACATTCCCAGCGGGGAAACGCTCCCGCTGAGGGAGTATTCCCCCTAATGATTAGGAGACTCCCATGAATCATCCATTAAAAAATGCACTGCCAATCGTTGCCGCCGCTTATGGCGAAAAGTTTGGTGTGAAGGTGCTTATTCAAGGACAAGATGCATTTACAGATGGTGAGCGGATTGTGATCCCAACAGCAAACCCAGACGACCCACACTATCAACAGATAGCTTGGGGTTATCTGGCTCATGAAGCGGCGCATATTCGGCATACCAATTTTGACATGGTGCAGAAGGCGTCGTCCAAGCCGATCCGTAAGGCACTTCTCAATATTATTGAGGATGTTCGCATTGAAAACGAATTGGCAAAGGACTACCCCGGAACCCGGCGCAGTATTTCGCAAGTGATTGAGTACATGGTGGACACACAGCAAATGTGTGTACCTGAACAGCTTGAGCCTGCATCTAACTTGCAAGCCTGGTTGTTGTTTCGCTTGAGATGCCATTTTCTGGGCCAGAAAGCGCTGACGCCTTTGTATCAAGCAGTCGATGAAAGAGTGAGACAACTCTTTCCTGCCGCAGCGATGAGCCGGTTAAGCGCCATGCTGACAGCAGTGCCTAGCCTGGCGTCTACAGGTGAAGTGCTAAAACTTGTCGATGCCATCGTTGCCATGTTGGAAGAAGAATCTCGTCCACCACAGGATGAGTCGGATGCTGATAGCGGTAATGAAATTGGACAAGATGCGAGTAATGACAGCAATTGCAGCAGTGACAGTCAAACCCCGGAAACAGGTTCGTCTGCAACAGGGGATGCTGCTGAAACGGGTGATTCAGATAACTCTGATCAAGCTGACAATTTGCGACAAGCCCTAGAAGCCAGTGCCGCTCAGTTTGAATCCGATACCTTTGCACAAGTGGCAGAAGTGTTGTCGGAACAAGCTGAAGGACATCAGGGCGTCACTCCACTCAGTTTGCCTCAAGCAGAGCAAGCTATGTTGGGTGATGAGGCCATTTTGACCTTATCGGCGTCTGAGTCCGCTCAAATTCGAGCCCGACTTAGGGGCATGGTTCAGTCCAGTCAGGACAATCGGAATCATGCCAAGCGGCACGGTCTTCGAGTTGCAACCCATCGTCTTGCCGCTTCACAAGCCGGTGAGTCGAGATTGTTTATTCAAAGGCAACCTCGCATTGCCCCCAATGCCGCTGTGCACTTGCTTGTCGATATATCGGGTTCAATGGGTAAACCCATTGGCGAAGGTAATCGAAAGTACTTTCATGTTGCCAATGAAGCTGCTTTGGCTTTAGCCATGGCATTGGAAGGCATACCGGGTGTTGTACCTGCGGTCAGTTATTTTCCTGGTATTCATCAGGAAGTTTCTATCGCGTTATTGCCCAAGCAATCGGTTCGACATCGGGCCGCCTGTTTTGACCAAAAACCACGAGGTTGTACGCCTATGGCACAAGCGATGTGGTTTGCGGCAAACAGTTTGTTAGCGCAAAAACAGAAGCGAAAGCTAATGATAGTGCTAACGGATGGTGACCCAGATGATTGGGCTGCCACGCATGACATTGTTGACCGGTGCAGACGCAGTGGCTTTGAGCTGCTGGGGATCGGGATTCAAACACGCAGTGTTGAGAAATTCTTTCCTCAAAGCATTGTGATTAATGACGTCAGAGATCTAAAGCGTGAGTTATTCGAAGTAACACAACAACTGTTAATTCAGTAACCACATCAATTTTACCACCCTGCGGGGACGATTCCGTCTCCGTCAGGGCATGGGTTCGTCTCCGCTTTTTTTGGAGACTCCTATGAAAAACAGAAAGTTCTTAGCTGGCGAAGAAGCCGGTACTTACATCGTTCCTGAGCAAGTGACTGAAGCAGATATATTAGATATGGCGCTCAAGCTTGCCCGTGGTCGATTGAGTAAAGGTCGCAAAATTGAACAGCCATCGTCGGCGTTTTCATACCTGCAAACACTGATGCACGAGTATGAGCACGAAGTCTTTGGCGTGCTGTTTCTTGATACAAAGCATCGCGTAATTCGATTTGAAGAGCTATTCAAAGGCACTTTAGATGCGGCGAGCGTGTATCCAAGGGTAGTAACAAAGCGGGCGCTAGAACTTAATGCGGCAGCAGTGATACTGGCGCATAACCATCCATCGGGTGATCCTGAGCCCAGTGAAGCTGATAAACGCATCACTCATCGACTCCGTGACGCCTTGTCACTTGTTGATATTCGAACGCTTGATCATGTCGTGGTCGCATCCGAGGGCTGCGTTTCGCTTGCCGAACGCGGTTATCTTTAATGAATGGGCGCATTGCCCGTTCTCCTTCATCACAAAAGCAGTTCCATCAACACACGTCATCACAGCTCGAATTTCTATTTGAGTTTGATGATGCCCCAGTCACTTGGTCTGACACGGAAATCTGGCAGTTACGCGAAGGCATTCTATTGGATGCGATCCGTGTATTGCTGGACGGTCGTGTCAATACTCGGTTGCGCAAGGATGTGTTGTCGTGGATTAAAAATGACGAAATAACGCCATTTTGCTTTCGTGTTTGCGCGATGGCTGCGGTTGTCGATCCTGATGTGCTTCGTGATTCCATCATGTGGCTATTAAGACGACATGGTATCCAGCTTGACTAACGTTCCTGTATTAACCAAACGGTTCAATTCAGGACCCAAGCTGACTTTTATCACTTGTGGTAGGAGTCGGCTTTTTACTTAAGGAGGTTATATGGCGTTACCTTTACAGATTGAAACAGTGAGGCCATATCTTAATGGTCAATGGCTTCAGGTATTGGCGGCATTGGTGCCAGAACTTGATGCCGCTATTGCTCGAAAAGGCCGTCATGTGGCTTGCCCTGTTCATGGCGGTCGTGATGGCTTTAGGCTGTTCAAAGATGCTGAATATACCGGAGGTGGCGTTTGTAACACCTGCGGTATCTTTCATGATGGTTTTGAACTGTTGTCTTGGATTAATGGGTGGAACTTTGCTCAGTCTATTGAAGCAATCGGCCAGGTTCTTGGTATTCAACCCGGACAAGTACCAACTCGGGTAATACCGAGCAACGCTGTTGATTGGAAGGCTAGAAAGCAGGACGAGGACAAAGCGATTATCCATCGCTTGAATCAAACCTGGGGAGAAACGTTTTCTCTTGCAGATACTCGTGCGCAACCAGTTTGGAACTACTTGCATCGTCGTGGCATTGTGACGCGGCTTCGTCCTGAATGGGATTCGGTGCTGAGGTTTCATCCAAGCTTGCCTTACCATGATGAAGATGGTCTGTTTATCGATAGCTACCCAGCGCTGCTAGGTAAAATCGTTACTCAGCAAGGGCGTTCGGCCACGTTCCATCGGATCTACCTAAGTGAAGATGGATTCAAAGCGCCGGTTGAAAAGCCTAAAAAGATGATGCCGATACCAAGTGACCGAACAATCACTGGTGGTTCCATTCCTATAGGTGAGCCTGGTGAAGTACTAGGTGTTTCAGAAGGTATAGAAACGGCCCTAGCGGTAACCAGAGCAACGGGGCAAACATGTTGGTCGGTTGTGAATGCAACGCTACTGGCTAGGTTTGAACCACCAAGTAATGTGAAAATGCTGTACATCTGGGCAGATCACGATCTCTCTGAGACCGGCCTGAATGCAGCGAATGAGCTCAAGAAAAAAGCTTGGCAGAAAGGCATTCTGACACAAGTGTTGATCCCTCCGATACCAACGTCACTCGGCGTGAAAAGTTGGGATTGGAATGATGTGCTGAATGTTTACGGTGCCATGGGCTTTCCGAAAGTTCATATCTGATCCAAGGGGCTTCGGCCCCTTTTTTTTGCGCCTTGCATATTTGAAAAAACATGGAGAATTAAAAATAGATAACCAATTGGAGAAACAAACATGATGGTATTAACCCTGTTAACAAAGCAGATTGATGGTGAGTTTACGGTTTACTGGAAGACCGGCCTTCGAAGAGGTGGTGAGCTAAAGGTCAATTTAGGTGAGCAATACGACATGCTACCTGAGCAGCAAAAGCCAATTGCCGCTGAGCTCTATGCAATTCACCACCTATTGTCAGTGAAAGAGGTGATGGGGAGTAACCGAAGCGGCAATGGGCTTCAAATCCGAGTCAGTAAAGGAGCCATCAAAAAGTTACAGAAACAACGCTCAACTCAGCATTCACTTTACAGCCTGACCAGGTTCTTGCTCACCCGTTACCAGGAAGCACAGATCTCGGTAGAGAAGCGGGACGATTGGCTCTCACATTCCTTCGAAGAATACAGCGTGGATAATGTCACGGTGAGAGATATTGATGAGGTCATCAACGTTCCGAACATTGGACCTGTCGTGGTGACTCATCATGCACTGGAGCGGTTTGTGGAACGGCTTTCAGACGGCGTACCTAAGCATCCTTGGAAGGCTTTGTGCTCAAAGCTGCTATGTTCGGGGCTAACTAAAACTCAGTTGCCAGAAAACGTCGCTATCCAAAAAGCAAAAAAATATGCCCAAGAGGCCGAGTTCTGGCAGCATGTGGGGAGCAAAATGTACTTTGTCATGGTTCCAAGTTGCTCAATTAAAATTTTGGTTACGGTTATTGCAGTAAAGTGAGCTAACGTAGTATTCGAAGTTTCTGAATATTGCTTTATGTGCCAGAAGTAGACGTTAGAGGTCTACCTTGAGCACTGATCTGGTCGATTCATCTTTTCCTTTTTTGAACTGCACGATCCATACGTTTTCAGTTTTTCTTTGTGATGGTTGCCTGAATTTCAAAAATCCTATATATTTTTTAGTGGCGCTAGCCACACTTGCACACGAGTGAAAAACAGCAAATTGACCTGAAAAGGCGTATAGAGAACCCAATATTTACTTAAATTTTAATTATACATACATGGCTTGAGAGATCATGTTGTAATCGTGTGTAGCAATGATTGATAACAGTTAATAACTGTCTCAAGCATATGGATATGTATATGAAAAGTTTAAAACCCATCATTTTTACGGCTCATTCTGAGTTAAAAACAGCAATTCCAGCAATAAAGAAAAGCCATTTATACGAAGCGTTCGCAGCATTTTGCGGCTTTAAAAGCTACGCGGCATTTCAAGTTGCCTCTGAATATAGAGTTGAAAACCTTGAGATCGCAAATAGACAGTGCTTTGAGCGCTTGCAAGCTTTGGATTTTGATGCAGGTGTTACGCTTCAAGTATGCCAGCGAATCCAGCAAGCTTGGGAGCAATTTAACATTATCTCTTTAGATGATGTTTATGCATTTTATGCTGAGGCTTCTTTTGAAAAAGCATTAGGTGAAACACGAATGCTAGGTGTTTTAACCTCATTCATAGATGCAAATGACTCAGAAGCGATATTGGTTGGTCTTGTTGTAGCTGCGACATTATTGGCTGAATATGAAGACAATCCGGATAACAGAAGTGGCGAGTTCTGGTATAACAAAAAACTAGCTGGTCATTCGCTTAATGTAATTCAGTCTGACGTTGCTGAGCAATACCAGAAAATCGTCCCTTATCGAGAGCTTTTAACGCTGGTATTAAAGAAATTTGAAAACAGTAATGATGCGGTATTTCCAATTCCTTCATCGTTGAAACCAATCTATGATCAATGTGGTGACGGCCATAGCCACTGCTGGAGTGGCTATTTTTATGATGATCCTTATGTTGTGATTGAGGCTATTGGATATGCTTTGCATTGTCATGACGAAGATGAGCCAGTAATCCCAATTAGTTTTTATCTTGATTGGCTAAAAGCTGAAATGATTGTTGCTCCGTCACGCGAAGGGTTGATTGAAATAATCGAAGCTACGATTAGTGAAACTGAAAAGTGGTTTTGGTATTACGTTGGTCTACAGGATGATATCGACGTAACCAAAGATTGTTACAGGGCAATCAATGCTGACACTGGTGAAGATTATGATGATTATGGGCCAGCAGTAGCTGTTGGCGATGACGGTGTAGCGCTTCCAATTATTTCTGACGACTTAAAACTTAAACTAAAAACTGTTGCTCAAAAGCTTATCTCTTAATCTTTGAGATAAAAGTGATGGCTATGCTGAGGCTTAGCCTTTCGCTCAAAGCGTAAATCATATCTTTTGTTCATTAACGTTAGCTGTTGTTACTAGTCACAACAGCTAGTCAGAAACACACACAATTCCTTCATCTATCTGGCCAATCGCTCTTACCGGGATCATTAGCATGTTAGCTCTATGAAATTTTCTGGAGCTGACAATGAGAACGCCTTTGTTACCTTGGTTTATCCTATGGGTGACCATCCCAATCATTATTTTCTTTCTATTCATCTTACCCGCCTATGCCAGTGACGAGCCATTCTATCAGCGTGGTCAGGAAGGCTGGTTTTGGTATCAGGTCATTCCTGAGCCAGCGGAGGCTGAAGAGCTTATTAAGCCGGAATCTGGTGCGGCAGAGTCGAGTCAGAGCGGGCTAAAGCCTTTCAGTGCTGCCTGGTTTCGTGAGCACATGCAGTCGTTCATGGACAAGGCAATTGATGAGCCGACGAATGAGAACGTCAGAGCCTATCTGTATCTCCAGCGCGTCATGATGGATAAGGGCTCACAGTTTGCTGATGTTAGTCAGCAGGTAGTCATGGGCGATCCAGTTTTGGATGAAATCAGTCGCAGACCCTTGGCTACCTATGCTGCCAATCGGATGGATCGAGAAGCTGGCGCTCAACGAGATATTGCTTTAGGTGAAGTAGCAAAACGGGCTGGCTTATTCTTCTTCTATCGTTCTGATTGCCCTTACTGCCATGCTCAAGCGCCTATCATCGAATCAATTGCTTTGAACTACGGTTTCGAGGTGTTTGCTATTGCAGTCGATGGCTTGCCTTTACCTGGTGGAGAGTTTCCTAATTACAAAGTCGATTCAGGACAAGCTCAATCCTTGTCCGTTACGACTGTCCCTGCCGTGTTCTTAGTTGATCCGCCTAATGTCATCACTCCGATTGGCCAAGGCGCAATGAGCCTTGATGAGCTCAATAATCGAATCATTCTTGCAGCCCATCAAGCCGGTTGGATTGACGATCAAACTTACTATGCCACCAGACCTGTTCAACCCGGCGTGTCACTCGCGATGTCAGCCAAAGAGCTTAACGAAAAGATATTACAGGACCCTGAGTTCCTTGTTCGCTATCTGCGTGCACAAGGAGGGTTATAACAATGAAAAAAGTATTCCGAGTATCGCTAATCGCCTGTGCGATTGGTTTTTCATCTATGAGCCAAGCAAGCTTGCAACAGGAGATGAACCAGTTATTTGGTTCAATGACCAACAGCACTGCGCCTGGTGTATTCGAGAGTCAGCGGCGTGGCGTTATATCTGGCGGAAGTGTTGTTGTTCGTAACAGGATCATGAACGAAAACCTCGTCTCTATGGTGCCTCCGTCATTCCAAGCTGGTTGTGGCGGCATTGATATGTTCGCTGGAAGTTTGTCATTTGTTAATGCTGATCAGTTCGTTCAATTGCTTCGCTCTGTGGCGGCAAATGCCAAGGGGTACGCATTCCAATTGGCGCTCAGCGCTATGTGTGAGAAATGCTCCCAGCACATGGAGACTCTGCAAAAGAAAATCCAGCAGTTGAACGAGTATTTTGGCAATTCCTGTCAAATGGCTCAGGGAGTCGTGAACGATACCTTGGCTGCTTTTGGTAAAAAGGGGCAAACAGAAGCCAGCATGTTGAGCTCTCTCAAAGGGGCTGGAGACGTTTTTACCAGTTGGAGTGAGTCCAACGGTAAGAACCCTTATGAGAATGCTTCAAGTGTCGCGGCATCTGATGTGAACAAAACGATTAAAGGTAACTTGGTCTGGCGAGCACTGAAACGTCACTCGGCATCAAGCTGGTTTGCATCGGGGGATGACCGTTTTCTTGAAGCGGTTATGTCCGTGACGGGCTCGATCATCGTTGGTGATTTAGCGAATGCGGCTGATGGTCAAGGTAAAGCCCCAAAACTGACCAGACTGAATGGCAATAAAGTGACTATTGAGCATCTAATTCATGGCGGTAACGTCGCTATGTACCGATGTGACACAGTGACACAAGACGGCTGTCTAAATCCGACAATCGCTAACGTGACCCTAACCGGGTTATCAACCCAGGTAGAAAATTTACTTCTAGGTACAGGTTCTAGTAACGGCATCATTTTTAAATTTGCTCGAAATACAGGGGCTGCTAGCACCACCGAAAAGGCTTTTATGACCTCGGCTCCCGCGAGCATTGGCGGCATGATTAGAACACTTTCTGCATTAAATGAAGGGGCTGCTAGGTCCTTTGCTTCACGAGCGGCTCCATTTATTGCTGTTGAGATGGCCCGAGCATTGGTTGAAGACATGCTCAACGCAGCTAGAAGCACATCGGGTGTGGAAGATCATGCCTATGCGAAGTTGTTAACGGAAGATCTTGAACGTGCACGTCGCCAAATCAATGAGGAGTACGCCGCGTTGCAGCGAAGATACGGCTCAGAGCAAGAATTGCTGGCGCACTTTAACCAAGTGATTCAGACCATTCGCAAACAGCGTTATTACACCGTTAAATCTACGGCGCTGGGGGAATAGGTCATGTGGGAAATCTATTCCATCGGGGATTCGGCTTTTTTAGAGCAGGTCCTGAACGCTGTCGCGATGATCACTGGTACAGGCGATTTTACTTCAATGGTTCGCATTGGCTTGCTCATTGGGGTATTGATGGTCTCTGTTCAGGCCTTAATGCAAGGTGGTCGTGGGATTAACTTTCAACATGTTTTAGTCTCATGGCTAGTCTTTGCAACCATGTTTGGGCCCAGTACCCGAGTGAGCATTGAGGATGCGTACACGGGACAAGTTCGAGTGGTTGATAATGTGCCCATCGGTGTTGCTGCCGCAGGCAGTACGATTTCGACTGTTGGCTTTCAAATCACGCGATTGTTTGAAACGGCGTTCTCAACTCCCGCCATGACGGAATACGGCTTTGCATCCAGTTTACAGTCACTGATTAAAGTGAGAAAACAGGTGATGGATCGCTCTGGGTTGGGTGATGCAAATCGTGTCGGTGGCTCAGATATCGAGCAATCGTGGTTTAACTACATCAAAGAATGCACCTTGATTGGCATCGACATCGACCAAAAGAACCTAGATCAGGTGCTGAGTGATCCTAACCCGATGACTGCGATTAGGTTTGATTCGCGCATATATGGCACACGCATCATGCTCAGTGGTAGCAGTAGCGATCTGGACTGCACCGATGCCTATAGCCAACTGAAACTCATGACAGAATCAACCTTCATTCCAAGGCTTAAACAGGTTTTGTCAGCCTCATTGGGGACTTCGTCAGCAACGGATACTGATGACGTGATCCGAAATGCACTGAATAATCTTGGTTTGGCCTCGGTTAACACCCAAGAGTACATGACCTCGTCGGTGCTTTTGCCTATTTATGAGCAAAGCGTGACGGGTAAGTATATGGATGATCAAGCTTTCACCGCAGCCGTGATGGTTAACCAAGCGATTGAGCAGCGCAATACGCAATGGGCGGCGGAGCAGACCCTGTTCCAAAGTATCGTTCGTCCGATGATGACGTTTTTTGAGGGATTCATTTACGCCATCACCCCTTTGATGGCCTTTGTGATAGCCCTTGGCCAAATCGGGATGCGAATGGCCGGGAAGTACTTGTTAATCCTGCTTTGGATTCAACTTTGGATGCCTGTCATGGCCATCATTAACCTATATATCCATTTAACTGTTGCTGTGAAAATGTCGGCTCTTGATGCCTTTGCAGGTACAGAAGTGCCATCTTTTGCTGGGATGATGCAGATGGATTCAGTGCTGCAAACCTGGATAGCTACTGGCGGCATGTTGGCGTCGAGTGTTCCGGCTATTTCGCTCATGCTCGTTTATGGCTCAGCAATAACCGCTACCCACTTGGCTGGGCGTCTTCAAAACGGTGATGCCATTGATGAAAAGATGGCAAGTCCAGATGTCGCGAAAAATGCCCCGGTAATGCAATCACAGTCAATGTTCCAAAATTCAGCCCTCACTGGTTCTGCTATGACCGGCGCGTCAAACCTACTAAGCAGTTTCTCTGTTGGAAACGCAGTGGGTTCAATGGTCGGCTCTACAAAAGAATCCATGACTCAGGCAACTCAAGCCTTTAGCCGTCAGGTTGGCAATACCATGAGTCGAACCTTTGGTGAAAAGCTAAGTTACGACAACCTTTCTTCGGTTGGACGTCAGATCGGTTCTTCTAATTCCTCATCTAGCGCCGTTGTTAATCAGGTCACTGATGACCTGCAAACACGGTATGGTTTCGGAGACGATAAAAAAGACGCTGTACGTGGCTTGGTATCTGGCGTGTTATCGGGAGGCCTAAGGGTCGGTGGAGATGGAACCATTACAAATACCGATGATAAAGAAGTAGCAGATAAAGGGTTCTTGGGAAGATTACTTGGTACAGGGGGGAATGACTCCCGACAAGGTAACTTGCCTGGAGTCGATAAGCCCGAATCCTCAAGAGTGCCAAAAATATCACGGTTACGAGCAGGCTTGGATTTAGGTGGAAACTTTAGTGGCCAAGTTGAGTCGTCAGAAGGCAGTTCTCGATCCACGACCGCAAATACGCTCACTGGGGAGATGCAAAGCTTGGCATCGAGTGATTCACGACGTGCTGAGTTTCGCGATGCCATGGTTAAGGACCTTTCAGATTCAAGACGTTCTGGCGTTGAAATGTCGTTGTCTAACCAAGACTATCAGTCACTTCAGAGTTCAGCACAAGACGTTATCACGGCATCAAACCGCTTTAGTGAGCTTGATCAGGCCAGCTACAGTCTATCAGGACAAAGGAACACGGATGGTGCGACGTTAACTCGATTAGCAGCGGATAATCCTGAAGTCATGGATTATTTAGGTCGCTATATGAACCAGCATGTTGAAGCAGGTAACCGATTACGTGAAAACCTTCCAATGTATCAGCGCTTGCTACCTGATGATAATCAGGCGTATGTGGCCGCAGCTATGGAGTCTTTAACCTATAGCAACTCATCGACGCCCGCTGAACGAGACAATGATTATCAAGCAGCAATGACGGTTATGGCCATGGCTACCGGAGCCGATTTACGATCAATTCAACCGCGCTCTAATGAAGGCTTGTCATCAGCTGCACCTACTTTTGGTGGCACTCAAAGCCAAGTGGAATCGGGTGTATTGGGCGGCTACGAGGATGCTGCAACTGTTCAAACTCAGTTCAACGCAGCTCAATCAGCTTACCAAACTAATTTGTCTGGTGTTGATGGACAACTGAATGCGCATCAGCAACAAGCCCAGCAGGCCGTAGCTTCTGACACAAGTACCTATCAATCTGGACTAAACAGTGAAGCTGGCTCTCAGTGGCGATCTCGCATTATGGCTGATGATAGCGGAGTCTCTGGTGCTGAAATGTTCTTCAACAGCGCCAGTGCTATTGGTGATTTCAGTGGCAAGCATACTGATGCAGCACTGCATACCTTGAATCACTTTGGCGAAGACTATGAGAGTTACAAAGAACAAGCGCTTGAAGATCCTGGCTCACGAGGTTTCTTGCACAACGCTACGGTGGCCAGCAAATCAACCTGGGATGGCTTAAAAGCCGCCGTTGATGCAGGAACCTCTTTGGAAAACCCATTGACGGCGTTTAATGATGCATACAGTGGATCGAGTTCGCAGTATGCTTCCGAAGTAAACTGGGGCACTAAGTCTGAAGCCATGTTGGCGGGGGCATTCGGTGCGGCAGTTAACAATCGATATGGTGAGTTCCTAGAGCAGTATGCTGATGATTTTAAAAAGGAAGCATACAGCGAAGGGCAGAGAATGGGATTGACCCCGATTCAAAGCCAAGTGTTCGCTCAAGCTTTCAATGAAGGTTTGGCGGGGCGCGTATTCAACTCTGAAGACTCATCGAGTTGGTCGCCTGAAATGCTTGGCCTAAGGGAGCAAATGCTAAATGAGTATCGTCAAAAAGATGAGAGTGGCGCTTACATCCCTGACAGTGTGTCTGAAGAAGATAAAGCATTTGTGGATAAGCAGATAGCGGTGATCTCAAATGCATCCCTTGCGGGAGATTATGCTCAGAACAACTTGATCGATATTAGGGCTTATAACCAGGCATCAGGAAGGAACTGAAAATAGAAGGTAGCCAGCTTGTGGTTGGCTGGCTATTTTTTTGGCCTTTTGGGGAGGATTGATGAGCGACCGTCTGCAAATTCGTTTACCCAGTACCAATATTTTTTTTCGCTCAGGCTTAGTTCTCGACCGGTATCTTTCAGTTGTCTTTGAAATAAATGGATTAGTCCGCTTAAGCCTAAGAAAGCTAAACCGACACATAAAATTGCCCAACTCGCTTGCCAATATGCGATTGCTAAAAACATAGTGGTGATGGTTATAAGGCCGATAGGACTAGCAGTTGCTTTGAATCCCAAGTAGCTGAAAAAAACGACGGTGCAGAACAGAAATGGCAGAGCCGCTAACTTGGCAGATGCCGTTAATATTTCTGATGGAAAAAAATGAGCCGCAGTCAAAGTCGCCAGAAAAAGCCCCAGTGATATAAACCAGCAGCGTGCTGGTAAAGATTTAAGTAAGTTTGTCATCTTCTTAGTACTCTCAAAGTGCACGGGAGGTGCACAATCAAATCATGCATCAGCATGTTAGTTCTCAAAAAGTGCTCTAGTGGTTTGCTCGGCCATAATCTCGCACACAGGGCATTTAAGCTGAATGCGCTGTTGAGATACCGTCAAATACAGACTACCGCATCGACACCGGTGTAAGGATGCAAGCTGTGATCTTAAATCACGAGCTAGAACCCAACCTTCATTGATGGTCAGTTTTTTCCAGGGGATCTCAGCTGGAAGATCTGCTTCTTTTCTTGCAACCAAGTACGCATCGTAAGCCTTCATCAAAGCATCAATATTTAATTGCTTGTAGACATTGTCACCACCAATATTGACATAAAGCGCCATCAGCAGGGAGCCTTCAACCAAGGCTCTTCTACTTTTAACGATGGCATCAGATTCTGGCAATTGACCAGGACAAGGTGACTTGCCAGTCACTTCTTTGTGCAGCCTTCTGATAATGTGGATTGGCAAACCTGTATCGAGCGCGATAATGGTTGTTCGAAATCCGTATTTAATAAGCAGCGAGGCTCGGGTAAATAGCTCACTTTTGGACAGGTTATCAATCATGCATCCCCCTTGTTGTTTAGGGTTGATAATAAATAAGCGATTCTTGGGATACCTGTGCCTTTGCTCTTCACCATCTCAATCAGTTGGCTTTGGTTACCCCTTGGTTGAAACAGCATGAATGATGAGGTCGCCACTCGTTGCAGGTCGTCAACACCAGCATTAATCAGAGCATCAACCACGTCGCGTGTAAGTCCAAAGCGCAAGACGGCCTCTTGCGGATCAATTCGCGCCAATTCTCGTGCTGTGTGTAGGTACGCCAAATTTAATTGATAGAAGTCTTGTTGATTGGTTGTCATTGACGGACCTCCAGTTCATGTAAAATATTGCGATAGATAGAAAGCACTCTTTGCCCATACCAGCGTGCACGCTCTTCGTTCCAACTGTGATAGCGGCCTATGCCAAGCTCTAAATCATTTGGTGAAGACTTGATTGCTTCGGCCAAAATACTTGAGCCGACCGTAAGGTTGGTGATGGGGTCTAGCAGTTCCGCTGCTGAGCTCACCCGATGCCCATGCCAATGCAAATTGATTTGCATAAGGCCAATATCGAGCTGATATTTTTCAGTCTCTTGCAGTGCCTGGTTTAACAGTTGCTCTGCTTCTGTCTTAGATTTGGCGTAGGTTGCGTTTGAACCATTGCGAATTGCGTATGGCCATGGACTGGTCATGTTGAGACCACGATGTGAGGCCGACTCAGCCAAGGCAACGGCGTAGAGCATGACTGGATCAATACCAACGCTTTGTGCTGCTTTTTCCCACTGATAGCCCGGAAACGCATAGACTGAAGTGCTTGCGGACATGGCTATCACTAGGGCAATGGTTTTTGCTTTAATCGTTTTCATTTTTGTCCTCTAATTGATTTCCGAGAAGCGCCTGAATGGCTTTCGGGCTTATTCTTTTTAATGGCACTGCGCTAAAGTCGGCGATGCCTCTCGTATAAACTTGTGCCGCTTTTGACCAGTTGCCTACGGCAACAGGCGCTTGCATATCAAATCCTTTTTGCTGGTTCTGATGGTCTGCAATACCCTGTAATAGCCTTGGGTATTCACCCACTTCGTCCCGTAGCAAGTAAGCCTGGTAGCGTGCTAAAAACTCTTTTTGCTTAAAGGGGTATTCCCTGTCATCAACCTTGCAGAGTTCAACCCATCCACCCATGTCTGAAATCACGCGGTGGATAAGCGCATCGTCAAACATCACGGATGTCCAAGCGCCAACCTGACGAACAGCCTTGTCAACTTTGTTCCAAGCAACCATGGCTCTTGAACCTGAGTTGCCGTCGATATGCTTGATGACGTCAGCGGGCTTTGGAAAAAATTGCCCAGTATCCGGTGATTGAATATGCCGAGTCAGACCGATTCGCACTTCTTCAATGCTATAAGCACGAAGGGCTTCAAATGCGATGGATAGCAATTGTGGTGATACGCTTTTGCCATACATGGCCCAAGCTGCTCCCCAAACTTCAGCAAACTCGCGTTTATCAACCTCCTGCACTTGAACGAACCTCCCGAATACCTGGTCCGGCCCAGCTTTCAGCAATGCGGCGATTGCTTTCTTCAATATTCAATTGGTGATTGCTGCCCTTTAGGCTCGTCGATGATTGCTGTACTTCATCAATGCGAACGTACTCGTCTTCCCATTGCCGGTTTAAAAGCCAGTTATGTGGCATAGGGGTCTTAGTCCGATCTTGATACTGTAATCGGTTGTCTCGTTGCTCTTTCCAGCGTGTTAGCACTTCCAAGGCGAGTTCATGGTCTTCATTGAGGCCCATGCGTAGCCATTCTTCTTTGGCTTTCGCTTTTTTTTCTTTGCGTATTTGTACATCCCAGAAGTCTTCAAACTGTATGTGGTCAACAGTTTTAACTGTTGGTTTATTGCTTCTCTCAGAGTCATCCGACCGTTGAGAGTCCCTTACCGGGTTGCCATCAGGCATAAACAATGATGAAAATTCTTCTGGTAGCCGAGCTTGAAAAGCGGCAAGAGATTTCAAAAGCGATGCCATACCAATGAAGTCGGCAGGTACATCTTTAAGCAACCGAAAGGCTGCCTTACCTTGGTTTGGGTTTTCGATTGGGTTGTGCTTCAGAAAGCTTCGAATCAAAGTCCAACCAGATGCCTCGCAACGAATAAGGAACTGATCTTGTTCTAACTCACTTAACGTCTTGGCAACCTGTTGCTCATCCCAGTTCAAGTCAGAAGCAACGTAACCAATCGGCAGTCGAAAGCAGCCAAGCAAATTACAATGTGGGCATGTAAGCAAATACAGTCCTAGCAACTTCGCTGAGTCACTCCAGGACAAAACATTTTGCTTTAGCCAAAAGCGGGTATAGACCTTGCCATAATCACGCATGGAGGAACTCGCTTTTGTGTTTACGTAAAATGCTGACCATTATTTGCCCTTAATCCTACTGGTTACTGGCTTTCAGCTCGCTTGGGCATTCGGGATAGATGTCCGGTCTTAACTGAGATCGGGTTACCTGTCCTTGCGTAGCTTGTTCGATGGGTAAAACGAATTCAGCGGGAACACGCCCTGATTTATTCAACCAAAACCAGACGTTTTGCTGTTTTGAGTTGATGGCTCTTGCTAATGCTGATTGCCCGCCGACCAAGTCAATGGCACGGCGGAGATGTTTTTGTGTCGTTTTGAACACTTCCATACCGTCTCCTGTTACAATAATAACTGTTACAAGATTGAATGTTACAGTTTAAACTGTAGATAAGTCAACAGTTAAAATTGTTGAAAGACTACAGTTTTATTTGTAGAATGCGGGCTTATGAAAACTTTATCCGAACGACTAAACCATGCCTTGCAGCTTACTGGGGTAACTCAGTCTGAGTTGGCTCGTCGCATTGGTATCAAACAGCAGTCGATCAGCCAGATTTGCTCTGGTAAATCGGCTAGGTCTCGTTACACCATGCAGATCGCGGAGGCGCTTCGCGTGAATGCTCATTGGCTCGCCACAGGTGATGGCGAGATTGGCTTGGGGGTCGGTAATGTAGAAGTCGGGCCTGATATTAAGGGAAGAATTCCTCTCATTAACTGGGTTCAGGCCGGTGATTGGACTGAAATAGCGGAGGGATTTGCCCATGAAGATGCTGAGGAGTGGCGTGAAGTCACTGGGAAAGCACATGAGGGTTGTTTCGCACTTCGCGTAAAAGGCGACAGTATGGAAAATCCAAGCGGAAAAAAATCCATACCTGAGGGGGCAGTGATCGTTGTTGATCCTGAGTTACCTTACTCTTCAGGTTCATTGGTTGTTGCGCGTTTGGATGATTCGAAAGAAGCAACCTTTAAGCAGTTGGTTATTGATGGTGAACAGAAGTATCTAAAACCTTTGAACCCGCAATACCCTGCAATACCGATCAACGGCAACGGCACCATCATCGGTGTAGTACGACAAGCTATCATCGATTTCTGGTAGCGAAGGAATTTGTGGTTTAGCCACAGTTGTTCATGAGCTGAAGAAGCAACGATTGCAAACAGCTACAACTGAGCATTGGCACACGCTGAGAGCAAATGGTAACCGATTAGATAACCATTGATTGTTTATAAAGTCAAGATCAGCGAAAATAGCGGCCAATTACGATTAACACGACGGATTTGACAAGCGAAGAACTGAAAAGAGAGTACTTCCAAAAGTGTGTACAAATCCGTGTACAAACTAAAAGAATTTATACATGGCAAACCAAGATTTTCTCAATGAAATCAATAAGCGAAGGACCTTTGCTATCATCTCGCACCCTGATGCAGGTAAAACAACGATTACTGAAAAGGTATTGCTGTTTGGTAATGCGCTACAGGTGGCGGGCACAGTAAAAGGCAAAAAATCAGGTCAGCACGCAAAATCCGACTGGATGGAAATGGAAAAAGAGCGGGGTATCTCTGTGACTACCTCGGTGATGCAGTTTCCGTATCGCGATCATTTAGTCAACTTATTAGACACGCCCGGGCACGAAGACTTTTCAGAAGATACCTACCGTACCCTTACAGCTGTAGATTCTTGCCTGATGGTTATTGATGCTGCAAAGGGGGTAGAAGATAGAACCATCAAATTGATGGAAGTCACTCGTCTTCGAGATACGCCCATTATTACCTTCATGAACAAGCTAGACAGGGACACGCGCGACCCAATTGAGCTGCTGGACGAAGTAGAAGATATTCTCAAAATAAAATGTGCGCCTATTACCTGGCCAATTGGCATGGGAAAAGAATTTAAGGGCGTTTATCATTTACTGCGCGACGAAACTATCTTATATAAAAGCGGCCAAGGCCATACCATTCAAGAAAAACGTGTTATAAAAGGCATTGATAATCCAGAGCTTGATACAGCCATTGGTTCATATGCTGAAGAACTTCGGGATATGCTGGAATTGGTGCAGGGGGCCAGTCATGACTTTGAACTCGAAGCGTTCTTAAACGGTGAGCTTACGCCCGTCTTTTTTGGGACCGCATTAGGTAATTTTGGCGTTGACCACATGCTCGATGGTTTGGTGGACTGGGCACCTAAACCGCAGGGCAGAATGACCAGTGACGAAGAATTTATTCCTTCCGAATCGGACAAATTTTCAGGGTTTGTATTTAAAATTCAGGCCAATATGGACCCTAAACACCGCGATCGTATCGCCTTTTGCCGCATTGTTTCAGGGAAATACGAAAAAGGCATGAAAATGCGTCATACCCGCATTGGTAAAGATGTCAGGGTTTCTGACGCTTTGACCTTTTTGGCCGGTGACCGTGCGTTACTGGAGGAAGCTTACGCGGGTGATATTATCGGATTACACAACCATGGTTCGATGCGCATAGGCGACACCTTCACAACGGGTGACGATTATCGCTTTACTGGTATTCCAAATTTTGCACCAGAGCTTTTTAAACGCATTCGTCTTAGGGATCCGCTTAAGCAAAAACAACTTTTAAAAGGTCTTATTCAGCTATCTGAAGAGGGCGCAGTGCAGGTGTTTAGGCCGCTTATCAACAATGATTTGATCGTAGGCGCGGTTGGTGTTCTGCAATTTGATGTTGTTGTGGCACGTCTCAAAGCCGAATACAACGTTGATGCCATGTATGAACATGTTAACGTGGCGACAGCGCGCTGGGTTTATGGTGATGAGCGCAAGGTCGATGAATTTAGACGAAAAGCTGAAAGTAATCTTGCGGTAGACGGGGCAGATAATCTCACTTACATCGCACCCACTATGGTTAATTTATCATTAGCGCAAGAGCGCTACCCTGATATCACCTTTGCTTCAACGCGTGAGCAATAAAGTAGATGATTGCAAGCACACGCGAACTTTTGACGATATAGATTACTCGCTGGCAATAACGAGACAAACGCGACACAAATTAGGAACAAGGGAAGCTGCATGTTAATTCAAGCAATATTGGTAGACCGGTTTAAGCAGGCCATTGAAAAGCTTATTTTGGCGCATAATGAGGCGGGTGCAAACATCGACGCAAAAACACTACCTGTGCCCTTAAGTAAAAGTACACGACCTGAATTTGGCGAATATCAATTCAATGGCGCCATGGCTTTATCAAAACAGCTTAAAAAAAATCCACGTGAAATCGCGCAAGAGATTTTAGAGCATGTCTCACTTGACGATATTGCCCATCACTGCGAAATAGCAGGTCCCGGTTTTATCAATATCCACTTGGATAGCAATTGGATTGCTCAACAAATTGAAGCGGCTAATGGCAATGCGCGTTTGAATGTTTCAAAGCAAACAAAACAAAAAGTTGTGGTGGATTATTCTTCTCCTAACCTTGCAAAAGAAATGCATGTTGGACATTTGCGAAGCACAATCATAGGCGATGCGGTAGTCAAAGTGCTTGAGTTTTTAGGCGCCGATGTAATACGGCAGAATCACATGGGAGATTGGGGAACGCAGTTTGGCATGCTTTTGGCGCATTTAAGTGACAAGCTAGAGCAGTCTCAAGCAAGTACCGCATTAAGTGACCTTGAAGATTTTTATCGTGAAGCAAAAGTCAGATTTGATAACGAAGAAGGCTTTGCCGACAGAGCGCGAGAATATGTCGTTAAGTTACAAAGCGGGGACGAGCAATGCTTGGCGCTATGGGAGCAGTTTATTGATATCTCCATATCACATAGTGAAGAGGTTTATACAAAGCTTGGCGTTTCTCTAAGCCGTGAAGATATCATGGGCGAAAGTGCTTACAATCCCGACTTGCCCGTTTTGGTAAAGGATTTGTTAGAGCGAGAAGTTGCTGTACGCGATCAAGGTGCTGTTGTCGTGTTTTTACCGGAACTTGCCGACAAAAACGGTAATCCGGCGGTTTATATTATTCAAAAGTCAGGTGGTGGGTATTTGTATGCCACCACTGACCTTGCTGCTATTCGCTATCGTTGTGGTAAATTGAGCGCCGATCGCACCATGATATTTACTGATGCAAGGCAAGCGCTTCACTTTAAACAGACTGAACTGGTTGCGCGAAAAGCGAACTACATGCCTGCATCCCATCACTATCAACATTGCCCTTTTGGGATGATGCTAGGAAAAGATGGTAAGCCTTTCAAAACACGCAGTGGCACAACTATCAAACTTGCTGATTTACTGGATGAGGCAATTGAGCGCGCGGCTAAGCTTATCGCGCAGCGCGCAGGTGATAAGTCGGATGATGAATTACAAGAAATTGCTCAAACCGTAGGGATTGGCGCAGTCAAATATGCTGATCTGAGTAAAAATCGAACCACCGATTACATCTTTGACTGGGATAGCATGTTAAGTTTTGAGGGCAATACCGCGCCTTACTTACAATACGCCTACACTCGTATTCGCAGTATTTTTAGAAAAGCGGATATTGAGATGGACAATTTTACAGCGCCGGTAACTGTTGCCAACCATTCTGATAATGAAAGCGAACGTGCCTTGGCGATAAAGCTGCTGCAGTTTGAAGATGCTCTGCTTGCTGTTTCTAATGAAGCAGCACCACATTTACTGTGCACCTATTTGTATGAACTCGCCAGCTTATTTATGAAGTTTTACGAAGCGAGCCCGATATTAAAAACAGATGTGGATGCGTCGCTCAGAGACAGCCGTTTAGGTTTGGCTGCCCTAAGCGCCAAAACCTTAAAGCAAGGCTTGTCCATGCTTGGTATAGACGTACTGGAGCAGATGTAAATCAGGCGCAAGACTTATCCTTGCATCCCATTTATTTGCTGTTATGCTTATTTGATGTGAAATCAGATGCTTAGCTGTTGCATTAGCGTTTAAAAAGCAGTTAAAGCAAATACTTGGCGTTGAACGTTTGAATATTGCCATTATTCCCGCACGAGGCGGAAGTAAGCGTATCCCCCGCAAGAATATTCGGCCTTTCCAAGGAAAGGCCATCATTGCTTATCCTATTGAAGCAGCACTTGAAAGCGGCGTTTTTTCAAAAGTCTATGTCTCTAGCGACGACGAAGAGGTGGGAGAGGTCGCAAAGCGATACGGGGCCAGTTTATTACCATTAAGGCCTGCAAAACTTTCGGATGACCACACCGGCACCAGCGCCGTAATGCGATACGAACTGTCCAATCTCGTGAAAGAGCAAACTGATAAGTCTGGTACTTCACTTAATCGCATAGACTATTGTTGCTGTATTTACGCCACTACGCCGTTACTTACTCCGGATGCGCTTCAAAAGGCCTGGGAAATGCTTCAGAGCAATCAAGGTCTTGACTATGTATTTAGCGCGGCACGCTTTTCTTTCCCAATTCAACGAGCCTTGCTTAAATCTGAGAACGGTGGCGTACAGGCTTTTGATCCTCAAAGTATTAAAAAGCGCTCTCAAGATTTGCCTGAGTGTTTCCATGATGCCGGACAGTTTTATTTTGGTAAAACCGATGCTTGGCTTCAACAAAACGCCGTCTTTTCTGAAAAGAGCGAAATGTTGATATTGCCTCCTCACAGAGTGCAAGATATCGACACGCCAGACGATTGGGAACATGCTGAGCGTTTGTATCGTTTATTACAGCAACCATGAAAAATGAGCCTTCCTTGAACATCTTGTGTCGTGTGGATGCTTCACTTGAAATTGGCGCCGGTCATCTTATGCGCTGCTTGGCGCTGGCTAATGCGCTTAATAAGCGAGGAGCTCAATGCACCTTTCTTTCTTATAAACAAAAAGGTGACTTGCATGCGCTCGTTGATGAACAAGGTCACAAGCGTTGCGTAATATCATCTGACGAGCAAGCAGCGCCTGCAATAGCCTCTGATAAAAGTTATTCCGATAAGCTTATAGTTGCTTCACAGATGAGTGAAGAGCGGGAGGCGCAACGATGCATTCAATTACTTGGAAAGCAGCGCTTTGATTTGTTGATTGTGGATCATTATCATTTGGCAAAAACCTTCTGTCGCTCAATGCGCGCCATTTGCAAACGCATCCTCGTGATAGACGATTTGGCAAATCGAGAGCATGACTGCGATATATTGCTCGATCAAAACCTGTTACCAAATGCCTCAACCCGTTATCAGAATCTCATCCCAAACGCCTGTCAGACCTTACTTGGTCCACAATATGCGCTGTTAAGAGAGGAATTTTACCAATCAAAAACAATAGACAGTTTACAGCAAGAAGAAGGTCACCTTTTGGTAAACTTCGGCGGCAATGATATCCATAATCTTAGCGCGCTTTGCATAGAGGCTATGGCAAATTCGAAATACGTGAAAAGCGCTGATATTGTGATAGGCGCAAATCATCCCTCCCTTCAGCAACTAAAATCAGCAATAAGTCTTTATCCAGGATTTACTTTGCATATTCAAACTAAAGAAATGGCAAGGCTTATGCATAAGGCTTCGTTAATGATAGGTGCAGGTGGCAGTAGTCACTGGGAGCGATGTATTTGTTCGCTTCCAGCTTTAATCGTTACGGTAGCTGAAAATCAAGTGGAGACCACGCGATATCTGGACTCACTTGGTGTATGTCAATATGTGGCCGATGCAAGTGATGGAATAAATAATAGCATCAGCGCGACTATGCTAGCTTCCTGTATCGACAAATTTTTGTCGTCACCTGACTTACTTGAATCAATGCGAAAAAAAGCAAGCGAAATTGTGCCAAAGCAAGCGGGGACTCCCTTGGTTTGCGACACAGTGTTAACACTACTATGAGGAATCTATGCCTGTCTTCAAAGCATCGCCTTTTATCATTGCCGAGCTGTCGGGTAATCATGATCAGTCGCTAGAAAAAGCGCTTGCAATGGTAGATGCAGCTGCTGAGTGCGGTGCAGACGCTATCAAAATTCAAACTTACACGGCTGACAGCATGACCTTAAATGTAAGCCAGGCAGAATTTGTCATTAATGATAAAGGGAGCTTGTGGGAAGGTAGAACGCTTTACGAGCTATATCAGCAAGCTATGACGCCCTATGAATGGCATGAGGCAATTTTTGAGCGAGCTGCGTCTCACGGCATGCTTGCTTTTAGCAGTCCTTTTGACATTGCCGCCGTCGACTTTCTTGAAAGCTTAAACGTCCCTTGTTACAAGATTGCGTCATTTGAAAACAGCGACCATGGATTATTAAAACGCGTTGCCCAAACCAATAAGCCAGTCATACTTTCAACCGGTATGGCAACTCAGGCTGAACTGGCGGAATCTGTTGAAGTGCTTAAATCAAATGGATGCAAAGACTTAGTACTGCTTAAATGCACGAGTCATTATCCGGCAGACCCTGTAGATGCGAATTTGGCTACCATTCCTCATTTAGCTGAATTGTTCGACTGTCAGGTTGGGTTGTCAGATCATACCGCTGGAATTGGCGTTGCCGTTGCAAGCGTTGTATTAGGCGCAAGCGTGATTGAAAAGCACTTTGTGCTCGATAGAAGTGAAGGCGGTGTTGATGCAGAGTTTTCACTTGAGCCTCAAGAGTTTTCTGCCTTAGTTAAAGAATGCAGACGTGCTTCGCTTGCGCTTGGCAAGGTGACCTATGGTGGAACAGCTAAAGAACAGGCATCGCGCAAATATAGACGATCGCTTTACGTAGCAAAAGATATCGAAAAAGGCGAACTTTTTACCTCAGAAAATGTGCGAAGTATTCGACCTGGGCATGGCTTGGCGCCAAAATACTTAGACATGATACTGGGTAAACCGTCAAAACGGGCCTTGAAAAAAGGCTGCGCGATGAAGTGGGAGTACATTTAAGCATATGTATGCTAAACCCGAGCCTACTCAAGTAGATAAAACGCAAGAAAAAAAGCGAGAACGACCACAGAAAAGGGCCTATCCAAGCGCTCAGTTTGTCAAGCTCAGCTCAAAATATGTAAAACAGGTTTGGCAGTGGCGCAACCAAGATGACATTCGCAAAAATATGCATAACACGGCGCCTATTGAATGGAATACGCACCTGAAATGGTTTGAAGATTTACAAGCAAGCCAAAAGAGAGACAAGGAAAAAGCTCAAGAGTTTTTCGTGTTTTTGCAAAACGAAAGACCCATCGGCGTGCTGAATTTTAAGCCTTGTCCGATACAAGAATCAAATTCTAAAACTCATGAGCCTATTCGCGCTGCGCTTGAATGGGGCTGTTACATTGGCGAGCAGGATGCATGGCCTGGTTCAGGTTTACTTCTGGAAGTCGCTGCGCTTGACTATGCAAGTACGCAAGCGAAGGTCGCTCAACTGTATGCCGAAGTGCTTGATTTCAATCAATCTGTTTTGAAAATGCATAAACTCTTTGGTTACAAAACCCTTGAGGATGATTCTCAAAGACCGCAAGTAAAACGTTTTGTTTATGATACAGACGAGTGGCGTACAAATAGAACAGCAATACTTGCTCGTTTGCCTAAACAAATAGCTAAGGCGTCAGAGTTAATACGCTTCGCTTAATAAATAAAGAATGATGAGAAAAACCGTGGATATAGAATCAATTATCAGAAAGACTTTGCTTGAAGTGGCTGAAATGGCCGATTGCACACTTGTAGATAATATCGATGAGCACACCGTGTTATTGCAATCAGGACTAGATTCACTCGGATTTGCTATGTTGGTCGCACAACTGGAAGAAGATTTAGCTATCGATCCTTTTAGCGAGATGGAAATGGCCGTATATCCTCGTACCTTCGGTGAGTTTGTCGCTGTTTATCGTCAATCTTTAAGTCAACGCGATTAGTATGCGCTGGTTATCTGACCTGTCGAAAATTAAAAATCATGCCTCTTGCGCCATCATTGATGTATCAAGTTGTTCTCATACGCAGGTGCATTTCAGCTACAGCGATTTACATAAGCGCGCTTTGCACCTAAGAGCGTCCTATCCTCATTTGTATAATCAATGTATTGCAATAAGTGCTAGGAGACTATCTGACTTCGTCAGCGCGCTTTTTGCCTTTGAAGGCCATTGCGCTGCGATATATCTACTACCTAAAAATGGCTTGTCAGATAAGACGCGCTCTAACAAATCAATAGCTGCTGGGCACCCGAAGCAGGAGAATAATCTTGTTCACGAGACCTACAATTTGCCTGAGTATGCTCAGCTTTTTATTCCAGAGCGCGCAGACACTCAAACACTGAAATCTCGTCAAGCGATGCAAAATGAAGGTTTAAATCAGCAATCCACCTCGAAAGTTTCGCTTGATACACAGTTTTATCTTGCTACTTCTGGCACGAGCGGAAAAGCAAAGTGGATTGGACATAACACAGATAGCCTGACCAAAGCGATTAAGCTTAAGCCCCAGTTAACAGACTTGAGATGGGCGCTTTGCTACGAGCCTTCCCGGTTTGCTGGTTTGCAGGTCGTGTTACAGAGCATGCTGTCTGGGGCAAGCTTACTTGACTGCAGTGAGGGTGATTTTGAAACGCGTGCTAATCGCATGTTATTACACAAGGTCAATGCTATATCCTGTACGCCTTCGTTCTGGCGTCAACTGTTAATGCAGAAATCGAGCGAGTCGCTTGAACTTCAGCACATCACTTTAGGCGGAGAAATAGCTGACCACGCCATACTCAGAGCGCTAAGCCATCGCTGTCCAGAAGCCAAACTAATGCACATTTATGCTTCGACAGAACTAGGCGTTGGTTTTGCAGTGAGCGATAAACAAGCAGGCTTTCCTGATAAATGGTTAAGTGAGGGCGTAAATGGTCATTTTTTAAAAATTGACGCGCAAAATCACCTGCGTATCAAGCCTAACATCGCGCTGGACAAAGCGCTTGCTCCTCTCATTGATGAAAATGGCTACTACGACACCGGAGACTTGGTTTCGCATATAAAAAACAGGGTGATATTTTTAGGGCGTGCAAGCGGTTTGATCAACGTAGGTGGTGCGAAAGTCTCTCCTGAAGAGGTTGAACACGTGCTGTTGGCATCACCTTTGGTGCAACAGGCAAAGGTATATGGCAAAGCAAATAGTGTGCTTGGACAGCTTGTCGCTGCTGATATTGTTTTAAAACAACCCCTTGAAGTATCAACTTCTGAGGCAAAGCAATCTTTACTGACTTTGAGTCAAAATAATTTAGCCCGCCACAAAATCCCCCGTATCATCCACTTTGTAAGCGCGATTGATGCTAACGATTCAGGCAAAATCATGCGCCACCGAGCGGCTGATGAAACAGCAGGCAAGCCTTGTGTGATTGAAAACAGTGAGACTAATCATGAATAAACTAGTGGTAGTGACGGGCGCAAGTCGCGGTTTGGGTTTGGCCATCGTCAAACAACTGCTCAAGCATACGGTGATAAAATATGATGTGCTTGCAATTTCACGAAGCAAAAGCGATGAACTCCTTCAGTTAGAAGAAGAATATTCAACCAGTGATAAACGCTTACACATATTAAACGCTGATCTTTTAAAGCTTAACAATATTCAAGCGCTTTGCACAAAAATGGTAAAAGACTACGGTCGACCTTATGCGCTGATAAACAATGCAGCCCTAGGGTTTGATGGTGTTTTGGCTACTATGCACAATAGCCAGATTGATGAGTTATTATCGGTTAATGTGCAGGCCCCTATATTACTGAGTAAATACTTATTAAGGCCGATGTTGCTTAACAGAAAAGGACGCATCATCAATATATCGTCCATTATTGCCAAAACGGGCTTTAACGGATTAAGCGTGTATGCTGCCAGTAAAGCTGCACTAGAGGGCTTTAGTTTTTCACTGGCAAGAGAAGTAGGCAAGGCAGGTGTGACGGTGAATTGTGTTGCACCAGGTTATATGCAGACCGATATGACGCAATCCTTGCAAGGCGAAAAACTGGAAAGTGTCAAACGACGAAGTCCGCTAGGGCGTCTCGCCACTCCAGATGATGCCGCAAGTGCTGTTTTGTATCTCTTAAGTGAAGAGGCGAATGCCATTACTGGCACGGTGATAACGGTCGATGCTGGCTCTACAGCCTGATTTCGATGCGGCAAAACGCTATTTCTTAGCATCAAATTGGCCTGCTTAATTACTTTTGAACATAATGCCATCCTTGTCCGTAACAAAAGACCAGTAACATGCGCTCAGTATTATCATTAAGTACCCGTCGCACAGTACTGTTCAGATAGCACTGTTCGGGTAAAAAATTCGCGTAATAAACATTTAAAAAGGATGAACAATGAAAAAGATTCTCGCTTTTGCAGGCTCAGGACGAAAGCACTCTTATAATTTCGCGGCGGTCAAAGTGGCGGCAGAAGGCGCTAGAGAAGCAGGTGCCGACGTCACTGTGATTGATATGTCAGAATACGCAGATATCCCAATTTTTACAGAAGATCTGGAAGCGCAACAGGGCATGCCTGAAAAAGCAAAAGCCTTAAAGGAACTTCTCAAAAGTCACGATGCTTTTCTTATTTCAAGCCCCGAATATAACAGTGGTTACAGCGCCTTATTTAAAAATGTGATTGATTGGGCTTCTCGTAAAGAAGAGGGAGAAAAACCCCTTGAAGCATTCAAAGGCAAATACGCAGCATTATTAGCTGCTTCACCTGGTGGATTAGGTGGAATAAGAGTGCTTGTGCCTGTGCGTCTTCTCTTAAGTAATATTGGTGTAAACGTATTAGGCGACCAGTTGGCCATCAGTAATGTAGGTGACTTGGTTGACGAAAATCATGAAATGTCTGACGAAGCAACGATGAAAAAATTGCATAAGCTAGGTCAACAATTGGTCGATTTTACGAAGGCTTAGGCTCCGTTTGTTATATTTGCCTACTTTGTTTTTGTAAACAATTAAGCAAAAAAAGTAAAAAGCCACGGGTGAGTGGCTTTTTGCTTGATTGAATTGATGCGTTTACTCTACAAAAACTTTATCTGTGCTAGAGTCCGACAGGTCTGTACCGTGCAGCGTCGATGATTGACCAGATGTGCGCAATAGCGCCAACAGGCCATAAGAAAATTAAAATAACCGTTGCAGATAGCGCATAGCAACCTGCAGCAATGATAAAAAATACAATCGCCGCAAGCACTCTGCCTTGAACCAATTGGCCCAATCCAGGAATAAAAATATTACAAATAGCCGCGATAACGTTTCCGCCTGAGCCTTGTCCTGCCATATCAACCTCACTGTTTTTAAAAAGACTTTGATCAAGGTCTCTAAAAGCAAAGACCATTGACGCGCGACTTATAAGATATGGCAAAAACAAACGCTTCTCAATCTTTAAATTGTGAGAATAGGCGTCAATTTGTAACAATTTGCACTTAATTAGATGCGAAGCCTACTGTCAAAAGTGCCTTGTTTTGGGTACACTTCTGGCTCATTTAAAAAGGAGTGAAAAAAGCGGTTTATGTTCGAAGTCAATCCAATTAATAACGCTATTGCAGATATTCGTGAGCGCACAGAGTCGCTTAGGGGGTATCTTTGACTATGATCTGAAAGTTGAAAGACTTGAAGAGGTGAGTCGTGAACTTGAGGATGCCAGCGTTTGGAACGATCCAGAATATGCACAAAAGCTAGGAAAGGAAAAAGTCGCCCTTGAACAAGTTGTAAACACTATACAAACACTCGAGCAAGGCACCGAGGACGTTGAAGGTTTAATTGAATTGGCTGTTGAAGCCGAAGATGAGGAAACCTTCAATGAAGCGAGCTCAGAGCTAAAGAGCCTTCAAGACGAACTGGAAAAGTTAGAATTCAGGCGCATGTTTTCAGGGCCAAATGATGCCAATGATGGCTATCTTGATTTACAGTCTGGTTCTGGCGGCACAGAGGCGCAAGACTGGGCAAATATGCTTTGTCGCATGTATTTGCGCTGGGGCGAAGAAAATGGCTTTAAAACAGAATTAATTGAAGTTTCTGAAGGTGACGTTGCAGGGATTAAAAGTGCAACAATTAAGTTTACAGGCGAATACGCTTTTGGGTGGTTACGCACAGAAACAGGCGTGCATCGGCTGGTTCGTAAATCTCCTTTTGATTCGGGTAATCGGCGACATACCTCTTTTGCATCTGCCTTTGCTTACCCTGAAGTTAACGACGACATCGATATTGAAATCAATCCGGCTGATTTGCGTATAGATACCTACCGGGCATCTGGCGCAGGTGGTCAGCACGTAAACCGAACGGATTCGGCGGTACGAATTACTCATGTCCCGACAAATACGGTAGTGCAGTGTCAAAATGACCGCTCACAGCATAAGAATAAAGATCAAGCCATGAAGCAGCTTAAAGCAAAGCTTTATGAGCTGGAATTACAAAAACAAAATGCTGAAAAGCAAGCGATGGAAGACAACAAGTCGGATATTGGTTGGGGAAGCCAAATTCGTTCTTACGTGCTTGATGACTCGCGCATTAAAGACCTGCGAACAGGTGTTGAAACCCGAAACACGCAAGCGGTGCTTGATGGCGACTTAAACAAGTTTATTATCGCGAGTCTAAAGTCAGGCCTGTAGCACAAGGCAACACAAGACAACACAACACAAGACAACAACACCATTTATATTAATTTAACTACACAGGAATTTTCATGACAGAGCAAGTGCAAGATGAAAACAAATTGATTGCAGAGCGTCGCGGTAAGTTAGACGCCATTCGTAAAAACTGCGATTCCAATGGTTTTCCCAATCAATTTCGCCGCGAGCACTATGCTCAGGATATTCAAAACGAATTTGGCGATTTTGATAAAGAAACACTTGCTGAAACGCCTCGTAAAATGACCATTGCTGGTCGAGTAATGGCTAAACGTGGACCGTTTCTATTGCTTCAGGATATGACTGGCCGTATTCAAGCGTATGCAGATAAAGGCGTGCAAAAAGATATTAAGGCCACTTATGGCAGCCTGGATATAGGTGACATTATTGGTGTAAGCGGTCAGTTGCATAAATCAGGTAAGGGTGACTTGTACGTCAATATGGAAGAGTATGTATTACTCACCAAAGCACTTCGTCCTCTACCTGAAAAATTTCATGGCCTGGCCGATCAAGAGACCAAATATCGCCAGCGCTATGTCGATTTGATCACCAGTCCTGACACACGTCGAACCTTTCAAATTCGTAGCCAAATCGTTAATGGTATCAGACGGTTTTTAACTGAGCGCCGTTATATTGAAGTTGAAACCCCTATGCTACAAGTCATTCCAGGTGGTGCGACTGCAAAACCATTCGTCACGCATCATAATGCCTTGGATATCGATATGTATTTGCGCATTGCGCCAGAGCTTTACCTGAAACGTTTGGTTGTTGGTGGCTTTGAGCGAGTATTTGAAATTAACCGGAATTTTAGAAATGAAGGCCTGTCTACTCGACACAATCCTGAATTTACCATGCTGGAATTTTATCAGGCTTATGCAGATTATAACGATCTGATGAATCTCACTGAAGAGATGCTACGCGAGCTCGCCCAAAATGTGCTGGGCACAACCAAAATTCGCAATACCGAAAAAAATGCGGAAGGTGAAGTCGTTAAAGAAACGGTTTACGACTTTGGACAAGCATTTGAACGCTTGAGCATGGGCGATGCCATTTTAAAATATTGGCCAGAAGCCGATGAAGCGGCCATCAAAGACCCTGAGAATCATCTCGATAGTTTAAAAGCGATGGCGAAAAAGCTTCACATAAAAGAGCCTGAAGTAGACGGTATTTGGGGTGCTGGAAAATATCTATGTGAAATTTTTGAAGCAACGGCAGAAGAAAAACTTGAGCAGCCAACCTTCATTACCGAATATCCGTGGGAAGTGTCGCCACTAGCCCGTCGTAATGATAAAAATGCCTTTGTTACCGACCGCTTTGAGTTTTTTGTAGGTGGACGTGAACTTGCTAACGGGTTTTCTGAGCTCAATGATCCAGAGGATCAAGCTTCTCGCTTTAAGAAGCAGGTGGAAGAAAAGGATGCCGGAGACGATGAAGCTATGCATTTTGATGACGACTATATTCGTGCCTTAGAATACGGACTTGCACCAACAGCCGGTGAAGGGATAGGTATCGACAGACTCGTCATGTTGTTTTCAGATAGTCCCACTATCAAAGATGTGATCCTGTTTCCCCATATGCGACCTCTATCTACCGATGAATAGACAGAATTAACCGAATAAAGGCGAGTATCAGAAGCATAAAAGATAGGCAATAAGCGTGTTTTCTCGAAAGCCTTATTCAGCTGAATCTGTGCCTAGATATTGAGATTCCATATCTTTAATCTGCTGGTAGATACGCTCGATAAGCGGCAAGCTCATATTAAGCTTTGCCGCTTTTTCTATTAATACGCCTAATATTCCATCTATTTCAGTTTTTCTCTTGTGATAAATATCTTGCTGCATCGATGAATAGTTTTGCGCCGTGTTGTGAATAACATCATCAATATAACGATTGAGTAAATGTTCATCCAAGCCTACCTCTAACGCCTTGTATAGCTTAAATATTTCACTTTTTATTCCTTCAAGAAGTTCAGCCGCGCCTTTTATTTCGCCGTTTCGGCAGTTCAATTTAGCACTTAGGGGATTAATGACAGCATTGGCTGCAAGCTTTTGATAAAGATGCGTACGTATATCTTGCGCCCAAACGGCGCTTGATGGCGGAACTTTAGAATCACGCGGTTTTGCTGCGTGGCGGTGTGCGTCGATTAGCGCTTGAATAACAGCAGGCGCCTTACTTTCAGGTTCAGCATTTGCCAGCTCCACTGCACCAATGCTCAGTTTGCCTCTGGCATTAATTGTGATTGTGCTTTTGTTCGCGTGACCTTGTTTAAATACCGCATCGCTTGTCGTTCCAACATACAGTGTATTGTTTGGAAATTTTTCGTGCAATATCTCGTGTCCGCCTAAGCCATTTTGTAAAAGAAGGAGTGGCAGTTGCTCAGGTAATTTCCCCTGCAACTGCGCAACAAGTGCAGCGAGCTGATAGTATTTGACGGGGATAATAAGCAAATCCAGATCGCTTAACCTAATCTGAGGATCTTTATTTTCAATCACAGACTGCAAGTTATGATGCTTTAGGTGGTAATGGCCTCTCTTTGCCAGCGCCTTTGTTTGTTGTTTACTAGATGTATTTTGTTCGTATTGTTTCTGCTCAAAATCTTTTTGTTCTAAGCGCTCTTTAACAATAAGTTCATGCGTTTTCGCATCGCTTCGTCCAAACATACTGACTTTTAATGGGGCTTCTGATTCTTCCAGCACCTGAGCTAAATACAACCCAATTGCACCAGAGCCAATGATGCCATAATTAAGAGCCCCGTGGTGAAGAGCCTTGTACGTGTGAACTGCCTTATTCGAACTGAAATAATCACTCATTATTCAGCGTCTTTTGAGATATAAGATACATTTGTCAGTTTGGCCGTTGGCCACATCAGATGATGCGGCTCCAACCACGACTGTGGTAATTCGAGCGAATCAAAATGTATGCCTTCGCATGGTGGATGAAAAAGCGTTATCTGCTTTGATTGATATAAAAACCGCATGCCAAAACTATGCAAATAGAGACGATCGGAAGGAGAGCCGCCATAGCGGTCATCGCCCATTATCGGTGCGCTTAGCGCTTTTAAAGCGACTCTTATTTGATGGGTTTTACCAGTAATTGGCTTACACAAGTAAAGGCGCTTTCCTTTATTTAGAATAGCGCTTGAAACAAAATGCGTGATAGCGGGTTGATTGCATGATTTACTCAGCTTGTAACTTCCGCCGCGCGCCTTTTGCATGTCACCCATTATAGAGCCTTGTTTTTTCTTCGGCCTTTTATCACTAATCGCCAGATAATATTTTTCGATTTTTCTCTTGGCAAACAGATCAGATAAAATACCCGCGCTTTCTTTATGTTTGGCAATCAGTAAACAGCCTGAAGTTGGTGTATCTAATCGGTGAACCAAAAACAACTTTTCTTTAAACCCAAAAGACGCTAGCAAATTCAGGATACTCACAGTGCTTTCGTCGCCTCTATGCATCGCAACATTACACGGCTTATCTACAATAAGAAAATCGTCATGCTCTAGCAAAATATCAATGGAAGACGACACCCTCTTCTCACTAATCATTTTAAAAACACTGCGTAGAAGTAAAATCTAATGGATAGCCGTCTCATAGTTTGTTTATTTTGCAGGACTCAAAGTTGGAGAGATTTAACAAGCTCGGAGGCTTCATCGTATTGTAGTTCTTCTACCAGATTAATAAGCGATGCTTGCTGCTCTTTTGAAATGTCGAGCGAGCTGACCAAATTATGCAACAAAGTATCATCAATAAATTCATGACGAGCCAGTTTATCTAGCAATTGTGTTTTTGCATCTGCGATGTGAGTCCTTGCGTGAAGCTGGGTATCTACTTCCTTGTCATCTTGCTTATCGATGGCTTCACAGGTCTGCGACATGGTTAGCTCAAAAGCGTTAAGAGTTTCATCCTCGATGTCTTCTGCCTTTATTTGTCGGTCAAGCTCTTTACTCACGTCAAATAAAGCCATCAAGCCGAGGTTTCCGGTGATTCCTTTTGTGGTGTGCACTTTAATTTTGGCGTCTTCCAAATCGCCTTTATCAAGCGCAGATTTAACCTCACTTGGCATATGTTCAAATTCATCTCTAAACTTACCCAACATTCTCATAAGCAATTTTTCGTTTCCGCCAAGCTGACTTAAGCCAAAACCTAAATCAAGTAAGGGTCGTCTGTCATGCATACAAAAGGGCCTTTGTGAGCTGTATTTACAAGAAAGGATAATACAATTACATCAAGTTACAAAGTCCTGTACCAATTAGCTTTAAAATGATTACGAGCTTTTTGTGTTTGCAAAGAACTTATTTGTATCACTTTGATATAAATTAAAGGGTGTCTATTTGTGATGCCCTGCAATAGAATAGACGAAAAATAACGGGTGACTTACCCAAAATTAATTGGGATCTTTTTTTGAGTAAATTATTTAAACAATTTGATAGACGGCTGTCCTTTATAAACCAGAATAAGGTCATGGCGACCTTAGTTAATATTCGACGGGGGGTAGAGCGAGAAACGCTTCGAGTCAATTCAAATGGAAGTTTGGCGAGCACGCCTCATCCCGCTAAACTTGGCTCAGCCCTGACTCACGAATGGATTACAACCGATTTTTCAGAATCTTTGCTGGAATTTATCACGCCACCCGAAATACAGGCCGCTGTCACTATCGAGCAGCTTATTGATATTCATAAATACACCTACGAGAATATTGGCGAGGAATATTTGTGGCCAATGAGTATGCCTTGTTTCATAGATAAAGACACGAATATTCCCATTGCGCGATACGGCAGTTCCAACATTGCGAAAATGAAAGAAGTTTATCGCACCGGGCTTCATAATCGGTACGGCAGTATGATGCAAGTAATAAGTGGCGTTCATTTTAATTTTTCCTTACCCGATGAATTTTGGGCGCACTGGTGTGACTTTCAAGAACAGGAAAATAATAAAGATTGCATTTCAAAGCAGTATTTTGCGTTGGTCCGTCAATTCAAACGCTTAGCGTGGGTAATACCCTATTTATTTGGGGCTTCACCTGCCTTATGCAGCTCATTTATCAGTCACCGAGAGGTTGCCCATCCTTTTGAAAAAGTTGGCAAAGGCACTTTATATATGCCACATGGTACTTCATTGCGAATGAGCGATTTAGGATATACCAGCGCTGCGCAGTCAAATTTAAGAATTTGCTACAACGACCTAAGCACCTATGTAGAAACCTTGCGGCGCGCAATCAATAAACCTGCTCAGCAGTACGCCAATATTCCAGCAGGCGAGAACGGGAATTGGCAGCAGCTTAATAAAAATGTGCTTCAAATAGAGAACGAATTGTATTCCCCAATCAGGCCCAAACAGGTTGCAAAAACGCTAGAAAAGCCCACTGACGCATTAGAAGACAGGGGTGTACGTTATCTAGAAATCCGTTCTTTAGATGTAAACCCATTTTCACCTGTCGGGATTGATGCTTCGCAAATGGATTTTCTGGATGTGTTTTTAATCTACTGTTTGATGCTTGAGCCAATAGAATACGACGATGCTCTGCACGAAGAGAGTCAGAGCAACTTTGTAAGCACGGTATTAAGAGGTCGTGAGCCACAACTGGAACTACGGGATGGCGGGAAAAATATTCGTTTGGATAGATGGCTTTCGAACATCATGAAAGACTTACAGTCTATCGCCGAGGTTTTAGATAAAGCAAATCAAACAGATAAATATGCCCATGCGGTGAAAAACGAATCGATAAAAGCCGACGATGCGAGTCAGACTCTTTCAGGTAGATGGCTAGATACCTTGTTAGACAATCAAATTGATAACAGCATGCTTGGCATGGAATTGGCGAAAGAATACAAAACCTTTGTGTCTAACTTGGAATACAGAAACATCACTAAAGAAGCGTTTACTGAACAGGCTTCTTTATCGGTGAATGCGCAAACTCAAATTGAAAGGGAAGATGATAAAGACTTTGCGAATTTTATTCGTGATTATTTTGCTCCAGTACACGAACAAAAAGAGCTAAAAGCGTCCAGTTAAGGCGAGAGTGCTAAGCAGAAGAGTGCTAAGCAGAAGAGTGATAAGCAGAAAAAAGAAACCCAGCCATGAAGCTGGGTCAAACACACTTAGGGAAACACAATTAATTCGTATATATAGAGTCTATTGTCGTAAAAGAAGTTCAATAAAATGCAAAAAAAATTCAATCTTTTTTTAATGTCGTGTTGCTGCGTCGTTTTCCTGGGTGCTTGCTCAACCACTCAACCCAGCAAACGCGAAAATATATGCCATATTTTTGAAGAAAAGAACGACTGGTTTGACGCAGCCTCAGATATGCGAGAAAAGTGGGGCGTGCCAATTCACGTACCCATGGCAATGATGTATCAGGAAAGCTCCTTTAGACATGATGCACTGCCGCCTCGAGATTATATCTTTTTTGGATTAATTCCGTGGGGGAGAGTCAGCAGCGCTTATGGATATGCCCAAGCTAAAACAATGACCTGGGATGACTATGTGCGCGAAACGGGTAATCGCTTTGCAGATAGAGATGACTTTGACGATGCAATTGACTTTATGGGCTGGTTTATCAGTAAAACACATTCGATTAATCGTATTTCAAAGTGGGATGCTGGCACGCAGTACCTCAATTATCATGAAGGCTGGGGCGGATATAAACGAAAATCCTACCGCAAAAAACCATGGTTAATAAAAGTTGCTAATAGAGTGGATGCGCGCTCAAAACGCTATGCGGCGCAACTTCGTACTTGTGAAGAAGAACTGAGTAAATCCTGGTTTATGCGCCTGTTTACCTAAATAAAATCGTTACCTAAATAAAATCGCTCTATTGACACCAGTATGGATCTAATTTACTTAAAATAGAGCGTCATAAGTATCTGCGCTCCAAAAGAATAATCTGGCATTTCCTTTGCTTAATCTTTAATAGTAAGTTTACTAGCAATGAAGACACTGTGCTTAAATCCAGTCAAATATTCGATAACACGCAAAATCAAATAAACAGGTGGCTTGAATCCATATCTACCTCGTTGTCTCAGTATCAGAAAATTGGCATTTTTGGTAACGGTCCATATGCTCGTTATCTGGCAGCGTGTTTATTAAAAAAAGGTTTCATCCCCGTTTTCATCGTTTCGCAAGTGCAAGTTTCGAAACTCGATGGTTTAGACGTAAAAAGTCCCCGTTCTTTGGCAAACCAAGATGATTGCTCCACGGTGATTGATGCAATGTTGTCGGGCTCTCTGGCCGAGCCTTTAGCGCAGAAAACGGTCTTGGACGCTATGGGCATAGACTTGCCCTTTTATTACTTGCCGCAGGGGCAATTTCTGTGTTCTGAGCCAAGAATCAACCCTTGCGATTACAAAAAGCTTGAAAGTCTGCGAGATAAGCATAAGGGGCAACGGTTTTTCATCATAGGGAATGGACCGAGTCTTAATCACACGCCACCGGAGAAAATTGACGACGGCATTTGTTTAGGCGGAAACGGTATTTTGTTAAGAAAGGGTTTTTTACCAGACTATTACTTTCTTTTGGAGGAGAAAGCGCTGTTCCACTGGCCAGAGGAAATTGACGCGCTGACTATTCCAATTATTTTAGCGTCACACTTGTATTCACAACAACGTGATACATCTAACCGATTTTATTTTCCGGCGTGTTTTCGTGCAAAATCAGATGAGGTCGATCCATACCACTGTGGCGTCGCTTCAGGCGGAACAATAATCAGTAGCATGATACAATTTGCCGTTTTTATGGGTGCTTCTAGCGCTGTCATTCTTGGTGCAGACAACAATTACCGCGGAAATCAAAGGCAAACCCACTTTGCGGCAAATTATTATACAGAAACGCGAAGCAACATGGCGGAATCTAAAGCGAGGGCCATTGCTGATAGACAAACTTCAGGCATTCTGAGGGCGGTAAATTTGGCAAAATTAAACGGTGTAAGTGTGCTTGATGCCACACCAGTTGATAATGGTTTGGGCATAAAAAAAGTAGACTTTAACACATTGATATTACCGCCGCAGGCAACACCTCAGCACAGAGTGTCAAGTGTCTGAATTTAATAAAGCGCACATTTTTCAACGAATCTGGATTATACAATGACTAAGCTTCTTCATTTGGCTTCATTCACAGGCAATATAGGTGACAATGCAAGTCATATGGGCCTCTACGATATGATAAAACCGTTTTTTAGCTCCCTTGAGATTTCTCAACTGGAAATGCGAAAGTTTTATCAAAAATATCAAGGTGTTGACAAGATGCACTTTGACGAAAGCTTTATCGAAGCGATAAACAAAGCCGATTTTGCAGTCATAGGAGGCGGAGGGTTTTTAGACTACTGGCATAAAAACAGTCAGTCAGGCACAACTATCGATATTGCGCCCAATCTGATCCGTCATATCAAAACACCCACGTTTATCAGCAGTATGGGTGCAATGGCTCTGCATCCTGTTCCCGATGGAAATAAAGAGAAGGCACAAGTTTTTTTTGAGGCTTTGTATGATAACGAAAATATACACGTCGCCGTGCGCAATGACGGCTCTTTGCATTCTATCTCTCGTGATTTAGGTCCTGATTATTTAAAGGGGATCACTGAAATACTTGATCATGGTTTTTTCTATGCGCCAAAATCTGTTGATAACCCTCTGGGGCTCGTCAAGTATGTCGCTCTAAACATTACAGAAGATCAGCTATCGATGCAGCGAAGTGCGTCTTCAGCATTATCATTACAAGAGTATCACCTACAATTAAAGGCAAGTATTGAGTACATCGTTCATAAAAAAAATCTTAAGGTTGTATTAGTACCTCATATTTACAGTGATTTGCGGGCAATTAATGCTTTGCTTAACGAACTGGATGATTGGTTTGTAAGACAGCATCTTGCTATAGCTCCCTGTATTCAGGGCGACTCAGGAGCTGACTATTTATTCAATGTTTACCGTTCGGCGGAGCTCGTCATTGGTATGCGTTTTCACGCGAATGTGTGCTCGTTGTCAATGGCCAAAAAATGCATCGGTTTAGTTGCGCTTGACAGGATAGAGTATTTGTATGAAAGCCTCGGTATCAATGACAGCTGTGTTTCTATAGTAGGCGGATTTGCAGAGCAACTTAAAGGAATGATTGATAAAAAACTTAGGGATGATAATGGCTCAAATCTTGAGCAACTTGAAGCGCGAAAATTGCAGACGATTAATTACTACAAGAATCACTTTTGCAAGTTACTCCTCGATTAAGCTCCCAGATTTAGTTTAAAGAGAGAAGGCTTCCAGTTTATCCAATGCGATCCAGAAGCCTTCGCCTTCATTTTTATGACCTTGCCATATTTCGGGGATAAATGAAGCCTTCGGTGCATGTATCTTTAGTTCGTTGCACAAGGCTTTAAAGTCGATTTCTCCATCGCCAATTTGCAAACCTTCACCATCGACACCTTCAGCGTCAACAATGTGCAAATGTGCGGTATAGGGCGCTACTTTCTCAATAAACTCGCTGAACGACTGCCCTTTCAAATTGCAGGCTAATTTGGAATGCGAAATGTCCAAACAAATACGCGTTTGATATGCTTCACAGAAGGCTTTGATTTCGTCTGCATCCATAAAAAGATTATGAAAACGTTGCCCGCCAAAATGCCAAGGGTAGGGGGGCATGGTTTGGGGAATGATTTCTACCCCATTTTGATCGAGTTGAGAAAGAGCATCTGCAACTAACGCATATCGTATCTTTCGTTCATCTTCAGGCATAAAACCATCAAGCGTAAATCCGCCAGCGTTGATAATAATTTTTGGTGTTGTAGAGCGCGTAAAATAAGACTTAAGCTCACGCGTTGCTTGTATAACGCGCTGCAACTCTGCAATTGATCGATTTCGGTATGCCGAGTCCGATGAACAGAGGTCCATAACATGATCGCCTTCGAATAATTCAGGGCTGTGCACCACCAAATCCATGTCGTAACCTTTCGCATCGAGATAATCGCCGGGAGATAAATCTAAGTCTTTATAACTAAAATGAAACTCAACCAGGTTTAAGTTAGTCTTTTTAGCGATATTCACAAAATCATGATAGCGAACGGGAATACCGTAAGGACGTTCAAAGCGGTAAGGTCTGGCTTTTATAGCGTCTGAATTTAAATCAGAAGGATAAAAAAAGTCGCCTTTTTGTATATCTCTTGGTGCTATTTTCCCAATTAGCTCACACTTTCGATAGGGCGGCAGCCCTTTTCCTGGACTTCTGCTTGTTATGTGAGATTCATTTATGCGCTCACCTGCTTTAATCCCGACATTTGCGACCAGACTTTTTCCCAGCACTTCGCGGTTCATCATTTCGCCCTGAGTGATTTTTCTGATTTCTGCGGTCCCCAAAGCGTTCTCTATCTCTCTTATTCCCTGCGTCATAGCCGCAAATTCAGCGGGCAACAAACTAACTCGATGGTCGTTGCCCTCCATGTTCCTGTCAAGGGTGAAATGCTTTTCAATAACTCGCGCACCGAGTGCTACCGCAGATATCGCTACTGAGATACCGCGTTCATGACCAGAATAGCCAACAAAACCATCCCCCATAAGCTCTTGTAATCGGTGTAAGTATTTTAAATTTACGTCCTTAAACGGAGCAGGATAGGTTGAATTACAGTGCAAGAGCACAAACTGTGCACCTTCAGCGTTTAATAATGCGATTGCTTCTTTAATTTCTGCCTCGCTGGACATACCCGTAGAGCAAATGAGAGGTTTGCCGGTTTTTGCGAGTTTTAGTAGAAACTCATGATTGGTTAAATCAGCAGATGCAACCTTGTAGGCAGGCATACCATACTCCTCTAAAACAGAGAGGCTGACTTCGTCCCACGGTGTGCATAGTGGAGTGATACCTTTTTCTTTACAGTAATCAAATACTTTGAACATTTGATCGTTTGAAAGTTGAAAGCGAGCCAGTAAATCCAAGGTATATTCTGCCCCTAAATCTTCTCCACTAACGCCGCTTTCAGCCTGTCGATACATGCTGCACATATCACGCAATTGAAATTTTGCACAATTAGCACCTGCTTTCACCGCTTCATCTACGAGGCGATAAGCCATGTGAATATCACCGTTGTGGTTATTTCCTATTTCCGCAATGATATACACGGGATTATCGGCATCAATAATATCTGTATCTATTTGAATAGGCTGTTGTTTGTAGCTAGCTACTGCGACCAGTCGCTGCTGTTTATCGATAAGTGGAATAAATTCAATTTTTTTTGAAAACAGGGCCTCAATTTCCTGTCTTGGGGCGTTTTCGTGTTGATAAACAAAGCGCTTGTTCAAAGCATCTGAAACTGGACGAGTGATGTCTAGCTCACTTGAATTTAATAACCAACGTCTAAGATCGCCGTCAGTAATTACGCCTTCAAGCACACCATTTGGCGCTACAGCAAAGACGATACGCGTTTTATTTGTACTAATTTTTCTCAATGCATGGCTGAGCTCATCATCGGTGAATACAACATATCGAGCGATATTTCTTTCGATGATCATAAGTTTACCTCTTTCATCATAGTTTCAACAATCAGCCAATCAGTCATAGAATCAATCTCCCAGGATTCGCATTCTTTCATTTGAAACATTGCAATCTTGCCGCCTAAACGATTTTTTTCGCGGCTTAAAAGTTGTGTATCAGTGATATAAATTGAACCATTTTCTCTGTATTGCTGGTCTTTAGGCTCGATATCCTGGCGTCTGGGGCGAGCCCTGAAATCGTATAAAGGTTCTGGAGCACTCGGGTTTTTCCAAAAAAATGCATGGCTGGAACATACAGAAACAAGCGAATCTGCCTGCTGTTGTTCGAACAAAGAAATTGCGCTATCGATACTATTGGCTAACCTAAGTGGCGATGTGGCCTGCAGAAGTACCATCGCATGTCCGTTTTTGTTTGATTCGTCTTTCATCCATGTGTCTAGAGCATGCAGCATTACGACCTCTGTTGAGGCAACATCGGTCGCAAGATGTTTTGGGCGCAATTCAGGCACCTGTGCACCTGCTTTGCGTGCAATGTCGGCAATTGTTTCATCATCTGTTGAGACAATCACTCTGGATATCTTTTTTGATGCTTTGGCTTGTAAAATGCTCCACGTTATAAGGGGCTGTCCATTCATTATCTTGATATTCTTGTTGGGGATACCTTTAGAGCCGCCTCTGGCTGGAATTAAAGCTGTGTATTTCATGTTGATTGCTCAGACTCTTTTAGTTGCAATGGCAATAAGCGTATCGCTTTGGTCTCTTGCTGCCAGATAGGATTCATAAGCGTGTGCAAGAGCGATACTTGTCGCATCATTAGTTGCACCAGAAAGCCCTGAGGGCTCATGATGTGAGCACCAGTGCAAGTGATTCCAAACTGGATAACGTTGAACGCCTTTGATGTATTTGACTTGCCATCCGCTTGCTTCAATAGTGTATTTAAGAGACGCTCTGGTGTGCAGAACGATATGCTCTGACCAAAAAGTGAAGGCTTTAAAAGCTTCGGGGCCTTCATGTATAAGCCAGTCATTTGCGTGAGGAACTTCTATAATAAGCGTTGCTTGTTCATCCGAGGCTTCAGCCAATTCTTTCAATATTGTTTGCGGGTCATCGAGGTGTTCCATCACATGAAACAAACTGACAACTTGCGCAGTAAATGTCTTCGCTTCGTAAAAATCAGCACTGACCTGATAACCAGATTGCTTCAAGAGTTCCAAGTTTGTCTGATTAAGTTCGATTCCTAAATGCCTGCGTGATAAATGACTATCATGTCGAAGTTGATAACCAGGTCCACATCCAAAATCAAGCCATGCTTTTCCAGCGATTAGCGACTCTAGGAGCATGCTTCGTCTTTCGGTATCAGCGACATCCATATCATTTCGGGGATGCTCAGTCGCAGGCATGCTTTTATTGACGTAATAGTCTGTCTTTCTGCCGCCATATTGCGGATCAAGGTAAACCACGCCTGACTGTTTATCTTCAAAAACAGCAACGTCAGCATCTCGACATTTGTCTGCCAATTTATTGGCTCTCTTAGCAGAGATAAAATCAGACTTTTCTAACATTGATATTGCTGGCAATAGCGCCATAAGAAGACTCACTTACTTTTATCGATGGTTAATTAACGGTCTGTGTGATTGCAAAACTTATTGATATAACTTTGTGCAACAGCATTGCAATTTTGATTCCAAAAATGTAAGTAGTTGATCTTCTTGCTTGCTTGCGACTTATTTTTTCATCTATCATTTGAAGAAATCGCGACTAAGGAAAGAAATTAGCTATGTGGAAATGGCTTTTCAGTATTTTTACCATCATTCTGGTCGCTGCTGTTGGGTATTGGTTTAGTCTAAACAGTGGCGTTCGCTATTTAATATTAAATCCTCCAGACAATGAAAACGTGCTTTTCTGGACCACAGAGCAGCGTGATGCTGGATTTAGAGCTTTAGAATATTTAGATATCTTGCCAAAGCGTACGATTTCTAAAAGTGATGAGAAAACATCAAACCATACAGACAATAATGAAAAGAATAAGCCTATAGAATTAGAGCCAGGTAAACCCCTTGCCATTCCTGATGAGAAAATAGCTGATTATTTTAAGAGTCAACGAATTGCTGCATTAGTGGTAATTCACGAAGGAAAACTTGTTTTTGAAGGCTATGGTTTGGATTTCGACGCAGATAGCAAATGGACAAGCTTTTCAGTTGCAAAATCTTTTACTTCAACCTTGGTAGGCGCGGCCTTAAAAGATGGCTATATTAAAAGTCTTCAAGACAAGGTGACTGACTACATCCCTTCAATGCGCGGTAGCGCTTACGATGATGTTAGTATTGAGCAACTGTTGACCATGACCTCAGGTGTTAAGTGGAATGAAGATTATAGCGACCCACAATCGGATGTATCCCAATTCAACTTTCACCAGCCAGATCCAGGGATTGACGCAACGGCAAGTTATATGCGTAAGTTGCCGCGTGCATCAGCCCCGGGTGCAAATTGGGTATATAGCACAGGTGAAACAAATCTGATTGGGCTTTTAGTGAGTCGAGCGACAGGCAAACCTCTCGCCGATTATTTATCCGAAAAAATCTGGCAGCACATAGGTGCAGAGCAGAATGCATCATGGATATTAGGGCCGAGCAATCATGAAATAAGCGGCTGCTGTATTCAGGCTACTACGAGAGATTTCGCGCGCTTTGGTTTATTTATATTAAACGGTGCAAAAGTTGGCGGTGAAGGGGCTACGGGAAGTAGCATCGTGCCAGACAACTGGTTTAATCTCGCCACTCGCAAGCAAGCCGATACAGGAAGCGAAGATATGGGATATGGTTACCAATGGTGGACGTGGGAGGATGGTAGCTTTCAAGGGCGAGGGATTTTTGGACAGGGAATTTTTATAGACCCTGGCAAAGACTTAGTCATTGCGGTAAACAGTAATTGGCCGGTAGCGTCTAGCGCAGAGTATAACGCCAGAAAGTTTGCCATGTATCGAGATATTCAAAAAGCAGTCACTGACAGTGAATCGAATTAAGTCAATTGATGCCATCAGGGGCCTCGCTATTCTTGGCATTCTGTTTATGAATGTTGGTTTTCACATCAATATTGTCACCGGTTATGTCGGTTTTGAAGAGGCTATATCAAGCGACAGGATAATTTTAATCCTGCAGGGCCTGTTTATTGATGGGCGCTTTCGAAGTCTGTTTTGCATCTTATTTGGCGCGGGGCTGGCGATTTTGCATGAGCGTGCCAGCGCTAGAGGATTCGCGGTCAATATTTACCTAAAATCAAGGTTATTCTGGCTTGCAATTATCGGCGCCTTACATGCTACTTTTCTTTTTGGTGGCGACATCCTGCTATTCTATGCGCTGTGCGGCTATGTTGTAATTAAGTATTTGGATAATGACCAAAAAACCCTGCTCGTGGCGGCAAAACACCTGTTTATTGCCGGCAGTATTCTGAGTCTGATCATTGGCGCTGGTGCATTATATTCCACTTCAAGCGATGAGATTATGCATCGAAACTCAGCGGCCTTCTTGTCCAAAACCGCGTTTATCAATCAAAGCTACTTAAACTTTATTTTAGCCAATACGGGAATAGCAATATTTTTGCTGCTTATCTCAGTTTTTTCCTACCTGTGGCAGGCGCTAGGCCTGATGGTTTTAGGTATTTATCTTTACAGAAGTGGATTTTTTGAAAGAGGGTTCACACCTGATACTTTAGGAAAAATATCGCTTGCAGCGATTGTTTCAAGTCTTATCACCATCTCGCCGTACTTTTTATTGTCGTCGATTGACAGCAACATTATGCCATCGCTCGCTAGCGTTTCAGCGATTTTTGTTTCGCTGATTTACGCACATTTTTTGATAAGACTATCGCTTACAAACAAGCGCTATGTTCTTAAAAGCGTGGAAACGAGTTTGGAAAAGTGCGGAAAAGTTGCTTTAACACTTTACATAAGCCAATCAGTGGCAATGGCGCTATGGTTTAAGGTGATTTTACCGTGGATTGACCCTGACTATATTCAAAGCATCACTTTAGTGGATTTGATGCTGATATCCATTGTTTTTACGTTTATTCAAATCCTTTTTGCGAAATTTCTTACACATCACTTTTCACAAGGCCCTTTAGAGTATCTATGGCGCAAGCAATATGAGAAGCGGTATCAGGAGAGGGTTCTAAAGCAAGAGCGTGAGTGATCTCTCAATTCTGTTATGCAAATATCCATTAACCCTTGCAAAAACTTGATCTAGATTAATAAATTTATCTGCAGTATTTAGGTTTGAAAAAAACATTGATCTTGATCAGCGTTTTTTTAGCACTTTTTGCCACAATTAAACCATGAATTATAAATGACGCCACGTCGATTTAGTGCGGCTTTAGATGGCGTTTTAACCAAGAGCAGAGGTGCTTATGATTGACTTACTACTTTCAGATCCTGTCGCATGGGGTTCAGTACTTGGCATATTCGTGGTGATTGCTATTTGTGCATATTACGTCTATTTATTTTTAAATAACGTACACGAAGATAAATAAAGGCGCCAGGCGCATCGTTGTTGAAAGATTATATTTGCGTGTCTATTAACACGAGTAGTGCGCCATTGCCTCCCCATTCCAAAGGTGCCTGATGAAAACCCAGCACTCTCGGGTGTTGGACAAGGTAATTAGGCACTTGTTGTTTTAAAACACCGCCGCTCACGCCGTGAATGATATTTATGCACTCATAGTGTTTATTGAGCGCCTCATCAATTGCCGCAGCCAATTCGGGTTTTGCTTGAGCGCGATTAAGACCATGTAAGTCCAAAACAAGCTCAGGCACTATTTCTCCGCGCCTTAAGCGCTTAACACCCTGTGATGCAGTCTGATTGTTTTCTCTCACAAATTTAAGCGCTTTGTTGGCATCAAAGTGCGCTTCAAAACCATCTGAAAATTCAAACGACGCTGCGCGTTGTTTTTCCCTGTGCGTATAAATCGCCGCTGGCTTTCGTTTTAACGCACGTTTTTCTTTTGCACTTTGAACGAAAGTGTCGTGTTTAACCGGTTTTGCGTCAGCAAAGAGCTTTTTGAATTCATCTTCGTCTGAATGCATATTACCTGACACCACCTTGTTCATTTAATATTTTCACTTCACGCTGCGGGAACGGAATTTCAATATCGTGTTTTCTCAAGGCTTCAAAGATCATGAGCAATAAGTCACCACCTACGCGATTTTTACCGTCATCTACCCCATACATCCAAAACTCGACAAACATATTTACACCGCTATCCCCAAAACTGTCTATCTCGCAGTCAGGACGCTCTTCAAATGGGATATCTTCACCGCTAATCACTTGGGGATGCTCTGCCACCACCGACTTGATGATTTCAACCAATTGGCGAATATCCGTTTTGTAAGCAACCGAGAAGTCAACGCGAAAACGCTGCTTCATATCCTTATGAGACCAGTTGGTAAAAGTCTCGCTGATAAACTTTTCATTGGGTACCATGATGAATTTACCATCAAAGGTTTCCAAAGTTGCGTAGCGCATTTTAAACTCGCGGACATAGCCTTTACAGCTATCGTCAAACTCAATGTAATCGTCTACCGTAATTGAGCGGTCGAGCAAAATGATAATGCCGGATATAAAATTAGAGGCGATGGACTGCAAACCAAAGCCCAAGCCGACACCTAACGCGCCGCCAAATACTGCAAGCGCAGTCAGGTTTATACCCATAACGTTTATCAGTATCAAACCAACAGCTGTAAATAAGATTACTTCAAAAAGCTTGGCGAGCACTTCTTTTGTGGGTACATCAAAATCAGTTTGTTTACGAATTACATCTTGTCCAAATTGATTCGATGCGCGGCCAAACCAAAACAAAAATGTGCCAAATATGATAACGCGAGCAAGACCATAGGCAGATAATTCAATGTTGCCAACTTCGATTCGAACCGACTCAAGCGCGGCAACGATTTCAGGTAACAGTCCAACAAGGTGCAAAAACAGAATGGGTAAAGCAATCCATTTAAACAGCTTGGAAAGCACACGATTACTCACATAACGCTCAATAAGCTGATTTAAAAATAGCAGCATCGCAATGCCCAGAGCGTAGGATAGTAACCAGTGTGAGATAGCCGATTTTTCGTAAAGGACGAGGACAAACTTGAGTAAAATAATGGCAATAAGCGGAAATACCAAGCGGTGTATGTTAAACACAAGGCGCCTGATAGGGTGGCAACTATCTTCTGGCGTATCGTGAACCCAAGCAATACGCTTTTTTAACTGCAAAGCCAGTACAAAGGCAAAAATGTAAATCGCCAAAATAGTGGCAAATTGAATATAAGTTTGCGTTGACGATAAGACTTCAGCGCTTTGGTCAATAAACTCGAAAAAATGCTTTTGTAAACTTTCCATTGTGTTCATAAGAGCTTCTGCTTTTTTGTATTTATTCAGAGCACCTTTGCTCCCAATAGGTTCTACTTATTTTGGCATGCTTTGGCATGAAGATTAGGCGATGCCTGACAATATTGGCAAGCTTGCGCTAAACTCAAATAGCATTGCAAGTTTTATCGTCAAATAAAATGCAAAAATCGTTCATTAAGACAGGCATTCCATTGGAATAATGCGTATTATACGCATTAATAATCTGACAGCTTTTTTATTTTACCGCAAATGTCTGAACATTCATCTACAATCAACGAGTTAACTACTGCCGCGAGTGCCTCAAGTGCAGATTCTCCTTTGCACGAATTAGTAAGCATTGGGGATTGGATACGCTTTAGTATCAGTGAATGCCATCGCCATGACATCTACCTGGGGCACGGAACCGATAATATCTGGGATGAGGCAGAACACCTTGTTTTTCAGGCATTAGACTTGCCGCTGTTGATGAACGCTGCTCAGAAACAAGTCATGTATGTTACGCGCACAACCATGGCGGAGCGCAAAAAGATACTGGACTGGGTGCGTCTTAGAACAGAGCACGCAAAACCCTTAGCCTATATTTCGAACGTAGCGTGGTTCGCCAAAATGCCGTTTTATGTTGATGAACGTGTTTTGATCCCTCGTTCTCCTTTTGCCGAGCTGATTGAAAAACGCTTTGCCCCTTTTTTATCTGAACGTTTTGCGCCTTCTCACATTTTAGACATGTGCACGGGCAGTGGCTGCATTGCAATTGCGCTTGCTCACGCCTTTGAGCATGCTGCAGTTGATGCTACGGATATAGACATGGATGCGTTGGAGGTCGCTTCAATCAATATAGAGAATCACCAGCTTGAAGAGCGCGTCTATCCAATTCAATCAGACATCTTTAGTGAATTAGCCGGGCAAAGCTATGATCTGATTATTGCGAATCCGCCTTATGTTGATGCTGAGGATATGGCAGATTTACCACAGGAATATCACCATGAACCCGAGCATGCGCTTGCAAGCGGTTACGATGGCCTGGATTTGACCATGCAAATTGTGACACAAGCCATCGAGCATTTGAACGATGATGGCTGGCTGTTTGTTGAAGTAGGGAATTCCGAAGCCAACTTTGCTCAGCGCTTTGGTTCGCTCGAGGTTACCTGGTGCGAATTTGAACATGGCGGAAGCGGTATCTTTGCCATCAGTAAAGCGCAGTTATTAGCGCAACAAGATATATTGGACGAATTGGAGTAAATGCAGGATGTCTGGAAATACCTTTGGAAAACTATTTAGCGTTACCACTTTCGGAGAAAGCCACGGTATTGCCATTGGCGGAGTAGTAGACGGTTGTCCTCCTGGACTGGAGTTGACAGAAGAAGACATGCAGGTAGATTTGGATAGACGAAAGCCCGGTACTTCTCGTTACACTACGGCACGGCGCGAAGAAGATGAAGTGAAGATTTTATCAGGCGTATTTGAGGGAAAGACCACAGGTACCAGCATCGGTTTGCTGATTAATAATACTGACCAGCGCAGTCAGGACTATGGAAAAATTAAAGATACCTTCCGTCCGGGTCATGCCGATTACACCTATCAGCAAAAATTTGGTATGCGAGATTATCGCGGAGGAGGGCGCTCGTCTGCCCGAGAAACAGCAATTCGTGTTGCCGCAGGTGGAATTGCCAAAAAATACTTAAAAACGCATTTTGGGATTGAAATTCGTGGCTTTTTGTCGCAATTGGGGCCAATCGCAATTGATTCAGTTGATCATACGATTACTAATACCAACCCTTTCTTTTGTCCAGATGCGTCCAAACTGGACGCGCTTGACCAGTACATGCGAGACCTTAAAAAAGAGGGAAATTCAGTAGGTGCCAAAGTCAGTGTATCGGCTATCAATGTGCCGGTTGGGCTAGGCGAGCCAGTATTTGACCGTTTAGATGCGGATATCGCTCACGCCATGATGGGTATAAACGCTGTTAAAGGAGTTGAAATTGGCGATGGATTTGATGTGGTGACGCAAAAAGGCACTGATCACCGTGATCAAATTTCTCCTGAAGGCTTTCACACTAATCACGCTGGAGGCATATTAGGTGGCATTTCAACCGGACAAGAAATTTTGGTTCACATGGCATTAAAACCCACTTCAAGTATTTCTATTTCAGGTGAAACTGTGGATGTAGCAGGTAAATCGGCTGAAATTATAACCAAAGGCCGACACGATCCATGCGTCGGTATTCGGGCCGTTCCAATTGCTGAAGCGATGCTTGCTTTGGTTTTGATGGATCACCTTTTACGCCATCGAGCGCAAAATGCAGATGTGAAAAGCCCAACGCCAGTGATCCCGGCATCGCGTCCCTGAAGCGAAGATTCTATTTAATCGATGTTTTACGCGCTTAACAGTTAGATAAAAAACAGGCAGACAAAAAATACCCAGCGCATGGCTGGGTATTTTAAGAAAAAGCGTAAGTGGTTTATGCTACAAATTATGCTGCAAAGTTCTCTGAAGCAAAATCCCAATTCGCCAGCGCCCAAAATCCTTCAAGATAATTTGGACGTACATTGCGATAATCGATGTAGTAGGCATGCTCCCACAAATCAACAGTTAACAATGGCGTTAAGCCGACTTCAGTGATAGGTGTACCGGCGTTGCTGGTATTGACGATATCTAAACCACCATCAGCTGTTTTTACAAGCCATGTCCAGCTCGAACCGAAGTTATTCACTGCTTTGTCATTAAAAGCCGACTTGAAGTCTGCGAAAGAGCCCCATTTTGCGTTGATTGCGTCAGCTAGTGCGCCGCTAGGTTCACCGCCGCCATTTGGACTAAGGCTGTGCCAGTAAAAAGTATGGTTCCATATCTGTGCGGCGTTATTAAATACGCCGCCATCACTGCTTTTTACAATCTCTTCTAAAGACTTATCTGCGTAGTCAGTACCTTCGATTAAGCCGTTCAGCTTGGTCACGTAAGTCGCGTGATGCTTGCCGTAATGAAACTCTAATGTTTCAGCTGAAATATGCGGCTCTAGTGCGTTTTTTTCGTAAGGTAGTGCGGGTAATTCAAAAGCCATGTGTTTTCTCCATTTTCTGTGAGGATGTTGTAGTGTTGAAGTAAGGGCAAAGTCTTGCTTTTAAACCCTTTTTCAATAAAAACTTTTAGAACATGATCAGTGGGTCTTCTTATTTCGTAAAAACAGGCGTTAAAGATCACACTTATTTAAGCCATTTAAAGAAATTTAAGACCTTGATGGCTTGATATTCTGCGTTGTGACCCATACCCTACACACATTATACATTGATATGGCAGTTATTATGGAAACCTTAGATAAAATTAAAGAACAAATCGCTGAAAACCCTATCCTTCTCTATATGAAAGGTTCACCTAAACTACCTAGTTGCGGATTTTCGGCACAAGCCAGTCAGGCGCTTATGTCTTGTGGCGAACAGTTTGCCTATGTGGATATTTTACAAAATCCGGATATCAGAGCAGAATTACCAAAGTATGCAGACTGGCCCACGTTTCCGCAGCTTTGGATAAATGGAGAATTAATTGGCGGTTGTGACATCATTTTGGAAATGTTCCAGCAGGGAGAATTACAGCCCTTGATTAAAGAGGCTGCTGGAAAGGCAAAAGAATCGTAAGTCGAAGCGGAAATCTTCCAAAAAGTGTCTGAAGCAGACAAACACATATAAAAAAGGCGCGTAATTCATAACGCGCCTATTTTAATATTCAATTCTATTTATACAATATCAACTATTCAGCCCACGTCTTTGAATAAGGAATCATCAATAATGGTTTGGTCGATAATTGAGACTGCCATGTCTACACATGCACCGCACTGCGATCCAACGCCTAGCTGTTTTTTAAGCTCGCGAATATTGCCAATGCCATCGTCACGCACTGCTTTTTCGATTTGCTTATCGGTAATGCCATAGCACATACAAACGAACATGTTTTGCCTCTTCTAACAACACTGCAAATGATAATAGTTGTTATTTAGATTAAAGGCAAGCAGTTTTTGATTAAAAAATCGCTAGTTTTCTTCTTTATTTAGGGGCCAGCCGCCTAGCATTTGATAGCGATTGACCATGTAACAAAATAATTCTGCCGTTTTTTCGGTATCGTAAAGCGCGCTGTGTGCTTCGGATTGTTTAAACTCAATTTCTGCTGCTTCACAAGCTTTAACCAAAACCGTTTGACCCAAGCAAAGCGCGGCGAGACTGGTAGTGTCGAAGGACACGAAAGGATGAAAAGGCGTTCGCTTGATACTTTGACGCTCAATTGCAGCATTTACAAAGCTTTGATCAAAGGTGGCATTATGGGCAACGATGACGCTTCGTTGACACTCAGCCGCTTTTTGCGCTTTACGAATGTGTTTGCACAGTTCTTTGAATACATCATGCTCTGGCTTGGCGCCTCTTAAGGCGCAGTACGGATCGATACCATTAAATTCAATGGCGGCCTTTTCGATATTTGCGCCTTCAAATGGCACAACATGTTCATGGAATACAGTGTCTCGCTCTAGTTGCCCTTGCTCGTTAAGCTTTAAAGTCACCGCTGCAATTTCAAGCACTGCATCCGTTTGGGCATTAAAGCCGCCCGTTTCAACATCGATAACAACCGGAAAATAACCGCGAAAACGCTCGGAAAGGGAAGGGGGGCTTTGACTCATAATTTCAGTCTTAGTCTCTTTATCAAATATAACTATCAACAAGGCATAGTATGCCAACCTTAGTGCCTTGTGGCTAAACCTTTCTCAAAAATAGTCGATACTTACATGGAATACTGAGACTTAAAGATGACTTTACTATTTATGCAAATACATGTTCAACGCTTATTGCTTTTGCTGGCATTACTTACCTTTTCTCTAGCTTGGCAAAACAAGCCGCACGCCAACATGCGTCACTATCAAGTGGATGTTGAACAATCCAATTGGGAAATGCGCTCGCAAACGCGTCTCAAATGCGAAATAAGTCATGAAATACCGGGCTACGGAATTGCGTCATTCACTACAGAAGCGTCAAAACAATTAAATATGGAATTTTACTTGGATATGTATCGTTTGCCCAATCGATACGATTCTGCAATTGTCTATTCAATGCCGCCTAAATGGATGCCGGGCCTTGCGAAACGCGAGATAGCGCGTATGGATTTGCGCAAGCAGTATGATGGCGACTTGCCTTCACAAGCCGCCTGGCAAATGCTTACAGAGCTGGAAAAAGGATTTTGGCCAACCATTTACTACAATGACTGGTTAAATCCGAATGACAAAGTTGCAGTGGCCTTAAATGCGACAGCATTTGAAGAGGTTTATTATAACTTTAGCCGCTGCGTCGCTAATTTATTGCCCTATAGCTTTGAAGATATTGCCTATACGGTTCTCACATACCAAAAAAACAGTGCAGAACTGACCAAGTACTCACAACGGCGCTTGGATATGATAGGTGAGTACCTCAAGGAAGATTTGGACTTGGATCTTGTTCTGCTTGATGGCTATACCGACAGCTATGGCGGTCCTTATGCAAATGAACAGCTTTCTATTCGCCGCGCAAATGCAATAAGAGACTATTTTGCATCACTGGGCGTAGACGGTGAACGCATAGAAATTACCGGTCACGGTGAAAAGCGTCATGTGTCCCCTAACGACTCTCGGCTCGACCGGGCAAAAAACCGCCGAGTGGTAGTGAGGCTTTCTAAATAGTTTGTTTGGTTTATTTACTTAAGCATGTAAGGCATGATCTGGTCGCTGAATACGCCGTCGACGGCCAGGCTTTTTAAGGCTTCAAATGCTTGTTCTGGCTTGTCGATCACATCTGTTCTGAATGTGTACGGATGAATCAGTAAACCTTGTACTTTTGCACGTTTAATCAATGCTGTGGGTTGCTGTGATTTAAAATCATACACTTGCGGTAGCCACGGACCAATGCCATCTGCATAGCTTGCTATATTTTGCAGGCCTTCAGAAGTTTGCAAAGCATTGTAATCCGTTAATGATTCTCCCCAACTATTGTCAGCGATTAGCTGTACCAGTTTGGTTTTGGCACCAAGCTCAAATTTAAGTCTTTTTAAACTTTCAGGTTCAAAACTTTGAACGAATATTCGAGCGTCTTTTGAATTAAGCGACAGTCGATTAAGTTCATCTACAAGAAGGCTTGCTATATCTTTTCCTTCCTCAAGATGCCAGGCGGGAGACTTTATTTCAGGATACAAACCGACATTTTTATTCAATTGCCGGTTAAGTTCACTCACGAGTTCAACATGTTCTGCAAAGGTCGAAACAGTAAAATGCGCCGCCCCCTGGTAGCGGTTCGCAAATACAAGTTTGCCGTCGCTATTAGTGCGCTCATGAAGGCTTAAACTTCGAAGCTCATCAAGCGTAAAGTCTATTGCGTACCAGCGACCGTCTTTACGCTTACGCTGTGGATAGAGCACTTCAACATTTGTCACATTTTCCAGATGAATATCATGCAATACGATTAATTCGTTATCTCTACTGAGAACCAAATCCTGCTCAATATAGTCAGCGCCTTGCATAAAGGCTAATACTAAAGCTTCTTTGCTATGTTCTGGTAAAAAGCCCGATGCGCCGCGGTGTGCTATCAAATCAAACGCGAGGCTTTTAGCGCTAAATAGCAGAATACAAATGCAAGTGGTCGTAGAGATTAAAAAATGTCTGGTATTCATAGCCTTGTCTTTTCAATGATTACACTAACTCAATAGCATATTTGATATGTATGACGATAAAAAGACAACAAAAGAGCAATGAAGCAATAATGAAACAATAATGACACGACTTTTCTTCCCTCATTTTTTTCGGCATTAGTCCTCTGGGCCCGAAAATAAGCCGCTTGATAAATGAGTATCTGCTTTTCTTGCACTCAAATGTTATTGGCTTAGGACTTTTTCACTGCTATTGTTGCTACATAATGCTGTATAAAAATAAAACAAAATCAAACCGCGCAGCAGTTCGTAAAATTGATTCGTATTTACTTTCGCGCCTTGATCCAACTCGTAAAAGGTAAATACGCTATGTTGTTTCGACTTTTTTTACTCTCTTTTTTCATTTTATTTAGTGCTTCTGTGTTTTCTGATGAAACGAGGGCAGGAGAAACTAGAAGCGAGCCATCCAAAAATACCACTCAGGTGGTCACTGTTGCGGAGGCGAGAGAAGTTTTATCTGATGACTTTCAAGAATTAGTGGCGCTACGCAAAAGTTTATTGAACGAACAAAACACCTTAAAAGCTAAGCGTGATTCTATTAGCGCGATACTCTCCTACGAAAATCCGAAATATCTGGAGAGTGAAATTGTTAGAATAGATCAAATGATGCTGCAGACGCAAAAAGATATCGCTGAACTTGAAAAAATCGAGAACCCAACTGCCGAAGAAATGCAGCGCCTAAATACCTTTCGTGGCTATATCTCCACAGATAAATCCACAATTGAAGCGCATGAGCGCAGAATTGAAGAGTTGGAACAGATGAAGCTTGATTTACAGTTAGTGGAAAACGCATTGTTAAATTCAGTTAATCGGGCAGAAGCTGTAGAGCTTAAGCTTGGTAACCTTTTTAACCTTGAGAAAGAGCGAAACAGTTTCAGGATGATGACCAGTATCGCTTTTGTAGCTTTAGTTGCGATTGTGATTATTGGCTTTTACGTCATTGCGCTTAAAAAAGAAAACATTGCAGAGTCGATTTTTGCTGGTGAAAAGGGTATTCAGTTTGTTACGATCTTTTTAATTGTGATTTCGATTATTTTATTTGGCATTATGGGCGTGCTTGAAAGCAAAGAGCTATCTGCATTGCTAGGCGGTTTATCGGGATATATTCTTGGCCGTGTGAGTAATAATCCCGACAAGCCAAAGCGGGTAAAAGCGACTGAAGCGCCTCAGTCGTGAGTCTTTCAGTCAATTAGCTAATTGCCATTACAGCGTTTTTTCTGTTCTTATGCGTGATTGGTCGGCTCAGTTGTGGAGCGAATTAAAGTAGTATCAGCGACTGAGTCCATAATCCCGATTAACGTCCATGACTCTCAAGCCAAGCTCCAGTGCTTTTATGGTGTCTACAAAATCAAACTGAATGGCACACTGAGCCTCAATCATTACCTCCCATACGTAGCGAAGACTGTCAGGGCGCCTTCCTTTCCAGAATTCCTCGGTCTTATTGATATATGCCACAACAGGCGCAACATGACCATCACGATACATTCGGCGAATGAGTTCAAGATCAGGGCCAAAGGTGCTTAATACTGCAGAGTCGCTAATTTCAAGTGATTGCAATAACTCGGTGAAGGCCAGTTCGTAATTTTCTTGTCGGTAAGCTATCCAGGCTCTGGCAATGCCCACTGAATGAGATTCGCTACTGAAACGGTCAACCACTTCACCGGCAATTTGTTGCTCTAAACTGAGTGCCTCTGCATGTTCAAAAATCCGATCAATTTTGGCATTCACCACTTCTACAGGTTCAAATTGAGCACTGTATCGAAGGTGACGACTTAAATCGCCTATGACTTGATAAGGATTAGTGCTTGTTGCCAGGCTTCGTTCATAGTCCTGCAAGGTCTCGTTGAATAAGCGACGGTTCAAAGCTTCAAAATGCGCATATCGCTGCTTCATATATTGCGCGTAATCAGGGTCTTCACACCCTTTTGCATAATCAGCACGAGCAGCAAAGTTGGCCGTAATACTTAAGCAAAACAAAAGAGCGGCAAGAGGCTTTACCATTTAACTTACCTTTGTTCTATATTTGTATTTTACTACTTTGGAAGTGAGAAGATTGATCGTTTCAAAAGCAGATAAGGTAAGCCAGAAGTCATGCAAATGCGACAGTAGACGAATGGGCCTGGATGATTAAAGTTAACTCAATGAAAGCGCGAGTGATTACTCGACTTTATCTTTAAACTCACACAAATCTTCAATGATACATGAGCCGCATCTTGGCTTTCGAGCCACGCAGGTATAACGTCCATGCAAAATCAACCAGTGATGCACGTCAACCTTGAATTCTTTCGGCACAACTTTCAATAATTTTTGTTCAACTTGGTCAACATTTTTACCCATCGCCAGCTTAGTACGGTTACTCACACGAAAGATGTGGGTATCGACCGCTATAGTAGGCCAGCCAAAAGCCGTATTTAATACAACATTCGCCGTTTTTCTGCCAACGCCGGGAAGCGCTTCAAGAGCTTCTCTGTCTTCTGGCACTTGTGAGTTATGTTTCTCAATCAGAATGCGACAGGTTTCAAGAACGTTCTTTGCCTTTGAATTGAATAACCCTATCGTTTTAATATAGCTTTTTAGGCCCTCTAGACCCAATGCATATATCGCCTCTGGTGTATTTGCTATCGGAAACAGCTTGTCAGTGGCTTTATTAACACCAACGTCTGTAGCTTGCGCCGAAAGAATAACGGCAATGAGAAGCTCAAATGGTGAGCTAAAATTAAGTTCAGTAGTAGGGTGGGGGTTATTTTCACGCAATCGGGAAAGTATCTGAAAGCGTTTCTCTTTATTCATAAATCCGTTCCTGTCACACGTGCTCGCTGTACTACTTTTTGTTCACTTTGCGCTTTGCGCTTGGCTATTGCACCATCAATCAGATTTTTTGCGGCGATTAACAAGCCCATGCCCAAAAACGCACCAGGCGGTAAAATGGCCAATAAAAAATTGGCTTGTGTGTCATAAATAACAAGTGTCATGTTTGCTGCCCACTCGCCTAATAACAGCTCCATTCCATCAAATAAGGTGCCAAAGCCAAGCAATTCTCTCATTGCGCCCAAAACGACCAAAACGATGGTGAAACCTAAGCCCATCATCAATCCGTCAAACGCAGCAAACTGCACGGGGTTTTTAGAGGCGTAGGCTTCAGCGCGGCCAATGATCGCGCAATTTGTTACTATCAGCGGAATAAATATTCCAAGTGCCTGATAAAGCTCAAAAGTATAAGCGTGCATAATAAGTTCAATAACCGTAACAAAGGCAGCAATTACCATCACAAATATCGGAATACGTATTTCGTTAGGTACAAAGTTTCGCACTAAGGACACGGTAATATTTGAACCTAAAAGCACCAGCGTTGTGGCCAGGCCTAGTCCTAGACCATTTACAACAGAACCTGTCACAGCTAACAAGGGACATAAGCCTAACAATTGCACAATAGCAGGATTATTCTTCCAAATACCTTGGATACTTAAGTTTTTTAGCTCGTCTGTATATTGTGACTTGCCTTTATCTTCACTCATTGATATCGCCCATTAGTATGATTATTAGTCTGGCTGCCGGTACTTGCGATATCAGGTGTTACCAATGTATCGGGTGCGCCGCAGCTGGAAGGACTTTCAAATATGCTTTGTCCGTGCAGTTCCACGTAGATGATCGCGTTTTTAACGGCGTTTACTACTGCCCGCGGCGTAATGGTTGCGCCAGTAAACTGATCAAATTGACCGCCATCTTTTTTTACTTGCCAGCGGCTTCTGGTTTCTTCTGAGTAGCTCACGTCAGTAAAAGACTTGATCCAATCGCTTATGCGCAAATCAATTTTGTCTCCAAGACCGGGCGTCTCTCGATGCGCAATCACTCGTGCACCTAAAGAGTTTAAGTTTGTATCTACTGCGACAACGAGTTCTATGTCACCGCTATAACCATCAGGTGCGGTGGTTTCGACTATCGCGGCATAGTTGTCACCATTTTGGCGCGCTCTAAAAATGCGCTGAGGCTGATTACCCAGCAGTGGGTCGGCCTTAACGATTATGCAGTCGGTATGCAGTTCGTTACTATGCTTGTCATGGGGAACAAGCTCATTTAATACACTTAAAAGTTGCTTTTCTTGTGCAGCTGCAATCTCGTCTTTAGTGGCATAAAAAGTCATTGCAATCAGCCCTGTTGACACAACGGCAAAGCCAGCAAGTATGAGTCCATTTCGAGAGATAAAAGTCCACATACTAATCGTCCTCACTGTTATTGATTGCCGAGGTTTTTAGTTTGTGCCCGTAAGTTCTAGGACGCGTATAGTAATCAATTAGCGGAACCGCCATATTCATGAGTATCACGGCAAAGGCCACCGCGTCGGGATAACTTCCCCATGTTCGAATAATAATAATCCAGACGCCAATAGATGCACCGAAAATCAATCGACCTTTATTTGTAGTAGCCGCTGATACAGGGTCGGTTGCAATGAAAAATGCTCCAATCACCAAAGAGCCATTTAAAAAATGAAAGGCAGGAGACGCATATTGAGAGCTATCAGCAAGGTGCAATATTAAAGCGGTGAGCATAGCGGCCAGGATCATACTTCCGGGAATATGCCAATTAATCACGTTTAGCTTTATCAGCGCAATGCCACCCACCAGGTAGGCTATCGCGATTTGCGCCCAACCCAGCCCCCAGGCACCCGACATAATGGGGGTTTGCAAAGCTTCTTGCACGGTGTAACCCTCTACCAACGACGTTTTAACATGGTCAAGGGGAGTCGCCATGCTCACACCATCAGCACCAACGCGCAGCTGCTCTATGCTATAACCATCTATGGTAAAGCCGGTAAATACGGTATAAATTGCATCCAAAATGCTGAAATTTAGCTCGGCCAGGCTTATCGGCGGTAGCCAAGAGGTCATTTGAACAGGAAAAGAAATCAGTAACATAACATAGGCAGCCATTGCGGGATTAAACATATTGAATCCCAAACCGCCATAAGCTTGTTTTACTATGGCAATCGCGAAAAAGCTTCCTATTACGGCTATCCACCAAGGTGCTAATGGTGGCAGGCAAATGCCTAATAGAAGTCCAGCAAGGGCTGCGCTTGAATCTTTTATCACGCGTTCGGTATTTTTTTTGCGTAATTCGACTATAAGCGCTTCGGTCACAATCGCAGTAAGCATGCAAAGCGCTATTTGTATCAATACGCCAACCCCAAAATACCAGGTTTGAAGCATTATACCGGGTATACAGGCATAGGCGACTAAACGCATAACCTGTCCGGTATCGCGTTGATTATGGTGATGCGGAGAGCTTGCTACCTTTAGTTTACTCATTACTGGGTTTGTCTACCTTTTTAGCGGATGTCTCTTGAGATGCCGGCGCAGATTCCTGTTGTTTGGCGCGCTCTTGCTTTTTTGCCTTGGCTCTCGCTATGGCAGCCGCCACCTTCGCTTGCTTATCGTCTTGACTGGTGACAATTGTCGCGCTTGCTGCCGGAACACTCTGCGCTTGTTTTTTCGCTTCATCAGGAGAGGTTTGCGCTTTTGCTTGCGCCGCAGCTTTTTTGGCCTTGGCACGTTCAAGGGCCGCCGCAATTTTATCTTGAGCTACGCCGCCATCTTTATTCATAGCCTGTTTGCGAGCTTCTGCCGCTTTGCGATGCTTTTCTTCACGCTCTTCTTTTTCTCGTTGCAGGCGAGCTTTGCGTGCTTCAAATCGAATGCGCGCCTTTTCTGCTTTTTCTTTTTCGATTTGTTGCTGTCTGATATCCGCCTTTGCCTTTCGGTAATAGTGCACCAGCGGGATCTCGCTTGGACAAACATAGGCGCAGGCGCCGCATTCTATGCAGTCAAACAGATTATATTCCTGCGCTTTTTCGTACTCTTTTGCCTTGCTATGCCAGAACATTTGCTGAGGCAATAGCGATACCGGACAGGCATCCGCGCACGCTGAGCAGCGGATGCACGCTCGCTCATCTTCAACCAGTGGAAGCTCTTTGTGGGCAGGCACCAACAAACAATTTGTGATTTTTACCACAGGTACCTGCACTGAGCTAAGAGTAAAGCCCATCATGGGACCGCCCATAATAATTCTTGGATAGCTTTGCTTGTTTGGATCATACTCTGCAAAGGTGAGTAAATCTTTGACAGGCGTGCCAATTCTTGCCCAAACATTTCTTGGTTTTGCCAAGGCTTCACCCGTTACCGTTACAACACGTTCTATTAACGGCTTTCCTTCTATGACTGCATCGGCAATTGCATAACAGGTCCCAACATTATACATCAGGCAACCTACGTCGACGGGGAGGCCATCAGAGGGTACCTCGCGTGAAGTCAGAACCTGTATCAGCTGTTTTTCTCCGCCGGCAGGATATTTGGTAGGGACGCTAACTACTTGGTAGTGGTCCTCTTGCTGACAGGCGATTGATAAGGTTTTCAACGCTTCCGGCTTGTTATCTTCTACCGCAACCAGCACTTGTTTGGGCTGCAATAGATGGTTGAGAATATCAATACCTTGTCTTATCTGCCAGGCATGTTCGCGCATTAAGCGATCGTCAGCGGTAATATAGGGCTCGCATTCAATTCCGTTAATAATTAAAAATTCAATAGGTTTTACATTATTTGATTTCAAATGAGTAGGAAAACCCGCACCGCCCATTCCACTGATGCCAGCCTTACAAATGGCACTAATTATTTCAGCTTTGCTACGCGTGCTATAGTCGCTTAATGGTTCGTAATTAAAGGGAGTATCCTGGCCGTCTGAACGGATGCTAATAGTCAGCTCTTTAAGGCCCGAAGGATGCGCAGCCACGTGTTCATCAATTGCAATAATCTCTCCGGAGACTGATGCATGTACCGGCACAGAAAAGGCATTGTCACTGCTACTAAGTGGCTGTCCACGTAGCACTTTGTCACCCACGTTTACGATTATTTCACCATTGACCCCAATATGTTGTTTTACAGGAATGTGTACAAGCTCAGGTAAGGGTAATCTGGCAATTGATTCTTGATTAGAAAGCGACTTACGCTCAACAGGGTGCACGCCACCAGGAAAATCCCACAATCGCTGCGTGGCAATTCTTTCCATTATTTGATCGTAATCTGCAAACATACTCATCGTTTTTACTATACTTACCTTGATTGCCTTTGCTTTACTATTTAACTACTGTAGCTGCCTAACAGGAATATCACCGAGGTTTTCGTCACTTCGTGGAACTTGCGTAAAGTCCCATTGCCAATTTTCGCTTTTGTCGTTCAATGGAACCATATCGATGCAGTCAACAGGGCAGGGGTCAACACAAAGATCGCAACCTGTGCACTCATCAATGATCACCGTATGCATTTGCTTTGCTGCACCTAATATTGCATCAACCGGGCAAGCCTGAATGCACTTTGTGCATCCAATGCATTCGTCTTCGCGAATAAAGGCAACTTTTTTAATGTCTTCAACACCGTGAGCCGCGTCTAATGGTTTTGGCTCTTTACCCATTAAGTCAGCTAACTGTTTGATGGTTGCTTCACCACCGGGCGGACACTTGTTGATTTCATCCCCATTTGCGATAGCTTCTGCGTAAGGACGACAGCCAGGATACCCGCATTGACCGCACTGTGTTTGTGGCAATATGTTGTCAATTTGCTCAACTAATGGGTCGCTTTTCACTTTAAAACGAATTGACGCGTAACCTAAAAGCGCGCCAAAAATTAAAGCGATAGCAGAGACAACTAGAATAGCAATGAGGGTTAAAGTCATTTAATTAACCCCGTAAACCCCATGAAGGCGAGTGACATAAGGCCAGCCGTAATCATCGCAATGGACGCGCCTTTAAAGGGAGCGGGCGTATCGGCTGCAGCCAGTTTTTCCCGCATGGCTGAAAATAAAATCAGCACAAAAGAAAAGCCAAGGGCCGCGCCAAAACCATATACAATTGACTCTAAAAAGTTGTGTTGCTTGGTTGTGTTTAGCAGCGCAACGCCGAGTACCGCGCAGTTGGTTGTAATAAGCGGTAAAAATATACCAAGCAGGCGATAGAGACTGGGACTCGTTTTTCTGACAACCATCTCGGTAAACTGGACAACTACCGCAATAACTAGAATGAACGACAAGGTCCGCAGATAAGAAATACCCAGCGGTTGTAAGATATAGGATTCAACTAGATAACTGCTCATTGAAGCTACCGTTAACACAAATGTGGTAGCCATTGACATGCCCATTGCTGTTTCGAGTTTGCCTGAAACGCCCATAAAAGGGCATAGCCCTAAAAATTGGACCAAGACAAAATTGTTTACCAAAACTGTCCCTAACAGGAGCAACAAGATTTCAGTCATTACCGCGTGCTTATCCAGTTTATATTGAGACCGAGAAAGATGACGCGAATTATCGCTTTTTAATTGTCATTAAACAACACGTTATCTGTAAGGGTATTGTGAAAAGCAGAAGGAATTAGATTAATTTTGAGAATTGATGCAAAGACGCAAAGAAATTGTGACGTAAGCCTTAGCTTAGAATGGCTCCCCCTCCCCGACTCGAACGGGGGACCTGCGGATTAACAGTCCGTCGCTCTAACCAACTGAGCTAAGGGGGAATTTCGCATAAATGAAAGTTTGTTAAAAGTGGCTCCCCCTCCCCGACTCGAACGGGGGACCTGCGGATTAACAGTCCGTCGCTCTAACCAACTGAGCTAAGGGGGACCTGACTTTTAACGGATGCGCATATTAATGAGCATCTACCTGACTGTCAATAAACAATTGCGCTTTTTTGTATATATTTAAAGCGTTTGAACGTAAAACCTTATTATTTGTCGTAATATTAACGGATGTACATGCTGAAGCTCATTTAGTTGCTTGCTTATTATGCGAAGCCCAGAGAAATTGGTTGTTTTATTAACTAAATAATAGAGCTTGTTTATCTTTGTTCATTAAGTTCCTATATTTAATACTTATAAACAAAAATTCATTTGTTTTTCTTATTAAGTCAAAAAAAGAATTAAAAAAGCATTGATTACTGTACATTCGGACAGTGCTTAATAAATCTGTCATACAAGCACAGACACTGAATGGTTAGTAACAACTCACATAAAAAATGAACAATTAAGATGGAGCAAGCGTCATTATTAAGGCGCACTCAGTTATCCACCTTTTCTGTGGATAAGTGTGTGAATGAAATTTTTAAATTTAAAATATGTTTCTCAATAAAATGTCAATAAAGAAATGAAATTTTTCTTAAAAATTAAAAAAATATATGTATTACAATGATTTATGAATTTGCTGGATGAATTCGTATTTATTTTCTTGCTTTTGTGAAAATTGTTCGTCTGCCTGTGTGCATCTTTTTCTGATATTCACGAAATTTATGATGAATTTTAAAATGTGGCATTTAATTGGCGTTGCAAATTCTGGGTTTATGACGTTTTTATGACGAAAATTATTCTTAAGTTTAATATAAGGAGGCTGAATAAATCTTTTTGTGTGTTATCTTAAGGAAAGTGCTTGCGTAATCTGAAAAAGATTCCCATTCGTAATATTTTAGAATCCAGCACAATTAATAAATAAAGATAAACACGTTCTAACTATTAGTGTTTATAAACGGTTAGTATTCACAAGCATTGCACTACTGTAAAAGTGTTTAACTGAACACGATATGCAAAAATTTGCAAAGTCTTTATACCATTTCATCAGATTAAAAAAAGTGATTGAGCAATCGTGAAATCGAATCATTCAGCGCGGAATTTAGTAAAAGACGATATTCCAGTTACGCTGCGCAAAATGACTGTTCCTATGATCTTAGGGATGGTGATGTTAATGACCTTTTCTTTGGTCGATACCTACTTTGTAAGCTTACTCGGCACAGATGAGCTTGCTGCGATCAGTTTCACTTTTCCCGTTACCTTTACTGTTATTAGTTTAAATATCGGTTTAGGCATTGGCACCTCTGCAATTATTGGTAAATATTTAGGCGGTGGTGACGCTACACACGCAAAATCCATTGCAAGCGGTGCACTCATGTTATCGTTTATCTTGGTAAGCTTGCTTTGCCTCGTAGGATACTTATTAATTAATCCTGTATTTAGCCTGATGGGTGCAAGCGACCGTTTGCTTCCCTTTATTCATGCATATATGGGCGTTTGGTTTTTATCCGGCGTCTTGCTTGCGATCCCTATGGTTGGAAATAGCGTTCTGCGCGCATCAGGAGACACTAAAACGCCGAGTATTATTATGGCAGTGGGTGGCGGAATTAATGCTTTACTTGACCCTATTTTGATTTTTGGTTGGGGGCCTATTCCCGCCTTTGGCATACAAGGCGCGGCTATTGCCACTTGTATTGCGTGGGCAGTCTGTGTGATATGGATTTTGTATTTATTGGCCTATCAACGTCAGCTTATTGAACCAAAGTTACTTAACTTCGCAGATTTTAAACAGGCAGCGAGCGGTGTTTTAAAAATCGGCTTACCTGCCGCGGGCGCGAACATGCTAACTCCTATCGCCGGCGGAGTGCTAACTGCCGTTGTTGCAAGTTATGGTGCCGAAGCAGTCGCTGCATGGGGCGTAGGTAACAGACTAGAGTCCATTGCCAGTATACTTGTTTTAGCGCTCTCAATGTCTTTACCCCCGTTTATTAGCCAGAATTTTGGAGCAAGCGAGTATCATCGTATTAAAATCGCGTATAAAATTAGCTTACAGTTCGTCATGCTTTGGCAGTTGGCTGTATTTGTCGTTCTTGCTTTATTGTCCACCTTCATCGCTGATATATTCGCCAGCGAACAGCGTGTTCGAGAACTGATCATTTTATTTTTGTTAATTGTACCCGTCGGCTATGGTTTGCAGGGAATCATAATACTAACCAACTCTTCGTTTAACGCTATGCACCGGCCAATGGCTGCATTAGTCTTATCTATTGTGCGCCTCTTTATTTGTTATGTGCCATTCGCGTATATAGGCAGCCTGGTTTACGGATTGAAGGGTTTATTTATAGGCTGCGTTGTTGCAAATTTTGTTACCGCGCTGCTTTCATATTATTGGTTTAACAAAGAGTTGAACAAATCACGCATGCAATACGAACAAACACAATCTACTTTACTAAATAAGGGTGTGTCATGAGTAAAGGCTTTGATCTTGTTTCAAAGTACTCGCCTGCGGGCGATCAACCCAAGGCAATTGAAGCATTGGTAGATGGATTAGACAGCGGACTGGCTCGGCAAACACTGCTTGGCGTGACCGGCTCAGGCAAAACGTTTACCATGGCTAATGTAATTTCTCAGGTGCAACGGCCTACGCTCATACTTGCTCATAACAAAACATTGGCTGCCCAGCTATATGGAGAAATGAAAGACTTTTTTCCCAACAACGCAGTGGAATATTTTGTTTCGTACTACGATTATTATCAGCCTGAGGCATACGTTCCAAGCACCGATACCTTCATTGAAAAAGACGCATCTATTAATGATCATATAGAGCAAATGCGCCTGTCTGCAACCAAAGCACTGATGGAACGTCGCGACGTTGTTATCGTTGCTTCGGTTTCAGCGATCTACGGTTTGGGTGATCCGCAAAGTTACATGAAAATGCTTTTGCATTTGCGCAAAGGCGACTTGATGGACCAACGTGACATATTAAGACGCCTTGCTGAATTGCAATACAAGCGAAACGATATAGCGTTTGAACGCGGGTCTTTTCGTGTGCGTGGTGATGTTATTGACATTTTTCCTGCCGACAGTGAAAAACAGGCAGTCAGAGTGCAGCTTTTTGACGAAGAGATTGAAAAAATCAGCCTTTTTGACCCATTAACCGGCGCGGTTGAAAAAGATGTTATTCGTACTACAGTATTTCCCAAAACGCACTACGTGACACCACGGGAAAAAATACTAAATGCGATAGAAAGCATTAAAGGTGAGCTTAAAGAAAGGCAAAAACAACTTAAAGATAACCATAAATTACTCGAAGAGCAGCGGATATCACAACGCACTCAGTTTGATATCGAAATGATGCTGGAGCTTGGCTACTGCTCTGGTATTGAAAACTACTCAAGATACTTATCCGGCAGAGCCCCTGGCGAGCCGCCACCAACATTGCTGGATTATTTTCCAGCAGATGGGCTTTTGTTTATTGATGAATCACACGTAACGGTATCGCAAATTGGCGCGATGTATAAAGGAGACCGTTCTCGTAAAGAAACGCTAGTGGAATATGGCTTTAGACTTCCTTCGGCACTTGATAACCGGCCGCTAAAATTTGAAGAGTTTGAGCATATTTCGCCGCAGACAATTTATGTTTCTGCTACACCGGGGCAGTACGAGCTAGAAAAATCCGACGGCGACGTCATTGAGCAAGTTGTGCGGCCAACCGGCTTGCTTGATCCGGAAATTGAAGTACGGCCGGTTGCCACCCAGGTAGACGATGTACTGTCTGAAATCCACAAGCGGGTGAAACTTGACGAGCGCGTGCTTATTACAACCTTAACCAAACGCATGGCGGAAGATTTAACCGAGTATTTGAATGAGCACGGAGTACGTGTTCGTTACCTGCACTCCGATATTGATACCGTCGAGCGTATTGAAATCATTCGCGATTTACGTTTAGGCAAATTCGATGTACTAGTGGGAATTAATCTGTTACGAGAGGGCCTAGACATGCCCGAAGTGTCGCTGGTTGCTATTTTAGATGCAGATAAAGAAGGATTTTTACGGGCTGAAAAATCATTAATACAAACCATTGGGCGGGCCGCTCGTCACTTAAGCGGTAGAGCAATTTTATATGCCGACACCATCACCGGCTCGATGAAAAAAGCGATTGATGAAACTAACCGCAGACGAGAAAAACAAAAAGCGCATAATGTTGAAAACGGCATTACGCCGATGAAATTAGATAAAGCCATCACAGATATTATGGATATTGGTGATGAATCTGCACATCCTGCATCAGGTAAAGTAAGACTGAAAAAAGTAGCAGAGAAACAAAAAGTCGCGAAAGTCACGTCGGTGACAGATCTGATGGCTCAGATTTCTGCGCTAGAAAAGCGTATGTTTGAGCATGCGCGTGATTTAGAATTTGAAAAGGCCGCCTCTCTAAGGGATGAAGTAGAGTCTTTGCGCGCTGAAGTGGTTAAACTTTCGTAAAGCTTATAATTTTTGCGCAAATTTACAGAAAAGTGTAAAGTTTTAGTTATGTAAAACGATAACTTAGTTAATACTATAACTAGTCAAGGTCTAGGTAGTGCGTATTGCACTCGTATTAGCCCCGTTTTGTAACACTTTTCAAGGAGTAAATATGCTTAACCGTTTGCAGGAATCTGACATTAAATTGTTACGAGTATTCTATGCGGTTGCATCTTGCAATGGCTTTACTGCTGCCGAGCCTGTGCTGCGCATGCAGCGTCCTAACATAAGCGCTGCTATCAAAAAGTTAGAAGAACGCCTGGATCTTGTCCTTTGTCATCGTGGCCGAGGTGGCTTTCAAATGACCAAAGAAGGTGAGGTGGTTTTTCAGGAAACCAAGCGGATATTTAATGCTTTCGATAATTTTGTGTTTAACCTGAAAAGCCTGCACGACGATTATTCAGGTCATATTACCATTGTCTTGATGTCGGGTCTTGCCACATCAATGCAGCTCGCGGTTGCAAAAGCAGTAAAAAGCACCATGAAAAAGTTTGATGATATTCACGTGAATATCCAAACTCGCTTATATAATGAGGTAGAGCACGTTGCTCTGTCGGGGGAATGCCATCTAGTTTTGTCGACCTATGACATGGTGAAGCCTGAATCGGTTATGTTCCACCCTGTTGGCATTAAATGCGAAGGGCGTTTGTATTGTTCACCAACTCATCCTCTTGCAAAGTATCGTGATGCAGAAGCGCTACCAGATAATGTGAATATTGAAGATTATCCGGCCATAGGTATCTCTGGCTTGTCGTCTTCCAATTACATCTGGAATGACAAGCGCCTGAGTATTCAAACCTTTTCCGATTCGTTTGAAGTGTGTATGGCAGCGATTATGACCGGCGAATACGTAGGCTTATTGCCCGACTACATGGCAAAAGAGCAGGGCGCCGCCACGGGGCTTGTGCCAATTGCTCAGGGTTCGCTCTTTCCCTTTGCTCACGATCTTTTTGTAATGAACGGCAAAAACACACGATTAAACCCGGTGCTACGTTATTGCATCAAAGAAATTGAGTATTTTGTTTCAGAAAGTCAAAAATAATCGATGGGGTCTTTGACCCCGTTTTTTGCAAACGCTTCTAACCTTTCCTGACATGAGCCACATTTGCCACAGGCTTTTTCCAGTCCCTTGTAGCAGGTCCAGGTTTCAGAATAGTCCAAACCCAGGCGCAAGCCTTCTCTGAGAATATCTATTTTATTATGAGCAATAAAAGGCGCTCTAATCTCAACAGGTTCGTAGTTGGCAATCTGGCAGACATCGTTCATTTTTTCCATAAACTCTGTTCTGCAATCAGGATAAATAGCATGGTCGCCAGAATGCGCCCCAAAATAAACAGCCTCGGCACCAATTGATACGGCATAACCTACCGCCATGGAAAGCATGATCATGTTTCGGTTAGGGACAACCGTTTGCTGCATCGACGCTTCTTCATAATGTCCTTCAGGCACGTCGATGTCATCGGTTAAGGCAGAGCCTTTCAATAGCTGATTAATGGAAGAAACATCAACAATTTTAAAAGGATAGCCATAGCGTTTGCAGACCGATTCAGCAAGAAGCAGCTCTTTTTTGTGGCGCTGACCGTAATCGAATGACACAGGATACACCTCAAATCCATCAAGTGCCGCTTGTCGTAAAACGGTATAACTATCCATGCCGCCGGAATAAATAACGACGACTTTTCGATGGTTTTCAGTTGTTGAATTATCTGCTTGGGATGCGTGCGTTGAGGTCGACATATCTACCTAAGTGAAGTTTATGTGTATAATCGCGATCTTAAGTGAAATAAGTGCAAAATACCAAAGCAAAGCGACGATAAAGCGTATTTTATTGTCGCTTGATAAGAGAGAGCTATGACAGACCTATTGGTCAATGAAGTATTTGAGTCCATTCAGGGGGAAGGGGCATTTACCGGTGTGCCGTCTATTTTTGTGCGTTTACAAGGCTGTCCGGTGGGCTGCCCGTGGTGTGATACCAAGCATACTTGGGACGTTCACGAAGATAGGCTGCGCGCAGCAGATGTGATCATGCGTCAAAATGAAGATAGTGAGGACTATTTTAAAGCCGATACCAAGGCTTTGTTTTCACTTTTTCAGCAACATGGCTACGCTGCAAGGCATCTTGTTTTAACCGGTGGAGAGCCATGCATGTATGATTTACGCGCATTGACTGAAATGGCGATTGAAAAAGGATTCTCAGTTCAGATTGAAACAAGCGGTACCTTTGAAATCCTCTGTCATGACAAAACATGGGTAACGCTATCTCCTAAAATTAATATGAAAGGCGGCTATAAAATATTACCATCTGCCGTATTACGTGCCAATGAAATTAAACACGCCATTGCAATGGAAAAGCATATTCAGGAGCTTGACGATTTGATCTCGTCAGTTCAGTTAAAGCGCTTACCCATGATTTATTTACAGCCAATCAGTATGCAAAAACGTGCAACTGAACTGGCAGTAAAAACTTGTATTGCGCGCAACTGGCGTTTATCGTTACAAACGCACAAGTTTATCGGGGTTGAATAACTCATGAGCCGCAAACAGCCTTCTAATTGTTGTAAACACAAAGCCATTTTTTTGCTCGCATGTTTCATTACCTTGACGATGATTTCAGGGCAGTTAAGCGCGGCGATTTGGGTGATCACCTATCCTCAATCGCAGGTGGATAACGATTTACGCTACGATTACCCGCTGGCCCTGTTGGAACTCGCCCTGGATAAAACAGGTGTACGCTATGAATTAAAACCCTCAGTAAATACCATGCGGCAAGCTAAATCCGTCAAACGTCTGGAAGAAAACCTTGAAATTAATGTTCTTTGGTCGATGACTGATGCTACACGTGAAGAGGAGTTACTGCCTATTCGCATCCCGATTGCGAAAGGATTGATTGGCTGGCGCATGTTTATTGCTCCGCAAAATAGCGCATTTATGCGAGCCGATATTTTGACTTTAAATGATATGTTGGCATTTGAGCCCGTTCAGGGAATTGCCTGGCCGGATACAAAAATACTTCAGGCGAATGGATTTAATGTGGTGACTTCGAGGGATTATCTGGATGCCAAGAATATAGTATCGCAAGGACAAGCTGACTTTTTTCCTCGTTCAGTCATCGAAATAGAGCAAGAGTTGGAAAGTTCTTCAGTCTCAAACCTGGCTTTGCGAACAGATATTGCTTTGCAATATCCAACGGCTATGTATTTTTTTGTGAATAAACGCAACGTCACTCTGGCAAAGCTAATTGAAACAGGATTAAACAAAGCAATTGAAGACGGCAGTTTTGATGCCTTATTTCTGGAGCATTTTGGCGAGACTATCGAACGCTTAAACCTGAAAAACGTCAGATATTTTCAGTTGGCCAATCCGCTGCTTCCCAAGCTAACGCCTACATCAAAACAAGAGTTGTGGTACTTTCCGGAACGCAGTTTTTACAAAAATGCACAATAGCCTAAAAAGCTAACTAAAAAAGCATAACTAAAACAAAAAAAAGCGGAGTGTTCTCTCCGCTTAATTTATTTTGCATATACTCGACATCAAATCACTGGGCGCTTTTAAACTCACCTGCGTGAACTGACTTCATAGAACGGCCAGAAGGGTCTGCCATTTCTTTAAATGATGCATCCCACTCAAGCGCTTCTACCGTGCTACAGGCAATTGATTTACCGCCAGGAACGCATTTCGCTGCGGTTTCTTGCGGGAAGAAATCTTCGAAAATGGTGCGATAAAAATAGCCTTCTTTAGTGTCGGGTGTGTTGATGGGGAAGCGATATTGAGCCGTGGCCAATTGCTGGTCGCTAACTTGTGTGTTGACAAAATCGCGGATTGAATCAATCCATGAGTAACCAACCCCATCGCCAAACTGCTCTTTTTGCCGCCATAACACTTCAGCAGGAAGGTAGCTGTCGTCATCAAAAGCTTTGCGTAAAATCCATTTTTCCATGCGACCATCAAGGCACATTTTATCTTTTGGATTTAAGCGCATGGCCACATCCATAAAGGCTTTATCTAAAAAAGGAACGCGAGCTTCAACGCCCCAGGCAGATGTGGCTTTGTTGGCTCTTGCGCAATCAAACATATGTAATCGGTCCAGTTTACGAACCGTTTCTTCATGAAATTCTTTCGCATTTGGCGCCTTATGAAAATACAGGTAACCACCAAATATTTCATCAGACCCTTCACCGGAAAGTACCATTTTAATACCCATGGCTTTGATTTTTCGACTCATCAGATACATCGGTGTCGCGGCACGAATGGTCGTTGTATCAAAGGTTTCCAAGTGGTAGATCACATCTCTTATTGCATCTAAACCTTCCTGGATGGTGAAGTGAACTTCATGGTGTACGGTACCAATCATATCTGCGACTTTTCTCGCCGCCAGCAAATCAGGTGCGCCCTCCAAACCTACTGCAAAACTGTGCAAGCGTGGCCACCAAGCGTCACTTTTATCTTCATCTTCTATGCGTTTGGCAACGTATCGAGCAGCCACAGCAGAAACCAGCGATGAATCCAAACCGCCAGACAAAAGCACTGCATAAGGAACATCAGACATTAAGTGTGTTTTAACAGCTTTTTCAAATGCCGCTTTTAAATCATCAAGATTGGTTTCGTTATCTTTAACATTGTCGTAAGACATCCAGTCACGTTGATAGTACTTAACCAGTTTGCCATTGAGCATGTAATGTCCAGGCGGGAATTCCTGCACGGTTTTACATATCGGCACCAGCGCTTTCATTTCTGAAGCGACATAAAAATTACCAAATTCGTCAAAACCCGTGTAAAGCGGAATAATGCCGATATGATCGCGAGCAATCAAATAATCGCCGCTATCTTTGTCGTAAAGGATGAACGCAAACATTCCCTGAAGTTTATCAATAAACTCCACACCTTCACGCTGATAAAGAGGAAGGATCACTTCGCAGTCTGAGCGAGTGGCAAAATTGTAGTCGGCGCAATGGGCTTTTTCTAACTCTTTGTGATTATAAATCTCGCCGTTTACCGCAAGGATATGCTGCTGATTATCACTAATTAATGGCTGCGCGCCCGTATCCACATCAACTATTGCCAGTCTTTCGTGACATAAAATAGCACGCTCATCGTGCCAAATACCTGACCAGTCTGGCCCACGGTGACGAAGAAGTTTTGCAAGTTCCAAGGCCTTGCTTCTGAGCTCGGTGACATCTGATTTGATATCGAGAATACCGAAAATACCACACATAAAAAGGACTGCCTCTGTTAATTGAGTTTATATTTAGGTTGTTTCTGTCGGAAGTCGTGCAGCTTAGGAGGGTATGAGACCCGAATTTTTGCTATCTTTTTATTATTATGTTCCTGAATAGTGAATGTGCCATGCTCGAAAATAAATGCAAGGGTTTTATTAGTTTATGAAGCATTGAACACAAGAAAAGTATTAAATACAAAAAAAGCGATACGAAAAGTGTCCTTCGTATCGCTTGGTGGAGTGTTTTAGAGTTTAGCGAGAAATATTAGCGCTGAAATTCGCTGCTCGCATTCCATTTGGGCCAGTTCTCAGCATTTGCCACATCGTACCCAACTTCAAACAGCATTTGCGTGTCTTCCGTTATGCCTTCAATGTCCCAGTTGTCGCGATATTGATCGCACACCTGATGATAACATCCGGTTACGATAACGTTCATGCGTTTACGGTACTGAGCGGTTTCTTCATCTACCGGCTCTGTACCACCTTTTGCATAGAGTGCAGGGACGCCAAGCTTTGCGAAGCTAAAGTGATCAGAACGATAGTAATAACCGGCTTCAGGTCTATCTTCCTGAGTCAATACTCTGCTTTGTCTGGCTGCGGCATCTCGAAGATAGTCTTCCAGTTCAGATTTACCCATTCCAACAACCGCAACATCGCGTGTCTTACCCAAAATATTCATCGCGTCCATATTAATGTTAGCAACGGTGTTTTCCAGGGGAATAACCGGGTTTTCTGCGTAGTATTTTGAGCCTAATAGGCCTTGTTCCTCAGCTGTTACCACCAGCATGCTGATAGAGCGCTTAGGTGCAGTATCCAGTTTTCCAAATGCTCGCGCCATTTCAAGTATGGCAGCGGTGCCAGTGGCATTGTCATGCGCACCATTGTAGATTTGGTCCCCTTCTTTACTTTCGTCTTTACCAAGATGATCCCAGTGAGCGGTGTAAATGATATGCTCATCAGGGAACTCGCTTCCCGGTAAGCTTGCAAATACATTATAGCTCTTGGATTTTTCAATACTGTTTTTTACAGTAATCGAAGCGTTTAAATCAAGCGCTTTGGCGTAAGGCCCCTCAAGTGCTTTCGCCTTCTCTTCTTCAAAATTAAGACCTGCATCTGCAAATACTTTTTCCGCTGCTTCCCGCGAAATCCATCCTTCAACCTTAACGCGGCTCTCGCCTTTATCTGGACTTACTAAACCATATTGAGGGCCGCTCCAGCTATTGGCAACAACTGACCAACCATAGGAAGCAGGTGCAGTTTCATGCACGATAAAAACGGCATCGGCACCTTGCAGGCTAGCTTCTTCGTACTTATAACTCCAGCGACCATAATAGGTCATCGTGCTGCCTTGAAACTTGCCCGAGTCTGGGGCAGCAAAGCCCGGGTCATTCACAAGTACAATCACCGTTTTACCCGTCACATCAGTCTGGGCATAATCATTCCAGTCATATTCGGGAGCATTCACGCCATAACCTAAAAATACGATGGGGGAATCTTTAAGTTCGATGCTGTCGACCTCTCGCTTGGAGCTTGCGACCATATTTTCTTTGTAGTTGAACGTATTATCGCCCATCGATAAGATCATGTCTTCATCTGCAGTAATTTGCATCAAATCAACTTGCTGAAGGTAGCTATCTCCGTTGCCAGGCTCAAAACCTGCTTCACTGAATGCTTTGGTGAGTAAATCGAGGGTTTTTTCTTCTCCAGCGGTTGTGGGAAGGCGTCCTTCGAATTCATCTGACGCCAGCGTTTTGATATCTTCGCGAATACGCTCGCTTGAAATACTATTGTAGGCGTCTAAAAAAGATTCAGACGCTTGTTCTTGTGAGCTTTGTACTGAAGTCGTTTTAGTCTCATTGGCTGGTTCTGCACCAGACTGTGGCTGGGAGCAGGCGCTCAAAAGGCTTGCTATTGTAACAGTTAAGCCAATAAATAGGTGCGAGGAACGTCGCTTTTTGCCCTGGCTTTGAGGCATGCTGCTTAAACTTTTAAGTAAACCGAGTTTCATATTTCATCCCGAGGTATTGATAAGGTCATAGTAAAGTCAATGCTTTCAATATGCATTACCGTTTTTTATAATTAGTACACAAGCACAAATGCTTGCATATAAGCTTAACTTCCTAAGTATAAGGGAATTCATCATTCATACAAGATTACCCAGTCAGGCAAACGCTCAAGCTTTTGCGCAAGTTCTGCCCTTTATAAGCATTTCAAATGCAGCCTTTCAATCTAAGGGATTTCTGTCAGCTGATTACCTGCAAGCGCTAAAAAAGCAGTTTGCTCCCAACTTAGCCTATGATTTTGTTGACCAGGATAGTCTGCGAGACAGTCGATATTACGAGCAAATCATTTATCAAGATAAGTGCATACCCACGCGTAAAAATAGCTGGCATGACTTTTTTAATGGACTAATGTGGTTTCAGTTCCCGCGTACTAAAGCCTATTTAAATGAGCTTCATTGGCAAGATATTCAGCAATTCGGACTGAAAAAGCGCACAGCAGCGCGAGACCGGGCCACCCATTTTGATGAATGCGGTATGGTTTTAATTAATGACAGTGACTTTGCAGAAGCATCGTTAAATACGCATCAATGGAAGGAGCTTTTTATCACAAATCGTAAGGCATGGTTTGCAGCGAAAAACGGAGTTTTACCTGTCCATTTTGGTCACGCTAATCTGGAAATGTTGTGCAAACCTTTTATTGGCCTCACCGCCAAGGTGCTGGTGATTAATAACGCAACCGCTCTTAGACAGAGCGAATTAATCAAAGCGGAAAACAATGCTTGGACAGAAGACTCAGAGAAGATAGAAGAAAGCGCGAATCGGATACTCGGATTCACTGAAACTATCGACAAACTATTGTTGCAAACCCTTATTGAAAACAACATATTTGAGCAGAAAAAAGCATTCAGGCCCATGCCAATTTTAGGAATACCAAATTGGCATAATGCAGCGCAAGACGCTGCATTTTATGACAATAAAAACTATTTTATGCCGCATCCATCCGAACGCTCTCAGGATCGAAATTTTAAGCTAAGCGAGCGCGACCGCTAGCGTAATCGACCAAACAATTGCACCGGGGATGATTGCAATGATGATTGATTTGAGCATGCTAAAATTCGTCCATGTATTAAGTGCAATTGCGCCTAAAGCAATAGACCAAAATGTATCGAGACGAATACTTTCCAGCAATCCATAAAGACTGTGGCTCATATCAATACCAAACAGAAAAGCGAGGGAAAGGGGAGCCATTGCAGATTGCGGTATTTGAGCATCGATGGGTTGCATGACCAAATACAGGCTTGAAATTACTGCGCTTATTACTGCAGGTAATGCCATCCACCACATTGCGCCGTACCAATCAGTAAAGCCTTGCAGGCTTTTTTCATCGTTACGTGTCACGAGTGTGTAATAACCTGCAAGAATAGCAAACACGATTGGCGTACCAATAACTACCGCAAGGATAACGAACATTTGTGTCGAGCCCGGCTCCATGAAGTTCTTCATTGCTTCAAGTTCAGCTGGCGAGCCTTCAGGATTTTGCATCAGCGCCGCCTGCGTTGCGTACCAGTCAAAGTCAACAACGCTAAAATATAAATATGCAGGCGCACAAGACACTAAAATTATGAGAATAAAAGGTATCCATGACCAGTTGTCTTTCACTGCAAGCGCTTTAAATACATTAGTTGGTTTATAAAAAATTTCGGAAGCAGCTTGAAATGGGTTGGTAACTTCCAGTGTTTGTTGTTCTTGCATAGTCGTTCCTTTGATGGTGATTTACATTTACGCAGAATTATGTAGTTAAAGTGCCGGTAGCACAAGCCTGACTCAAGGTTCAGTTTTTCAAAAGTGTTAAAAAATGTGTCATTTTTGCTAAAACGAAACATCTTCACACAATTAGACGCGGTTAAATGCCTTAAACAGGGTCAAAATAGGTCGAAAATCGTTTTAATATAGCTTAAGCTAATGTCGCGCTTAAAAGCACCAAACTACTCGCTCTTACAGCAAATCGTTCATAGCTTCGCAAAATACACGGATGAGATAAATAATGATAAGTATTTCCGGATTAGCTAAAAAATTTAAAGTAGAAAACCCCAAAAAACTCAGCGAACAAGATAAAAAAGACCCACGCTTACAAGGAAAGTTTTTTCACTCGGTTAAAGGCGTACATTTACGCTGTGAAAAAGGACAAGTACTTGGTTTACTTGGGCCTAATGGAGCTGGCAAAACCACTACTCTGAGACTACTGTCAACTGCACTTCAACCTGATGCTGGCAGTATTCAGATTGGTGATACTGATGTCATAAAAGAGCCTGTTCAGGCACGGAAAAAAATCGGCTTTTTGTCAGGTTCGACCGGGCTATATGGGCGATTGACGGGCCGTGAAAATATTGCCTATTTTGGTCGTCTCAACGGCATGAAAGAAGCCGATATTAATCAGAAGATAGAAGAGCTAGGCAATAAGCTGGACATGCACTCGTTTCTTGATAGACGAAGCGAAACTTACTCCACCGGAATGAAGCAAAAAACCTCCATTGCCAGAGCCGTTGTGCACAGCCCTGATGTCGTAATTTTAGACGAACCGACCACTGGCCTGGATATTATGGCTGCAAAAACTGTTATCGATTTTATCCGCGATCTAAAGGCGCAATCTGTGCCCGTTATTTTTTCAACTCATCATTTAGAAGAAGTCACCGAATTATGTGATTCGGTTACCGTCATCGATCATGGTGAAACCACCTTTGACGGCAGTTTGGATGAATTTAAAGCACTTTCGAACGACGGATTGCATGCGTCATTTATGGCAAGCTTAAAACAGGGAGTCGCCTAAGATGTGGATGATTTTTAAAAAAGAAATTTTAGAGCTGTTACGAGACCGTAAAACCCTATTTTTTATGGTCGCTTTGCCTATAGTGGTCTTTCCTGTGCTTTTTGGTGGTGTGATTTATTTCACGTCTCAGGCGATGGAAGAAGCGCAAACCAAATCGTTATCTTATGCAATAGTGGGGCAGGAATATGCACCTGAGCTGGTGGAGAAATTTCAGGAAGTAGACAATCTTGCGCTACAAACATTAGATGTTGATGCGTCAGATGAAGAAGCTTTAAAGGCGCAAATTAAGGCCGGAAGCTTGGACTTTATCATTGCTATTCCTGATAATTTCAGTCCCCTTATCGAAAAGTCTGGCCAGATTGTATTTAAAATTTATCTTAATGACGCTGAGTTGAACTCTGTCCAGCAACGATTGAATGATGTGATTGATGAGTTTGAGACGCAATTTCAGCGTGACGCGTTTTCGCGCCTTGGTATGGACGAGTCTCAGCAAGTGACTCTTTTAGACCCAATGGTGCTTGAAAAAGTCAATGTTGCAGACAAGCGCGAGAGCGTGGGAGCAACCATTGGCGGAATGATCCCCTATATACTTTTTATTTTATGCTTACAGGGGGCGATGCTGCCTGCTGCTGATATTGGCGCAGGTGAAAAAGAGCGGGGTACTTTGGAAACGCTGTTGCTTTCTCCGATAAGCCGCACCGACATCGTGCTTGGTAAGTTTTTGACCATTGCCACCGCAGGTGTAGTTTCTGCTCTTGTTACCGTACTAAGTATGGCGGTTTGGGGAGTTATTTTAGCCCAGGGAATGGCGATAGAATTTGTGTCGAGCTTTATTGCCAGTATTGGCACCATCGATGTGATGCTAGTGTTTTTAATGCTGGTACCCATTGTTTCCATGTTTGCCGCCATTTTACTTTCGTTATCAATATATGCCCGTTCATACAAAGAGGCGCAAGGCTATATGACGCCTTTGGTGTTTGCCGTTATCGTACCGGTATTGATTGCTGCGGTTCCCGGTATTGAGCTAAAAGGGATTTGGGCTTGGGTTCCGCTCACAAACGTAGCATTAGCAATAAAAGAATTAATAAAAGGAACAATGGATTATGTGCAATTGTTTGCCATTTTCTGTTCTTCTGTTCTAATCGCCGGAGCATTAATTGCCTTTTGCGTATATTGGTTCAACAAAGAGAAAGTACTGTTTAGATAAACGTCAAAACGCGGTATATTCTTAAGTCGAATATGCTATTTGCAATCGCACCTGTTGTGTTTACTTCAGGTGCGTTTTTTTGTGATAAATGAAGTTGAATGTATCAAAGGGGATAAGTGCAATATGAAAAAAGTGAAAGACTTTTTTCAAGATGATGGCCCGCTTGCTAACATTATTGCTGGCTACAAAGTCCGAGAGCCTCAAGTAGAGTTAGCACAAGCTGTTGCAAAAGCCATTGAAAATAAGTCTGCGCTTATTGCAGAGGCTGGAACCGGAACCGGTAAAACCTTTGCCTATCTTATTCCTGCCTTACTTTCAAAAAAGAAGGTGATCATATCAACCGGAACAAAAAACCTGCAAGAGCAGCTTTACAGCAAAGACCTTCCTTTGATTAAAAATGCAGTAGATAAAACCCAGGATACCGCATTGTTAAAAGGGCGTGCCAATTATTTGTGTATACATCGTTTAAGATTGAACGGCGGTGAACACATGCGATTGGAAAAAGAAACGCTAAACGAATACAGCATCATCAAAAAGTGGAGCTTAACGACCCAATCGGGAGACATCTCGGAAGTTTCTTCCTTGCCTGATAATGCCAAAGTGATTCCCTTAGTAACCTCAACTGTGGACAACTGTCTTGGCAAAGACTGTAGCGATTATCAAGATTGCTATTTGATGAAAGCACGTAAAAAAGCCATGGAAGCGGATGTGATTGTGGTCAATCACCATTTGTTTTTTGCCGATTTGGCCTTAAAAGAAAGTGGATTTGGCGAGTTAATACCTGAAGTTGATTTGATCGTTTTTGATGAAGCACACCTTATTCCAGATATTGCCAGTGAATACTTTGGAGAGGCGATATCTTCAAGACAGCTCGATGATCTGCTCAATGACTTAAGCAAGCAACAAAGAGTGAGCTTAAAAGACGCAGACCAAATTCAGCAAGTTGCAGATAAAACCCGACAGCTTATTGCAGATTTGCGCTTGGCGTTTGAGCAAGACCCTAAGCGCGGAGATTGGGATGAAGCGCTGGAAAAACGAAATTTGTTGCCGCTTATGTCCAATATAGATGGGCAACTGACTCAATTGCTCTCAGTGCTCAATGTCCACAGTGGACGTGACAAAGATATCGACCAGTATGCAGAAAAGCTTTTAGGCCTTGCTGAAACGTTCAAACGTTTGATGCAAACCAAGACACCCGATGTGAGCTATTGGTATGAGACTACGCGCAAGCACATTGTGTTGCACATCACCCCTTTGAGCATTGCAGAAAAATTCCGAAAAATAGTTGAAAAAAGCGATGCAGCTTGGGTATTCACCTCCGCAACGCTTTCGGTAAATGGCTCATTTGACCATTACCAGCAATTAATGGGACTGGAAAAAGCATCCCATCTTGAAATGGGAAGTCCATTTAACTATGACTCACAGGCCATGCTTTGCGTCCCTCGCTATCTACCTGAGCCGAATGATAGAAAAATGAGTACTCATTTGGTAGAAATCGCCATCAGACTGATTGATGCCAGCAAAGGTCGCATATTTTTATTGTTCACGAGCCATCATATGATGCGGGAGGTTGCCCGTCGAGTGCGCGAACAGACTGAACATAAGATACTTGTGCAGGGTGAAAGCACTAAAACGAGCATTTTATCCCGCTTCAAAGCTGAGCCTGAAACAGCGCTTTTTGCCACGGGTGCCTTTTGGGAAGGTGTGGATGTCAAAGGGGATGCTTTACTGTGTGTATTAATTGATAAACTTCCTTTTGCGTCTCCAGACGACCCATTGCTGCAAGCGCGGATCAAAGACTGTCGGAATAAAGGTGGCAATCCTTTTGCAAGCATTCAGATACCTCAGGCGGTCATTACCTTAAAACAGGGGGCTGGACGCTTAATTCGAGACAGCGAAGATAAAGGCGTACTCGTGATTTGTGACAATCGATTACTCACAAAACAGTATGGCCAAACGTTTGTTGCATCCCTACCCGATATGAGGCGCACACGCTCGATTGACAAAGTGTGTGATTTTTTAAAAGACATAAGTATATAGGTTGAACAATAACTGCATGAAAATATTGGCAATTGATACCGCAACTGAGGCCTGTAGTGCTGCGCTTTTAATTGAAGAGCAGGGCGAAGTGACTATCGATGAAATTTTTGAAGTATGTCCGCAACAACAAAGCCAGCGGATTTTACCCATGCTTGATGAGCTGCTGTCACGCAACAATCTAAACGTTTCTGACTTGGATGCACTGGCCTATGGTCGAGGTCCGGGAAGCTTCACAGGCGTGCGTATTGCCAGTAGTACAATACAAGGACTGGCACTTGGCGCTGATTTGCCCGTATTGGAAATTTCTACCCTTGCCGCCATGTCTCAGGAGTGTGCCAAGCGCTGCCAGGTTAAGCATGTCCTATCACTCATTGATGCGCGCATGGGTGAAGTATATTTCGGTTTATATGAATACGATTTACAAACCGGCGTTGTAAGCCTGTTGGGTCAGGAAGCCGTTATTCCACCTGCTGATGTCATTCACCGCGTTGCGCGTATTCTTCCGGAAAAACACGAATCGATAATGAGTGAGTTTGGCTTTGCAGGCACAGGATTTGACGCTTACCGTCAAGAACTTGGCGAAAAATTGCAAATTAACGGAATCAAGGTAAACTATCCCAGTGCAAAGTATATGTTGCCGCTAGCAAAAAAGATGCTTGAAAGCGGCAACACGGTGAATGTTGAAGATATTTCCCCCGTCTATTTGCGCGATAAGGTTACATGGAAAAAGCTACCGAATAAGTAGAATAGCGACAATAACTACAAGAGATTACTAAGCCATGGAAAATATTTCGAACATTAATCACAGTCTGTATGTCAATGCAGATGTAAACCGTGATGCAAAACGAAAGGCGCCTTCACAAGTTGAGCAGCAACAGGAAAATACTGAGCAACATCGCAAACACATTATTAAATTAGGCTCTCAACAAGCATTCTCAGACGCAGAGGCTATTTTTTCACGTGCAAATAGCTATGCAGACGTTTCCAGCAAGGTTCAAAAAAGCTTACAAGCGTATGAAGCGGTTGAAGTATCGTTAAAGCGTGAAGCGGTTAGTCAGTTGATGGGCATAGATCTTTACGCATAGCGAGAGACTTACACCTTACAGAAAATCGTCTATAATGAACGATACGTAGTAAACTGAGTCTTAGGCTAGTTGTTATTTCAGAGGTTTTCATATGAACCGCATCATCTTTCTTTTATCAGTGCTTCTGATATCCGCTTGTTCCACTGTACCAGAACCTATTCAAATTGCCGACAATGTGCCACTGGTAAACTTTTCAAATGTGCTAGCTAACCCCGAAGCTGAAAACGTCATTGGGGAAAAAGCCCGTTGGGGTGGTCGTATCGTTAGTGTAGAGAACAAAAAAGACGTATCAGAAATCGAAATAATCTATTTTCCTGAGTCTGGTAGCGGAAAGCCTCGTTTAAGTGAAGCGAGCCCTGGAAGATTCAAAGCAGTAGTAAATGGTTTTATCGATCCTTTGGTTTTTGAACCTGACCGCGTGATAACAGTGATTGGAACCGTTAATCAACCTCAGAATGGAATAATTGGCGAGCAAAATTATACTTACCCAACGGTTGAAGCAATTGGCTATTACATGTGGAAGCAGCAAAGTGATGTTAGGGTTGAGCAAATTGGTTTCAGTCCTTTTATGTACGGTCCGTTTTTTCACCGAGGTTACGCGTGGTCTGCGTGGAGCCCATGGTATGATCCGTTTTATCATCAGAGGACCCGATATCGCGTGATCCAAAAGCACGGTCATTCTCAGGGTGCCACCGTGAACCAACCGCGAAGTAATCAGGTTAATCGTTCGAATTCGACTAACGCCAGATCAACTGCGTCTGTCAGTCGGCCATCGTATAGCTCTTCAGCAAAGAGGGCACGTACAAAGGCGCCTGAGAACGTGCAAAAACGTTAATTAACAAAAGAAATAGCATATTGAACTATCAAGAACGCTTTCTTTTCGAAAACCAGATCGCGTCTTTATCTTTCGGTAATGGAATTGAGCATACAGCTAATGATAATCCAGTTGTTATATGCTTACACGGTTACCTGGATAACGCCGCGAGCTTTATTCCTCTGATTGAGGCGCTAGAGGGCTTGTCAGGAGTAGCGATAGACCTGGCAGGACATGGCAAGTCTGCCCATCGGCCAGCAAACCAGCACTATGCGCTATTAGACTATGTAGCTGACCTTCATACGCTCATATCTTATTATCAACTCGAAAATGTAGTGCTCATAGGACATTCGCTGGGTGGTATTGTTTCGACTATCGTCGCAGCAGCCTTTCCAGAACGAGTGCGACAGGTCATTGCAATAGAAAGCATAGGGCCACTGACGCAAAGTGAAGAAAGTTCAGTGGAGCAAATACGCGCCAGTATATTGAGTCAAGTGAAAGCGCGTGCTGCGATTAAACATCCAGCTTCAATTGAACAAATAGTGGCCGCCCGAATGCGTGTGAGCGACTTAAAAGCGTGGCAAGCAGAAATTATTTTGAAACGAAATGTTGAAGATAAAGACGGTCAATTACAATGGCGCACCGATAAGCGACTGCGCACTCAGTCTTACCTTCGATTTACAGAAAAGCAAGCCTTGAATGTAATTGAAAACCTTCAGTGCCCCTTCCACTTAGTGCTTGGTAATCAGGGGTTTACTAAAATCAAAAAGCTTTTGGAGACCCGACAACAAGCGTTTAAACAATTCACATGTGTTGAATTTAATGGCGGTCACCATGTGCACATGGATTCACCAAAAGCGCTCGCGTCCTTCATTCAAAAGTGTCTTGAATCCGGCTTTGATGAGCGCACGGGTAAAAGATTAGACTTTTGACCATTTCATTTTTATCTATACTCCATTAGTATTAGTGAATTAAGTTGTTTAACAAAAGGTCAGACCTTTCTTGTCTGGCATCCATGCAAACCTATAGGGCATTTTTGTGGAAAAAATTTGGACCAATCAGTACGATGAGTCAGTTGAAGCTGAAATTAACCCAGATACCGTTCCTTCCTTACTAGAAATTTTTGAAAGTGCAGTCGGCACATACGCAAACCAAACCGCATTCATCAACATGGGACATAAGATCTCATTTGAGGACCTTGATGTTTTGTCAATGCAATTCGCCGCCTATTTGCAATCCATAGGCTTAAAAAAAGGCGATACTGTTGCTTTAATGATGCCCAATTTACTGCAGTACCCTGTTGCCTTGTTTGGTGTTCTAAGAGCAGGCTGTACGGTGGTGAATGTTAATCCGCTTTATACTGCTCGCGAATTAAAACATCAATTGAATGATGCGAAAGTATCTACTATTGTAATCGTTGAGAATTTTGCCTCGACCCTTGAAAAAGTGGTCAGCGAGACGCCTGTAAAGCATGTGGTTCTGACGTCTTTAGGCGACTTGCTTCCATTTCCTAAAAAGTGGCTGGTCAATTTTGTTGTCAAATATATTAAAAAAATGGTGCCGTCTTTTTCACTGAACAACACCTGTTCATTTTCATCGGCGCTTTCAATTGGGGAAAGCAAAACCTATCAACGTCCGTCCGTAGAAAGTTCTGATTTGGCATTTTTACAATATACCGGCGGGACAACCGGTGTATCGAAAGGCGCGATGCTAACACACAGAAATATGGTTGCTAATTTAGAGCAGGTGAGCGGAATTTTAGAGGCCGCTGTAACGCCTGGTAAAGACATGGTGGTGACCGCGTTACCGCTTTATCATATTTTTGCTCTCACCAGTAACTGTTTGACGTTTTTGAAATACGGTTGCCCAAATCTACTGATTACCAACCCGCGCGATATGCAAGGCTTTGTTAAGGAACTAAAAAAGTATCCTTTTGCTGTGATAACAGGCGTAAATACCTTATTTAATGGATTGCTAAATACACCAGGATTTGCAGAGCTTGATTATTCTCACTTTAAGTTCGGACTTGGCGGTGGAATGGCAGTGCAAAGACCGGTTGCTGAAAAATGGCAGGCGGTCACCGGAAAAGTGCTTGTGGAAGGTTACGGACTAACTGAGTGCTCGCCCGTGGTATCAGTAAATCCTATTAGTTCCACCGAGTATCGAGGCTCTATTGGTATACCAGTGCCCTCTACCGATGTAAAAATCTGCGATGAAGAAGGCAAGGAGCTTGAAATTGGCGAAACCGGTGAGTTGTATGTAAAAGGGCCACAAGTCATGCTTGGGTATTTTGGCAGAGACGAAGCAACTGCCGAGGTCATAAACGACGGCTGGCTGGCAACAGGTGATATTGCCAAAATGGACGAAAAAGGATTTTTGTATATTGTAGATCGTAAAAAAGACATGATTTTAGTTTCCGGTTTTAACGTTTTCCCCAACGAAATTGAAGAGGTGGCCGCTATGCACGATGGTGTGCTAGAGGCAGCCGCGGTAGGGATACCACACGAAGTGTCGGGAGAGGTCGTTAAGCTATTTGTGGTTAAGAGCGACCCCAATCTGACAGAGAAAGATGTGATTAAACACTGCAAAGATTTGCTAACAGGATATAAGGTACCCAAGTCGGTCGAGTTTAAGGATGAATTACCAAAAACAAATGTGGGCAAAATATTGCGACGTGAATTACGTGATGATTAAAACTTCAATACGTCGCAATGGAATTAACTGTGAATAGCGTAGACGTTGGCAAGTTAGACAATCTGGCGTTTACGTACATTACCGATTCACAGTCGCTTAGAAAACTATGTGAGTCTCTAAGTGCAGTAAGCGCATTTGCAATGGATACTGAATTCGTGCGGACTCGCACGCTTTATCCCGACCTGGGTTTGATCCAGGTTTTTGATGGCCATCATTTGGCTCTTATCGATCCTGTGCTTATTGATGATTTAACGCCATTTTGCGATTTATTGAATAATCAAAACATCACTAAAGTCCTTCATTCCTGTTCTGAGGATATTGATGCTTTGCATCGTAATTTAGGCACGGTTCCCCAACCTCTTTTTGACACTCAGTTTGCAGCCAGTTTGCTGGGAAAAGGTGCCAGCATAGGCTATGCAAATCTTGTTTCAGAAATGTTCGACATCTCGTTGGATAAAGGTGAGTCGCGAACCGATTGGATTGCACGCCCTCTATCGGATAGTCAGTTGTCCTATGCCGCCGCAGATGTGACCTACTTACTTGCCGCATACCAGGTTCTAAACGAGCAAATACAAACACAGGGACTGCATGAGTGCGTTATTCAAGAATCGCAGCAGTTAATTCACAAGAAAACCACGTTGTTTCCTGCTGAATACGCTTACCTGCTGTATTCTAATAACTGGAAGTTGCGCGGTAAGCATTTATTGGCTTTTAAGCTTTTGGCAAAATGGCGCATGGAACTGGCCAGAGAACAGAACGTAGCGATTAATTTTATCATCAAAGAGTCGAGTATGATTGAAATTGCGCAAAAGCTTCCGTTGAATATCTCTCAACTTCATCAGCTTCACGCGCTCTTCGGTAAACAAATCCGTTTATATGGGAACACGATTATCGCAATTGTTGAAAAAGCGAATGCAGCTGACGAAAGCGAATATCCGCCTCGCGTAAAGCGATTAATGGAATTCTCTTCTTACAAAAAAGCCATGTCTGACTTAAAAGCAATAGTCGATACAAGCGCACGGCAACACAATATACCAGAAGCTGTGCTGGCATCTAAAAAGCAGCTTACACAAGTGCTTAAATGGTGCTGGTTTAGCCTCGATGAGTGCGCCTTGCAAGGCATTAAACCTGATTTGCTGTCTGCCTGGAGAAGGCCGCTTGTAATTGATGCGCTTGAGCAGCATTTTGACTATCGCGACCAGCACGCGAACGACAAACATGGCAGCAATAATCAAGCTGGTCATGAACAAGCTGCAAACAACAGTGTCTCATCAAAACAAGGAACTCAAGCGAAATACCATGCTCTGCGCCGTTTATAAATCCAAGAAAAAAGCGGATACTTATCTGTATGTAAAAGAAAAAGACGACTTTTCGGATGTGCCCGAATCTTTGTTAAGTGTGTTCGGCCAACCTCAATTTGTTATGCTTGTTCCAGCGAATAAACGTCCACGCATTGCCGGTATTGAGCGAGAACGCTTTTTAGAATCGATGAACGAGCAGGGCTATTATTTACAAATGCCTCCAAAGCCTGAAAATTTATTGCAAAGTTATCGCGCATCTCTTGGACTTAGTAATAAAAATACGAACAATGAATCAAACGGGTGAGAAAGGGTAAGATGGTAAGGCAATTATTAATATTGTGTTTGGCATTTTGTGTTTTCACTAGCAGTCAAGCAGTGAGCGCGCAAGATGCCAAGCGCTTAGCCTTTGAAGATTATGTTGAGAGCCTGAAAAATGAAGCTTTGCAAAAAGGCTATGATGCGGATTTTTTAAATCCCATTTTTGCAAGCATTAAGCAACGCGAGACCGTAGTGAAGGCAGATCGAAATCAGCCGGAAAGACGTCTCACACTGGATAACTATCTTGAAACACGCGTGCCCGACTGGAAAGTGAAGCAAGCGCTTGAGCAATATAACTTGCATAAAGACTTATTTGAGAGAGTAGCAAAAAAATATCAAGTCCAACCTCGATTCATCGTTGCTTTATGGGGAAATGAGAGCAATTTTGGTCGAATTCAGGGAAACCATCCCGTTATTTCATCTTTGGTGTCGCTGGCGCATGAAGGACGAAGAGAGCATCTATTTAAAACGCAATTTTTTGCTGCGCTAGAGATTTTAAAACAAGGGCACATTTCACTGGAGAACTTCAACGGGAGCTGGGCAGGAGCAATGGGACAAAGCCAGTTTATGCCAAGTTCCTTTTTAACTTATGCTGTTGATGCAAACGGGGACGGTAAAAAAGATATCTGGAATACACCAGAAGATGTCTTTGCTTCTATCGCCAATTATTTAAGTAAAGAGGGTTGGCGAGGCGACCAAACCTGGGGAAGACAAGTTAAGCTCAGTGATACTTTTCCAAAAGAGCGTATTTCTTCATTGGAAGGTTTAAGTCAAACGCGTAAAAAATCGCTGCAAGCATGGAGCGACTTAGGAGTTCGGCGATTTGACGGTAGTCTCTTACCCGAGGTGGATATGCAAGCAGCTTTGATCCTGCCCGACGGTCCCGATGGGCGAGTCTATTTGGTGTACAATAATTTTGAAACCTTGATGAAGTGGAATCGTTCCTATTATTTTGGAATTTCGGTTGCCTACCTGTCTGAACGAATTGCCAAGGAAATTTAACCCGATGTACGTGCAAGCAAAATCACACACCGGAGAGAAGCTATTTACTGAGGGACCAGACTCGTCTGCGCTAATCATCAATAAAGCGGTTTGTGTTGGTCGAAATTATCTCGATCATATACAAGAGCTTGGAAACGCGCCGAGTGAAGAGCCTGTACTTTTTATCAAGCCTGCATCTGCGATAGCTGAATTAGATAAGCCGCTAGTGATCCCAAATGATTTTGGCGCTTGCCATAATGAGCTGGAGCTGGCCTTTCTCATCGGTAAAAATCTCTCATCTGCCACTGAAGATGAAGCAAGCAAGGCGATATCAGGGGTTGGATTGGCCTTAGATCTTACCTTAAGGGATGTGCAAAGCCGCTTGAAAGAAAAAGGTCAGCCCTGGGAGCGGGCAAAAGCCTTTGATGGGAGCTGTCCTGTATCGGGTTTTTATCCTATCAATTATGAAAATCAACAGTTTAACTTTACCTTAAAAGTGAACGGAGAGCTTCGTCAGTCGGGAAACTCTGATTTAATGCTGCATAAAGTTCCCCAATTGATCAGCCATATTTCCAAGCTCTTTAGTCTGCAAGCTGGAGATATCGTGCTTACTGGCACGCCTAAAGGAGTGGGTCCTTTACATGATCAGGACAAGCTGGAAATAAAACTTATTGATTATTTTTGTGTGAATGCGCAAGTAGTGTTAAAAAACACCTGATAATCGTACACCTTGAGGTTGAAAACACATACAAATGGCTAAAAAAGACAGCAAATCCGTGCCGTACACCTCAGCACTAATTGAGTCCCGATTTTGGGAAACCACAAAGCTTGAGAATATGAACAAAGAGCAGTGGGAAGCTATTTGTGACGGTTGCGCGCGATGTTGTCTGCACAAGTTCATTGACGATGAAAACATAGAAGAGGGCATGGCGGTAAGTGAGATCCCGGCCGAAGACGGCGATATTATGTATACCAACATCGCGTGTTATCTATTAAATGATAAAAGCTGTGCCTGCACGTCTTATGACAATCGTTCAGAATTAGTGCCTGACTGCGTAACGCTTACAAAAGAGAATTTAAACAGCATCTACTTTATGCCGCCATCATGCAGCTATAGGCGTATGCATGAGGGGAAAGGCTTAGCTTCGTGGCATCCTTTGTTAAATAAAGGCAAAAAAACGAAAATGCATACGCTTGGAATTAGCGTACGCAACAAAGTGGTGAGTGAGCAAAACGTCGATATCAATGAATTTGAAGATTATATTGTTACCTGGCCGCTTTGCGAGATTGAATAAACGCTGCAATATATGCCCCATGCGCTAAAAGGGCAAATACCCATCCTGCAATATACAAACTGAAAATTATCCGCATCCATTCAGGCATGCCCATCGACAAAAACTGCCAATCGTTATTATCGCAAAAACCAGGTGCATCAAAAATCTTCGGCAACCATTCATGCAGTGGCATAAAACCCGGAAACTCAGGAAATAAGGGGCAGGGTGGTACAAAAAAACTGTCTGGGAAGATAACATCCAAGTGTTCATTTGCCACAATTAATCCCCATATGGCAGCAGCTCCCCAAAGTGCAAGACTGAATAAACGGATGATTATGTGCTTACTGAATAATGGAAAAACTGCCGCAATAGCAATGAGGATAACCGCCGTACGCTGATAAATACATTTAACACAAGGTGCATGACCTAAAACATGTTGAAAATAAAGGGCAGCCAATAAAAGCGAAAGCGCAGAAACAAATACAAAGCCCCATAGAGCGCGGCTACTGCTTAACTGCGATAAAATACCGGTAATTTTTTCCATTTTTTATTCGTTTTCCAAAAACTTAGCTTCAAGCTTGTGTAATGTAACCCGAAAGTCAGAAAATGCAACTTGTGCAAAGAGCACGATTTTAAAATTTTAAAGCTTTCCTTGTCTTTATCATCTGGTACAATCAGTTAATAAGACGTTAATAAAAATAAGAGCAACTATGATTTATAAGTCTCAAAGCCCTGCTGGATTTGCTGAAGAATACATTGTTGAGTCCATCTGGAGCGGGCGATTCCCACCCGGTACGATACTGCCAGCAGAGCGAGAGTTATCAGAACTTATAGGCGTAACTCGCACAACGCTTCGTGAGGTGTTACAGCGATTAGCCAGAGATGGATGGTTGACCATACAACACGGTAAGCCAACAAAAGTAAATAATTACTGGGAAACATGTGGCCTTAACATCCTTGAAACACTGGCCAGGCTTGACCAGGAGGGGCAACCTGCTCTTTTGGATAATTTACTCTCAGCGCGCACTAATTTAAGCGCGGTTTTTATTCGCGGTGCCTTTAGACAAGCGCCGGAGAAAAGTCGTGAAATTATTGAGCGCTATAAAACAGTTCAGCACGAAGGTGCTGCATTTGCACAACACGACTATCAAATGCATCACGACTTAGCGTTTGCTTCAAATAATCCTGTTTACGTACTTATGATGAACGGCTTTAAGAATATTTATGCCAAATTGGGCGGTTTGTTTTTTTCTGAACAGGCGGCAAGAGAAGTGGCGATCAAATATTACGAACAGTTACTCAAGGTGCTTGATGAGGATGATCCAGACAAAGTGGTTGCCGTAGTTCGAAGATACGGCGTTGAAAGCGGCAAACTCTGGAGTGATTTTCGCGAAAACTTGCCGAACAATCTCGTTGATTAAGCCAATTGTTGAAAAGGTTATTTTATGAATGCAGTTGTTGATACACCCTACCCACATATATTCAAACCCCTGGATTTAGGTTTTACAACCTTAAATAACCGAATCATCATGGGCTCCATGCACACGGGGCTTGAAGAACTCCCAGACGGTCATAAGCGCATGGCAGCGTTTTTTAAAGAGCGGGCAAAAGGGGGCGTTGCGCTGATTGTAACGGGTGGTATTGGCCCTAACGATGAGGGCGCCACTCACGCGGTGACTCGTCGACTAGACTCTGACCAGGCGGTTGCTAACCATAAAGAAGTTACCGACGCAGTGCATGAGGCAGGCAGTAAGATTTGTATGCAAATTCTGCATACAGGGCGCTATGCGTATAATAAAAATCTGGTTGCGCCATCTGCAATTCAGGCACCGATAAACCCATACGTGCCAAAAGAGCTGACTAGCGAAGAGATAGAGAAACAGATAGAGGACTTTGTATTCACCGCTATGCAGGCGAAACGTGCCGGCTATGACGGTGTAGAGATAATGGGCTCTGAAGGTTACTTTTTGAACCAGTTTATTGTTGAGCGTACCAATCAGCGCAAAGACGAATGGGGCGGCGAGTATGAAAATCGCATTCGTTTGCCTATTGAAGTGGTTAAACGTGTTCGTGAAGCAGTGGGCGAACGTTTTATCATTATTTATCGCCTTTCAATGCTAGACCTTGTAGAGGGTGGAAGCACTTATGATGAAGTGGTAGAGCTGGGTTTACGCATTGAAAAGGCAGGCGCAACAATTATCAACACTGGTATTGGCTGGCATGAAGCCCGCATTCCCACGATTGCCACAAAAGTGCCTCGCGCCGCCTTTACCTGGGTAACGGCCAAATTCAGAAAAGCGCTTAACATCCCAGTGATTACCTCAAATCGAATAAATACGCCGGAGGTTGCCGAAGAAGTGCTAGCCAGAGGCGACGCCGATATGGTTTCCATGGCGCGCCCGTTTTTAGCTGACCCTGAATTTGTAATTAAAGCCCAGCGCAATCAGGCAAGCCAGATAAATACCTGTATTGGATGCAACCAGGCTTGTTTGGATCACGTATTTGCGGGCAAGATGACAAGCTGTTTGGTCAATCCGCGCGCGTGTCACGAAACAGAACTTGAAATAAAACCCGCTGAACAAATCAAAAAAATAGCCGTTGTGGGCGCAGGACCGGCCGGTCTAGCTGCCGCTACCACAGCGGCCTCACGCGGCCACAAAGTGACCCTGTTTGATTCAGATAGCGAGATTGGTGGGCAATTTAATATAGCTAAACAAATTCCGGGTAAAGAAGAGTTTTACGAAACTATTCGCTATTTCAAAGTACAGCTGCAACTGCATGGTGTGGAAGTAAAGCTTAATACGCGTGTGGATGCGAAGATGCTTAATGACATGGGTGTTGATGAGGTAATTCTTGCAACGGGGATAGAGCCACGCATTCCAGACATTCCGGGTATTGATCATCCAAAAGTGCTGAGCTATATAGACGTTCTCAAGTACAAAAAGCCGGTTGGTCAGAAGGTAGCCGTAATTGGTGCTGGCGGCATAGGCTTTGATACCTCTGAATTTTTGTCTCATGGCAAAGTGTCTACTTCTACCAATATTCCTGCCTTTATGAAAGAGTGGGGCATCGACATGGATCTTAAAGCCCGTGGTGGTGTGGAAGGCATGCGTCCTCAGCCAGAGCCTTCTCCCCGTGAAATTTTTCTGCTTCAGCGAAAAACCACAAAAGTGGGCGCAGGCTTAGGTAAAACGACTGGCTGGGCTCATCGAGCGGGACTGATGATGAAAGGCGTTAAAATGCTGGCAGGCGTTGAATACGTAAAAATTAATGACGAAGGTTTGCATATTACCGTCAATGGCGAGCCACAAACATTAAATGTGGATAACATTGTTATTTGCGCCGGACAACTACCGCTAAAACAGCTCGCTGAAGGTCTAAATGTATCTCATCATCTTATTGGTGGTGCAGACGTAGCAGTCGAGCTTGATGCAAAACGAGCCATTGACCAGGGCACCAAATTAGCTGCGCGGCTTTAGAGCCTTAAAACTTTATTTACCCTTTTGAGAAAGCAACCTTAGCGGGTTGCTTTTTTTGCAAAGTCATACGCAAAAGACTTTATTTTCAAAACATTACAGAGTATGTCCTCTGCGCACTATGTTTCACGGGGCTGCTGCCATCCGCTAAAATTGCCATTTGAGGCCATCTAAAAGATTTTTATGAGTTTTTGGTAATAGACAAGAAATAAATATGTTGACAACTTTTAAAATGTGAATGATATTCGCCGCTAATTAGGAAATAAAAATATAAAAGGACTTTAAATGATGGCGGTAATTATCTCAATTAGTGATCCTGTCAAACGGAGCCTTGCGCGTTTCATCATTTCGTTACCTCTTATTTTGTTGCTCAATAGCAAATTGCTTGCTTCTGATAATTCACCTGGTGCTCCTAATCAAAGTCTTCTCCCTGCAAATGTAGACACCCACTTTTTCGATTTACCCGATCCTACCGGACCTGGGATAGGCGATTCGAGCGGTCAATTTGTCGCACCTCAAACATTTACGTATAACTTTAATGACCTTAATAATGTTCAGACCGAGGTGCAATCATTGACTTCGTCTTTGATGGGCGATTCCATGGATTTAAGCACTGGAACAATAGCCTGGATGCACACCGATGTCGAAATACCGGGAAATTTTGATATCGAAGTCGCGATAAAGCGACAGTTGTCTGATACGGGTAACTGGTATCGGGCCACCCGGGATTTTGGGAATTGGAGTTTGGCTATTCCTCATGTTCGAACGACTTATGTCACTGATAACGATGGCAGCTTTACAAGTGCAGTCAATGGCGCCAGACCAGCGTGGTATCGAAATGAGGCTTGCTCCGCCGGACTCAACAGCAATCCTAATTTTAGAAAAAGAATTAAAAGTGGCACTCAACTTAGAGACTACGAGCTACGAAAAGAGGATTATTGGCAGGGCGATACTGTTGACATACCTGGTGTCGGTAGTTACAAACTGCTTCAGGACGGCGCTCAAAAACGCACCAGTGCAAACTGGAAGGTGGATTGCGTAAGCGTCAATGGGGTTGACAGTTTTAAAGTCACCTTGCCAAACGGCACCTCATACTTATTTTCTCATTTGACGACCATCGAGTCTTTAAAACCGGCAGCGCTCAGTGAACTTCCGCATTTTTGCTTGCAAAACTGCCCCATGCCACCGCCTGATATCGGTCCAGATGGTTCCGTAGACACCAAATACACCATGCGACAAGTCCATGCATTTATGCAAGTGACACAAATAACCGACCGCTTTGGAAATTGGGTGAAATACGAATACGATAGTCATGGAAAGCTGGATAAAATTCATTCGTCAGATGGCAGACTCATTGATATTACCTTTTCAGGCGGTAGTCAATCGCGAGTGACGCAAGTTATCGCAAATGGGCGTACCTGGACCTATGCGTATCAGTCTCCAAGTAGCAGTTCGAGTTTTTATAAACTCAATAAAGTCACCCTTCCTGATAGCCGCTATTGGCAGTTTCAGTATCCTTCAGATAGTCGGCTGCCATTTTGGAACAACTATTATATAAGCAACCATGTTGAGCTTTATCCCTATGACGTAACGATGTGCTCTGATGGCCTAATCGACGCTACCTTTATTGAAATGCGACACCCTAGTGGCGCAACAGGGAAATTTAACTTGAAGCTGCGCTGTAACTACCAGGCGGCGGTTCCAAAACTAGAGGAGTGGAATCCGTTTGGGCAAGGTGGACCATACCAGGCGTACGAACTGCAGATGGTTAATCAGCAATTTGCTCTGGCGAAAAAAACCATTACCTATGATGCGGGCGCGCAATATCAATGGGATTACCAGTACAGTAAAGTAAAAGGCTACTTTTATGCAGACGGCGCCCCCTACGCAAGTAGTTTTGGTATATCATCGTTGGCGAATAAGGATATCTCTTCAATCATCACACTTCTTGATAACAGAAACCTTCAACTCGCGGATGTAAATGCGACTTCTGTTACCAGTCCGGATGGAAGTGTGGCATTGACGCTGTCAGATAGACAATACGGTGCAACGCAGGGCAAGGTCATTATTGAAGCAACATTTGCCGATGCTGGTGAACCATTGGCGATAGCAGAAACCCATCATAGTAAAAGTCCGCGCTACTACGGCCAAACAAAACAAAAGCATGCGTGTAATACGGCCTACTTTGTGCACCCGATGCCCCCCGACTTTCAAGGTGAAACATGTTTTGACGTAGACATTACGTCTGCGTTTCATATTCAAACCATAGGTCAATCGACCATCATGCTGGACGATGGTGTCGATACTTGGTATCAAACCGACTTTAGCAATTTTAACGAATACGAACAGGCAACAGAGATTTCGCAAACTGGCCCGAGTGGGTCTCGCGATGTCCGATTAGGTTTTGCGCATCACACGGGTACGTGGGTATTAAACCAACCCACTACTGTCGATGTCAGAATAAACGGTGGAGCTTTTAAACGTCTATCGGAAAAAAGCTATCACAGTGCAACGCATTCAACATCTGGATATCGATTCCAGCTTTCGGCAGAAAAGTGGTTTGGTTCGACCCGCAAATCTTATCCTAGCTATCACAATACCACTGGAATGAAAGGGCAAATTAAAGATGTCGACCTGCATTTAGATGGCGCAAGTACAAAGCGTCGCATTAGTTTTTCAAATTATAAACGAGGCAAAGCGCAAACCATTAGCGTGCCTTTAAGATACAGTTCAGGCACGATGAGCTTGTCTAAAACCATAGACAATAACGGTTGGATAAGCTCCACTACTGATTTTAATGGTGCGACCACCTATTACGCTTACACCAATATGGGATTTATCAGTAGCGTAGATTTACCTCGCGATGATCGCTACAGCTATGGTAACTGGCGAGACACACGTTTTTCTTATTCATTCCCAAGCGCAGGTGGCCTTGTCAGAACCACGGAGCGCTGTGTACTCAATAGCACTCGCAATGCCTGTACAAACTCGAGCGACTTAACCATCACTGAAACCTACGATGCGTTATATCGATTGAAGCAAACCAAAACAGCGGGTAGTGGAGAGAATCGATATCAGCGTTTTTCCTATAACCACCATGATCAGCAAACCTTTGTGTCATATATCAGCAGCTCTTCATCTGAAAGCAGAGGCACGAGCTCAGATTACGACGCCCTTCAGCGGCTGATAAGTTCCACCGTATCCGGAATGGGTACAAACTCAATTGAGTATTTATCGGGGAATCGTGTTAAACAAACGAATCCACGCGGCTATGCGAGTATTACCACATATAGAGCGTTTGAAGGTCCTAGCTATCGATTGCCGACATTGATTGAGGCGCCAGAGAATGTGGACACGCAATTACACTACGATTATTTTGGTAATGTTACTTCGATAACACAGTCGGGTGGCGGCAAATCCTCCACTGAATATCGATACTACGACAGCGCAAACAATTTGTGCCTGATCAAACGTGCAGATATTGGAAATACCGCAGTCAAGATGAATTTAATGGGCGAGATGCAATGGCAGGCTCAAGGTTACAGCGGTAGCAGTTGTACTAGTACTAAGCCGGGTACGGCGGTAACCATGACTTATGATAACTTGGGGGATTTACACGAAATTTTGTATCCTTCTGGTAATCATAATGTGCGGTATAGAAGAGATAACAACGGCAACGTTGACCGACTATACGCAGGTAGCTCAAGTATTCACTATGTTTATAACAATATGAATTTGCTCGAGTACGAGAGTTCCTTTATAAGTGGTCGTGCTGGAAGTTTAGAGTTTAATTATGAATATGACAGTAGCCAGCAGTTGACACGTTTACGTTATCCGAATAACGATTCCCTCTGGTATGGTCCCAATGCTTTTGGCGAGCCTACGGTAGTCAGCAAATCGGGACAAACTTACGCAAGTGATATTGACTTTTTTCCTACAGGTAGCGTTGACCACTTTACTTACGGAAATGGAGTGCAGCACAACACGTATTTACATCATTTGAGTAATTTGCCGATTAAAATTGCTGATATAAAGGCATCGTCTACCCTCGTTAGATTTGACTATTCTTATGATGATAATGCTAATATCACGCGAATAATAGATGGCAGTGACAGCGGCTATAACCTAAATACACTGAGCTACGACGGACTGGACCGCTTGATAGGCGTTTCTGGAAACAGCAAAGCAGGCAACACCAGTGTGACTTATGACGCTTTGGGAAATATCACCAGACTCAATACCAAAAATCGCAATCTAAGCTATTTTTACACGAGCAATCACCAATTAGAGAAAGTGACAAGCTCTGGCTCTAGTGCCAAATCTTACGCCTATTTCAACTATGATAATCGAGGCAATGTTACTCACAATAGTCATTATTCGATGCAGTATAACTTGGCAAATCAAATGACGCATGCAAAGAGTAATGAATATACCTATGATGGTCACAATCGGCGAATAAAGGCACGTGAAAATGGCCAGACGAGCTATTATCACTATAGTCAGGCAGGGCAACTTTTATATCGTGAAAAAGGGACTGAAAAAACCAATTTTATCTATTTACAAAATCGTCTCATTGCTGAACACAGTAATACAAAACTAACTTATGTTCATACCGATAATCTTGGTAGCCCCGTTGCCAGAACAAATACCAGTGCCAGCGTGACTGAGCGCATGCATTACAAACCTTTTGGTGATACACACGAAGCTCCATCAGATGGAGTAGGATTTACGGGGCATAAGTTCGATAAAGAGCTGGGCTTAAGCTATATGCAGGCACGATACTATGATCCAGTTATAGGTCGTTTCTATTCGAATGATCCGATTGGTGCGGTTTCACATTTAGACACTCAAAATGGTATTCATGGATTTAATAGGTATGCTTATGGCAACAATAACCCTTACAAATATTACGATCCTGATGGTAGAGAGAGTAGACTTGCACAGCAGTTGGATATCGAAATTAAAGAAAATGCGCCGGAAGTCTTTGCCGAAACATACCCTGATTCTGGAACAGATGCGACAGTCATAGAGTTGAATTTGAGTTGGGGGGGCTCGGCGTCATTCGAAGCTGGTATTGTCAAAGATAGCCATGGTAATAAAGGATTTCAATTTTCAGCTCAATTCGGCGGTGGCACGCCAGAAGGCTCCATAGAGGTTGGCAAAGAATTCACAACTGCCGATTCTATAACACAACTTAACGGCCCTTCTGGAACTCAGTCTATTGGGGGAGGTGAGGGACTTGTTGCGACCCAATCAATGATAACGAACCCTGAATATAGGGGCTCTTCAACTACAGCTGGTTTAGGCGCAGGATTACCCGCAGGAATGTCTGGTGGTGTTGAATATACAAAGGTGATCATTTTTAAAACGGGAAATAATGATTAAAAAATGAAATTATCCAAGAAGACAATTTGTCTGATAATAGGTTTGAATGCATCCGTGATATTATTCGGTTCTATCTTTATTTTCTCTGATTCAGCAGTTCTGGAAGAAATTGAAGAAGCTTTTTTCGATAAACAAGAAGAGCCCGAAGTCTATATTTGTGGAAATAAGTTACCAGAAGTGGCGAATTTTAAAAAAAGCTTTTTGAATCGTAAATCTGTAAAGAAAATGGCCGGTAGCGAACCGGTTGAATTTTTCCTTCTACAAATATCAAATTCTGCTGATAGTGCAAGATTGTTTTTGGGAAGAGATTCAAAAAATTCGAATTTATATTGGATTTATCCTTTTGAAAAACCAGATTTAATTAGTCAGTTGGGTTATCTTCAACTAGAGATGGATCTTAGCTCTATTAATTGTGACGGTTTTGGCGATATTTGGCTTTCGGAGATTTATGGAAGTAAAAAGAATGATTAAACGATCGATATTTTTAAAAACACAATCTAATTGCTGCCGTTTTACGCATTTAGTTCAGTTTTTAATCGTAGGCAAGTCATCCTTAACTTAGGTTGAATCCAATCTCGTTGCCTCGCACTCGCGGGGCCTTTTTATTTTACTTCTAAATCTAGCCCAGAAGAAGTTATTGAAAATTGGAACTAGCTGATTAATTAAAAAATGAGAACTTATCAAGAGCACGAATCTGGGAAGACGCGAATTACATACGATGGGAGCGCAGTAAGCTAGCTACCTCAACCTTAAGTAATGAAGATTTGGATGCAATTTGTAATCTAGGTCTACCAAGTTGGGTCGCACCAAACATGAATTTTGATGTTTATGAACTGCAAGACAAAACTCTTCAATTAGGAGAGGACCGTGACGATAGGGCTATAAAGGTTTCTCTAGAGTCTTGTCGTGTGTCTGTTGGCACGACTGACCAGTTCATGAACAAAAATCTTGCTCTGATGAGGCATAGTGTTCCCCAATCGTAATAGCGAAGGGCAGATAATATCTGCCTTAGGGATACGCTATGGGAAACGTATCAGGCGATATGAAAAAACGCGTATTGAATGGCAGCTTCGTTCACTAGAACAAATGCGCCGAGAGGCACTTACAAGAGCCAAGGAGGTGTATTATGTTTAATCCGAACAACATGCGTATTTGGTGCTGTGTAAGATATTATCTGCGAACCTGTGCAGCCAAAGGTCAGGCGTCTGATACCATTCGTGGAAAATATTCAGGATTGAAGAAGTTCTTCCTTTGGTGCCTTGAAAACAACATCCGTAAAGTTGATAAAATTAACTTAGACGTGATGGACGGTTATATGGAATTTCTCAATGCCTATCGTATTCCTGCAACGAATAAACCACTTTGTCAGAATCAAAAACGCAATCTAGTTGAGTTTGTTAAAGTGTTTATAAAAGCGTTACACCATAAAGGAATACTGGAGTATAACACCTTAGAATTTGTTGAATTGCTAGGTAAAGAGTACACCTTACCAAAGGGGTTATTCAGTGAATATGAAGTCGAAAGAATACTCGACCAGCCACTTTTGGTTGGTGAGCGTGGTTATCGAGACAAAGCCATCCTCGAAACCTTTTATGCAACGGGGATTCGACGCACCGAGCTGATACATATTCGGTTTAGTGATGTGAATTTTGAAGCTAGAGAGCTTACAATCACCCATGGCAAAGGACATCGGCAGCGCATAGTGCCAGTCAGCCAACGAGCACTTGAATGGATAGCATTGTACTGGCAACGCGTTCGTCCGATTTTTGCGAATATTGGTGGCTGTAATTATTTGTTTTTGGCAAACAATGGAAATCAATACTTGCCTAATAAACTATCTGATTTGGTTGCCAAGTATGTCAAGCAAGCAGGTTTTAAGCGTCATGGTGCGTGTCATCTGTTTAGGCATGCAACAGCAACATTTATGCTGGATAACGATGCAGACATCCGCCACGTACAGGTGATGCTAGGCCATGCAAGCTTGAGTACAACGCAGATTTACACGCATGTTAGTCAGAAAAAATTGCATGCGGTTTATCAACGGACGCACCCGTCGGCACTGTCAAATGCGGAGCTGGGATGACTAACTCAGTGAATTTCGTTTATTTCGAATAGTATTGCTTGTTTCGATTATTTCGTTTATATTCTCTATTACGGTTCGCAGTATTTGAGACCGTAATGGAGAAATTGACGATAATGACCAACCGACAATATGACAATGTGTTTAGCCCAACAGAGCATGATATAGATCTCGCTAGGACGGGCTTGCCTATACTTGCCCAAATACTAGGCCGCCATAAACAAGAGCATGATTTTGACGAACGTATTGAGTTTATCGATGAACAAGGTGAACAAATCGTACTGCCTGCTTCTGCTTTAGAATTGCTCAAAACGATCTTGATACAAATGGCCCAGGGTAATGCTATGACATTGATGCCCATTCATGCTGAGCTAACTACACAGCAAGCTGCTGATATATTGAATGTATCAAGGCCCTATCTGGTAAAACTGCTTGAACAAGGTGATATCCCTTTCATGAAAAAAGGAGCGCATAGACGTGTTCGATTTGAAGACATTCAAACTTATAAAGCGCGAATCGATAGTCAACGACTCGAAGCATTGGATGAGCTAACTAAGCAGGCACAAGAGCTAGACATGGGGTACTAATGCGCTTTACGGCTTTACTGGATGCCAACATCTTATACCCCGCACCTCTCCGTGACTTGTTCATGCGTTTAGCAGTGTCTGACATTTTTGCTGCTCGATGGACTGAGCGAATTCACGATGAATGGATGAGAAATGTTCTAAAGAATCGACAAGATCTGACCAGAGAACAGTTGGAGCGCACAAAACTTCTTATGAACAGTCATGTTAGAGATTGCCTTGTAGAAGATTTTGAACAGCTAGAAGCGGGGTTGCAGCTGCCAGACGAAGATGACCGACATGTTTTAGCTGCCGCTATCAAATGTAACGCACAGGTTATTGTCACGTTTAACCTGAAAGATTTTCCGGAAGGTGAACTAAATAAATGGGGTATCGAAGCAATTAGTCCTGATGATTTTGTGCGCTTTCAGCTAGACCTGAATCCTGGTTTAGTCTGCCATGTCGTAAAGCAGCATCGTGAAGCGTTAAAGAATCCGCCTAAAACAATTGCAGAGTATCTCGATACGCTAGAAGCAAATGGCCTTGTGATCACCGCTGCAGAGTTGCGCGGTTTTGCGGAAAATTTATAGACTAGTACGGAATAAAACGAATTGGATAACCTACATCAATTATCGCGGAGTGAATTTGCTTCTAGGCTAAAAAATGTTCTTAAACCAGCTAAACCGATCGATTCTATTGAACTTCTGTTTGGTCGCGAAAAAGAAATCGAAGACATCGAGTATGCGTTGCCTGCAGATGGACGACATTGTTTCATTTATGGTGAGCGTGGAATTGGTAAATCTTCCCTAGCTCATGTTGTCGCTAGCCAACTTCAATCTTCAGATAAACGTCACCTTCGTGCTGAATGTCACAAAGGGTCAACGTTTACTAGCGTCATAAACTCATTGGTGAATTATGCAAATAAGAATCTACCAAAAGGCACGACTGAGAGTCACACAAAAACAAACGTTAAATTTCCAGTTTTAAGTCACGAGATAACAACAAAAAACAAGTCGGAAAATAATGGACAATATGGTGAAGTAGTAGATGAAGCACTTGATTTATTTCGCGAAATAGCTGCGTCATATTCTGATAGTACTGTCGCGGTGATAGATGAATTCGATGCCATAAGTGATGAAACGGAACTAGCAAAATTTGGCGAGCTACTTAAATACCTCAGTGATTTAGATATTAACGTGACTTTGATATTTACCGGTATTGGAAAATCTCTTAGCGACCTCTTGGGAGGTCATTTTTCAAGTGTAAGGCAATTGCATCAAGTTCCTCTCGAACCACTCAATTGGAGCGGTAGGTATAGCATAATCGAAAAAGCTTTTAACTTCTTTGATATCGCAATTTCTGATGATTTCAAATACAAAATAGCCGGTTTAAGTGATGGTTTTCCTCATTATGTTCACCTGTTATGCGAAAAAATCTTGGTTGAAGTTCATAAATGCGACAAACAGCCTAAAGCGATAAGCCATGATTTATTTTTACTTGGTTTAGATGCCGCTATAAACTCAGTAGGTGAGCAGATCAAAAAGGATTACGACAAAGCGACTGAAGGACGCAGTGAGTCATATCACCATATATTATGGGCAGCGGCTGATTCAGCAGACTTGATTCGACAGGTTGAACATGTGCAATTCTCATACGTAAATATTTGTAAGATTCTCGATCTTGAACCTTTGACTCAAGATGACTTCAAGAAGTGTTTGCAGAGACTACGAGATAAGTCATCAAACAATATATTGACCAAGGGTCTGGGTTCAAGACCTGGTTGGATTAAGTTCAAGGAAAGTATTTTACGTGGGTTTATTCGTATGTACGCTGAACGTCATGGTGCAACTTTAGATTTCGAACGAAATTTTACAGCGCAGACAGCAAGTTCGAAAACTCACAAGTCTCAACGGTTGTATCGTCCTCTCACAAATGTTGAACAGCAAGTATCCAAGTTAAGAGGAGAAGAATAAAAGGATTTATACGCACTTAAATCGGGTTGTGTCTTAGTATTTATCTATATGCAGGCACGATACTATGATCCGGTTATAGGGCGTTTCTACTCAAATGACCCTGTGGATGCTGTATCTCATCTTGGAGGAGCTGCAGGCATACACGGTTTCAATCGCTATGCCTATGGAAATAACAATCCTAGTAAATTTATTGACCCAACAGGCATGGCGCCAAAGTTTGTTGATGCCATTAAGGAGCAAGTTCAGGTTATTGTGCAAAGTTTTGGTTATGATTCTCCGTCACTGGGTAACCAGAATAGTGCAGCTGATTCAATGTCGGCTGCCAAGCAGGTTGCAAGCGATATAGGAAACGCAACGGTTGATATTGCAAGTACCACCGCAACTGTGGCTGGAAATGTTGCAGCAGACTCTCTAGCCCCTGCGGCAACCGTAAGTGCCCTTTTGCCAGGTGGGCAAGGTATTTCTGCGGCATTAACTGTAGCAGATGTAGCAGTTAACGGTGGGCTTGCAGAGGCTTTAGGAGCAGCATCTGGAGCAACTACATCAGCACTTGTTGGAGACGTATTAACTGATTATGGAAGTAAGTCTCCAAATCTCGGGGTTCGAGTGCTTTCCGAAGCTACTAATCAGATCGTTAGTAGAGCAGCAGCAGATTCAGTGAATATCCAAGAATTGAAAGAGGAAAACTGAAGGTTCAAATGAAAAACTCAAATAATCAAAAAGGCTTTTCGAGTAAAAGCCTTTTAATACTACTTATATTCGTTGGCGGTATCTGGCTAATAATTAAATCATTAATAAGCGGTGAGTTTTTACTTAAGGGGACGATAATTTCCATGGATGAGTCACCTCTTTATTTCTGGACGGTACTTTTCTGCTTTATCGCTGGGATGCTCTATATTTTGAAATTATTTATTAAGTCTTTGAAAGGCGACTGAACAGACTAAGTAGGACAGTCACTTTATTAACCCACAGCCTCGCACTCGCGGGCCTTTGTTTTGAGCACAAATTGGTCAAAATGCACAGCTTTAGCTATACTGCTAAAGCATTGTTCTAATATTATTTATTAAATATCTATCATAAATCATAGTGTCGTTAAATGTATATGCAGGCACGATACTATGATCCAGTCATAGGTCGTTTTTATTCGAATGATCCGGTGGGTTTTACTGGTGAAATTGATACATTTAACCGCTATTCTTACGTAGCTAACAATCCATATAAATATATAGATCCGAATGGAGAAGAAAAATGAATCATTAGTTGTACTGTTTGTTACATTTGGGTTGAGACGAGGAATCCGAAGCGGTTGGGTTTAGAACTTAGGCTTTTATTTGCTGTAATATAAAGTATTGAAAGCGGCCATTGAGATCCAAATAAATCAAAAACATGGCAAGACCACCGCGCTGAGATGCAGCGAGAAGAGCGCCGAGAATGGTTGCAAGTGATTGCGATTTCGTTTGTGGTGATTGCTGCAGGCGTGTTACTGGCGTATCTGGTGCAGTGATAAAACCGGTAACGGACTATCAACTAGTTTGGTGATAGTGGAAAGCGGGAATGGATGATATCGGTTCCCGCTTTTTTGCTGGGTTTATTGTCACACATAACGCAAGATTCTCTTGCTAATGAAAAGCTCGCCCTTATTGGGTTGGCGGAGAATCTGACTGTCGTTCAGGCGATGAAAAAGAGAATCTCATTGTGTGCAAAGGCTCTGTTGGTGTGGGCTAGCGCAGAATCTCTAAAAAGTGAACATTTTTAGGCTTTATCTTTTTAATTGGTTGCTTGTGCTTTTTTAGCCGCTAAAGCTGTTTATCATTGGGCAAATCCTGTGCCTCAAAATCTTGTCTGGTATGCACCACTGCCAGCACCCGGTGATGGTCACTCATGACTTCATACATGACGCGGTAAGAGTAAATGCGAAGCTCTCGAATGTTGGCTTCGTTGATCTCTGGCACCATCCGTCCGATGTTCGGTAAACGGTTAAGGACATCGGTCTTCTCGCGAAGGGTTTGGGCGACCTTTTTGGCATAGTGTGTGGAGTCTTTGGTAACAAAATCATGAATGGCTTTTAGGTCCGCAATGGCGGGACGTGTCCAAATGACCATCAATGATTACCACGAATCGATTTCGCGTTTGACTTCCTCACTGGTGAGCGTCTCGCCACGCTCGGCAGCGGCTTGACCTTTACGCACTTTATCGAGCACATAAAGTCGATACATTATCTCTTCCATATCGGCATTATCGGGCAGTTGATTGATGGTGTTAATGGCATCTTTTTTAGCGTCTGGTTTGTCATTTGGTTTAACAACTTGCATGGTGATGTCCTTTAAAAAAATACGCTTGAAACGCTGCGAATTACGCATTGCCTTGAATGACAGTATCGAGCATGTCACTCACAAACTTTTGCTTAGCTTTAGGCAACTGGCTTATCTGTTCAATTTGCCTGAGTAACCTTGGTGCTGGTCCGCGCTTTTTACCATTAACCGGCGCGACGCCAATTAACTCTTCCACCGAGACAGACAGTACATCGGCCAGTATTGGCAGCATAGAGGAAGGCACTTTCCGGCGACCTGCTTCAAAGGCTTGCATGTACTGTTGTGAAATCCCTAAGACTTGGGCAAGTTGCACTTGCGTGAGCCGCTGCTCTTTTCGCAGGCGAGCAATGTTATGGCCAAGCTGTTTAAAAAAATCATTGTCGTTGTCGAGCATCTTCGGTAGGTAATGAGCAATTGTCGATGTCATAAGAATACCCCGTGTTTTGCAATGCTTACGAATAGGTGTTGAAGATACTACATATAGTAGTATTATGCAATCGAGTTATTTTTTGAACTACCTATTGCCAGCAGTTGTGTCAGCAATAATTGGTTGGGGTGTTTCTAAACTTTTTAACTTGAGTTCGAAAGGTTCTATTAAATTAATTTTGAGTACAATCTTCATAAGCGTTGCACCAGTATCATTATTAATAATTTTGGTAAATTATTCGTCTGGGCCGTTGTAGCCTTTTGACATTAAATTAATCAACTTACTTAGAAATTTGAGAAGGATATGAACCAAAAAACATGGCAAGACCACCGCACTGAGATGCAACGAGAAGGCCGCCGAGAATAGTTGCAAGTGATTGCTTTTTCACTTGTGGTGATTGCCGCGGGCGCACTGCTGGTCTATCTGGTGCTGTGATAAAACGGGAAACGGAATGTCAGCTAGCTTGGTGATGATGGAAGGCGGGGATTGAGGTTATCGGTCCCCGCTTTTTTTATTTTTTTATCCGCCTATGGAAGCAACTTGTTTTTAGCTAATAACGGCAAAGCTTACAAACCCGGGAATGTATCTGAAATAGTCGGTCGATACGTTAAGCTTAGTAACATGAAGCACAGTAGCGCATGTCGCTTAGTTCGGCATGCTACAGCCATCATTATGCTGGATAAGGGTGCTGAGCTTCGACATGTGCAGAAAATGCTCGGCTATGCCAATATTTCTACTACACAAATTTATACTCATGTGTCCCGTACTTAACTTGGCGAGGTCTATAACAAAAGCCATCCCTCAGCTTTAAGTGATGAGCGTTTATATTTATCAGTGCTGGCAATAGTAATGCAAATGCATTACTATTTTGGGTATGAATTTAATTGAGTATATATCAATGCCACAATTACCCCTACAAACTGAAACAACGCTGACTGAGCGTTATCAAACAACGGTGCCCAGTGTGGTTCGTAAAGCGTTGCATTTAGGCAAAAAAGACAAAATCAGATTTACTGTAGAGCCAAACGGAAGCGTGACGCTATCGCGCGCCGAGCCAAACGAAGACGACCCAATTTTGAATGCGTTTTTGTCATTTCTAGGAAACGATATTGAGCAACATCCAGAGAATATACAGGCACTCAGTCCTGCAATGCGAGCGTCTATTCAATCTTTAACTGAAGGTGTTGACATTGATTTAAACGCGCCATTAGACGAAAACGACGACTGATTTTGAAAGATAGTAATCCGCTGATTATTAATGGCTGGACGCTGTATGCGCACTCACTTTTTCTAAAGCAGTTAGCATCTTTAACTGATAAAGTTAAGGTTCTAAAAGCACGAGACCCGATTGAGTACAAAAAGAAAAACGCGACCAAGCGACTCGCCGCAATAGAAAAACTTATTTACGAAATCATTCCAAGCGACCCTACTTCAACAGAGTTTCGTCAAGGATCGACATTAGGCGTCGACAATAAACACTGGTTCAGGGCGAAGTTCTTCCAACAATACCGCCTATTCTTTCGATATCATCAAGCGTCTAAAATTATTGTTTACGTATGGGTGAATGATGAAAAAACAAAACGCGCATATGAAAGTAAAACAGATGCATATAACGTATTTAGTAAAATGTTAGCATCAGGTAATCCGCCCGATAATTGGGCTGCTCTTTTAAAATCCGCCTCTGCTTTGAGCACTTCATTAGACTAATTCTGTTCTAAGAGTGTAAAGAACAAGTGGAACATAGTATCGTGCCTGCATATAGCTTAAGCCTAGCTCGTTATCGAACTTATGCTTTGTAAATCCCACGCCATCTGAGTGAGCTTCGTGTGTATCACCAAAAGCTGGAAGCCAAAATGCTTTAAAAACATGCCTAACCCGCGCAAAATAAAGAAATATGTGTAATTTTTTAGTTCGTATATGGCCTATTTTTCAGCTCTGCTAATCATACGCATCTGCCCGTCATTAGCGTTGTAGCTGATATGAAATTGATTAAGTACATTCATACCGAGCAGGCCATCAAAGTCAGGTAAATTCTCAGAGGGAAGGACCATTACCGCAACGTTTGTAAAATTTATCTCACCCACATATAAATTCCTGACTCGATAAACGGGGCTTGAAAGCGCGCCACCGGCTGTTTGCACATTAAACATTCCAAGATAGGTTTTTTCAGAATCATTGATGCTGTCGAAAATACGCTCACTAATTGCGGTAGTCGATGCGCCGGTATCTACTAACATATCAGCTTTAGCTCTGGTGTTTGCGAAACCCACTTCAGTGTAGTACTGCCCTCGACGATTTTCGAGCGCCACTTCATTTCCTTTAATTTCGCGCTCGCCAGTGCTGCTATCTGTCAAATTCTCGGGCGCAAACGTGTCACTCTGTCTCTCCAATGGCGCTTCACGGTTATCCAAACGCGCGTAGATGCTTTCTCTTAACCGCGACGCTCTTGGATCATTGCTTGGTAAAGCAGCCAATGCGTTTTCCATTAAAACCGTTTGTGCTTGCATGCCATATGCTTTTGCCAAAGCGATAATATAACTTCGATTAAGCGGGTCCACTTGCACAAGCGGCTCTAAAAATGTAGCCAGTAGATCCCAGCTACCATCACTGCTAAATTGCTGGATAATCCGTTGCGTATTCGCTTCAATAAGTGTTTTGATTTGAGTGAGTTGTTCTGGGCTGAGCGATTTGTCTAAGAGCCCATAGTAATTAATGAGCGCATTACTTAAAGGCTCGGTAAAGTAGATGGCTTCAGCTTCTAGCAGTAAGGCATCCAAATCGTAAGGATTTTCCCGCAGATAGTTTTTAACATAAAATGCCAATGCAGCATATTGCTGTTCTTTTTTTAGCTTAAGTAAAAACGTCATATCTACGCCGGTATCGGGAACGCTTACTGGCGCTTTACGTTGCGATAATCCTACATCAGTTGGTGGGAGCATTTGCTCAACTTTGGCGGTGGGGATAAGATTCTCGCCTTTGGCTTGCCCATCGTTTTGACTGTTGCCAAGGTGCTCTGAACGCGTGTTATTCCGCGAGTCCTCATCAGCGCTATGGTTTTGTGATTGATGGCCTTGCATCTGCTGGCTAGCATCAACTCGCTGGGACATTGAGTTCAGCTTAAACAATAAAAAAGCATTAAGCGTTAACGATAAAATAAACAGCCAAACTAGCCACGAGCGCATGAGATTTAGTCGCTTAGTTGAGTACTGTCAACAACTTGCGCTCCATAAATCGACGCAAAGTGTTCAGGCATTGGGCGAGGTGCACCACTAGATAGTTTAATACAAACAAAATCGGTCGTTGCGGTTAATAATGTTTTGTGGGATTGCGTTGAAATAAATTGAAATTGCCGTTGCAAGCGAAAGCGTTTGTCACACTTGGTGATCCAGGTTGCACAAGCAATGGTCTCATCTTCATAGGCTGGATTATGGTAATGAATATCGTGATGTTGTATTACCATCGCACGGTCGCATTTTTCATAATCTTCAAAATGCAAACCAAGTTGATGGGAATGCGCCCATGCGGTGCGCTCTAGCTGCTTTACGTAAGCCGTGTTGTTCGCATGTTTATAATGGTCGATATCTTCATGCGTAATATGCCAAAGCACAATGAAGGGGGAAGGGAACTGCCAGTCAAGTTCGTTCCAGTGATTTTGCTCGTCACAACATAGCGTGGTTTCTAGCATCTTTTTCCCTCAATTGTTTAGCGATTATCGAAATATTCTGACAGTTCGGTATACTGCGCCCACTTTCTTAGCGCAAGTGATTATTATTTTGGAGTCAAGCATAAACATGGCATCAGTTTGCAATCTATCAAATCATTCTGCAACTTTATTCGAGAAAAGCCCCTTGAGTAAGCATCGCGAAATGAGTGGAATAGATATTGCGGATATTTTTAATACATGTTTCAGCCAATCTATGAACACACGCTTATTTTGTGGCGCACACGAACCGCTTTACATACCCAATACGGAATCAGTGTTGACGCATTTATATGACCTTAGTTCACTGGGTCAGGTTCAGGAAGAGGGGCAAAATTTCAGATCTGTTGATGTAGTGGATACTGCCAATCAGCCTAACGCAGATACCCAAAAAATTTCTTATCAAGGCGTCTCTAAGCTATCCGACATGGATTCACTTTATAAAAATTGTCATAAGCTATTTTCTCGCTTTGATTATGCATCCAGTGCCTTACATGAAATTGCCCACTGGTGTATTGCCGGGAGCGAGCGTCGTAAAAAGATTGATTACGGTTATTGGTATGCTCCAGATGGACGAGACACAGTTCAGCAACATCAATTTGAAAAAGTTGAAGTTAAGCCTCAGGCATTAGAGGCCGCCTTTGCAAGCGCTTGTGGTTTGCGATTTAGGGTCAGCGTGGACAATTTAAGTCTAAACGATGATGAGCGCGAAACGCTTGTTCAGCGCTTTTCAAAAAGTGTAGAAGCGCAATTAGAAGAATATGCGAAAACAGGCTTTCCCGAGCGCGCTCAGATTTTTATTAATGCGCTGAATGAATATGTAACAAAAACAAGCAATACCAAACTGCCTTGTAAATATGGAGAGCTTGCGCCATGTCTTTAGCAAACAAGCGCATTGAGCGATGCTTTAAATTAGGGCTGATCATCAATCCATTTGCCGGTATCGGCGGAGCCGTAGCGCTTAAAGGAAGCGATGGTAAGCATATTCGACAGCAAGCGCTTGACGCGGGGGCTGAGCAGCTGGCAATGGAAAAAACCTTGCGTGCTCTAAAAGAGGTAAAGTCACTGGTTTCGCAATTTGAGGTGTATACCGGCTCAGGAGATATGGGGGAGACGGTTGCGCGTAAGCTGGATTTAAATACGCATGTTGTGTATCAGGTCAATCAGGCGCAAACCGAAGATACAGACACAATACAATTAGCAAAGGCACTAGTTGAACAAGACGTTGACTTGATCGTGTTTGCAGGAGGCGACGGCACAGCTCGAAATGTTTATTCTGTAGTGGGCGAGCACCGGCCCGTTTTAGGCATTCCGGCAGGTTGCAAGATTCATTCTGGTGTTTATGCAATAACGCCTAGCGGCGCAGGGAAAGTGCTAAGTCAGGTCATTCAGGGCGAGCTTGTGAGTCTTTTTGATGCCGAAGTCAAAGATATTGATGAAGATCGCTTTCGCAAAGGAGAAGTGATTGCGCGATATTACGGTCAAATGCAGGTACCAGCCGAATTAAACTATATTCAAGCGGTAAAAATGGGCGGAAAAGAATCTGACGAGCTTGTTTTGAACGACATCGCAGCCCATGTCATTGAAATGATGGAAGATGACCCGCAGCGCCTGTTTGTAATGGGTTCGGGCTCAACCGTTGATGCAATTATGCAGGCCGCAGCACTTCAAAATACGCTGCTTGGCGTTGATGTTGTGCAGAATATGCAAGCGATCGCATCAGATGTAACAGCAAACGATTTGCTAAAAATCTGTGAAAACAAGAGCTGTAGTTTAGTGATCACGCTGATAGGCGGGCAGGGACATATTTTTGGTCGGGGAAATCAACAGCTTAGCCCAGCATTTATTCGCCAGATGGGCAAAGAGAATATTCATATTGTGTCAAGCAAAAGTAAACTAAATGCATTGGGTAATAAGGGCTTGATAGCTGATACCACTGATGACAACCTTGATAATGAGTTAGCTGGCCCCATGTCAATCATTACAGGGTATAAAGATAAAGTACTTTATTTTGTGCGCACACCATAGCGTGCTTCTTATTGGTGATTTCATTCGTTTTACCCTATTTTTAAATTGCCGATTTAAGTCTCAACTAAAAGGAGAAGTTTTGACAAACCAATTAAAGCTCTCATATGAACAAGAAAACTACCTTGAACAAAAAGAACAGTTTCTAGATCAGTTTATTGAAAGTAACGACGAATATAAGCTGTTTGTTTCCAGTTATATTCATGGTCATTTTTCCGTCGTGGTTGCTAATCTGCCTGAGCATTTTACGGAAGTAGATGGTTTGGAATCGGTCGATTTGGATACATTCTCAACGACTTTTGAGCAAAACCTAAGACGTGACATTGACCAAGCGATTGAGAACAACGAGTTATCCAGTGAAGATGCAGGGCGGGTGTCGGATATGTTGGAAGAATTATTTGCCTAATTGATTATTTTCCATCACTAGGTGCTGGAAAGTTTATATGCGTGACTTTCGCTTTAAAAAACGGAATATAATCATCCGTTCCATAGTGATTTCCAGCAATGACTTTCGTGGGTAAACAGTAACCGCCAAAGCGTTTAAATTCGGATAAATCGCCGCCAAATGGCTGAGAACGATAAACCCGATCAGGATTTTCATTGCTCCATCTTTCAAACACTATCCGCTTGGCCTGACCGTTTGCACTCACAATTACATCTATCGATTGCATGAAATTTTTGTGATGAACGGTCACTCGGACGCTATCTTTTCCCAGTAGCTGCCATTGAACATGCTCATTCGGTAGCATGGTGGCAGGGGCCCAAATCAAACTGTCTGCCAATAGGCGACCGTAAGCAGATCGAAAATGGTCTCGACCAGTTACTCGTGCAACTGGAATACACTTAAATAACCAAAATCGCGTCCATGAAAAATTTTTATACAAGCCATCGGAACCAACAAATAGCTTCATTGAGACTGACCAAACAAACCCATGCGGTGCAGCCAAAATCTGCGTTGCCTTCATGTCGCTATACTTAAGCGGTTTTTTAGTTCCCAGCGCAAGCTGCCCAGTCATGGATACTTCAGTATAATTGTGTAGTGGCGTACCTTCGGCGATTGCGTATTTAAAAAATCGTTGGGCGGGTTCAGGCAAATCTTCAATTAAACTTAAATCAAACAAGCGAGGATCCATGTTTGCGGCTTTTAAATCGTTGAAAATCTTTCTTTCCCAACGTTTATCGTTCCAACGCCATAGCGCTAGGGAAAGCACTAGAGCACTAAATACGACAATAGGTGTCCAGATCCAAATCTGATTCATAGTGAATTTATAATAATAAAAATTCAGCTTATAATAAAAAAGCGTATCTATCTTCGCTAGGTCAATGTGAGTGAGTTATGAAAATTTTTGCAAGTGTTGTATTCACAATTTTTATGTTTATGAGTCTTTTGTCAGAGGCTAACTCTTTTCGCTGCGAAAATGGTAACTTGGTAAGAGAAGGGGACCTTAGCTTAGAAGTTATCTCAAGTTGTGGAGATCCTGATGCGCGAGAATATGTAGGGAAAGTTAAAATTAATGGGAAGTACGTAAACGTTGATCAATATTTATACATTCCTGCGAAAGGTCAGTTTGTCAAAATCATAGAATTTCATGACGGCAAAGTGGTAAAAATTACCAATGGAAGACGCGTGCAATAAGTCTTTGACAAAAACGTTTAAACTGGTTATGTCCCAACCATACCTGACGATTGCAAAACTCGACTGGAATTAAACATTTTTACTAGTGTGGTTCAACACTGTTTTGTGTTGAAGTAGATAGGATTTGAAACATCAAGCAAACGAATTTTTTGCTTTTGCTCCTATGTTGACCATGGTGCTTGCCTGGTGGATACTGGGCCAGGTTCCCAATATTTATCAGGTAGCTGGGGTTATCCCGATTCTCATTGATAGTTATTTAATAACGCGTCAACAGCAAGTTACATCTAAGACCTAAACATATTTTCTTACTATTAATTGCTCAATCTAGATGGCATTTGTGGCTATTGAATCGGTTCTAGCGTTAAGCCATTTCTTTGCTCAGCAGTTGTTGCGTCAAAAAATCTTCAAATTTTTCCAAGCTTTTCCATCGAATTGCGACCTTGCAGGAGTAGGGACCATTTTCGTCTCGCAAAGTATAGCCTTTGTCATCAACAGAGAAACGAATAGTTTCATAATCTAATAGGCTGCCATCATAAGCCATATAAACCGCCACATCGTCGAACAAAGTGGAACTTGCGGTGGCGAAAAAGTCACATTCCATCCAAGGAACGCGGGGCGCCCAGATGCAGTAGTTTTCAATCACAGAGCGTAATAAATCATCATCGGTGGCTGACCAAATTTTATAATAATTTTCGCCTTTCAGATGCACTAAGCCACAGGTATCCAATGGCGTAATGACTGCGCTTTTCCAGTTTGCAGTCATTAAAGTGCGAAATGCATTTACATCCACGCGAACATTGGTTTCTGCGGATATTTGTGGATTTCCGCCATAGCCAAAGTCAAAACTGCCGTACATGCCGTAAAACTCGCAATTTTGTGCAATTTCAGGCGCACGTTTTAAGGCTTCAGCCAAACTGGGGGCAGGACCAACGGCAATTACTTTGACTGGGACGACGCTAGATTTAATCAAGCGAATAAAGGCATCGATACCTTCTTTATGGATCGTGCCGGGGAATTGTTCTAAATCGTAATTTTTGACCCAGGGGCCTTGATGGCGATGTTCATCCCTCATCACGCCAAAATCACGACCTAAGGCAATTTCTACATCTGTTCGCCTGGCGGCTTCGAGCATTTTTGCGGTAACCAAAGCACGATATTCGGCTTCGCCAGTTTCAGTCAGCACCATTTTAAAGTCCAATTGTGGCACCCGCAAAATATGCGCTAGCGCCCAAGTATCATCAATATCGCTGCCAATATCCGTGCACAGTACAGTAGGTGCGGTTGGTTTGTTAGAACTAATAGCAGTGGTCTGGGTTGCGCCAATTTGGCTATTTTTTTGACTTATTTGTGCCAATGCAGAAGCACTACTTATACAAGCAACTGCGCCTGCTAAAAAACGACGTCGATTTATCATTCACATGACTCCACTAAAAATTATCAAAACACTAGGGCGTGTTCAGTTCCAAAAAACAGATTCAACCTTGTTAACACCAAAACGGCAAGTAAAGTCGCCATTTTTTTTACAGGCGGCAATCCTTTTCCTCTTTCAATGCTTACTAACAAAAACGTTTGGCTAGGGCGCTTGGCAATTTGCTCCATTTATATGCTTCATGAAAACAAATTATTGCTAAATCACCGTGTTTTCGCATCTTGGAATTATTTTTGCAAAGCCTGCGGTTTAACAGCATTCAATCAAGGCTGTTTCCAGGATTTCAGTTGAACGTCAAACGCGGCATTAAACACTTCATTGTTTTGAATCGAGGCGTTCTACTTACTTTATAGCAGGTAGTTATTATGAAAAACGCCTTACACAGTATCGCCAATATTATTATGAGCATCTGCTGTTTGCTTCTTATTTTAAGCTTAAGCGCTTGTAATTTGACGCAGCTTGTCTCATCAGAGGCAAATGTGGAACCGACACAAAAGCATCGCTCAACGGCGCTTGGAAATGCCGAATTGTATACACATAACCTAGCAAATGAATTGTTCGCTAATATGAATGCCGACAGGCAATATCGCTATGCGGTTGTTGGCTTTGTGCCCGTGACGTCCATGAAACAAGATTTGTCGCAGCAATCACCCTTAATGCTTTTAGGGCATCAATTAGAGCAAGGGCTAATAACAGAAGTGCTTCGCAGAGGTTTTATTGCGCAAGACTACAAAGCCACCAATACAATTATTATGGCTGATGATTCAGAGCGAGCCTTGTCCAGAAACGTCGAGCACCTTCGCGCTATTCAAAATATCGATTATTACATTACCGGCACAATTACCGAGCAGGAAACTGGCGCAATGGTAAATGCCCGAATTATCAATGTGAGAAACAAAGATGTAATAGCTGCGGCAACCTCATTTTTTCCGGCAGAGCTATTCTGGCAACAAGAACAAGTGAGTTTACGAAACGGCATGCCGTATCGAAGCAATAAGCCCAATCAACATTATTTAAAATCTGGAGAATAAGCCATGAAATACATAGTTCTTATCGTTGGGTGTTTTTTACTAGCTGCCTGCTCATCAATGCCGGGTATGGATTATTTTTCAAACCAAGATGCAGCCCAATCGGATGTAAATGATGAAGTCGGCTCGAGTGATGCAGTAAGGGGCATTGTTGATGTTCAAACTCAAGCGCCTGCTCAAAGCGCTTTCGCGCAGTCGGGAATGCAGCAAAGCCAATTACCTCAGCAAAACAAAGGACAAATTCCTCAGGCAGGTGGTATTGATGCATTTGGCTCTATTGAAAAGCCTAACATGATAGGAAGTACTCCCGGAGCATTTAAAAGCTTGCCGCTTACCCGTCACGTTGGATATTACGTGCGCAACATGGCGCAAGACTTGGTGGGTAATATGGAATATGTCACAGAGCGCACTCCCGTAGCGGTCACCCATTTTTCACTTATCGATAGCGACTTACGTGAAACAAATCTGTTGGGTCAGCAAATGGCTGAATCCTTTGTGCACGAGTTTCACAAATTTCGCATGCCGGTGGTTGAGTTTAAAGCAACGCAATTTATTCGAGTAACTGAAACGGGCGATTATGTGCTCTCTCGCGACTTTTTGGATTTAAACAATAACACGCCTATTCAATATGTGTTGACAGGCACAATGACTAAGCATCAAGGCGGATACATAGTAAATGCAAGAATGTTGGGAATGGAATCAAAAGTCGTAGTGGCCAGTGCGCAGAGCTTTATTCCGTTTTATGTTGTTGATGCCTTAATACCCAGCGAATCCAGCCGTCAAAATGAAGTGGTTGATGGCGTTCGCATTATTCGTGGAGAATAAACAATGCGAATTCGCCAACTGCTTTTTTTAGGTGTCGCTGTTTCTGCTTTAATGGGCTGCGCGGCAGGAAAAATGCTTATGGCGGGCTATACGCCGCCACAAACGATTGCTGATTTGTTGAATGAACAGTACGCGATGGCAGGGGAGTTACCGCCAGAATTAGCGCCAAACGGTCGAGAAAATAATCCAATTGGTATCGAAAATTATGCAGACGATACTTTAGGAAATACGAACGAAGCGCTTGACGTGAGTACAGGAAATGCCGACATCTATGGCATGTCTGCATACCGACAGATTGAATCCTTTCGTCCACGTTTTACCTACAAAACCTTAGACGACTACGCAGGACAGTTAGCCATGTCGCTTATGCAAAATCGTATCGCTTTGGGTAAGCACACAAAAGTTGGCATAAGCTCCTTCGTTAAACTGGATTATAGCCTTCAAAATACAACGGTTCTAGGCAATCAGCTAGCCGAACACCTTATTTCAAATATGCAACAACTGGGCTTGCCGGTTGTGGATCACAAGATTATGCCGGCTTTGACAGTCACGGAGCGCGGAGATATTGCGTTTTCAAGAGATGTGATGCAACTGTCTGAAAAAAATATAATGAATCACGTCCTGTCGGGCACCCTTATTCAAAAATCGAATGGCGTTTTTGTTAACGCGCGTATTATTTCACTTGAAACGCATCAAGTGGTATCGAGTGCGACGATTCTTATACCTGACTTTTTATCTGAGCAAATAAACGCCGGTTTTGCCTATCGCTAACACATCTGCCTCTTATTGCTGTTACGCCACTAAAATTAAGGGTAGGGAGTTTGACGGGTCAGGGCTCTCATTAAAAAGCGATTTGGACTCAGTGCATTGAGTAGCGGTATGCCAAGGGGAAGCGGGCGATTCATAATTTGCGAAACAAGTGCATCAGCCAGAATTGGAGCACTAGTGATGCCCCTGCTTCCTAGAGCGCCTAAAATATAAACGCCTTCAACGTTCTTAGCCTTCGGATAGTTATGGGCAGGTAAAGCTTTGTACAAATCCTTGTACTGTTCACACTGCTTATCGATGTTCGGCAAGGCTCCCATTAACGGAAGATGGTCAGGCGTTGAGCAACGAATGGCGGCACGCCCTGCAAAGCGCTGTGCATCGGCCTTTTTTAGTAGTTGTTCAAACCACGCGTTAGGCGCGTTACTTTTTCCTTTTCCTTCTCTGTCTCTATCTATATCACTATCGCTTTCACAGTTAGCTGTGCCTTCCTTTAGCACGGCATCTTTTTTCGTGACACCATTTCCCATGGCATTGAGATGCATACTTATATTGATGCTTCGCTCGCTGGCGCGATAATCCGTATTAAGATCATTTTTGATATAAGTTGAGCCTAGCGCGTGACGCTCATTTACCGCTGGCGTGAAATATCCCTTATGACACAACACAGTACTAAGCTTTTTTGATTCAGTCGTTGCGGGTATAGCTTCGACTTGACCACGTGTCATACGCATCGGGATGTGTTGTTTCAAAAGCGCGGGCGTACTATGACCTGTGGCAAAAATAAGGGCATCTGCATGTAGTGAAAACGCCTTGTTTTCACCCTCCGGGTTAGTTAAATCCACTGTAACGCCAGTTTTATCGGATTGATTCGCTCCTACTGCATCTGCGTTTATCACTTGATAGTCGCTTACCGCAGTCGAATAAAGGCAGTTTAGTCGTCCTGTTGCACTGGCGGCATCTATGAGCGCCTTCACCAAACTTGCGGGGGCAATCCATCCAGCTAGCGGTAAAAACAAGGCATCAAAGTCGACTTGTAGATTGGCAATAGCGCTAGCCTCTCTAGCGTCTACCCCGTAGGCAAGTTCGTCTGGCCAGAGTGATTTGTCGAGCATTTTATTCAGGCGAGTTTGCGTATTTTCATTAAACGCCAATTGCAGCACGCCGCACCAGTTATGATCAAAATTTAGTCCTTTTTGCAGTAAATCATCATAAAAGCGTCGGGCATATAAAAATGCGTGTACAAAAAACTGGCTGTTAATGCCCGCTTCTGCGTTTAGTTGCGGGTAAAAACCACCAACTGGATTGCCCGATGCTCCTTGCGCCGGCCCGGCGTCTTCGCAGATAAGCGAAACGTTGACGCCTAAATTGGTAAATTGATACGCCAATAGCGCGCCAGCAAGGCCAGCTCCTGCAATGGCGACATGCTCTGGGGTTTGAGAAGGTGCTTCACGCCTAAACCAAGGAGTTGCTTTTGTTGTTTTTGCCGGTGATGCTTTTTGTACTAATAACGACGCAGTCTCCAATCCAGCTTTTTCTCCCCTAAAGCGTGCGGTAATCATTTCACGTTTCCGGCCAAAGCCGGGAATTTTAGTAACTTCAAAACCGGCGGCCTGGAGCGAGCGTTTAACAAAGCCAGCAGCCGTAAAGGTAGCAAGACTCGCGTCGGGTCGAGAGAACTGTGCCATCTGCGATATGGCACTTTGCGACCACATATCAGTGTTCTTACTTGGCGCAAAACCATCTAAATACCAGGCATCTACCAAGCCGTGCTCATAACAATTAATATCAGTAAACATCTCGTTGATATCACCAAAGGCCAAATCCAGTACCACAGCGTCTTGCAAATAATAACTACGATGAATACCTTCCAACGCAGGTGGGTAATTGGTGATGAGTGCTTCAGAATACTGGTGCAGTTCAGGTCTCTGTTCAGCTATCATTTTTAGGTCTTCAAGGCGAAGCGGGTGCTTTTCAAAACTGATGAAATGCAAACGCTTGAGAGGTGAACAGGGATAGTTCTTCCTGAAAGCATCAAAGGCTTTAAGTGTCAGCAAAAAATTTAGGCCGCTTCCAAACCCTGATTCCGCGATGCAGAAGCTTGCATCTTGCCAACTAGCCCAGCGTTCGCTTAAATGATTGCCGTCAATAAAAACATACTGACTCTCTGCAATACCATCCTCATTTGAGTAGTAAACGTCACCATATTCCTTCGATTGTGGAGTGTTATAGCCATTAAATTGAATGTCTGCAGGACGTAATTTCATATAGGTGAATTTATACTCGACTAAAATTTTTGCTTAAAAAAGTGTGAAAAGTTTGTAAAGCCTTCATCAATGATTAACAATCAACACTTAATTTGTGAATTATATTGTGACAGTATACGCCTTACTAAAAACTTAAGGGCGGGAAGTATAAAACCTTAAGCTTTGTTTGCAAAAAGAATCCGTTCATCGGGAAGAAATACGGTATCAGCACTAAACGCACCCGCTATACCGGTGAGCATTACAATAAGCATTAACATAGAACGCAATAGACACAGCAATCCATATAATAAAAGGTGAAAAATGAAACGAGCGGTGATCACGGGCCTAGGCATAGTATCAAGCATTGGAAATAATGTTACAGAAGTTACTGAGTCACTTCGAGAGGGAAAGTCAGGGAACCGTTTTTCAGAGCAGTTTGCCGAAATGGGAATGCGTTCTCAGGTTTGGGGCAATCCTCAAATTGATTTAAAAGAACACATTGATCGCAAAATGCTTCGATTCATGGGAGATGCAGCAGGTTTCGCTTATATTTCAATGCAGCAAGCCATTGCCGATGCCGGTTTGGATGAATCACAATACTCAAACGAACGAGTAGGTATCATTGCAGGCTCTGGCGGTGCATCCTCAGATAATCAGGTTGTATCGGCTGATACGCTTCGTGAGAAGGGCGTTCGCCGCATTGGTCCTTACATGGTTACCCGATGCATGGGAAGCACCGTATCTGCCTGTTTGGCGACCCCCTTCAAAATTAAAGGCGTCAACTATTCGATTTCTTCAGCATGCGCAACAAGTGCACACTGCATTGGCCATGCGTGGGAGCAAATACAGCTGGGAAAACAAGATATGATTTTCGCAGGTGGTGGAGAAGAGTTGCATTGGGCGCTTTCAAGCCAGTTTGATGGTATGGGGGCCTTATCTACTAAATATAATGATAACCCCTCAGTAGCATCTCGTACCTATGATGCTGACAGAGATGGCTTTGTCAGTGCTGGCGGCGGCGGAATGGTCGTAGTTGAAGAGTTGGAACATGCGCTTAACAGAGGCGCAAAGATTTACGGTGAGCTTGTTGGATATGGCGCAACATCAGATGGTTATGACATGGTGGCACCCTCAGGGGAGGGAGCGATCCGCTGCATGAAACAAGCGCTTGCCGGACTAGATGCACCGCTTGATTATTTGAATACGCACGGAACTTCTACGCCCGTGGGAGACGTAAAAGAGCTGGAGGCCATTCAGGCTCTATTTGGCGATAAAAGCCCGGCCATCAGCGCCAGTAAATCAATGACAGGCCATGCTTTAGGCGCAGCTGGTGTTCATGAAGCCATTTACTCTTTACTTATGCTGCAGCATGGTTTTATCGCGCCATCTATCAACATAGATAATCTGGATGAAGCGGCCAAAGGGCTTGATATTGTAACCAGCACGCGAGAGCAAGCGCTGGATTTAGTGATGTCTAATAGCTTTGGTTTTGGTGGTACTAACGCTTCGCTCGTTTTCAAACGCTATAATCCCTAAGAGTATGAAATTGCATGAGCATTAAAAGTAAAGTGAGTGAACAAGAGTGGCAAACGCGAGTTAACCTGGCTGCCTGCTATCGAATGGTTGCACACTATGGATGGGATGATTTGGTGTTTACGCACATTTCAGCTCGAGTACCAGGGCCGGAGCATCATTTTCTCATTAATCCTTATGGTATGTTGTTTGAAGAAGTGACCGCATCGAGTCTGGTTAAAGTTAATTTAGCGGGTGAAAAGGTCATGGAGTCGGAGTTTGATATCAATCCGGCAGGCTTTACCATACACAGCGCAGTGCACGAAGCCCGCGAAAATGCCAAGTGTGTTATGCATTTGCATACCACTGCCGGTGTGGCAGTTTCAACTTTGATCAACGGCTTGGAACCTTATTCACAACAGTCGCTCTTTGCCTTAAGTTCTTTGTCTTATCACGATTATGAAGGGGTGGCATTAAATCCCGATGAAAAATCGCGCTTAGTAGCCGATTTGGGAGACACAAATTTCATGATTTTACGTAATCATGGCTTATTGACCTGCGCTGAAACCATAGCAGATACATTTTTGGCAATGTTTATTTTGCAGCGCGCCTGTGAGATTCAACTTCAGGCTCAAGCGACACATCAACCTTTAATTCCTATTGATGAGCGTATACTCGCTGCAATTCGGTCGCAGGCAAGTGAAGTCACTAAAAATGCGGGTGGGGCACTCGCGTGGCCCGGTATTTTGCGAAAATTAGATAGAATGTGTCCTAAATATAAAGAGTAAAGCATGATCCTGCGCGAGCAAGGCTTAATTTAAACGTCGTGCCGCGCAACTATTCCCTAGCGACCTGCCACCGTGTCTTAGTAAGTCTTACAGTAAGTGTATAAATAAGAGTTAAATGACGTGAATATACTTTACGACGATAATATGCCTTACGCTGAGCATTTTTTTCCAGAGCTTGGCAATGCAAGAGCCTTTAGTGCCGGACATTTAGGCCCGCAAGATTTAGCGGATTGCGAAGCCTTGCTTGTGCGCTCAACAAGCAAAGTGGATAAAACCCTCCTTGACCAGGCGCCTAAACTTAAGTTTGTAGCGACCGCAACGGCGGGCTTTAATCATCTGGATTTGAATGCCTTAAAGCAAAGAAATATCACTTGGTATGCTGCCGGTGGTTGCAATGCCAGAGCCGTAGCGGAATATGTTATCAGCACCTTATTTACCCTAGCAGAAAAAGAACAGTTCCAACTATCTCGAAAAACGATAGCAATTGTTGGCGTGGGAAATGTAGGAAGCACCTTATCCAAGCTGCTCAACGCCCTAGCGCTTAAAGTGATCGAATATGACCCGCCCCGAGCCTTGCGCGATAGCGATTTTACAAGTGCATCCTTTGAAGATGTATTAAACGCCGATGTAATCAGTTTACACGTACCCTTGGTCAATACTGATGAAGTACCAAAAGCGCATCATACCTATCATTTGTTGGGCGAGAATGAGCTTAATAAATTAAAGCCAAGTCAAATTGTTATCAATGCGTGTCGCGGCGAAGTTCTTGATAATGAAGCCCTGCTGGCTCTGGCAAATGAAAAAAGCCAATCATCGACAAAGCTGCCTGAGCTATTGCCGACCTTTGTACTCGATTGCTGGGAAAATGAGCCATACATTAACAAAGCCCTGCTGCCTTATGTGAGATATGCAACAGCGCATATTGCTGGCCATTCTCTTGAAGGGAAAGCAAATGGCACAGAAATGGTTTATCAGGCGCTTTGTCAATTTTTGAAACAAGCGCCGAAAACGCGCTTAGTGGATTTTTTGCCTGCTTATTCAGTGGACACAGAGTTGCTCGCATTTTTAGCGCAACCTAAGAATAGATATGCTAATCAGACCATTGTCGCAAATTGCATTAAATCTCTGTATGACATTGAAAATGATGATAGTTTTTTTCGTCATCACATGGCAAAATCAGAGACCTTTTCTGCAATCAGGCAAAACTACCCAATTCGCAGAGAATGGCCAGCCGCGACCATAAAAATTAAAGCAAATAGCGCGGGTGAACAAGTTGCTAATATACTTGAGAAACTTGGTTTTTCACTTTTTTACGATACACAACAGGCGCAATGAGTGCTCTAAGGAATTCAAAATATGTCGAGAGTTTATGATGTTGCCGTACTTGGCGCGACGGGTTTAGTCGGCCAGACCATGATGGATATTCTTGCCCAACGCAAATTTCCAATTGGGAAACTCTATCCGCTTGCCAGTGAGCGTTCAGCAGGTGGCGAAGTAGAGTTTAACGGTAAAAAAATCAAAGTCTTAAATGCAGATACTTTCGACTGGAGCTTGGTTCAACTCGGATTTTTCTCAGCAGGCGGAAGCGTGTCTGCTAAATTTGCTCCGCTAGCAGCCGAGGCAGGATGCGTGGTTATCGACAATACTTCTCAATATCGCTACGAGCCGGATATTCCGCTGGTGGTTCCAGAAGTAAACGCACATGCGCTTGCTGACTATCGTAATCGCAACATCATCGCCAATCCTAACTGCTCTACCATTCAAATGGTTGTTGCTCTAAAACCTATCTACGATGCGGTAGGAATAGAGCGTATAAATGTAGCGACTTATCAGTCGGTTTCAGGAGCGGGGAAATCGGCAATGGAAGCACTTGCCAGGCAAACTGCCGAGCTGTTAAATGCGAAAGAAGTCACCGGTGATGAGTTTAGTCGGCAAATTGCATTTAATGCTATACCGCAAATTGATGTGTTCATGGATAATGACTATACCAAAGAAGAAATGAAGATGGTGTGGGAAACCCGAAAAATTATGGGCGATGAATCGATCCTTGTAAACCCAACCGCTGTGCGCGTACCGGTATTTTATGGTCACGGTGAAGCCATCCACATCGAAACGCGAGATCAAACGGATGCTGAACATGTTAAACAACTGTTAGCAAATGCCCCTGGCGTCAAGCTGTATGAAGAGCGTGAAGCTTTTCCAACGCAGGTAAGCAACGCAAGCGGAAACGATGAGGTACATGTCGGGCGGATCAGAAACGATGTATCCCATCCGCGCGGCATCAATTTGTGGGTAGTGTCGGATAATATAAGAAAAGGCGCCGCGACCAACAGCGTTCAGATTGCAGAAGTACTGATACGCGACTATATGTAAATATTTCGATGCATCAGCCGATAAACGGCTGATGAGCATCGTTTTTTCGAAAAAACCAAGGAGATTAGCAAGCCAGGCTTGCGGTAACTTTCGGAAACTGTAGGAGCAGGTAAGAGTTTTGAAATCGACCATACGTTCGTGGCTAACAATCAGCACCTTATTTGTTATGCTGTTTTGCAGTTCTGCTAGCACGCAGGCGCAGGTACAGCTTCAAGGTCCGCCAGCATCTGCAGATGCCTTTTCTGGCGTTGTTTATGGTCCTATCGACGAAAACGATACCCTGTGGCGAATTGCAAGCCGCTACAAGCCAGAATCTGATTTCACTGTCTACCAGGTTATGTTGGCGATTTATCAGTTAAATCGTCAGGCTTTTGAGAACGGTAATTTTAATACCATGGTCAATGGCGCAACCCTGCAACTTCCCACCGATAGCTTTATTGCGCGCATGGATCCGCAACGAGCAAGAGCGAAAGCAGAAGCAGACGACAGGGCCTTTGGTCGCGTTAATTCAGTACAGCCAGAGCAAGTATTGGCCGAAGTTGCCGCAGCAGAAATCGAACCTGACGTTCCCTTGGTGAATCAGGAAGACTTATCGAATACCAAACAAGAGTTACAAAGGCAATTAAACTCGCTCAACAGACAGCAAAATCAACAGTTTAACGAAATAAAAGAACAGGTTTCCGCTTCAATTACGAATGTTCAGGCGCTGATTGAAGAAAACCGGAAACTCTATAGTCAATTAGATAAAGTCAATCAGGATATTTCCGAGCTTCGCACAAAAGTAGAAGGGGAAGTGCAAGGTCAAATAGATGAGCAACTCGCCTTACAAAAGGAGTTGATAGACTTAGTCAAAGCTGCTGAATTGAGACAGCAAGCCAATGAAAGCCAATCATTTTTAGCCACCTTATCCTCTCCGCTGATGGTGGGTGCCTTATCCTCCATTTTCATTATTGGTGTGTTGAGTATTTTAGGTATCTGGTTACTTCGTAAACCCAAAGAGGCCGAACAGGCAGCATCATCTAATGAAAAACCTCAGAGCGCTCCTGATATCGTCGATGATGAGTTGGTGATTGGTGAAGCTGACGATGATGATGACCTTATGGCAGCGCTTGAGCAGGAAATGGGCGATGATGATATTTTATCTTCTGAGCTTGAAGATGGCTTGGATGAACTTGGCGTAGGCGAGACGGATCTTGACGATGAAGACGACATGTTGGTACCTGATGCAAAAACAGAACGTTCGCAAAAAGCACAGGAAGTCTCAGAAGAAATTAGTTTTGATGCCGATTCAATTGACCTTGATGATGACGACTTTGATAACGAAGAAATTGATCTAAACCCTGGCGATGCTGACGCTTCAAAAGCGCCGGAAGGCAAAAAGCCCCAAACAGAGTTTGTAGAAGACCTGACAAGTGATTTAGATCTAAATGACTTTGATGAAAAAGAAGATGAACCGCTATCAGAAAGTGATGTAAGCGCCGATTCACCGGGCCAGGCGGAAGCATTACAGCAAGCCGCCGAGGATGCAACGCACGATAGCGATGTAATTAGCGATGTAATTAGCGATGCAATCGACAATGAAAAACGCGAAGCGGAATCAAGCGACAGCCCGATTGAAGGCGAGCAAGAGCCTGCCAGTCTTTTGGAAGACGATGCTGATGACAAAAAAGAGGGAGGCGCTACCAATAAACTGGCATCCGTTGGCTCTGCTGTGCCTCAAGGCGTACCCCTAGATGAAAGTGAAGATTTGAATGAAGACGCCATCGAACAAATCGAACAAACGGTGAATGAAACGACTTCTGAGTTTGAGCGTTTATCTGGTGAATTAACTGAAGAGCTCGATAAGCATAGCGGCCAGGACGAAGACGAAGGAGAGGACCCAAGAGAGGAGCCGAAAGAGGACGACACTCAGCCAGAGACTGATGAGCCGCTTACCAGCTATGCCGAAACAGATAATGCCGAAATAGATAATGCCGAAACTGATGATGCCGACACAGACCATGCAGAAACAGAGCAAGCAGAAACTGAAAAATCCGAATCTGAGCAAGTAAATTCTTTAGAAGCTGAATCTTCAGCGTCAGATAACGCAGCAGAGCAAACGCAAGAAGAGGGTCAAGCTCAAGAAGCGCTTGATGAAGAAGAAAAAGCAACGGAGCTTGATTCATTAGCCGATGAATTGCTTGATGAGCTTGAACAAGAGCAGGCAAGTGAAGAGCTCGACGAACTACTCGATGAATATATGGAAAACCCGGGCAGTGACCTTGAAGATTTAAGTTCTGAGGGAATCGACCTGGCAAGTGACGAAGACAATTTTGATAATGAGAATGAGGATGCGTCAAACGCCTTAGCTGACGAGCTCCTTAGTGAGCTAGACGATGATTCGCTATCGGATGATGACCTGGACGCTTTACTTGATGAATTTACTGAAGAAATGGCATCTGAGCAATCTAGCGAAGGCAAAGACTGGAGTGATAGTGACGCGTTGCTGGACGATATTCCATCGTTAAGTGAGATGGGCAGAGAAAACGATGACGAGCCCATTCAGCAAGAAGCTGTAAAGCAAGAGCTTGCACAAGATGATGCAAAAAATGAGGAATATAGTCCCAAAGCCGAATCGCAAGAAGACGATGCTTTTCAGCAAGCAAATGAGCTCAAAAATGATGAGGAATCTGAGGGGAAAAAAGATCTTGAAAGTCTGGATGAAAACGACGATGTTTTGTCTGACTTACCGGGCCTCGATGATTGGCTTGACGATGAAGACGATGCGCTTAAAAGCGATTTAAAAAAGTTTGAACAGGCAAAAGATAAAGACGAGCTGGAAGTACTAAGTGACCTGGATAATTCCGACTTTGATGATTTGCTCTCTGAACTTGATGCAGGTGATGAGAAAATCGTGCCTGAAGAGCGAGATGCGCGAACTGAGAAAGAAATCAATGATTTGACTGAAGCAGGTTTGGATATCGACGCCCTTATGGCTGACGATGAAAGCCCAGAAGAATCTGTTGAAGACTTTGTAAATGTAGATGATTTGCTCAGTGAAAGCGAAAAATTAACGCCCATGGAAGATGACGAACTTGAACTGAATCTTGATAAATCGCTTGATAAGGTAATGCCAAAAAAAGACGTTGAAGATAAAGGCAATACAGAGTTTACCGATGAAAGCGATGATCAGGCAAGCAATCTTGATTTAGCAGAAGTCTATATGGACATGGATGATTTTGAAGCAGCAAGAGAAGTATTAGAAGAAGTTAAGGAAAAAGGTAATCAAGCGCAAAAACAAGAAGCGCAAAACCTCCTCGACAAAATCAACGCTGCGAATTGACATTCTTACAGCATAACATTTACTGTATTTACTGTGAAAAGTGTACCGCTTAGGAAAGCGGTACCTCAAATTCTTCAGGTTTGTCAAAGTCGCCTTTCATGTTTACTAACTTGTCATCCTCAAATGTGAGTACAAGCTGTTTTTTGACATCTTCACCGCGCTTTCTCATACCGCGCTTCATTTCGTAGTAGTAGTACCAATTATCATCATCAAAAGAATCTTCTACCACCGGATTACCTAATACAAAGCGCACCTGTTCTTTTGTCATCTCAACGCGGAGTTTATCCACATCTTTTTGTTCCAAAAAGTTACCTTGGGGCACATCTATTCGATAAATCCAATCTGTGCAGCCTGTTAATAGGGTAAACGACAAAAAAACTAGGGTTAAAAACTTCATATTACATCCATATCTGAAAAACGCCTGCGATACTACATCACTTGCATCTGACCATGCAATGCCTAATTGGTTCTAAAAGAGCCTAGTGTTTAAGTAGATCTTTAGCGTTTGCAATCGCTGTGTCGGTAAGTTCATCCCCTGCCAATAGGCGTGCAATTTCGTTAACACGCTCTTCTTTAGTCAATTTAAGCACTTTGGTTTCAGTGGTTTTTCCATCAGTGAGTTTAGTCACAAATAATTGGTTATGACCCTGTGCAGCTACCTGGGGTAGATGGGTTACACAAATAACCTGTGACTGTGCGCCGAGCTTTTTCAAGAGCTTTCCAACTACCGAAGCGGTCTGTCCGCTTATTCCTGTGTCAACTTCATCAAATACCAAGGTAGGAATACTGTAATCGCGTGAGCGAATTACTTGAATGGCTAAACCAATTCTTGCCAGTTCACCTCCTGATACAACCTTTTCCATAAGGTCGGGCGCTTGTCCAGGGTTAACGGATACCAATAAGCGTATTTCATCATTGCCTTTCGCATTGGGTTTTGCCTTTGAGTCAAAAACCACTTGTGCATTCACAACCGCATGCGGCAGATTCATTTCTACTATGCTGCTTTTGATCTCGTCAGCCAACTTGCCAGCTGCTTTTGTCCTTGATTGATGCAGGTCTTGCGCATATTTTTGATACGCTTCAAGGCTTTGTTTACACTCTTGTTCAAGCGCATCGAGTGAGGCTTCCTGGCTTTGTAAATTAGCAAGTTCTGCGGCCAGTTCGCTATGAATGTTATGTAATTGTTCCGGGTTCACGCCATGCTTTCTGGCCAAATCTAAACTCGTTGCGTAGCGCTGCTCAGTTTGTTGAAGCTGCTCAGGATCTGCCTCTAAGCTTGATTGATAGTGACTTAGCTCTGTGTAAGCCTCCTGAGCCTGTATGACTGCATTTTGTAGCAATTCATAGGCGCCTTGGAGATTTTCATCCGTATCAAGCTGCTCCTGAATATCTTTAAGTGCCATATTCATTAAAGAAAGTGCATTAGCGTTTTCATCGTCTTTCAATAAATAACAGGATTTTTCCGCACTTTGTAGAAGTTCCTGTACTGAGTTTAAGCGTTTAAAATCAGCTTCTAATTGTTCAAACTCACCCTCTACCATCGCAAAAGCATCAAGCTCTTCCACTTGATACTGCAACAAACTGACGCGATCCAGTCGTTGTTGCTGCGCTTCCTGAAGTGTTCGTAATGCTTTAGACTGCTTTTGATAGTCTGTGTAGGCTTGTTTGGTGGCGTCTAGCTTGTCTTGGTGTTGAGCAAAGCCGTCTAGCAGCGCCAACTGATTGTCCGCTTTTAAAAACTGATGATGGTCGTTTTGTCCATGGATATGTACCAGTTTACTTCCAAGCTGTTTAAGCTGACTTAGGTTTACTGCAACGCCATTGATGAAAGCTTTAGAGCGGCCTTCCTTGCTCACTACACGTCTTATAAAACATTCGTCTGGATTATCATCTTGAATGAGCATTTCTTCTGTAAGCAAGGCTTTTACTTTTGGGAGCTTACTTATATCGAAGTGGGCAACTACTTCTGCGCGTTCGGCACCTTGTCTGACAATATTTGACTCAGCTCTGTCCCCAATGCACAAGCCTAAAGCATCCAAGGCAATGGATTTACCTGCGCCTGTTTCACCGGTAATTGCGGTTAGGCCTTGAGCGATAGATAACTCAACCTGTTTTACAACCGTGAAGTTTTTAATATCAAGATGAACCAGCATAAATTAAGCTCCAAAAATTAATACTGATAATATATACAGTATTTAAATTTCTGTAAAGCCTGACAATCAGATCATTTTTTAATTAGTTCAACGCGCCTCAGTAAAGCTTGCTACCCCAATTGAGCTTTGTGCGTAAAACATTGAAGTAATTATAGTCGGGTGGATGCACAAGCGTAAGATAGTTTTTGTTTTTGCGAATTTTGATGTAATCGCCCGGTTCTACGGCAATAACAACATGACTATCGCAGCTGATTTGCACGCTGTCAGTATTTTTGTCTGATATTTTAAGTGTAATTTCACTGTTTGCGTCAACCACAATGGGTCGTGAACTTAAAGTATGCGGAAACATCGGCACCAAGGTTAGTGCGTCCAAATGAGGGACCAAAATTGGACCACCGCCAGATAGTGAATAGGCAGTAGAGCCTGTTGGCGTGGCAATAATAAGCCCGTCGCTGCGTTGGCTAAATACAAAGTCACTTCCCACGTAAAGTTCAAACTCCATCATGTGGGCGACTTTGCTGTGGTGAAGCACTACTTCATTTATGGCGCTGTGAGATTGTTGTAAGCGACCGTCTTTAAATACTTGCGCCTCTAATATGAAGCGTCTTTCGCGATAGGTTTTATTATTGAAAATGTGCCCTAGTTGGGTAGCGATATCTTCTGGATTAATATCCGTTAAAAACCCTAAATTACCCCGGTTAACACCAACCACATCAACATCAAACTCGGCTAAGACCCTTGCCGCGCCTAACATATTACCGTCTCCACCAACCACAATGGCCAGGTCTGCCTGTTGGCCAATTTCTTTGAGGCTGGCCGCTTGCACGTTTTCGTCAATGGCTTCAGAAATACGGCTTTCTACCAGTACCGTGCAATCACGTTTTTTTAGCTCGTCTATGAGTGTGTTGATACTCACGTGAGTCGCTTTATGACTCGGTTTTCCAATTAAACCGACGGTGTTGTAGCGCATGTATTTCCTGGCAAAATGAAAGCGTTAGCGATTTATCTTTTTCGAAAGGTTATACAAGCTTGCGACAGTTGCAAGAAATTTTCAAAAAAAATTTATCGCGCCGTCCAGCCGCCATCTAAAATCAGGGTTTGACCTGTAATATTGCGGGCTGCATTACCCATTAAAAACGCAGCAGTTTCCGCTAATTCATCTACGCCAATAAAGGCCTTTTTAGGCATCGGTTCAAGCATGATTTTATTAACCACATCGTCAACGCTCATATTGTTTTCTTTCGCTTGCGCAGCGATTTGTTGTTCTACCAAAGGAGTTTTGACATAAGCGGGACAGAGTGTATTAATGGTTACGTCAACATCTCCGGTTTCAAGTGCGAGTGTTTTGGCAAAACCTAATAAGCCATGTTTAGCCGCCACATAGGCAGATTTAAATGGGGAGGCAACCACTGAATGAATACTGCCCACATTGATGATGCGTCCAAAATTTTGCTCGCGCATGTGCGGCAGAAATGCCTGAGTCAAAAGAGCAGGACCAACCAGCATAACGTTGATTAGCAATTGCCATTTGTCTGCCGGGAAATCCTCCAACCTACTGACATGCTGAATGCCTGCATTGTTTATGAGTACATCTACCGGTGTAGATTTCAATTTTTCAGGCAGTGCGGCAATTTCACTCGCATTAGACACATCCAGTTCAACCGCAAGTGCGTCTTCGTCTGATTTGCCTGCAGTGTCTATCAGTTTATTAACTGCATTTTGAGCAGCGCTTAAATTAATATCAGCAATAATGACTCGATGGCCTAAATCGCTCATGTGTTGAGCAATGCCAAAACCAATGCCGCTTGCTCCGCCCGTTATAAAGATGTTTTTCTTTGCTTGTGTTGTAGACATAAAATGAATTCCAATTGGCGTAAATGTTAAGGTATTAATCCGATTTAGACGAGGCTAATGCATTTACTATATTGCGGATAGCCTGAATTTGTGGCCCCTTTTGATTGGCATAATTTTCGTCAGTATAGCCCCACCAATCCCAGCACCCCTGAGGGTTAAGCGGCATGAACATCGACTTTTCCACTTGAGGGTAGAGCACAACAATATCATTACTTTGCGCCCAGCGATTAAAACCAGCATGAGCAGCATAGGTGGAACCTACATCCTCTGCGCTTTGATTGCAGCCATGAAAACTAACATGCAGCTTGCATGACTGACCTTTCTGACATGTCTCAGGAATATAAATATACGCTTTATCGGCAATTGAGCTACCAGATAAATCACTTAGCTCAGTTACATCCAGAGTAAAAAGCGATTGATTTGCTTTGTCATCTACAGGCGTTTTCAGTCCATCGTATATAAAATTGAGTATTTCGCCAGCAGCATCATAGTCACAATTGCCTATAAAAGGTGACTCTGAGCTTTTGCAGTCTGTTCCATAGTTTAAGGTTGGCATGTGGTGCGCGAAATCTTTATCGCTTATATAACGGAAGTTTGTTTCGCCGAGCCACTGCTCATATTGTCGAGCAAGCAAATCAGCGGCTTTACGGTTCACCGTTGTATCATGTTTGCCATGAATGAGAATGACTTTGTCATCAGTTAGCGACTCTTTTGATGCAAGCAAGCCGTCCTGTAAAAAACGCTCGTATGCTTCAATAAAAGGTTCATTTGTGATGGAATTTGAAATTTTATTCACGCACTGGCCCAGGGCGATAGCAATGTCATTAAGCGCGCAGTAATAAGGCCCCGCGCCAACAATACCCGCGCCAACAATAATGTCGGAATGGGAGAGATGAAACTGAGTTGCCATATAGCCACCGGAAGACAAACCACTTACTGAACTTTGCTTCAAATCGAGGTTTAAGCTTGAAAGTGCGTCATTAGGTAGGAGCTTTGGTGTGTAATCTGCATAATCTGTATTAGCTGCAAAAGTATCAGCACTTAATATTGCGGCGGTCACAACCAGCGCCGACAGCGTTTTAAAAGTCGTAAGAATGGCAGAATGTAATCTCATATGTATCCTTGTCATTTAAACATCTAAAATAGTATTATCTTTCGAGCAGTACTGCGTTTGTTGCAGTTAAAAACCCAAAATTACTCAGCTAAAAACGCACGTATAGTATCTGCATGAGCTGCAATACCTGACAGTCCCTCAAGATGCCCTAAACTGCCATCCAAATAGATAAGTTCAACATCTGAGCCTTGAGACTTCATCATCTCAGCCGCAAGCTCTGCGTGATAGGGCATCAGTAACAAATCTTGCCTGGCGGGTATAAAAAGTGTTTTTGCCTTAATCGACTTGAGTCCTTGCGCCAAATTGTCTTTCATGCCGGTCAGAAACAACTGATTCGCGCGCACCAGATACAAAAGATGATTTGCATCCATTTTTTCGGCTCGCTGGGCAGCACGCAGCATTAGCCAGTCAACAATGGGAGGGTTATTTCGAATGTTATAAAGAGATGTGTTTTGCTTTTCATCTTCATTGTGAGCGTTTGGCGATGCGTTAATTTGAGTGTTCATACTATTGAAAAACTCAGGTGCCAGTGCGCTTTGAGTAATCAGCGCAAGTGCGGCAGTAAGCCCTTTATTAGGATGCTGATCTTTTGGTAGATGATAGTAATTACCGTCATTCCAATTAGGATCCAGTTTGATAGGGATGGTCCATTGCTGAAGCAGTGCACTTGTCCAACCGTCGGCGGCAGCTGAACCGATAACCGAAATGAGCCTGGGAACCCAGTCAGGATAGGCTGCTGCCCACTCAATAGCTTGCATGGAACCCATTGATGGGCCAGCTACTGCATAAAGCGAGGTAATCCCTAACGACTCGAGTACCGACTTTTGAACGTTCACAAAATCGCGCATAGTCACTACCGGAAACCTTAGGCCGTAGGGTAAGCCGGTATCGGGGTTAATGCTGGCAGGGCCTGTAGTGATAACCTTATCGTCATAGGCGCTGATGTTAACCAAGCTGTCAACACTGATGACAAAAAAACGTTCGGTATCAATTGCCTTTCCAGGGCCTATTATGGCATCCCAATACCCTGGCTCTTCATCATTTTCATGGTATTTGCCAGCCGCGTGTGAACTGCCAGTAAAGTAATGGGTTATAAGAATAGCATTTGACTTATCCTCATTGAGTTTGCCATAACTTTCCCATCCGACGCGCACATTTTTTATCAGCTCCCCACCATATGTGGTGAAACGCTCAATTTCATGCACATTTTTATGCACTATCATGCTTGTACCTTGAATGTCATTTTGTGATGTTGTGTGTGAAGATACTGAAGTATTGCCTTTTTCAGACTCAATTGCGTCTTTTTTAATCTCACTTGCGTTAGCAACACCCGAATTAACGATTATCAATAAGCCCATGCAGAAAGATAGCAGGCGTTTTTTACAGATGTTCATGTGGCGAGCTCGAGAATAGCCAAATTGATTGTTTACAAACATTGCACCTGCTTCCCTAGAATAAAATAAATAAGCCGATAGCGGCTGCCAGGCCAATTAATGGCACAATGACCGTCAAGGCCGCCATGGGACCATAGGCTGCCTGATGCGTTTCGTGACAGATTGCGCGAATGGTTGTGACCACATAACCATTATGAGGTAGAGAGTCCAAAGCACCAGAGCTTATTGACACAATTCTGTGTAATTCTTCCGGATCAACCCCTTGGTCAAGGTAATAAGGCCCCACTAAGGGAAGCGCAATCGCTTGTCCGCCTGAAGCCGAACCCGTCAGTCCAGCAATAACCGAAACTGCGATGGCCGCGCCTATCAGCTCATTACCTGGAATCTGCGTCATAATTTCGACCGTACTTTGAAAGGCTTCTGTTGTGCGCGCAATGGCGCCAAAGCCAACCACTGCGGCAGTGTTGCCAATAGCAACCAATGCGCCAGTTGTGCCTAAATTTACCGCAGCACCCAAATTCTGGAAGTGTTTGAAGTTTATTAACATTAAGGTCAGTACACCACTTCCCAAAGCGACGATAAGGGCCATTTCTTTGTATTTTTCATGAAACAGAAACGAAATGATCAACACCACAAATAGTGGAATGAGACCGGTAACGGGATGCGGATAGTCGCGCTTGTGGATGATCGGGTCTTCAGGCTTTGTGTGAAAGCCTTCGCCCGCTGCAACGGCTTTTCCCACCATTTTTTTAAGCCACCAATAACCAAAAACAGCCATAAAGACTGCAACCACCGCACTGACTTCCCATGCTGCAAAAGGAGAGGTACCCAAATACTTAATTGGGATCCAGTTTTGAATTTCAGGTGAACCAGCCGACGTCATAGTAAAAGTGACTGAACCGAAAGCCAAGGTGGCAGGAATAAAGCGTCTGGGCAAATTTGCGTCTTTAAATAAGCTCAAGGCCATGGGGTAAACCGAAAAGGCAACGACAAAAACGCTCACGCCACCGTAAGTAAGAATTGCGCAGGCAGCAACCACTGCAAAAATAGCGCGTTTATAGCCAAGTTTATCGATAATAAACTTGGCGAGGGAATCTGCTGCACCGGTATCTTCCATGAATTTACCAAACAGCGCGCCAAGTAAAAACATAAAAAACCAGCTGGCAATAAAGCCGGTGAAGCCACTCATATACGTTTGAACGAAATTGCCGTCACCCACAAAAATCGCCATATTACTGGTAAGCGCAACAATGATTGCGCAAAGTGGTGCGGCAATGAATAAATTCATTCCCCGAATAGTGAGCACAATAAGCAGTGCCAACCCACCTATGAGTCCAATTAAGCTAAGCATGTAAGTTATCCTGTTATTATTGTAAGCCTTAAACACTTTGAATTATGTGTTCAGGCGCTTTATAAATCTGTGACCGCAGATCGCCAGGATAATGCATATGTAAACACCGCTACGGTGTTTACTGCCTTGGCCGTTAGTGTGATGCAAAACCCTAAGCATGCCCATAGTACGATGGTACTAGTTATTTTTTAACCATTTTAACTTAAATTTGACACCAGACCGCAATCCCAGATGTTTAACACACAATATAATAAAAACTTAGGGAATTATTATGACATCCAAGCAATTATTACCTTCACGAGATATCGCAAGCAGAAGCTTTAAGGCGACTGCTTGCGCGTTGGCAGTAAGTGCAGTGCTCAGTGCTCCGCTTGCAATTGCACAAGAGAACCAAGAAACACCAGAAACGAGTGAGTCTGCTTCGCAAGCGCTTCAGGAAGCACAGGCAAGAGGCACGCTCGAACGTATCGAAGTAACGGCGCGCCGCACAACTGAATCCCTTCAAGAGGTTCCAATTGCAGTAACGTCTGTGTCGGGTAATGAATTACAAAATATCGGTGCACAAGTTATCACCGAGCTTCAGCAATTTTCTCCGAATACGACCTTACAAACCAGTCGCGGTACAAACTCTACGCTAACAGCCTTTATTCGAGGTGTGGGTCAACAAGATCCACTGTGGGGTTACGAGCCTGGCGTGGGCATTTATGTAGATGATGTATACATTGCCCGTCCACAGGGCGCAGTATTAGACATTTTAGATGTACAACGCATTGAAGTCCTTCGCGGTCCTCAAGGCACGCTATATGGAAAAAATACCATTGGTGGTGCGGTTAAATATGTTACCAAAGAAATGTCTGGCGATACTGAATTTAATGCTCAGGCAACCCTTGGAAGCTACTCTCAACAAGACGTGAAAATTACCGGTCAGCTACCAATTATTGAAGACCAGCTCTATTTGGGAGTGGGTTATGCCAATCTTACCCGTGACGGATACGGCACCTATTTACGTTCGGCGTTAGATGGACAAGACAGAGAAAACTACAACAAGGATCTTTGGGCAGCAAGGGTAAGTCTTGAATATCGCCCAAGCGACGATCTCTTTTTCCGCCTGGCATGGGATAAAACCGAGGATACGTCTAACGCAAAAGGTGGCTATCGTTTACTGCCAAGCTTGCTCACTGATGCTCCAGTGCCAGACAAGGTTTATGATTCCTACACCAGTTTGCCTACCTTCAATGAAGTTGATTTAGAAGGGTGGAGCTGGCTTGTCAGATATGACGTAAACGAAAACCTGGAGCTTAAATACATTGGCTCAGACCGAGAAGGTTATTCACCTACCAATATCGATTTTGACAATACCTCGCTGGATATTTTTGATGTACCTGCAGAATATCGGGACGAAAATACCACTCACGAACTTCAGGCTAATTATGCCGGCGACAGTTATAAAATTGTATCGGGCTTATACTACTATGATGGTGAGTCATGCGGTAACTTCAATGCTATCTTAGGCTTTCTAGGGCGCGCGGCTTTCGGTGTGCCAGGGTTGACCAGAGAAGTTGCAGGTTGTAATAACTCTGAAAGCTGGGCAGTTTACACGCAAGCATCGTTTGACATTACCGAAAACCTTTCAATGACGCTGGGCGCTCGCTATACAGATGAAGAAAAAACAGCCATTGTTAATAACGGACTTGTATTTTACAACCTTTACCCAGCCACTGGATGGGTGCCTGGTTTTGTGCGACCAGAAGGCCAATTGGTTCCAACCGTATTGGGTTCTGACTCAAATGGCGATGGGGTACTTGATGCACCTAAATCCGATAGTTGGCAACGCTTTACACCTCGAGTTGGTTTAGAGTATTCACTGGATGAAGACACACTGATTTTTGCCAGTTTTGCACAAGGCTTTAAATCAGGCACCTTTAACCCGCGGGCTGAACAAAATGAGCCAGGCGTCAATCCTGAAATAGTGGATTCATATGAATTAGGCTTAAAACGCGACTGGAATTCTCAACTGCGTACTAACTTGACCTTGTTCTCATATGACCATAAAGATCGCCAATATATCGCAGTTGGCGGGGCAGGAGACGGCACCACTTTAAATCAGTCACTGCAAAATGCTGCTGAAACGGCAGGCAGCGGTTTGGAAGCTGAAATAACCTATGTTGCAACCGACAACCTGACGTTTGACTTTTCACTGGGTATTTTGAATTTTGACATTAAGCGAAATGACGTAATCCCGCCGCTAATTGGTTTGTCGAACTCGCCAGAGCATACTGCAAACCTGGCGGCTACTTACGTTCTGGATACGGATGTAGGTTATTTCACATTTAATGCAAATTACTATTACCGTGATGATTATCTGCTGTTTGAAACCAGCGAATTACTTGAGCAGGATGGTTACGGTTTAGTGAACTTAAGCGTCAACTGGGAAAGCGTGGAAGGCAATTGGTATGCTAACCTTACCGCTAAAAATATAACGGACGAAGAGTATTTGGTCGGGGGCTATAACTTTGTCGGTCCAGAAGATGCAAGCGGTAATTTGACGCCTGGTTTAGGCGGAGATACTACCCTGATTGGTTATTTTGGTGACCCAAGAACGGTGCACCTTACCGTTGGCTATCGTTTCTAATCATGTGTGTTGGCGGCTTCGGCCGCCTTTTTTGTCTGGGTGTGTTGAACTTTACTACTTTCTACGTAAATTTTGCTACTATGCCCGGCAGTCTTATTTCAATCAGTCTTTCTCTATATGCTTAACAAACAAAGTGCGCTTATTGCAGATGACCATCCTTTATTCAGAGCAGCGCTTAATCAAGTTTTGTCTGAGCAATTGGGCTTAAATGTCCAACAGGCAAATGACTTTAAGCAAACGCAAGCTTATTTAAATATGCATCCTGACACCGATTTATTATGTCTGGATTTGAATATGCCCGACTCTGACGGATTAGGCGGCATAACCAGCATCCGTGCTGAGTTTCCTAATACCTTAATCATTGTAGTGTCAGCCGATGAAAACCAGTCAACTATTTCAAAGTGCATTGCTCTTGGCGCAAGTGCTTTTATTCCAAAATCGGTAGGCTTAGAGAGTATTTCAGAAGCGGTAAGGGCTGTGTTAGATGGCGAACAATGGCTACCGCCCGACTATCAAATAAGCGGTGATTTTGAGCAGGAAAATAGAGAGCTTCGTTTATTAGAAACGTTGACGCCACATCAACTTAAAGTGCTGAATATGATAGCGGGTGGCCTGTTAAATAAGCAAATTGCCTATGAGCTGAACATTTCAGAATCCACGGTTAAGCAACATGCCTCAGCCGTTTTGAAAAAACTCGGTGTAAATAATCGCACTCAGGCGGGAATTATGTACAAGCAGATGATGAGTATCGATGCTTGATTTTTAACTGAGCATTTTATCGCGGCCGGTGGCTTTTGCCTGATATAGCTTAATATCAGCCTGCCTGACGGTTTCTTCAAATGACATATGTCGATGCGCATTGGCAATGCCAAAACTCATGGTTACACCTGTTTCTTTCAGTACGGGAATCTGAATTTCTGCTTTAATACCGTGGCGTATTTTATTGACAACTTTTTCAGCCGTTTCGGTGTCGGCGTTTGCCAGAATAACCAAAAACTCTTCTCCTCCCCATCGACTGACGATATCAGAATCACGCACATTATCCTGAAGTACTTCTGCGACCCGTCTGATAACTTCATCTCCCACCTGGTGACCATGAGTGTCGTTAATTTGTTTAAAGTGGTCTACGTCTCCAAGCACAATGGTATAGGTATCAAAACTTCGCCTGCGCTGCTCGGTGTCGGACGTAGACATCAGGTCGTTTACAAATCGGCGATTGTAGGTGCCGGAGAGGGGATCCATATTAGCTTGAGAGAAAAGCTCCTTCTCATTAACAAGATTATCATTTCGCAAGTAAAGAATGGTAAAAATAAAGGGCAAGGCCGCGAAAAGCACATTCATGGCGTAAATCCATTCTACAATGAATATCAATTCGTAAGAATAAGACACATTTTTTGTAAACAAGGTCAAAAGAATAAAACTTATAACAACAAGTAAACACAAAAAAGTTGATTGCTTCAATTTATTGTTAGGTAGTGATAGAAGCAGACCTAAGATGGGCCAAAGATAGTATTGAAAACCTAAATCGGGGCCAACAAATAAAGTGGCAACAATGGCGTGACAATACATTTCAGCAGCGATGATGTTGACGCTTTTTTCAAATTGTCGTCTTTGCGACAAGAAGAAAGCAAAAATCCAAACCGCAACGCTTACAATGTTGAATATCACCATTGCAACCACGTCCATTAAGGCAAACAAAAACAAAAATGCAATGTGTGCAATAGCGCCCACAAAGCAAATTGTGCGCATAGAAGTCTCAAACCGCGTTAAGCCATGCCGACTTTCCAGTTCTTTGTAACTATCTTCAAGATGATTACGGCTGTTTACAGGGGCTTTCATTTACTTCCTTTTACGACAGGCAAGTTTAGCCGAAATTGTGAGTTCTGTTAGCGTTTATATCGGCTGTTATCTTACACGCTTAAGCGGCTTTGTATTAGTCTTTTTAAGGCAGCACTTTTAACAGGCTTGGGAAGGTAACGCATTCCATTTTCTATGGCTCTGGCCTGAATGGCCTCGCTACGGTCGGCAGAGCTTAAAATAAGAAGCGGCTTATGTGGTTTTGCTCCGACAAGATCCATGCAAACATCCACGCCGTTTTGCTCGCGATCCAAATGATAGTCGGCAATAACAATATCAAAGGGCTTATCAATGTTGAGTGCGGTCTCGCCATCTCTCGCGAAACTGAGTTTTGCGCCCCAGTCACCTAAAAGTGCGCCTAAGGCCTGGGCAATTTGTTCATCATTTTCAAGGATAAGCACTTCTTTATTAGAGAGAAAACGCTGATGTTTATCTGATGCAAAAAACGGTGATTGCGAGGAATGTTGTTTTCCTTTTATAGCTTTGGCAAGACTCAGACCAAAAGCGGTACCTTTTCCTAAGGTTGAAGTAAGGTGTATGTCAATGCCTAGCAAATTTGCGGTGCGCTCAACGATAGTTAATCCTAAACCTAATCCTTGCGAATTGTGTGAATTCGAGTGATCGCTCGTACTCTCAATCCGTTGAAACTCGTTAAAAATTCTCGATTGATTCGCTTTAGCGATGCCTCGGCCGGTGTCGACTACCATGATTTCGCAGCGATTTTGTTGGCGATGACGCACCCCTATCAGGATTTTTCCGCTGTCGGTATAGCGGATGGCGTTAGCAAGTAAGTTTTGAATCATACGGCTAAGTAAACGTCGATCAGTATTTACCCAAACGCTCGTTTTAACGTAATGCATGCTCAGTTGCTTTTGCGCTGCAATAACCGAAAATTCGTTTAGCAGTTTTCCCAAAAGATCATCGAGACAAAAATGACTGTAGCTTGGCGTGATTTTGCCTGTTTCCAGTTTGGTTATTTCAATAAGCATGCTTAGCAAGGAATCTGCACTCTCAAGAGACTGCATTAAATTTCTTGATATAGGCTGCAACTCAGACTTAGCCAGCTTTTCATGCAACATAGACGCAAATAGACTTGCCGCATTAAAAGGCTGCATCAGGTCATGTCCGGTTGCAGCCAAAAATCTGGATTTGGAAATGTTAGCCGCCTCGGCTTCAAGTTTTGCCGCCTCAAGTTCTTCGGTACGCTTGGCAACTCTTTGTTCCAAGTGTTTTTTCGATTGCTCTAGCTGCTGCTGAATAGCTATATATTCAGATATATCCGTAAAAGAGGTGATATATCCACCGCCGGGTAATGGATTACCTGAAATTTCGATAGTTTTATCGTTTGCATGTTGTCGGAGGTATTTATAAGCTTTTGAATCTCGCATCAGGCTTAAACGCTTGTCTATAGCCTTGTATATAAGATCTTTATCGTTTGCTTTGTGCCCTTGCTCATTTAACAAGCCTCGTTGTGCATTAAATTCCAATAAGGCTTTGACCGGCATTCCATGTTTTAAAAAATGCGCAGGATAATCGAACAAACGCTCATATTGCTGATTCCATGCCACAAGTTTCAGATCAGAATCAACTACACTTATTCCTTGCGGCAGATGCGCAATAGATGACTGCAAAACTTCGTGATTAAACTGAAAAGACTGTGTGGCCATTTCAACCAATTCGCTTAGTTCCTGGGTGTTGTCATAGTCAGTATCGGCTACTGCATTTAGCAGAATGCGTGCACTGGCGTTTCCTACGTGTTCTGCCAAAACCTGCTCGGCTTCCAATTGAAGAGCAATAGGAACAGTTTGTCCGCTTTGTAACTCGCGGGCCTGAAATTTTTGTTCAAAGGTGTTTGTAACATTTTGGGGTAGCACTTTGACAAGTAAGGCGCGCAACTTAGTCACTTCTATATTCATCGCAACACGCATTAGCTTATTTTCTAAAAATGGGGTCTTTAAACGGGATTGACCTAATACTGAACCAAGCAGACAAATGGCAGTGTTAATAGCCAAAGATATAAAAATGGCGTTTGCAAATAAGGTGTCGGAGGGCACCGGGGCAAAGTAATAACTCGATAGTATGGCAGGATAAAGCATCTGACCTGCAACGATAGCAGCGCCGGTGATAATACCAAAGGCAGCAGCATATGCGTGCATTCTTCTCCAATATAAACCAAGCAACATGGCAGGTAGAATTTGCGACATTAGTGCAATGGCAATGGTGCCTGATTTAACAAGCGGTGCAGCTTGGCTGACGTTTTGATGATACCAATAAGCGATAATCAGCAATATGATGATAGTGCCCTGGCGAATGCGCAAGAGCTGAATGGCACTTAGTTTCGGCCTCCCTTTTTTTAGCGCTTTTGAATATAAAAAAAGCGGCGTAAGCAAATTATTGGCTACCATGTTGCCTAGCGCAAGCGTTGCCACAATTATCATGCTGGTAGACGCAGCCAGACCGCCGATATAGGCAAGCAGCGTAATCAGATGATTGTTTTGCGAGATTGGAATTTGCAGAACGAAGTCGTCTGAGCTGAGATTTCCTGTTTGTAGTCCAACCGATTCCGGACTTAAAAGCAGCTGACCGCTTAAGGCTATGGGTAAGACAAATATTGTCATCAGCAAGAGATAACAGGGTAGCACCCACCTTGCTTGATTTAATTCAGCGTCGTTATTATTTTCAACAAAATTAATGTGAAATTGCCTTGGTAGAATAAACATAGAGGCTATCCCCAGTACAATATGGCTCATGTATATCCACGTAGCAAAGGGCGTTTCGAGTGTTTCTCGGGTGACGGGATTGTCAAGTGAACGCGCTAATAAATCTACCCAACCGTCTGATAGCGCATAAACGCAATAAAGACCGACGGCGCATAGCCCCAACAGTTTCAAAATTGACTCAAAGGCTATTGTAAACATAAGTCCATTACGTTTTGTTGTCAGGTTTAAGGTGCGAGAGCCAAAGACAATGGCAAATATGGCCATAAAAATAGCGACATACAAACTGATAGAGCCAGACAGCATGCTGTTTTGTGACGAAATGCTTAGCTCTGTCAGGTTTTGAACGGATTGCGGGCTATTTGTCATTAACGAGATAGCCGAGCTAATTGCGTCAAGCTGCAGCGCAATGTAGGGAATGACGCCGATAAAACACAAGATCACTACAATTGCAGCAAGGGCATTTGCATGCTGATATTCAATACCAATAAAGTCTGCAAGCGATGAAATTTTGTATTGGCGACAAAGACGGGCAATCTTTTTTAAAACACTAAAGCCAAAAAACATTACAAGTACAACGCCCAGGTAAGTAGGAACAATAGGCCAGCCAAACTGTAAAGCTTGGGTACTTGTTCCAAAAAATGCCCAGGACGTGCAGTGAATACCCAGAGCTAACGAATAAACGATACGAGGCGGTTTGCTAACACGATTGCCAGCAAATGCGACAGCAAACAGCACAAGTACATACAGCCCAGTAATCCAAGCTAGAGTCCAAATTGAAAACATCATACCTTCCGGGCGCTGGGCGTTTTTAAATCCGCAAAAAAATAAAAAAGTGCCTTGAAGGGGCTCAAAGCATCCCCATTATAGCCTCCACAGGTTAAAAATGAAGCGCGCAAGTATCTAAGGCGGAGAAAAAGATGAGTCAAAAAAAGGACGCGAATCAGGAGCATGAGCAACAGTCAAACGAAAGTTCGGCACATGCACAAGCAGCTCAGGAAAATGACAGTCAGGTAGAGTCTGCTGCGAGTGAGGATCACAATCCGGAACAAAACACTGAAACAGCTGAAGGGCAAAGTCTTCATGAAGCACAGATTGATGCGCTTGAAGAAGAGCTAGCGCAAGCGAAGGCAACAATCGAAGAACAGAAAGACAGCGTACTACGAGCACGTGCCGATATGGAAAATGCCCGTCGACGTGCAGAGCAGGAAGTAGACAAAGCACGAAAGTTTGCCCTTGAAAGATTTGCAGGCGAGTTGTTGCCTGTTATCGATAATCTGGAGCGAGCACTACAATCTGCAAATGCTGAAGACGAAGCCGTTAAACCTCTGCTTGAAGGGGTTGAGTTAACGCATAAAAGCTTTTTAAGCAGTATCGAAAAATTTGGAATGCAAGTGCTTGACCCTCAAGGGGAAGCCTTTAATCCAGACCATCATCAAGCTATGTCTATGCAAGAGTCCACAGAGCTTGCGCCAAATACGGTGATGGCGGTGATGCAAAAAGGGTATTTATTAAACGGCAGATTATTGCGTCCTGCCATGGTTATGGTGTCAAGAGCGCCAACTGAAGGCGTTGATACGCAAGCCTGACCAAAAAATCAGGAAATTTGCAAAATTTTTGTGGGTAATAGCAATAAATCTGAAAAATACCTATTGAAAATAAGGGTATTAACCCCACTAAGTTATCAACAAGTAGTTTAGTTAGAACAAGTTTTTGGAGAAATATACATGGGTAGAATCATTGGTATCGACTTAGGTACAACCAATTCATGTGTTGCCGTGCTAGACGGTGAAAAAGCAAAAGTTATTGAAAATGCGGAGGGGGATCGTACTACTCCATCTATCATCGCTTATTCTCAAGATGGCGAAACTTTGGTAGGACAGCCTGCCAAACGTCAGGCGGTGACTAACCCAAAAAATACCTTATTTGCAATCAAGCGTTTAATTGGCCGTCGTTTTGAAGACGAAGAAGTTCAGCGCGATATCGATATCATGCCTTTTTCGATTTTGAAAGCAGACAACGGCGATGCATGGGTAGAAGCTAACGGCAAGAAGATGGCACCGCCGCAAGTGTCTGCAGAAGTTTTGAAAAAAATGAAAAAAACGGCTGAAGATTATTTGGGTGAAGAAGTAACGGCTGCTGTTATCACCGTTCCTGCTTACTTTAATGATTCGCAGCGTCAGGCAACAAAAGACGCCGGTCGAATTGCAGGCCTTGAAGTCAAGCGTATTATCAACGAGCCAACAGCTGCTGCGCTTGCATATGGCATGGACAAGAAAAAAGGCGATAATGTCATTGCGGTTTACGATTTAGGTGGCGGAACCTTTGATATTTCAATCATCGAAATCGATAACGTTGATGGCGAGCAAACCTTTGAAGTACTTGCCACTAATGGTGACACCCATTTAGGTGGTGAAGATTTTGATAACCGCATGATTAACTATCTTGTGGAAGAGTTCAAGAAAGAGCAAGGCTTTGACTTACGCAAAGATCCGTTAGCCATGCAGCGCTTAAAAGAAGCCGGTGAAAAAGCGAAGATCGAGTTGTCTTCAGCTCAACAAACCGAAGTGAACCTGCCGTATATTACGGCTGACGCTTCAGGTCCTAAGCACTTGGCCATAAAAGTAACGCGGGCAAAACTGGAGTCGCTTGTAGAGGACTTGGTGAAAAAGTCGCTTGAGCCATTGAAACAAGCTCTGGCAGATGCTGATTTATCAGTTGGTGATGTACAGGATATTATTCTTGTCGGTGGTCAAACACGCATGCCGCTAGTGCAAAAATACGTGACAGACTTTTTCGGCAAAGCGCCTCGTAAAGATGTCAACCCGGATGAAGCAGTCGCAGTGGGTGCTGCAATCCAGGGCGGTGTATTGGCAGGCGATGTTAAAGACGTTCTCCTACTTGACGTAACGCCACTTACTCTTGGTATTGAAACCATGGGTGGTGTGATGACGCCATTAATTGAGAAGAATACGACTATTCCAACCAAGAAGTCTCAAACCTTCTCAACAGCTGATGATAATCAGTCGGCAGTAACGGTGCATGTGCTTCAAGGTGAGCGTAAACAGGCTTCTGGTAATAAGTCTCTTGGTCAGTTTAATTTGGAAGGTATTCGTCCTGCTCCACGCGGCACGCCTCAAATCGAAGTGACATTCGACATTGATGCGAACGGTATTTTGCATGTGTCAGCAAAAGATAAAGACACCGGTAAAGAGCAGAAGATCACTATCAAAGCCTCCTCTGGTTTGAGTGAAGAAGAAGTGAACCAAATGGTTCAAGACGCTGAAGCCAACAAAGAAGCTGATGAGAAATTCGAGAAATTGGTGGCTGCACGCAATCAGGCCGATGGACTGATCCATGCAACTCGCACCCAGGTTGAAGAAGCAGGCGACGATTTACCAAGCGATGATAAAGCGAAAATTGAAACGGCGCTTGATGAGCTTGAAACTGCGCGCAAAGGCGATGATGTTGAAGCTATCGAACAGAAGAGCCAAGCCTTGATTGAAGCGTCATCCAAGTTAATGGAAATTGCACAGGCTAAGGCAGCTGCCGGTGCAGGTGATGCTGGAGCAGAAGGTGCACAAGCGTCTGACAAAAACGCTAAAGCAAGCGGCGACGATGTGGTCGATGCCGAGTTTGAAGAAGTAAAAGACGACGATAAGAAGTAATTATCAATCGTACTGATAACACTTCTCGTGTTGACCATCAGGCGCAAGCTCTTTAGAGGGTTTGCGCCTCTTGTTTGTCAAAAAGAATCAAATGCAAGAGCAGGAATAGTGGTGTATGTCTAAAAGAGACTATTACGAAGTATTAGGCGTGGCGAAAGGTGCCAGTGAGCGCGATATTAAAAAAGCCTACAAAAAGCTCGCAATGAAATATCACCCCGATCGTGCGCAAGGTGATAAGTCTTTAGAAGATAAATTTAAAGAAGTGCAGGAAGCCTACGAGATTTTATCCGACGAACGCAAGCGTGCTGCCTACGACCAGTACGGACATGCAGGTGTTGATCCAAACCGCGGTGGTGGTGGTTTTGGTGGCGGCGGTGCCGATTTCGGTGACATTTTTGGCGACGTTTTCGGCGATATTTTCGGCGGCGGAAGAGGGCGACAGTCTCGTGCCCGTCAAGGCGCTGATTTACGTTATAACCTTGAAATGAGTCTTGAAGAAGCGGTTCGCGGTAAAGAAGTTGAAATTCGCGTGCCAACGCTTGTTGAGTGTGAAGTTTGTCATGGCTCGGGTGCAAAAAAAGGCAGTTCGCCAACAACTTGCCCTACTTGTAAAGGAAACGGTCAAGTCCAGATGCGACAGGGCTTTTTTGCCGTTCAGCAAACCTGTCCAACCTGTTCGGGTAAGGGCAAAATTATTTCTGACCCTTGCTCGCCTTGCCGCGGTCAGGGACGTGTTGAGAAAACAAAAACACTGTCTGTTAAGGTGCCACCAGGTGTTGACACAGGCGATAGAATTCGCTTAACAGGTGAAGGTGAAGCCGGAGAGCAGGGCGCGCCAGCAGGTGATTTATATGTACAGGTACATGTACGCGACCATAGTATTTTTACAAGAGACGGCAATAATCTGTACTGCGAAGTACCATTAGGTTTTACAACGGCCGCTTTGGGCGGGGAAATTCAAGTCCCCACGCTTGACGGTAAAGTAAAGCTTAAAATCACTCCTGAAACCCAAACCGGCAAAATGTTTCGTTTGAGAGGAAAGGGCGTTAAGTCGGTAAGAAGCGGTGCGGTTGGCGATTTAATGTGTAAGGTGGTGATTGAAACGCCAGTTAATCTCTCAAGTAAGCAAAAAGAATTGCTAGAAGAGTTTGAGGCGTCAATTAATGGTCAAAGTGCAAAGCATCGTCCGAAAGAAAAAGGATTTTTTGATGGTGTGAAGCAGTTTTTTGATGATTTAAAAAGCTAGACGCCTCCAAGCAATAAAGAAAGGTATTTCTTTATTGCTTCAATCTTCCAAATAAGCCGGATGTCATTATTAAGATCAATAGATCCTAAAATGCTTCCGGCTTTTTTATTTGCCGTTAGGCATCATGTAATTGCGTAACGGTAAGCATTTGCCTATAGTTAAGTCATAAATACAAGGCATTTACTTTATAAGCACACGGCTGAGGCCAGCAAACATGAGTGCAATTTTTCTAAAGTTTAGGTTAAAGCCCGTCAACCTCAATAAACTTGGCACCTCACTTTTTTCCCAGTGCCCTGCAAAATTAGTACAAACCAAAATCGCGTATTCGCGTAAGAGTAATAAACAATTATATTAACCATCAATAACTACACATAGGAACCGGTATGAAGAAGATCCAATTAATCAGTCTCATTACACTTGTGAGCAGTCTGCTTTTCAGTTTTGCTTTGAGCGCACAAACGGTGCAAAGCCAGAAGCAAGCCGAAGCGGCCGTTCAGTTTCGCCAGGCTATTTTGCAACTAGTGCGCAGTAATATGGGCCCGATGGGAGCAATGGCAAAAGGTGAAATACCCTACGATGCGCAACTGATGATTAAAAATAGTCAGCGTATTGAGCAGCTTGGATTAATGATGGAAGACTATTTCAGACCTGATACCCGTGAGTTTGATGTGGAAACGGCAGCGCTTGATAAAATTTGGGAGAATGAAGCCGACTTTTACAAAAAAGCGCAAGATATGGTAACAGCGGCAATAAATGTGCAGGAAATTGCTACAGCCGGAGCACAAGACGAGTATCGAAAAGCGATTGGAAGCTTAGGCGCTACTTGTAAAGCCTGCCATGATGACTATAAAGCGGATTAGTTAGCACATAGCTATATAAACGTCCTTTTAAAAGCTATGTTGAAATTAAATTAACACAGGAGTCTACATATATGACAAAAGCCTACGCCGCAGCAAAAGAGGGGGCTAAGCTGGAATTGATTGATGCTGATTTGCCACCCTTAGGTGCTAATGAGGTAAAAATTAAGGTCGCATTTTGCGGTGTTTGCCATTCTGATTTATCCATGATCAATAACGAATGGGGAATGTCGAAATATCCTTTGGTTGCCGGGCATGAGGTGGTAGGTGAAATTGTCGAGGTAGGCAGCAACGTAGAAAGTGCGCGCAAGGGGCAAATTGTAGGCCTTGGTTGGCACAGCGGCTACTGTTTGTCGTGTTCTAGTTGTGATCATGGCGATCATAATCTGTGTAGCGATGCCCAGCCAACCATTGCAGGCCGTCACGGTGGCTTTGCCGAATATGTTCAGGCTGACGAAAAAGCTGTGATTGAGTTGCCACAAGGTGTGGACATGAAATCAGCCGGGCCATTGTTTTGCGGCGGAATAACGGTATTTAATCCACTTGTTCAATTTGGCGTTAAACCGACTGATAAAGTCGCGGTAATAGGTATTGGAGGACTGGGGCACTTAGGTCTTCAATTTTTGAATGCCTGGGGCTGTGAAGTTACCGCATTTACTTCATCAGAAAGCAAGGCAGATGAGGCAAAACAACTTGGCGCGCATCATGTTATCAATTCGCGGGATGAAGATGAAATTGAAGCAGCAGCGAATCGCTTTGACATGATAATTTCAACGGTTAACGTAAAACTGGACTGGAATTTATACCTTTCTACACTGAAACCTAAAGGACGCTTGCATTTTGTAGGTGCTGCTCTGGAGCCACTGGACGTTGGTGTGTTTAATCTGATTGCCGGGCAAAAGTCCATAAGTGGCTCACCTGTTGGTAGCCCCGCAACGATCAAAGATATGCTCGATTTTGCGGCACAACATAACGTCAAACCCATGGTGGAAATGTACGATATGAGCCAGATAAACGAAGCAATTGAGCACTTGGAAAAAGGCGACGCAAGGTATCGCGTTGTATTGCAAGCGGATTTTTAGCCACTCGTTTTATCTCTTTGCTTGTTGTATTACCCCTCAGACACTACACATGAAAAGCCTGCAAGCGCGGGCTTTTTATTTTGAAGTTTGCGAGCGCAGCAATATCAATAATACCATTAATAATAATCGTATAATCCAGGCTCGGGCGCTGGCGGCAAAACCTCAACAATCAGATATACAGCAAGCACAACCAAGGCAACAACTATTAAAAACCGTAACCAATGTGTTTTTATGTTTCTAGCTGAACCGGCGATTTCCAATTGGTTTGACTGCTTTTCATCAACTTCTTTATTACCAGTAAACATGGCTTTAACGAGTTTTTGTTTTTTCTTTATCCGATAGTACGCAATAGCAATAAGATGCAATGCAATCAAGTACCAGAGTAAGGAAAACGCCTGATGATGCAGCCAATTCATAATATCGGCCACTTCGCTACTTACTGCCGAATAATAAGGCCCCTGTGAAAAAATTTCGTCTGTCATGAATAAGCCGCTTACTGCCTGGGTCAGCATTACCGCCAAAAGTGCTAAAACTGAATATGCGCCTAGCGGATTATGACCTAAATAGCGATGGGTTTGGCTTTTACCTCTCATGTATTGCCAGGCAGTGACAGGTGAAGCTAAAAAACTTGTGAAGCGAGCGTGATAACTGCCTACCATGCCCCAAATTATTCGAAACAAAATCAGTCCTAATGCGACATATCCACCATAAAAATGAAGCTGCATGGCGTCATCTAATATATCGCCAGTAACAAATTGAAAAACAAAAACCGTCACCAACAACCAGTGAAACAGGCGGGTGGGTAAATCCCAGACTTTAATTTTAATTTGATTGCCGTTTTTGGTTGAATCCATTGTGTTCATCTTCTATTGTTCGTTTAAGTTATTACAGGGATTATAAAGAGAAAATTATGATAAAAGTAGGCATCTTAGGTGCAAATGGTCGCATGGGGCGCGTACTTATTGATGCGACCTACCAGCATTCTAGCGCAGCACTGGGCTTTGCAAGTGTAAGAGAGGGCTCTCAATTCGTGGGTATGGATGCAGGAGAGCTGGCGGGTGTTGCCAAACAATATGTAAAAATTGAGGCACTACAGCCTCACTTGTTTGACAATGCAGACGTTGCGATTGACTTTACTCTACCCGCCGCGCTCGATTCTAATTTAAAACTGGCGATGGAGACTAAAACTCCTTTAGTCATCGGAACAACCGGATTACTCTCGTCTCACTTAAGTGCCATTAATGATGCAGCAAAGCATATCCCTATCGTATTTGCAGCAAACTATAGCGTTGGCGTCAATCTCATGCTGAATCTTGTGAAGCAAACAGCAAAAATTATGGGTAATCAATCTGATATTGAAATTATTGAAGCGCACCATCGCTATAAACAAGATGCGCCGTCAGGCACGGCAGTGGCGATAGGTGAGGCTATTGCAAATACACTTAATCGTGATCTGGGCAAATGTGCGGTTTACGGGCGAGAAGGCACAACAGGCGAGCGCGACAAAGACACCATTGGATTTGCAACTGTTAGAGCCGGTGATATTGTGGGTGAGCATACTGCGCTTTTTGCTGCATTAGGCGAGCGCATTGAAATCACTCACAAGGCCTCAAGTCGCTTAACCTTCGCAAACGGTGCATTAACAGCGGCCCAGTGGTTAAAAGATAAACCGGCAAGTTTGTACTCAATGCAAGATGTCCTTGGTTTAAAATAATCAATAAATTAAGCGTTAAATTAGTCAAAATGTGCCTTTGTTCTTATATTTAATAACAACGATGCGTTTTTCTTAGTTTGCTATTAATTTTTAAAAAGCATTAGACGCATTTGTGTTTGTTGTATATAATGCGCGGAATTTGCCAAAAATTAGTAACCTACTTTTTATTCTAAATTAGGTCCTAGGTTTTTGGTAGCACCAAAGCCCCTTATTTATAGGGCCTCGCGTGGATTTTCTTTTTTAGTATAGAGAAGTTGTTACGCGGTAAGTTTGGTATTTTTGGCAGAGACATAATGCGTTATTTGTAAAAACGACGCATAATTGCAAGAAATACTACTGTGAGTAGTATTTCTATTAGTTATCTCTATTTTATAGGAGGTTGACTTGGCTGTTTCTGCCCTGCTTGTATTGGCCGACGGTTCAGTTTTTAAAGGAACCGCTATTGGTGCACAAGGTAGCAGTGTTGGTGAGGTGGTTTTTAATACCTCGATGACAGGCTATCAAGAAATTCTTACTGACCCATCCTACGCTGAACAAATTGTTACCCTGACTTACCCACACATTGGCAATACCGGCACTAACCCAGAAGACGTCGAATCGAATAAAATTTGGGCCAAAGGCCTAATCATCAGAGATTTGCCATTAGTTGCCAGCAACTTTCGAAATACGCAGAGCTTGAGTGATTATTTATGCACAAATAACATTTTGGGTATTGCCGATATCGACGCTCGTCGTCTGACTCGAATTTTGCGTGAAAAGGGCGCGCAAAGCGGTTGTATTCTTACCTATGACAGCGAAAGCAATCCAGATGTAAACGATAAAATCTCAGAAGCACTAGCGCTTGCCAATGGTTTCCCTGGTCTTAAGGGAATGGATCTGGCAAAAGAAGTGTCGTGTGAAAGCACTTATATCTGGAACGATGGAGTATGGGAGCTTGGTGAGGGATATAAAACCAATCTTGCAGACTTACCTTATCACGTTGTTGCCTATGATTTTGGCGCAAAGAAAAATATTTTACGCATGTTAGTAGACAGAGGCTGCAAACTTACCGTTGTGCCAGCACAAACGCCTGCAGAAGATGTACTTAGCATGAATCCCGATGGCGTATTTTTATCCAACGGCCCTGGCGATCCAGAGCCCTGTGATTATGCAATCCGTGCAACTAAAGTTTTTTTAGAAAAAAAATTACCTGTCTTCGGCATTTGCCTGGGCCATCAGCTATTAGCCATTGCCAGTGGCGGTAAAACTGAAAAAATGAAATTTGGCCATCACGGCGCTAACCATCCGGTTCAGGATACGCGTACAAAACGTGTCATGATTACTTCGCAAAATCATGGCTTTGCAGTAGATGCAGACAGCTTACCTGACAATGTTGAAGTAACCCATGTATCGTTATTTGATAAGTCTCTACAAGGTATTGAGCTTAAAGACAGACCGGCATTTAGCTTTCAGGGACATCCCGAAGCAAGCCCGGGTCCACAAGATGCTGCTGCACTTTTCGACCATTTTATTGAATTAATCAAACAAGCTAAGCAATAGGAAAAGACGATGCCTAAACGTACCGATATCAAAAGCATTTTGATTCTTGGGGCTGGTCCTATTGTAATAGGGCAAGCTTGTGAATTTGACTATTCAGGCGCTCAGGCCTGCAAAGCCTTGAAAGAAGAAGGCTATCGCGTCATCTTAGTCAATTCTAACCCTGCAACCATTATGACCGACCCTGAAATGGCTGATGCGACCTACATTGAGCCTATCCATTGGGAAGTGGTTCGTAATATTATTGCAAAAGAAAAGCCCGATGCGATTTTACCCACCATGGGCGGTCAAACTGCGCTTAACTGTGCCTTGGATTTAAATAAACACGGCGTATTAGACGAATTTAATGTGGAGCTTATTGGCGCTACGGCAGATGCAATCGACAAAGCGGAAGACAGAGAACGCTTTGATCAGGCAATGAAGTCTATAGGACTTGAGTGTCCCAGAGCCGAAATCGCCCACGATATGGATCAGGCGCATGATGTGCTATCACGCATAGGCTTTCCTTGTATTATTCGCCCTTCGTTCACTATGGGCGGAAGCGGCGGTGGTATCGCGTATAACATCGAAGAATTTGATGAGATATGTGCGCGTGGCCTGGATCTCTCGCCAACATCCGAGCTATTGATTGATGAATCATTGATTGGATGGAAAGAATATGAAATGGAAGTGGTTCGCGATAAAGCCGATAACTGCATTATTGTGTGCACCATTGAAAACTTTGACCCCATGGGTGTGCATACGGGTGATTCAATTACCGTCGCACCAGCTCAAACGTTGACTGATAAAGAATTTCAGATTATGCGTAACGCGGCGATGGCGGTGTTGCGTGAAATTGGTGTTGAAACGGGTGGTTCTAATGTGCAGTTTGGCGTTGATCCCAAAACCGGTCGTATGGTAATCATTGAGATGAACCCACGGGTTTCTCGTTCTTCAGCCTTGGCGTCAAAAGCAACCGGCTTTCCCATTGCCAAGATAGCGGCTAAGTTAGCGGTGGGCTTCACGCTTGATGAGCTGGCTAACGATATAACCGGCGGGCTTACGCCAGCTTCTTTTGAGCCTTCCATTGATTACGTTGTGACCAAAATACCTCGCTTTAATTTTGAAAAATTTGCTGGCGCAAACGATCGTTTAACCACACAGATGAAGTCGGTGGGCGAAGTGATGGCCATTGGGCGCAATCAGCAGGAGTCTTTGCAAAAAGCGCTTCGGGGCCTGGAAGTTGGTGCCTCAGGTTTAGATCCAATTCTCGACTTGGATGATCCGGAAGCTAAAAATATACTGATTTATCAGTTGCGTGAACCCGGAGCTGAACGCATATGGTATATCGCAGACGCATTTAGAATGGGCATGTCTGTTGATGAAATCTTTAAATTAACCAATATCGATCCATGGTATTTGGTGCAAATTGAAGAGCTTGTTGAAATTGAAAAGCAGCTTAAACGCGTTGGATTAAAAGGCATAGATGAAAGCTTGATGCGTAGCATAAAGCGCAAAGGGTTCGCAGATGAACGCATTGCGCAACTAACCCAGGTGGCTGAAAGCGATGTACGCGAATTACGCCGAAAGCTCAATGTATTACCGGTTTATAAGCGAGTGGATACCTGTGCTGCCGAGTTTGCCAGTTCAACTGCCTACATGTACTCCACCTACGACGAGGAATGTGAAGCGCAGCCAAGCGATAGAGAAAAAATTATGGTGCTTGGCGGCGGACCAAACCGCATCGGCCAAGGGATAGAGTTTGATTACTGCTGTGTGCACGCTGCGCTAGCCATGCGAGAAGATGGTTACGAAACCATCATGGTCAACTGTAACCCTGAAACGGTGTCCACTGACTATGACACTTCTGATCGCTTATATTTTGAACCGGTGACACTTGAAGATGTGCTTGAAATTGTGCGCGTTGAGCAACCTAAAGGCGTTATTGTGCAATACGGCGGACAAACGCCGCTTAAATTGGCAAGAGCATTACAAGCCAATGGTGTTCCTATCATTGGAACATCGCCCGACGCCATTGACAGAGCGGAAGATAGAAAACGCTTTCAGCATATGGTGAATAAACTGGGTTTAAAACAGCCCGCGAACGCGACTGTGACTAACATGCAAGAAGCGCTTGAAAGCGCGCAAGAGATTGGTTTCCCATTGGTGGTGCGCCCCTCATATGTACTCGGTGGTCGCGCAATGGAAATCGTTTACGACATGAAGGATTTGCAGCGTTACTTAAATCAGGCAGTTGAAGTATCCAACGACAGCCCTGTTTTGCTTGACCGCTTTTTAGATGACGCGATTGAAGTGGATATCGATGCAATTTGTGACGGTGAGCAAGTGCTTATCGGTGGTATTATGGAGCACATTGAGCAGGCTGGGGTACATTCAGGAGATTCTGCTTGCTCGCTACCGCCTTATTCACTTTCTCAAGAAATTCAGGATGTAATGAGAGAGCAAGTCACCCAAATGGCGCTCGAGCTAAATGTTCGAGGATTGATGAATACGCAATTTGCGATCAAAGACAACGAAGTATATTTAATTGAAGTTAATCCGCGAGCAGCCAGAACCGTGCCTTTCGTATCAAAAGCAACAGGAGCGCCTTTAGCTAAAATTGCCGCAAGAGTTATGGCGGGAACCTCGCTTAAAGAGCAAGGTTGTGAGAGTGAAATTATTCCTCCTTTCTTTTCAGTGAAAGAAGTTGTTTTACCCTTTGCCAAATTCCAGGGAGTTGATCCGCTGCTTGGTCCAGAAATGCGCTCTACCGGCGAAGTGATGGGGGTTGGACTTGATTTTGAAGAGGCCTACGCAAAAGCAAATCTTGGCGCTTCTGCACCGCTGCCTAAAAAGGGCAAGGTGCTATTATCAGTGAGAGAAAATGATAAAGTACGTCTTATGGAGCTTGCAAAAGAGATGATTGCCAAAGGCTTTTCAATTGAAGCGACCAGCGGTACTGCCCGGGCAATGAATCAAGCAGGAATTGAATGCTCGGTTGTAAATAAACTGGACGAGGGAAGACCAAATATTGTCGACGCGATCAAAAACGGTGAGTACTGTTACATTGTAAACACAACTGAAGGGCGTCAAGCGATTACCGACTCGGTTTATATTCGACGAGAGGCACTGCTTAATAAAGTTGCCTACACCACTACTATGAATGCGGCCTTTGCGACCATGAAAGCCATGTCAGCAGATGCGATATCAAACGTTGCATCGGTACAAGAGCTGCATCAACGAGTAGCTTCACGTGCTCATTGAGTAAACGAATAGTTAAAATCGCTAGTGAATAGTGCAAAACTTTGCACTATACTTATCGCAAATCCGTAATGAAAAAACGAATGCAATCTTGCATTCGTTTTTGTTTTCAATAAAGAGAATAATTATGAACAGCTATCCTATGACGGCCGATGGCGCAAAAAAACTGCGCGAAGAACTTGATCACCTTAAATCAGTAGAGCGTCCTCGCATTATTTCTGCGATTGCTGAGGCCAGAGAGCATGGTGATTTAAAAGAAAACGCCGAATATCATGCTGCCCGGGAACAACAAAGCTTTTGTGAAGGACGCATTCAAGATATTGAAGGTAAACTTTCCAACGCACAAATTATAGACGTGACCAAGCTCACGAATAATGGCAAGGTTGTGTTTGGCGCAACGGTTACCATTTTAAATACAGACACCGAAGAAGAAACGACATACCGAATTGTGGGTGATGACGAAGCTGATATCAAAAAGCATCTAATTTCTGTAAATTCACCGATTGCTCGTGGCCTGATTGGCAAAGAGCTAGACGATATTGTTTCTATTCAGACACCTTCAGGCTCGGTAGAAGTAGAAATTATCGAAGTCGAATATAAATAAGAATGCAAATAAGTAAATATAAATAAGCTCAACTCGCGGTAAGCGACAGTGCCAGCTAGCGCTAAAATAATAGAAACATTCTGACAGCGGACGCATTTTGATAGTCCGCTGTCGCTTAAACAGGATCTAAATATCCGCTGCGAAAGCCTTGTCTGCTTTCAAGCGCTGATTCGCCAAAATAAGCGCTTGCGTCCTATCTGCCATAAAATCAGCGTCGCATAGCAAATCTTCAAAGCCCATTCGCATTAATTTGTCTTTGGATTCTTTTTTATTGACTAACATCAAAATATGCTTGTTGAGCGACTTTGCATCTTTCACCAGATTTTCGATCGTCAACGCGATGGTATCGTCAAGAAATGAGACATCACTTAAGTCAATAATGACCACAGCATGATCGCCTAAGGAACTCAACTGGCGTGAGAGCGCTTTTGATACGCCAAATATCATCGTTCCACTTAAGTAGAAATACAGGATTTCGCCCTTTGCCAGATTTAATAGCTTACGCTGCTCATAGTTAAGTGGCAGGCGACCATCTACATCACTTATCGCTTTGATGTTTTTGGCTTGAGACGCGGACAGTTTTTCAATGGTGATTATGTTGGCGATAAACACCCCAATGCCAACTGCAATGACTAAATCGACAAACACGGTTAACAAAAGCACCGCATACATAATGACGCTAGTCTGCTTTGAAACCTTATGTGCCCGTTTGATAAAGCTCCAATCAAGAATATCAATGCCAACTTTAATGGCAATTCCGGCAAGCACGGCAATAGGAATGACAGATATCAGTTCTGATGCACCAAAGATGGCGACGATAAGAACTGACACCCTGACCAACCCTGAAAGCGCTGTTTTAGCGCCTGTCTGAATATTGACAACGGTGCCCATTGTCGCACCTGCACCCGGTAGACCACCAAATAAGCCCGAAAACAGATTGCCCATGCCTTGACCGATAAGCTCTTTATCTGATTTGTGCTCACTTCTTGTCAGGTTGTCGGCAATGACAGAGGTTAACATTGAATCAATACAGCCGAGCATACCGAGTACGATACCATCAAGAACCATCGTCTGAAATTGTGCAACAGTGAAGGTAGGTACCACGAGGCTTGGTAAACTAACGTTTATTTCACCGATACGTTTGATATCGGCATTGTTAAAAAAATATACGCTAATGACAGAGATAGCCAGTAATGCGATTAATTGCGGAGGTACCCAATGCTTAATTCTGCGAGGCGTAAAAAATATTAGGGCAAGCGTGCCAAGCGCCATGCTTGCCTCTATCCAATTTATCGATGCCAGCGTTTGCGGAAAAGCCATAAAGGCTGCTGTGACCCCGCCAGAGGGAGAAGGCGCGCCAAGGGCAGGTGCTAGCTGAAGAATAATCAGGATACATCCTATGCCTGACATAAAGCCGCTGATAACAGAGTAAGGCATCAAGGTAATGTACTTACCCAGTCTTAATACACCGAAAACGATTTGTGTGATACCGGCAATCATGACAACGGTAAACGCCATGGCAAGCCCTTGATCGGGATATTTTGCCATCATTGAGGTAACTACCGCCGCCATAATAACGGTCATTGGTCCTGTTGGTTCAGAGATAAGTGTAGGCGTTCCGCCAAAAGTAGCCGCAAAAAAGCCGATTATAATCGCACCATAAAGACCGGCCTCAGCACCGGCTCCTGATGCAACGCCAAAGGCCAGCGCCAATGGAAGAGAAACAATTGCGGCAGTTACGCCGCCCAGTATATCGCCTTTAAGATTACTTCGATTGATAAGGTTAAAAAATCGCAAAATACCTTCTCTTTTTATTTTTGTTTTAGGTCTTGGCTTGAGCTTAAAGAAGATGATAGTTCATCGGAAACTTCATTAACTCAATGCCTTACGCTATTGTTCACGCTATAAAAGCTAAGATTAACAATTAAATGCTGATTACTCTAATGAGAACATCGAAAAATGCTTATAATTATCACTATTAAAATGGCGGCGAAATATGCGCTGCGTTCCAGTATACTTTTTTTAGATGTAAATGCACGATGCAAAATTCAATAGTTTTTCAATAATGACGATAACAGTGAGATTGCAAAATATCTTTTGATATAGAGAGCAGCAACGATCCGGTCATTTATAAAAAACGTAGAATTTACTAGATCTTAGTGCTGTATTAACAGTAAAGTACACCCTAAATAAACCATGCGATGGTAGCTTCATGTGAAGCGCGTCCGAGCAATTAGAACAACAAATTGGAGCACTGTGGAACCATGAGCTTATTTTGGATTACAGCCATTCTTTTGATTGGCGTGCTTGTTCCGATACTTACCGAGCGATTTGGCCGTTCCCTTAACACATTACTTACCATGCTCGCGCCCGCAATAGCATTTGCCTATGTGATATCGCTTGTGCCCGAGGTGCTATCTGGTCAGACCCACCTTGAGTATTTGGAATGGATACCGGCGGCAGGATTGACGCTTTCGATGCGATTAGATGGCTTATCCTTGATGTTCGCTCTGCTCATCTTGGGTATTGGTCTGCTTATTATTCTGTATGCGCGCTATTACTTATCTGAAAAAGAAGCGGTAGGTCGTTTTTATTCTTACCTGATTCTTTTTATGACGGCAATGCTGTCAATTGTGCTTTCTAACAACGTGCTGCAAATGTGGATGGCATGGGAAGTCACCAGTATCAGTTCATTTTTGCTCATTAGCTTCTGGTCAGCCAAATCTGAATCGCGCAAAGGCGCTCGCATGGCGCTCACTGTGACCGGAGCCGGTGGCTTGGCATTGCTTGCCGGTCTGTTACTCATTGGCGATATTGTAGGTAGCTACGAACTAAGCGTGATATTGGCAAGTGGGGACCTTATTCGTGAGCATGTCCTCTATCCTGTGGTTCTCATTCTGGTTTTAATTGGGGCATTTACCAAATCTGCGCAATTCCCCTTTCACTTCTGGTTACCACACGCTATGGCAGCGCCCACACCGGTCAGTGCATATTTGCATTCTGCAACCATGGTAAAAGCCGGTATTTTCCTGTTAGCCAGAATGTACCCTGTGCTGTCTGGCACTGAGATGTGGTTTTTGATTGTCAGTATGACAGGCTTAATAACGCTTGTATTGGGCGCATACGTGGCATTGTTCAAACATGATTTAAAAGGTTTGCTGGCCTATTCTACGGTGAGTCACTTAGGCCTGATTACACTTCTGTTGGGGATGGACACAAAACTGGCAGCAGTGGCAGCTCTGTTCCACATTATGAATCATGCAGTATTTAAAGCCTCCTTATTTATGGCAGCCGGGATCATCGACCACGAGTCTGGCTCTCGTGATATGCGTAAATTGAATGGCTTATGGCAATTTATGCCCCATACCGCGACGTTGGCCATGGTGGCAGCGGCATCGATGGCAGGCGTGCCTTTATTTAATGGTTTTCTGTCAAAAGAGATGTTTTTGGCCGAAACCTTACATCAGGGTGCCTTAGGATTTTTATCCTGGATGATACCCGTATTGGCGACTTTGGCGGGTATATTCGCCGTTGCTTACTCCATGCGATTTATACACGATGTATTTTTTAACGGTCAGCCAATCGACCTGCCAAAAACGCCTCATGAGCCTCCTCGATACATGAAAATTCCTATCGAGATCCTTGTAGCCCTTTGCTTGCTGGTTGGTATTTTTCCAGCGCTGATGATAGGTGACTTTTTACAGGCAGCGGCAAGTGCTGTGCTTATGAGTGAGTTGCCATACTACAGTTTATCGATTTGGCACGGCTTTAATTTGCCCTTGTTAATGAGCGTTATTGCGATTGGAGGAGGGCTTGTTGTCTATGCCTACCGTGGTCACTTATACCGTTTTCAGGCACAGTTTAAGGAAAAAGACGAAAAGCTCATTTTTGAAGGCGTAATGCAAAATCTCGTTGGCTATGCGACCGCGATACATGAAAAAATCAGCAATGGCTCCTTACAACGTTATGTCGCAGCCTTACTGATTTTCACGATTATTATTGTGGCTGTGCCGTTGATCAACCTGGAAACAACGGCATTTCATTTGCCAAATCAGCCTGTGACGGGCGTTGAGATTACTGCCGGTGTAATCCTTTGCCTAAGCGCGCTGGCAACCGTTATTTATCATCGCAAGCGGATGGTTGCTCTTATCACTCTATCAGTAGTTGGGCTAATCGTATCTATCGCCTTTGCACGATTTTCTGCACCAGATCTCGCCCTAACGCAATTAGCTGTAGAAGTGGTGACCGTAATTTTGCTGATGCTGGCGTTATTTTTCTTACCGCAAAAAACACCGTCAGAATCATCACCCTCACGGGTTGTGAGGGATGTGGGGATTGCCGCAGCAATTGGCGGCTTAGTCGCGACTATTAACTACGCGTTTATTACGCAACCGCTCGATAGCATTTCAGACTTCTTCATAGCGAACAGTAAAACCGGCGGTGGTGGCACCAACGCGGTAAACGTCATTTTGGTAGACTTCAGGGGGCTTGATACCTTAGGTGAAATATTAGTGCTGGGTATTGCTGCTTTAGGCATATTTAAGTTGTTGGCAAGGGTTAGATTGTCGATGCCAACTGCAAATGAAAAAGGCATTCCGTTTGCCACTGATCGTCACCCTCCAATTCTGGTAATGATTTCCCAAAGCTTATTACCGCTGGCGCTTTTAGTCTCTTTTTACATCTTTTTGCGCGGTCATAACATGCCTGGAGGTGGATTTATCGCAGGCTTGATCACCTCGGTGGCTATTATCCAACAATACATCGCTCACGGGGTCGACTGGCTGCAGCCGAGGATCAAGGTGTCTTATCAATCGCTTATTGCCTGGGGTGTATTAATCGCTGCACTAACAGGAGTAGGAAGCTGGTTCTTTGACAGACCATTTATGACAACCTGGTTCGATTATTTTGATATTCCCGGCATTGGTGAGATTGAACTCGCCAGCGCGTTAATTTTTGATTTAGGTGTATATCTCACAGTGGTTGGCGCTACTTTGTTGATATTAGCGAATTTAGGCAAGCTTACTTCGGTTCACCGACCGACTCCGGAGGAATAATGGAAACCTTGTACGTAATTTGTGTAGGTGTTGTAACCTTTTGTGGTGTGTTTTTATGCTTACGCGGTCGCACATTTTCGGTAGTGGTGGGATTAACCTTACTTTCCTACGCTGTAAACCTGTTCCTGTTTTCCAGTGGTCGCTTGCATCTTGACGGGGCTGCGATACTGGGCATGTCTGAAAAGTATGCCGACCCGCTTCCTCAAGCCTTGGTTCTTACGGCCATTGTAATAGGTTTTGCCATGATTGCCTTTGTTGTTATATTGTCGATGCGGGCAAGAGCAGACCTGGGTAACGATTTCGTTGACGGCAGAGAGCCGCCCGATGATGAAAAATTGCTTAAACCGAGAAGAGGTCGACTATGAGTCAACATCTTCCTATCCTGCCTATTTTAATTCCAATGATTGGTGGCTTATTACTTTTGCTGCCACCATTCACAGGTCCTGAAAAGTATCAGTTCAGGCGAGTCGCCTCGATTTTGCTTATTGTTCTGCAACTGGTTTGTGCGGTCGTTTTGTTGCAAAACGTATCATACGGCGGTGCCATCATGTATGCGGTGGGCGACTGGCAGCCACCGTTTGGTATTATTCTTTATGTTGATTTGTTAGCGGCTCTTTTGGTCTGCCTTACGTCCTTTCTGGGCCTTGGCATACTGCTGTATTCTTTGGCAGGAGATGATAGAGAGGGAAAATATTTTCATCCGCTTATCCACTTTCAGCTATTGGGGATTTACGGCGCCTTTTTAACAAACGATTTATTTAATCTGTTCGTTTTTTTCGAGGTCTTATTAATCGCATCTTACACGCTATTGATTCATGGCGGGGGAAAACAAAAAACGGCAGCCAACGTCCACTATGTGATACTTAATCTGATTGGCTCAAGCTTGTTCTTGTTTGCCTTAGGGACACTTTACGGGACACTGGGAACGCTTAATATCGCAGACATGTCTCTCCGTGTTTCGCAAATATCAGAGAGTGAGCAGTTAATAGCGCAAGCAGGCGCTTCTTTGCTTTTAATTGTGTTTGGTTTAAAAGCGGCTATGCTGCCTATGCATTTTTGGTTGCCTAATGTTTATGGGGTTGCCAGTGCGCCTGTCGCCGCTTTATTTGCCATTATGACCAAAGTTGGGGTGTACTGCATATTTCGTGTTTATACGGTTATATTCGGTGAACAAGCGGGTAACTTATCAAACATTGTCGAGCCATGGATTTGGCCTTTGGCAATCTTAAGTATTATTGTTGGGACTATAGGCGCGCTGGCGAGTCCTAACCTGAGGGCGCTCATCGGTAATTTGGTTATAGTCTCGGTTGGGACCCTACTTATTACCTTTGCAATACGCACACCAGAAGCCACTGCCGCCGGACTTTTGTACTTAATTCACAGCACCCTGATAACCGGAGCCTTGTTTTTGCTAGCCGATTTATTAGGGCAGCAGCGCGGAAAAGCATTCGACTACTTTGTGGTCGCGCGAAAAATTGGTCAGCAAAAGGTCGCTGGGATCTGCTTTTTAATTGCTGCTATGGCGGTGGCAGGTTTACCCCCGTTTTCAGGATTTTTGAGTAAGTTGGTTATATTGCAGTCTGCTATAGGGACGGCTGAGAAAGTGTGGGTTTGGTCAGTATTGCTATTGTCCAGTCTCATGGCAATTATTGCGTTATCACGGGCAGGAACGACTTTGTTTTGGCGATACACAACGCCCACCAAAGAGAATGAAGAGACAAACGCGTCGAATTGGCAATTAGCAGGTGTATTTGTATTACTTACCGCATCCCCTTTACTCGTGCTCTTTGGTGCACCTCTCATCCAACTGACGAGCGACGCTGCCGCACAATTGCACGACCTACCGCTTTTAATAGAGGTAATGAATTTTAATGGAGATATGCCATGAGTTCACCTTCTTCCGTTTATTCAAAATTATTACCAATGCCTTACCACACAGTTTTGCTGGTTATTGTGTGGTTAATGCTCAACAGCAGCATTGGACTTGGACATATTTTACTTGGCCTTGTACTGGGCATCGTTATTCCCTGGATATGTGCGCCGCTTCGCATGCATCAACCCGGAGTTAAACGACCGCTTAAAGCTATTAGCTATGTACTCATCGTGCTTAAAGATATCGTCGTTGCGAATATCGAAGTAGCTATCTTAGTGGTTGGCCCAATGGCCAGAATAAAACCGGGATTTGTCGCCATACCGCTTGATATTCATCAGGATTTACCTATTACAGTGCTTGCCAGTACCGTCACAATGACTCCCGGTACAGTGAGCTGCGACATATCGGAAGATAAAAAATGGCTATATGTGCACGTGCTTAATATGCCAGAGAACGAACAAGAGGTCATTGACTTGATCAAAAGTCGCTACGAATCCCGTGTTAAGGAGATTTTCGGATGCTAGATATTACAGTAATCATTGTGTCAGGCATGTTGTGTGTTGCCTTAATTTTAAATCTATGGCGTTTGATAATCGGTCCGCACGTTGTAGATAGAATACTGGCGCTGGACACAATGTACATCAATAGTATCGCGCTGATTTTGCTTTATGGTATCTATAATCGCACGCCATTGTATTTTGAGGCGGCTTTACTTATCGCGATGCTCGGTTTTGTGAGTAGTGTTGCATTTGGCAAATATCTGCTTCGTGGCGATATCATCGAATAGGGGATAGTATGAGCTTTGCAATTGAGTTAGTTATATCTTTTTTCCTAATTGTTGGTGGTATCTTTGTTTTGGTTGGTTCCATTGGTTTACTGCGTCTTAAAGACCTTTATGTACGGCTGCATGCGCCAACTAAAGCAACAACTTTAGGTCTTGGAGGCGTGTTAATCGGTTCGATGTTTTATATGCATTATGCCCAAGGCTATATCACAATCAACGAACTTTTGATCACTTTGTTTCTTGTCATCACCGCGCCTGTTACTGCTCACATACTGGCTAAAGTCGCACTTCATCATCGCGTCAAAATGATGCAACGCACGCGCAATCCTCATCACGTAGAAACTGCGCGTATGCAGCAAGCACCTCAGGTATTGGAAGATAAAAGCAAGGATAAAGACAGTAACACTATCAAATAGTGCTCAGCGCGCTTTTATTCTAATAGAAGCCAGTGCTATTTTTGCGATTTATTTCGAAAGTAAATCGCAAATAAAAAACTTAATAAGGCGAGCAGGTAAGTGGGCAAATTTCCGTATTGAGTATAGGGCGTTTTTCCATCAATACGCTCAACATCAACGCTCAATACTGCATCTTCAAACTGCGGCAGTACACCAAGAAGATTGCCTTGATGGTCATAAGCTGCGGTAAGTCCTGTGTTGGTGGCTCTTAGAACGGGTTTACCAAACTCCATTGCTCTAACTCTGGCAATCTCAAGATGTTGATGGGGGCCGTGAGAATCGCCAAACCATGCATCGTTGCTGACGGTTACAATTGCATCCGTATTTTCCCGAATATTAGCTGCCATTTGCAAAGGAAAGGCAATTTCAAAACAAATTGCAGGCGCAAAACTTAAGCCTTTTGCTTTTAAATTATTTTGCACGTAGTCTCCTCGGTTAAAAGATGACATGGGCAAATTAAATATAGGAGCTAGTGGTCGCAAAATATTTTCAAAAGGCACAAATTCCCCTATTGGCAATAAGTGATGCTTTTTAAAGCGGTTTTTGTGACGGTAAATATAAGGGGTTAAATTATCTGTCTGTGAGTCTAATCCCAGTGCGAGCAGGGTGTTATAGGCCTCGTCATTATCCAGACTGACATCTACCACACCAGTAATTAAGGCGCTATTGAAATTGGTAGCCTGTTCATCCAGTAATTCTAAATAAGCAGTCGCCAATATTTCCAGTTTTGGTACCGCGGCCTCTGGCCAGATAATGATATCTGTCCCCCAAGCGTCATTGCTCAGGCGCAAATACTTTTCCATTGTCGGGCGGTCTTGCTCCGGACGCCAGCGAATAGACTGCTCAATATTGCCTTGAACGAGGGCAACGGAATAGGGACTTTTTAGGGTTTCTACCCAAGGAAAACGGTAGAAGATAAACGCACTTGTAAAGCTAACGGTGGTGACAATAAGCACTGCAAGCGATTGCTTTATTACGTTTACATGAAGGTTTTGATGCAGCTCATCTTCTGTATTTATATTGTCAAAACGTGTAAGCACGTTGACTAAAAGCACCGCGATGGCGCTTGAAAGCAAGATCATAAGCCCCGACAGCCCAATCTCTCCAATAATTGGATAATAGGCAGAAAATATGCTGGTACTTTGAGTGTAGCCAATAGACAGCCACGGAAAGCCTGTCAGGACATGAGCGCGTGCGTATTCAATAAGCAACCATAAAAAGGGCGCCGCAAGAGGCCAGAGACGAAGAGAAAAAAAGCGTTTAAGAAGGTATGAAAATGCGCCGATGTAAAGGGCTAAATATCCACATAGCAAGAGCATTAAAAAAATGGATACAAAAAGGGGAACGCCACCAAAGGTAGCAATGCTTACATGTACCCAGGAAATCCCGGCGCCGAAAAAACCAAATCCAAAAAACCAGCCGCTTAAAAAAGCACGTTTATGATATTTATAGGTGCTAGCTAACCAGATCGGAAGCACAAAAAATGGAAGCCACCACCAATGAAAAGGCGCAAACGCCAGCGTTAAACTGGCGCCTAAAATGGTATGAAGCAGATAGCCGATTTTCGTGTTCAGGCTAACTCTCCAAATTAGGCAAAAATACTTTTAGTTGAAGCAAGCGGCGTTTATCGGAGTTAGTCACTTCAAAATGAATATTGTCGATTTCGACTTTTTCACCGGTATTGGGCATATGGCCAAATGCTCGTAAAACAACGCCGCCAATAGTATCGGATTCTTCTTCGTTAAAATTACTTTCAAAAAACTCATTAAAGTCTTCAACAGGCGTAAGCGCTTTTACAGAATAGGTGCACTTATTTAATGGTCGGATATTGTCATTCTCGTTGACGTCATCATCAAACTCATCTTCAATTTCGCCCACAATAAGTTCGAGAATATCTTCAATAGTTACCAAGCCTGATACACCACCGTACTCATCAACTACAATCGCCATGTGGTAGCGTTGCTGTCTAAATTCTTTTAACAGCACATCAACACGTTTACTTTCGGGAACAATAATCGCTTCGCGCAGATTTTCTTTTAAAGAAAAGGTTTTTTCGTCATTAAAGGCATAAGCAAGTAAATCTTTTGCAAGCAATATACCTTCAATATGATCTTTATCTTCACTTATAACCGGAAAGCGACTGTGCGCAGAGTCTAGCATCAGCGGTAAAAACTCATCGACGCTTTGCTCGATGTCAATGGTAATCATTTGTGCACGGGGGATCATAATGTCTCTAACCCGCATCTCACTGACTTCCATAACACCTTCGATCATTTCTTTGGTTTGCGGGTCGATTAATTCCCGCTGCTGAGCGTCAGAAATAACTTCAGATAGTTCTTCTTTGTTTTTCGGCTCACCTTTAAAAGTGTGTAGCAAATTTGCAAACCAACCTTTACTCGATGAGCCGTTGGTAGAGGGGGGATTCTCTTCAGTCATTTTCCTGTCAACATTCATTTTATTCAATTTATATACTTAACTTAGCGTGTAGGGATCGTCAATCCCCAATTTCGCAAGCACGCCCGTTTCAATCGATTCCATTTCATCCGCATCTTGATCATTTATATGGTCATAGCCTAATAAATGCAAGACGCCATGCACGCATAAATGTGCCCAATGATGAGAGATATCTTTATTTTGCTCTGTTGCCTCATCTTGCAAAACCTGTGCACAAATCGCCAAATCACCAATGTAATTGGAATCAACGTAGTCTGGCGTATCGCTCGGAAATGATAAAACATTCGTCGCCTTGTCCTTTCTGCGGTATTGAAAATTGAGCGCTTTCGATTCCTCATAACTTACCACCCGAAGGCCCAGTTCAATAGGTTTTAAGTAGTGGATAAAGGATAGCGTGGTGCGGATGTAGGACACAAAGTCCATTTCAGAGGGCATGCCTTTAGAAAGTTCGGCAGGCACGTCCTCTGCTATCTCAATATATACATTGAGGCTTTTCGAAGTGGGATCAGTCGTCACGAGGATTTTGGATCACCCGATGCTGATGATGGATTTTCAGAATTTGACGCATTGTTTGATTCTGATCGCACTTGTTTTTCCTGACGTTTAATCGCTTCCTGCTTGGCGTCAAAATCCTCGTAAGCTTGCACAATTCTCGCAACTACCGGATGGCGAACGACATCTGAAGCGGTGAAGAAGTTAAATGAAATATCATTAACTTCACTCAATACATCAATCGCATGTCGAAGGCCAGAGCGCACTCCACGAGGCAAATCGACCTGAGTGATATCACCTGTTATTACGGCTTTTGAATTAAAGCCTATGCGCGTTAAAAACATTTTCATCTGCTCAGTGGTCGTATTTTGTGATTCATCTAAAATGATGAATGCATCGTTTAAGGTACGACCTCGCATGTAGGCCAGAGGAGCAACTTCGATAACATTGCGTTCAATTAATTTTTCAACCTTCTCAAAACCTAGCATTTCAAACAAGGCATCGTACAAGGGACGTAAGTATGGGTCGACTTTTTGTGATAAGTCACCGGGTAAAAAGCCTAGTTTTTCGCCGGCTTCAACGGCAGGTCGCGTAAGTAATATACGACGAATTTCCTGTCGTTCAAGCGCATCAACGGCGCAAGCTACTGCAAGATAGGTTTTGCCTGTTCCTGCCGGACCAATACCAAAAGTGATGTCATGATTGACAACATTGGCTACGTATTTCGACTGATTTGGATTGCGAGGCTTGATAACGCCGCGCTTGGTTTTGATATGAACTTCTTTGCCATAATCACCCGCTTCGGCTCGTTCCAGACACTTGGCTTCCTGGATAGCAAGATGTACTTGATTAGGTTCAAGTATCGGAATGCTGCCTTTTACAGGCTGAGTTTCGATATAAAGCAGCTTGAGCAATTCGCTTGCCCCATTTGCCTGCTGTGGATCGCCCATGACGCTAAATTGATTGTTGCGGTAGGTAATCTCCACTCCCAAGCGTCGCTCAATTTGTTTTATATTGTCATCAAATGGGCCACAAAGGCTTGATAAACGTTTACTATCTTCGGGTTCAAGTACAATCTTATTGCTTACGATATTGCTCAATATATATCCTCAATTGCTTCACTAAATTTTTTAGGCCGGCATCACCTGGATGACGCCAAGTTCATCTGGTGAGGGTTGTTTTGCTAAAATGCTTTGCGGCGAGACTGCAACGCGCAGACCCATTTCCGACTCTCGAGTAACAACATCACCGCGCAAAGAATTACTGAAAACCTCAGTGACTTCAATGTCTACAAATTCTCCTATCATGTCAGCGCTGCCTTTAAAGTTTACAACCCGATTATTTTCCGTACGCCCCGTCAGTTCATTCGGGTCTTTTTTGGATGGACCTTCTACTAAAATTCGCTGAACAGTACCCAACATGTTGCGCGCTATTTGTTGGGCGTTTTGATTAATACGCTGTTGCAATATATGCAAACGTTGTTTCTTTTCTTCTTCAGAAACATCATCCACTATATCGGCGGCAGGCGTGCCCGGACGGGCACTATAGATAAAGCTAAAGCTTAAATCGTAGCCAACGTGATTAATCAAATCCATCGTTGCTTCAAAATCTTCCTGGGTTTCACCGGGAAAACCAATAATAAAATCAGAGCTCATACTTAAGTTTGGACGCACCTTTTTAAGCTTGCGAATGGTGCTTTTATATTCAATTGCTGTATGGCCGCGTTTCATCAGATTTAAAATTCGATCAGACCCGCTTTGAACAGGTAAGTGTAAGTGGTCCACTAATTCAGGAATATGTTTGTATGCTTCAATGATGTCGTCTGTAAATTCGACAGGATGTGAGGTGGTATAACGAATTCGGTCAATACCATCAATGCTGGCGACAAGTTCTAACAGTTCAGCAAAGCGACAAATACTGCCGTCGTGATGTTCACCTCTAAATGCGTTTACATTTTGACCCAGCAGATTTACTTCACGAACGCCTTGAGCGGCAAGCTGAGCAACTTCGAGTAACACATCGTCTACAGGACGACTAACTTCTTCGCCTCGTGTGTAGGGAACCACGCAAAAACTACAGTATTTCGAGCAGCCTTCCATTATCGACACGAACGCCGTCGGTCCTTCTGCGCGAGGTTCTGGTAGACGATCGAATTTCTCAATTTCCGGAAAGCTTACATCCACGACTGATTTGTCACCGCCTTGAATTTGCTTGATCATTTCCGGCAAGCGATGCAATGTTTGAGGGCCAAACACAATATCCACATAGGGAGCGCGTTTACGGATTTCTTCACCCTCTTGAGAGGCAACGCATCCTCCTACGCCGATGATCAGTTCAGGCTTGTTGTTTTTTAAATGCTTCCATCGGCCAAGTTGGTGAAAGACTTTTTCCTGGGCTTTTTCACGAATGGAACAGGTATTTAGCAAAATCACGTCAGCATTTTCAGCCTCATCTGCTAAACTGTACCCGTGCGTGGCATCCAGTAGGTCGGCCATTTTTTCCGAGTCGTACTCGTTCATTTGGCAACCCCAGGTTTTAATAAACAGCTTTTTGCTCATAAAAAGTCGAAAATCTCAATTTATTGAATATCAGGCTTATATGCCTTATTACAATCGACACAATGTAAAGGTTTGCTTAGGATTGGTTAATTTAATGACCTTAAGTCAAGTCTAACTAAGCATCCCGAATTTTGTGTATTGCAATGTATGGAAAATAGCTGGTAATTTTAACGCGTTTAGCGCGATTAAGCTAGCGCCTGTTTTCTTTGCTTAAAGGGATAAACAGGCTCCGGAGAAATCTATGGCAGAAACGAATGAAAACAGAAGACAGATCTCAACAAATTGAAGCCGATATTTGCGTCATGGGCGCCGGTATGGTTGGGGCGGCCGTTGCATGTGCAATGGCTGATAAAGGATTTAAGGTCGCGGTTGTCGAGCCTTTTATGCCTGAAGAATATCACGCCTCACAAGCCCCTGATTTGCGTATGTCTGCCTTGAATAAGCACAGCATCGATTTACTGCAGGATTTAGGTGCCTACGAACATATTCTGCAAATGCGCTATCGAGATTATGATTGTTTACAGGTATGGGAAGATGAATTTGCAAAAACGAGTTTCAGTGCAAGTGATATTGGCGAATCGAAACTGGGCATATTTGCAGAAAATCGAATCATTCAGCTAGCATTATTAAAGTGTTTCAGGCTTCAATATGCCGAAAGTATTCAGGTATTTCCTCATAAGGCAAAACATATTGATATCAAAACTGGCACTTTGCAATTAGACAACGACGTCAGTATTAAGTCCGCATTGATAGTGGGAGCAGACGGGGCTAATTCGCAAGTAAGACGAAGCGCTGCTATCGGGCAAACCGGATGGGATTATGAGCAGTTGGCTAATCTGATACTGATTGAAACAAGTGAAAGACTGCCGGATACTACATGGCAACAATTTACACCCTCCGGTCCATTAGCTTGCCTGCCAATGCATGACAATTATGCTTGTTTGGTGTGGTACGCCAATGCATCTGCTTCAGCAGAATTAAATGGCGCAAACCTTCAAACTCTGAAACAAATGATCGAAGTGTCGTTCCCACCACTGCTTGGAGATTTTTCAGTGCTGGAGCATGCAAACTTTCCACTTCGACGTGCTCACGCCAATCAGTACTGGCGCTCAAAAGCCGTTTTGATAGGCGATGCCGCGCATACCATTAACCCCTTAGCCGGGCAGGGAGTTAATCTGGGTTTTAAAGACGTGGCTGCGCTGGCAGATGCGCTAGAGCGCTATGGGCTTGATGACCTTAAAAGCAGCTTAACTAGCTACGAGAAAGCAAGGCGGCACCAAAATTTATTGATGATGAGTAGCATGGATGTTTTATACAGCGTATTTAGCAATAAGATTGGTCCATTAAAATTAGTGCGCAATATTGCATTAGGCGCTGCTCAGCATGCAGGTCCGGTAAAAAATATGGCACTAAAATACGCAATGGGCATCTAATTCACAACAGGGCTTGTATATTTGTAACCAGCCCAGATAACTAACATTACTGTTGAACTTAAGGGTAGACTAATCGCGATGAATTTATTCGTTATTCTTGGTGTTTTATTTGTTGCACTTATCATTATCATTCCGCTAGTGGAGCGTTCAGGATTGAGAGTGTCAAACGAAACGGCCAGCAAGTTAAGCAAATTTATCTGGCCTTTAATTATCATCGCATTAATTGCACAATTAATTGTCTTTGCTTTTTAAAAATGGCTTACTCGTTCTTGCAATAAACTTTGCGCTTTAGACTCATAATTTGCTTGCAAACGTCTTGGCCTATCAAGGCTTTCCTGTCCAAATATCTTTTTCTTCCAATTCACCCTGGAGTTTGCAATCGCTGGCAGTAAAGACGATTTCTCCACCTTGTTGTCGCTTTGTCCGATAGTCTTGCGTTAATGAAACAATAGTAGGCGTTAATAGCACGATGGCGATTACGTTAACCACAGTCATTAGCCCTAAAGCCATATCCGCCATTGCCCACACGGTAGGAAGGGAAGCCATTGCACCCCAAAAAATCATAGCTAGATAACCGGCAGTAAAGGCTGCTCGTCCCGGGCGATTATCCAATTTGAACATGTGTAAATTTGCTTCGCCATAGGCGTAATTTGCGACCACAGATGTAAAGGCAAAAAATCCAATTGCCGCTGCCACAAAGTCAGCGCCAACGCTACCTAAGTGAGATTCCATCGCGGTTTGCGTCAATCTGATACCTTCCATTTCACCAATAGATGTATCCGTTCCCAACAAAATGATAAATGCAGTTGCGGTACACAAAATCATTGTATCCAAAAATACCCCTAGCATCTGAATATAGCCTTGAGAAACAGGATGATTTGGATGTGGACATGCAGCCGCAGCTGCCTGAGGTACGCTACCTGAGCCCGCTTCATTTGAATAAAGCCCTCGCTGGATACCATTTTTAACGGCGGCTGCAAATGCACCAGCGCCTGCCTCTTGTAGGCCAAAGGCTGAGGTGACAATATCCCACAGCACGGCAGGTAGCATTTCAATATTGACGACGGTCACGCCTAAAGCGACTAGCACATAGGCAATCCCCATAAACGGCACGACCCACTCTGCAAATCGAGCGATTGCTCTAAGCCCGCCTATCACAATAAGCCCTGCTACTATAACAATCGCCAAGCCGCTGTATTGAGTTTCTATTCCGTAACTGTTGTTCAGCGCATCGGTAATGGTATTAGCCTGTACTGCACTAAATACAAATCCATAACCAAAAAACAAACAGAGAGCGAACAATACGGCAAACCATGAATTTTTAAGACCTTGTTTGATGTAATAAGCAGGTCCGCCGCGAAATTGTCCGTCTGAATCCTTAATTTTATACGCTTGACCGAGCACCGACTCTGCATAGCCAGTCGCCATTCCAAGCAATGCTATTACCCACATCCAGAATATCGCACCCGCACCACCTAAGGATATTGCGACCGCAACGCCTGCCAGATTGCCTGTACCAACACGAGCAGATAAGCTTGTACAAAGCGCCTGAAAAGAACTTATTCCCTGAGAATTACTGGCGTTGCTCCCTTTGAGTAGAGACCACATGTGCTTGAAGTCGAGTATTTGAATGAATTTAAGTCGGAAGGTAAACCAGAGACCGGCTAAAAGCAGCATGTAAATAAGAACCTGACCTTGCCCCCAGAGAATATTGTTTACAAAGCCTACAACGTCATTAACCAAAGTCATTCCTTTCTTTATGCGCGAATATTTGATGAGTGCTCAAAGTTTATCGTAAAAGTTCGCTCATGCATAAACATGAAATGTTATGGAACAAACAAAGTTTGCATAAGGCGCATATTTGTTTTTTTATCCTTTGTTTTTGCGTCTGACTCTGAATAAAGGTATTAACGAATAAGCCGATATAAAAGACATTCATAAAATCCTGTACTCGCCTTAGGTATCTACGTGCGCAAAAACGTGATTTATTTGCTTGGCTGGCTGCTTCTACTCTCGCTTACTTTTACAGCGAGAGCCTTTGATGCTGAAAATAGTAACTCCATTCGCCATTTTCGTGCGCATTCAATGTTTCTTAATGAAGGGCAAAGCCTTCCTTTCGCGCGACATTCACAGCAAGACGGTCAAGGGTTTATCTGGTTGACTTCAGGCCCCTTCGTGCAGCGCTATAACGGTTATGAAGTAGAGTCATTCCACTTACCTTTTTTAAGCGAAAGTCGCAGGGGGACCAGCCCCTATTTATTTAAAGATAGCCAGGAACGCTTTTGGGTGGGGCAGGCCGGATTATTCTTGTTTGACCCAAAAGCACAAGCTTTTGTCTCTCAACAAGCAACGCAAGCACATCACGTCGAAAGTGTCATAGAAGATAAAAATGGCTACCTATGGTTTGCCGGTGACGGTGAAGGATTATTTCAATTTGATGCATCTGAAAAAGAGATACGACAAAGTTTCTTTAATTTGAGCAACAACCAACGGATCAGTGACGTTCATAGCTTGGCTTATGATCCTAACGGTGATGTCATATGGATTGTTGCAAGTAGCGGGATTTATCAGTTTTTAATCAATACCCAAGAATTCATAAAGATTAAAACTGAGCTTGATGATGTATTCGCATCATTTCTTATTCGCGATATATCGCTGGATTTATATAACGGGGTATTGTGGGTTGGCACATTTAATGGCCTGCTTAAAATTGACACCACGAACTTAAGTTCGAAGCTATACACGCTTAGTCTTGATTCTGGTATGCCCGTCAATGCCGTTACTACTACATTTATTGATGCTAACAACAACACCTGGATTGGCTTTGAAAAAGCGGGTATGTGTGTATATAAGTATCACAGCGACAGCTTTGTTTGTATGCCAGCATCATTTGATGATGCTCATTCAATACCTTTAGCAAGCGTTGAGGATATCAATCAGGACAAAGACGGTAACCTGTGGCTTTCAATGAATAGCTACGGTTTGGTAAGAGTAAGCCCCGAGTTGGAAAAGTTTTCGGATATCACTCGCTTGATTGATGATGACTTAAGTGATTTTTTTCCGCACACTTTCGATGGTGAATTGACCTCAAGGGGTGAAATCTGGTTCGCAACAGACGGCGGCGGGATCAGTATTTTTGACTTTAAAAACAATCAATTTTCGACCCTTAAACACGAACCTGACAATCCAGCAAGCCTCGGTTCTGATTCCGTCATTAGCTTAACCCAGGACGAAAACGCGATAATTTGGGCAGGTACCTGGGGAGGCGGTTTGGCAAAAATCGACCCGCTTACCAGAGATGTGGAAGTGTTTCAGCAAGACCCTACAGCGGCAAAAAATAGCACAATTGGTGGTAATAACATTTTCGTTGTAGAAGCGGACAAGCAAGGGGGGATTTGGTTATCTGTTTGGGGAAAAGGTGTTCAGTATTTCGATATCGCCAGAAACCGATTTACTGATTATTTTAGCAGACAGAAGGGGGGAGATAGCGATATTTTCAACCTTGGCGTTGTCGATTTGGCGATACATGGCAACTACCTATATATCGCTGGTCGCTATGGACTGGAACAGCTAAATTTAAAAACAGGACAAATTGAGCTTGTAATTGATGAAGACTTTGGCGGGATTTCTCATATTCATCCGTCGAATAATAACACCTTATGGCTTGCTACATCGTCGGGTTTGGTAAAGCTGGATCTTGAAAGCAAAGCCTACCTTATTTATTCAGAAAAAGATGGCCTGGCCAATAATGAAGTGAATTACCTCAGCGTTGATCCCTTAGACAGAATATGGGCAGCAACAAACCATGGTCTCTCTATCTTTGACACGAAAACAAAGTTGTTTGTGAACTACTCACAGCAAGATGGATTAGTTGGAAACGAATTAAGTACTCACGGTGAATTTACGTCTGTCGATGGCGCTTTTTACGTGCCTGCAAAAAATGGCGTGACAAAAATTGACCCATTTAGTTTGCCTGAGCGCTTACCTGAATCGCGTACTTATATCAGTGAAGTGTCAATGATTACTACCGATGCATCCTCAGACAGGCGTTTTTCTTTTGCTGAGCTACTGAGCCAGACAAGTCCGGCAGAAATTGTCTACAACAACAATAGCTTGAAAATTGATTTTTCAGCCTTGAATTATGTTTACCCGCAGTATTCACGGTTTCGATATCGTCTACTCGGATGGCAATCAGATTTTAATGAAGTAAGCGCACAAGAGCGAAGCGCAAGCTTCACGAATTTGCCAGCGGGTGATTATACCTTTGAAGTTTACGCATCTAATAGCAACGGAATATGGGATGAAAACGGCAGTCGCTTTACATTTACCGTACTGGCACCTTGGTGGCAAACCTGGTGGTTTGTGAGTATTGCCAGCATTCTGCTTACATTGGCGGTATATGCAATAACTCACTGGCGTTTAGCTGCCAACAAACGCAGTCAAAATGAGTTGAAACAAAAGGTGGCCGAAAAAACTGTTCAGCTTCAAACCTATGCAGAAGAATTAGAGAATACAAGTAACTCACTTGCCAAATTAAATAACGAATTGGAAGATCGCGTTTTACAGCGCACGCAAGAACTGCAAAAAGAAATAAATGAGCGTAGGGAAGCAGAAAGAAAACTGTTTCACATGGCTTTTCATGATTCTCTGACTGAGCTACCCAATAGAGAGTGGATACTGCAGCACATTAGTGGCTTGATTGAAAAAACAAAGCGCAATGCGGATTTTACTTACGGTGTGATGTTTCTGGATGGAGATCGTTTTAAACAAATCAACGATACCATGGGGCATATTTTTGGCGATAAACTACTCATTGCCTGTTCAAAGCGTCTGACCTCACTGTTACATGAAAATCAGTATTCAGCGAGACTGGGAGGTGATGAGTTTACCGTTGTCACGCAAGGTATGTGTGAGATAGAAATGGAAACGCTTGCAAAGAAAATTGTATCTGCGTTTGAAGAACCATTTATCATCGAAAATTCTACTGTCTACTTTAATGTAAGTGTGGGCCTGGTATGTTGTGATGCGAATTATAAAGACGTGCCCAGTGTGCTTAAAAATGCAGACATTGCGATGTATCACGCCAAAGAGTCTGGGCGGTCAGTCTACAAGATATTTGATGACCAGATGCAAAAACAGGCAGTTAAAAATATCGAAATTGAAAAAGGCCTTCGAAATGCCATTTCAAACGATCAGCTTGAATTGGTCTATCAACCTATTTTTAACCTTAATGATGATAGCCTAGAGGGCTTTGAAGCGCTAATTCGCTGGCAACATCCCGAAAAAGGCTTAATTTCGCCAGCGGATTTTATTCCTATTGCAGAAGAGACCGGCCTTATTTGGGATATTGGAGAGTGGGTACTGAGAGAAGCATGTCGACAGGCAAGTGTTTGGCATATCAAGGCTGATTACATCAGACCGACAATTTCAATCAACCTATCCAGTAATCAGTTAAGAAACACCCACTTTTTGTCACTGCTTGATAGTGTCATCGACACGGTGGAAATTGACTCTCGTTATATTAAACTTGAACTGACCGAGTCCTTGTTGATTGAAAACAGTCATCAGCTTGAAGCGATATATTCGTGCCTGCAAGAAAGGCAAATCGACCTGGCAATTGATGATTTTGGTACAGGATATTCATCACTTGCTTATCTTAACGAAATCCCCGTGCAATATCTGAAAATCGATCGCTGTTTTGTCGCTGCCATTGACGACAATACGAATCAAATTACCAATCAGAATGCATTGAATGTATTAAAGGCGATAGTTTCACTGGCGAAAGGTGTTGGTAAAAAAATCATTGCCGAGGGGATAGAAACACAATGTCAGCTGGAACAACTAAAAGAATTCAATTGCGATATGGCACAGGGCTACTTTCTTGGGCGGCCTTTGTCTATAGAAAAAGCAACTGCGTTAGTCGCAAAGTATGACGAAGAGAAAAGAAAAATTTAGATGTAGTCTAGTAAATGGCTGGGGTAGCAGGACTCGAACCTACGAATGGCGGGATCAAAACCCGCTGCCTTACCAACTTGGCTATACCCCAGTTGTTCGGTTATGGTTTGCTAGATGGCTGGGGTAGCAGGACTCGAACCTACGAATGGCGGGATCAAAACCCGCTGCCTTACCAACTTGGCTATACCCCAGTCGTTTACAACGATGGTGCGGAAGGAGAGACTTGAACTCTCACGCCGTGAAGCACTGGAACCTAAATCCAGCGTGTCTACCAATTCCACCACTTCCGCGTATCTAAGCAAATCCTAAATTAAACAAAATTATGGTGGCTACGGCGGGACTCGAACCTGCGACCCCATCATTATGAGTGATGTGCTCTAACCAGCTGAGCTACGTAGCCATAATTCCGCTCAATTTCGGAGTGGCGCGTATTATGCGCAAGCGAGGTAGGGTCGTCAACCGTTTTTTAGAAATTTCCCAACGCTTGCACACAATCTAAGCGTTTTTTAACTTAGCGTTGATTTTATACGCGCATTTGGCAACTTTTAAATCGATAGTCCTCTTTTTATTCTCGGTTTATTCCGTAAACTAGTGGCTCAAATACATTCAACTTATTCGCTACTTATTGTGCTTCCAATCGAATCCATATTTTCCATTCTGGCTGAACAGCTTAAGCATGATAATGCTATTGTGGTGGCGCCACCCGGAGCGGGTAAGTCGACATGTCTGCCACTGTACTTACTCACGCTTGAACAATTTGCCACAGACAAAATAATTATGCTTCAGCCAAGGCGAATAGCTGCCCGCAACATCGCGCAATATTTAGCCGGGCAGCTCAATGAAGCACCTGGAGAGCGAGTTGGATATCGTATACGGGGCGAATCAAAAGTCAGTGAAAAAACGCGTATTGAAATAGTGACAGAAGGCGTGCTGACTCGCATGTTACAAAGCTCTCCCGAGCTTGAGGGGGTTAGTTTAATCGTGTTTGATGAGTTTCACGAGCGCTCTATTCATGCTGATTTTTCCCTTGCATTGTCTATTGAAGTTCAACAAGCGCTAAGAAACGACTTGCGTTTGCTTGTTATGTCGGCAACGCTGGAAATCGAAGGAGTAAAATCCATCTTGCCTGCTGCCAAGGTCCTGAAGTGCGAGGGCAAACAGCATGCAGTTGATATAGTGTATCTTGATGATACCGGGCAACAGGCAGATTATCGCGGACAAAACAGACAAATTAAACAGTCTCTCTCGCAGCGCTTGATTGCACGGGTATGTAATGCAGTCAAGCAGGTATTCGACCAGCATACAAAAGACGTGTTGGTGTTTTTACCCGGAGCAAAAGAAATCCAAAAAGTGGCTGGGCAATTAACTGAGCTATTTGATGAAAGCGCGCTTATCTGTATGCTCTACGGTGGCTTAGCCTTTAACAAACAGCAACTTGCATTTATGCCAGCGCCGGCCGGTAAACGAAAAATCATACTCAGCACCAATATTGCCGAAACCAGTGTCACCATAGACGGTGTTGAAGTTGTTATTGATAGTATGATGGAAAAGGTGGCGGTGTTTAACTTGAATAAAGGGATCACAAGCTTACGCATGCAAGCTATTTCTCAGGCATCGGCAACCCAGCGCGCGGGGCGAGCAGGGCGGCTGATGGCAGGCACATGCTATCGGCTTTGTTCGCAATCATTCTTTGAGCGGCTTGCTCAGCAATCCAAGCCCGAAATATTAACTCATGACGTAAAGCATCTCGTTTTTGAGGCAGCCATTTGGGGTAGCCAACTCCACGAATTACCTTTAATTGACCAGCCTTCTGCGGCGCAACTCAAACAGGCGCTAACAGCCTTGGTGAGCCAGGGGCTTTTAAAGCCTCAGGGTTTTAACAATACATCGAATTTGCCAATGTCATTTGAAGCCTCTTCATCCAATACATTTTTATCTGATGGTGCCTTACTCAATCACTCTGATGAATTCAGTGTTAGCCCACTTGGACAACGTGCACATCGGTGGGGGACAGATTTATCTATTGCCGTAATGATTGAACGCACACTATCGGCAATTGACGATTCAAAAATGGAAAAACGCCATCTCAGTCTTGCCCTTGCAATTGCGAGCCTGATTGAAAACAAAGATCCATTGTCTCATCAAGGTCCGGCTGGCGCTGACATTCAAAAGCGTTTGCAATTTCTGCAATATAATAAGGCGCATCTTATCTGGAAAGATATTCGTCACTGGCATAGACGTTTGAATCTATCCTTAAATTTATGTGAGCAATGGCCGCTTGAGGAGAGCGGCATACTTGTCGCCTTTGGCTTTCCTCATTGGATAAGCATGCACAATGGTGAAGGTGCATTGAGTCTAAGCACAGGTGGGATGGCAAGATTAGGCGATGAAGACCCGCTTCTATCTATACCTAAGCAAGCTAAGCAGTTTGTCGCTGTTGCCTCGATGTTTATACACCAGTCAGATCAGCAAGCAGCAAATAATAAAGCAGATCCAAAAGTAACGCTTGCAAGCCTTTTACCCGTTGAGCTTCTTAAAAAATATAAAGAACCTTTTGCGCATTTATTTACTGAAAAGGAGACCGTGCATTGGGATAAAAACGCGCAAAGCATTAGCGCAAGGCGGCTGGAGTGTTTCGGTCAAATAGTGTTGTCTTCGACGCCTTTGCCTAAACCCTCCGCCGCTCAAATTATGTCGCTATGGCAAGCAAAAATACGTGAGCAAGGCCCAAGTTTCATAGATGCTTTGCCTTTTGAACAAGCAAGCATGCAGTTGCTGCGACGCCTTAATTTTGTCTCGCTTTATTACCCATCTCTTTTACCCAAAAGCTTGACTCGCCTTGACAATAAATTCTTGCTCGAACATGCAGATAAGTGGTTGCTACCGAGTTTATCAACATGTATGTCTTGGCAGTCTCTTAGCAAGCTTTGTTTTTACGACCTTCTACATAACTACTTAATAGCAGAAGTTGGCTATACGGAATTAAAAAGAGTACTTGCCTTAGTCCCTGAAAAATATGCCCTTGCATCGGGCGATAAAGCAACGCTTGAATATCAGCAAGACGGCACTGTGGTGCTAAGCGCACGAATACAGGCGTTTTACGGACTCAACTCGCATCCATGTATTTTACAGGGAAAGCTTTCTCTGACTCTACACTTATTATCGCCAGCCAATCGTCCTATTCAAATCACTCAGGATATTAGTAAATTTTGGGAAGGCAGCTATCAAGCCGTTAAAAAAGAAATGAAAGGTCGCTATCCAAAACATATTTGGCCAGACGACCCGGCAAATGCGACTGCAACGCTGAAAACAAAACAGGCATTTCAGCGTGAGAGCCAAACAAAAAATAATTAAATGCCTTGTGCATTTAAGCGATGCAGCTTGCTTGAGTAGCTAGACCGTGCCTAGACTGGGCAGCTAGAATAGGCAATAAAACGCATATCAAACGTTAAAGCGAAAGTGGATCACGTCTCCATCTTTTACAATATATTCTTTGCCTTCTAATCGCCACTTACCCTTGTCTTTAGCACCTTGTTCGCCATTACAGGCTATGTAGTCATCAAAACCGATGACTTCTGCGCGAATAAAGCCTTTTTCAAAATCGGTGTGAATTTTACCAGCAGCCTGAGGTGCAGTAGAGCCATCGGGGAAAGTCCATGCACGCACTTCTTTTGGACCAGCAGTAAAATACGTTTTCAAGGTAAGCAAGCTGTAGCCTGCTCGAATAACGCGATTAAGGCCAGGTTCCTCTAAGCCTAGCTCAGCTAAAAAGTCGGCTTTATCCTCTTCATCCAGCTCAGCAATATCTGACTCGATTGCAGCACACACGCTAACGACAACTGCACCTTCACTTGCTGCAATGGCCTTAACTTTGTCCAAATATGGATTGTTTTCAAAACCATCTTCGTTGACGTTCGCAATGTACATGGTAGGTTTGAGCGTCAGAAAATTCATATAGCTGATGGCTTTATATTCTTCAGGGCTTAAATCAACCTGTCGCAGTAAGCCACCTTCATTTAAATGCGGCAATAATTTTTCAAGTACTTTAAGTTCATACTTGGCATCTGCATCACCGCCTTTTGCGCGTTTGCCTACGCGGATCATGGCTTTTTCAGTGGTTTCGAGGTCGGCCAAGGCCAGCTCGGTATTAATGACATCAATGTCCGACTGCGGATCGACTTTTCCAGCTACGTGAACGATATTGTCGTTATCAAAGCAGCGCACCACATGACCAATTGCGTCTGTTTCGCGAATGTTTGCCAAAAACTTATTGCCCAATCCTTCACCCTTCGACGCACCTTCAACCAAACCGGCAATATCGACAAATTCCATCGTCGTTGCGATTAGCTTTTGTGGCTTCACAATGGCTGCAATTTGATCTAAACGTGTGTCAGGTACTGGCACCACACCTGTGTTAGGCTCAATTGTACAAAAAGGGAAGTTTGCCGCTTCTATTCCGGCTTTGGTAAGTGCGTTAAAAAGCGTTGATTTTCCTACGTTGGGTAGCCCAACAATGCCACATTTAAATCCCATGAATCTGCCTTAAGTCAGCTTAATTAGTTGTAGTTTTGAACAGTCAGGCCTTAACCTGCTGCTTTGAATCCATTTAAACGTTGCTGCGCGCTGGTCAGTCCTTCTTTAAATAAAAGTGCTATGCAGCGAATCGATTCGTCGATTGCATCGTCTATTTTTGCCTGCTCATCTGATGATGCCCGGCCAAGCACATGTCCGGTTACCTTACTTTTATGGCCGGGGTGACCGATACCAATACGCAGGCGTAAAAAATCTTTCTGATTGGCAAGGCAGCGTACAATATCGCGTATTCCGTTTTGGCTTGAGCTGCCACCCATTTTAAATTTTGCGATACCTGGCTCAAAGTCTAATTCATCAAAAGCGACCAAGAGCTGCTCTGGAAGTACTTTGTAAAAGGTGCACATTGCGCCAACGGCCTGGCCGCTTTTGTTCATAAAAGTCGTAGGGATAAGCAGGCGGATATCTTTACCCGCAATAATTCCCCTGCCGGTAAAACCAAAAAACTTAGCTTCATATTTCAATGTGATATTGAAACGTGAAGCTAAGTTTTCTACCAACATAGCACCTGCATTGTGCCGAGTGTTGTGATATTCGGGGCCTGGATTACCCAGACCCACGATAAGACGAATATCAGACAACTGATTATTCCTCAGTAGCCTCTTCACCTGCATCATCATCAGACGCAGCATCTTCATCAGAAGCGCTTGGTCCTTTAGGTGCTTTGATAGTCACAACGGCTAAATCGTGTCCTTCACCTTTTGCCAATTCAACAGATTCGACACCTTTAGGCAGAACAAGGTCAGAGATGTGAAGGGTTTGACCCATTTCAACTTCGGCCATATCTACTTCGATATACTCTGGTAAATCTTTTGGTAAACAGGTTACTTCTAACTCTTGCATTGCGTGATCAGCATATCCACCGTCGTTTTTAATACCGGGTGACTTAGCTTCGTTAATGAAGTGCAATGGGATATTAGTGTGCAGTTTTTCACCAGCGATAACGCGCTGAAAATCGATGTGCGTTACTTTAGGCTTGTAAGGGTGGCGCTGCATATCTTTTACTAGCGCTTCCACTTTCTTACCGTCAACGTTTAATGTAAGAACGTGAGAGTAAAAAGCTTCAAACTCTTGCGCTTGAACAACTTTGTTGTGATCAAGTGTTAAAGAAAGTGGCGCTTCGTTACCACCGTAAAGGATTGCAGGCACTTTGCCCTCATGACGTAGGCGGCGGCTCGCACCTTTCCCTAAGTCTGTTCGGACGCTTGCATCCAAGTTAAAAATTGCTTCAGACATGATTGTCTCCAGTTAATAGATTTAGCACGATTTTGCGACCAAATCGCGCGCGATACTTTATAAGAATATAAAGCCCGTTCGTAAACGGCGGCGCATTCTATCATTGGCACTGGATACAAACAATCATTTTTGTGGTAGTTGATGCCTTTCTTTGCTTATAACCTCTTCATAACTTTTATTGGCTATTTGAGAAATGATGCTTTTGAGACAATATAGTCATTCCGATGCAAATCGGAACCTCTTTGGCACATAGCAAAGGTTAAATAAACAATGCGTTAGCCCATGGAGGTCGTGATTTTCATCACGATGACGACTCTTCGTTGCAAAGCAAAGATGAAATAAACAATGCGTTAGCCCATGGAGGTCGTGATTTTCATCACGATGACAACTCTTCGTTGCAAAGTAAAGATCAATATACCTTAATACGCATTCCCTTTATTTTTGCTGGCATTGCTTTCATCAATGACGCTGTAATCCTCCACTTTGAACATTTGCCCAAATTGTTGAATGGTCATCATATCGGTCATCACGCTGCCGGTAACACTTAACACAATACCATTTTTTCGGTGTTCCTCAGCAATGCCGTTAAGCATAAATTTTTTGCCGTCTTTAGTAACAAAGCCATAAAAACCGCCTTCCATTTCTTGCCAAAGTAAAGTGCCTGTTATTGTCATTTGTCCATCCTGCGCTTGACTCGTTTCCTGGTCGTTACTGCTCATTTGTTCATTTAATTGCTCAGAATCCTCAGTGTCAACAACCGAAGAAACAGCTTGCGATGTTTCAGGCTGCACAGGCTCAGGAATGTTGCTATCGTCTTGACAGCCACTAAGGCCTGTCAAAAGAAGTAAAACAGGGAGGGAAAATCGTTTGTAAATCGTCATCATATCTCCTTTATGTTTAATATTATGCATGTTTTTCGACACTTTATTTTGATGCACAGCGCTACTCATTATCTCTTTTACAAGCTTATTACAGTGTAATCCGGTGTGCAAAAACCAACATGCCCCAGCCATCGTTTTGGGTATTAAAATTTAGGGCATAAAAAAACCGCTTTAGTTTAAAGCGGTTTTTGTTACATAAGTATAGCATTAATACTCAAACATCGCTGAAATTGATTCTTCATTACTAATGCGTCGAATAGTTTCAGCAAGCATTTCTGAAAGCGTGAGCTGCTTCACTTTTTTAACTTTTTTCATCTCTTCGCTAAGTGGAATACTGTCAGTGATAATGATTTCATCAATCACTGAATCTTCCAGGTTTTTAGGGGCAGCGCCTGAAAATACCGCATGGGTTGCGTAGGCATAAACTTTCGCTGCGCCGTGCGCCTTGAGAGCTTCTGCTGCTTTTGCCAAGGTTCCACCGGTGTCAATCATATCGTCAACAATAATACAATCGCGACCTTTGACATCACCGATGATATTCATAACTTGTGCTACATTGGCTTTTGGACGACGTTTGTCGATGATGGCCAAATCTGTATCGTTAAGCAACTTGGCGGTAGCTCTTGCTCTTACTACGCCGCCTATGTCAGGTGATACAACAACAGGCTCTTTAAAATCACGCTGGAACATGTCATCAAGCAAGATAGGTGTACCAAAAGCGTTGTCTACCGGCACATCAAAAAAGCCCTGTATCTGTTCAGCGTGTAAATCCACGGTAAGCACTCTGTCAACACCAACACTTGATAGAAAATCAGCCACAACACGCGCGGTAATTGGCACGCGAGCACTTCTGACTCGACGGTCTTGACGTGCATAGCCAAAATAAGGGATGACGGCAGTAATGCGGCCAGCCGACGCACGTCTGAATGCATCAATCATTACAATCAATTCCATCAGGTTGTCGTTTGTTGGCGCACAGGTTGACTGCAAAATAAAAACGTCCGAGCCACGGACGTTTTCATGAATTTCTACGCATATCTCGCCATCACTAAATCGGCCTACGCTGGCGTTTCCTAATTTAGTGTATAGACGGTCGGCGACTTTTTGAGCGAGTTCCGGTACGGCATTTCCGGTAAATAGCTTCATATCGGGCACAAGATAATCCTCAGTGCAAGTTTGGCCAGTGATGGCATGTATGGCTGTGGTGAATGCGAAAACAATCCGGCATAGTACAAGGTTCAAAGCTCAGAGCTCAGAGCGAAAGAAAACTCTATTATTCATCTTGCAAAATCTTATAAATCCAGACTTTTGTGCGCAGATGAATAATTCACGCCTTTTGCAATAAACCCTGATATCCCGTCAGGAAGCAGCTTAAGTATCTGTTTTGCATCATCTTCATTATCGAATATTGCAAAAACACTTGCGCCTGTGCCAGTCATTCTCGACGGGGCGTAGTTTAGCAACCACTGTAATAAATTTGCAACTTTAGAATCCATTTTACTCACTAAAATTTCGCAATCATTTCGCGTTTGTTCAAAGCTATAATCGCTAAATGCAATTTCCGGGGTATTTCTTGGTAAGTCGGGATGATTGAAAATTGCCTGAGTAGAGATGTGCGTTTTAGGAGTCGCAACCAAATACGTTCTAGTACTTAGCTCAACGGGAGTCAGCGCTTCACCCACTCCGCTTGCAAAGGCGGTTCTGCCTCTTACAAATACAGGAACATCGGCGCCTAATTTCAGTCCAATCTCTGCCAATTCATCTATCGATAGCCTGCATTCCCATGCTTGGTTAAGCGCAAGCAATACCGTTGCAGCGTTAGACGAACCACCTCCAATGCCTCCGCCCATGGGCAAGCGCTTGTCGATACTTAGCTCAATACCGAAGGGTGAGTTTTTGTAAGGTAGTAGGGCATTTGCAGCTTTAAGTAACAAATTATCCGCGTTATTCACCCCTGCAATAGGATTTAGCAAGTGAATTTTAGGCGCTTCGATGAGCTTGAATCCGATGGTGTCGCCGTAATCTAAAAGTTGAAATAAGGTTTGCAGATGATGATAACCATTTTCTAGCCGTCCACAAATGTGCAAAAAAAGATTCAGTTTTGCAGGGCTTAAAACGTAGAAGGGCGCATCAAAGTTAATCAAGAGACGCCTCCCAGTCATCAATGCGTAATATGAGTTTTGTTTGTGTATCAGCCTGTGTCATGGTTATTCGGGTGGGTAAAGCGATTTCGGGTGTATCCGCGCTTTGTGCTTGACTGCTCGATGAGCTCAAAAGTGAAAAATCTGCGTATTGATTAAACGTTACATCCCAAACAAAGCAAGCTTGGCATTGCGTACGAAAACGCTTCACCAGACCATTTTCATATCGTTCGATTACTAAGTTGTGTTCCACATTACCTTTTAGCCACTGAGGCATTGATTCTAAGGGTAATTGCCAACCAATCACTTGAAAGACTAACTCTGAAGGAGAGTGGCTTTGCCACTGCTGATTATCTGCCTCAAGGCTTGCAATCAAGCCATCGTATTTAAGCCTGGCGATGGTCGAGCCGACGATGGTGCTTAAGGTCATGTTAGTGTGGATGTCTTGCTGCTGCCATGCCATGTACGCACTTTTTCGTTCATCCGGTGTGATAATGGCAAGTTTTCCGCTCACGCGCCAGGATGCTAATTGCTCTAGCGCCTGCCTATTTAATTCTGCAGAGTCACTCACATTATCTCGCTTAGTCACGCATGCACTTAAGGTCAATATTGTCAGGCTAACTAGCAACAAACGCGGAACAAGCCGCCATAAATGAATGTGATGAAGGCGCTTTCCAAAATGCAGTGCGCAGTCGGATAATTGAGTCAGCTTTGTATCTATGGCTGTGGATGCTCTATTAAGTTTAGACAATAGGGGAACCTTTTGCTGGATTTACACGCAAAACGGCGCGATAAATGCAGTTATCCTTTTAATTAATGGGGGATTTTACTACAATGCGCTGTCTTTCAGTAAGTGCAAGTATACATATATTTTCATGCCGTTTTTCACCATTGGTTTAAATCATCAGTCAGCGCCGGTTGCTTTGCGAGAGCGCGTGGCGTTTACACCAGATAAACTGATGGATGCACTTTCAGAATTTAAGCGTCTAAACGAGCACAACAGTGAGCTTGTGATCCTCTCGACATGTAATCGCACCGAGTTGTATGCCAACACCGCGACATTTGAGCAGTCCCGCTTAATCGACTGGCTTGCAAAAGTACATGGCATTGACGTTAGTGACATACAAAATCATCTGTATTTACATCAGGAGCAAGATGCCGTTGAGCACCTCATGAGAGTGGCTTGTGGATTAGATTCACTGATTTTAGGTGAGCCGCAGATCTTGGGACAGGTAAAGCAATCCTTTATGGAGGCAAAGCGCGCAGGCACTGTTAACAGTCAGTTTGAAAAGCTGTTTCAAACCACCTTTGCCGTGGCAAAACAAGTTCGCAGCCAGACAGAAATTGGCGCTAGCGCAGTTTCAGTGGCTTACGCCGCAGTGCAATTAACCAAGCAAATATTCTCCTCTATCGATAGAAGTCATATTTTATTGGTGGGAGCAGGGGAGACAATTGAGCTGGTTGCCAAACACTTACAGCAGGCTAATGCGAAGTCTATTATGGTAGCCAACCGCACGCTTGAGAATGCGCAACAACTGGCACGAAGCCTAAATGGAAAAGCCATTACCATCAGTCAAATTCCCGCACACCTTTTTGAAGCAGACGTTGTTATAAGTTCCACTGCCAGTTCACTCCCGCTTATTGGTAAAGGAATGGTGGAATCAGCACTAAAGCAGCGCAAACACAAACCGATGTTGCTACTTGATTTAGCCGTTCCGCGAGACATAGAAAGCGAAGTCAGTGATTTAGACGATGCTTACTTGTATACCGTTGACGATTTGCAGGATATCATTGAACAAAACGTCGCAACACGCGAACAGGCGGCTCAGGAAGCGTCAAGACTCATTAAAGACAAAGTCCTTGATTTTAGTAAATGGCAGGCGCAATCGGCACACATCGATTTAATCAAAGAGTATCGAGAGCAGGCACAGGCCTTAAGAGACGATTTAACGCAAAAAGCGCAGGCACGTATCCAAGCGGGTGAAGATGCTCAGGTGGTGCTTGATGAACTCAGTTATAAATTATCACAGCAAATGATGCATGGCCCCACAAAAGCCTTGCAAAGCGCAATCCAGAATCAGGACAATGAAAGCTTACATTTACTCAGCAAAGCCTTTAATTTGAGTAAATTGATGAGCGAAGACAAATAAATTGATAAACAAGCGGTAATAGTCAGCACCTAAAGTTATTAGACCGCATAAGCAGGATAAAAATGAAGCAATCAGTCGTTAATAAACTCGAATCGCTAGTTGAGCGTTTTGAAGAAGTGCAAGCCTTGTTAGGTGATCCAAAGGTCATTGGTGATCAGGAAAAGTTCAGAGCACTATCAAAAGAGTTTTCTCAGCTTGAAGAAGTCGTCAAGCAATTTAGTGCCTTTCAGTCTGCGCAAGAAGACATTGCATCTGCCACAGAAATGCTAAAAGAAGACGATCCCGAGATGCGTGAAATGGCGCAAGAGGAATTAAAATCGGCCAAAGCGATAGCTGAAGAATTAGAAACGTCTTTGCAAATTCTCTTGCTCCCTAAAGACCCAAATGATGATAACAGTTGTTTTCTGGAAATTAGGGCTGGAGCAGGGGGCGACGAAGCGGCTATTTTTGCCGGGGACTTGTTTAGAATGTACAGTCGCTTTGCTGAAACAAAAGGTTGGCGGGTAGAGGTACTTAGCGCTAACGAAGGTGAACATGGCGGTTATAAAGAAATTATTGCCAATGTAAGTGGAGACGGTGCATACGGCGTGCTGAAGTTCGAATCGGGTGGTCATCGCGTTCAGCGCGTACCTGAAACGGAGTCTCAAGGTCGCATTCACACATCGGCTTGTACAGTGGCTGTATTGCCAGAAATTCCTGAATCGGAAGCGATAGAGATCAATCCGGCAGATTTGCGTGTGGATACTTTCAGAGCTTCTGGTGCTGGTGGACAGCACGTAAACAAAACGGATTCTGCCATTCGCTTGACACACATTCCAACGGGGGTGGTAGTGGAATGTCAGGACGAACGCTCTCAGCATAAAAACCGGGCAAAAGCGATGTCGGTTTTGCAGGCAAGACTTAATCAAATCGAGCAGGATAAACGCACGGCAGAAGAAGCAAGTACACGTAAGAGTTTGGTGGGTAGTGGCGATCGATCTGAACGAATACGCACTTATAATTTCCCTCAAGGCAGAGTGACAGATCACAGAATTAATCTCACCTTGTACAAGTTGGATGACGTTATAGCAGGGGATTTGGCAGCGCTGTCGGACCCGATACGACAAGAGCATCAAGCAGACTTACTTGCTTCACTTTCAGATGACTAAACCATGCATGTTATCAAAGAGCCCGCAGCATGAAATTGGCAAGTCTTTTAGCTAAGGCTGAACAATCGCTATTGGGCGAAACGCATTTAGCTTACGCGGATAAAAAAGACGCTGCCCTTGAAGCGCGTATTTTGTTTGAATTTGTAAGTGGCAAGACACGAGCCTGGCAAATCGCGCATTCAAGCGATGCTGTTGACGACACCGAGCAGGAAGCATTTAACGATGTTATTCGAATGAGATGTAGCGGACGACCTATCGCCTATATTACGGGCAAACAGGCCTTTTGGGATTTAAGCCTGGAAGTAAACTCCAGCACCTTAATCCCCAGGCAGGATACGGAGACCTTGATTGAACTTGCTATCTCATTGCAAAATCACTTGCCTGATAATGCAAGGGTATTAGATTTAGGCACGGGTACAGGAGCAATTGCATTAGCTTTGAAAAAAGAGTGCCCTCACTGGCGAGTCATTGGGATTGATACGATTGAAGATGCTGTCATGCTGGCAAGGCGCAATGCCAGCATCAATCAATTGGAGGTAGAGTTTTTTCAAAGCGCCTGGTTTGAAAAAGTAAAGATTGGTGAAACGGACGATGATGATTTATTTTCGCTTATTGTCAGTAACCCGCCTTATGTTGAACAAGGAAGCAGCTATTTATGGCAGGGGGATTTGCGATTTGAACCGCTTAGCGCGCTGACTTCAGGTGAGGACGGTCTTAAGGATATACGGGAAATTATTCAGCAAGCGCCTGCCTATTTGCTAAACGGCGGATTATTGATGCTGGAACATGGTTTTGCTCAAGCAAAGGCTATTCGTGATCTTTTAAGCGCCCGAGGCTTTAAACAAATTGAGACGCGCCAGGACTACAATCAAATTGACAGAGTAAGCTTTGGCTGGTGGTCAACAACTAATTAAAAACGATTTCAAAATGAACAATAACACATAATAAGAGCATAAAATTATGACAGAAACGACGATAGCCATCGCTAGACATCTCCACCTTACGGCAGTTGCCTTAACCTTTCTATTTTTCATCATTCGCTTTGTACTGCTTTTGCGCGCCTCGCCAGCCCTTGATAAAAAATGGTTGAAAATCACCCCACACATTGCAGATACGCTTTTACTCATTTCAATTATATGGATGGCGATAATTTATTCTGCCTATCCATTTTTGAACTCATGGGCAACGGCTAAATTTGCAGGCTTGATATTCTATGTTGGTTCTATTGTTGTTGCGCTTCGTGTTGCGAAGAAAACCCATTGGCGTATCCTTGCTGCAATAAGTGCCGTGTTTTGGCTAGTGATGACAGCGCGATTAGGATTTGTTGGTATGGCCGCTTTCGCATAGCATAAAACTCAAGCATTAAGATAATCAGTAAAATCAATAAGGACGCAGATGAGCACAATTAAAGAAGTAAACATACAGCATATAAGAGTCGCTAACGATGCGCCGTTTGTTTTATTTGGTGGCATGAATGTATTGGAATCGCGAGACCTTGCGATGAATATTGCTGAAACCTACGTGCAGGTATGTGAAAAACTTGCTATTCCTTATGTTTTTAAGGCGTCTTTTGATAAAGCAAACCGCTCTTCTCTTTATTCGTATCGAGGTCCTGGCATGGACGAAGGGCTAAAAATATTTGAAGAAATTAAATCGACCTTCAATATACCTGTGATCACCGACGTTCATGAACCCTATCAGGCGGCACCCGTGGCAGAAGTCGCAGACGTAATACAATTGCCCGCCTTTTTAGCACGACAAACAGACCTCGTTGCTGCGATGGCGAAAACGAACGCCGTTATTAACGTTAAAAAACCACAGTTTTTAGCGCCCCATGAGATGCGTCATATTATTAAAAAGTTTGCCGAAGGTGGAAACGAAAAAATAATGCTTTGTGAACGGGGAACGTGCTTTGGTTATAACAATCTCGTTGTTGATATGCTGGGTATGGATCTCATGAAGCCAATGGCACCGGTTATTTTTGACGCTACTCATGCTTTGCAAAAACCAGGTGGCAGAGAAGATTCGGCGGATGGACGAAGAAAACAGGCAGCTGAACTGGCAAGGAGCGGCATGGCTCTGGGTATTGCCGGTTTGTTTATAGAATCGCATCCTGATCCTGACAATGCAAAATGCGATGGTCCCTGCGCCTTACCCTTAGATAAACTGGAAGGGTATCTGACGCAAATGAAGCAATTAGATGACTTAGTAAAGAGCTTTGAAGACTTACAGATCAAGTGATCTATTGTCTGAGTGTTTAATTGTTACAATAAGCGGCTTATTATGTGTACGATTACTTGCGTGAATGCTTAATTGGCACAGTCTATTCCGACTACTGATGGATAAACGATAACGTGGATTTTTGCTCTGCTATAAAGTGATATCGTTTGTATAGGTTAAAAATGCACTTATTTACAATGCTTAAACGGGAGAAACAGGGAAGTAACAATGTTTGAGCAGGATTCGAATTCATTCACGTTCGATAAAGGTGAACATCTAATGTATTCGCGGCGCGCCGTCATGCGGCGCGTGACTTACCTTCTGCTTTTTGTTACCGCATTACAAACCTTGAAGCTCTTCTTTTTAGATGCCTCACATCAAAGCATCTTAACTTTACATCTAATGAATACCTCTATTCATTTCATCGGTTTTGCCCTCTGTGCATACGCATTTAGCCGCAATCGCTTTAATTTAGGTAAGTGGCTATTGCAGGTGTTTTTTATTAGCTTTATTACTGTAGCAAATCTGCTGTGGCGAGAAGATATGGCGCTTCAGTATTTTTATCTCTTGGCGCTCTTCGTTACAGGATTCATGTTTAGTGAAAAAGAAACACGTTTTTTCGCCGCTTTAAGTGTGCTTTACGTCATTTTATTTTTGATATTTCAGCATCTAAATGTGGCAAGGCCGCAAACACTCATCTATGAGCAGATTGGCCAGGAAAAAAATATCAATGCAGCGCTTACAATGATCAACAGCTTTGTTCTGGCGCTGTCCTGTTTAGGGTGTGCGTATATTGTCAGAAGAATGACCTTGTCTAACTGGAAAAAGGCACAGAATTTTAGTCAGTCGAGCGCCAATGTCATTTACAAAGTATTCCCCGAGCGTATAGCTGGCAAAATTATTTCGTTACAAAATACGCGCAAAAGCAGTGCGCAAGATTTGATGTACAAAGCACCGATGACGGTTGTGTTTATGGATATTGTAAACATAAGTTCTTATATGAATGAGCATGGTGAACATACTGCCTCATCGATTATACAGGATGTGTACACACGATTTGATGCGGTGATCAAAAGCTCTGCTTGCCTGCGCATTAAAACCAATGGTGACCAATACATATTTATATGTGAACTTAAAGACGGTAAGCACGAAGAGCGCGTATGCAAAACCTTATTTTTAATTCGTAAACTTCACCAGATTTTCAATGAAACCGCTGGCTCTAGCTCAATGGCCTTAAGAACGGGGATCTCAACAGGAGAAGTGTCGGCGGGCATAGTAAGCTTAAAAAGCCCCTGTTTTGACGTTTGGGGCCAATCTGTGGTGCTAGCGTCTCGCCTGGAAAAAAGCGCAAGCCCCAGGCAAGTCCACTGTGATAAACACACATACGAACTGGCACAAGGACGCTTTTTCTTTTCTGAACCTGCGGTATGGAACTTTAAAGGATTAGGTCAGACGCTCACTTATCACATGCTAGTTGATTGAAGCGCTTGTCGGCTCAAGCGCGCAGTTTAGCAATCAATTCGTCGCACAGGCGAAGCGCATCACCAATATAACTTGCTGGTGTCATGGCTTTTAGAGAAGCTTTTGCATCTTCAGGCATGTCTAGCCCGTCTATAAATTCAGCAATGGCCTGGCTGTTAACTTTTTTACCGCGCGTAAGTTCTTTTAGTTTTTCATAAGGCTTCTCAATGCCGTAGCGGCGCATGACGGTTTGTATCGGCTCAGCTAAAAGCTCCCAGTTTGCATCAAGTTCAGCGCTCAGACTTTGCTCATTTACTTCTAGTTTACTTATCCCTTTAAGCGTGGCTTGATAAGCAATTGATGCGTACGCCAAACCCACACCCAGATTGCGCAAAACGGTCGAGTCGGTCAAGTCGCGTTGCCAGCGGCTAACAGGAAGTTTTGCACTTAAATGCTGTAAAATAGCATTCGCGATACCCAAATTGCCCTCTGAGTTTTCAAAATCAATGGGGTTTACCTTATGCGGCATGGTAGATGAGCCGATTTCACCGGCTACTGTTTTTTGCTTAAAGTGACCTAGCGCAATATAGCCCCAAAGGTCTCTGTCAAAATCGATAATAATGGTATTGAAACGCGCAATTGCATCGTATAATTCGGCGATGTAGTCGTGCGGTTCAATCTGCGTCGTGTAGGGGTTGTGCGATAAACCTAAGCTTTCGACAAATGTTTTTGAAAAAGCGTGCCAATCAACATTCGGATAGGCGCTAAGATGCGCATTGTAATTTCCCACTGCGCCATTGATTTTACCAAAGAGTTTAACCGACTGTATTTGCTCAAGCTGCCGGGCTAAACGTATAGCAATGTTTGCCATTTCTTTGCCCATCGTTGTTGGAGAAGCAGGCTGCCCGTGGGTTCTTGCCATCATCGGTATTTGTCTGTAATTTTCGGCCAAATCAACAATGGCATCGATAATTTGCTGGCTTTGAGGCACTACGACATCCTGTAAACCTTGACGAAGCATCAGCGCATGCGAAAGATTATTGATGTCTTCAGAGGTACAGGCAAAATGAATAAATTCTGTGACTTTATGTAACTCGTCAGACTGAGCGACTTTTTCTTTTAAAAAGTACTCAACGGCCTTTACATCGTGATTCGTTGTGCGCTCAATTTCTTTAATTCTCGCTGCGTCTTGCTCTGTAAATTCACTGACAATTGCATCTAACACTGCATTAGCTTCGCTTGAGAAAGAGGGAACTTCACTGATTTCATCGTGCTTTGCCAAGGCCTGTAACCATCTTACTTCTACCTCCACTCTGCAGCGAATTAAACCAAATTCGCTAAAGCTGTAGCGCAGCGCTTTTGTTTTTTCGCCATAGCGGCCATCAACAGGGGAAAGTGCAGTTAACGATGATAATTCCATGATGTTTCCTGTATTTGAGTAAGTCGGTGTTAAAAGTTGAGCTTGATTATGCTTGTAAAATTTAGTCCATCTGTCTGAGGGCTTGTTTGGCGGCGTGAACAATTTTGTTACGAGAAAATAAAATATGACGTCGTTTTCCACCTAGCTGACGCCACAGTACTGCTGAGCGAATGCCAGCTAAAAGTAAAGCCCGCACACGCTTTTGATTGCTTTCTAGACTTAAAAAATTCGGATTACCCGCTATTTGTATTTTTGGCGCAAGCGGGCTCACGATATCTGAATAAATACTCGCAAGGGAGCTTAATATCTGTAAGTTCTCAAAGCCAACATGTACCGTTTGACGCTGAACGTGAGACACTCGCTGCCCTAGTTCATTTAAGGCTTGATTATTACGGCTTAATTTACGCTCCAAGCTTAAAATTGAGGCAATATAGCGGGTTAACTCGGCATCTTTAGTTTTGCTGGCGCTATCAAGCTGATCGACAAGGGTTGTAAAACCAATTTTTAAATTACTTAATTTGCCATATACCTGCTGAGTATTTTCAGGTGCTGTAACTAATATGCTTGAGATGCTTGCTTCTACAGCATTTTCATCCGCTTCGCCGCGTCTGGCAATACTCTGCACTAATTTAGCGGCTTGACATACACCTGCCAGGGCAAGTTGTTGTTCTATCAGCTTATCCATTCACTTATGCTCTACGCGTTTGATGTAACATGTTTATTATCAGGTGATATGTCGGATGCCAAATGAAGGTAATTATCAATTATCGCTCCACCTAAACATCGTTCATTTTGATAAAATACAACAGACTGTCCGGGTGTGACCGCTTTTTGAGGTTTATCAAAGATGACTTTGACCTCGTCATTTTTAAGCGGGATAACGCGGCATGGAATATCAGCCTGACGATATCGGGTTTTAACGCATGCTCTGAACTCATCTTTAGGTGTTTCTCTATCCACCCAATGAATCTGACTGGCAACTAGCCCATCTGAATACAATCTTGGGTGATTGGCGCCTTGTCCTACAATGAGCACATTTCGTTTTAAATCTTTGTCAACGACGTACCACGGCTCATCTCCGTGGTCTTTTGTGCCACCGATAAATAGGCCTTTTCGTTGACCAAGCGTGTGATACATCAATCCCTGATGCTCGCCAATTATTTCTCCGTCAACGGTCTCAATGACACCAGGCTGAGCAGGTAAATACTGTGCTAAAAAGTCTTTAAACTTGCGCTCACCAATAAAGCAAATGCCTGTAGAGTCCTTTTTATCGTGTGTCACCAAATCATGTTGCTCTGCGAGTTTTCGCACTTCAGGTTTTTCTAAATGCCCAATAGGAAAGAGCGTTTTGCCAACATGTTCGTGACTGAGCGTATATAAAAAATAGCTTTGGTCTTTGTTATTGTCGAGTCCTCGATGCAACTGCCATTTGCCATTTATTTTTTTACGCTGACAATAATGACCGGTAGCGATAAAGTCAGCGCCCAGGTCTTCTGCGGCAAACTCTAAAAAGGCCTTAAACTTAATTTCTTTATTGCACATTATATCCGGGTTGGGTGTACGCCCGGCTTTGTATTCTTCAAGGAAATACTCAAAAACATTATCCCAGTACTCTGCGGCAAAGTTGATGCGATGAAGTTTTATGCCAAGTTTGTCGGCAACTGCTTGGGCGTCTGCTAAATCTTCTGCTGCCGCGCAATATTCATCGTCATCGTCTTCTTCCCAGTTTTTCATGAAAAGCCCTTCCACCTGATACCCCTGTTGTAGGAGTAAAAGTGCAGATACAGATGAGTCAACTCCGCCAGACATCCCGACAATCACTTTGGTTTGCTCAGGGGGTAACGATGCATCTTCAGCGCTTTCATTGTGAAAGCCCGCATTCGTTGTGTCCCTCAGAGGTTTCTCGTTTGCTGTCATTATTCTAGTGCCATTTCTTTTGTTTACTGGTTTGTTACTGCTTTAGTTACTGGGTTCGTAATGCGGCCTTACTTACGCTTTAAGCGGGCTCTACAAAAAGAGGGCGGATTATAGCAAATATTTTCTCAAAGAAGCCAAGAATAGACACTAAATTTTGTTCTAAGCTATAGCGGACGGGCTCAGCTTTATGGCTTTGATCATATTACAACAAATTCACCGTTGTTTATCCCATCAATCGTCCAGCTTCCTACGCGATATCTGATTAATCGCAAAGTGGGATGTCCTATATGAGCAGTCATGCGCCTAACCTGGCGGTTTTTGCCTTCTTTTAATGTAATACTTAACCAGGTTGTGGGAATGTGTTTGCGCTCTCTTATGGGCGGATCTCGTTCCCACACGTCTGGAGCTGGCATGATGTTCACCTTGGCGGGTTTTGTCAGTCCGTCCTTCAGTTCAAGACCTTGTTCGATCGCCCTTAAAGCTTTGTCGTTAGGCGTCCCTTCGACCTGAACCCAATACGTTTTGCTCACCTTATTGTCAGGATGAGCCAGTTCGTGCTGAAGCTTGCCGTCATTAGTCAGTATAAGCAGTCCTTCACTATCGCGATCAAGCCTTCCTGCAGCATAGACTTGAGGGATAGCAATGTAGTCCTTCAATGTTTGACGTTTTTCGGCATCGGAAAATTGACAAAGCACCATATAGGGTTTGTTAAATAAAACAATTTTTCGATGTGACTTTGCTTTTTGCTGTTCAGACAGGTTTAAATGCCTCTTTTTGCAGATACGACTAAAGAATAACGGCAATTATAACCAAATCAGCTACTTTAATCCTGAGATTATTTTGCACAAACACAAAAGTTCGTTATTATCGACAAGTTATCTTGATAGACAGGCTTTTATGGCCTGAAATTAAACCCATACAGGAGCAAATACATGACAAGTAAGGTAGTGAAACCTGAGCAAGGCGAACAAATTCAGCTCGACGACAACGGTGCGTTAGTAGTACCAAACAACCCAATCATTCCCTACATTGAAGGCGATGGTATTGGTGTTGATGTTTCGCCTGTCATGATAGATGTTGTCAACGCTGCAGTTGAAAAAGCCTATGGTGGCGAAAAGAAAATTAACTGGATGGAAGTGTATGCGGGTGAAAAATCCACACAAGTCTACGGAAGCGAAGTATGGCTTCCGGAAGAAACTCTGGACTTGGTAAAAGAATATAAGGTCGCTATTAAAGGCCCATTAACCACACCAGTAGGCGGTGGTATTCGTTCGTTAAATGTGGCGCTTCGCCAGGAATTGGATTTATACGTCTGTCTGCGTCCAGTGCGATACTATGCAGGCACGCCAAGCCCGCTTAAGAATCCAGAATTAACCGACATGGTTATCTTCCGTGAAAACTCTGAAGATATTTATGCGGGAATTGAATTCCAGGCAGGTACCGATGAAGCGAATAAAGTCATTAAATTCCTGAAAGAGGAAATGGGAGCGACGAAAATTCGCTTTGAAAAAGACTGTGGTATTGGCATCAAGCCAACGTCTAAAGAAGGTACTACTCGTCTGGTTAAAAGCGCACTGCAGTATTGTATTGATAACGACCGCGATTCGTTAACGCTTGTGCACAAAGGGAACATCATGAAGTTCACCGAAGGCGCATTTAAAGACTGGGGTTATCAGGTTGCCCGAGAGCAATTTGGTGCAGAGCTGATTGATGGTGGCCCTTGGTGCTCATTTAAAAACCCGAACACGGGTAAAGAAATCATTGTTAAGGACGTGATTGCTGACGCTTTCTTACAGCAAATTCTCCTTCGACCTGCAGAGTATGATGTTATCGCAACCATGAATCTAAATGGTGATTATGTGTCTGATGCATTGGCTGCACAGGTTGGCGGTATCGGTATTGCACCTGGCGCAAATTTGGGAGATGGGGTGGCAATATTCGAGGCGACGCACGGCACCGCACCTAAATATGCAGGTCAAGATAAAGTAAACCCGGGTTCGGTGATCTTATCGGCCGAAATGATGCTTCGTCATCTTGGTTGGGTTGAAGCTGCTGACCTGATTGTTAAAGGCATGGAAGGTGCAATTAAAGCGAAAACGGTGACGTATGACTTTGAGCGTTTGATGGATGACGCGACATTGCTAAGCTGTTCAGAGTTTGGCAAGGCACTTGTCAAAAATATGTAATTATCACAATTGATAATGTCAGAAAGCCTATCGTTTGATAGGCTTTTTTGTTTTCATTTATAACGAAATTGATTAAGCGGATATTAAGCGGATCTGGAGGTGAAGCAGAAAAGTTTGAATTAAATAATATCCATAAAAAAGCAGCCATATTGCGCTATGCCTGCTTTTACTTCGTCATTATTTGTAAGCTTTTACCAGCTTATCGATTTGGCTCTTCGTCGGCAATGCCTATATTTTCGGCATGTAACCCTTTCGGCCCTTGTTCTATATCGAATGTAACTTGCTGGCCAGCTTTTAGTGAACGATATCCGTCCATTTGAATAGTTGAATAATGCGCAAAAATATCTTCGCCTCCATCCTCAGGAACGATGAAACCAAAGCCCTTGGCATTATTGAACCACTTAACTCTACCCACTGCCATTACACAACTTCCTATTGTATTGCTTGAAAACTTTTGATCTCGTCTCCACTATGTATACTACGAAGTAATGCACAAACCAATCTTACCAGTGGCGACTGATATGAAGCGCGGAACTCGTTCCTTACCCCATAGGTCTAACTTTAGGGGCTAGTTGCTTCCTATGTCAAGTTTTTAACACGGTGAATTCGACCATTTTTTAATAAAAGAATGCTTGCGCTTAATTAAAGCAGGATTATAGTTAGTAATAGTGAAGATGAGTAAAGATAATATTTTGAGTATTGATGGCGAAAAACTAATAGAACTGCAGAAACAAAAAACGCAGCCGCCACCGATGTATAAAGTCATGCTGAATAACGATGACTACACGCCAATGGATTTTGTGTGTGAAGTACTCATGAAATTCTTTTCAATGGATTCAGAAAAGGCCAACCAATTGATGCTCACGGTGCATTATCACGGAAAAGCCGTTTGTGGCATATATACTGCAGAGATAGCAGAAACTAAAGTTATGCAGGTTAACCAGTATTCTCGTAAACATCAGCACCCGTTGATGTGTACCATGGAACCAGCGCAGTAAAGGGGAAATCATGCTAAATAAAGATTTAGAACAGACCTTAAACGAAGCCTTTGTTTATGCGCGTCAGAATCGTCATGAATTTATGACTGTTGAGCATCTGTTATTGATGTTGCTTGACAATCCTGCGGCACAAGAAGCTTTAAAAGCCTGTGGCGCAAAAGTTGAAACACTTAGAAGTGAATTAACAGAATTTGTCAATGAGACGACACCGCTTATCGCCGAAGATGACAATGCCGAGCGTGAAACGCAACCTACTTTAGGCTTTCAGCGTGTACTACAGCGCGCTGTTTTTCACGTTCAGTCCTCAGGAAAGGGCGAAGTCACAGGCGCAAACGTGCTTGTTGCAATCTTCAGTGAACAAGAGTCTCAAGCGGTGTACATTCTGAAAAAGTCGGACGTTACACGGCTGGACGTTGTGAACTATATCTCTCACGGGGTAAGTAAAACGGACGATGACGATAGTTCTCACAGCGAAGAAATCAGCGAAGAAGGAGCGGAGTCTGAAGAAAATCAGTCCATGCTCTCAAAGTATGCAAGTAATCTAAATGTTGCCGCAAAAGAGGGCAAAATTGATCCGCTTATTGGTCGCGATAGCGAAGTAGAGCGCTCGATTCAAATTCTTTGCCGACGTCGTAAGAATAACCCGCTCTTAGTAGGAGAGGCAGGCGTAGGGAAAACAGCGATTGCCGAAGGCCTGGCGTTTCGCATTGTTAACAACGATGTGCCCGATGTAATCGCCGACAGCACTATTTATTCGTTGGACTTAGGTGGCTTGCTTGCGGGAACTAAATACCGTGGTGACTTTGAAAAGCGACTTAAAGGCATCCTAAAAGAATTAACCAAAGACAAAAAAGCGATTCTGTTTATTGATGAAATTCACACCATTATTGGGGCAGGTGCTGCATCAGGCGGTGTCATGGACGCTTCTAATTTGCTTAAACCAAAACTCAGTAGTGGTGAACTGCGCTGTATTGGTTCAACGACCTATCAGGAATATCAAGGCATTTTTGAAAAGGATCGTGCCTTGGCAAGACGCTTCCAAAAAATTGACGTGTTAGAGCCAAGCGTTAGCGATACCACCAAAATATTAATGGGGCTGAAGTCACGTTACGAAGAACATCACAGTGTGCGCTTTACTAACAAAGCTCTGCAGGCAGCCGCTGAGCTATCTGCAAAATACATTAACGAACGTCATTTGCCAGACAAGGCTATTGACGTAATCGATGAAGCGGGGGCCAGTCAGCGCTTGCTGCCAGCGTCAAAACGTAAAAAGACGATTAATGTCACTGACATCGAACAGATTATTTCTAAAATTGCGCGTATTCCCGAGAAGTCAGTATCTGCGTCTGATAAAGACGTGCTGAAGAACCTCGGCCGCAATCTTAAAATGGTTGTGTTTGGTCAGGACGAAGCGATTGAGAAGCTTTCTGACGCTATACAGCTATCACGCTCCGGCTTGGGCAACGAAGCTAAACCCATCGGTAATTTCTTGTTCGCTGGACCGACAGGCGTAGGAAAAACCGAAGTGACACAGCAACTGGCAAAAATCATGGGTGTAGAACTGGTGCGTTTCGATATGTCGGAATACATGGAGCGACATGCGGTCAGTCGACTTATTGGTGCGCCTCCTGGCTACGTTGGCTTTGACCAAGGTGGTTTGCTGACTGACGCTGTTATTAAGCATCCTTATTCAGTGGTTTTGCTGGATGAAATCGAAAAAGCGCATAGTGATATATACAATATCCTTTTGCAGGTGATGGATCACGGCACGCTGACAGACAACAACGGTCGCAAGGTAGACTTTAGAAACGTAGTGCTTGTAATGACAACAAACGCTGGTGTTCAGGCAACGGTTAAAAAATCCATTGGGTTTAAGCAGCAAGATCATAGCCACGATGCCATGAGTGAGATCAATCGAACCTTTACCCCTGAATTTAGAAATCGACTCGACGGGATAGTGTGGTTCAATCACTTAACCCAAGATGTCATATTGCAGGTGGTCGATAAGTTCATCATTGAACTGCAAGCGCAACTTGATGCGAAAGGAGTATCACTGGAAGTGTCTGAAAAGGCGAGGGCATGGCTTGCTGAAAAAGGCTATGACAAGTCAATGGGTGCGCGTCCTATGGCTCGTGTCATTCAGGACCAGCTCAAGCGAGAGCTTGCTTCTGAGTTGCTCTTTGGACAATTGAGCAAAGGTGGAGAAGTAAAAGTTGGACTTAAAAACGATAAGCTTACTTTTAAATATAGCAGTATTGAAGCACGTAAAAGTGAAGCTTAAATAGCCATTAAAATACTCGCTTAGAAAAAACCCGCTACTTGTGTTCAAGTAGCGGGTTTTTAGTATTCGGAATAAGTGTTTACGCCAGTACTGAAAAGCGTTAAGCGATTTAATAAACGACGTGTAGGCGCCTCTAAAGATTAACGAGCGCGATAAATGATACGGCCCTTGCTCAGGTCGTAAGGTGTCATTTCAACCGTGACTTTGTCACCAGTTAAAATTCGGATGTAGTTTTTACGCATTTTGCCAGATATATGAGCCGTAACGACATGGCCGTTTTCAAGCTCAACTCTAAACATCGTGTTTGGAAGGGTATCGAGTACCGTACCTTCCATTTCAATGGAATCTTCTTTTGCCATTTACAGCAGTAACCTCAAATGTGATTGATAAAATTTTGCCGCGCGAACCTTAACTAAATTCGCTTCATTAGTAAAGTATAAACTGAATATTTGCACGGTTTTCCTGAATGTTTGCGAGTTTTAGCCGAGAATAATCAAACATTCGAGACCTTCGGCCAAACAAGAAAAGAATCAGAGCACTCTATTACCTAAATTCTATTACCTAAATAAAGTCCACGTGTTGTTCATAAGACGTTGGTAGGGTTTAAAAGCGGTCTTGTAATTCATTTTGCGGCAGTCGTCTATCTGATAGCCTAAGTATAAAAAGGGTAACAACAAATCACGCGTTCGAGCAATTTGCTGCATGATCATGTATTTCCCTAAAGACCGCGAAGCGTATTCTGGCGCAAAATAAGTATACAAAGCGGATAAGCCGTCTTCTACTTCGTCGGTGACGGCGACGGCCAAGAGCGTTTTGTCTTTTGCACGCGCCTCCATAAAGAGCGGCTTTTTCCATTCGCAGCGAATAAAATTTGCATATTGACTGTAACTGGCAGGATACATACTGCCGTCGCTGTGCATAGCTTCAATGTAGCGCTCGTACAATGGGTAGTGTTCATCACGCTCTTCATACGTCAAATGAATACGTAAATCCTTATTTTTTTGGAGAACCCGTTTTTGACTTTTGCTTGGTGAAAAACTATTTACCATGATGCGAACGGAATTACACTGATTGCAAGTTGGGCAATGAGGGCGATATAGCTGGTCTCCACTGCGCCTGAAGCCTGCGTGCATGAGCTGTGAATAAGCGCCAGGTAACTGCTCTACAGGCGCCATGCAAACGAGTAGCTGCTCATTTCTATCTGGCAAATAATTGCAGGGAAATTGCTGGGTGATGCCAAACTTCATTGTGCAAGCTCTTGAAGTTCAAGCTGAAGCTTACGCCAGTACGATTTTTGAAGGCCGGACTTCCCGGGCGTTTCGTTTGAACGATACTTCAGACGACTGAGAGTATCTAAAAATTCCTGACGAGATACTGCTATACAGCCTAAGGTTTCCAAATGAGGATTAAGCATTTGACAGTCAATAAGCGGTAGCTTGTTTGAGGCCATGTAATGCGCTAGTGCCCAAAAGGCGGCTTTACTTGCATCAGTTTGTATATGAAACATCGATTCACCGCAAAAAAGTTGCCCGATAGTCACGCCATATAAACCGCCAACAAGTTCCCCCTTGCTGTTCCACACCTCAACAGAATGTGCATATCCTGCTCCGTGCATTTCACGATACGCACGCAGCATGTCATCAGTAATCCAAGTTGAATTGCTGTAGGCTTTATTACCGTGATAAATATCGCGACGGGGCACTTTTGCACATGCCGCTATAACGCTTGAAAAAGCATTATCCATGGTGGCTGTGTAGCCAAATTTGCGAACGCTTTTCCGCAGACTTCGGCTAGGTTTAAAATCGTCGGTGAATATCACGCCGCGTGGGTCAGGTGACCACCAAAGCAATGGCTCACCTTCGCTAAACCAGGGGAAAATACCGTTTGAATAGGCTTGCACGAGCCGCCTGACCGATAAATCTCCTCCAAAGGCCAACAAACCGTTTGGCTCATCCAGCGCGAATTCAGCGGAAGGGAAATTTAAACTATCATCGAGTTTAAATAATTCAAGCATGCCGTGCCGACTCCGCGCTAATTGTCGATGGTTCCGGGATTATTTAAGACGCTTCAGCTGCTTCAGCCGGGCTGTCCGTTGTGTCTGAAGCTAAAGCATCCAAGTATTTTTCGGCATCAAGTGCAGCCATACATCCCGTTCCAGCAGAGGTAATCGCCTGTCGATAAACGTGGTCACTTACATCTCCAGCGGCGAAAACGCCGGGTACGCTGGTTTGTGTTGCGTTACCATGAAGACCGCTATTAACCACAATGTAGCCGTCTTTCATCTCTAACTGGCCTTCAAAGATACTGGTATTAGGACTGTGTCCAATTGCGATAAATACGCCCATTACATCAAGCGATGAAATTTCGTCGCTTAGCGTATCCTTGATTTTTATGCCGCTTACACCCATTTCATCGCCGACAACTTCTTCCAGAGTCTTATTGAGGTGCAATACAACATTGCCGTTCTTGGCTTTTTCCATTAATCGGTCTGCCAGAATTTTTTCGCTTCTGAAAGTGTCTCGGCGATGGATAACGTGTACTTCTGAGGCAATATTTGACAGATACAAGGCTTCTTCTACGGCAGTATTACCGCCACCTACGACAGCCACTTTCTGATTCTTATAGAAAAATCCATCACATGTCGCACAAGCACTTACGCCTTTGCCCATGAAATTTGTCTCACTTTCAAGGCCAAGATATTTCGCAGATGCACCAGTGGCGATAATCAGCGCATCGCAAGTGTAGATGCCATTATCGCCTTTAAGCACAAAAGGACGCTCATCAAGTTTTGTTTCATTGATGTGATCGAAGATAATTTCAGTATCAAATTTTTCAGCGTGCTTTTGCATGCGGACCATGAGATCCGGGCCTGTCAGCCCCTCAGGATCGCCGGGCCAGTTTTCCACGTCAGTGGTGGTGGTTAACTGCCCACCTTGCTGAATGCCAGTCAATAAAACCGGATTAAGATTTGCTCGCGCAGCATAAACAGCTGCACTATAGCCTGCGGGACCCGATCCTAAAATTAATAGTGGCACGTGTCGATTTGCCATTTACTTCTCCAAATTAATCCAATGTGTTGTATATGGGTAGATATTCAAACAATTCAATATGTTTTAATTGCAAATCAAAGCCTGCCAGTCTTCTGCTAGTTGATTTGACTATCTACACATATAAAAATAAAAAAAAGCCTAAGACTTGTGCTTATTTTGTATAAGAAGCGTATTATACCATTAAGCAAGCGAGCTACCTTTTTTGGACATTGTCAAACTACAATCGGCAATTTACAAAAAGTGTAAACTAATGTAGCCGTGTAAAGTTAGCTTAGCATCAAGTACTTGGTAAAAACTGCCCGATAGACTAGCATCTATGTTAATCTTTGAGTAGGTCTGATGAAGGATTTGCGTGAGCAATATGTTACATCTTATTCCCACATATATTAAAGACGGTCGAGAGTACATGAAAATCTGGCCGATGGAAAAGCAGCTTTTTGGATTGTTTCCGGAATGCCGAATAATTACTGCCACCAAGTTTGGTATGCAGGTGATGCCGCCTATCGCAATTATGATGGTTGCTCTGCAGCTTCATTATTTAGGTAGTGCATTTTTGGCACAAGCTCTCACAATGGGGATCTTTTTCTTCTCGCTCCCTCTTCAAGGCTTGTACTGGTTAGGTAGCCGTTCGAACCAGCCGCTTCCCCCTGGCATGCACGCTTGGTACAAGGATATATATTTGAAAATGCAGCAACAGGGTTGTGCATTGGAATCATTGACGCCCAAGCCTCGTTTTAAAGAATTGGCAAAGCTTTTAAGAACAGCATTTAAAGAGCTGGACCGCGCATTTACACGAGACATGTTTTAAGGTCAGTTTGATTATCTTTAAAACGAATTTCGCATTTGCAGACTAATTGCCCAAGAATCTACGCTTTCCCCATCTGATAAAGGGGTAGATAAATCGATGTGAATAACCCCCGGTGTACTTGCCTTATTCGAGTAGAGCCGAGCTCCCAAACCTGTGCTGGCAAGAATACCGTCGTCTTCATTAAATTGCGCAAGTTCTCCGGAGAACGCTCTACCCACATCAGCAAATACCGCAAAACCTAAATTGAAAAGTTGATAGATATTGTAGTCGGTATAAAACCGCGCTTCTACGCTTGCAGAAATACGATTATCTCCGTGTTGATATTGATTTGCATAGCCTCGCACGCCATTGTCGTCATCAATTACAATCGGCAAGTCTTTAAATTGACCTGAAGAGAATGTGGCCGAAAGACGCGAGTAATAGCCTAGAATATCATTTGCGCGATAAAAATATTCGCCTGCAAAATGTGCAAGCATTCTATCTTTGGCGGTGGTATTTATGTCAGCGCTAAATTGCGATTTCGCTACAAACAGAGATGCGCCATATTGCCAGGCTTTTTGCGCATGTGTATCTAAATGATAGCCAAACTCATCACCATCAGCGACGTCGCTTAGTTCCAAACCAAGCTTTGTGCTAAATTGCCAACCTAAATTAATATCTTCTGGCTGTTGTATCAAATACACATCTTGCAAAACGGCAATATTACGCTGCACATAATCGAACTGTATCCATGGATATTGATAATTACGTTCATCGGGCAGGAACAATGGATTGCTGCTCGGACTGCTTTCGTCGATTCGAAATACGGAACGTTCGTCTGTAAATCCAATTGAAATGCGTTGGGTTTCCTGCCTGCTATTGCCTACATTCCAGCCTGTTGCGACTGCAACGCGTCTATGTTCAATGTCGATACTGTTGCGCGTTTGGTCATTCTGAAAAATATCTTCAACACGCTTATCGTCCAGGTATTCAGCGAAATACATTCGTTTTGTACCAAGGTGAAAAAAAGGCTTATCAAATACGAACTGGTAGCGTTCACCGTCATCATTATCTACAAGATCCAGATAAACGTTTGAATGTCTCACACCAGGGAATGCAGAGGAAAAAGACAGTTGATAACCGCTTCTTTGTTCGTCACTGTTGTAACGAAGACGCGTGCGAATACCCAGACCTAAAAGGTTATCTTCGCGCACCCCGATAATGGTTTTATTATTTCCGCCGCTTCTGCTAAACGAAAAGGTGGGGATCAATGACCAGTTATCGTAGGTGGTGACCAGAATATCATGAGTCAGGTCTTCGTTGCACACAGGGGCAACGCGTATGTTCGCATTTGCAATAAAGCGCTCGCTGCGCAAAATAGACTCTGCCTCTTTTAAATCCTGGGGGCTTAGGGTATCACCCTCGTCGAAGGTCAGCCGTTCACGAATGACAAAGGGCTTTGTTACAATGTGAAATGCATTTGCCCACCGGTGTAAGGGGATACTGTCAGGATCGTTTTCATCAAAAATGGGCAGAGGCTCGATAAAAATATCGCCGACAACTACGGATTCTTCTTCTATTTGATTCTCAGGTATTGCGTTGAGTTTACAGGCAGTATTGTTAATAAGACTATCTGAAGGGCTTGGCTCTAAAGCATTTTCTCGGGCGTAGCAAAGACTCTGCAGCATCAGATTTAAGAATACAAAAATTAACATTCCTTTCATTAACTGCTTATTATGCATCTACTTCCCACAAAAGAACTTGTACAACACGCTCTGCTCATAATACAAAAACTTTTTGTAGGATTATATGAAAATCGCGCGAATTCCGTTTAGCTTAAGGAAACAATTTCATTGAATTGGCAGTGATTCCGCTAAAGGCTCTTTACAGCGCGTACAAATGTAACGTTGGGACTGTTTCTGAATACGATTGTGTCGAACCGCGCTCAATTCATACTTTCCACATCGACAGGCATAGCTAAATGTTCGTATTCCGGCTGCTTTAACATCAAGTTGGTGTGTCACCAAAGGCTTGACATTCAATACGTTTATCATCAGGTTTTGCCACTGTACGCCGTGTGGCCTTACCTTACCGTGAAGATGATACACGGCAAGATGCGCCAGTTCATGGGGAATAACGTCTGAGTGATAGTAGTCCTGATTTTGGAAAAAGAGCATGGGTTGTAAGCGAATGACGTTTCGCTGTAATACAGCACTACCTGCTATTCTTCCTCTTTGATTGAGCTTGACTTCAGGCAGAGGGCAAGTCTTATAGGCACAATGCTGTAGTTTTGCATGCCAATATTTCAGACTGGAATTGGCCAGGCTTAGTAAATCGTTTTTCTGCAACGCTGAAATCCGCGTTATTTTGGTCTGTGCACTCATGGCGAAGAGTGTGCCTGTCTCCCTGAATATCTACAAGTATAAAAGTAATTTTTCAATACCTAAAATCGATTTATGCCATAAAAAAGCCGTCAAATTTCGCTTTGACGGCTTGCCATACTAAAAATCGGCTTTCTCTAGTAAATTTTGCATTCCAGGCATAATACATAGCTCGACATCGGGTCGTTTAATTCTTTAAAGATTTTCAAATCCTTATCGACCTTATTCGCGACTTTTAATAAGGGATGCTCAATCATATTCTTGTGAGAGTCACCCAATACGATGGAAGCACCTTTAAATAAGTTCTCCATAAAAATTTCTTGCGGCGTAAGGTCTCGCTGCACGTACTTTGTCTCATATTCGGTGATAGATGCAAGTTCAGCCGCTTTTTCAACTGCAAACTCAACATCTCCCAACTCATCCACAAGTCCAAGCTCCAGTGCTTGTGTGCCTATCCAAACACGACCTTGTGCGATTTCGTTAACGGCCTCTTTGCTCATGCCTCGTTCCTGGGCAACCAGCGATATAAATTTATCGTAACCGTTCTCAATACTACGCTGAATAAGCTTTTTATAGCCCTCGTTCAACTCGCGATCCAAGGCGATACCATTTAATTCTGTGGTGGAAACACCATCGGAATTTATGCCAAGATATTCAAAGGAATTTTCAAAGGTGGCAAACATGCCGAATATGCCAATCGAGCCTGTTATGGTATTAGGTTCAGCGATAATGTGGTCGGCACTTGCTGATATCCAGTAACCGCCAGACGCTGCGTAAGTGCTCATAGATGCAACCACAGGCTTGCCGGCTTGCTTGAGTAATTCAACTTCATTGCGGATCACCTCAGATGCAAAGGCGCTACCACCTCCCGAATCGACCTGAAGGACAACCGCTTTTACCGTATCATCTTCGCGGGCCTTGCGCAACAAGGCAGCGGTGCTGTCTCCGCCTATGGTGCCGGCTCGTTGCTCACCGTCTAGGATCGTGCCTTTTGCGACAACGATAGCGACCTTATCTTTATCAGAGGGGACGCTTGGGATCGGAGGATTGATAATATCCAGATAGTTTTTCAGGTTGATGGCGTTATATGGTGCATCATCTTCGCCTTCACCTAGTAATTCAGTCATTTCGCTTCTAAATTCATGACGGGTTCGCAAACCGTCTACCCATCCATTTTGCAACGCGTAAGTGGCAAAATCACCATCTGCGGCATCAAATTTGCTCAGCAGTGAATCAAAGGTCTCATCAAAATTGTCCGTTCCAAAAGGTCGGGCATCAGCGATATCGGCCTTGTATTGAGACCACAACTCATCCAGCCAGGCAATATTTGCCTCTTTTGCCTCAGGCGACATGCTATTGCGCGTAAACGGCTCTACTGCTGATTTGTATTTGCCAACTTTGAATACGTGAGTTGAAGCCTTTATTTTTTCCAAGCCTTCAGCAAAGTAAGTCCCGTAAAATGCATACCCTTCTAAAAGCATGCTTCCCATCGGATGCAAATAGATTGCATCGGCATGAGATGCTAAATAATATTGGTTGCGCGTAAAATAATCACCAATTGCAAATATGGGTTTTCCTGCGTCCTTAAATACTTGCAGCGCCTCGGCAACTCGGCTGAATTTATCCAAGCCGCCGCCGCCCAGCCCATCAAGCTGCAAAATAATGGCTTCAATACGGCTATCTTCAGCTGCATTTTCGATGGCTTTTACCAGGTCGCGTACCAAAACTTCCGGATTTTCCTCGGCCTGACCGAGCGCTTCTGAAAAGAATTTTTCAACTGGATCTACATAGGTTTTCTCAATGACTAAATTGCCGTTCAGGTCGAGGATCAAAGCGCTGTTTTTCGCAACGGTAAGTTTATCGTCGTCTGAACTGGATGCGGCAATAATGATCGCTATCAAAAGACCAAAAAATAATATATTAAAAATCAGCCGACGACTGAAATTCAGCACATTCCAAATACCTACAAACAGACCTTTGGTCCAACTTCTCTTTTCTGCCATTGAGTTACGCCTTAGTGTTGCCAATTAATAAACTAATCATACATCTTACATATTACGATAAGCTTTTGCAGATCTCTAAAATCAATTTGTAATAGTTTGTAACCAATTAAGTACAATCTGAAGGGCCTGTAATTTCACTTGCGCAAACGCGCTATCCTTATTAGGCTTTCGCTTATGCATTTAAACAAATACTATCAAGCGATAAAGGTTAAAGCATGAAAGCTCTAGATTTACTGTTAAATCGCAGTTCACAGCCCCGTTTACAGGCGCCCGCACCAGAAGGCGAAGCGCTTGAAAATATTTTACAAAGTGCCTTAAGAGCACCGGACCATCGCTCTTTATCGCCGTGGCGTTTTATCGTGTGCACGGGTAAAGGTCTTGAAAAGTTGGGCGAAATCTTTGAAGAGGCCGCGATCTGCAACGGCGCGGAACAGGCTGTGGTGGATCGAGCCAGGCAGCTTCCGCTAAGAGCGCCCATGGTGATTATCGGAATTTGTAAGCACCATGAGCATGATGGCGTGCCATGGGTAGAGCAGGTTGCATCCACTGCCTGTGCTGTACACGCGATGCAAATGGCAGCGGTTGCACAAGGATTTCAGGGAATATGGCGAACGGGCAGCTATGCACAGGACGAAACCGTTAAACGCGCACTAAAACTATCAGCAGATGATGAAATATTAGGGTTTTTATATTTGGGAAGCAGTCCACTTAAGACAATGAATAAAGCACCTAAAAACAGCGAAGACTATGTTGAGTTTTGGGATTAATCGCATTATTTATTGAGAATTCAGGTTTAGTTAAGTAATAAAAAAGCCGTCACATTTTGAACCGCGACGGCTTTTACATTTATTTAATTTTTTGCTGACTTAGAACACGGTAACCACTTTACAAGCGTTAGTCGCTCCCACTGTTTCCATTTTATCGCCGTAGGTCAAAATAAATTGATCACCCACTTTGAGCAAACCCGCATCCTTTAGTGCGGTCATCAAATCTTTTGTAAGCTCACCAGGTGCGCTCGAAGACGAATCAAAATAAACAGGGCGAACACCACGATATAAAGCCATGGCGTTTAAGGTACGCTGATGGCGAGACAAAGCATATATGGGCAACGATGAGGTAATGCGCGACATGAGTTTGGGCGTTGAACCACTTTCCGTCAAACCAACAATCGCCTTGATACTTGATAGATGATTTGCCGCATAAACAGCAGACATGGCGATCGTTTCGCTCACATCTTCAAAATGTTCATCGACGCGATGCTTGGATATTTTAACGCTTGGATGAGTTTCAGCGCCTTCACACACTCGTGCCATCGCTTTGACTGTTTCTACCGGGTATTCACCCGCAGCCGTTTCTGCAGAAAGCATCACAGCATCCGTGCCATCTAGCACCGCATTTGCCACATCCATCACTTCTGCACGGGTTGGCATGGGGTTTTCTATCATCGACTCCATCATTTGCGTGGCAGTGATAACAACGCGATTAAGCTGTCTAGAGCGAGCAATAAGCTTTTTCTGAACCCCAACTAACTCCGCATCGCCGATTTCTACACCCAAGTCGCCTCGCGCGACCATCACCGCATCTGAGGCCAAGATGATATCGTCTATTGCTTCATCAGAGGCAACCGTTTCCGCTCGTTCTACTTTTGCGCATATCTTGGCATGACATCCGGCCTTTTCGGCTAATTCACGGGCATAATTCAAATCTGCACCTGAGCGTGGAAAGCTTACTGCCAAATAGTCAACTTCCATGGCCGCTGCAGTCACAATGTCTTCTTTATCTTTTGCGGTAAGTGCTTCAGCCGATAAACCGCCGCCCTGACGGTTAATGCCTTTATTGTTTGATAGCTTACCGGCCACCGTCACTTTCGTATGGACCTTTCTGCCTTCAACCGAGCTAACTTCCAATTGAATACGACCGTCATCCAAAAGCAGTATATCACCACTGGAGACATCATCCGGTAGTGCCTTGTAGTCAATACCGACTTGGGTTTCGTCACCGTCAAATTTTCCAAGCTCAGCATCCAGGCAGAAGTCTTGGCCCTGTTTTAAAATGACCGAATCGTTTTTGAATCGAGATACTCGAATTTTGGGGCCTTGAAGATCACCAAGAATAGCAACATGTTTGCCGAGTTTTTTAGCGGCATCTCTAACACGCTTGGCTCTGGCAATATGATCTTCAGCCTGACCATGTGAAAAGTTCATTCTTACCACGTTTGCACCAGCCGCGATAATTGCTTCAATCATTTCGCTGCTATCTGTCGCTGGGCCAAGGGTGGCTAATATTTTTGTTCTACGTGACATATATAAATTGCCTTAAGTGTTTTCTGGACGGTTAAAACGGGATCCGCGCAAGGTATCTTTCACACGTTTGAGATTTTCTCTAAATTTGTTCCCTCTGCGCAGAGTAAAGCCGGTCGCAAGAACATCGATCATGGTAAGTTGCGCAATTCGTGATGCCATTGGCATGTAAAGGTCGGTATCTTCTGGAACGGATAAAGACAGCACGTAATTACAGGCTTTTGATAAAGGACTGCCCTCAGAAGTAATGCCAATTACGGTTGCGTCATTCTCTCTTGCAATATTGGCCACATCCACCAGGCTTTTTGTACGGCCAGTGTGAGATATGCATATAACCACGTCGCCCTCAGTGCTGTTCATAACACTCATGCGCTGCATCAGTATGTCGTCAAAATGTACAATCGGCACATTGAAACGAAAGAACTTGTTTACAGCATCGTGCGCAACAGAAGCAGACGCGCCTAAACCAAAAAACGAGATCTTTCGTGCTTGCGTAAGTAAATCAACAACACGATTCACCATAGCAACATCAACTGACTGTCTTGCGACTTCAAGCGATGCCATAGTGGATTCAAATATTTTATTGGTGTACTCGGTTGGCCCGTCAAATTCATCAACATGTCGGTTTACATAAGGGGTGCCGTTGGCGAGGCTTTGAGCCAGATGTAATTTAAAGTCAGGATAGCCTTTTGTGTCCAATCGCCTGCAAAAACGATTAACAGTTGGCTCGCTCACATTCGCCATTTTTGCCAGTGACGCAATACTTGAGTGAATGGCAACCTGAGGATTAGCGAGAATCACCTCGGCGACTTTTTTCTCAGACTTACTAAACTCCAACATATCTTGGGAAATTTTTTCTAATATATTCATTCGCTTGTGATACTCGTGTTCGCCTGAATAGAGGAAAGCGATAAGCCAATGTGCTTCAAATTTAGCATATTGCCTCTGCGCATTTTGTAACAATATTACTGAACTTATTCAGATTTGTCATTTTTGTTGTAACTTTTTGACAAAAAAATATACATACCGCAAAGGCTAACATACTTTTAACATTTCGTGTAGTTTGGATTCGTATTCATTCTGACATTGATTTACGTGACTTAAATTTGATGAAAGCTTTTATTCTTAAAGACTTATACGTATTTTTCAGACCTGAATACAACAAAGAACTTAGGTAAACGAGCTGTAAAAATGTATCAATAAAATTTGTAATTTTACTACATTTATTGTTTACTATTGGCATTTATTGATTCATGTGAACTCGCTCTGATTATTTGTTTAACGAATGAGCCTTTAATCGATACAAAGCGAACAATACACACACTCTCTCACAGAGGCAAAATATGGTGTCTGAAATTAAAAACGAACCTATCGACTTTGTTCTTTTCGGAACAAAAGGCGATTTAGCGCGACGCAAACTCCTTCCTTCATTATATCAATTAGAAAAAGCCAGTTTGTTGCATGAAGGCACCCAGATAATTGGTGTGGCACGCCAGGAGTTTTCGCTGGACGAGTACAAGGCGCTTGTAAAGGAAAATATAGTTAAATTTTCCGGTGATACCTTATGCGAAGATACCTGGGCAAAGTTTGTTGAACGCCTTCATTATGTGAAGGTCGATATTACCGACGTTGATGCTTATCATGAATTACGCGAGCACGTTGACGCAAAACGCACGATGGTATGTTATTTTGCCACTGCGCCGTCTTTATTTGGCTATATCTGTAAGGGAATGGATAACGCCAGGATAATTGATGATAGTGTCAGAGTTGTACTAGAAAAGCCAATTGGTCATAACCTGGCGTCGAGTAAAGTAATCAATGATCAGGTTGCAGAATACTTCAGCGAAAAGCAAATTTATCGAATTGATCATTATCTTGGCAAAGAAACCGTACTGAATCTTATAGCACTTCGCTTTGCTAACTCTATTTTTGCCACCAACTGGGATCATAACTGCATTGACCATGTGCAAATCACAGTAGCCGAATCGGTTGGCATTGAGGGTCGCTGGGGTTATTTTGATGATGCGGGTCAAATGCGTGACATGGTGCAAAATCACTTGCTTCAGATTTTATCACTGGTTGCAATGGAGCCACCCACAACACTAGACGCTGACAGCATTCGAGATGAAAAATTAAAGGTGTTAAAAGCGCTTCGTCCAATTAATATCAGTAATATCAATGATAAGACGGTAAGGGGGCAGTATTCTGCCGGTTTCGTGTCTGGCGAAGAGGTGCCCGGATACCTGGAAGAAGACGACGCCAATAAAAAGAGTAAAACTGAAACTTTCGTTGCCATTAAAGCCGAAATTGATAACTGGCGTTGGGCAGGCGTTCCGTTTTATTTGCGTACAGGAAAGAGATTACCCACTAAAGTGAGTGAAGTTGTTATCTATTTCAAACGCCAGCCACATAACCTGTTTGGCGACAGTTTTTCTCAATTGCCACCAAACAAACTGGTGATACGACTTCAGCCAGATGAGGGGGTTGAGGTGACGGTCATGAATAAAGTCCCTGGTCTTACAAGCACAGGCTCTATGGATTTGCAAAAATCCAAGCTGGATTTGAGTTTTTCTGAAGAATTTGCCGACCAGCGTATTGCAGACGCATATGAGAAGCTATTATTAGAGGTAATGATTGGTAATCAGGCGCTGTTTGTCAGACGAGATGAAGTTGAACAAGCTTGGCACTGGGTTGATTCAATCATTGGGGCTTGGAAAAACTGCAGCGAAGGCCCTGAACAGTATCAAGCAGGCACTTGGGGACCGGTTTCTTCTATCGGCCTATTAGCCAAAGAGGGCCGCTCGTGGTACGAAAGCAAGATTGTTAAGAAAAAGGGGTGATGCATGGCGCTTAATAAGCATGAGTTTCAAGATAACTCAACACTGGTGAAAGCTTTTAGTGAGCAGTTAGCCGGCATTATCAAGCAAGCGATAAGTGAAAAAGGCAGGGCATCAGTGGCAGTAAGCGGCGGTTCAACGCCTAAACCCTTGTTTGAAGCTTTAGCGTCGATTGATTTGCCATGGTCCAAGGTCGATATCACACTTGCAGATGAGCGCTGGGTGGATGCAGATCATGAAGCAAGTAATGAGAAGCTTGTCCGCGAGAATTTACTGGTGAATCATGCAGCGTCCGCTAATTTTGTATCGATGACGACCTCCGATACCAATGCAACTGATGCTCAAGGTGCGATTGAGAAAAGATTAGAGTCGCTATTGCCGCTGGATATTTTAATATTGGGCATGGGCGAAGATGGTCATACCGCCTCTTTATTTCCCTGCAGTGAACAAATCAAAACCGGACTTGATTTGAATTATCCCCACTCAGTGCTAGCTACCCAACCGACTACAGCGCCGCATCAGCGCATGTCTCTGTCGCTGGCTGAAATTGTGAAGAGCCGAAATGTGTTTCTACACATCACAGGTGAGAAAAAGCGTGAAGTTCTTGAGCAGGCACTGCAACAACATACCGCATTAGAAAAGCCCATAAAGGCCGTTTGTGATAATTGCACGGTCAATCTTGTGTGGGCACCATAGGTGAAATTATGAATCCGATTATTCAAGAAGTAACAGAAAGAATTATAGAGCGCAGCCAAAAAACGCGCGCGCAGTATTTGAAAAAAATAGATAAAGCTCGCCGCGAAGGACCGCACAGAGGTGCACTTTCCTGCGGAAATTTAGCGCACGGTTTTGCCGCTTGTGGCAAAGAAGATAAATCTGATTTGCGAAGCATGATTAAAGCAAACATTGCGATTGTGTCTTCATATAACGATATGCTCAGTGCACATCAACCTTATGAAACCTATCCTCAAAGACTAAAAGCGGCCATTAGCGCGGTGGGCAGTGTGGCCCAGTTTGCGGGCGGTGTACCTGCAATGTGTGACGGCGTCACGCAAGGCAATGCCGGAATGGAATTAAGCCTAATGAGTCGAGATAACATTGCGATGGGCGCTGCAATTGCACTGTCTCACAATATGTTTGATGGTGCCCTGATGCTAGGCATTTGTGACAAGATAGTCCCTGGCTTGTTACTTGGAAGCTTAAGTTTCGGACATTTACCGACGATTTTTGTTCCTGCAGGTCCTATGCCGTCAGGCTTGCCAAATAAAGAAAAAGCGCGTGTTAGACAAGCCTTTGCAGAAGGTAAAGCAGATCGCGAGGCGCTGCTTGAAGCTGAATCTCAATCCTATCATTCGCCAGGTACGTGCACGTTTTATGGCACCGCCAATTCCAATCAGCTAGTGGTTGAGTTAATGGGCTTACACTTACCGGGGGCGTCCTTTGTCAATCCGGGCACACCTTTGCGCGATGCTTTGACCGACGCCGCGGCTCGTCAGGTTACTCGCTTGACTGATTTGGGCGATAATTACACCCCAATTGGGCATATTGTTGATGCCAAAGCCATGGTGAATGGTTTAGTTGGCTTACTTGCCACGGGCGGTTCTACTAATCACACCATGCATTTAGTGGCGGTTGCCCGAGCTGCCGGATTAATTATCAATTGGGATGATTTTTCTGACATTTCTCGCGCCACCCCTTTGATTACTCGCATTTATCCAAATGGTTCAGCAGATATTAATCACTTCACTGCCGCTGGCGGCATGGCGCTGCTATTTAAGCAGCTTTTGGACAAAGGACTGATCCACAACGACGTCACCACGATTTGTGGTAAAGGTTTGGAACAATATACAAAAGAGCCCAAGTTAAAAGAGGGTGAGTTGGTTTGGGAAGATGGTCCTGTTGAGTCTTACGATAAATCCGTATTTGCAGACATCAATGAGCCCTTCAAACCAGACGGTGGTTTGTCGGTATTAAAAGGCAATCTGGGGAGAGCGGTTATCAAAACATCAGCGCTTAGACAACCAAAATGTCATATTAAAGCGCCTGCGGTGGTATTTGAAGATCAGTATGCCTTGGACGATGCCTTCAAGTCGGGCGAATTAAACAAAGATTGTGTGGTGGTTGTCCGCTTTCAAGGGCCCTATGCGATTGGCATGCCTGAATTGCATCGCCTCACTCCACCTCTTGGCGTCTTGCAAGATAGAGGCTATCAGGTTGCGTTAGTGACTGACGGACGTATGTCAGGTGCTTCTGGTAAGGTACCGGCTGCGATTCACCTCACACCTGAAGCGTACAAGGGCGGTTTAATCAATAAAATACAAGATGGCGATATCGTTGAAATAGATACCGAGACCAATGCGATTACGCTTCATGTTAGCGAAGACGAACTTGCCAAACGAGAGCCAAAAGTTATGGATTTATATGATAGCCATTACGGTATGGGACGTGAGTTATTTTCTGGCATGCGCTCAACCCTGACTGGCGCGGAAGAAGGAGCTTGTTCACTCTTTGTGACCACTGAACAAGAGCACGGTGACGATTAATGGCCGGTGAAAAGTTTGTCGCGGATGTGGGCGGTACCAATATTCGACTGGCGCAAGTTGAAAACGGCCGTATATCTGTAATTAAGAAATACTTGTGTAAAGACTTTGAGACTATCGACGATGCCATCTTACATTTTTCGAAAGACATTGGAGTCGCTCAATTCTCTGCTGGCTGCATTGCAATCGCCTGTCCAACGAATGATGATTTGGTAAAAATGACCAATCACTCCTGGGTATTCTCAAAAAGTGCATTAAAAGCGCATTTGGGATTGGAACACCTGGACGTAATAAATGACTTTACTGCCGTAGCGCACTCACTTCCAAACTTAACGCATAATCAAGTGATTCAGATAGGCAGTGGTCATGCTGCCGAGCATGGCAATATCGCAGTTTTTGGTCCGGGTACTGGATTGGGCGTTGAACACCTAACGTGGACCGGTAATGCATGGCATACGCTAGATGGTGAGGGGGGGCATGTTGACTTTGCACCAACTGAAGAAGACGACCTTATTATTTGGCGCTATTTGTATAAAAAATTTGGCAGGGCGTCAGCAGAGGAAGTGCTCTCTGGAAGAGGGATTGTCAATATCTATAGCGCTTTTTGTGAGGATGCAGGCAAGACACCTGTTTTTTCAGAGGCTTCTCAAGTTACTAACGCTGGCCTTCATCATAGCGATGAATTTGCCCATAAGGCAATCACGCAGTTCTGCCAAATTATGGGAAGTTTTGCGGGCAATTTAGCGCTTAACCTATGCACCACCGGTGGTATTTTCATTGGAGGCGGTATTGTCAGTCGTCTGCAGGACTTTTTCCTGAAGAGCAAATTTAGAGAAAAATTTGAAGCTAAAGGCGATATGGCCCATTACGTAAAACCCATTCCTACCTATTTAATTAATGAACCTGATCATGGATTGCTCGGTGCATTAGCCTATTTATTACAACAAACTCAGAGAACACACAATGATGAATAACTGGAAACTGACGTCTGCAGACATTTTCAATCAAGGTCCCGTGGTTCCAGTGCTTGTGATTGAGCATGTGGAAGATGCAATACCCATTGCCGAAGCATTGATGAAAGGGGGCATTAATGTATTGGAAGTAACCCTTAGAACAGCTGCAGCGATGCAAATCATTGAAAAAATTGCGAAAGAATTGCCAGAAGCATATATCGGCGCAGGAACCGTTACTAATCGTCAGCAGCTAAAAGCGGTGACTGACGCTGGCGCCAAATTTGCCATTAGTCCGGGTTTAACCGCAGATTTATTGGAAGCGGGTAGAGAAGGCACAATTCCTCTCATTCCCGGTGTTTCAAATATCTCTGATCTGATGAAAGCAAACGATGCAGGTTATGATCACCTTAAATTCTTCCCTGCAGAAGCCGCTGGTGGTGTAAAAGCGCTTAAATCAATAGGTGGCCCCTTTCCTAATACAGTATTTTGCCCAACAGGCGGGATTGGTCCAAACAACTATAAAGAATACTTAAAGCTCAAGAACGTAAAATGTGTTGGGGGCTCTTGGGTAGCGCCTGCTGATGCCATTGAAGAGCATAATTGGCAAGTTTTAACCGATTTGGCAAAAGAGGCAATAGCAAACGCTAAAGCATAAACAAACATGCTCTAGTAGTCGCTTGCAGTTTCGTCTGCAGGCGACGTGATCTCATATATCGGGGTGCAGGCGCTCACTTCATACTGATAGCCAAAAACTTCATTTTCATCTTTGCTTATAAGCAATACAGAATCTTCATCAATAATGACGCTACGTTGTTCGTCACTTTTTTTGCACAGGCTTCTTTCGTAGGCTTCAAACATGAAAATGAAATCAGCCACGGCGCGTTTTATGCTAGCATTAATACGTAAATTTTCTTCCAAGAAAGCTTTGCCCTCATCGTCCATATCCATTTTATCATCTGAAGATAGCGACTCGTCTGTTGCTGAATCATCCGATAGTGTGACCGTAATCTTTCCTCCACTTTCGCTTGAAAATATGATGCTATCACTGTTTTTACTCGTATCGATTATATAAGGAAGCGTTAACATAACAGCTGCGCCAATCATCGGTGGAATGAGCAATATTCGTAATAGCATGGTCAATCCAGCGTAGTTTTTATCCTCCCAGTGAATATTAAAATTTGCACCAAATGCGTTTAATATTAAACGAAGGATGATCCAGATGTTTAGCAAGAGAAGCCCTGTAATCATGACCAGCAGTGAGCTTATAGCAATCCAGAAAGGTGCAAAGACGAGCGTGCTAAAACCCATTGTAAATACAAATGGGCCTGGCTCAATCCCGGTGATCTGATTGATTTGAATGGCCGAAAAAGCAAGCGAAAAATTGGCAATAGAGGCGTAGGCAACGATGATAACGAGTTTACCGACGGTTGTTTCCCAAATATTATGGAAAAGCGCATGCGTTTCGCGTACAAAACCCACAAGGGAGGCAAGCAAGGCTACTGAACCAAACAGGAAAGAATCAAATGGCAGGGCTATTGAAATGGCCCATATTAGGGCGGCAACAACATAAGCGCGTTGCGAAATATTTAGTTTCGAGAAAAAACGTCCACTTGAGTGCTTGGCACCCGTCAATAATCCACTAATTGCCTGCATAAAATAAAATCCTTTTTAAAACGCGTTTAGGATATGCTTTGCTCAAGTATATGCTGTTTCCCGCTTTCAAGCACTATCTCAGGTTCAATTGCCGATTCGATACACAGCATCTTTCTGTATTCATTTTCTCCCATATCCGCCATATTGTGGCTTTTTTCAACCCAGGGATTCCATACTACAAGCGCATTTTGCCCCTTGTGCTCAAGCTCGATAAAATCGGCTTTTTGTAAGATACCGCTATCTTCGATAATTACTCTTGCCTGAGCGCTATCTGAACGATGCACTCTATCTGTTTCTTCAGAAATTAAGTATTGTATGGGGGCAGCTTTAATCTTCAAATCGTCTAGCTTATCGCTAAATTCACGCTCAATCCCCTTAATAGAGACATTGGCAATATCGCTTACCCTAAAGTAGCTGTGAATGGCGCCCGACAGTCTTATATCAGTATTGGAATAATTATTTGTAATCAAGATCAGACTGCACTTTTCTCCTATTTTTATTTTGAGTTCGCAAAGTAGCTCAGCAGGAAAGTTATAAAGCCCGAGCCGAGTGGGCCGCAGTGTCAAACTGGTTTCAACAATGTTTTGCTTGTCGCGCATTTCTTCAAGCTCTGTGAGTTGCCAATATTGTGTGCGAACAAAACCATGTGACGGGAGTTTAAGGCTGGCGCCTGCGTTTTCACTGCAAAGCCTTTCTTTTATCGAATTATTTGTCGACTCATTTGCTGAGCCTATTATTGATTCTTTAGCTGCTCCAAACCAGGGCCAACATATGGGCACGCCACCGCGAATAGGGGTTTGTGCATCAAATTTCGCTAAGCGGCTGACAAATAAACGCTCTTGATTGTCACGCGCAGGCTTATACGATAACAGGTGCGCGCCAAATAGGGAAAGCTTGGCCATCGCTTTCGCATTATTAATATTCAGATAAAGGCCCTGAGAATCGCTAGAAAGTTTTACGCTTTTGCTTTCACTAATCAAAGACTGCTCTAAAGAGGAGAGGGTATAAGACATCGAATTCCTTAAGCTCTAATTAAAAAAGCAACAAAAAGGCGGCTTGCGCCGCCCTCAATATGTTCGTGTTCTGCCAATGCGTTCTTATTCGCTTGGCTTTGTGGGGTTACTTGCTGATATGCGCAACCAAATCCAAAACGCGATTTGAATAACCCATCTCGTTATCGTACCACGACACAAATTTTACAAAGGTATCTGTTAACGCAATACCTGCTTTCGCATCCACAATTGATGAGCGTTTGTCACCAATAAAATCTTGTGAAACTACATCATCTTCAGTGTAGCCTAAAATTCCTGCCAGCTCACCTTCAGAAGCGGCTTTTAGTGCAGCGCAAATTTCATCGTAGCTGGCACCTTTTTCCAGATTCACCGTCAGGTCAACTACCGAGACATCGGCAGTAGGTACACGCATTGCCATTCCGGTTAATTTTCCGTTCAAGCTAGGAATGACCTTTCCAACTGCTTTAGCTGCGCCAGTAGAGGAAGGGATGATATTTTGCAAAGCGCCGCGACCGCCACGCCAGTCTTTTGCCGACGGACCATCAACGGTTTTTTGCGTAGCGGTTGTGGCATGAACCGTTGTCATAAGACCGTCTTTAATACCAAACTTGTCGTTAAGCACTTTAGCCAGCGGCGCTAAACAGTTCGTGGTGCAAGACGCGTTTGACACGATTGTTTGCCCAGAATAATCGCTGTGGTTAACGCCCATTACGAACATCGGCGTATCGTCTTTAGATGGCGCAGACATCACCACCTTTTCAGCGCCTGCATCAATATGCTTTTGCGCTGTTTCTTTAGTTAAAAACAAACCGGTAGATTCAACTACCACATCGACCTTTGCATCACCCCAGGCCAAGTCTGCCGGATCACGCTCACTGGTAACTCGAATTGTTTGTCCGTTTACCACTAATTGACCGTCTTTAACCTCAACACTTCCTTTAAATGTGCCATGAGTAGAGTCGTATTTGAGCATGTACGCGATGTAATCTACGTCAAGTAAATCATTTATTGCGACTACATTGATGTCATCTCTTTCAGTCGCAGCGCGCAAAACTAAACGACCAATGCGACCGAATCCGTTAATACCAAGGTTAATTGCCATGAAACACCGCCTTATTTTGTTGTGCGTTTATATTCGCCAAAGTATAAACGTAGCGTATTTGCTGAGACGCGCTACCTTTTCTTTACCTTAAAGCTCATATAACTGTAATTTAATTACGAAATTTATCCGCCAATATAAACATAATTTCCATGATTAGTCTAATCTATGTTGTTAAATTACAAACTTGTTAATTGATTTGTTAATGGATTGTCGTAAAAATTGACACAATGCAATCGTATTCACCTTTCATTCGCATGAATGCTGTGAATAATTCACACTACTAAACTGTATTTAGAGCATAGCGACGCCCATTCAACACTGATTCAGTATCTACATGCGTCGACCATTGCAAGGCATATAACAGGAACAGACACACATGACACAAAGCATTCAAGGTTCAGAGCCATCGATTTTAGAGCATCTTGTTGCACAAAACGGTATCGGCACTGAGTTCATCGACGCGTGGGGAAACCCGGCAACGATAGATAAGAGCAATCAACAAAAGCTCTTGCAAACCATGGGTTATCCACTGGATGATGAAAGGGCCTTGGAGGCGAAACTTGAAGAAGAGGCGATATTTGAATGGCAACGCCCGCTTAATCCGGTTTATGTATTTAGAAATGGTCAGCCTTTAATGTTGACGATTCGCTGTCCTATTGGTGATGCAGCTCAAGCCCATACGATTCGCCTTATTACTGAAAGCGGTGAAAAAAGCGCTGTGAAATTCAATCCGGTTGACGGTGAACTGCTTGCCACTCAAGAAATTGACGGGATCGAATGGCATCAATATCAAGTAAGGCTAGAACTAAATGTTGATATTGGTTATCACGATATCGCTTTATTTTTGGGGCGAAAAAAACAGCAGGTATCTAAACTTATCATAGCACCTGAAAAATGTTTTTCACCCAAAGCGGTTGAGCAAGGCAAAAAGTTATGGGGCCTGTCTGTGCAGCTTTATTGCTTGCGTAGCGAACGGAACTGGGGAATAGGTGATTTTAGCGACTTATGTTTTTTAGCCAAACAGGCGGCAAGTTTGGGCGCGGATTTTATTGGCTTAAACCCGATCCATCAGTTGTATCCGGCCAATCCAGACGCATGCTCTCCTTACGGACCCAGTTCTCGGCGCTGGCTGAATTATTTGTATATTGATGTTGAGCAAGTTGCCGGATTCGACAGTAAGAGTGTGCAGGCGTGGATGAAAAACGAAAATGTCGAACAACGTCTTGTTGCATTGCGAGAAAAAGACTGGGTTGATTACATTGCAGTAAGCGAACTTAAATTGGATGCGCTTAAGCTTGTTTTTGATGAATACAAAACCCGTTTTTTAAGCAAGCAGACCAAACAGAAAAAAGCTTTTGATGCGTTTATTGAGACGGGTGGAGAAAGTCTGGATGGCTTGGCTACCTTTGAAGCCTTGCAAATGCATTTAAAATCTCAAGGAAAAGACTATTGGGGATGGCCTGTTTTCCCCGACAAATATAAAGACGCAAATAAACCCGCTGTGAGACAATTTACGAAAAAGCACGCTGAAGAAATTCTCTTCTTTAAGTTTTTACAGTGGCAGGCACAACTGCAATTTGAGCAGGCAAGTAAAGTCGCAACGGATGCGGGTATGGAAATCGGACTTTATCGTGATTTGGCCGTTGGCGTAAGTGACGGCAGTGCGGAAATTTGGAGTAATAAGTCCCTTTACTGCACGGATGTCAGCGTAGGTGCTCCACCAGACATTTTAGGTCCTTTAGGGCAGAAATGGGGCTTGCCGCCTATGGATCCAAAAGTATTGGTTGAGCAAGCTTATCAACCTATCATCGATCTCTTTCATTCAAATATGCACGCCTCAGGTGCGTTGAGAATTGACCATGCCATGGCGCTACTGCGTTTGTGGTGGGTTCACAATGAAGACGATGCCAGTCAGGGGGTCTATGTTAATTACCCGGTAGATGATTTACTGGCAATACTCGCGCTTGAAAGTCAGCGCAATCAAGCACTGGTAATAGGTGAAGACCTGGGCACTGTGCCAGACGAGATTAGAGAAAAGCTTCAGGATAACGGTGTTTACTCCTACCGTGTATTCTTTTTTGAGCAAGCAGAAGACGGCGGATTTTTCTCACCCTCTCATTATCCTGTGCAGTCAATGTCGACACTGACAACACACGACATGCCCACTTTAATTGGGTATTGGCATTGTGACGATTTGACACTGGGCAAAGAGCTGGGTTTGTACCCTGACCCAGACGTGTTGCAAAGTTTGTTTGAGTCGCGTCACGAGAATAAACAGGAAATACTCAATACCTTGCACGGACACCACTCTATTGGTGAACATATCAGTCGAGATGTGAATTACGTAGGAATGAGCAAAGATTTAAATTTTGGCATGCAAAAGCATATGGCAGGTGGCTCCAGCGCACTATTATCGCTCCAGTTAGAAGACTGGCTTGAAATGGATAAACCGGTCAATATCCCGGGGACATTTAATGAATATCCAAATTGGAAACGCAAGCTTAGCCGAAACCTGGAGGAGATATTCAGCCGCGCTGACTTAAGAGCGCTGGCAGGCGATTTAACGCATTTACGCAAGCAGGCGTCTTCATAAATCTTGTCTGGAGTATGGTGAATCACTAAAGCTTCGTTATAGCCATCATACCGTTGCTTGGGTATGATGGCTGGAACAAGCTGAAATAGCGTTTAAACTGCAAATAATAAAAACAGGCTCATATTTATGCAAAACAAAGGCTCATTATCACCCGCGCAATACCAGCAACTTATTAAGGCTAAATGTGCAGAGCCTTTTTCTGTTTTAGGACCTCAGCAAGAAAGCAAAACGAAATCTCGTGTCAGCGTTTTTTTTCCTGAAGCATCATCCCTTGAACTCATTGATGACAAAGGCAAGTTACTCAGCAAGGCTGAAAAGCAAGCGGACGGTTTATTTGTTGCCAGCCTTGGGACGGCAAAACTGAAAAAGCCTTATAGCATTAGTGCCCAAGGTGAGGGATGGCAACATAGCTTTGTAGACCCCTATCAGTTTACAGCAGAGGCTTATCATGCGGTTCATTTTATTGATCATGCGCCTGAAAATATATACAGGCAAGCCGGGGCGCAGATTATTACAAGCGAGAGCGGTGTAAGCGGTGTGCGCTTTGCTGTGTTTGCGCCAAATGCCATGTCGGTGTCGATTATTGGTGAGTTTAACCTTTGGGATCGCCGACGACATCCGATGCAACGCACGGATATGGGCTACTGGGTATTATTTGTACCGGGTTTACGTGCCGGTGAAAAATATAAATTTGCCTTATACGATGCGCACGGCCATGCTTTGCCTGATAAGGCTGATCCTGTTGGCTTTCAACAGGAGCAATACCCCTCTCACTCCTCTGTCGTGTACGACCATGATGCCTATCAATGGCAAGATAAGGCGTGGATGACGCGAAAAAATCATGACCCGTATCATCAGCCCGTGAGCATTTATGAAGTGCATCTGGGTTCCTGGAAACGTCCCGACGAACCCGACAAGCGCTATTTGAGTTACCGCGAATTGGCGGATGCCTTAGTTGATTACGTCAAAGAAATGGCTTACACCCACATTGAAGTGTTGCCCGTTTCGGAGTTTCCTTTTGATGGTAGCTGGGGGTATCAACCGGTTGGTTTGTTTGCACCAAGCTCACGTTTTGGTGATGCAGACAGCTTCAAGTACTTTGTCGATAAATGCCATCAGCAGGGCATTGGCGTGATCATTGACTGGGTGCCAGCGCATTTCCCTGAAGATCCGCACGGTCTTGCGCGTTTTGACGGCACGCACGTTTATGAATACGAAGACCCTAAAAAGGGCTGGCATCCCGACTGGAATTCCTGTATCTACGATTTTGGCAAAGATACGGTAAGACAGTTTTTGGTCGGTAATGCACTATATTGGTTTGATAAGTTTCATGTAGACGCTATTCGTGTTGATGCAGTCGCTTCGATGCTGTATTTGGATTATTCACGGGAAGACGGAGAGTGGGTGCCAAATGTTGATGGAGGCAACCATAACTATGAAGCCATTAGCTTGCTCCAGTGGATGAACACCGAAGTGTATAAGCGTTTTCCAAATGCCATGACCATTGCAGAAGAGTCTACTTCTTTCGCCGGGGTCTCCAGACCTGTTTCAACAGGAGGACTGGGTTTTGGATTTAAATGGAACATGGGATGGATGCATGACTCGCTAGAATATATTTCCAAAGACCCAGCGTATCGAAAATATCATCACGGCGAACTGACTTTTAGCATGGTTTATGCCTACAACGAAAATTTTGTTCTGCCCATTTCTCACGATGAAGTGGTGCATGGAAAAGGTAGCATGATTGAAAAAATGCCCGGCGACGAATGGCAAAAATTTGCGAATTTGCGTGCCTATTACGGGTTTATGTTCGGCCATCCCGGTAAAAAGCTTCAGTTTATGGGAAATGAATTTGCGCAAGGTAGAGAGTGGGATCATGATGGGCAACTCCAATGGCATTTGCTGGAACATCCTTTACATGAAGGCGTTCATCATCTTTATCGTGATTTAAATAAGGTTTATCAGCACTTCAGTGCTTTACATCAACTTGATCACGAGCATTCCGGGTTCAGGTGGGGAGATTTACACAACGCCGAGCAATCCATTCTGTCTTTTGTGCGTTTTGATAAAGACGGACAACAAGCCGTTTTGGTGCTGTGTAACTTTACCCCTGTACCGCACCAGAACAAGCGCTTTGGCGTACCTAAGCAAGCGAATTATCGCGTCATTATTAATACCGATCAGGTGGCGTACGGAGGAAGCGACTACGACATTGCGCAAAGCGTGCAAAGTGAAGCTGTGCCTTTTCATGATATGCCATTTAGTATCACGATTAATTTACCGCCTCTGGCAACAGTTATGTTAGTTTGCGAATCGTAATTGTCGTACACTGAATAAAGTTAATCGTTTAAGACACAGACCAATACTGTAAATTTCTATGAATGAGCAAATTGCATTTAGCAGCTTAAATCCCTTCGAGCTTAAGAGTGGTAGTGTACATCCTTATGGTGCGAATCCGACCGAAGAAGGCTGTAATTTTTCTATCTATTGTCCCGATGCAGAAGAAGTGTTCATTTGTCTTTTTGATGAGCATGAGCAACCAATTGCACAGATTCCGCTAAAAGAGCGTGTTCAATCTAGTTGGTTTGGTTTTATTACCAACGTCAGAACAGGGCAATATTATGGTATTCGAGTCCGCAGTAAATCGTACAAGAATATGGTGGGCAACTCAGTTGAGAAATTGCTCATCGATCCTTATGCCAAAGCCCTGAGCCGCCCCTTAAACTGGAATGCAAAGCTTTACCAAGGCGATTCTCACGCCATGGTGCCAAAATGCATAATCACAGAAAATTCACTCTTGCCCTCTACCAACTCACATGTGCCAAAGCTCGTCAGTGCTTCATCACGCATCATTTATGAGGCGCATGTCAAAGGACTGAGCATGCTGCATCCCGATGTACCGGATGAACTTCGTGGAACTTATCTGGGTGCCTGCCATGAGAGTATTTTGCAGCACCTTAAAAGCCTTGGGGTGAGCAGCATTCAGTTTTTGCCTTTAATGGCTTTCATGCCCGAGCCTTTTGCAAGTGAAAAAGGGCTGACAAATTATTGGGGCTACAACCCGATTGCATTTTTTGCTCCTGAGCCTCGTTACGCCGCGCCAACGTCTTCATTAAGTGTTGTTGAGCAATGTAAAGAAATGATCCGTTGCTACCGAGATGCCGGTTTTGAGATTATTCTGGACGTAGTATTTAATCACACAGCCGAAAGCGGTTTTGAGGGGCCAATACTCAGCTTCAAAGGGCTTTGCGCTAACCATGCTTATTTAATAGAGCAAAATGATGAAAGTGACCGCCCTGAGTTCGTTAATTATTCAGGCTGTGGCAATACTCTTAAAGTGAGTGACACTTACATGCAAACCCTCATTTTAGACGCCATGCGTTATTGGGTTTGCGAAATGGGAGTAAGTGGCTTTCGCTTTGATTTAGCGGCGACTCTGGGGCGAGAATTATATGAATATCGCAGCAATGCCAGCCTGTTTAGAATGATTCAGCAAGACCCTGTATTAAAACAATCAGTGCTGATTGCTGAACCGTGGGATATTGGCCCGGGAGGCTATCAATTAGGCCATTTCCCTGCGACTTGGCAGGAAGTAAATGATAAATTCAGGGATTGTGTGCGTGGGTTTTGGCGAGGGGATAAAGGCTTAAAAGGGGAGTTCGCGACGCGTTTGATGGGCTCTAAGGATATCTTTAGAAAAAACATTCGTCCCATGCATGCCAGTATTAATAATGTTACCTATCATGATGGTTATACCTTGCACGATCTGGTTAGCTATGAGCAAAAGCATAATCAAGCCAATCTCGAAGATAACAGAGACGGTCATAATCATAATTTGAGCCGCAATTACGGTGTAGAAGGGGAGACACAAAACCCTGAAATCCTTGCTTTGCGTGAACAGCAAAAACGAAATTTGTTTGCGACTCTCATCTTAAGTCAGGGCACACCTCACGTCCTCGGTGGGGATGAATTAAGCCGCACGCAAAAAGGTAATAATAACGCGTATTGTCAAGACAACGAAATTAACTACTTTGATTGGAATTTGAATGAGCGCAAAGCTGACTTTTTGGCATTTTGTCGATATGTAATTGCTTTACGGCAAGCGCATCCACTGCTTCAGCAAATGGACTTTGCAGACGATCAGTTTTCTAATAAAGAAAATATTGCCATTGCTGAATGGTATCGTAGGGATGGCTCCCACAAACGGGATATCGATTGGGTAAATCACGAACATCACTGTTTTGCTTTACATATTGTGGGTGCGCAGACTTCACTTAGCCAGGCACAGGAGCAGTGGGTATTTTGCATCAATAGCGCTGATGCACCAAAACAGTTTACCTTACCGATGTTAACGAACGAAAATGAATGGGAATGCGTATTAGATACCAGTTGTGTAAAACAACAGACATGTAATCAAACTCCAATACATGGCTTATTTGAAATGCCAGCATTTAGTTTGCGCTTGTTTAAAAGAAAGTAGCTAAACTTATCTGGCAGCAATGGACAGGTAATAAGTACGAGGTGAAAAGATGAGCGACAGTAAGCAAGGCGAAATGCTAAAAAATGATGAACACTATCGCAGCAAGCTATCCGACGAAGAGTTTCGCGTTACTCGTCAGAAAGGCACCGAACGCCCCTACACTGGCGAGTACTTGAACAACAAAGCCACAGGCAATTATTTATGTAAATGCTGTGGGGCCAAGTTGTTTGATTCCGGCGCCAAATATGATTCTGGCTGCGGCTGGCCCTCATTTTATGAGCAAAGTGATGAAGCTAACGTGGTGTATCAGCAGGATAATAGTCACGGCATGTCACGCATCGAAATCTTGTGTAAACATTGCAACGCTCATTTAGGACACGTGTTTGAAGACGGACCTGCACCTACCGGAAAACGTTACTGCGTAAATTCAGTATCCTTGCAATTTGAAGGCGAGAAATAGACTTGCTGCGAATATTATTCATCGGGGGATTTACGGGAGAGATAGACTTTCCTTGGATATTTTGTATTGCGCTTGTGAAAGTTCGCTATTGAAATGGATAAGCAAAAACTCGCTACCCAATGCCGACATATTGCGACGAATAGAAAATGATGATCCTTTTCGTCAGACGCTTGCGCTTCTCTAGAGCCGTTTGACTCACTCTTTTTACTCTACATTTTTACGTCACTGTTTTTGTCTCACCCCTCTTGCGTCACCCTTGTTGCGTTACTGGGAAGTCATACAATGGTCTTAACTTTATACATTTAAAGATTCTTATTCTGAAAGTTTCTTTCAGATTATTGGATAGATTTCGCGTTTTCTTTGCGCTTGTTCATCGCTTGTAGTAACTAAACACCGCTGTAAATGAATATTGGCGTTTATTTACAATGTTTTTTTCCGTTTAGTCATGTTTGTAATTAAAAATGAAAGTTTTCACCAATTTGGCATCACATCAATTTTTGCATAGAATGCGCGCAGATTTTGGCAAGCAGATATGTAAGTCTGTCAGTTTGCCAAGCACTTTCTCTTATTTATTCAATGAGTTTTTATCTTAATTTGCAGGAAAATTGGAATGAATCAGCCTTTTGAACAAGTTCTTCAAAACAGTTGGCAAGAGCGTCAGGATTATGCCGAGCGGATGTTACCCATTATTGGTAGTCTTTACCGTAATCATGCGGTTGAAGTCACGCTTTATGGCAGAACGCTTTTAAATGCAAGTGCGATAGACGTGATAAAAGCGCACCGCACCGTACGTCTTTTTGAAGGCGTTAAGCTTCGATTGCGTGAAAGCTTCCCTGTTCTTGAGGCCATAAGCAAAATGACGCTTTCTCCTGCGGAAATTGATATTGGAAAACTGGCCTACGAATATCATTATTCAAATAAAAAAGCATCGGATGCAAAAGACGGCGCAGATCTACAGCATTTTTTAGATAAGGCTTTGGCGAGTGTTGCAAATAAAACGGATGAGCAAGCGCCGCGAGATGTGGTGCTATATGGTTTTGGCCGAATTGGTCGACTTCTGGCAAGGTTGTTGATTGAACGTCAGGGACAAAGTAACAAGCTTCGTTTACGTGCCATTGTGGTAAGAGGGGGAAGAGAGGGGGATTTAGAAAAGCGGGCCAGTTTGCTTCGTCGCGATTCTGTCCACGGCCCGTTTAACGGAAGCATTACCGTTGACAATGAAAGAAAAGCCATCAAAGCGAATGGCAGCTTTATTCAGGTTATTTATGCTAATCACCCCAGTGAGGTCGACTATACGCAATATGGCATTCAAAATGCGATAGTAGTGGATAATACTGGTATGTGGCGCGACCGAGACGGCTTATCTCAACATTTAAAAGCGAAAGGGGCCGCGAAGGTTTTGCTAACTGCGCCAGGCAAAGGCGATATTAAAAACATCGTTCATGGCGTGAATCATCATGATATTGCACAAGACGATACTATTTTATCGGCAGCAAGCTGCACAACAAATGCAATTACTCCGGTTTTAAAAGCGCTTGATGAAGCCTACGGCATTAAAAGCGGGCATGTTGAGACGGTGCATGCCTTTACTAACGATCAAAATCTTATCGACAATTATCATAAAGCCGACAGGCGAGGGCGCTCAGCTCCTCTTAATATGGTAATTACAGAAACCGGAGCGGCTAAGGCTGTAGCAAAAGCCTATCCTCAGTTAGAAGGTAAACTGACAGGAAATGCCATACGCGTGCCCACGCCAAACGTTTCGATGGCAATATTGAATCTAAATTTGAACACGGAATTAAGCAAAGAGGAATTGAACCAATACTTGCAACGTACCTCTTTATTTTCAGACTTACAGCATCAAATTGATTTTACGGCATCGAAAGAAATCGTGTCTACGGATTTGGTTGGCGCCCGAGCGGCCTCCGTTGTCGACTCGCAAGCCACTATTGTGGCCCATGATCGCGCTACACTTTACTTGTGGTACGACAATGAGTTTGGTTACAGCTGCCAGGTAATGCGGGTGGTACGCGATATGGCAGGTGTAAAAATACCTACGCTTCCGGCATAGCTGTCGCCATAATAGTGCTTTGATAAGAACACTTAAATGCCTCACAATGTTGAGGCATTTTTTTGTTACGCAGGCGCTAAATAGGTTATCATCTTCAAGACACATAAATACGGCCAATTGATTTGTTTCGGCGCGTGAAGACATGAGAACAAGGAGAGCTATTCACCAAAATAAAGTGTCAAAAAACATGGATGTTTTTTGCCAAGCGACTCATGGATGAGCTCGAAGCGTCTTTATTTTGGTGGATAGCTCTCCTTGTTTAGCGATGTCTGAGCTGCTGCTAATCAATCAACCCGCCACAAAATTGCACAAGGGCAAAAAAATGATAATAAATAGCCAGTTCGACAGTGGTAACATTCATGTTATACGTGCTGAATCACCTGAAAATATTCAGCTAAGTATTCGCAAAGACAATCAATCAGACTTTTATCAATGGTTTCACTTCAAGCTTCATTCGCAACCCTTTGTTGAGCATAAACTTTTTATTAATGACTTGGCAAAATCCGCTTATCCTGACGGATGGGAGGGTTATCAGGCAGTCGCATCCTACGACCGGGAAGAATGGTTTAGAGTAGATACTCAGTTTGATGGTGATACGCTTTGTATCGATTTCACTCCTGAGTATGACAGCGTTTACTTTGCCTATTTTGCACCTTACAGCTACGAGCAGCATTTAAATCTGATAGCAAAAGCACAGATGGCCTTTGACTGTCGGCACGAATGTTTAGGGCTGACAATTGATGGGCGCGAGATGAACTTGTTGGTGGTAGGTACCCTGGATGACGAAACACAAAGTATAGATTCAAGCGCCTCCTCGACCAAAAATCGTATTTGGATCACGGCTCGCCAGCATCCTGGTGAAACCATGGCAGAATGGTTGATTGAAGGCTTATTAGGTCGCCTCCTGGATGAAGATGATGGGCTTGCGCGAGCTTTGTTGAATGACAATGTTTTTTATATTGTGCCGAACATGAATCCCGACGGGGCGTATCGTGGCCATCTACGCACTAACGCAGTGGGCGCAAATTTAAATCGAGAGTGGGAAAGCCCCAGTCTGGATCGCAGCCCTGAAGTGTTTCACGTACTAAATAAAATGAAAGAAACTGGTGTGGATTTATTCCTCGATATTCACGGCGACGAAGCATTGCCCTATAACTTTGTTGCTGGAACAGAGGGTAATCCTGATTATGATTCGCGTATAGAGAACCTGGAAAATATCTTTAAAGCCAGCTTAATGGCAACTACTCCAGAGTTTCAGGATACTCACGGCTATCCCAAAGATCCGAAGGGCGAAGCAAATCTGACGATTGCCTGTAATGCAGTGGGCCATCAATTTAAGTGTTTATCTTATACCCTTGAAATGCCGTTCAAAGACAATGCAGATTTGCCCGATGCCAGCTTTGGATGGTCTCCTGTTCGTTGTCAGCAGCTAGGGGAAGACTTGCTTGTAGCTATCCGTGCCGTGAGCCCGCATTTGCGATAAATTCAGCTTTGCGATAAAACTGGCTTTGCGATAAAACAAGTGACAAAGCACGGGCTATCGTGGCAAGGTATGTTTTTATCACGTTCAAAACGTAGAAAGTAAAAATTAAAACAACAAAAAAGGAACAATCAACGTGGATGCTCTACTGGATTTTTTTAACACCTTAGACGGCTATCTGGGCGGTGCAAAATGGTTCCCCTATGTCTTGTTAGGCGTGGGGGCGTTTTTTACAGTCTACCTTAAATTTCCGCAAATTCGTTATTTCAAACATGCATGGAAAGTCGTTACCGGTAAGTTCGATAAAGGCGATGAACCAGGTGATACAACTCACTTTCAAAGTTTAACTACCGCCCTTTCAGGTACGGTTGGCACCGGTAACATTAGCGGTGTTGCCTTTGCCATCTTTCTAGGTGGACCGGCTGCGCTATTTTGGATGTGGGCAACCGCGTTTTTCGGTATGACGACCAAGTTTGTTGAAGTGACTTTATCACACAAATATCGTGTTAAAACCGATGATGGCACTATGGCAGGTGGCCCGATGTATTACATGGACCGTCGACTAAATATGAAATGGTTGGCCGTCGCCTTTGCAATTGCCACCGTTATATCCTCCTTTGGAACCGGAAACTTGCCGCAAAGTAACGGTATTGCTACCAGTATCGAATCCACGTTTGGCTTTTCGCCTGCCATAGTCGGCGGTGTGTTAGCGGTTCTTTTAGGGCTTGTTATCCTTGGCGGTATAAAACGCATTGCAGCCGTTACCTCTAAAATTGTGCCGTTTATGGCCGTGGTTTACATCGTTGGTGCATTCGCCGTTATTTTTGCCAATGCTGAAAATATTGGGCCAGCGTTTGCCGCTATCATTGGCGATGCGTTTACAGGCTCAGCCGCAGCGGGAGGCTTTTTAGGTGCATCACTAGCTTATGCTTTTAACCGTGGTGTGAACAGAGGCTTATTCTCAAACGAAGCCGGACAGGGTTCAGCCCCTATTGCACATGCTGCTGCAAAAACAAAAGAGCCCTGCTCAGAAGGGATGGTATCCATTCTTGAACCTTTCATCGATACCATCATTATTTGTACGATCACCGGTTTGGTCATTCTCTCATCCGGCGTGTGGAATCAAAAGCACGAAAATGTGTTCGACCGTTCTGACATGAAGTTCATCCAGGGCGAATATATTGAAAGCAATCAGGATGATGTGACTGCACTTTACAAGTTTTTAAATGAGTATGAAGATGCAAAAGTCATTGAGTATACCGGTGAGATAAAAGTCGTGAATGGTGTAGCGGTTACAGGTGGATACACTTTGATTAATGCCCGCTCATTGGCTGAGGATGTAAGCTATCATGTTGGATCGGTTGATGATGTATTCACGGGGACCCTTAATATTGTCAATGGTGAAATATCTCGTGACAATATTGTGGTGTCTGGCAAATCACTGGTGCATTCAGCAAGCCTCACCGCTATTGCATTCACCAAAGGCTGGTTTGGTGAATATGGCAAATACATAGTATCGGTTGGACTGATGCTATTCGCGTTTTCTACTGCTATTGCATGGTCGTATTACGGCGATAGGGCGATGACTTATCTTTTAGGACCAGCATCGGTAATGCCGTATCGCGTGATTTATGTCGCAGGATTTTTCTGGGCGGCGATTTCAGACACGACGCTGGTATGGGCGCTCTCTGCGGTTGCCATTGTGGTGATGACTTTGCCCAATCTCTTCGGCATCATGCTCCTTAGAAAAGAAATGAAGCAGACTGTGAACGATTACTGGCAGAAAGTGAACAAACCCTGAGACATTTTCATATAAGATCATCAGACCCTAGCAAAGGTTAACCATTAAACGGTTAACCTTTTCTTTTTAAGCCATATGGATTGCACTGATGTTTCGCCCGAGTTCTTAGCACTGCCTTTGCGCACAGCTTAAGACGCGCATATCATTTTCTAAAAAGCAATAACCTGACAGCAAAGAGCGAACATAGTAAAATCTGTATTTACGTTTACATTTTTATATTCAAGGGGGCTTAGATGGCAATTACGAATTGTCCTGCATGTTCTAAACCTATATCAGACAAAGTAAAAACCTGTCCGCACTGTAATTTGGAATTTGGTAATGCGACGGCGGAAGATATTCAGCGTAAATTAAGCCATGCTCGATATCAAAAACTGCATAAGTTACAAAACCAGAGCATGTTTGCTATTTTGATTTTCATCGTTGGCGCATATTTCACATTTATGGGCGATTTTCCTGACACTGAAGAAGGTTTATTAATGTATAATTTGTCAGTTGGTGTCGCAGCGCTAGGTTTCATATGGTATGCCATTAACCGAGTCAGAATAACGCTTGCGAAACGAGGTTAAGTCAGGTCAAGTCCTGCGAAGAGGAAAAGTGAAGTGGAAGTTGAGCAACTAGTTGCGGCTATGACGCCGCAGGTGTACGAGAATTTGCGCAATGCAGTGGAGACAGGTAAGTGGCCTGACGGCAATAAATTGAGCAATGAGCAGCGCGAAAATGCGATGCAAGCGGTTCTTTTATATCAAGCGAAAGTTTCGCAGACAGAAGAACATATGACCGTTGGAAAAAACGGCGAAATTATTCAAAAAAGCCGTGCTCAGCTCCAGCAAGAACTTAAGCAAGAAAAATCCAATGAAACGCCTATCGCTCGGTTTAAAAACGATGATATTTGAAAAACTGTTTAAAAAAGCCTACCAGTCTAAGGACCCGCAAACCCGAATAGAAGCTATTAATACGCTTGATCCCAATGTAGATAAGGACAAGCAAATTCTGCATGAGCTTGCCTTTAACGACAGTGATGCAAAAGTCAGTATCAAAGCGCTTGATGCTTTGAATTCTTTTACGCTTTATTTAAAAGCTTATGAAAACCATATGCATGCTGGCGTAAAGGTGTATGCTGAGCGTCAATTACCGCTTTTATTGGAATCAGGCGATGCGGTGTCTGATACACTTTTTAAGGATCTGTTTAATCAGGGTAGGCATCATGTTCTGACCAAAGCACTTCTGTTCTCAAGCGACCGTTTATTAAGGTTTGAAGAACTTGCACTGGATAATTTGTTCAAGTTGGCCAACGAAGCTGAGTTGCGCAGGTTTTACGAGCAGCGCGCCAGTGAATCGCTCAAGCTGAAGATTGTTCAGAGACTCAGTGAGCAGGCCTTTTCACAAATACTGCACGCCAACGACAAACGTAATATTGATTATGAAAAGCTGCTCAGGAGAATGCATAAAGGCGAAGCTTCTTCAAACATGCGAGAGCGAATTGAGAACATCCTAAGCGAAATCGAAAGCGAAAAGCAAAAGCCCATAGCAATCCGAGCAAGCGCAAAACTCATCAATAGCAAGCTTTTGGCGCTTGCTGATAGTAATGACTACCTTGATATCGACACAAAACGAAATGTCTTGCTTAAAGAATTTGAACAAATCAAAAGCCAATTCTCGTATTTATCAGAAGATGAACGCTCTCAAATTACTGCCACCTATATGAATGTAAAAGAGAAAGCAGAAAAGCGTTTATCGTCTCTTGAAGCTGACTATATGGGACAACAGCATTTAAAAGGAATAAGCGATGCGATAGCAGATATTCGCGAGCGAGCGAGCACTGTTTTTCAGCAGATAGATATATTGCTTAATGCTGATTCTGATGAACAGTTAGACTCTCAAATTGATTTATTAACAAGCGCAATTAACGATTTGCATCTTGAACTGAATGATTTAAAGCTTTTTGATGAGGCGACTTTGAGTACCGCTGCGCATAAACAAGAGGCAAAGAAGCTGCTTGCGCAATTTGATGACAAACGCCAAGCCCTCGAAGCATTACCTGATTATATTGAGCGCAATAAGGCGCTAGATGCATATTTGCAAGAGGTGAACGGTGTTGTACTTGCTGAAGATACAGACGATACAGACGAAGCAGTAAACCTTGATGAGCGCATTGCTCTTATGAGGGCCTTAATTTCAGATGGGGTAAGCGAACAACGCGAGGCGCAGTTTAATACCTTCCTTCATAGTCATAAGCAGGCAAAACAATCTGCTATTGCCGAAAAGAAGCAAACTGAAAAGCGCTGTATGGGAAAGCTAAGTGCAGTCAAACGCTTAGTGGACCAAGGTAAATTTAAAGCCGCCATTGGCACTTTTCATGCCGCCCAATCGATATTTGAAAGTTTGCAGTCCCCTTCAAAGGTCCTGACTAAACGCTATGAGCAGGCGCAAAAGAGCGTTCAAGATTTAAAAGACTGGCAGTCATACATTGCCGCTCCCCGAAAGCCAGAAATCATTGCCCGTCTTGATGCCATCGTAAATGATGATATTGCAAGGGATAAGACAGACGCTAAAGGTCAGGAAGGACAGACTCAAGCAGTTTTTGATGTTGAGCAACGCGCTGAAGAGGTCAAGCAACTACGGCATCAATTCAGCTCGTTGGGAAAACTAAATACGTCAGAAGATGACGCACTTAATGAGAAGTTTGAGCAACTTATTGAACAAGCCTTCGCTCCATGCAGAGAGCATTTCAAAGCGCGTGAAAAACTAAGAGAAAATAATGCCGCTACCGTGGCTAAATTAATGGAAGCGCTTAAGGCGCTGGAAAATGTGGAAGATATTCAGGTATTAAATAAGCACGTGCAAGCCCTGACTCAGGAGTATCGCAATATTGGTGAGCTTGACAGAAACGTCAGGCGCACGCTGCATAAGGATTATTTGCAAGCGATTAAACCTTTGAACGACAAAATACATGCATCATATAACGAGAACATGGCGCACAAAGAGCGTTTAATAAAACAAGCGCAAAAGCTTAATGAGCTAAGTGATATTCAAGAAGCAGTCGAGCAGGCAAAAGCCTTACAGCAAACCTGGAAAACAATTGGTTTTGCCGGAAAGAAACATGACAAGACGCTCTGGGATGCTTTTCGAAAAGCTAACGATCAGATATTCAATCAACTCAAACAGCAAAATGAAGAGCATAAAGCCGCGGTTGATGCGCAGTATTCTTCACTTTTGGCGCGCTTGGAAACCTTGCAAAGTGAGCTTGATCAGCGAATTGAAAAGATAGATGAAAAGTCGGATAAAAGTGGGTCTGATAGTGATGTAGATAATCAGACCCAAGCGCAATTAAGCCGGCTCCACCAACTGAATGAAAGTCTGGATCATTTGCGCTTGGAAGCAAATGCTTTGCCCAAACCTCTGATTACAAAAGTGTCGGGGCGCTTAAAAGCTTTACAGACTCAAATTAGTGAAAATTTGATGCTTGCAGAAAAAGCGAAAAAATCAGAGCAGTTGGACACGGTATTTTCCGTGATACAGTCCATGTTGCTCAAAAATACTCAATCTTCAGATGCGCAGGATAATGACCAAGCCGCTTTCGATAATTTACCGGCTAAATATAAAACTGCGCTGCTTGCTGCAAAACAAACTGCTTCAAGTAGCTCTTCTTTCACCAATTATCCTGTATTGGCTGACATGGACAGGAACGCCCTTTTTTATGCATTGGACATATTAGCAAAAAATGGTGAGCTCAGCCCTGACTCAAGCGAGAAAAAACAAGTTCAACTTGCACTGATGGCGGCAAAGTTAGAAGGGCAGAACATGCCGGAGCCTGAAGATGTGTTTGCACAATGGATAGCAAAAGGCCCTTTGGATAGCAAAGCAAGTGAACAACTTCAGGCCATCAAGCCATTACTGCTAGACTAATATGTATTGAAGAAAAGGGCAGGCGGTGCAAGGCATATGACAGCTACATTTAGAAAACATATCTACATTGCTTATACTGGCGGTACAATTGGTATGCGCGCATCCGAAAATGGATTTGTTCCGGCGGCTGGCTTTTTAGGCGATACCCTGGCAGGTCTGCCAGAATTTCATCGCCCCGAGATGCCTAATTATACGCTACATGAGTATGATACCTTGCTTGATTCAAGCGATATGGTGCCAGCAGACTGGCAGCGGATTGCTGATGATATACAAGCTAACTACGATGCTTATGACGGTTTTATTATTTTGCATGGCACTGACACGATGGCCTATACCGCATCTGCGCTTTCGTTCATGTTTGAAAATTTAAATAAGCCGGTCATTATTACAGGCAGTCAAATTCCACTGGCTCAGCTTCGTTCTGACGGACAGGCAAATTTGCTAAATGCTTTATATATTGCGGCAAATTTCCCCATACGAGAGGTCACACTATTTTTTAATAATAGTCTGTATCGCGGAAATCGCGCCCGTAAGATTGATGCAGACGGATTTCATGCCTTTGATTCCCCCAACTATCCCAGTTTGCTTGATGCGGGCATTCATATTAAAAGCCATGTCGATATTTGCCATGATGACCCAAAAGCGAAAGCCCCTTTAAAAGTGATGCAAATTCAAAGTCAGCCTGTAGGGATGTTAACGCTTTACCCGGGTATGAGCAGCGAATTGCTCGCCAACGTTCTTCAGCAGCCGGTTAAGGCGCTCATACTGCTTAGCTACGGCGTAGGGAATGCGCCAAGCCACCCTGATCTTCTCCAACAACTCCAGCGCGCAAGAGACAACAATATCATTGTTGTGAACTGCACTCAGTGCCTGAGAGGGAAAGTAAACATGAAAGGCTATGCAACCGGGAAAAGCGTTGAGGACACGCAAGTTGTGTCAGGCAAGGACATGACCCCAGAGGCTGCATTAGCGAAATTACATTATGTTCTCAGTCAATCTCACCTTAGTTTTACGCAGCAACAGTTGCTTATGAGCAAAAGCCTTCGTGGCGAAATGAGCGATTGACATATCTCGTAACATCTCCTTGATTCTCAATTTGTTTTGTTTTTTTTAAAAGCTTGCTATGTTAGTGAGATTAAGGATTTCAAATTAAAAGATAAAACGCAATTGGTAGCATCTTTATTGCACAAGGGAAGCGTTCATGCTCAAAATCAGTCAAGTTTCAAAAACCTATCCAAACGGTGTTCATGCACTAAAAAGCGTTGATTTGCAGATTGATAAAGGCTTATTTGGCTTACTCGGCCCAAATGGTGCCGGTAAATCGAGTCTAATGCGCACCATTGCAACGCTTCAACAGCCTGATACAGGTAGCATCACCTTCGACGGAGTCGATGTTATCAACGAGCCCAACGAGCTAAGAAAACGCCTGGGATATCTTCCGCAGGATTTTGGTGTTTACCCACGGGTAAGTGCCTATAACCTGCTTGACCACCTGGCGATTTTGAAAGGCATTAACAATAAAGCAGAGCGCAAAGAAGCAGTGGAAGGCTTACTTGCGCACACCAACCTATTCCAGTATCGGAAACGTGCCGTAAGTGGATTCTCAGGCGGCATGCGACAGCGTTTTGGTATTGCGCAAGCGCTGTTGGGCGATCCCGATCTGCTGATTGTAGATGAACCGACCGCAGGTCTTGACCCAGAAGAGCGTAATCGATTCCATAATTTATTGGTAAGCCTTGGGCGAGACAAAGTCATTATTTTATCGACGCACATCGTAGATGATGTTTCTGAGCTTTGCGAAAACATGGCGGTTCTAGGAAAGGGCGAAATTTTGCTGCAGGGGAACCCCATCTCTTTGACGCAAAGTCTCGATGGCAAAATTTGGCGCAAAACCGTCCATCCCTATGAGGTAGAAGATATTGCTGATGATTTACAGGTTTTATCAACACGTTTGTTTGCCGGGCGCACCGTAATACATGTTGTCGCCGATACTCAGCCTGAAGGTTTTGAATCAGCTCCAGCTTCGTTAGAAGATGTTTATTTTAACACGCTTAATCATTCGCGGGTGAACAATGATTCTTAAAATGATGCAATTTGAATGGCGCTATTTTACAAAGCAGCCATCGTTTATCGTCACCTGTCTTATTTTCTTTTTATTGCCGTTTTTGTCTATCACCATCGACAATGTGCAAATTGGGGCATCGTCCAATGTAAATATAAATAGCCCTTACGCCATCGCTCAGACTCTGCTGATTTTTGCTATTTTTGGAATGTTTCTGGTTGTTAATTTTGTTGCCAATACTGCAATGCGAAATGAAGCAAGCGGTATGAATGAAATTATCGTTACAAAACCGCTTCAAGCATTTCAATATCAATTAGGTCGATTTCTTGGCGCATATGCAGTGTGTTTAACGGTATTTGCCATGATCCCCCTGGCGTTGATGATTGGTAGCCTTATGCCATGGCTTGACCAAGAGCGAGTAGGCGCCTTTGCACTTTCCTATTATTTAAAGCCTTATTTTATATTTTCTGTTACAACGCTATTTGTGCTTTCAGCACTTTTCTATGCGTTTGCGCTTCGCTTTCAAAGCATGATGGCGGTGTACTTAATTGCGCTTGGGATATTTATTCTCTATGTAATAACCGGTGAGGTTTTCTCATCACCCTCTGATAGAGAGTTGGCTGCTTTACTTGATCCCTTTGGTCTTCGTACTTTTGCTGAAGTCACCCGTTACTGGACGCCTGCAGAGCGCAATTTTGATACGCTTGGCCTAAGTGGAGAGGTACTTTATAACCGGCTTCTGTGGTTGGCGGTAGGCTTTGTGATATTCATGGGTTTTTCGCGCCTCTTCAGTCCTCTTGGTATTGTGAAAAAACGTAGCGCATCTAAACAAGTTTCCAGCACCTTTGAACCGCCACTAGACAATGATATTAGCGCCAAATACTCAAATGACAGCGCTCTTGCGCAGTTTACGCAACGTCTGAAGTTTGAGATGCAACAAGTGTTTTTATCTCCGGCCTTTTTAATTTTAATGGTGTATTGCTTTTTCACCTTGATTTTCATTTTAGCGGATTCGCCAGGCATATATGGCGCGCCAAACTGGCCGCTAACGCAATACATGGTCGAGATGATTAATGGAGCCTTCAGCTTAGTCATTATAATCATCATTACTTATTACAGCGCCGAGGTTGTGTGGCGAGAGCGCTCGGTCGGTATGGGCGATATTGTTGACAGTATGCCCGTCTCTAATTTGACTTTCTGGCTGACCAAGTTTTTGGCAGTATCGTGCGTTATCGTCGCAGTTTTACTCTCAGGTATGCTTGCAACGATACTGTTTCAGCTATCCAAGGGATTTGTAGATATCGACTTAAGCCAATATGCCATTTCTTTGGGTTACTTTTCAGCATTGCAATGGATTTTGCTGGTGGTACTTGCCTTTTTTATTCAGGCACTGAGTCCAAACAAATACGTGGGAATGCTCATTTTTGTAGCTTATTTCTTTGTGTCTTTAGCCTTTACTCAAATTGGGCTTGAACACAATATGTTTCAATACGGTAATGCACCTGTCATGCAATATTCAGATATGAATGGGTACGGATGGGCATTAACCACGCAAAATTACTACATGCTTTATTGGGGCGCATTAGCCCTTGTGCTCGCTGCTCTTAGCTATGCATTGTGGCAGCGGGGACCGCAAAATAGCTTAAAATCACGCTTTGCTTTGCTTGGATATCAGTTAGGCAGTGGCGGAAGGAGCCTGGTGATTATTGCAACGCTCGTATTTATAGGCGTTGGCACAATTATTCACTATAACACGACAGTCATTAATGAGTTTGTAGGAAGCGAAGATGGTCTTGATTTACGCGCTGACTACGAAAAAACTTACGCGCAATATGAGGATGCCCCCGTTCCAATTGTTGAATCAATGCATATTGATGTGGCTATTTTTCCTGAGCTTAGACAAATAGAGGCGATTGCAAATTTTGAGATGCGCAATCAAAGTGATGCTCCTATAGAAAAGGCGCTTATTAATCTGCCGCGTTATACTTCCGACCTGCGTATCGATATTGAAGGAGCGAGAGTGCAGGATGTTGATGAAAAATTTGATACGGCGTGGCTGGTATTTGAAACGCCTTTACCACCCCAGCAGCAAGTTTCGGGTAAAATCAGTTTGTCTCGTCAACACTTCGGCTTTAAAGACGCCGGGGAAGATACTACGCTGGTACAAAATGGTACCTTCATCAACAATTTTGAACTTTTACCTAATTTTGGTGTGAATACAAGCGTTTATTTAGATGACCGCCATGAAAGGCGTAAGCGCGATCTTCCTCCTCCCAAGCGCGCCTACGATCTTGAAGATACTAGCCGTTACACTGAGAGCTTCTTTGGTCCCACTGTTGGGCTCATCGATTTTTCAGCCACGCTATCTACCAGCGAAGACCAAATAGCGATAGCACCAGGCTATTTGCAAAAATATTGGAATGAAGATGGCCGCAATTATTTCCATTATGAAATGGATGCGCCGATGATTAATTTCTTTTCTATCATGTCGGCAGACTTAGAAGTAAAAACCGCCATGCACAATGGTGTTGAGATTGCGATCTACTATCATCGCGATCACGACTGGAATATCGATAGAATGATTGAGGCAAGCAAAGATTCTCTGGATCTCTTTCAAAGCGTGTTTGGCCCCTATCAGCACCGGCAGCTTAGAATTATTGAATTTCCGGGGTATCGTAGATTCGCCCAAAGCTTTGCCAACACGGTTCCTTATTCTGAACGAATAGGTTTTATTACCGATTTACGAGACAAGGACAACATTGACCCCGTGTACTACATCACCGCGCATGAAGTAGCCCATCAATGGTTTGGGCATCAACTCAATGCCGCCAATGTGCAGGGAAGCGCAATTTTATCTGAATCCCTGTCACAATATGCCGCTTTGTTGGTTATGAAAGACAAATATGGACAGGCAAAAATGCGCGAGTTTTTAAGCTACGAGCTTGACAGCTATCTGCGAGGACGCACTCAGGAACAGCTTGAAGAAATGCCGTTTATGCGCGCTGAGGGGCAGCAGTATATTCATTATCGTAAGGGTTCTATTGTGATGATGGCCATTGCCGATCGAATAGGTGAAGAGGCGCTTAATCGTGCGTTGTCAGGATTAATTGAAAAATTTAAATTTTCGCGAGATGAACAAGCGACAACGCTTGATTTGCTAGCCGCGATTAAAGCAGAGGCTCCCAAAGGTGATCATGCATTTATTGAGCAGCAGTTTACGCAAATCACGGTATATGATATTCGCCTGAATGAAGTGCTTGCCGAGCAAAGAGATGATGGTAAATACGACATCACCCTGAGTATCCATGCTTCACAATATAAGGCAGATGGTAAAGGAAAGGAGACGCCGCAAGACTTTTCTGATGTAGTAGATATTGCGTTTTTTGACGATGATCCGGACGATTTTTCAAGCGATACTACAATTTTATATCAGAAAAAGCATCAGCTGGAGCAGGGGGAGAATACTTTGGTCATTGTGTTGGACGAAAAGCCCGCCTACGCCGGGGTAGACCCTTTTGTACGCTTTATAGATAGAGAGTCGCAAGATAATATTCTAAAGGTGAACTAAAACACATACCGTCGTACCTGTATTCACCAGATTACCAAATGAAAGGGGCGCTTAAAAAACGCCCCTTTAAGATCTAAATTATCAAATTTGTGAGTTTAATTTTCATTGTTTGACTGAAGCTGCGAATTGTATTGATCAAACCACGCAACAATATTACCTACTTTTTGAATCAGATGACTAGGGCGTGCTGCAATCCCGTGAGACGCGCCAGGAATGCGAACCATCACCGACGGAATTTCTTGCAGACGCAAAGCGTGGTAATACTGCTCAGTTTCGCTGATCGGCGTGCGGTAGTCTGCATCCCCTGTTAACAGCATCGTAGGTGTTTTAACATTGCCGACCAAAGACAAAGGCGAATATTTCCAAAGGTGATCTTTCACTTCCCATGGCATACCCGGCATCCAGTATTGCGTAAAAAACGGATACATATCCGCAGTAAGCGCAAAGCTTAACCAGTTAATTACGGGTTTTGCCACTACGGCGGCTGAAAAACGGTCGGTTTTTCCAATACTCCACGCGGTGAGCACGCCACCGCCAGAACCACCCGTAATAAACAGATTATCTTGGTCAATGTTTGAGCTTGCTATGGCAGCGTCTACCGCATCCATCAGGTCATTGTAGTCTTCAGAAGGATAATTATGGTGAATGGTGTTGCCAAATTCTTCGCCATAAGACGAGCTGCCGCGAGGGTTTGACCACAATACTGCGTAACCTTTTGCAGCCATTAGTTGAACTTCCATCGAAAAGGTATCGCCGTAGGCAGCATGCGGACCACCGTGAATTTCCAATATTAGTGGATACTGATGCTTGATGTCTTTTTTATAGCCTGGGGGATAGGCAATCCACGCGTCGATATTGCGACCATCTACACTTGATGTAACGCTTAGCTTTTCAATCACAGCCGTTTCGATATGAGCAAATACATCTGAATTCAGATCACTAAGCTGCGTTCGCTTATTACCGTTAATTAAGAAAAGATCGCCAGGTTGATTGCTGTTGTCTTGCACAATCACAATGTCACCATTTTCAGCCAATGCAAAATCGCCACTTGTATAAGGCCTGCCTATGGATTGTCCGCCCAAATTGGCCTCAAGTTTCTTAAGTTTTCCACTTAAACTTAATTCGGCAAGCTTCGTTTCACCGCCATCAATGTAGCTGAACACGATATCGTCACCTTGGTATTGAATATCCTGAATTTGACGATCTAAATCAGGCGTAAGGGATTTGGCATCTTTAGGAGAGTCAAGCGGGGCTATCATAATTTGGCTGACTTGATATGCCAGTTTTCTATCATTGACCCACTCGAAAATAAGCTTTTCACCGTCTTCACTGATGATGGGGTTGGATTCTGGGCCTGCAAAGTCTGTTACTTGCTCAATTGCAGAGGTATCAATGTTCACACTAAAAATATTGGACTGATTTGGATTTAACTCCCAATTTGCTTCTCGCTGTGCGCTAAAATAAATGAGCGGCTTTTCGCTATGCCAAGCAAGTTGCCCCTGATGATGAAAATCGCCGCTTGTAATCTGACGAGGAGTGCCGCCGTCACTTGGAACGACGTAGAGCTGATTATAGCCGTTTTTAACATACCCGCCGCCGTCTCGTCGATAGAGAGTTTTATCAACCACTTGAGCGCTACCCGCCCAGTTGGCTCCTTCAGGTTTTGCCGGTAAGTCACTAAATATTTGACTAGGCTTACCTGGCGTGAACATTGAAAATGCCAGTTGTTCACCTGAGGGTGACCAAGTTATGTTGCTTGGTGATTCGGCTAAGCTGGTCAGTTTTGTCAGGCTAAGGTTATCCAGATAAAGGGTAAATATTTGCGGCCCTTGACTGTCGTTTGCCACAAACGCTATGCGGTCGCCACTAGGGGAGAGCACCGCATTTCTAGGGTTGCTGGCTTCACTATTTCCAAGCAGAAGTGGTGTATGTCGCTTGGTTTTGAGGTCAATTTTCCAAAGCGCAGTCTGACGCGCATCTTTCATAATATCCATATGCTGACGCTCGTAAATGATTTGCTTGGCGTCTTTCGTAAAGATTGGATTTGCAGCAAATTCCAAATCGAATACATCCGCATAGTCTAATCGTGCTTCAGCTAATACCGACTCCATCTTGCTTTTACTGGCGTTTTGCTGGGAGCCTGTTTCTTGCGCATAGGCAGACACAACTAGCGAGGCTGAGAATAATAAATTCGCACCTATAGCCAAGCCTTTCAGGAACTTATTGATGATTGTTGGCGTTGTTTTATTCTTGAACGTTCTATTCTTGTACATTTTATGCTGAGTTTGATAGTTGGCGAGCATTAAACTTTCCTTAAACGCTATGATTGAGTGATTTGAAATTGCTATAAAATTTACTGGCTAATGGTTTCATACATTAAATTGGAAAGTATAGCTTGTAATAAATCGAAGAGAAAAACAAAGCACAATTAATTTTGCCAATTGGGTGTATATGCAAAATCAACCAACACAAACTAGCGCATCATCGTTATCTCCATCAGCAGCGATATCATCAATGCCGGCTGCAAGACCACATATTTCGCCACAACATGCGAATGCTGATCATAGCACTCAGGCAATGACTGAAGTGGCTTTAGGCTTATCCATGGCTTTTTTTGCTCTATTGATTCTGGCGCTCATTTCAATGGGAAGTGGATTGGATGCCGGAGCTATGCGCGCCGCATCATCAGATGAAAAACATGATACAAATGCAGATGCGTCGCTGCGCTACCAAAAAGGTATCTATCTCGAAAAGGAGTTAACACCAGATTTAAGAAAAGATGCAGAGCAAATGAATGAAGGAGAAAGACAAGAGAGTAAGCGCTCAACACTTGCGCTAAAGGATAATCAATTGTTTATTGTTTTTGCAAATGAGCAGTTTTTTGATGCCAACTTACAGCCAATAAAGCCTGAACAGCTTGCTAATGATCAGTCATTGGTGCTGGCTGTGTCACCGGAACTCTCTTTTGACAAACTCTTGACGCTCAAGTCTCGCTTTACTCAACAAGATATTCATATTACCGCTTTAAACGAACAATGGTTAAATGCTCTCGCACAAAGACATGATGCTGGCTTTCCTTAAAGCAGATGAAAAAAGACAATAAAACGCAGCATGACGGCGAATAGCAAATCAGGAACCGCTTATGAAAATTAGAAGTTATGTGTTCATCATTACCTTTTGCTTTGTACTCGCGACGGTTTTATTTATTTTCCGCAGTTTTTTTATTAATAGTCAAAGCGATATTTATAGCGATAGTTTTGCACATAATTTAAAGCATCAGCGCTCACAAGCGAATTTACAAGCGCACAGTAACAAAGAACTAGAGGCGCATCTCAAGCGCTTGTCTACGCTAAAAATGCAAAATGCGTTGCGCTTTACGTCTGCACAGAGTCAGTCTCAAGATACCGCTCGACTGCAGAACAATCCGATAAAACACGAAGAGTATAGAACTAAAGTTTACGACGCTATTGACGAACAAACCGATGCAGAAGTCTATGCAGAAAAAAATGCGGAAGCCAATGCGGAAATTTCTGCAAAAATCTTGCAGTGGGAAGGCCGCTTTCTTCATCCTGATACAATCCATCATTAGGCACAATAAAAAACTGCCGTAAGTAAACTTTTGCAAGTAGCCAAATATAAAACTAAGTCAAATCAGCATGAATTTTGCTTGTATTGATAAATAAGCGCCAAATAAGCACTAAATAATCATTCACCAAAAAAGATGCAAAAATATAAGCCTACGTATTCTTTGAGGTGAACGGTATAATCTGCCTACAGCAGACAGTATTTATTCTTGCGAGCAAATTGAGTATTAAGCGAAAAGACTACCAAGATTTACAACACCTAAAAGTTAGCGACGATTGTGAGGTGCTAAAAGCGCAGCATATTCTGTCGGGTCAGTGGCACGTCTTAAAAAAAGCAAAGACCGAAGCTGGACGAGTCAAACTGCATCGGGAAGTATTGGCACTCAGGCAAATAAAAGACAGCGGCATCGCGCTTGAACCACTTGATGCTGTGAATGATGAACACGGGACCAGTCTCATTATATACCCCTTTGTTGAGCTAACACTTCGACAATTCATCCAAGATGGAAGCAAAAACACTGCATTTGAGGCGCAAAGCATTCTGCGTTTATGCCTTGATCTTGTGCAGCAGGTAATAAAATTGCATGCCTTAGGCTGGCGACATGGAGATTTGCATCCTGGCAACATTGTTATTGTTGAACAGAAGCCCAGGCTGATTGATTTTGCTAACAGTTGGAAGGAAGACGATAAGCAACTGGGCCCAAAGCCAATAAATTATGGCGCGCGGCCTTATGCCGCGCCAGAAAAGCATTCACAAATAGTTGGTTCTGAAACGGCGGAAGAGCAGGCGGAAGTTTATAACCTTAGCGCGATCATCGCTGCTGTTTTGGGACGTTTTACTTATGTAAGAGAGCGACAGGATCTAATAAGACATTTAGACCAATCACCCGTCGCAATCTTGCCTGATCTTTTGAAACTACTTCATAAAGGTCTGTCAGTAGACGCCAAGTCAAGATTCTCAAACCCCGCTGATTTATATGAAGCACTATATGAAGCGCTCAATGAAGCGCTCGGCAGCTTCATTGACACCCAGGTTGAACCTTCAATAGAGCCAAAGCTAAAAAATAGCAAGCGAGGTCAATTTTTAGCGGCGCTAGACAGTCTTTACGAGCTACCTTTAGACAAGAAAAACGCATCCTTTAGCGCGGGATTTGATGAACTAGAAACACAAGCGCTTAACCTTAATTTTACGCTACGTGAAAGTGAGCAAGTTGCCCAGCTTAAAAACGCATTAGAAAAGCATATTTTGCAGCACGGCAAAGTAGAGGACAAAGCAGCTAAAAAATACGCCAGGCAATTTCTTGGTGAAATAAGCGATGAGCAAAAAGCCCTTATTTTAAATAATCTCCTTGAGACCTTGCCAGAGATAGAGGCGGCATCAACGAATAAGTCACCCGGAAAAACACTCTTATCTATAATGATTTTAGGCGCGATTTGCCTTACATATCTGGCAAGTGTTTATCTGCTTGGACAAAGTCACTTTATTACAAAAACTCAAAACGATGTGTCTAACACTGCTGTTAAGCAAGATATATCAGCGAGCAGAGCGCCAGCGCCCTCGCCATCTCATTTTTCTGTATTACCTGAAACAGGCGAACTGCCGCAAAAGAGCGAAGCGCTTATTCGTTTTATGATTTCAGCGCCTCCTTCTCAATATACCCCTGCTCATAATAAAAGCGCCCGGCATTCAGACATAGAAATAAGCTTTATGCGTATTGCCTACGAGCAGGCACTCCCGCAAGACAAGAATGGAAAGGAACTGGGAGCCTCTAACGCGTCATCGAGTGCAAAGTATTTTTATGTCATGACAGAAGAGGTCAGTCAGGCATTGTGGCAAAGCTGTGTTGATGCGGGGGCGTGTGCAAATCGTCGCCTTGTATCCACTTCAGCCGAACGTCAGAATTTGCAGTTGGCAATGCATCCCGTGGTAAACGTGAGTTGGTATGACATTAGCAATGGGTTTTTACCATGGATAAATAAAATCCTGCAAAATCAACTGAACGAGAGGTTCTCATCTGCCTCTTCATCTGCCTCTTCTTTTGCCCGGGCTCAGCTTGCTTTGCCGACTATGCAGGAATGGTTGCGCTTTGCCTACGATCCAATCATTGCAAATAATCAGGGTAAGCAGCGACTAAAAATTGCGCCAAGCACCCATTGCGCAGATTGCCAAGGAGCATCAGGTTATACAAGCGATTCAGAAGAAGAACTCACGACGCTGCCGATAAATAGTTTAAAGGCAAATTCACTGGGTCTATATCATGTACATGGAAATGTGCAGGAGTGGTTGCAAGACTGTTGGCAAGACGTCAAACTACAGTTAGAAAGATGCGATCAAGCACCTGCAGTCGGTGGTCATTGGATGCAAAATAAACAAGCGATTGAACAACAACCCTATCAACGATTACTTAAATCAGCGCGTTCGATTAGTACTGGATTCCGATTGGTCATCCGTGATGGTAATGAATAGTTTCTCCTTCGTACGCAAAGTGTATTTTGTAGTTGCTCTGCTGTTTTGTTGCGTGCATGCAAACGCAAAAAACTGGCAGGTGATGCTTATTCCGAGCGCTCAAACTTTGCCTGAAAACACGGGCACCCCCCTAAATAAAACGCCAGTTGAGCCTCTAGCACCGAGCTATTCAATTATGCGAACGGAGCTGGAAGCCGCGTTACTGAAAGATTTAAATCGTGTTATCAGCCCGTCTCGCGTGTTTGAAAGTTGTGAACGCAGCCTATGTGGTGCCGACTCAAAAAAAGCCCTTGTTCAAGCTGTACAAACTGGCGTACCAGAGCTCGAATTGCTCATTGTGTTTGCGCTTTCTGAAGGCACTGATCATGATTCTTCTTTTATTATGAGCGCAGAGCTTATTGATCCGCTGTCTTTTCAGATTCTGCATTCCTTGCAAATTCCTATTTTAAGTAGTGGACAAACAAAACCTTCGCAAGCGGCTATAAAAAGCATCAGCGCAGATTTGGGCTCCTTAATTGCTCGAACACTGAAGCAGAAAAATCGAGAGCAACAATTTAAGCTAACGCTTGAAGGTTTTACTTTGGACGAAATTGCGCCGCTAAGTACCTATGTTCTCACCCGAACACAAAATGTAGATATGCGTTTGATCAGGAGTCAGAAAAAAGACGGCTTATTGAGCAACATGTTTCCCATTATGCAAACACAGTTTTCCGTTGCAACACGTATGACGCCCGCACAGTTTAACTTGTTGATCATGGAATATTTCAGCCAACAGGACATCGATGTCGTAAGTGAATATCAACGAGATACTGCGATATTTTCATTGGCGCGGATAGGCAATCCCTATTTGCCTTCTTTCGTTTCGAGCATCGTTTTGTTTCTTGTACTGATTTTGATACTTGCCATGCTGGTAAAACGCCAGATGTACCATTACCGTTTAGCTAGCTTTGCAGATCGTAAATCGGTAGACCAATGGTTAGAAACCTATAACAGCGTCAGTTCGCCGTGGTATTTTCTTCAACGTAAGTGGGGGAAGCAACTGGGATATTGGCAGCGTCTGCAGCGTGAATCCAACGACTTGTCAAAACAGGCTAAGATTTTTTATGAAGCGGGAGATGTCACTACCGCCAAATTGTTTATCAGCAAATCTTTAAACTTAAATAACGATGATAAACAGGCACGAAAACTTCTGAGCAAAATAGAAGAACATGCTCAGTCGAAAATGGATTTAAACGAAAAAGAACAAGCTGCCAGAAACAAAGTGGCAAAAGCAGTTAATAACTATCGGGCTAATAAACCTTTAAAAGCATTGCGCCAGGCCTATCAGGCACTCGCTGAAATTGCAGATGAAAAACAGCTAAAACGTCAACATAAGGCCGTCAAACGACTGATCAAAAAGTTAAATTATGAATGTTCTCAACACCAGTCGTCCCTTTTCTTTACTGGTATGGGCAATTCAGAAACTGTCCTTATCACACGTTCTCCGCGTCTACAGATTGGGCGATACGCAAATAATACATCTGAGCTAATGGTGATAGGAGAAGATAAGTCGATATTTGAGCTTAATCACAAGGCGCTTTCACGACTTGGTAAGCAGTGCGTCGTTTTTTACCAACATTCTGATCATGAACATTCTGCTTGTGAAAATTCTGGCTTTTTTATTCAGGATGAGGGGAGTACTAACGGCACTTTTCTTAACTCAAAAGCGCTCGAAGATGAGTGCGCTCGGCCCTTAAACAATGGCGATACAATTCTGTTGGGAGATAGCAGTGAATTAAAAGCGGTAAAACTGACGTGCCATATTCAGGCCTCACATCAGAATCTGCATTTACGCGTAGATACTCTCATGCAGCAAACCGTTGATTTAGCCGATTTAGTTAAAATATGGCCAGACTATATCAAAGCGATGCAATCATCTGTTTTGATGACCCAAACTCCTTTACTACTGTGTTTTGATTCAAACGAACAAAAATTTACCTGGCTCTCTGAAGACAGCCTTCAATCTCGAACTCACTTGCATGCATTGCTTCTGCTCTCTTTAGGTGAGTCAGCAAGTATTTCTCCAGTTTTACAGGAGGCAAATTCAGATGCAAACATTGAGGTGAATGGAGAACTATTGTTAGGCAAAGTTCCGCTTATTTTACCGTGTGAGATAAAATGGCAAGAGCGACGCGTCAGGCTAGAGCATGCTAGCTATAGGAAGCGTGTGTAGATGAGCAGTACGCTTAATTCAAATCCGCAAGAAAGCTCGTCTTTTATTTATTGCAGTGAAACCTTGCAAGGGGAATTTGCATTACTCAAAGAAATCACTTTTTTTCAGACCAAAAACGATTGTCAGCGCAGCAAAAGGTCAAGCAAAGAGCATCATTACGAAGAAGATAAGCGCAGCATTTTTCATAACAGAAAATTTAGTGAGCGCAGCGTTAAGCTTCTAGCCCAACATATTGTGTGTCGTCATTATGCCAATTTGAGCTACGAACTGGCGCACTGGATGTGGGCGGTTGTGAACATTTCCATTGACGAAGACGCGCAAAGTGCTTTGTTTAACTGTTTCTATCTGGAAGAAAACGTGACATCTCAGCGGGCGCTCGCGTTTTTGCGGTCTAGACTCACAAAAACAAATAATGCCTGTAAGTTGTCCTCTGCATCGGTTTTACTGGTGGATGATAAAACGGACGAAGCATCAAGGCATTTAAGCGCAGATGGGAAAAATTCAAAAATGTTGAAAATAAGTATTCATCAACATGTGTTTTATTTACACCTGTCTCGCATCAATCTGCTTGCCTGCTTTGTAGAGTGGTTGCTTGGTTTTGTCCATGATGCCTTTTTCACATGGTCAAGCGAATTGGATGGAAGAGGATTAAATGCAATACAGGCTACAGCTAAACGCATTCAAAAAGATGTGTATGAGTATTTGAAAATGCATTTGCAAGGGGCTAAAGCCTTGTCGAAGTATCAAAAAATGCAGTCTTTTTTGCAGCAGCAGTCGAGCGGCGTTTTTGATGATGATTTAATTTTGCGCTTTTGGCTGCAGCATCATGCCCAAGAGGGATTTACGCGTTTTACTACCGTGGTAAATGATATCTTTCAATATGAAATTAGTCAGGAAACGGCTGCACTTCAGTCAGCGCATCATTTTGCGCAGCAGTTTAATCACAATGATACAGGCAACGAGCATCGAAACTCGCTGCCAGAGTCTGAACATGCTTTAAAGATCTACTCTGACGCTGTTATACATGAGTTAGAAGAAGGACAGACAGGTGCACAGAGTTTTTCAAGCTTACAGACGCTAGAAAACGAACGATTTGATATAGAAGCATTAACGCAGGTACCAAAAATGCTTAGCAAACAACAATCAGCACGCTTTGTATTGATGGCTGAGTTTCCTCGGCAAGTTAGCCGTTTTCCGCTAAGCTACTTGCGCTTTATCGCATTTTCTAAACTACAATCTGCACATATTCAGTCGCTTCGAAACAAACAGCCATTAGACAATGATTCTTTAAATGCGCGTTGGCTTGAGACCGAGGACTATTTGTCTGTTGCTAGAAAATGTGCCGCTCAAATACAGGTGAATTTTCAGACTTTATTGTCGATTTTTTATATTTTGCGACAACAAATAGAAACAAAAAACGCCCATCAAAGCGCTCCCTTACTACTAGAGTTTGTTTGTGAACATCAGGAACTTCTGGACTTTTTGATTGAGAAAGTTGATTTTCAGGAGCAAGTGCCTACCCTAGAAGATGTGAACAACAATTCAAAACTCTTTGAACTTATTATGAACTCTGAGCCTCTCATAGTCGCACTTAAACAGGCTTTTGCAAAGAATAATCGACAGGGATTTACACCCGACTCGATATTAAAGGATGTCAATGCGTATATTGATAGTGCACTTTTGTTAGGACGTTTAAGCGCGGTATTAAAGCGGTTTTTGCATAAAAACCGACCTTTATTAAATGATAGTGAAAGCCTGCAGGCAAAATTCCTTGCTGACGGTTGCATACTTGTAGATGAGCTATCAAAAGGAATAACACATGACTAGGCAGCAGAACCCAAATTCGAATAAAAATAATGCGCTTGAGACCTGCGCAAAAGCAAGCTTTTTAGCTTTAAAAGGTATGCAAGACTTAAGTGATGCAAGTTCGAATTCAGCAGATTTGCTTAGCTATTCACAGATTGTTCATGCCGTTCTCTCACCTGCAAGGCCTTCAGCAAAGAATGTCCTTACGATCATCAATCGAGATTTAGGTTTGCGGCGCAAATACCTGAATGTACTTAAGCAATGTGCAAAAGCAGAGGGACCGATGCAAGTGGCCGCCTCTACACATTGTGACGATTCACAAGCCTTGACTCAAAAAGAAATGATAAGGCATGAAGCAGAATTTGATGTAAGCGCCCATACACGTGACAATGGCGATGTGCAACTTATCGTCACTCTGCAAGCCAGTCTCCAGCATGAACAAGACACAATCCATCTGTTTATAGAAAGTAATCAAAATCAAACAATGCCTCAGAGCGCAAATGCATATGACCTGGATAAATCCATCATGCACCTTCAACTAAGCATAAAAAGTCAGGGTGTTTTTGAAACCAATTTGTCTCCAGCCCAAATTGAGTCGAATTTGATTTTCCATATTTTTGATGTTAATTCACATCTATATTTGCTGTATTAGGGTTTCATGCTTCCACTCGTTCACGTATTTATTGCAACAACTCACGGTTTAGTAAAAATTCAGCAAATAAGAGCCCGCACAGGTGATGCACTTGCGTCGTTTGTCAGTATCGCAAATAGTGCGCGAGTCAGTAAAATCACGCCTCAGTTCAGGGAATTTGTTGATCCTCAAACGAGCCCTGTCGCCAGCTATTTTTCCAAAGACAGTCACCATATGATTATCGATAAAGATATTCAAACCGGTGAAAGCTGGCAATTGGCTTGTTGTATCGCTCAACGACTTTCTCTATTATCGCGCCTTGCAGAATCGCCAGTACAAGCAAGTGATTCGATTATTATTGCTACCGGTCAAGTAGATCACAAAGGCGCAAGGGTTGCTATGATTTCCCATTTAGCGCAAAAGTGTTTACAGGCCCAATCAACTATTCTTTCTTGGCAGAAGATGGGATGTGACATCCGGTTTTTTGTACCAAATGAAAATTTAAGGCAACCTTTACCCGACATACGCTTTTCTCTTAGCGGCGTGTCTTCTTTGAGCGAGGTTGAGGCGTATTTTGTTGAAAGGGCGTGGTTGGCAGAGAGTGAAGTCTATATGCTTGGCTCAAAGGCGTTTGCAGAAAAAATGGCACCACCAAGAAACGCATTAGCACTCGCTGAAATTTCAAAAGGAATTTCCAAAGCAATTTCAAAAGCACCGTCTATGCGACGTCTGCTAAACCAAAACAGGAACAAAACTATTGCTCCTAAATCAGTCATTTTAAAAGGAACAGATACTAAGGGGACGAGTCGTGTAATGCCCAACAAGCGAAAGCTGGCATTTATGACTTTATCCGTTTTATTTTTACTTGTTTTGATGTTAGTCGGCGCCTGGTTTGGGCAAAATGCGCCTCCCAGTACTCATCTTGATTACGCGATTGACCTTGCAGGTAATTGTGATAATACATCCAGCCTAGCGCTTGTTAATCAGCATCAAGCGTCTCAACCTGCTGCAATTCAGGAGTTTCAGTCACTGAATCTTGATAATTTGTGTGAGCTTCATGTGCGATTTGAAAATCTGGAAAATATACCGGCTGATGTTGTACTGGTTAGCGATTCTTACCTAGCCTTGCCACTGGAAAAAACAGACGAAGCGACTTGGGAAATCCCACTTCCTGAATTTAAAGAAGCCAATCGTCGCTATATCTTACTGGTGCTCCCAGAGACGTTTGATGCAGCCGATATACAAAGCCTGAATAATTATCTGGAAACGCTCTATGAGCAAGGATTAACCGTTAACATAGAGCATTTGGCTAATTGGAGCACAAAACAATCTTTGTCTGTGAATTTTATCCAGCAGGAATTGGTTAAAGGGTAGTCTGGCTGTTTGCATTACATCAAAAGAAGTCATGCTTATAAAATCACATTAAGCAGTGTTACTATATATTCTCGTAATTACGCATCTCATACAGAACCACGGAGAAATCAGCATCGAGTATTCAAATCTTATACAATGGTGTGCAATTATTATTGAGCTTATAGGCTTAGTGTTGATCACTGTCGAACTCTATTTTCCCAAGACCTCTGAATTCCTTAAAGATACGTTTGAAGAAACCAAGCCCAAGTTTATGAGAAACAAGACAGCTTGGATAGGGAGTTTTATCTTTTTTTGGATTGCAGCAGTGCTTAGCCTGTCTGCCTGGGACCCTTCAATGCTATTTTTTGCCAATGTATTTTTTAGTGCAATTACTGCCTTAGTGCTTCTCATATTGAGCATCAGTAAAGTGCTTGTACGCTTAGGCGTTGTGCTCGGTCGGGGAAACTCTGTAGGAGGCGTTGGATTAGTCTTGGCACTAATCGGTTTTTCAATAGAACTTATGCAATTGGTATAAGTTGGTCGTTTTTAAAAAGGCGCGGAGTCCTAAAACTAAACATATAGTGAATTTCTGTTTATGGCATCGCAAGTTGTTATGTCCAAGATGCTTAATAGACGGGGTTTTTTTCACTCATTTTCTAGTATTTTTATAAAATCAAAAAAATTTGCCAAACGGTTTCATACCCCTAATTGTATTTCAAACGATATAGTAACAGGGGACTTCCATGCTTCGTTTTACCTCCAACCGCAGCTTCACTGAGCTAAGTACATTGGGGAAAAATCTCAACAAAATGTTACGCGCTTTGTGTTCCGGCAATTGGCGCTATTTACGCTCGGCAAGTGTAATCTTTTTAAGTGCAAGTTTCTTAAGTGCCTGCGGCAGTACACAAGTGCCGCAAAGTGCCGTAGTTGAGCAGGCTTTTCCAGTGGGTCAAAGGCTCGATACGCAATGTGTCGAGCAAGTAAAAGCGCGCGAAAAAGGCATTCAAAGTAGCGAAAGTCATGCGCAATATCTTGCGCTTGCAAATCAGGCTCAGCGCTGCTTGCAGGGTATTCGATTTTTCGCGCAGCATCCCGATAATCAAGAAGCGATGAGGCTTAACGCGCTTTCAGTTGTTAATTTTATAAAAGGGGGAGACCTTGATGCAGCCAATCGCTCATTAACCCGCTTTAAACAGCGATTTGCACAGCAAGATCTTGTGTTTGAGGATTACACCTCTTTTATCGATACCGCTACGGCCATGCTAAACCCTGATTTAAACGCAAGACAACTTGCCATGCTTAATATCAATCCTGTTTTGCGCAATGAATTATCACGCACGCGCCAATGGTCAATGCAATAACTTAGGATCATCTTATGTCTATATTTAACCAATATTTTATTAAGCCTAAGACTGGCAAGGTTCTGCTCTTGGCTTCTTTCGCGTTGTTAACAAATGCAAATGCTTTTGCGCAAACACAAACGCCAAATAACTGGGAGCCTGTTGCAGCTGAATCTCTCATCGAGCTGCCCGCCAATCTCATTGAGAAGCGAATCCAACAAGATTTTAATATGTCTGCAAGTGCAAGTGCTTTGCTAAAACTCGAACAGTCTATTGCGCAGCAGAGTGCGCAAATAAAGGCGCTTCAAAGCGTTGTTGCTGATGCTGCTCAAGGTGAAATGATTGACGATAAAGTTAATCTGGTTCAGCTAAAATCTAATTTTTTAGATGATATGCAGCAAGGCCATGAACTCAGACGGGATGCTCTGGATAAAAAAATCGGCTTGTATCAGAAGGTCTTAAACAAGTTATACGACGCGTCCAATCGGGCCAGAAACCAAGAAACCTTTGTGCTTAAAAAACAGCAGGAGGCTGCTCGTAAGCGTATGGAAAAAGTAATGGAAGAGGTTGACCAAAGCTTTGCTGCGCAAGGGTTTACCGAGCAAAGTCCTTATGCGAATGAGTTTGCACAAAATCTGGCAAAGATTGAGCAGCTAAAAGCAAAAATATCAGAACATCAGGCGAATATGTCGGCAAAAGTTGATGGCATAGAGGTAACGACAGAAGAATACATTCGTCAGCTATTAATTCAGGCTTCGAGCGAACAGTCCTTATTGGATCAAGAGGGTTTAATGCTGAGCTACATGAGTAAATTGGTCGCGCTTGATGCACAGGCTCTCGAATATGCAATTGCCGAGCAGTCTTTAGAAAATGACGACTACGCGCAGCCAATGATAACTCCTGCAAACGCTGTCGACTTATTCCTCTAAAAGGTGTCATAGCGGCTGTCTTTGGATGAAATGGTTTGGATAAATACGTCTTGGAGAAACAAAATGAATATGCAAAAACAAAAGTGCGGCGACTTGGCGAAGACAAAGCACTTAGCTTTAACACAAACAACAAAAACGTATCGCTCGCTTGTGCAGTTGTGCATGCTAGCCATCGTCAGTTTAGGTATGAACGCTCCATCTCTTGCTGACGATAATATTTTATCGTTAAGCAATTTGGAGCGAGAGCGAGCTGCGCTGATTAATGACCTCCTAAATCCGGCGCTGGATATTGAACAGCGTATCGCCCGACTCGATAAACGGGAGCGACAGCTTACCGATATGGAGCGTATGGTGATCCGCGATGAGCGTTTGCTTAACTCAAATCACCATCTTGTTAAACGTGCCTTTGCTAACTATGAACTAACTTTTTTGGTTCACGCAGGGGCTGAAAGCAAACAAAACGCAACTTCACAATGGTTGAAGCAAGTGAGCTTTGACTCGCAAGATATCTTTAAGGCTAAAGCGGGTTATCGTTAATGTCTGTTTTAAAGCGCAGTAGCCCAGTATCTGTTTTATATGGCGTATTGGGTATTAGCATTATTATTTTGGCGCTTGCCAGTTTTGTTACGCAATTGACACTCCCTGAGCTGATTGCTCATGCGCAGCGCTTGTTTGGCGTAGGTTTTATAGTGATTTACCTTGCTTTGCTAACGTGTTTTGCATTTGCGATTTTTAAGCTGCATCACCAGGATTCAACGACCTTGTGGACAGAAACAGGCTTACAGGCGGCGAATGGGATTTCTACACTCGCGCTTACTTTTACATTATTGGGTATTAGTTTGGGTATTGGTAGTTTGTCTGAACAAACGCTGACGCCTGAAAGCGTGCACAGCATTATTCAAAGCTTGACCAAACAATTTTCAATGGCGTTTATGACGACTGTGGTCGGTTTGCCTACCGCGTTTATCTGTCGGGCCTGGATAGGGATTTTGTCTGCCAAACACCTTGAAAAGTCTCAGGCGCAGGAGCATCACGCTTTTATTGATTGGCAACAGGAATCAAAGATATGAAAATTTTATTTTTTGTCGTTACCTTAACCGGATTCATTTATCTGCTTTTCACCGCTGTTAATGATACGGCTTTGACTGATATCGATAGTATCGACCACGCGCTAACAAAAAACGATATTGCGATGTTTGATACCTCAGCATCGGCACATTCTGACAAGCCCAGTCAAAATGAGCAGGAAAAAACGCAATATTTAGAAAATCAGTTAAAGGCTCAAGCTGAGCAGATTAAAGGCTTACAAGCGTCCATCCAGACCTTGAAAGTGAAAAACGAGGTGCTTGAAACGACTGTCAATAATCTTAAAACACAAATACCAGAGCCCGCGCAAAACACAATGGCGCTACAGACACCTTCGCCGATGGCAAGACCGAATCTTCAAACTTCTGTTCTCCCTGTTTCAGGAGCGGCAGTTTCAGGAGCAACAGAAGCATTCAATAAAAATGATTCTGACGATGCTAGCGAGATACTGTTAGAGCCCCTTAACACAAAAAACACGCAGGAGCAGAAACGTTTAGAGCAACAGGCAACATTGCGAGAGCTTGCAGAGCGACGCCAGATTGCCGCTATCCATATGATTCGATAGCTAGCAGGTAAAATCGAAATAGATAATCCGAAATGAACAAGCTATTTGACATAAGTAAGCAAGACTCGCGTTGGGCGTTGGCGAGTCTTTTACTCGTAGTTTGTTTTGTGTTTTTAGGTGAGATAATAGTCGAATTAAGACACCTGCCCGAAGCGTCACCTGAAATGGAATATCAGCTGCAGGAGAGCTTTGAAGAAGCTGACCAAGAGCCAACAGCGCTCGCTTTAAATTATCAAGTTCAATCAAACCCACCTCAAAGCAAATTATCGCTTTTCAGTAATTTTGAGCTTCCGCCTGCACCTTTTATTGTGAGACCTGCAGCTTCAAACCCTTTAGCTTCAGAGCCATCAATTCAAGGTTCAGAGCAATACGATGATCCAACAATAACGGAGATAATTAACGCTCGGGCATCGCAAGTATCCCGGTATGAGAAATCGTCTGCTACTACGATATATGCAGAATCAGAACAAAAAAATGCTAGTGAGCATGTTGATAAGATTGAAGCAAGTCTGCATAAAGCCAACATGACTATACACTTGCCAGAGAACCCTTACGAGCGCGAAAAAATTTACCGAGTGCTATATGAGTGCGTTGGTGTGGGTTTAGCGTCTGTTAACAAGAGAGGCGAGGGGATTGAGGCATCTTATGAATTGATGCCTCTAAGTGCATTACCTAAACAAAAGAGTAAACTTCTGCGAAATTTATCGGGCATTATTTCAAACAAAGAACAACAGTTAAAAGCTGCCTATGCGCCACGTTCACGAGTTGTCAGAGTATATCCGGCATCCTTTGATCGTTTACTGTCTATGTTTATTGCACATCATTTGCAAGATGAGCCGTTAAAACACTTGTCAGCACGATATGCGCTAGTGGGTCGTCAGTTGCGGATACGCGACATACGCCTAAATAATAGTTTCATTGATGGAGAGTGGACACTTTACAATGGTCTTTCTCATGCATGCGTCATATAATTCGGATGCTCAAATAAGCTAAGATAATAAGATACAGGAGGCTCATATTAAAACCTCAGGTCGAAAAGTGAAAAAGCTTAAAACTTGCAGTGATGCTTGCCGGTCGCTCGTGCTATGCGGGCTCATGCTTGCAGCTAGTGCCAATGTGCAGGCTGTTGACGTCTCTGAAGGTTATGTCATCACCTTTGACAATTTTTCTCCTGTACAAGTGAATCAGGTGATGGTTTATGCCACACGTTTTAGCGACTACGAGCAATATGAAATTCTTATGCAGCGCGGCAAAGATACAAAAATGCATTATTTGTCTGAAATTCAGGCACCGCTTTTAAGTCACAATTTTCAACAGACCTTTGAAGAACTGAACTGGGAAGTGATTAGCCAGCAAGAAGCTAATCAATATCAATTTAGTTTTGTAGGTGAAAAACCGAAACCCATTCCGTACCGTGTTTGGTAGCGTTTAAAGCCTTCATCCATTTTTAAGGTACTTTTCTGACTAAGCTTGTCTAAACGATAAGCGAAATCAAAAATAAACTGCCAATTAAGATAGGTTGGTGCAATAAGTAAATTGACAAGCTATGTTGCCCCGGCCAAATCAAACAAGTTTTAATGCTGTTCGTGCTAATTTTTGCAAAGCTTGCCTTGAGCGGATCGTTTTTTAAGATTGTAGAATGCCCTAAGCTGATACCAAAAAACACCATGCCTAACCAGGGGATAGGCGCAACGTAATCATTGGTATAGTGTGGTAAGTTTTCGAAGAAGAGCCGAAAAGGAAAACGATTTGTCAGATATTGAAAGCTGGCAAGTGCAAAGCACAGAAGACCTAAACTAAGGCTAAGAAGCGGTTTGCGAACAAAAGCGATGGTGACAAGACTTGCAAAGGCCAGAAAGTGAAGCACGCCAAAAAATATCCAGTGTTCATTGATAAAAATGTAGCTTCCTACAGAAATAAGCAAAGCAGATAGCGCAATTTGCAAGACACGGGTGATAAATTTACGCGCATTGAATTGTTGCGAGTGCGCAAAGACCAAAGATACACCTAAACATAGGAAAAACAAGGTGATAATTACCCACCTGAATTCTCGCCAGGGTGAGCCATCTGGTATATCCCACTTTACATATCCAAATAGCTTTAAATCGTAGATGAAATGGAAAATGACCATCGCAGCGATGGCAACAGTGCGGGTAATGTCCAAAGTAATATTACGTTGCATACACCGCTAAAATAACAAAAAAAATGCCCTGTTGATACGTTTATCAGCAGGGCATTTTGCTTATAGTGTTTGCTTTACTCCATTTCTTCTTCTGGAACAGGGCCTAAAGCATCAGCACTTAATATTAATTGCGGACCATCACCTTCCATATCACCATCAACGGCCAGGGCAGTATATACATCCCCTCCGTTTAGGCTTAATACGTCGGTCTCAAGGGCAACTGTTTTGGTGCCAGCTGGTGTTACAGAAACAACATAATCACCCGGCGCCAGTTGCACATATCCCGTGCTTACCAAACCTTCAGCAGAATAAGGTACTTCTGTGAACGCTGGGCTTGCCTCGTCAATTTCCCCGTCTGCCGTTACATAAATATCAACAGCTGGAGTAGAAGGAGAAGCGTGGAAGATGCGCACTTGTGCAGCCGTTGCAAGGGGGCGAACATCATCAACAGCTACATCAAGATTGATGGTAGCAGGGTCTGATGTCAACATTCCGTTGGCAATTGCGGTGTAACGAACACCTGGCATTACGCTTAAGGCAACATCGTTAATTGCCACAACTGAGTTATCTGCATCAGCAACGACATCAATGACATAATCGCCGCCAGCGACTTCAATGTATTGCGTTACGCCTTTAAACGGCGCAGCGTCAAACAATACAATATCGTCGCCTTGGGGGACAACGGCAAGTACATCTACAGCAGGTGCATCAGCAACAGCGTGAATGGCGCGGACTTCCGCAGGTGTTGCTGCATCTAAAATCACCGATGATGCGCTACCGTCTGCAACGACCAAGGATACAGGGGATGAACCTGCTCCCACATTTTCTGTTGCGCTAATAAGTAAGTCAGCTCCGGCAGGTAGCGGCACTGTTCCAGAGTCAAATACTACCGTGCTTGCGTCGCCTGCTGGTGTAATGCGGATTCGATAATCACCCGCCGGTACTTCTACCTGACCGGTGTTATCTTTAAACGCTAATGTAGCAAGCGGTTGGGCACTCATTAAATCGTCATCCGGTGCGGTGACATAAACATCAACTGTGGGTGCGTCAGGTGCCGCGTGAAGCACTTGCGCGCGTACGTTGCCATCACCAACGTCAGTTTCATCGTTAACAATTAAGAATGCCTCAAGATTCGCCGTATCACCAATGGCAACAACGTTGTATTCTTTGTCTTCTTCAATAGTAGCGTCAACGGTTAGAACTGTAGCACTTCCTCCGGGCGTTTCTGCGCGAACATTGATCGTATATGAGTTAGACACCAGTTCAATAAAGCCTGATGCTTGCTGGTAGTCTAGGTCCTGCAATGCCGCTATTGCTGTACTTCCACTAAAGATATCAACCACAGGCGCATCTGGAGAAGCATGGATAACACGGACTTCCCCGGTTGTTTGCACAGGTGGTGTGGTTATTGGCGTGAAGTCATCATCATCATCGCTGTCGAAACAGCCTGAAATTGATAAACTAAGTAGTGTCAGTGCAGATAAGCTTATTGTTTTTTTCATAACATCCTCTTTAAGTTGTATTGTACTCTGCACATAGAAATACACTCGTTATGAGTCAATGGTTTAAAACGAATGTTAATAAAAGATTAAACTTTGTTAATGAATTGACGCTTAAAAACTATTTGTCTGCAGAACGGGTAGTTTATATGTAAATGATAGCTGTTAGATTCTTGATTTCGCATGGTACTAAAGCAGCATTAGAAGGTAATTATGCTCCCAAACTCGCAAGAACTCTGGTTTCTGCCACTTGGCGGAACCGGAGAAATAGGTATGAATCTCAATCTTTACGGTCATAGCCAACAATTTATTATGGTAGATTGTGGTGCAAGCTTTCAATCGCCTCTGGATATGGCAGACGAACATAATCCAAAAGCAAAGCGCTATGACGTTGTTATGCCCGACGCTAGCTTTATAGAAGCACGTAAAGATAATTTATGTGCAATAGTGCTCACGCATGCACATGAAGATCACATCGGCGCGGTGACTGAAATTTGGCCAAATTTAAGATGTCCAATTTATGCCAGCGCATTTACAGCTGAAGTTCTGCGCCGCAAATTTTATCAGCAGGGTATCTACGAAGATTTACCTATTGTTGAAGTTTTGCCCAACATGCAGTTGGACATTGGTCCATTTACGGTAAAGTGGCTAGATATCACCCATTCTCTGCCTGAGCCACAAGCCTTGCTTATTGATACGCCGCTAGGCAGTATTTTCCACACTGCTGACTGGAAAATTGATTATGACCCTGTCATTGGCAATGCCTTTGATAAGCATAAATTTAGTCGATTAGCTGATCAAAATATCCTGGCCATGGTTTGCGACTCAACCAACGCTGTTAAAGAAGGGTTTTCGACTTCTGAAAAAGCGTGCGAGCAAGGATTGGGCGAGATTATTTCAAAAGCAAAGGGCAGAGTACTGGTCACTTGTTTTGCAAGCAATATCGCAAGGTTGATCACGCTGGTTCGCATTGCCAATATGACAAATCGCTATGTGGCTCTTTTTGGTCGTTCACTGGAGAATATGGTGAGTGTGGCAAGACGCTGTGGCATATGGCCTGAAGATGCAAAATTGACTCACCGTCGTCACATAGGTTATCTGCCCAGACACGAGGTGTTAATCATTGCAACGGGAAGTCAGGGAGAGCCTCGAGCCGCATTATCCCGTATGGCGCAAAATGCTTACCGCGATTGCGATCTGGATGAGGGCGACACGGTTATCTTCAGCAGTATTGTGATCCCGGGTAATGAAGCACCGATTTCTAAAGTCGTAAACCTATTAAAAGACAGAAATATAGACGTGTATCAGTCTGAAACGTGTGAGCAGACTATTCATGCCAGCGGTCATCCCAACAGAGAAGATCTTAAGCAGATGTATCGCTGGGTAAAGCCCGCTATAGCGATCCCTGTGCACGGTGAAGCCGAGCACATGCAAGCTAATGCAAACGCTGCGAGAGAGGCGGGTGTAGCAAAACAAATGCTTGGGTTTAATGGAGATTTATTTATCCTTAAACCAACGAGGCAAATAAAACGAAAATTTGTAAAGACGGGACGTGTAGCGATTGAAAATCGCTAAATTCAAGGTTTTAGCTAGCCTTAGATAGATATATAGGTATAAATGCGTATATAGTTGCCTTAACAAAGTCATTTACAATAAGCATCACAGAGAGTTTTAATCGATAAAGGAGTTGACCAAAGCGTGCATATATTTGCTGTTTATGTGCTCATTTGTAAATCTATGATGAGCGTATTTGCTTACCGACTGAAACCATCCAAGCCGGGTTTGTCGCTGATGTCGCTTTTTCTTCTCTTTATCGCTTCAAACAGTCTTGCTCAAACTGTCATTCCAGACTATTCACCCAGTATTCAAGCCCCAAAATTGTCTTACCTTGACACAAGTAATGGCTTAAGCCAGGACTCAATTGAAGCTTTGCACGTGGACCAGGAAGGCTTTTTATGGCTAGGTACTGATGAGGGACTTGACAGGTATGACGGGTATAATTTCCTGCAAGTGTCAGGTAGTGACGGTATGCTTATCGGCAATTCCGTTTATTTTATATACGAGCACAATGAACGGTATTTTTATTTATCTACTGCACTGTCTGGAATCGTAAAGCTTGACAAAAAAACCGGTGAGACGTTTGAGGTATTAAAACGACCCTATCGCTTTGATGAAGACTGGTCACAGTACTCTGACGCGATCATTTCGTATAGTGAGAATGAAATATTAATCGCGCTTAATGAAGATATTTTCTTATTGGACACAAATGATGATACCTACCAAAAAATCTATTCTTTCAGCGATCAGCAAATTAACGCCGCTGAATCTATCCGAACCATTTTTTTAAGAGATACGCTTTTATATATCGGTACAACGCAAAATCTTTGGGTGCACGATCTAAACACTGATATTAGCTATCGTTTGCGTCATGTGCCCAATCCTAACGAAGTAAATTCAAATATTAAATTACTTTATTCTCCCAACAATGAATCACTCTGGGTTGGCACCGTTGAAGGCTTATACGCGATGTCTTTTGAAGAAATTGAACGTCATCTTTATGAACACTGGGATGCACCTGCAATAGAGGTTATTGACCCAATTCGCAATATTTGGGACATCGTGGAAGTTGGCGAAAATGATATTTATATAGGAACGGATAAAGGTCTATTTCTAACAAATAAGGATAACTGGGAATTCACCTACCTGTTTGGCCTGATTAAACATTTTGAAATTATTTCTCACCCTGACGTGATGCATTTGGCCCTGGATAAAAGCAAACAATTATGGATAGGTACCTTCAGAAGCGGCGCAATGCTGTGGGCGCCGCAAAGTCGAGATTTTACAAACGTCTATTCAGCCGTTTTCAATACGCCAGAGGCCAACTTAAGCAATAACGTGGTACTGAGTTTACATCAGCAGAATGCAGATTCACTGTGGGTTGGGACCGCAAATGGACTGAATGAATACCGGCTCTCAGATGGTCGAATTAATAGCTTTGAAACGACAAACATTAATGATGCTGCATATTCCAGTTCACACATTTATCAGATAGAGCGTGCGTCAAACGACCGACTATGGGTTTTAAATGGCGAGCGCCTGCAGGAGTTTGATACGCAATCCGGGCAATATCTGTCTAACGAGCGTTTTTCACCCAATATTCAGACCATATTGAAGGATTATATTTACTCTTTTTATTATCAGCAGCCCGATATTTTATGGGCAACAGTTCCTGACGGCATTTATCGAATCAACCTTCGTTTACAAACAAGCGAGCTGTTTGCGTTGCCTGGCCAGGAAATAAACACGCAAGATGCAAGTGCTGATCATCTGATTATTTTGGGTAAAGATGACTACTCTCAGAAGCTTTTTATTTCGGGGCCGGCCAGCTTGTGGCAACTTGATACGACAACATATGAATTTACTTTGTTGCACAGCTCTTCGTCAGAGGGAGCAAGCCGCGCTACTATCGTCAATAGTTTTGTTCGTGATAATCAAAATGATTTGTGGATAGCGTACTCAGGTGTAGGTCTATATCACTTAAATAAAGACACGATGCAAACCAAAGCGTTTTACAATAAAAACACGCTGTTGCCTTCTAATATTGTGTACGATCTTGCTGTAGACGAAAATAACAACATCTGGTTCTCTTCGCATTCAGGTATTCATTCTTTTCATGCTGAGCGCCTTACCCTTAAAAGCTATGGCTTCTTGCAAGGTTTAGCTTCTTCAGAGTTTAACGATGGTGCATTTGAGCTATTATCAGATAAGCGCTTTGCATATGGGGGGAATCTGGGGTTTGCGCTTTTCAATCCTGAGAAGCTTCAAAGTTCAGCAGATAAGCGCGTATTTAAACCCGTCATCACAGAAGTCAGGCTCGCGACCCGGCCTTTAAATGTTTCTTACAGTAATTTAGATGGCGAAAAAATTGAATTAAAGCCTGACGATCTTGGCTTATCATTGCGTTTCTCCAACTTGAATTTCAACTTATCGATTGCGGATAGATTTCGTTATCGAATAAAAAGCGATGATAAAGTCGTAAACTATCCGCCTGTCACGAGCAATGAAATAGTATTACCGGCCCTTAGCCCGGGTGACTACACCATTGAAATATTCGATGCTGCACTGGATACAAGCCTATTAAAAAACAGCGATTATTATGCCAGCTTACGTGTCAGCGTGCCGTATCCGCCGTTTGCTTCACCTTTTGCCTTTGTGTTGTATGCATTGCTTGTGGCCAGTTTGCTGGCTTTATATATGTATCGTCGTCACCGCACACAAACAATAATAAACAGGGCCAATGAGAAGGTAAAAGATTACAACACCAAGCTGGTCAATGCTCTTCAGGCAAGTAATACGAGTATTTGGGAGTGGCATAGTGCAACAAATACAACATCAGCATCACGATTAACTGACGAGCTGGGATTTGACTTTGAATCCGTTTCATTAGAACAATATATTCAAAAAATTCACCCTGATGATAAGCAGACCTTCATTGATAAGTGGAACGACTTTATTGAGCAATATGACGACCAGTTTGATGTGACTTATCGCGTGATGGCGAAAAATGACAAACCTCAATGGTACCGAGACGTAGCAAGCCTTCAAACGCAATCTGACGGAAGCTTAATTGTAAGCGGGACGTATAATAACCTGACTGCCTCGGTGGCAGGGCGAGAAAAGCTTAAGGTGTTCGGTGAGGCGTTTAACAACACCCGAGACTGGGTACTGATATTCGATAAACACCTCAGGCCAATCGCAGCAAACCCGTCATTTATGAAAGCCTTTAACGTAAATCCTCGACATCAGCTTGGACCTCAGATAAAGCGCGCCAATAAAGAGTATGAAGAGGAATTAAAACTACTTTCTAATCGTATGCTGAGTCTCAAGGCAGGTGAAAGCTGGAAGACAGAAGCCAATCTGCAGATGCAAAATAGAAGCATGACGGTGCTGGCGGATATAAAAGCAGTGCAGAAGCGTGATTCCAACACGCAGATTGATCATTACCTGTGTATTTTTACTGATATTACCGAACAAATTGCAGCTCAGAATGAACTGCAAAAATTATCTAATTACGATTTACTGACAGGCTTGGTGAATAGAGGCCTGCTTCGTGAAAGGCTAAAACAATCAATGCACTTTGCAAAAAGAAGGCATGAAAAGCTTGCGATCCTGTTTTTGGACCTAGATCGATTCAAGCCGATTAACGACAATTTCGGGCATGAAGCTGGCGATAAAGTCCTTATTGAAATTGGCAGACGTTTACAGACAAAATTCAGAGAGCAGGATACAGTTGCCCGTTTTGGCTCAGATGAATTTGTAATAGTACTTAGCGAAGCAAATCAAAAAGGCAATGTGCTCAGCATCGCGCAAGATATTATTCAGTTGCTAACTAAACCCATTTCTCTGGGTAGTCAAAATATTGAACTGTCGGTCAGTATTGGCGTAGCGATGTATCCCGACGACGCTATTGACGCTGATAATCTGATTCGAAATGCCGACATTGCTATGTTTGAAGCAAAATCTCGCGGCAGTAATCAGGTTGAGTTTTTCCACGAGGATATGAACAAGAAGGCACATGAGGATATTGTGCTTGAGAATCGCCTGAAAGTGGCTGTGATGCAAAACCAGCTCACCAATTATTATCAACCAATTATTGATTTGCACACAGGAAAAACAGCGGGTTTTGAGTTGCTGTTAAGATGGTTCGATAACGATAAGCTGATTCCGCCAAATACCTTTATTCCAATTGCGGAACGAAACGGTAGCATTTTTAAATCGACCGAAAACGCCATCGAACAGGCCTTAATTGATATGCGTAGCTGGACTGCTAAAGGATTTGACGGCTACGTGGCGGTTAATCTATCTGCTAAACATTTTCGTCAGAAGTTTGATACTCAGATCATTAAGCAGTCGCTTCGAAAACACGGCTTGCCGCTATCGTGTATTCGCTTTGAAATTACTGAAAGCCTGTTAATGGAAAACAGCCAGGACAGCATTGCTTATCTCAAGGATTTGCAGTCAGAAGGATTTAAAATCTCCCTCGATGATTTTGGTACAGGTTATTCTTCGCTCAAATATGTCAAAGACTTCCCAATCGATGTCTTAAAAATAGATAAATCATTCACCGATGATGTGTTGACAGATGCATCTACCAAATCAATTGTTTATTCCACGTTAATCATGTCTGAATTGCTTAAAATATCGACTGTTGTAGAAGGGATCGAAACCCGGGAGCAAGTTGAATATTTTCAAAGCACCAAGTGCCGATTGTTGCAGGGGTATTATTTTTCTCGGCCGGTGGCGGTTAATGATACGTATCAGATGCTTTCTAAGCAGTGGCTAGAGGCTAAAGCCAGCGCTGGTAAAAATATTGTCAATTTTCGAAACGATGGGCTGGACAAGTTTTGAGCATGCTGAATGGTTTTTAACCGAAATTCTTACTTTATGAAATTATCACTAAAAAAACTTCGTTATTATCATTAAAAATCAGTTGTTAATAATGAGCAAACTTGCATTAATATGCGTATGTGAATGCAATGTAAATTTTTTGAGAATAAATCGGAATGGTCATGCCTTTAGATAATTTAGATCTTGGTCGAACAAATATGCAGTCTGTTAACGTCACATCGCCGTTAGCAAAATTATACGAATGGGAAAAAAAGCACCCGAGCCAACACTATATGACGCAGCCTCTTGCAAATGGAGAAAAGCGTACTTATACCTGGGCTCAAACTGCTTTAGAAGCACGAAAAGTCGCGGCCCGCTTGCGTACCTTCGGATTTGAGCCTGGTACACGCATTGCGATCCTCGCTAAAAACTCAGCGGAATGGGTGATCAGCGATCTGGGAATCATGATGGCGGGGTGTGTGTCGGTGCCTATTTTTGCAACAGCAGGAGCTGACACCATTGCATATGTCCTTGAGCATGCAAATTGCCCCTTAATGTTCATCGGCAAACTGGACAGCACTGATGCGGTAGAAGAGGTGTTACAAAAAAGCAATATAAAAACGGTTGCCTTTCCCTATGATGGGACACCAGGCGAACAAGCTTGGTCAGACTTTATCAAGATTGAAGCGATGCAAGCCAGTCCAAGTGTGGACATGAACGACATTATGACCATTATCTACACCTCGGGTAGTACCGGTCAGCCCAAAGGTGTTGTTCATACTTACAATACAATTTGTTGGGCCGCGGAAAACTCTCTAAATGCGCTGAGCGTCTCAGATCAAGATCGCGTGATGAGCTATTTACCGCTAGCGCATATCACCGAACGTGTGTTAGTCGAACTGGCAAGTTTTTACTCTGGCATGACCTTGCATTTTGTTGAATCACTGGACACCTTTACTCGCGATGTAAAACATTGTGAACCTACTCTGTTTATTTCTGTTCCCCGCTTGTGGACAAAATTCCAGATGGGAGTGTTGGCAAAAGTACCTCAAAAGAAATTAAACTTTTTACTGAGTATTCCGTTTGTTGGCAAAAAAGTAGCCGCCAAAATACGCAGTGAACTTGGCCTTGGTTCTGCTCGTTTATGGGCATCAGGTTCAGCACCTCTGGCGCCGGCAACAATTGAATGGTTTAGTAAAATTGGCGTCAACATCTCTGAAGGCTGGGGAATGACAGAAAACTCCGCCTATGGCACAAGCTCGGTTCCATTTAGAGCCGATAAAATCGGTTCTATTGGACGGGCATATGAGGGGGTTGACTTACGAATTGCTGAAGATGGCGAAATTCAGGTTAAATCACCTTGCAACATGGTTGGGTATTACAAAGATCAAGAAAAAACCAGTGGGGTTTTTACCAACGATGGATATCTGCGAACGGGCGATAAGGGCGAGATAGACGCCGAGGGCTATGTCAGGATAACAGGTCGATTAAAAGATATATTCAAAACAGAAAAGGGCAAATATGTCACGCCCGCCCCCATCGAAGCAAAAATTATGGAAAATCCAATCGTAGAACAAGTATGCGTAACGGGGACTAATTTGCCTCAGCCTATCGCGCTGCTGGTACTATCAGAAGATGCTCGTGCGCAAAACAAGGAAGAAATTTCGGTGTCGCTAAAGTCGACTCTTGAAAAAGTAAATGCAAAACTGGAAAGCCATCAGAAATTAGACCGGATCGTGGTCTTTTTAGAGGAATGGTCTATCGAAAATGACTTGTTGACCCCGACATTGAAAGTTAAGCGCCACGTCATTGAAGAACGCTTTAAGCCGGTAATTCTGGGCGATTACTCTGACCAGATTGTGTGGCATAGTAACTAGTTTTTAGCGTAGCCATATTTTCATTTCTCATATCCACAGGCAGACACGGATGTCTGCGTATTTAATAATCATGTATTAATATTCATACCATAGCCAGTTAATCCCAATGGTACATTCCGCCCGGAACACCATAGGGGAACATAAACATGTTGAAAACTTTTAAAGTCACGATGGCAAGCGCGATGCTTTGCTTGAGTGCCTTTTCATATTCACAAGTCGTAGTTGTGGTCAATCCAGCAAACGACGCATCTATAGACGCAAAAACCGTTCAGCGAATTTTTTTGGGTAAAGAAAAAAAGTTTAGTAATGGCAATGCCGCTATTCCAATTAACCAAACTGCCGATAACTCAGTGCGAGCGCAATTTGACGAGAGCATTGTAGGGCGCAGTTCAAGCCAGGTCTCTGCTTACTGGTCAAAACTCGTGTTTACCGGAAAGGGAGTGCCGCCTGAAGAATTATCAGGCGATGCCGCTGTAATCGAAGCGATTGCTAATAATCCAAATGCGATTGGCTATGTAGACGCTGCTTCAGTCACTGATGCAGTGAAAACTATCCCTGTAAACTAGTAAGGAGAACAATATGAGACATTTACATAAAGTGGCGCTAGCTACTGCACTTGCTCTTTCTGCTAGTGCCAATGCAGACGTAAGAGTAAACGGTTTTGCCAACTTGGTGGCAGGCTATAGCGATACAGATTCCTCGTTATTTGACTATGAAGACAGTGTCGATTTTAGTACAGATAGCTTATTTGCCTTGCAATTAAGTGGTGACATTACAGACAAACTAACCGCAACCGGGCAAATTGTTGCGCGGGGTGCTGACGACTATAAAGCAGACTTTGAGTGGGCGTATCTGACCTATACGGTCAGTGATAACCTGGATATTTCGGCTGGTCGCTTGCGTCTACCCTTATTTTTGTATAGTGAATCATTAGACGTTGGCTATTCTTATCACTGGATCACTGCACCAAATCCGGTGTATAGCATCGCATTTAATAACATTGACGGTGTCAAAGCCGCCTATACAGGCTATGCAGGTGGCTGGGATTACACCTTAACCGCATCTTATGGTGTTATCAATACGCCTGACTTTGCGCTGGATGCGGGTCAAACCGCTGATATTAAAGGCGACAATACTATTTTAGTATCTGCAGAAATAGTCAAAGACGCCTTTAGAGCCCGTGTTGCTTATGGGCAGGCAAAAGCAACGCTGACAGTTGCAGCCGTGGATCAAATTCTCGCAAGCTTTGCGCCATTGGCACCAGAGTTGGCTGATAGTCTTGCCTTTAATGACGATACAGGCGTTTTTTACGGCGCGTCAATTGGCTACGACAATTTTGATTGGTTTGTTGCAGCTGAATATACCCTTAACTCCAACGACGATACGTTTTTCCCGGATGACCATGCTTACTATATAACTGCTGGTTTCAGACAGGGCGCATGGACGCCTTCAATCACGTGGCAAAAACGTGATGGCGAAGATGAGCTTAAATTCTTGGACCAGTTAGCAGCACTGCCTCAACCGATTCAAGAGGCTATTGCTCCGGCGGTTATGGGGATTCAAATGAGTCAGCTTGAAAACTGGAATAACTGGACACTGGGTCTGCGCTACGACTGGAGCACTCAAACTGCACTTAAAGCCGAATTCATCACATATGAAGACGATTTAGATGACAGTAACGACGCCAATCTCATTCGATTTGCCATTAACTACGTTTTTTAAACAAAACGATGCAGTGCACTCTTGCACTGCATTTGGTTTTAATTTTTTTAAGGACACACACCATGTTAAGAAAAGTGACCCTCGCTTCCATGCTCTTAGCATTTGCGTCTTTTGTGAGTGCTGAATTAACCATCATTGTTAATCCGGCCAACAACAGCGCAATTGACGACAAAACCGTTCAGCGAATTTTTCTGGGTAAGGAAAAGAAGTTTGGTGACGGCACTGAAACCATCCCGGTAAACCAGGTAGCTGACAGCGCGATTCGTCAGTCATTTGACGAAAACGTACTAGGCCGCAGCTCTTCACAGGTGTCTGCTTATTGGTCCAAACTGGTTTTTACTGGTAAAGGCATTCCGCCAAAAGAAGTAACAAGTGACGCAGAAGTTATTGATCTTGTCTCAAAAAATCCAAGCGTCATAGGCTATGTCGATTCAGCCTCAGTTACTGATGCTGTGAAAGTAGTCAATTTATAAGGAATGCCATCATGAAAAAATACTTATTACCGATTTCACTTATGGCACTAAGCGTTTCAACAGCCGTAAATGCTGATGTGCGCATCAATGGCTTTGCCAATTTTACCGCGGGGATGACAACTGACGAAAGTGGTCTATATGGCTACGATGACAGCGTTGATTTTAGTAATGGTTCATTGTTCGCGCTTCAAATTTCTGGAGATGTGAATGAGAACGTGACAGCAACTGCACAGATAGTGGCAAGAGGTGCTGAAAATTACGAAGCGGAATTTGAGTGGGCCTACCTGACTTATGCAATCAACGATACAAGCAGCATAAGTGCAGGCCGATTAAGAACGCCAGTTTTTAGATATTCATCATCTCTTGATGTTGGCTACTCGTATCATTGGATCACAGCTCCACGTTCGGTATATAACGTGCCATTTAATAATTTTAATGGTGTTCGCTATGACTACAGCAGTTACCTTGGAGACTGGGAAGTTGCTTTCCAGCTTTCACTCGGGGAATACAATGAATCTGTGAGCGGTGGCTCGGTCGAAGCAGACGAGTTGATCAATCTAAGTCTTGAAACCACCTATGAATCATTTAAAGCACGTATCGTCGCGGGTAGAGCGAACAATAGCTTCTCACAAGTTTTGGTTGATGGTGCTATTGCAAACCTGGCTCCTTTGGCGCCGGGTTTAGCAGATGACTTAGCTCTCGTTGACGACCAGGGTGTCTTTTTAGGCCTTGGATTAGAATACGATAACTTTGACTGGTTTGTTTCCGGCGAACTGACCTCAGTTGAAACGGAAGATTCGTTTTCTCCTGAAGATATCGCATGGTATGTCACCGCTGGCATGCGCTTAGGCAAGTGGACGCCGCATCTCACTTACGAAACGCGTGATGGTAATCAGGATTTTAAATTCCTGGACCAAGTGGCTGCATTTCCACCTGAGTTTCAACCCGGTTTAATGCAAGCTGTAGCGGGGCTTCAGGGCTTCTTTATGGAAGAATTCTCCATGATAACTGTTGGCCTGAGATACGACTTTGATACTAATGTAGCGCTTAAAGCTGAAGTCAGTCGTTATGACAATAAAATTGATAATCCAGCCGATATCAACACAGCTGAAGACACTACTTTGATAAACATTAGCGTAAACTACGTGTTTTAAACGAGATTGTGAATTAAAAACCCGCCTTTTTTTGGCGGGTTTTTCCTGCCTACTACTTCGTGCCTGATGAGCCAAAGCCACCTTCACCGCGATCGCTACTTTCAAAGTCATCAACCACTACAAAACGCGGTTGAATAACCGGTAAAAAGACCAGTTGCGCAATACGCTCTGCAACTTCAATAGTGTAGCTTTCCTGACCTCGATTCCAGCAGGATATAAAAAGCTGTCCCTGATAATCTGAATCAATTAGCCCAACCAAATTGCCAAGTACAATTCCTTTTTTATGTCCTAAGCCCGAGCGAGGTAAAATCGTCGCCGCCATATTTGTGTTTTTCATGTGAATGGCGATGCCTGTTGGAATCAGCTCTGTTTGACCAGGTTTAAGCGTGATCTCCTCATCAATGCATGCGCGTAAGTCGACACCTGCGCTTCCTTCTGTCGCGTAGGTCGGTAGCGGAATTTCCTTGCCTATTCTGTCATCTAAAATTTTGACTTCTACTTGCTGCATTGTTTTTCCTTCTTTTTGTTCTTAAGGTATTAAAATCGCAAAAATAAACATGTCTTGCTTGATGCTGTCGACATTTGTGCTGACTTATATGCCAATTTATGCGCTGTTTTGTATGCCGAGTCACTTACAGTGTTAATTGTACAGCCCGATAGTATAAAACCGAAATATAAAACAAGATGATAAATCGTGGCGCAATTTAGGTGCAATTTCACCGCAGTTTGCACCAATTTGGAGATAAGCGCCGAGCTAAGTTTTGCACTCAATCACTAAGTTTATGATTATGCTTATATTTAAATATTGGCAACGAATTTGCAACTGCTTAAGTGTTGTGTGTGCTTTGACGTTAAGCAGCAAGGAATGGTGCTTCGTTAAAGTTTTGGCTACACGCTTGCTCGTGTCCTGTAAGCGTGTAGCCTCCTTCATGTTTATTCCAGTCTGTTGATTAATTTTGCCCCGCTCGAAGGGTATTACTCTGTTAAAAATGCTTCTGATATGCCATATTGATTCTGCATAGATTTTTCGCTTTTATATCGCAACAGGATGCGTAATGCTGTACTTATACCCCTCTAATCGGATAGAACACCTCGTTAGCCTACTCGATGCAGTGCTTGCTAATAAGCCAGTTTCCGTTTTTAGCCCTCGAATGCTATTGGTTCAGCATACCGGCATGCAGCATTATTTATCCTTGTCTCTTGCGCAAAAGCGGGGAATTGCCATGCAGTTTGATTTTCCTTTACCCACTCGCTTTATCTGGGAAACATGCCGCAGCATTTTAGCCAATCAAGCAGTTGTAGAGGGTAGTTCAGTTGAAAATGCAACGACGCGGGTACCGCAACAGTCTCCCTATAAACGCGAGGTAATGGTGTGGCGCATCTTAAGCATTCTTCACAGCGATGATTTTAAGCAAAGCCCGTATTTTGATGCTATCAATCAATTTTTTACACACGAAGATGACGCTAATCAAGCGACGCAACGTCAGTCTGAACAAATACTGAAATCTCAAAAGCAATTTCGCTTTGCAATGCAACTTGCCGACCTGTTTGAACAATATTTGGTTTTTCGTTCGGATTGGATTGTGGCGTGGGATAAGCACGAGGATTTTTCGTTAGATAACAAGGATACATTTTCTGCTGTTTGCTATGAATGGCAGAAGTGGTTTTGGCACACACTCACGTCGTCTGTACCCGAACATCCTGTTTCACTCCAGCTTGAAGCCATGCGTTTACTAGAAGCACCCATTCAATCCGATATGCTTGATGGTGTATTACCTAAAGACATTTATTTGTTTGCCATAAATAGTCTTCCACCTATCTATCTGCGTTTTTTTGATGTCATTGCCAAGCATATCAACGTTCACTGGTTTCATTTAAATCCATCCATAGATTACTGGGCCGATGCCAAGTCTGACAAAGCAATTGCTGCTCAAATGCGTCGCAATAAAGCGCAAAATTGGGCTGACGAAATCCATGTGCACCCCTTACTTCGCAACTTTGGGCAGCAAGGCCGTGATTTGCTGAAGCTTTTACTAGATTGCCAACATCATGAATTCAGTGCGTTTGAATCGCCAGCAGAAAACGATACGCAAGCCAGGCACTTACTGCAGACCCTACAGCAAGATATTTTAAATTTTGCGCCTGACCAGTCGCAGGCGCTCGATGAAGACAAGGCCTCCTCTCTTAATTCCAGGCAATTTAATGCTCCAAGCAATATTCATGTGCATGCCTGTCATCATCAGGTGCGTGAATTACAGGTTCTAAAGGACTTTTTATTTGCACAATTAAACGAAGATGCTGAATTACAGCTTAGCGACATAATTGTTATGTGTCCTGCGATTGAACAATACAGTCCTTATATAAAAGGAATATTTGAAAGCCAGGATGCACTTAGCCTAGCCACCAGTATTTCAGACCGCAAGCCGATTGAATCGCAGTCGACGATCAACGCGTTTATGATGCTCTTAAATTTACCGTCCTCACGCTTTAGTGCTGATCAACTTTTACAACTATTAGAAACGCCCAGCCTCATGCAAGCCTTTGATTTGAGCGCCACAGATACTCAGTTTTGTCGGGCTTGGGTTGAACAAGCTTGTATCAGCTTTGGTTTAGATGCGACACAAAAAGCACAAACTATGGGTGTAGATAAAAGCGTTGCGCATGAAACCCTTGCGAACGAAACCCTTTATAAACATACCTGGGATTGGGGCTTAACGCGGCTTTTAAATGGCACCTTGCAACCGCGTGAAACCTTAATTGCCAATCAGCTTGCCATTGCTCACTGTGTAGAAGGGCAGGCGCAACAAACACTTGGTAAGTTAATACGCTTTATTGCCCATTTACAAAAGCTTAGTCATAGTTTACAGATTGACAGAAGCATATCTGATTGGCATGCATACCTTAATCAATTGCTTGAAAAAAGCTTTTTTCAAAACGAAGAAAGTGAATTTGATTTTGTGTTGCTTTCCCGAGCCTTTAAAGCTATTTCAGAAAATGCCTTGCTTGCAGACTTTGATAATAAAATTAGCTTAAGCGAACTTAAACTGGCCTTGCAACAGGGGCTTTCCATTCCCGAGACAAAATCTGGCTTTATGGCAGGTAAAATTACCTTTTGCTCGATGATGCCGCTTCGAACAATACCATTTAAGATAGTGGCAATATTGGGACTCAATCAAAATAGCTTTCCTCGCCATGCCTATCCTTCTGAACTTGATTTGATGGCAAAAGCATCTGGCAGAGTGGGAGATAGGTCGCGCCGTAACGACGATCGGTATTTGTTTCTGGAAGCACTAATTTCGGCCCGCAAACATTTGTATTTAAGCTATCAGCATCGAAACGTACAAACAAATGCTAAGCAATCACCCAGTTTGGTGCTTCAGGAGTTGGTGAGTCATTGTCACAAGCACTATGGTGAACAATCCATCCGGATAATAGAGCACCCCTTGCACGCCTTTAGTTTGAAGGCTTTCTCCGGTGATGAGCATTGGCAAGGTTCGTTTGAATCTGGATGGGCGAGACATGCAAAAAGTTTATACCGGCAAACAAGCGATGAAAGAGAGAATAAGCCAGAGCAGTTAGAAGAACTCAATCACAAGCCTGAGACAGTTGATACTGAGTCGCGCCAGTCGGACACAAATTATATTGACGCTGAAGAATTGGTGCATTTTTTTAAGGCTCCCATGCAGTATTTCGCAAACAAGACGCTAAACCTGCATTTTTCAGAGCTAGACGAAAATGAATTTGAGCAAGCCTTTGATTTTAGTCCTTTAAGCGAGTACAAAATGCGCAGTCATTTTGCACAAATTCTACAATCAAGATTGCAATCAACATTGAGCACAAACGCTTCTGACGCAGAAACGGAGGATAATTGGGCTAAGCAGAGTCTGGCGTTGGAACAGTGGTCTCGATACTTGCAATTAAGCGGTGAACTGCCCGATTTTGCAGACATCGAGAACAACATTGAGCAACACAGGCAAGAGATAGAAGAGCTCATACGAGAAGCCTTTGAAAACAGACGCCTAAGCGTTTTTCAAAACGAGTTTGATGTCGCAATTCCCTTAGCTTCTGTCCAGCAGCGCTATACGCTAAAAGTGCAATGCCAAGTCGATAACGAGTCAAATTTCGTTCACCTTATTTATAAGCAAAGTCTAAAAACAAAAGATAAAATCACCGCTTGGGTTAAATATATTGTGTATTGTAATTCGCTCATATCCTCCCAGGCAGAATTTGCTTCCAAGAGCGACCATTCTTTGTTGCCCGCTGCGAGTATTATGTTCGCCAAAGCATACAGGGGAAAGATAAAAGTCTTTAACGAGCCACTACCACGACTTAACCCTGCGCAGGCTAAAACCTTGCTCTATTATCTTATTCAGTGGTTTTTAAAAGGTAAGCGCAAGGCGCTTTTTGTCAACCCGCTTTTAATTGATGAGATGCTGAAAATATTTAAAAATGCCCATACTAAAAATGAAACCAGCGATGAAAACACCAGCGGTTTTATTGCCAATCATCAAAATACTGATGCACTTTTGGCTAGCAAGACCTTTCAAGGTGTGTGGCAAAAACAGGCAGAAAATGCAGGTAAACATACGCCTTATGACGCGCTGTGTAAGGATCCTTATTTTGACTACCTTTTCGGTAAGGTCATGAAACTCGAAAGGCACTTATTGAGCATATATGAGCAGGTTTATCTGCCTATGTTTGATTTAGGTATTCCGGCACTTGCTACTGAGCAACTTGATGCTCTTTTCCCCGATATCCAACAGGGAGTGTCTCATAATGCGTAATGACAAAGCAGTAAAGGCGCTTAACCCGACGACGCTCCCATTAGAAGGCAAGCATCTCATTGAAGCAAGTGCTGGCACGGGAAAAACGTTTAATATTACTCGTTTATATGTGCGTTTGTTAGTTGAGCGCAATTTAAGTGTTAATCAAATATTGGTAATGACCTTTACCGAGGCTGCCACAGATGAAATTAAATCCAGAGTGTCAGAGTTTATCGATGAGGTGCTTGATAAATGGCATACTGAAGATGAGTTTGTCAGGCACCTTAAGCAAGCGGCTGAAGAAAACGAAGCCTTCAATCGCTTACAAAGTGCTAAATTAAACATCGACGATGCATCAATATTTACTATTCACGGGTTTTGCCAACGCGTGCTAACGCAATTTTCTGCCAGCTTACAGCATGATGCAAATGCGCAAGTTACGCCGGACATTTCACGCCTCTACCAGCAATGTATAGGCGATTATATTATTGCTTTACAAAAAAACAGCCGCGATTTTTTATTGCTTAAAGAGCAAGCTTGGCATACGCCCAGGCACTTTTTTGACGTATTTCAGACGGTTTTTTATCATCAGGGTGAGTTACGTTTAACTCGCCCTGATGAAGTTTGGCACGAGTTTGTCGCCGAAGCGAATGAGCATTGGCAAGCTCAGCGATTCTCCCGAGATTTGCTTATCAAACATTTACGCGAGCAAGATTTTTGGTTTGCCGGGCTAGTGGATAATCCAAAAAATAGAAGCAAGATTCAAACTGAAATTAATCAAGCCCTAGAGTGTTTAAGTCAAAGCATGTTTTTAAATGAGTCAGAGGCTGAACAACTTTACGAACAGAGCCTTGAAAGTGGTTTTGAATCTTCTTTAGCAAGTCAGATAACGCACAAAAGTCTAGAAGCTTTACTGGGAAGCAGTCGGCGGAAAAAGTATCCCGATGCATGGCAGGATAAATTAACGACGCTTTATGAGAGCATCTATACACCGATTATTGATCAAGTAAAACGAGATAATAAACAACGCTTAGACAGACGTTTACGTAATTGTCTGGCACTTGAAAGCGCGTATTGGGTCATTGAAAGTGTCAAAAGTAAAGTGCAACACATGATGCAAGACCAAAGTTTACTTTCTTTTGATGATTTAATTCGCCTGGTGGCGCAAGCGTTAGATGCGGATTCGACAGCAGAAAATAAACAAAAGCAAACAGCGGGTTTTATCTGTAGCCAGCTACAAACGCAGTTTCCGGCAGCACTTGTAGACGAATTTCAAGATACGGATGCTCAGCAGTACCAGATTCTTGCCAGTATTTATCAAACTGACAATCAGCCGCATGATAAAGGTGTGCAAAATGATGCAGAATTTAAGCCACTTCTCATTATGATTGGTGACCCCAAACAAGCCATTTATGGCTTTAGGGGAGGGGATGTATTTACCTATCTTAAAGCAGGTAGCGAAGCAGAGCATCATTGGTCGATGGATACTAACTGGCGTTCAACTCCGGATATGGTTGATGCCTATAATTTTGTATTTAACGACAAGCAAGGATCCAGTTTTGACTTCACAATAGCATATCATGCGGTTAAGGCAGCTCAAGGAAAGCTAAAACCCCAGAGCGCGCTTGTTGTAAATAACCCGGCCTTTGAGGAAAAGCACAGGCAGTCGGCATTACAACTCATTTGTGCAGATGTTTTTTTAGAATCGAATGAAACAGCTGATGACCGACAGCAAAGCGATGATATTTCTGTTAAGAAAGATTGCACCAGTATTGATGAGCAGCGTCATCAAATACTCGACTGGATGGTGAAAGAAATAAAATGCTTATTGGCAGACGGGCAAATACACGAAGATATTTCACAAACTTCGTCTCATAGGGTAATTAAGCCTGTTGAAGCAAAAGACATTGCGATACTTGTGCGCGCAGGATTTGAAGCAACAATGATTAAAGACTTTTTGTCTGCCAATGGCTTATCAAGTGTTTATTTAAGTGAAAAGTCCCCATTATTTGAGTCAAAGGAAGCTAAGCATCTTTACTACGTGTTAGATGCGATCCACACAACGAATAATCAACGCAAGTGCATTGCTGCTTTAAGTACCGGGCTGTTTTATCTCAACCCATCCATATCGACGCAGGAACTCATCAACGATAATACTCATCCACATTGGCAAAACATTTACCGAAAAACAGCAGATTATCATCAGTTATGGAAGCGAAAAGGGATATTCGCACTGCTTAACGAGCTTATAAAGCACGCTTTTGATTCGCAAGCTATGCCCTTTTCGGTAGAGCGCGCATTAACTAACTATCAGCATTTAGCCGACATCATGGCTCAGGCGGCTGTTACCTACACCACGCAAAGTTCGCAATTAAGATATCTCAAACGCCAAATCAATGGTCTTGAACAAAGTGATACTGCGCAACTTCGCCTGGAAAGTGACGATGGGCTAATTAAAATTGTCACGCAGCATAAATCAAAAGGTCTTGAGTACCCGATTGTTTTTCTCCCATTTGCCAACACGCTAAGAAGTAAAAGCACCAAAGTCGCGCTGAGATATCACGATAGCAATGACGCCTTGGTTATGCGTTTGGGGCCTACGCAAGCAAGTGAGGAACGCGCTGAGCGCGAAGACATAGCAGAAGATACTCGCTTATTATACGTGGCTTTGACTCGCCCAATTTATAGATGCTATTTGGGCATGCTCGTGAGCGAGAACATGCATGAAAGTGCTATACACCGACTGTTTGCCTTAAGCGAATCTACAAACGAATTGATAAATGCCAAAATAAATGCCAATAAACAGAGCGATATTTTAAATAAATCGTCTGACCAAACTGAGCCTCAAATTAATTTCGGGGCAAAGTTAGCACATATGTTTGAACAAAAATATCTTAGCTCTACCGAGGTAATTAGCATGCGCATGGCAAGTGATGTATGCCAGCCTGTGCATAAAGCCCCTGTAAATGATGAGGTCGAAATTCGAGTGAATACGCTCTCTCGCAGTATTACACAATCGTGGTTTATGAGCTCATTCACACAACTATCAAAATCCATGCATTTGCAAAATCAGCTCGATTCGACTGATAGCGCGCTTTCATACACCAATAAAGACCATGAGGATGAAGTGTCGCAGTCAGGTATCAAAGAGCAAGTGGAAACCGAATCAGAAACAATGCGTTTTAGTATGATAAAAGGCGCGCTCAGCGGCAATATCTTGCACGATTGTTTGGAATGGCTGGATTTTTCTCAAGCAGATTATGATGAACTTTTGACTAAAATTGAGCAAAAATACCCTAATTTTTTAAGCACTATCGCAGGTAACAAGGCGAGAAAGACACAACAGTCGTTATTACTGAACGAAGCAGATACTCATTCCCTACAAAAAGCGTTTGCTGATTGGATGCAAAATATTCTAAACGCCACTGTAATTCTTAGTTGGGAAACGCAGCCCGATGTGCAGGCAAAAAATACGCTTAGCTTTTCGCTCAAACACCTTGATAGTAATAAATGTTTGAAAGAAGCTGAATTTTATCTACCTATTCAAAAACTTCATGCAAAAGCACTGCAAGCTTGTTTGAATCGCCATCGTGATGCTGTTAGTCAGCATTATCGTTTTTCTAAAACGCCTGCCAAGGCGATTTCTTACGACCAATTAGATGGAATGTTACACGGCTTTATTGATTTAAGTTTTGAATACAGGGGGAAGTTCTATGTTTGTGACTATAAGTCCACTCATTTAGGCAATCGCTTCGAGGATTATCTTCCCGACAAGATTGCCCGGAACATTCAAATGCATGACTACGACTTACAATATTTACTTTACAGTCTTGCCATGCACCGCTACTTGAAATCTACGCTTGAAAACTATGAATTTAAGACGCATTTTGGCGGCGTTCTTTATTTGTATCTTCGGGGGATGCAGGCTTGTGAGGAAGATAAGGCAAGTGTCATCACAGATGTAAATAAGCAAACAGGTATATATTTTACCGAGATCCCCCTTGAGTTAATTGAAGAGCTCGATCATGCATTCGCGGCAACTACGCATGATAACAATAAAATAACCGAAGGATAATTGAGAGACTCATTCATGGGTATTTTGCATACAGAATTTGGCAGCAAGAACAGGTTAATCAAGCTCCCTTTCGAAAGTGTCGATGAAATGATGCTTGTGCTTCAGGAAAGTATTGAAGACATCGAAGCTATTGACTTCTATATGGCGAGTTATTTGACCGGACTTTGCTTGCAGCACATTGAGACTTTGCCTTCTATTTCGCTTGCAAACGAAAGGCCCGCTGCTGATAACTTGCAACAAGACGCACATTTTCTGTTTTATTTATTTATCGCCTTAAATATTGCACAAAGACGAGGCAATACCTGTTTAGCGTTTAGCGACCTTACTTCACCTGATTTTTGGTCAAGGGGCGAGTCACAGAGCGTTTTTCCACAAGACTTCAGTGACATAAAGGCCCTTGAGCAAAGACTGTCTGGTTTAAAAAATGTATTAAGTGAAGTAGACGGAATTACACTGAGTGAAAAAGCGTTATATACGCGACGATTTTGGGTATTTGAACAATCTTTTTGTGCGCAAGTGCGCAGACGTTTAAATATCAATTGCTTTGAAAGCGCCTTTAGCGAAAAACACTTTAAGGATTTATGGCCCCGACTTTTTAAAAGGAGTAGTGATGAATTAGAAACTGATTGGCAACAAGTTGCAGTAATGCATGCTTTATATAATCAGTTTTCGATTATAACCGGCGGAGCAGGTACCGGAAAAACCTATACACTGAGTCGCTTGGTAGCCTTTTTGTTGTGCGCCAGCGAAAGCAAAATACACGCGTCAAAAATAGCTTTGTTAGCGCCAACAGGGAAGGCGGTAAATCGTTTGTTTAACTCGATGCAACATGAATTTACAGCATTGGAAAAAACGCTTCAAACTCCACTACTTCAGCAACTCGCTCAGATGCAAATTCAAACCATTCACCGTTTGCTTGGGATCAACCCCAGTCACGGTGGCAGCAAGTATGATGAATTTAGAAAGTTAAATCTTGACTGTGTCATTGTAGATGAGGCATCGATGGTTGATTTGGCCTTAATGCATCGGCTTTTCAGTGCGCTTCCTGAAGACTGCAAAATAGTGCTGGTGGGAGATCCTAATCAATTACCTTCGGTTGAAACCGGAAGCCTTCTTGCCGATTTAGTTGCCATTGCGCCAAAGACAATTTCAACGAGCAGACTTGCCAAATACTCCAGCCAGAATCCCTTTTTAATTGCCAGGTGCGATGATGGTCAACCCAAGGCATCTTTAGATTATGTGGTGCGTTTGCAAGCGGTAAGGCGAAGTAACGGTGAAATAGTGAGATTAGCTGAGGCCGTGTTAGAAGGAAATGTGGCTGACACCATGTCTTGTCTCAAGTTGACATCTCAGGCAGCTGCTTCAGAACCAAATGCTCTTTACGCACAATGGGTTCAGCAACACATAAGCCAAGTCAACTCAAGCGCGCTAAGTAAACTAATCACTGACGAACTGCTGCATAACTACCATGCCTTGTTCACTGCAACAAGCCTCGAACAGGCGTGGCAAGCTATTTCATCGTATGCTTGTTTGCTTCCTAATCGCAGGGGTTTTGCTGGCACTGAGCATGTAAATCAACTCATTGAACAAGGGCTGGCGACAAGGTATGCACAGGTGCAAGTGGGTCAAGCTTATTTAGGCAAACCGATTTTGGTGACACAAAATGATTATAATTTGGGTTTGTTTAACGGCGATGTAGGGTTTTTATGGCATGACGAAGCATACAATTCGCTTGAACAAAAAGAAGGTATGTCTAAGGCGGCTGATTTGTGGGCTTTCTTTCCCAGTAAATCAGGAGATGGCTTTGATAAATTGTCGATATATACCTTGCCTGCCTACGAACTGACCTATGCTATGACTATACATAAAACGCAGGGTTCTGAGTTTAAACATGTAGATATTATTCTGCCAGAATCATCTCAGCGGTATGCCACGCGCGCTCTGCTTTATACCGGCGTAACACGAGCAAAAGACTCAGTGCGAATTATTGCGGATGAGCAAACCTTAAAAAGCGCAATTAAAAAGCAGGTTCATCGAGTGAGTGGAATTAAAGAATATTTGACCTAATCTAATGAGTCATCGTTGCGGTACTTGAGCGCATTTATCAGTATCAGTATCAGGCGCTGGCAAAGGTATGTGATTTGCCATCCGCACAACTAAAGGTAAATAGCTGCTTGGACTTGCTCATAGCAGTGTCTACATGATGCAAAATGAGACGTTGAGAGAGTTTGAGTTGATTGGATTCTGCGTAAAAATAATGACTGGCTTCCAGATAGTGTCGCGTATGAGTAATGCAAGCAAATTTTGTTACATCAACGTAATTCAGCCAGCCTAATACACAACCTTTTTCCAGGATCTTTCCAACTAAGGTATTGATATCATCACGAATAGTCACCGTTGCGCCAAATATGGGTTTGTCTGCCATCGCAATATCGGTTTTTTCATCAATAACGAGCGTGAGTAGCGCTTGGGAATGAGTTGATTCAAGCTTAGCGTTTTCAAGCTTGCTGGCGCTTGATATCTGACGCACGTTGTCTGTATGGTGATTGTCGGTCATACTAGCTGATACCTGCCTGGTGGTATATCTGCTTTTTAGCTTAGGCTAATATAAGGCTTAGGTGGCATTGAAGTGATGATGCAGATCAAAGCAAGTGCACTTATCTTGGTAAAAAGTAGTGATAAGAACGTTTCGACGAATAAGTGATTAATAAAAAGAGGGATAAACATTGAAAACTAGCGCACCGATTAAAACGCTGAGCCGCGTTTTTGCTTTACTTAAGATAATTTTACTGATCAGTTTGTCTTTAGTGCTTTTTAGCGTTAGAGCAAATGCTCAAACAACGCTTCAGGAAGGCTTTATTGATATCATTTATGATGCAAAAACAGATGCTGTATCGTTGCGATTAGATAAGTCACAACTTGAGCAGGAAATGATTTTTCAAAGCAGTTTACCTCGCGGAATCGGTTCAAATGATATTGGCCTGGATCGCGGTCAATTGGGAGAAACCCGGCTCGTTAAATTCTCTCGTTTTGGTAATAAAATCTTATTGGTACAAAGCAATACCGCGTATCGCGCAAATACCTCAAATGCTGCTGAACGCCTGAGTATTGATGAAGCTTTTGCAGATTCTGTAATTGCCGGATTTACAGTATCACAAGAAGATGCGCAGACTGTGCAGTTTAATTATACGGACTTTTTGCTGTCAGATATTCACGGTATCAGCGAGCGTTTAAATACACGAGGGCAAGGGAGCTATGCCGTTGATTCAAGCCGAAGCGGAATATACTTAACGCGCACAAAATCTTTTGAAAAAAACACGGAGCTTGAGGCGCTCGTTACCTTTGCAGGAGAAGCTAAAGGGCAATACATTCAAGATGTTACCCCTGATGCGAAAAGCGTGACTGTTCATTTACACCACTCTTTTATTGCCTTGCCTGACGATGATTATACGCCTCGCGCTTTTCACCCATTTTCCGGATTTTGGAAGCATAGTTATTTTGACTATAGCGTAGCAATTGAACAAAACATGGAGGTGAAATATATTCCTCGTCATCGTTTGTCGAAAAAAGATCCTTCAGCAGAACAAAGTGAAGCCGTTGAGCCCATTGTTTATTATCTTGATCCTGGCATACCTGAGCCAATAATGACCGCGCTTAAAGATGGGGCGCTCTGGTGGGATCAAGCCTTTGAAGCTGCTGGCTATAAAAATGCATTTCAAGTAAAAGTGCTGCCTGAAGATGCCGATCCAATGGATGTCCGATACAACGTAATCCAATGGGTGCATCGAGCAACGCGCGGCTGGTCATATGGTTCGTCGGTAGTTGATCCACGAACCGGTGAAATCATCAAAGGGCATGTGACTCTGGGGTCTCTGCGAGTAAGGCAAGACTACTTGATTGCATTAGGATTAAGCAGCCCGTTTGACTCAGAGAATGCGGATACGAGTGAGCAAATTAATTTGGCACTGGATAGAATACGTCAATTATCGGCCCACGAAGTAGGGCATACCCTCGGTATTGCGCATAACTTCGCTGCAAGCGAAAACGACAGAGCGTCGGTTATGGATTATCCGCATCCGCTAGTAACACTTGAAGACGGCAAAATCAATTTCTCTGATGCCTACGATAAAGGCATTGGTGAGTGGGATAAATATGTTGTGGCGTATGGATATCAGGATTTTCCCACATCGGTAGATGAAAAAGAGGCATTGCAGGCATTAGTAGATGAGGCGAAGGAGAAAGGTTTTCTGTATAAGTCTGATCCGGATGCCCGTATTCCAAAAAGAGCGTCTGCCGATGGGCATTTGTGGGACAACGGCGCAGATCCGATTGCTGAATTTAAACGCATAAGCGAACTGCGTAAGTTTGCGCTTAATAATTTTGGCGTTAATTCCCTGCCGGTTGGAGAAGTTTACTCCTCCCTTGAAGAGCGCCTTGTCCCTATTTATTATGCGCATCGCTATCAGTTAGATGCTTTAGTAAAACAGATATCCGGCATAAATTACGAATATGCCGTGAAACAAGCAAACGAAGAGGCACCTTCGGTAAGCGCGGTAAACGCCGACATTCAAAAACAAGCGCTTGAGCTTATGGTGCAAAGTGCCAGCGTTGAGTATTTATCTTTGCCTCAGAACTTGCTCAATCTCATACCGCCTAAAGCGTATGGGAGTGCACGCAATCGAGAGTCTATGGGGTCAAGAATGGGGATTGCATTTGATCCGATAACGGCAGCAGAATCTGCCGCAGGATATTCTATGACGATTTTATTAACACCAGAACGTTTGAATCGTTTGTATTACCAGCATAGTCAGAATGAAAATATCCCGAGCATAGAAATGCTGCTTGAACGCGTTTTTGATGAGCTCGTTCTAAAAAGCGATAAGTCAGGCAAGAATGAGTCTCAAGCTGCGGCGCTTGCAAATCGCATACGATACGTCACGCTAAGCGCCTTTTTTGATGCTTTAAGCTCAGATTTACTGGCGCCTGAAGTAAAAGTCGCCATGCAAGCGCAGTTGATGGAATATGAGGACAGCTTAAGTAAAATGCGCAGAAATGCCGAAGCAAAAGTCTTGCTTAGGCATATCGCGCATTATTGGGAGCATGGAGTATGGCCATTAGCGACGCAAATTATACCGCTACCGCCAGGTTCCCCAATTTAAGGTTTAGATAACGCGTGAGTAGCGCATTTGATGCAGAGGTTTGTCTAGATATTCATCAAAGCTCATGCAGATATTGCGCACAATTAAACGCCCTCTGTCATGAATAGTGATCGCTTCGTCACTATTCGTGACAAGTTTGTCGTCTATAAAAGTTGTCAGATTGCTTAAACTTTTTTCAAAATAGCGGTCAAAGTCGATATCATACGCGTTGGAAAACGTCGCTTTGTTTATGTGAAAATTACACATCAATCCATGTATCAATGCCCGGCGGATAAGATCATCTTTACTCATTACCAGTCCTTTGGATTGTGCGTGAGAGACTTCATCCATTTGTTGATAATAGGCTTTTAAATCTTTCTGATTTTGTACGTACACATCATTGATACTGCTTATGGAAGATACGCCCAATCCTAAAGTGGCGTGAGCTGCACTTGTGGTATAACCCTGAAAATTTCTGAAAAGGCGGTCTTCGCGTTTAGCGATACTTAGCTCATCACTTGGCAGGGCAAAGTGGTCCATCCCAACGGCGTCATAACCAATTTGTGTTAAGAATGCGACTGCTTGACGAAACAATGCAAATTTATTAGCGGCATTGGGCAGCCACTCGTCTTTGATTTTACGTTGAGCGGCAAATAATTGTGGCATATGCGCATAACTGAAAAGAGATATTCGATCAGGGCGCATGATTTGCATCTCTTCAAGCGTGTGTTGAAAGCTGCACTCAGTTTGGTGAGGCAAACCGTATATAAGGTCAAGGTTAACTGATTTGAAACCAACCTGTCGCGCGCGACGAATCAGTGCACGAATAAAGGCGGTACTTTGCGTTCGGTTAATGCTTTGCTGAACTTTTGCATCTATATCCTGAACGCCGATACTTAAGCGAGAGAAACCAAGCTTGGCCAAACCATCCATATAGTTCAGTTCGATTTCGCGAGGATCGATTTCAATGCTCATTTCTACTTTGTCAGCAAATTCAAAGGCTTTTTTGCAGGCATCCAGAAGGCGTTTTAGCTGAGCAATATTTAAAAAGCTGGGAGTACCGCCGCCAAGATGTAGGCTATCAACTTTACATCCTTTTGCAGCAGGGCCTCTGGCCTGTATTTCTTTAATTAAATAATCCAGATAAATGTCGGCTTTGTGAGCATGACGGGTCACAATCTTATTGCATCCACAGTAGTAGCAAAGAGAATGGCAAAAAGGAACGTGCATATACAACGACAATCGCTGGGCATCTTTTGAACATGACAATTGACTTAAGGCCTTATCTATAATGATGTCTTGGTGAGGTTCCGCGGTATCCAATTCAGTAAAGGCAACCGCAGTCGGATACGATGTATAGCGGGGGCCAGCTGTATTGTATTTTCTCATCACTTGCTGGTCGAAGTAAGCATCGATTTTAGGATCAGTAGTATTGGCCTTAGCGAATAAGCTGTTTGTCATGGATATATCAGCGCCTTTGGGTATTGCAACAATAATAAGCCGCTAGTCTACTCATATTTTAATCATAAACTTTGATCTTGATTAAAGAAGCTGGCTATTTTGCGGTGTTTGTTTTTACGATGTTTATTTTCGCAATGAATGAACGCCTATATAAATTATCAATTACACTTATTTGTTTAAAGGCATTACCCTCTATAAAAGCGTCTCGATAAAAACGTTTGTGCATAGATAATAAAACGCAAGCTACTTAAATGAGTAAGAACAATGTCAGAGCTATATTTAGTAAGACACGCCCAAGCGTCATTCGGAAGCGAAGATTATGACAAGCTTAGCGCAACCGGGCACACACAATCTCGATTGCTTGGTGAGTATTTTAAAGCCCGCGATATTCGCTTTGACAAAGTGATAACAGGGGACATGTTAAGACATAAAGAAACGGCGCAAGGAATTTATGCGCATACTGAACATGGGAGTGAACCAGGTTCCTTTGTTACCGATAAGGGCTGGAACGAATTCGATTTTAATGCGGTTATCTCGGCATATTTAGAAGCGCATCCGGAGCACAGGCCAGTCGAAAATGCGCCACGAAGTGATTGGTATCGGGTACTGAAATCTGCGATGTTAGCATGGTCAAATAAGCGAATTACCACAAGCAATGAAGCGTGGCTAGATTTTGAAGAACGCGTCAAATCTGCCGCCCAGCGGGTGTATCAAGATAAAAGTAAACGCATTTTGGTGGTAAGTTCAGGTGGGGCGATTGCGGTTTGTCTCATGCAGATTTTAGGTATCAACATCCAAAAAGCCGTTGATTTTAACCTACAGATAAAAAACACCAGCATTCATCATGTTTATTTCAATGAAAACAGCCAGCAGTTGAGCAGTTTTAACAATGTGCCTCACTTAGATATACCAGAATATTTGCATCTCGTAACTTACAGTTAAGTGTTATGTTGCGGGTGTAACGTCTGCTGCCTGTGTGATGGGCATCATTTAGAGGGAAACCCTTATGAATTTTGATTATTCTCAGCCGACGCAAGACCGTCTTAAAAAACTCCAGTCATTTATGCAAGAGCATGTTTATCCCATTGAAGCTCGCTATCATGAAATGGTGGAAAAGAATCCTTTTAAATGGCGAACGCCTGCCTTAATGGAAGATTTGAAAAAAGAAGCAAAGCAAGCCGGTTTGTGGAATTTGTTTTTGCCTAAAGAGTATCTGCCCTACGGGGCAGGTCTAAGCAATTTGGAATACGCCCCGCTTTGCGAGCAAATGGGACGCGTATTGTTCAGTAGCGAGATATTCAACTGCAGTGCGCCAGATACCGGCAATATGGAAGTTTTGGCAAAATATGGAAGTGATGAACAAAAAGCACAATATTTAGAGCCGCTGCTTGAGGGAAAAATTCGCTCTGCATTTGCCATGACCGAGCCTGACGTTGCGTCATCAGATGCAACGAATATTCAAACCTCTATTAAGAAAGAGGGAGGTGAGTATGTGATCAATGGTCGCAAATGGTACACCAGTGGTGCGATGAATGAAAATTGCAAAATACTGATTGTCATGGGCAAGACCGATCCTGATGCGCCCCGACATCAACAGCAATCGCAAATTCTCGTTCCTATTGATACTCAAGGTGTAACGTTAATTCGACCAATGGCTGCCATGGGCTATTTGGATGAGCCAATAGGACACGCAGAAGTGCTATTTGAGAATGTTCGAGTCCCGGTCGAAAATCTTATACTAGGTGAAGGGCGAGGTTTTGAAATTGCTCAGGGACGTTTAGGCCCCGGTCGTATTCACCATTGTATGCGCCTTATTGGATGTGCTCAGCGTGCATTGGATATGGCTTGTGAGCGAGTTGAGCAACGCGTTGCTTTTGGCAAGCCTTTAGCCAAACAGCAATCTGTTCGCGAAAGTATTGCGCAAATGCATTGCAAAATAGAGCAGGCCAGACTGCTTACCCTAAAAGCCGCCGATCATATGGACAAGTATGGCAATAAAGTGGCTAAAAACATCATTGCGGCAATAAAAATCGTTGCACCGAAAATGGCATGTGAGGTTATTGATGAAGCCATTCAAATGTTTGGTGCTGCGGGAACGTCGCAAGATACGATTTTATCGGCTACGCTTGCTTATGCTCGCACGATTCGATTAGCCGATGGACCAGATCAAGTTCATATGATGCAGTTAGGACGTGATTTAATTGCGAAACAAAATCAAGCCCAAGCTTAAGTGCTTAAATGACAATAGTAATATTACATAGGAGAATGCATGAAAGCGATTGTATGTCATGAGTTTGCGCCAGTATCCAAACTTAAATTTGAGGACTTTCCTGATCCGCTTGTAAAAAAAGGCGAAGTGCTTGTTGAGGTAAGTGCTGCAGGTGTCAATTTTCCTGATAGCTTACTTGTGCAGGGCTTGTATCAGCTCAAGCCAGAGCTGCCTTTTATTCCAGGCAGTGAAGTGGCCGGTGTCATTGCTCAAGTAGGTGAGGGGGTTGAACACTTAAAAGTGGGAACAAAAGTGATCGGTATTTGCCGTTTGGGAGGCTATGCAGAGAAAGTTGCCATTCCTGCTATGCAAGTGATGCCCATTCCCGATTCTATCCCCCTTGATGAAGCATCTGCGTTGGTCACAGCCCATGCAACGGCGCATCATGCTTTAAAACAACGTGCTCAAATTAAGCAAGGCGAAACATTATTGGTCACAGGAGCGGCTGGCGGAACCGGTTTAGCTGCGGTTCAAATCGCTAAACAAATGGGCGCGAAAGTCATTGCGGCGTGCTCAACGGATGAGAAATGCGAAATTGCCAAACAAAACGGTGCAGACGAAACCATTAACTATAACGAACATGACTTGAAAGACACAGTAAAAACCTTGACCAATAATAAAGGGGTTGATGTGGTATATGAATGCGTTGGCGGTGATACCTTTCATGCATGTTCAAGGGTGATGGCCTGGGGAGGGCGTTTGCTAGTGATTGGATTTGCAGGTGGCGAGATACCCAAGTTTCCAGTAAATCTTGCACTGGTAAAAGGCTACTCCGTTGTAGGCGTATTTTGGGGCTCCTTTATTCAGCATCAGCCACAGGATTTTCTTGCTAATATGAAAGAATTAGTAGGCTGGTATGCGCAGGGCAAAGTGAAAGTGCATGTAGATAAAAAGTTCGCGCTATCGGACGCAATTGATGCCCTGAATAAGGTAACAAACCGCGAAGTCAAAGGTAAAGTGGTGCTTATCCCTTAACATATGTTCCTTAAACGCGTTCCTCAACACATGTTTCTTAAAACCAAATCAATAAACGCATTGATGAGTATACATATAAAAAAGTGGCTCCGGGGAGGAGCCACTAAAATGGCAAAGTTGCCTTTGCCTACCATGTTGAACTGGTTATCAACTGGTGTGATAATCGATTAAATTCGATCGAGCAATTCTTTTGCGATAGGGTTGTCTGCAAGGCCTTGTTCATTAATCCAGGCTTGCAAGGCTTTACCGTCTTGTACTTCCGGTTCCGCTAAATCCTTTTTTGGCATTTTCTTTACCAGCAAAGTGCCAGCCTCCACAGCATTATTTTGTATGGCTAGCTTGATCATGCTAGTACCGTTACAAGTAATACCGCTGTAGTAATCGCGCAAACGAAGGTTGTAATCGTTTCGCACGGTTTTCATTTTTTTACGTAGTTCGCCTTTGTCATCTGTTTTTACAATTTCACAGATATTGGCAAGGGCAGTTTCAACGTCTGCACTAGCGTTAGCCGAGAACATCATTGGCACAAGCGCACAGAACGGGATAGCTATCTTTTTCAACATGATAAAGTCTCCGTAGGTGATTTCGGAAGTAATCTTAAAACACTTTGAGGACCTTAAAAGACGCTGAGGTGATACTCAGGTATGCAAGAAAATACAAAAAAAATACTAAAAAAAAGAGAAAGCAGGATGACCTGGCCAAGTGAACAGGCCTCCAAGAGCTTAAATGCTTATAATAATTTGAGCTTTAGCGCGCGCTCTGCTTACCAGGCAGTTACTCCGCCATCTACAGCAATACTTTGACCGTTCATGTAGGTATTCGCAGGGGACAAAAGCAACACCATCACATTAACAATTTCGTCGATTGTGCTGATGCGTTTCATCGGGCTACCCATTCCAAGCTTTTGTTTATCTTCCTCGCTCGCCAAGCCCTCTATGTTCATAATGTTTGTTGGACTAAAAAACGGACATATAGCATTAACACGCACGCCATAGCGCGCGTATTCGACTGCGGCCGTTCGGGTAAGCCCGATCACTGCATGTTTAGCTGCGCTGTACGCTCCGCCTTTTGGTGCGCCGCCTAAACCAGCCAGTGAGCTGACGTTAAGTATGTGACCTTGCTTTTGTTTTAGCATGGCAAGGCTTTGGTATTTCATGCCAAACCCTACACCTTTGACATTTACATCGAACTGTCTGTCATATATATCAGCCGTCATTTCATGAATGGAGGCTTGTTCATGCGCAACCCCGGCATTATTAACCGCAAAATCCAATTTGCCGAAGCTTTCAAGCGCTAAATTTACACTGTCGTTAGCACTTGTCTCCAAAGCGACGTCAGCTTCGATAATTCTGGCATTTTCAGGCGTATCTAATGCTTTAAGAGAATCCTCCAATGCCAACTTATTTATATCAGTCATTATTAGTTTTGCGCCGCGTTTGTTAAGCGCAATCGCTAAGGCGCGGCCAAAGCCTGTTCCGGCGCCTGTAATTAGACCTACAGAATTAGAAAAATCTAAAAGCGGATCCATCTTATCTCCCTTATTCTCTTTGATTAAAATTGCGCCTGTCACGCTAGGAACACGTCCTAGTTTTGCTGTTTCTCAAAAAATGAAAGTGCGATGGAAATCAGCTCATTTCCCACATCTTCTTGCAAAAAGTGGCCACCGCCCTTTAAAGTAGTATGCGCTTGACCCTTGCATCCGGGAATAAGGTTTTGAAAGACTTTATCGCCGCCTGCTGTTATCGGATCGCTATCACTAAATGCCGTCAAAAAAGGTTTTTTATAGTTAGATAGATTTTTCCACGCTAAACGATTATTTTCTGACTCAGGATTATCGGGTTGGGTGGGAACCAGCATAGGAAACTTGCGTACGCCGCATTTGTGAGCTTCGCTGGGAAAAGGTGCATCATAGGCATCAATCACTTCTGGGATAAGCTCATTAACGGTGGCCTTTTGAATAACTTCTCCGACAGGGAATACGTCGACTTCTTGCGAAAACTGTTGCCATTTAAAAAATGCGTCTGGTGTTTTATGGTCACCCGTTGGCAGCATTGTGTTGGCAGCAACTACTGATGAGAATGTATCTGGAAATTTAGCCACCAAGCGCAGACCGAGTAGTCCTCCCCAATCCTGACAAATCAAATGCATGTTCTGTATTTGCAATTTTTCAAGCAAGGTTTCCAGCCAGCGCAAGTGGTTCGCATAAGTATATGCATCCTGTGAATCAAATTTATCTGACTTGCCAAAGCCTATTAGGTCGGGTGCTATTACTCTAAAGCCTTGGGCTTGCGCCTGACAAATCATTTTGCGATAAAGGTAACTCCATGTCGGTTCACCGTGAAGCATCAAGATTAGGGGCGCATCTTTTTTACCGTAATCGACATAATGCATTAATAGCTGTTGATGGCCGATTTGAGCTTCCTCAACACCGGCAACATTGATATAGGCAGCTTGAAAGGAATAGCCTGGTAAGTTATCAAAACGTGATGCAGGTGTTTTAAGTATCTTCATATTTACTAATAATTAACAATTTATTTACAGTATACGGTTGACTGATTAAACAAGCCAATTCATTAAATTTACTTTTGCTTATTAATTTATCGTATTTTAGATATTAGCTAATCTTATTTTGAATCATTAAATCAATAAATTGGGATGATAATTCGCTTTACTATAATCTCTTTGCCACATCCATAAAACGATAATGAAGTGTCGCTACATTCGATACCTTGGAGAGGGCAATAGATATGCAGGCTAATAACCATAACGACCAGTCAGATAAATCGCCAGTTGTTCAGCTTACCTTTAAAGACAGGTGCGCGTTAATTCAATTATGCAATAAGCCGGTAAACGCCCTATCTCAACAGGTACGCAGTGAATTGCTCGACGCAATTAAGCGAGCTACTGAAAATGCGGATTGTCATGCAATTATCATTACGAGCGATTTGGCCTTATTTAGTGCAGGTGCTGACATCAGTGAATTTTCTACAGGCAATCTTTCGCCGATGTTGCCAGAGGTATTAAACACAATTGAAAACTGTCCTAAACCTGTTATTGCTGCTGTGAATGGCTCAGCATTTGGGGGAGGTTTGGAGCTTGCTCTTGCTTGCCATTACCGAATCAGCTTCGCAAAAAATAAGGTAGGTTTGCCAGAAGTACACCTGGGCATACTGCCAGGTGCTGGTGGCACGCAACGCCTACCGCGTTTACTGGATACTCAGTCTGCACTTGATATGATTGTGAGTGGCGCGCCGACTCCGGTGAGTGCGATTAACAGTGTATTTGATAAGACGCTTGATTCCGCACAAGAGGTAGTAAAAGCCGCTTTCGACTTTATTGATGAGGCAATAAGTAAAGGACCTCGACCAACACGCGCAGTGTCATTATCCATGAATGAGGAAAAAGCCGCGCTGTTCTCTCAATATGCAGAAGGCGTGGAACAAAAAGCAAAAGGCTTTTTCGCGCCCTTAAAATGTGTTGAGGCCGTGAAAGCTGCCTACGAAAATAATTTTGAAGGTGGCTTAAAACGCGAAGCAGAGTTGTTTATGGCCTGCATGGAAACGCCACAGGCAAGAGCGCAACAACATTTCTTTTTTGCCGAGCGCGCTGCATCTCATCTGGCCGATATTGACAAAGCGCTTGAGACAAGAGATGTCAAATCCGTTGCGATTATTGGAGCGGGCACTATGGGCGGCGGCATCGCTATGAACTTTGCGAATGTTGGTATTCCGGTCAAATTACTCGAACTCAAACCCGAAGCGCTGGATAAAGGTCTTGGAATCATACGTAAAAATTATGAAAACTCCGCGAAAAAAGGCAAACTCACCGCCGAGCAAGTAGAGCAACGTATGTCATTGCTTAGTGGCACTACATCATATGATGATCTTGCGGACGTTGATCTAGTTATTGAAGCCGTTTTTGAGAAAATGTCGGTCAAAAAAGAGGTCTTTTCGGCTTTAGATAAGGTCTGCAAACCGGGCGCTATTTTGGCCAGTAACACCTCCACTCTAGATATCAATGAAATTGCGCAAGCGACATCACGCCCCGAAGATGTAATTGGTCTTCACTTTTTCTCACCTGCCAACGTAATGGAACTGCTGGAAATTGTGCGGGCTGAAAAAACGGCAGATGATGTCATCAAAACGGCTATGCAATTAGCAAAAACTATCCGCAAAGTGGGAGTGCTTGTTGGCGTTTGCTTTGGTTTTGTCGGTAATAGAATGATTGAGGTGTATGGCAGAGAGGCAAATCGCCTTATGCTGGAAGGGGCAAGTCCTGAACAAGTTGACCGAGTGATTACAGAATTTGGTTTACCCATGGGGCCTTTTACGATGGGTGATATGGCTGGATTGGATATTGGTTATTTTGTCAGACAATCGCGCCAGTCTTTTATCCAACATGATCCTTCATACTGCGTGGTAGCCGATGAACTGGTTGAAGCTGGTCGCGTGGGCTTAAAGGCAGGAAAAGGAGTTTATTTGTACGAAAATGGTAGTCGTAAACCTATTCCCGATCCGCAAGTAATGGAAATCGCCAAACGTAAAGCGCAAGAGCTAGGCATTGAGCAGCGTGAAATAAGCGATCAGGAAATTCTTGAGCGATGTATTTATCCCCTTATTAACGAAGGCGCAGAAATACTGAAAGAGGGTATTGCCCAACGCGCCAGTGATATCGATGTGATTTATGTGTATGGCTATGGCTTCCCTGTGTTTCGAGGTGGCCCTATGAAATATGCAGACGAAGTAGGCCTTGAACACATACTAGCGCGCATGACGCATTATCAGAACAAACTGGGCGATTATGGTCAGCATTGGTTTGAAGCGTCTTCTCTACTTAGAGAATTAGTTGAAACTAACAAAGACTTTTCATCTTTAAATTAATCAGGCACTGCGCCAAAAAGATTTTGAATAACGCCTTGTTTACGTGTTTTGCTCACAAACAAGTGCGATAAAATGAGACAATATTATGCAAAATTATAAAGCTACTCAACGTGATACCTTGTTTGTTACACAAGAAGTGTTCGATTTAGAAAATCATTATCAGCAACTGGGATTTGAAGATGCTACGGATGATCTTATTCGCGCAATTTATGCCGAGGCAGCTAAATTTGCTGAAAATGTACTTGCTCCAATTAATCAGATAGGGGATGACGAAGGTTGTACCTTTATCGATGGAGAAGTAAAAACGCCAAGCGGTTTTAAAGAAGCGTATCGGCAATATGTGGACGGGGGATGGCCGTCAATGGCGCATCCCGTAGAATTTGGTGGTCAAGGCCTACCTTATTCGCTTGCAACCTCCATGGCGGAGTGGTTTTCAGGTGCTAATCATTCCTGGGCGATGTATCCTGGCTTGTCTCAAGGCTGTATGGAAACACTGAAAGCCCACGGCACAAAAGAGCAACAAGACATTTATTTAAGTCGTTTAATTGAAGGCTCATGGACAGGTACCATGTGCTTAACAGAACCTCACTGCGGCTCTGACTTAGGTATGCTCAAGTGTAAAGCGCAGCCAAGTGATGATGGTTCTTACCGCTTAAGTGGAACCAAGATCTTCATATCTGCCGGCGAGCACGATATGTCTGACAACATTATTCACATTGTATTAGCGCGTTTGCCTGATGCGCCTCAAGGAACAAAAGGCATTTCCTTGTTTTTAGTGCCAAAGTTCAATGTGGATGAAAACGGCGAAATTATTGAACGTAACACCGTAAAATGCGGGTCTATTGAACATAAAATGGGCATTAAAGGCAGCGCGACGTGTGTGATGAACTTTGACGAGGCGAAAGCCTATCTTATTGGTGAGCCCAATCGTGGTCTTAACTGTATGTTCACGTTTATGAACATTGCTCGTATTGGCACTGGCATGGAAGGTTTATCTGCAACTGAGGCGTCATTTCAGGGCGCGCTCGCCTATGCAAAAGACAGATTGCAGTTTCGCTCATTAACGGGTCGCAAAAATCCAGACGGCGCAGCCGATCCGATTATTGTGCATCCCGATGTGCGACGCATGTTACTCACACAAAAATCATTGGCCGAGGGTAACCGAGCACTTGCAACGTATTGCATGAAATTAGTTGATACCACCCTGTATTCATCCGATGAAAACAGTAAGAAGCAGGCAGAAGCTAAGCTAGCTCTTCTTACTCCTATCGTGAAAGCCTTTTTGACTGAAACAGCGCAAGAAGCAACGAGCTACGGTATGCAGGTTTATGGTGGTCACGGTTATATAAAAGAGTGGGGGATGGAGCAGTTAGCTCGCGACACGCGAATCTGTACCATGTATGAGGGGACGACCGGCATTCAGGCAATTGACCTTTTGGCCCGAAAAATTATGGGCTCAAATGGCGAGCTACTGAAAATTTTCGCCACAGAAATAAAAAGCTTCTGTGCAAATATTCGCGGTAAATCCCAATTTAATGCTTGGGCAAATGCGATTGATTCACACGTTGATGAATGGATACAAATGACTAATGATATTGGGCAAGCTGCACAAAATAATCCCGATGAGTTGGGAGCCGCAGCCGTTGATTATCTCATGTATTCCGGCTATGTCAGTGTCGGGTATTTTTGGTTGCAAATGGCGGTTGTTGCTCAGCAAAAGCTGGATGAAGGAACAAGTGATGAAGCGTTTTACCAAGCTAAATTGATGACGGCCAAATTTTACTTTGATCGTATGTTGACTCGCACGCGGTCTCACGTTTCTGCTATTCAGTCGGGTGCAGATAATTTAATGCAAATGGATGAAGCGCTCTTTGCGGTAGGCAGCGAGTAATGACAAAGCAGGTGCTGACAAAAATCGTCCAGCGGCATATGGACCTAAACAGTACGCGGCTTAATTATCTTTGCATGCAACAAGGGATTGCTCAAAAGAGCAAGCCCTTACTGATTTTGCTTCATGGTTTTCCTGAAAATGCCTGGACCTGGGAACGCTACTTGCTCTCCTTATGCGATGACTACGAAGTAATAGCGCTCGACCTGCCTGGTTATAACTTTTCAAGCGGCTTCATGCGAGACGAGCAATATAATCTTCACACACTTGTCGAAACCTTGGCTGAGGCAACCGATGCGCTTGTTGAACAATATGCGCCTGGCACCAAGGCGCATTTGGTCGCGCATGATTGGGGAGGAGTGATCGCTTGGCCGCTTGCCGCGTTCTACGGTACTAAGTTCGCTTGCTTGACTATATTGAACGCGGCCCATCCGTCGACCTTTACACGTGAGATGGCAAACAATCCCAAGCAGCAGGCAAGCAGTGACTACATTGCAGATTTAATTAGTGATCACGCTTTTGATGTAGTATCTCAAGATGATTTTAGGATGTTAAAACGGCTATATGGAGGCTGGTATAGCAAGTTAAGCGAAGAACAACAGTCTCACTTTGAAGCGCAGTGGGCAGACAAGCACTCAATGCAACAGGCTTTTAACTATTATAAGAACATGCCACAGTTGGTAACGAAGCGAGTTAAACAAAATCTTACGCTCAAAATTCCTGATATTCGGATAGATATTCCCACACAAGTGCTTTGGGGTATGAAAGATACCGCATTTGTGCCAGAAGTCCTCAACGGTATGGAGGATTGGGTAAAAGACTTACATTTACATCGTTTTAAGGATGCAGATCACTGGTTGCATCACCAAAAGTCAGAAGCGGTGATGCAATATATTCGGGCGTTTCACTAAAACGCCGATTGACACAGCGGGTAAAAATCGTTTAAACAAAAAGGCTTTAGTCAGGATTATACGCCTTGGCAACTTCAGCGATTTGCTCGCGCATCCATTGATGCGCGCTATCGTGATCTGCACTCAAATGCCAGTATAAGAAATACTCAATATGCGGTATTTCGAAAGGAATTTCATACATGGCCAAATCGTAGTGCTTTGCAAGGTGATAAGGGATACAGGCAATCAGGTCGGTTTTGACGATAGCGCTGGGTACCGTCAAAAAGTGCTGGCTTCGCATGGCGACTTTGCGTTTTTCGCCTAATTTGTCCAGCGCGATATCAACCGGGCCTGCTCCGGTGCGACGATGCGATACATTAATGTGACTTAGCTTTAAAAAGGTATCCAAACTGAGGCCATTCTGCAGAAGCGGATGGTTTTTACGCGCCAGCACAACAAATCGGTCTTGAGCGATCTTTTGCTTTTTTAAATGAGGATCAGTGAAAGTAGAAGCATCGGCAAAAAAGTCTAAATTACCGCTCGCCATAGCTGAAACAACATTGTTGCGCGTAATTTCATAGTTGGTAAGCGTGATATTAGGTGCAAGGGTTTGCAAACGTGCCATTAAGCGCGGCATGATGCTCACTTCAAGTAAATCACGACTTGAAAAGTGAAAAGCTTTCGTTGAACTGATGGGCTCGAAAATATGACTCTGCTGTACGCTTTTTCTCAAAAGTCCAAGTGCTTCTCTGGCTGGCACTATGATATTTTGAGCAACGGGCGTTGGCGTCATAGAATGGCCTGTGCGCACAAAAAGAGGGTCGTTTAGCATCTCGCGCAAGCGAGCTAACGAATTGCTGACTGCCGGCTGGGTAATACAAAGCACATCGGCTGCTTTGGTAAGACTACCCGCAGTATAAATAGCGTCGAATACTGCAAAAAGGTTTAAATCGATACGATGCAAATTCATAGCGTCTCTCTTGTGTGTTCTATTCATTACCCTTTATACAAATTTTCATCGGGATGCACCCCCAACGGATAATGAAGGATAATTTATTAATAAGATTATCACCAAAGTTGATAGTATAAATGATTTTCAATTAAATCTAGTAATAAAAAAGGACTAAGATGGATATTTCTCAACTAAATATAGGCTCAAGCGTGCAAGCGCCAAATTGGCTTACAGTCGATCAAAACAGAATTAACGAGTTTGCCAGTGCGACAGGCGACTATCAATGGATCCACATAGATGAAAAACGTTGCAAACAGGAAAGTCCTTTTAAAACGACCATCGCTCACGGCTTTTTGACTGCAGCACTAATGCCTAAAATGTTTGGAGAGACTATCTCTATTGATAGTAAGCAATATACGATGTTGAATTACGGCATTGATACGCTGCGCTACCTTGAGCCAGTGAGAGTAAATGACAAAATCAGGTTTACTTTCACCTTAGAATCAATCGAGCAGAAAGAAACAGGGCGTTTACATCGATTTAACACCAGCGTCAGTATACAAGGCAGGGATAAACCCGCACTTATCGGCACTTTTCTGATGCTACTCGTTGGTTAGCAGCCAATAGCTGGTGCATGTTCGGCATGTCTGGTCAGACCATGCAATAATGCTATTGTTACATATAAATAACAATATATTTACAAAATTTTGATCGTTCCCTAGTATAAAACGTAGATGTAAGTGGTTTAGCATCTATACAATAATAAATCGCTAGGGGACAGTGCGTTTGTGTCTCGAGGCGATGAACCTTGGGGACATACATATGAAGTTTACTGCTAAAAGAACCGCCATAGCAGCGCTCGTTGCAGCGCAGCTTTCTGCTCTACCATCACTCGCGATAGCGCAAGAACCTGAAGAAACTGAAGATCAAGCCAGAGACGTTGAGCTCATATTGGTTACCGGTAGCTTTGTTCGTCGTAGCGAAAACTTTGAATCACCTTCACCACTTGCGGTTGTCGACAGTGTATCTATTGACGCAATTGGTGCGAAAAACATTGCCGATATTACTCAAACTCTAACTATTAATACTGGTTCGGAAAATACGCCCGATGCCTTCACGCAGAATGCGACGGCAGGTACATCCAACATTAATTTGCGCGGATTAGGTGTCGCGTCAACCTTGGTTCTTTTGAACAACCGCAGACAGGTGGTCAACGCGCAACAAACCAATGAAGGCTTAAACTTTGTTGATACAAGTTCTTTAGTGCCAATGATTGCCATTGATCGAATGGAAATTATTAAAGATGGTGCATCAGCTTTGTATGGATCAGATGCAGTTGCAGGGGTGGTGAACTTTATTACTAAGCGCAACTATGAAGGAGCGAAAGTCACTGTTGATTATCAGGACGGTGCACACGGCGACAATAAAGAATATATTTTGCAAGGTTTGTGGGGCGCGAGCTTTGATAAAGGCAATGTGATGGCTGCGATTAGCTATACCAATCGTTCACCACTATTTTTATCAGACAGACGCTTGTCCAGACCGCAAGATGATACAAGTGCGCTAGGCAATCCGGGTGCCTACTTTTTTACTCAGGGCCCCTTGGCTGGCACGCCCGTTATTGACCCATTCGGTTGTGCCGAATTTGGTGGTTTTCCTCAGCTATTAGCACCTCCTGGTACTGTGCCTGGCCTTGATATCGGTCTTTGTGGCTTTGACTTCGGTCCAGGTTATTCATATGTGCCTGATGAAACAAGAGTAAATGCGTATGTAAAAGCGGCTTACGAATTGACCGACGAGATGACGTGGACCAGCGAAATAAGCTTCGCACGCAATCGGGCAGAGAGAGGCGGCGCACCGAGCTTCCCAATTCTTACCGGTCCTTTGGTACCTGCCACGCATCCCAACAATCCCTTTGGTCAAGCGGTTGTATTTTTTGGTCGTGCAGAAGGTAATGGCTTTGAAGCAGACCCTGCCAATACAGAATCGGATACCTTCCGCTTTAATACTGCACTTCAGGGCGAGCTGGAAAACGGTTTTTGGGAAGTAAGCTATACCAACGCAACCAACGACTTCCTGTTTACGGTTGAGGATGTTATCGAATCGGAATTTATTCTTGCCTTAAATGGCTTAGGGGGCGGCGGATGCGATCCAATCAACGGAACGCCCGGACAGGGGCCTTGCGAATATTTTAATCCCTTCGCGTCAAGCTACACTAATGCGCCGAATAGCCAGAATGTGATTGATTCATTCTCAGGATTACAGCGAATTGACTCGAATTCTGATTTAGAAGTTTTGGAAGGGTTCGCGTCTTTTGATGTATTTGATTTAGATGGGGGCGTGGCTGGTCTGGCATTAGGTGCGCAATATCGTGAAGAGACGCTATCGCAAGATTACGATGCCCTTTCAAACCAGGACGCTTTTACCTTTGTTATCGGAAACCCGGATTTTAAAGATAGCCTTGATGTATGGGCGGCTTTTGCTGAGCTCGCGTTGCCATTTACTGAAGATTTAGATGTGCAGATTGCACTTCGATATGAAGACTACGGCGGTAATATTGGCGACACGGTAGATCCAAAGTTGGCGTTTAACTGGCGAGCATCTGATGCATTTTCTTTAAGAGGCTCAATCTCTACCTCATTTAGAGCACCTTCAGTCTTTATGCGAAACGGTGGAGCGACAACGCTTCAACAGTTGAGCGATCCGCTCATTGGGGGGGCAAATGCTTTTGCAGCCGTTCGAACCTCTGGTAATGAGGAGCTCACCCCTGAAGAATCGCAAGCCTACAATATTGGATTTTCGTTCGAACCGATTGATGATTTGTCCATTGAGTTGGACTACTGGAATTTCGATTTTGAAGACCTGATTATTCAGGAAAGTGCGCAAGCTATCTTAAATGATAATCCTCAAGATCCGACGCGCATCATTCGAGCGGGCGACCCCTTAAACGGTCCATTGGTGCAGGTAAACAATACCTATGTGAATGCCAGTGAACTTACAACCAATGGATTTGACATTGTTACCAGCTATCGGCTTGAAACAGACATAGGTACTTTTGTGCCCAATTTAACCGCGACATACATTACTACCTACGATTTGACCGATCCGCAAGCCGGTGAAATCGATGGAGCCGGCCGCAGAAACTTTACAAACATTGGTGTCTCCTCGCCAGAGTTAAGAGCAAATCTTGGTTTAGGCTGGAAACACGATATATATAGTGCCAATCTTTTTGTGCGTTACATCAGTAGCTATGATGATGACCAAAACTGTGCAGGCAATGACGGCTCAGGTGTACCGCCCGGTGGTTGCGGTAGCGCCGGTTTACAGGAAATCGACAGCCATGTTACGTACGATGCGCAATTTTCTGTCGATTTAGGCACGATGCTTAATACGCAAACGAGCTACTTGTTGACTGTGGGTGGCATAAACTTAACAGATGAGGAGCCGCCTCAAGTCTTCACTAATAGCGGTTTTGATTCTAAAGTGCATGACCCTAGAGGCAGACAGCTTTATGTCAGACTGGCAGTTGAGTTTTAATATTTAGTCTCAATATCATTTTTAAGCGTAAAAGCCCCATCTGGGGCTTTTATTATATTTTCTTCTACAACCCTTCTTAAAAGGAGCACAAAATGCCTACACGTTTGGAGCAGCAGGAAATTGCCAAATCTTTGGATGAGCTTAATGAAATGGCGGGCGAAACTCCCTGGATTATTGAGGATGGTAAGTTAAGTAAAACATTTAAATTTAAAAGTTTTATTCGTGCGTTTGGATGGATGACTCAAATTGCGATTTGGGCTGAGAAGTTAAAACACCATCCGGAATGGTTCAATGTCTATAATAAAGTTGAAGTACAATTAGTGACTCACGATGTAGATGGCCTTAGTGAACTGGATTTTGAATTAGCAAAAAAAATGGAAATGTTTAAATAATACACGCGTAAAGCTTGAAATTTGGGCACTTAGTACTTATTTAATATATTAAGCGTAAATGGGCTTGCAACGTATTAATCGCTATGTATAATACGCTCCACTTCAGCAAGCAAGCTGAAACCAGTTCGAACGCGGGATGGAGCAGTCTGGTAGCTCGTCGGGCTCATAACCCGAAGGTCGTTGGTTCAAATCCAGCTCCCGCAACCAATCGAAACTACCCGCTCAATGTAGCGGGTATTTTTTTGCATCTTCACTGGTAAGTTCGCGTTTTTGTCTTAATCATAAGTTCATCCTGAAGATTAGACCAGTGCGTCTTAAGCACATCTTTGTGCGCGCTGTTCATCGGTAGTGTTTCTAACGCTTCCGGCCACAATTCTCTGGCCTTATCCATTGTATCGTCCAAATGCGGCCTGATGGCTCGCCATGGAATACCCGATTTATCTGCCCATGATTTAAAGTGCGTCATCGTGACTGTGTACCATTCTTTAGTTTTGCTAAGGTTAAGTGCGTATTTTGCTTCGTTTTGGATATACACATTGGTCGTAACGATATCGTAAGCAGGAGAAAGTCGAGGTGTAACCTTATCTGGATACAGCAAACTCCAGTTTTTCAAATGCGCGTCGCCATTTGCCAAGAGAATATTTACCAGCAATCGCCTCGCGAATTGTTGCGCGTCGGTCAATCCGTCGCCGGAGAAATTGTAAATTACTTTTCCGATACTCTCGTAATTGGCGGCAGTGTACTTTTCATGAGGGTACTTCACGAAAATTTGAGCAAAATCCTCCATGTGAATGCGCAAATTGTCATTACGATCAAATCGTTTAATTGCAAAGGCCTGCTTTTCATCTGGCAAGTTAATTTGCGGTAGATTGTCTAATTTATCCAAGTCTACGAGTTTGATTTCAGGGATATCAACTCCGGCCAGAGCGGCCAATGACATTGCTGTGTATTCGTTCAGCGGCACAAATTTATGCTTAGTTGAAGGTGTTTTGATAATCCAATCGCCAAGCACATCATCTTTTGATAGGTTGTATCGCCCATCTTTTTCCTTCATGGAAAATTTCATTTGCACACCAGCCAAAGAAAACTTATTTTCTCTTCCTTTTTTGTGAAGAGCATCTTTATCGAACTTAACCGCCTTAGCCTTTCCATGCGTGTTTAGTATGCTTAATAGAAAGACGGGAACATCTTCAGGCTCCATCGGTGTAGCTTCGATTGCACCCGGCAAGTCTTCGCCAAGATATGAGAGAATATGAAATTCATTGTCTATGTGCACCTTTAGACCCTGGGCAATCAACTCGCGCAATGAGCCTTCTGGGAGTAAATTTGAAAGCACTGGGTGTAGCCGCTGGTTTCGTACCCATGGTTCAGCCATCACCTTGACCGCGTTCAAAAATGAGGGGTGAGTAATAAGACTGAATGTCGGGCGAGCAGGATCGTTTTTAAATGAGTCTGCAATGCTCAATACATTGCGGCCATTTTTGAACCCTGCGAGATAGCCGATCAGCACACCATGAATTGAGAGCTGTAGAACATTTACTTCATCATTGCTATCTGTGTTCACTCATTGTCTCCCAGCAATCCCTGCCATGGATCATCGGACAGTGGGCTACTTTGCTCTTTTCCGGTCAAGTTTGGCTTGGTTAGCCCCCTAGTCGATGGCTCAGAGTTTATATGTGCATCGTCGGCCAGTATTGCCAGTACAGCATTCAATTTTTCTTGAGGTATCAGCAGTAATTCACTTTTGAGCCCCTTTGCGACTAGCTCAAGCGTATCAAGGCGGGGATTACCTCTAGATTCCAATCGCTGATATTGCTGACGCGACATGCCAACGCGCAGCATCATATCATGTTGCTTAAGTTGTAATGCAGTACGGCGTTCTTTAATTTGTTTCAGTAAAGAATTCATGGAGAAATATATAAGTTGCTATTTACCGATTAGAAACATATTAGTTTCTTTTTTATCATTTAGCAATATACAAGTTGCTTTAAGAATTTGAGCGTTGGAATAGTGTAAAAAGAAACATATAGTTTGCTTTTTTTAAAACTCTTTAATTTATTATTGTTGATTACGAATGGAATAAAAATAAGAACGTGCCATGTTACAACGATAATTGTGATTAGTTCTATTTCTCACACTAAACTAAGTCGTATCGCTTTTCGACTATCATATATACAGGTTCAGCATTCATTTCCTCAAAATTACCTTTTTCGTAAAGTTGACGAAAACGCCAAATATCAACGGCTACTGAACCGCTGTAATATTAGTTATAGATAGTTATTATCGACGTTATGCGGATAAAGACTATTTGATATTCAAAATCATCCGTGCTTACTGTATCAAACACCATCGTTCATGTTTATTGCCTAAATTTAAAAGACCTAGTATGGTTTAGCTATTGGTTAAAAAACACACAAAAAGTGAGAGGGAGTTCAGTATGCTATTTCTTACCAATAGAGAACCTAAACAGTCCATTAAAAGCAAAAAAGGGCGCAAATTCGATTTCGATTTACGTATTAATGCCCCTTCAAACTCGGTATTTTGTTGTGAACGCACGGGTGAGGGCAAGTATGAAGAATTAGGCGCCTTTGAATGGTTTAAGCGTATTCGAGAGCTTAAAAACTGTTCTAACATTCTTTTTTATATTCATGGATTCAGTAACTTACCCGAGCCTGATATTTTTCCTCGTGCAGAGCAGCTTCAAGCGATGTTTGACGGAAAGCCGGGCGATAAAGTGTTGGTCATTCCAATTATATGGCCCTGCGATAACGATATTGGCATTGTTAAAGACTACTGGGACGACCAGACCAGCGCTGATATGTCTGCCTACAGCTTATACCGTGCGCTGGACTTTTTTTTAAAGTGGCGACACGAAGAGACACAAGATGAGCTGTGCTTAAAACGCATTAATATTTTGGCGCATTCCATGGGTAATCGCGTATTTAGAGAGTCTCTAGCCGCTTGGGAGAAGTACAGTTTAAAAAGCGGCGTGCCGATGATATTCAGAAATGTGTTTTTAGTGGCCGCCGATATCGTCAATGAATCTTTAGAGCCGCATCACAGAGGACGTTTTATCGCCCAATCAGCACGAAACGTCAGCGTGTATTACGCATCCGATGATCTGGCGCTCAGGGCAAGCAAAGCATCAAACCTTAAAAACGCCATAGCCTCTCGTCGGCTTGGTCATTCTGGGCCAGAAGATATGCGCAAAGTGCCGTCTAACGTGTTTGCTATCGATTGTGATGATATTAACACCGCATATGATTTTCCCTCAGGACATAGTTACTTTTTAACAGATAAAGATGGTAAACCCGGAGCGATATTTGAGCATATGTTTGAATCCATCGATACCGGCAGAGTGCCGCTTGACGATATTCCAAACCGTCGACACCGTATTCGTGACAAGTAAAATAATCAAAAATCGTATTCTTAAAGCGATTTTTAAAAGCCTGGGGCATGAATAGGTAAATATACCTAGGCTTATTCTTTTCTGATATTAAGATACTTTTCAATACTGCCGATACGCATAACTAATGAGCGTTTTTTACTCAACGAATTTATCACGACGTAAACACGCCCCGGGAATAAACCCTTGTTATTGCGATAAAGCAGGAAAGCACATTATGTTCAGCGTATTAAAGAATCTTCATTTTGAGAGATTGCTCGGTAAATCTTACTCACTGAAACAGCAATTAAGTAAGACCTTTCTATTGGTAGGTCTTTTGCCCTTATTACTAATTAGCATTATCGCAACCTGGTTAGCCAGCAGTATGACCACTGATATGGCCAACCAAAATCTGGAAGCACTAAAAGCAAATAAAGTCGTTGCGATTGAAAAATACGGGAGCACTATTGTCAATCAGGTTCTGACAGCATCGAATGATCCTAACACTGCAACTAATTTAAAATCTGTTATTCGCGGGTTTGAAAACGCAATAACCCAATCGCTTGATAAGCAGTCTGAGCAAAATACGCTTGATGAAGCACTTAATCGATTAGGGAATGAACTCGCCCAGTACTACAACAACGAGTTTTTGCCACGTTACCAAACCTTGAATGACGGGCAAGGCGTAGACACAAACGCACTGATCAGTGCGCTTAATCCCGAAGCTATTCTTTTGCAACATGCTTATATTCAAAACAACCCGGCCCCCCTGGGTAGCAAGCACGAAATGTTTGAATCTGCACTTGGTAATGATTACGACAGCGCACACAAATTATTGCATCAGAGTTTTAAAGAGTATCTCGAGCGTTTTGGCTACTACGACATATTTTTGGTGGATAACAAAGGCTTTGTGGTTTATTCAGTTTACAAAGAATTAGACTTTGCAACGAATTTGCTAACAGGACCATATGCGAGCAGTGGCCTTGGGCAAGCTTTTCAAGCGTCATTAAACTTGAGTAGTCCTGATGAGTATGCGCTTATTGATTATGCACAGTACACACCCTCATACGAGGCGCCCGCCAGTTTTATCTCTTCACCAGTTTTTGATGGCAATATACGGATTGGCACATTGATTTTTCAGATGCCTCTTGATGCGATAACCGCCGTTATGTCAGAAAGACGAGGTTTAGGAGAAACGGGAGAATCTTATCTTGTAGGCGAAGATATGTTAATGCGATCGGATTCGCTTAAGTTTCCGGATAGCTATAGTGTTGATGCCTCATTCAGAGATGGTCGACAAGTCAATACAGAAGCCGTAACACTCGGTTTGTCGGGTAAGTCTGGAGTAATTGAGCAAGTAAATTACCAAAATGAACCGGTTATAAGCGGCTTTATTCCTGTGAAGTTTGGTTCACTTGACTGGGTATTGATCGCGGAGATTGAATCAGGCGAAGCTTATGCTGCCGTAAGCAAATTGCGCTGGATAGTAATCGGAATTTGTCTCGGTGTAATTGGTCTTGTGATTTACATCGCCATGCGGGTAAGTGACAAAATTATTGCTCCTGTGGATGCAATGAAAGCTGCAATGGCTTCAATCGCCGAAAATACTGATTTTAGCCAGCGTGTTCAAGTACAAAGCAAAGATGAAATAGGTCAGTCTGCAACAAGCCTCAATCTTCTTTTAGAAAAACTTGAGGTGAGCATAAAAGAAACGAATGATGTTGTAACAGCAATGTCAAATGGTGACTTCGAGCGTCAGGTAGAGTCAGATTTTCAGGGAGATTTGCTCACGTTGAAGCAAGGAGTAAACCGTTCATCGAAGGCGATGAAGCAGTCAATTAGCGAAGTAAACAGAGTCGTAGGTGCGTTGGCAAAAGGCGACTTTAACACAAAAATCACTGCAGAAATGCAGGGTGATTTAGCCAGTCTAAAAGATGGAGTAAATACATCCGCAGATGCCGTAGCAGAAGCAATTCATCATATTATGAAGCTGATTAACGCCATGTCATCGGGTAATTTTAATTACAAGGCAAATGCCAGTTTAGTAGGAGAATATGATGTTTTAGCTAAACAAGCAGATTCGGCAATGTCCTCAATCGACTCAGCCTTGAATCAGATTGATACCGTAATGGCCGATGTTGCAAACGGCAAATTATCATCAAGAGTTTCTGTCGCGCTTCCCGGTCAGCTTGACGACATTAAGGTCAAGTTAAACTCTTCTCTGGATGCTGTTAGCAATGTATTTAGTGAGACAGAGCAAGTGCTTAAGTCACTCTCACAAGGAAAACTTAACAAGAAAATTCACACTGAGTTCCCTGGGCAGTTCAATATTTTAAAAGTGAGTGCAAATGCGACCGTAGAAAAACTCACTGAGGTTGTTTACGAAATCAAACAGGCGTCGGTCACGGTAAGCGCAGGTGCTGAAGATATCGCTAGCGGTAACAGCAGTTTAAGTGCTCGCACTGAACAACAGGCGAGCGATTTAGAGCAAACGGCTGCAAGCATGGATGAAATTACAAGTACGGTAAAACATACAGCCGATAATGCAGTACACGCGAATAACATTGCATCTGAAGCCAAACAGCACGCTCAAACTGGCGGAAAAGTGGTTAAAGAAGCGGTAGTGGCAATGGAAGAAATCAATCAGGCAAGCGCAAGGATTGCGGATATTATCAGCGTGATTGATTCGATAGCTTTTCAGACGAATTTACTCGCTTTAAATGCAGCGGTTGAGGCAGCAAGGGCGGGTGAACAAGGCAGAGGTTTCGCTGTAGTGGCAAGTGAAGTTCGCAATTTGGCAGGGCGAAGTGCAAACGCAGCTAAAGAAATAAAGAGTCTGATTGAAGACACAGTAAATAAAGTCGAAGCGGGCTCTGAACTTGTGAATAAGTCTGGAAAGACCTTGGCTGACATTATTCAGGAAGTGGATAATGTAAGTAGCATAGTAAGCGAGATTTCTACTGCTGCAAACGAACAAAGTGTTGGTATCAGTGAAATTCATAAGGCCATTGAATCTCTGCAGATGCTCACCCAGCAAAACACAGCATTAGTTGAGGAGGCCGCTGCAGCGAGCGAAGAGCTTGGGTCTCAGGCAAAAGGCATGAATGAACTGATGGAGTTTTTTGAAGTTGAAGAAACACAAGATCCCCTTATGTTAGTGAAAGCCAGTTAGATTTGGCATTTATCTAATAAGGTTTGCGTATCGCACGGTATGCAGTTATACTACTTGCGCTGAATTTGCAGAGCTAAGATAAATTCTATGGTTTGCATATTCAGTCGAGCGGCATCAATCTCGCTGATGAGATGTGTTGTAGCAAGGGACTGTATCCACCGCTAGTACCTCGGGTACTCGGTGAAAAGAATTCTATAAAGGCTCCGCTTGATCGGGGCTTTTTTATTTTTGTTTCGTAGGTATTAAAGCCTGGTGCTTTAGTTCGCCCTCGGTAGCAAGAAGTAGACTGGGCTATATGCCCTTTTTTTGTATGTGTTTTGCCATGCTTGTACGCATAGTTCTGTATAAGCGGCAGAGAAAATCTCACGGAGTAAAGATTGTCTCAGTTAGAGAAAAAATTGACTGAAATGCTTAGTCCTGCGGTAGAAGCGATTGGTTTTGAACTTGTCGGCATTGAATTTATAAGAGCGGGTAAGCATTCAACATTGCGCGTTTATATTGATAGCGAAAACGGAATCGACGTGGATGATTGCGCCGACGTAAGCTATCAGGTCAGTGCAATTCTGGATGTAGAAGACCCAATTTCAACAGAATATAACCTTGAAGTCTCATCACCCGGAATGGATAGACCTTTATTTAAACCGGAACATTATGCAAAAGTCGTAGGCGAAGAAGTGAATGTTAAGCTTAATTTGCCGCAAGATGGAAGAAGAAACTTCAAAGGTAAATTATTAGAATCTAACGATTCGCACATCCATGTCGAAGTGGATGGTCAAACTTATATTCTTCCCATTCAGAATATAGGTAAAGCGAATTTAGTACCAAATTTCGATTGATTTTCGAGTAATACGGGGATGTTTGCCGCGCGGCAAGCAAAAAGGAAAATATGAGCAAAGAAATATTATTAGTTGCAGAAGCTGTTTCAAACGAAAAGCAAGTGCCCAGAGAAAAGATTTTTGAGGCATTGGAGTTTGCCCTTGCCAGTGCAACCAAAAAGAAAAACGAAGGCAATATCGAAGTTCGTATCTCGATTGACAGAGAAACCGGTGAATTTGATACTTTCCGTCGATGGTTAGTGATTGAAGATGACCAGGAACAAGAAAATCCATATGCAGAAATTACCCTTTCTGCCGCGCAAATTGACGAGCCTGACATTCAAATCGGGGACTATGTTGAAGAGCAAATTGAATCAATAGCCTTTGACCGAATTACGACTCAAACAGCGAAGCAAGTTATTGTTCAAAAAGTACGTGAAGCGGAACGTGCGCAGATGATTGCTGAGTACGAAGATAAAGTCGGTGAACTTGTTACCGGAACGGTAAAAAAGGTCAATCGCGACAATGTAATTGTTGATTTAGGCAATAACGCAGAAGGCGTAATTTTCAGAGATGATATGTTGCCTCGTGAAACGTTCCGCCCGGGTGACCGGGTTCGTGGATTGCTCTATGTGATCCGCCCCGAAGCACGTGGTGCACAGCTTTTCATCAGCCGCACGCACCCCGACATGTTGGTAGAGCTATTCAGACTTGAAGTGCCTGAGATTGCAGAAGAGACCTTAGAGATAAAATCGGCAGCGCGTGACCCGGGTGCGCGTGCTAAAATTGCAGTTAAAACCAATGATAAGCGCCTAGATCCTGTTGGCGCTTGTGTCGGTATGCGCGGATCGCGTGTTCAGGCCGTGTCCAGTGAACTTGGCGGCGAGCGTGTTGATATCGTGCTGTGGGATGAGAATCCGGCGCAATATGTGATTAACGCTATGGCGCCTGCTGAAGTGGCATCGATTATTGTTGATGAAGATACACGCACAATGGATGTTGCGGTAGAGAGTGACAATCTGGCGCAGGCAATTGGTCGAAATGGTCAGAACGTTCGCTTGGCAAGTCAGTTGACAGAGTGGGAACTCAACGTCATGACGATTGAAGATATGAACGCCAAGCATCAGGCTGAAGCTGAAAAGGTATTAGAAGTTTTCACAAAATATCTGGATATTGATGAAGACTTTGCAATGGTACTTGTTGATGAGGGCTTTACTACCTTGGAAGAGGTGGCATATGTTCCGGCACAAGAACTCCTAGAAATTGAAGGACTTGATGAAGATATCGTCGAAGAACTTCGTTCAAGGGCAAAAGCCGCATTAACGACGCAAGCGTTGAAAAACGAAGAGTCTTTAGAAGCTGCAGAACCGAAACAAGAGCTTCTTGATTTGGAAGGTTTGGATAGACACGTAGCATATGTTTTGGCAAGCCGAGGAATTACTGACCTTGAAGGGCTTGCTGAACAGGGCACCGACGACATTAGTGACATAGAAGAATTGACCGAAGAACAAGCGGGCGAACTTATTATGAAAGCGCGCAACATCGTTTGGTTTAATGAAGAGTAAGGTCAAGGGGAGATAAGAGCACTATGGCAGAAGTATCGATAGAAAAGTTAGCCAGTGACATCGGCACCACTGTTGACCGTTTGGTTCAGCAGTTTAAAGAATCTGGTGTTGAAAAAAGCGCTAGCGACAATGTAACAGAAGAAGAAAAACAAAAGTTACTGGATCACTTAAACAAACAGCATGGTGGCGCAGGCGCCAGCGCTCCAACAAAAATGACCTTGCAGCGCAAAAAGACGAGCACTTTGAGTGTGGGTAAATCGCGCAATGTAAAAGTTGAAGTACGCAAAAAACGGACCTACGTGAAGCGTAGTGACCTTGAGGAAAAGCGTTTAGCTGAAGAAGAAGCGGCTCGAAAAGCAGAAGAAGCGCGCTTAAAGCGAGAAGCGGAAGAAAAAGCTCAGGAAGAGGCGAAAAAAGCAGCGCTTGAAAAGCAAAGACAGGCCGAAGAAGCGCGCAGAAAGCAAGAAGCCGAAAGACAAGCTCGCGCAGAAAAAGCCAAAAAAGAAGCTGAAGAGCGTAAATCCTCTGAGTCAAAACTGAGTGACGAAGAGAAGCAGGCGCTAGAGGCAAGTCGAGCAGAAGCTGAGCGAATTAAAAAGCAGCAAGAAGAAGAAGCCCAGAAAAAACTGGAAGAAGAAGCGAAGAAAGCCGCTGAAGAAGCTCGCAAGCTTGCCCAAGAAAATGAGCGTCGCTGGAAAGAAGAAGAAGAGCGTCGCAAACGTGAAGAAGCAGAAGAAGTGCATTTGCATTCAAATCGTTATGCACAAGAAGCAGAAGATGAAGAAGATATGCAAGTTGAGCGTAGCTCACGCCGTCGCAAAAAATCGAAGAAAAACGCAGGCGAGCATTTAAAACAGGGCTTTACAAAGCCCGTAACCCCGGTGGAGAGAGTGGTAAAACTAGGCGAGACAATTAGTGTAGGCGAACTAGCCAGCCGCATGGCGGTAAAAGGTACAGAAGTCATTAAAACCATGATGAAAATGGGTGAAATGGCAACCATTAATCAAGTGCTTGATCAAGAGACAGCTATACTTGTAATTGAAGAGATGGGTCACAAGTACGAAATCGTGAATGAAAATGCGCTTGAAGACGAGCTTATTGCAAACGCAGGTGACGGTGAATTAGTTACGCGTGCTCCTGTTGTGACAATAATGGGTCACGTTGACCACGGTAAGACCTCATTGCTTGACTATATTCGACGCGCAAAAGTTGCTGATGGTGAAGCAGGCGGCATAACGCAGCATATTGGTGCTTATAGCGTACAAACTGATTCAGGGCGCATCGCATTTTTAGATACGCCAGGTCACGCTGCATTTACCGCCATGCGCGCACGTGGTGCAAACGCAACTGACATCGTAATACTGGTTGTAGCTGCAGACGATGGCGTAATGCCACAAACCAAAGAGGCGGTCCAGCACGCAAAAGCTGCGGGTGTACCTTTGATTGTTGCGGTTAACAAAATGGATAAAGAAACGGCCGACCCTGATCGCGTTAAGACTGAACTTTCTCAGCTTGAAGTAATTTCAGAAGAATGGGGCGGTGACTATCAATTCGTCAATGTATCTGCAAAAACAGGTATGGGGATTGATGAGTTGCTTGATGCTATTAATTTGCAGGCAGAATTACTTGATTTGAAAGCAGTCGAGAATGGACCGGCTCGTGGTATTGTTATCGAATCGCGTTTGGATAAGGGACGTGGTCCTGTGGCCTCTGTTCTTGTGCAGGCCGGGCAACTTAAGCCAGGCGACATTTTGTTATGTGGTGAAGAGTATGGTCGAGTACGAGCTATGCGTGATGAGCACGGTGCTGAAATCAAGGTTGCCGGCCCATCAACACCTGTAGAAGTCCTGGGACTTTCTGGTGTACCTATCGCAGGCGAAGATGCACTGGTTGTGGCAGATGAGCGAAAAGCCAGAGAAGTTGCCGCTAAACGACATACCAAGCAACGTGAGTTAAAACTGGCCAAACAGCAGAAAGCGAAACTTGAGAATATGTTCGCAAATATGGAAAGTGGCGATGTGTCTGACTTAAACGTTGTGCTTAAAGCTGACGTTCAAGGCTCTGTAGAGGCCATTGCAGAAAGTTTGACCAAACTTTCTACCGACGAAGTGAAAGTTAATATCATCGGTAGTGGAGTAGGTGGAATTACCGAGACAGACGCTTCACTTGCAGCAGCATCTAATGCCATTATTGTTGGCTTTAACGTGCGTGCCGACGCAACTGCACGTAAGGCGATTGAAGCAGAAGAAATTGACTTGCGCTATTACAGCATCATTTATGAGCTAATTGATGAAGTGAAACAAGCAATGAGCGGGATGCTTGCGCCAGAGTTTAAGCAGGAAATCATTGGACTTGCTGAAGTCCGTGATGTGTTTAAATCGCCTAAGCTTGGTGCAATTGCCGGCTGTATGGTGACAGAAGGCGTCATTAAGCGCAGTGCGCCAATTAGAGTACTTCGCGATAACGTTGTTATATACGAAGGTGAACTAGAGTCACTTCGTCGCTTCAAAGACGACGTGCAGGAAGTGAAGAAGGGCATCGAATGCGGTATTGGCGTGAAAAACTATAATGACGTTAAAGTTGGCGACCAAATCGAAGTATTTGAGACCGTCGAAGTTAAACGTACGATTTAAGGTTTTTATCAGCAACAGCGTGAACAGTAAGTGGAGGCCTTTGGCCTCCCTTTTTTTCCCAAATTTGTTCAGACAGAATAGACAAGGTTTATCGAGGATCTTATGGCGAGAGAATTTTCGCGGACAGACAGAGTAGCTCAGCAAATTCATAAAGAGGTTGCGAGCATTTTACAGCATGAGTTCAAACATCGAGAGCCAGAGGTGGGAATGATCACCGTATCTGGCGCAGAAGTCTCGCGTGATTTAAGCCATGCCAAAATTTTCATTACGTTTTATGTGAATGATGAAGAGAAAATCAAACATGACCTGAAAACGCTTCAGGATGCAAAAGGCTTTATTCGCGGTGTTTTGGCAAGAAGGGTGCGCATGCGGAATATCCCATCTCTGCATTTTGTCAGAGACAGTTCGATTGTTGAAGGAGCACGCATTTCAGCGCTAGTAAACGAAGCAATAGCAAACGACAAAGCTAAGAAAAAAGATGAAGAGTAGCGGTGGGAAGACGTAACAAGGGTAGGCAAGTCAACGGGATTCTGCTGGTAGATAAACATCAGGGCGAATCATCTAATAGGATTGTGCAACAGATCAAGCGCCTTTATGGAGCAGCAAAGGCAGGTCATACGGGTGCACTTGATCCTCTTGCAACGGGTATGCTTCCTGTTTGTTTGGGAGAGGCGACTAAATTTTCTCAGTTTTTACTGGATGCTGATAAGACTTACGAAGTTGAAGCGCAACTGGGAATTAGAACCGACACTTCTGATGCAGATGGGCAAGTAGTAGAAACACGTGACGTCAAGGTAAGCAAAACGCAGCTTTTGGATGCACTAGAAAGCTTTCGAGGTGAAATTCAGCAGGTGCCTTCGATGTTTTCAGCGCTAAAATATCAAGGGCAACCGCTTTATAGCTATGCGAGAAAAGGCATAGAAGTTCCCCGTGAAGCGCGAGATATCACTGTATATTCAAACGACTTATTAGCCTTTGAAAACGACTGTTTACGTCTAAAAATACATTGCTCGAAAGGCACGTATATCAGAACAATTATTGATGATCTGGGACAGTTGCTAGGTTGCGGAGCGCATGTACGCATGTTGAGGCGAACACAGGTTGCAGACTTCCCAAATCAGATGCATAGCGTTGAGTATTATCAACAACATGTTGAAGATATTAATGATGAGACAGAAAAGTATAGTCGCTTAGATGAATTGCTATTGCCAATGGACACACCAGTATTATCGTTAAAACCAATAGTGCTGAGTCAAGCAGATGCCCAGTGCTTTTTGCAAGGGCAACAAATCAGGCAACGTGACTCAAACTACGATTGTGGCACTTTATGTCGAGTTTATTCAAGCTCAGATAATGCGGATAAGACTTTCTTAGGGGTGGCAATTATTGATGAATCGGCACGGATTCAGGTGAAACGCCTGGTGGTATATTCGTAAATCGTGTTGATAGGAAAGACGTGCAACACAAACTGAACAGCCTCTTTTAAAGTGCTTGTGCTTGCAGTTTTGTTTGATATCAGTATACTACGCGCTCTTTTTCGACAGCACTGAATTAGTGATCGGGCTGTCATCATAAAAATTGGAGAAATTATGTCACTAACTACACAAGAAACAGCAGATATTATTGCAGAGCATGGCTTAAAAGAAGGCGATACGGGCTCACCTGAGGTACAGGTTGCGCTTTTAACCGCCAATATCAACAAGCTTCAAGGTCATTTTAAAGACCACAAGAAAGACCACCACTCACGTCGTGGTTTGTTACGCATGGTTTCACAGCGTCGTAAGCTTCTTGATTATCTGAAAGGTAAAAACCTTGATCGTTACCAAGCATTGATTAATAAGCTTGGACTTCGCCGATAAGGCCCTCAAGTCATTAAGAAACAAAAAACCACTTCAAAAGAAGTGGTTTTTTTTGGTTTAAATTATTTATTATTTTAGAACTAAATGGTTTTTACAACCAGTTCATCCACTTTCGCTTCCAGCGCGTTTAATTCCTGAAGCAGATTCGTATTTCGCTTTTCAAGCAGTAAAATTTTCTCTTGCAGCTCTCTAATTTGGCTGTTTTGCGAGGAGTTAGCATCGGTAAAGCTTTCAAACTCAACCTTCGCTGCTAATAAATTATTCGCTTGTTCCGTAATTTTGCTATTCAGACTGTCAATACGCGTCGCAAGTTGTGCAACTGAGCTCTGCGCGCCATTCGCTTTTTTAAGTACATCATCAAGTTTTGTGTCAACATTCGTTTTCAAACTGACAACATCGCTGTTTAATTCTTTGATTTCCGCCTGATTTCGTCGCCAAGCTGAAGCCCAGAGTTTATCCATTTGATCCCACAACTCTTCAGTCTTTTCAGATAATTCGGTCAGTTTGACTTGCAGTGCGACTGTGCTGTTGCCAATTTCTTCACCCGTAGCAGAAAGTCGGTTTTCTAAAGACTGTAAACGATTTTGGTTTTCAACAATCGTTTGCTGACTTTTTTGCAGTTCGGTAAACAAATAGGCGCTGAAAGCGCAGGCAATAAGCGCTACAACTAAAACCAGAATAAATAAACCTTTACCAGTACTTGAACCAGAACCGCCGCTTCCAGAAGTCTGGGTATTTGATTTTTTAGAGCCCGCCGGGATCCGGTCGCTTACATCTACATTTATAGGGGCAAAGTCCGTATCTTTAGCATTTGACGACATGGTAACTCACTTCGAATATTTTAGTTTTATAGTAATTATGCTTTGTTGGACTCTCATCATACAATAAGTTTAGTTTTCTGCTAATAACTTTGTCAGTTCTTGACCATTTAAGGGCAAGTTTACTGTTTTTTTTGCATTCGCGAATGAACATCATATATGATGCATGCACTGAAGTGGACATATGCATTCTATGAAGCTAAATCGCAAGCTCTCTTTTACACTCGCAATAAGAAGTCTAATTCTCCTGATTTGCCTGGGCCTGTTAATGGCCTTTTTGCAAACGGTTTTTGATTTTAGAGAACGTCAGTCAGAAATTAAAGAAACGATTGATTCGATCGTAACGTCTGCTCGCGGTTCAGCGGCCAATGCCGTTTACTTACTTGACAAAGAGCTTGCACAGCAGGTCATCGTTGGATTGTCTTATTTCGATTTCTTTAGTTATGTGGCCATCATTGACGACCAAGGTAACGTGATGGCTTTTTATTCGCGCCAGGAAATGGATGAGAACGTCGCAATAAATACCAGCTATAACCCGATTCTCTCGTTAATAACCGATAATTTTGAACGAACGTCGGTACTGCTTACTGGTGAAGACCTGGCCGAGGGCAGGCCACATATTTACGGCGAAATGGTGATCATGATCGATCATCATGTTGCGCTTTCCGGTGTATACGACAGAGCTATTCGAGCCTTTGCTATTGCGCTTGCTGGCTATATGTTTCTGACCCTCGCTTTAAGTATTATTTATCATTTCAGCTTGGCGGCGCCATTGATGCGTTTATCAAAACGCTTTGGTCGCGTGAATACGCAATCTATTGCAACCCAAAAAATTAGCCATTTACAAGGGCATGAGCATGACGAGTTTAGCCTGATCGTCAACTCTGCAAACGATATGCTTTCGCGTATTTCTTCTGGACAGGTTTTATTAACAGAACGCTCTCAGCGTTTTCGACTCATTCTTGATACTGCACCTGCGCTGATATATTCGTTAGATAACAACCTTGATTTCGTGTTTGCAAACAAGTCAACAGCTTCTTTTTATGGCTACTCTATTTATGAATTAAAGGGAAGATGTGCCGAAGACGTGATCACGCCAATTGACGGCGATTTAATGAAGGTGATAAAGCAGTTTATTGCATCGACCAAACGGCAAATAAGCAAAACCGTTCCTATGCGAAATGCCAGTGGTGTTGAATGTTTTATGGAAATGAATCTGGTTAAATTTAAAACACCAGAAGGCCACAGTATTCTGGCGACAGCATCCGATGTAACAAAGCGTGTTAAAGCAGAAGAGAAGATTGAGTCGCTTGCATATTTTGATCCACTGACTTCTTTGCCGAATCGAAACAAGGTGTATGAGGTATTGAATCGTTCCTCAGAAAGCGAAAGCGGCATGTACGGAATAGCCGCAATTGCAGACCTTGATCAATTTAAGCGAATTAATGATACCTTGAGTCACAGCGTTGGCGACCAGCTCATTGTTAAACTGGCGCGGCGCCTGCAAAAAGAGTTTGCTTTTTCTGATCTGATAGCTCGATTAGGCGCAGATGAATTTTTATGTATTGAAGAAAACGTATCTGATAATTTAAAAACCGCTACGAATGGCGCAGAGGTTTTAGGCGAAAGGCTGCGTACATGCATCAATAAAGAAATCGAAATTGGCTTACATAGCTATGCTTTGTCTGCGAGTATCGGTGTGATTGTCTTTAAAAAAGGACAGTCTAGTGCAGATGAGATTCTGCAATATGCAGACACAGCCATGTATGAATCAAAGCGCACGGGTCGAAACAAAGTAACCTTATTTAAAAATGAAATGGCAACTCAGGCAGCGGAGTTACTAAAGCTTGAGCGCGACATTATGAAAGCCATGTTTCGCGATGAATTTTATTTTGTGCTTCAACCGCTCGTTGACTCAGAAAATCATGCGGTGAAAGGCGCTGAAGCGCTGATGCGATGGCGAAAAGACGGAAAAACCGTCAGCCCGGCTGAATTTATCCCCTTTTTAGAAGAAAGTGCACTGATTGTCGATGTAGGAGAGCGCATCTTAAATTCAGTCTGTCAGTACATTAGTGAGCTAAAAGACCGAGATATGTTACCCAAGGACTTTAAAGTTGCGGTAAATATCAGTGCCAAACAATTAGCTCGTCATGATTTTATCGAGACAGTCTCCCGCATTTTGCAAAAGCATAAAGTTTCCGGTAATAAATTAGAGTTTGAGATTACAGAAAGTGTCGCTTTAAACAATATGGCGGACACCATTAAAAAAATCGTAAGCTTAAAAAAAATGGGTATCAGTTTCTCATTAGATGACTTTGGAACAGGCTACAGTTCGTTAAGTCATTTAAAAGATCTGCCTGTAGACAAGCTCAAAATTGACCGTTCGTTTATTAATGACATCACAGTTGATAAACAAGATGAAAATCTGGTACGGTCAATTATTCAACTGTCGCGAAACCTTGGCCTTACAACGGTTGCAGAAGGCGTAGAAACCCAGGCTCAGGTTGAATGGCTAATGTTAAATGGCGAGTTATTGTTGCAAGGTTATTTCTTTAGTCGTCCCTTAGAGATAGCCGATTTTGAAGAACAATACTTAAATACCGTTAAATCTAAAAATGCGAATTTAGGTAAATGAGATTTCTGATAAGCATTCTGTTGATTTTCCTTATCGTCAAGCACAGTGATGCTTGCGAAATCAAGCATCCCGGCAAGCAGGGCGAAAATGACGCAAGGCAGGTTTATCCCTTGCAGCTATTATCCTTAATTCTCAAAACCACCGAAGAAGAGTTTGGTAAATGCACCTTGGTTGATGTTGGTGGGGTGAGTCAAAAAAGACAGATTTCGTGGCTAGATCAAAACAATGATGAATTGGACATTGCATGGTTGCCTGCAAGCGAGCAGACGAATGAAATACTTACACCTATCCCCGTACCAATTAGAAAAGGCCTGTTAGGATGGAGAATACTGTTAATTCACCAGGATAACCTTCAACAGTTCGAGTCAGTTAAAAGTCTCAATGACCTAAACATTTTTTCAGCAGGGTATGGCAGCTCTTGGGGCGATTTATCGGTTATGCAATACAATTTTGCGCGAGTAATAACAAGCGGTAACTATGATTCGTTGTTTGAAATGCTTGCTCATAAGCGCTTTGATTTTTTATCAAGAAGTATTTACGAAGCTTATGATGAAACAATACTGAGAAATACGAGCAAGCCAGAGATTATCATTGCGCCTAAAATAGCCTTGCGTTATCCGCAAGTCGACTTTTTTTACGTGAGCAAGTCCAACCAGGCATTAGCAAAGCGCATTCATCTGGGAATGGATAAGCTGATTCGAAACGGAAAATTCAATACGCTTTTTTATGGATTTTATGCAGACTATATTCGCAAGGTAAACATGTCAGAGCGTTTAATCATTGATTTAGAAAATCCGTACTTGCCCGACAATGTGCCTCATGATGACCCTGAACTTTGGTTTCAGTTAAATGAGGTTGATAAATACGCGATGTATCAATAGCAATAATTCAGGTACAAAAAAAGACGCCATCAAGCGTCTTTTTTTGTGTTTGGTGGAGCTGGCGGGAATTGAACCCGCGTCCAGAAAACGTCAACCTTTGGTACTACATGCTTAGTTTGCCTTTTATTTAACCCTATGAACTCCGACAAACAGGATTTCTTCGGGCTGGCCTAATACTATTTCGCGGTTCAACCTTAGGCAAGTTTCCCTCGCTAGTCTATTAGTATGACCTTCCAAACCTTCACGAATAGACAACGGCTGAAGTGGAAGGGCCTATACAGGTTATTAAGCTGCTAGTGCGTAGTTTTCGTCGTTTGCGACTATTTTTTTGCGGCTTTTTAAAGAGGCCAACCGCACCTCTGCATGCACCTCCGGCATCATTGAATCCTGTCGAATCCAGAGCAGCCCCGAGATATTGGTGTATATTAACATATAACCTTACGCAAAATATATATATTTGCTTACTTGAACAATTTCAATCCCTGAAGGTGTAATTGTTTGATTCATCTCAGATAAATTAAAATTAGAATAGATTAGACTATACAATTCCAATAAAAGTTTGCTAACGTAAACGAAAATGCCTGTTACCGGTTCTAATGCGCTCTAAATCATTTAACTTTTATCATCTGTTGCTGTGCTTAGTCTTGGCCTTTAATGCTGTGCTTAATGCATCGGCATCAGGCCACAATTTAAGTGCGTTAAATGCGTTGAGTGATGATGATGTACTCATTATCTGTACTGGAACGGGCACAAAATGGATAGACAGTAAGGTTTATTTTTCAACGGGTAAAATCGTTGAGGTCGAGGCGCCTAAGCAGTTTAATAGCGAGCAAATACAGTCAGCCTGCCTTAGTTTTCATGCTTTTGACAGCAAACCCGTCTCATTCGATAGTTCGCTGTCTTTTAAGCTTCCATTCTCCACCATTCATTCAAACATTGTCGCAGATCATAGCCTCTCTATAAGCAATCCCTTCTTCGTCCGTCCACGTTTACGTGCACCTCCTGCTTTTCTCATTTCATAAACACCCTTCGTAAATTTTTGATAAGCATACACAGGTAAGACTCACCTGAGTTTTACCATGTGTTATCACGTAATGAGAAAGCGAGATGATAAAAACTAAAGTAAACAAATCCAAATCATATTTTATTGCTATGAGCGGGCTATTGATTCTAACTTCAGTCTCTTTTTACAGCTCAGCAGATGTAAATGCAGCCATTGATGAAAATAAACGAGACTATCTGGAATCTATCGAAGTTGTCGGTCGCGTAAACAGCTTTGTAAATGAATCTGAAATGGACTTAGGTGCAGCAAGTTCACCCGATATGAGAGCGCAGATTAGCGCACTGCCGGGTTTGAATGTAAATGGAAATGGCCTGGTCTCAGGAATTGTGCAATATCGGGGACTGTTTGGCGAACGAGTGCGAGTCAACGTAGATGGCAGTGAAGTTATTGGGGCAGGCCCAAATGGGATGGATCCACCTCTTTCTCACTTAGTTGGTTCGCTGTATCAGCAAATTACATTGCACCAGGGAATTGCACCTGTTTCAGCTGGTACAGAAACAGTTGGTGGAGCAATTGAGGTCAATGAGTTTTCTTTTGATGTTAATTTAAATAATACTTGGCGGACTGAGGGAGGCCTTACAGGAAGCTATATGCACAATGATAGTCGTGCGCTTAGTGCGCTTGTGTTTACTACGGGCTATCAAAAATACTTTGGTGTGAGCGCAGATCTTCAAGAGGGTGACAATTATGAATCGGGTGATTCTCGTATTATCCCATCAACATTTTACGAACGTAATGCTGTTAAAATCAGGGCGGGCTTAGAGCAGGGGGCACATCGCCTTGATTTATTAGTGGGTAAGCGTAACACAAACGAATCTGGCACTCCCGCCTTAGCCATGGACATTCTTTTTGTTGATTCGCTGTGGTACCGATTACGTCATGAATATAGAGCAAACGATAACTGGCGAATCTCAACACTCTTATTTGGCAATCAAAATGAACATGATATGAACAACTATACGCTCAGACAAGCACCCATGCCTGCGATGCAGCGTCTGAATCAGACCGAAGCCGACGCTGCAGGCGTGCAGAGCAAAGTAGAAATTGATTCAAATGCCGGAACAACAGAAATTGGTATGGATTATTTAAAGCGTACTCACGATTCCAACATCAGTAATCCAAATAATCCCATGTTTTTTCTGCTTAACTTCAATAATGTGCAGCGCTCAAGGATATCAGCTTTTTTTGAATATACGCGCCAATCATCAGATATGAAGTGGCAAGCAGGCGCGCGCGTTAGCGAAGTAAGCACAAGTGCCGATGCAATTGCGACGAATATGGCAATGATGAATGCTAATGTTGCGAGCTTGCAAAATAATTTTAACATGCAGACGCGCACGCGGGATTTTTCGTTATTTGACCTTGTGGCAAAGATATCGGTGCCGCTTTTTGAACTACCTGACTGGTCATTCACCGCTTCAGCGGGTATCAAAGAGCGCGCACCTTCTTACAATGAACTTTATAGCTGGTTTCCTCTGGGGGTATCTGCTGGATTGGCGGATGGACGAAACTATTTAGGTAATCTGGATCTCGATAAAGAAAGCGCCAATAAAATCGATTTAAGTGTCGACTATGCTCAAAGTAATTATGCTTTGCACGCCAGTGTTTTTTATAACAAAGTTGACGACTATATCCTTGGCACACTTTCTAACAATCCCGCCGCAAACATGATTGCGATGATGAACAACACATTAGCGCCGCTACAGTGGAATAATACTGATGCAGAACTTAGCGGATTTGAACTTAGAGCTAACTTTCAGCTAAATGAGCATTGGCTTTTTGAAGGCTTCGTGGAATATGTGAGAGGCAAACAAACCACACCGATTGAGCAAGACTTATATCGTCTGGCGCCATTAAATGGCTCGTTTAACGTGCATTATTCTCAAGACAGTTGGCAGTGGCGTCTCGATGCACGCTTTGCAGCGGCTCAAAACAAAGTGGCTGAGCAGCAAAATGAGCGTCCAAGTGCAGGTTATGTGGTACTCAATTCACAAATTGACTACCAAGTTTCAGAACGCTTGTCTTTAAGTCTCATTGCTGAAAATTTACTGGATAAAAATTACAGCGATCATTTGGCAGGCATTAATCGCGTCGCAGGAACTCAAGTCGCATTGGGTGAACAAATACCCAGCCCTGGATTGAATTTGGGCGCATTTGTGCAATATCAGTTTTAAGGAAAAAACGCACAAAGGGGGATAAATATCCCCCATCTTCATATATTTTAGATGTTAACTTAACCGTGTTTCATTACACGCTCTTTTTGACGCTGCCAGTCTCTGTCTTTAATCGCATCACGCTTATCGTGTGCCTGTTTACCTTTTGCAAGCCACAATTCTACTTTCACCCAGGAGGCTTTCCAATACATAGCGGTGGCAACCATTGTGAGCCCTTGTCTTTCAAGGCCGCCAATAAGGTGATCAATCTCACGCTGATGCAACAAGAGTTTGCGCGTTCGGGTAGGGTCGCAAACCACATGACTGGACGCTTGATTTAGCGGCTGAATATTAATATTGGTAACGTAAGCTTCACCGTCTTTAATAAATACATAAGCATCCGTTATATTGCATTTACCTGCTCGAATAGATTTTACTTCCCACCCCTGTAGTTGAAGGCCAGCTTCAAACTTGTCAAGCAGATGATATTCATGTCGCGCCTTTTTATTCAGTGCGATGGTGTTATTATTGGATTTATTCTTTTTCATAGTGCGTATTATACCGCAGTTGTAATATTTGTCTTTGAAATTAGGTTGATTTTTAGTATTTTCAACCCATTTAATTGCGCGATACAGGCGAACGAAAATAGCCTGCTTTTAAAACGCTGTAGAGGTAGTGATTAATCGGTATGCCCAAAATAAGTAAAAATGCGCTGGTATCATACAGCGCAAAACAAATGTATGACTTGGTTAATGATGTGGATGCCTATGATCACTTTTTGCCCGGGTGTCGGCAAAGTGAAATTCTTGAACAGTCTGAAACACACATGAAAGCCCGAATGCTGTTAAATAAAGCAGGCGTTGAGCAAGAGTTAGTCACACTTAACACTCTTGAACCCGGCCGGCGCATAGACATGAGACTTGCTCAAGGGCCATTTAAGTCTCTGGAGGGAGGATGGCGGTTTACGCCCTTATCGGATGAAGCATGCAAAATTGAGCTTGAATTGGATTTTACGTTTTCCAGCCGTTTGGTGGAGTTTGCGTTTGGTAAAGTGTTTAAATCCCTAACCAATAATATGGTTAAAGCGTTCACTGAACGCGCAAAAAAGGTATATGGTTAATGGCTGAACACCTTTCAATAGAAGTCGCCTACGCTTTGCCAGATAGGCAGTCGCTGATTACCTTGAATGTGGCTGACAATACTACGGTTGAAGAAGCCATTAAACAGTCAGGTATTTTAAACATTTACACGGATATTGATTTAAATGAAAATAAGGTCGGGATCTGGAATAAGACCTGTAAATTAAGCGACCCAATCAAAAATGGGGATAGAATCGAAATTTATCGCCCGCTAGTTGCTGACCCTAAAGAAGTGCGTAAATTGCGCGCTCAAAAAGCGAAAGAAGAAGGGCGCGCAAATAAAGTGACAGGTGGCAAGCCCTCGTAAATCAGCTTTGCCTTAATATTTTCTTCTTTTAAGGCCCGTCTGCGCTAATATTTTGGCAGAAATCTCTTCTACAGAATATTTGGTGCTGTTTAAAAATGGGATTTTTTCTTTTCGATATAAGTTTTCGACTTCCCGTAATTCCATTCTACATTGCTGCATTGATGCGTAACGGCTATTTGCTCTGCGCTCCGAACGTATGGCATGAAGCCTGTCGGGAGAAATCGTTAGACCAAATAATTTTTGTTTAAAACGGCGCAACATAGGCGGAAGTTTGAGCATATCCCCCATATCTTCTTCGGTAAAAGGATAGTTTGCGGCTTTAATTCCGTATTGCAACGCCAAATACAAACTCGTGGGTGTTTTACCTGAACGAGATACACCAACCAGTATAATATCAGCCTCATGGTAGTCCTTAAGATTTGAGCCATCATCGTTAGCAAGCGCATAGTTTACCGCTTCAATACGAATATCGTAGGTTTGCTCATGCATACTGTGTGTGCGGTGTTTCACTGGTTTTGAGGGTACTCCAATAACTTTTTCCAAAGGCGCAACAAACTGGTCGAGAAAGTTGTAATTGATGCCAACGGAACTTGAAATGATTTTGCCAACCTCAGCATTTACCATGGTAAAAAATACAAGCGGACGCTCACCGGTTTTTTGAAATGATTGCTCTATCTGATCTAAAACGTCTTTCGCATGTTGTTCGGTTTCAACAAATGGAATAGTAAAATGTTCAAATTCTACAGGGAACAAAGATAGCAAAGCATGCCCGAATACTTCTGCTGTAATAGCTGTACCGTCAGATATATAAAACGCCGCGCGCACAACATCTCCTTAACATTGTTGTAATTTTATAACGAAAAAAATTAAATTTTACTTTGCGCGCCTACCCAACTTAAAATCACGCAGTGCAATAAACTAGCACGTTTCAATAATTTGTAATACATGCTGAAAAGTTTCAGTCGTGTGTCGCTTAAATACAATGTTAATGATAGCAGTTTGCTGGAGGCCACAATAGTGCAGGATTACGTTCTTTGGTATCAAGAATTGGGGATGGACGACGTTAGCCGCGTAGGCGGTAAAAACGCTTCATTAGGGGAGATGATATCAAACTTGTCGAATGCGGGAGTGCAAGTTCCGGGAGGCTTTGCTACCACTGCGCATGCGTTTAACGAGTTTTTAGTTCAAAGCGGCGTGGAAGCTAAAATCCATGAAGTACTGGATGCGCTGGATGTAGATGACGTTAATGCACTCGCTAAAGCTGGCGAACAAATTCGAAACTGGATCCTTGAAACGCCATTTCAAGCAGAGCTTGAGTCACAGATAAAGTCTGCTTTTGAGACACTATGTGCGGATGCAGGCGATGAGGCTTCATTTGCCGTTCGCTCCTCGGCAACTGCTGAAGATATGCCAGATGCGTCTTTCGCCGGGCAGCAAGAAACGTTTCTTAATGTTAAAGGCTACGAGTCTGTTCTAGTGGCGATAAAACACGTCTTTGCATCTCTTTTCAACGACCGCGCTATTTCATACCGTGTACACCAAGGATATGACCACAAAGGCGTCGCACTCTCTGCAGGCATCCAGCGAATGGTCAGAAGCGACAAAGCAGCATCTGGTGTTATGTTCACAATTGATACCGAATCCGGGTTTGAAGATGTAGTATTTATCACCTCATCATTCGGTTTGGGCGAAATGGTCGTTCAAGGCGCGGTGAACCCTGATGAGTTTTATGTGCATAAGCCTACGCTATCTGATAACAAACCTGCTGTTTTGCGCCGTAATCTCGGTAGTAAATTAACAAAAATGATTTATTCAGATGACTTGTCGCACGGTAAGCAAGTGGACATTGTTGACATTGCGCCAAGTGAATCAAAGCAATTTTCTATTAGTGATGAAGAGGTCATGGAACTTGCAAAACAAGCCATGATCATTGAAAAGCATTATCAACGTCCAATGGATATTGAGTGGGCAAAAGACGGTATCGACGGTAAGTTATACATTGTTCAGGCTCGGCCAGAAACGGTAAGAAGCCGCGAAGATATGCAAGTGATTGAGCGCTTCCAACTTAAAGATGCAGCACATACTTTGGTATGTGAGGGGCGGGCAATCGGTCATAAAATAGGGGCGGGGACTGCAAAAGTCTTGTCGTCCATTGCAGAGATGGACAAAATCGAACAAGGTGATGTGCTTGTCACTGATATGACGGATCCCGATTGGGAGCCTATCATGAAAAAGGCATCCGCTATTGTGACAAATCGAGGGGGGCGTACCTGTCATGCCGCGATTATTGCAAGGGAAATGGGCATTCCTGCGGTAGTAGGATGCGGTAATGCAACAGATACGATCCAAACCGGAGACAAGGTAACTGTGTCATGCGCTGAGGGCGACACGGGCTATATCTATGGAGACGTGCTTGAGTTTGACGTTACTACTTCTCGTATCGATGCCATGCCAGATCTGCCATTCAAGGTCATGATGAATGTCGGTAATCCTGATCGCGCGTTTGATTTTGCTCGCTTACCCCACGAGGGAGTTGGCTTAGCCAGACTTGAGTTTATTATCAACAGGATGATTGGCGTTCATCCAAAAGCTTTATTAAATTTTGATGAGCAACCTGATGAACTTAAGGACGAAATTAACGACATGATTGCCGGTTATGAATCGCCTGTAGAGTTTTATATCGAAAAGTTAGTTGAAGGTATTGCTTCTATTGGTGCAGCATTCTCGCCTAAAAAAGTCATTGTGCGCATGTCAGACTTTAAATCCAATGAATACTTTAATTTGGTTGGCGGTTATCAGTATGAGCCAGATGAAGAAAATCCGATGCTGGGTTTCAGAGGGGCAAGTCGTTATATTTCTGAAGATTTTAGAGATTGTTTTGCTTTGGAATGCGAGGCTATTAAGCGCGTTCGAAACAAAATGGGATTAACCAACGTTGAAATTATGATCCCCTTTGTTCGCACGCTTGAAGAAGGTCAGCAGGTCATTGAACTGTTAAAAGAGCAAGGTTTAGTGCAAGGTGAAAATGGTCTGCGCGTTATTATGATGTGCGAACTGCCTTCAAATGCGCTGCTGGCGGATCAGTTCCTGGATATTTTTGATGGCTTTTCCATTGGATCAAATGACTTAACTCAGCTCACTTTGGGACTTGATAGAGATTCTGGATTGATTGCACACTTATTTGATGAGCGTAATGATGCGGTCAAAGCGCTCCTTTCGATGGCAATAAAAGCAGCAAAAGCGCGAGGGAAGTATGTAGGCATTTGTGGTCAAGGTCCTTCAGATCATGAAGATTTTGCAGCCTGGCTTGTAGAACAGGGAATTGATAGCGTCTCACTTAATCCCGACACGGTAGTTGAAACGTGGCTTTACTTGGCGCAACAACATAGCTAGTTTATTGAAGTAAATTGAAGTGTTCATGATTGGCAGCACCTATTTGGTGCTGCTTTGTCATTTTCCTCCCACTCAAATCACTATCGTCAAAAAGTCTGTCCACCTCCTGATTAAATTTGTTTGAAAATGATCTGGCAGAAGCGCTTAACTTTACGCTTAACTATAGAGTGCGATGCGCTTAAACGTTATACTCTGCTTCAGATGACAAAGGAGGAAGCATTGACCGCGCTACCAAAGTTAAATCCCCAAGACACTGTTAGCCCTCAAACCAAGGGATTCATTAACGCGCTTAAAAACCATCCTGATTATACGGGTGAATGTGAGCTCAGTTACGCGAGCAGGATGGCTGTTGCAACCGATAATTCAATTTATCAGCAAATTCCTCAGGCAGTTGTGTTCCCCAAGTCAGTTGAAGATTTGGCGCTTATCGCAAAAGTTGGGAAAACCTACAATGGATTAAGCTTTAGCGCACGAGGGGGCGGAACAGGCACCAATGGACAGTCTTTGACGCCGGGTATAGTTGTCGATACCTCAAGACATATGGATAAAATTCTGGAGCTTAACCTGGAAGAAAACTGGGTGCGGGTTCAGTGTGGCGTGATTAAAGACGCGCTAAATGATTATTTAAAGCCACATGGTTATTTTTTCTCACCCGATTTGTCAACAAGCAATCGCGCAACGCTTGGCGGAATGATCAATACTGACGCCTCTGGTCAGGGCTCTCTGGTTTACGGGAAAACGAGCGATCACGTGCTAGGACTTACCTCCATCACCGCAAATGGCGAAATTTTGCGCACAGCACCAATCAGTGTTGATGAAGCGAAAGAAATTGCAGCTTCTAATGACCGCAGCGACTACGGACGCATTCTGCAACAAATATTGATGACTTGTGTAGGCAAACGTCAGCAAATTTTGTCTAAATTTCCCAGACTTAATCGATTTCTTACCGGCTACGATTTAGAGCATGCATATGACGAGCTAAACGATGCGATAGATGTCAGTCGATTGTTGGCAGGATCTGAGGGGTCGCTTGCCTTTATAGCAGAAGCAAAACTCAATATTACAAAAATTCCTCAGCATACTGCCCTGGTGAATATTAAATATAATGATTTTGAATCGGCGCTTCGCCACGCACCTTCGATGATTGCTGCAAATGCAACCTCTGTAGAAACAGTTGATAGTCGAGTATTGAACCTGGCAAGAAGCGACATTGTCTGGCATAGCGTATCCGAACTAATTAAAGATGTGCCTGATAAAACCATGGACGGATTGAACATGGTGGAATATAACAGTGACGATAAGGACGACATCGAATTAAAAATTAAGGTGCTCAGCGAGCGCCTGGATTCAGAAATAGCCAGTGGTGATACAGGAGTTATTGGCTATCAAATCACTTACGAAAAACGCGATATCAAAAAAATCTACGCTATGCGTAAAAAGGCGGTAGGTTTATTGGGCAAAACGAAAGGAAATAAAAAGCCCATCGCATTTGCAGAAGATACCGCAGTGCCGCCTGAAAAACTTGCCGATTTTATAATGGAGTTCAGAGCGCTCCTAGACAGCCACGGTTTGGAATATGGCATGTTTGGGCACGTAGATGCAGGTGTGTTACATGTGCGTCCTGCGCTTGATTTATATGACCTTGAACAGGAAAAATTATTAAAACGTATTTCTGATCAGGTTGTTGCCCTGGTCGCTAAGTACGGCGGGCTGATGTGGGGTGAACATGGCAAGGGCTACCGTAGCGAATATGCTCCCGCCTTTTTCGGTGAAGAACTCTATGACGAGATTTGCAAGATAAAGGCAGCATTTGATCCTGAAAATAGAATGAACCCGGGCAAAATATGTACGCCTTATGGTTCGTCTCACGAACTCGTAAAAGTGGATGCACAAAAACGCGCGAAGTTTGACAGGCAGATTCCCATTGCATTTAGAGAGAGTTTTTTACCGGCAATGAGTTGTAATGGTAACGGACTTTGCTTTAACTACGATACAAGCTCTCCGATGTGCCCATCAAGCAAAATTACTCGCGACCGACGTCACAGTCCAAAAGGCCGGGCAGGGCTTATTCGAGAATGGCTATATCAACTAAAAGCCCATGGAGTGCAAGTTGATGGATTATCGAATGCGACACCTCACAAGCAATTTAAAAGTGCAGGCGTATCGAAATGGTTTAATTCAGATAAATCCGACGATTTTTCTCACGAAGTATTTGAAGCAATGAACGGGTGTTTAGCCTGTAAATCATGCACGAATCAATGTCCGATAAATGTTGATGTACCCGATTTTAGAGCCAAGTTCCTGGCGATTTATTACAAAAAATACGCAAGGCCAATTAAGGATTATTTTGTTGCCAATGTTGAAAAACTGGCACCGCTGTTGGCTAAATTTCCCAGGCTCGCCAATATTGTGTTAGACGCAAACTTTGTGAGATACGCATTAAAGAACTGGGTCGGATATGTAGACGCACCGCTTTTATCTTATCCGGCTTTAAATAAGCGTTTAAGTGCGATGCAATCCAGTTACGATTATCAAGCTCTGGCTTCATTGTCTGACGAAGAACGCAAGCGCTATGTATTAATAGTTCAAGATCCTTTTACCAGTTTTTATGATGCAGAATCGGTCGACCATTGCTTACGCTTTATTCAGCAGATGGGACTTAAGCCGGTTTTGCTGCCATTTAGCCCGAATGGTAAACCACAGCACGTAAAAGGCTTTTTAGATGCATTTGAAAAAACGGCAAAAAACACTTCGGCTTTTTTGACCAAAGTTAGTCAGTTGAATATACCGATGATTGGAGTGGATGCATCTTTGGTGCTTTGCTATCGTGACGAATATGCGAAAATTCTCGGAAGTAATCGAGGCGCTTATTCAGTCCTTACCTTGACTGAATGGCTTCAGCAAGTTCCCGACTCGTATTTTAATGACATAAGAGAAAAGATTGCGCCTGCTGAGAATGAAAAGGCATTTTATCTATTTGCGCATTGTACCGAAAAAACCGCTTTGCCAAATGCTGAAGCGCAATGGCAAACACTCTTTAAGCGCCTTGGGCTTAAACTTGAGATTATAAGCGTAGGTTGTTGCGGCATGGCGGGTACTTATGGACATGAAACTCAGCACTTGGATAACTCAATCGGAATATACAATTTAAGCTGGCGTGAGCGTATTGCCCAGCATCGACCGGAGCAAATTTTAGCGACGGGTTATTCTTGCAGAAGCCAGGTCAAGCGAATGGCAGATTTCAGGCCGCGTCATCCAATCGAAGTATTGTTGCACCACAATAATTAAACAAATAAAAAGCAGACATTATGACAGATATTCATTCACAAGAGGCGCTTTCAAAATGGGTCAGAGAGCAATTTCAACGAGCAAACAAACATTTAGCCGAAAAAGGTATTCTGTTTGAATCAGTCAAGGCAGAGGACAGCCGATACTTAGCTCCGCACGTGGCTGTTTGGAAAATTAAAGCGAATGATAAAAAATCTTATTGGGTGATAAGTGGAGATGTACCCGCCGATGCGACACTTGCAGAATCTGCGGCAAATGCACGAGAGGCGATTAAACGATTTTCCTATCTTTGGCAGATGCAGTCGGAAAATATACGTCAATCAGGAACGACAGATAATACTCAGTTAGAATTTGCTAAGTTGCTAGAAGAGAAAGCAAATATGCTTTATCAAGTTTCTGATGATGAAACGCTTTGGCAGGACCAGCCGTAATTTCAGATACGTTTGTATACAGTGAATTAAACGGAGATTAGCCCTGCCATCGTTTTACTATTCATCACCTACGTTCTTTAATATATTAAAGCGCGTTCGGATAGGGCGTTCGTTACGTGCAATCATAATAATGTCGTCATTATCAAGACTTGAATCAATAACGATTGGCTCAATTTCAATGTTTTGCTTGATTTTGACGTCTAAAATTGCGGTAATCTCAGCTTTACTGAGGGTATTAGCAGGTGCAATCGCAGTCTCACTAATAGACGCGTTAGCCGTGCCAGTTACACTTAAGGCAAAAATTGCCAGACTTAAGAATTTCATTATTTTCTCCTGATTAAAATTAATGTAATGTTTGTGTATAAAAGCGACATTTTCATAACAAGTTATTTACAATGTAAAGTGTTGAAATAAAAATGTTTTCTCTTAGCTTCCGAGGGTATTTTACGGCTAAATTGAATAAAACTTAAACAACATTATTTGCTATTTCGCATTAGTTTTATTAATCTATCCGTCATAAATTTGTAGTCAAATACTTGACACTAGTATTCAGGAAGTAGAAAGGTATATGCCAAAGCGTCTTCCACCACTAAACGCACTCAAAGCTTTTGAATCAGCCGCGAGACATTTGAGTTTTACAAAAGCAGCAGATGAGCTATTTGTGACTCAGGCTGCCGTAAGTCATCAAATTAAGTCACTTGAAAGTTTTTTATCAACCAAACTCTTTCATCGTAAAAATCGCTCGCTTTTATTAACCGAGGAAGGGCAAGCCTACTTTCAGGATTTACGAGATATTTTCAGTCAAGTACACGAAGCAACCGAACGCTTACTGGCAATGGGCAGCAAGGGTGCTATCACGGTGGCAACGCCACCAAGCTTTGCAAGCCAGTGGCTAGTGCCAAAAATTTATCAGTTTTCTTCGGAGTATTCCGACATAGACGTGCGAATTAAAGCCGTGGACCTCGATGAAGGATTTTTGGATGATTCGGTCGATATTGCGGTCTATTATGGTCGGGGTAATTGGCAAGGACTGCACTCTACAAAGCTTTTGGCTGAATATCTTACCCCAATGTGCTCTCCGCTCTTATTACAGCGTGGCAAGCCGCTTAGAAGCTTATCCGACCTAAGTCACCATACCTTACTTCATGATAACACCCGAAGCGCGTGGAAAAATTGGCTTCAAGCCTTTTCAGTCCGCGGTGTAAATGTCAATCAAGGCCCCATTTTCAGTCATACGATGCTGGTATTGCAGGCAGCAGCAATTGGTCAAGGGATCGCGCTTTCTGACACGGTTTTGGCTAAACCTGATATTGATAGCGGACGATTGATATGTCCTTTTTCTGAAAAAATTGAAAGTAAGCTTAGTTATTATTTAGTGTGTCGAGAATCACAGGCTGATAACTCAAAGATTCAAGCCTTTCGAGAGTGGATGCTCGCTCAAGTTGAGCAAACTATGTAACAGTCTGGATAAACAATTTCTAAATAAACGGTAACTGTTTAATGAACAAAGAGATAAAATACACACTGGTAGCTGGCGCGCTTTTCGCGCTCTTGTCTGTAGCAATTGGTGCATTTGCAGCACACGGATTAAAGGCGACCTTAGATGATTACGCACTTGGGATCATTGAAACAGGCGCACGGTATCAAATGTATCACGCGCTAGCGCTCATTCTCTGCGGTGTGTTAATGGCTTCGCTGAATCTGCGGCTAAGGAGCGTTTCAATATGCTTTACCTTGGGTATGGTATGTTTCAGTGGCAGTTTATATCTGCTTGCTACTACCGGTATTAAATGGCTGGCATTTATTACACCCATCGGCGGCTTTCTGTTTTTAGCGGCATGGACATTGTTCATTATCAATATTGTTAAACACGTCAAAAGTAACCCTTCTTATGACTGAGTATCTGTTTTATTGTAGAAGCGGTTACGAAGCGGATTTACTTGCAGAGTTGGATGATAAGCTCGGCGCAAATAATCATTACGGCTACGCAAGTATTCAAAAAGATAGTGCATTTCTGCGCTACCATCTTTTGAGTGATACATCATCCGCGGATGAAGTGTTTTCAACTCACGGTACAAGTCAATCGCTAACAGCTTCGCCTACAAAAGCAATGCCTCCGCTTTCGTCACTGATGTTTGCTCGTCAAAAATGCAAAGTGCTCGGGCAACTTACATTTGAAAATGTATATGACAGAGTGGGTGAGATCATCAACGCGCTAAGTGATATGTTAGCCAGTGAGAATCAAAACCAAACTATAACTGAAACCCGAGAGGCCAAATCAGTTTTCGGTGATCTGCGCGTTGAATATCCTGATACCGAAAACGGCAAGCAGATGGCAAAATTTTGCAAAAAATTTACCGTGCCGCTTCGAAGTGCTTTGCGACAACACGGCACACAGGTAAATGGTGGATATTTAAAGAATGGCGCAGCACTTTTGAGTGCGAAGCCCAACTCAAAATTACCTTATTTGCATGTGTTTTTCGAAAAAGGCGACGCGTGTTTGCTTGCCGTTTCATTTGCTCACGACAGAAGTCATGAACTATTGGGCATTAAAAGGCTAAAGTTTCCTCAGGATGCGCCCTCACGTTCTACGCTTAAGCTGGAAGAGGCCATTGATTTGTTTTTGGGCGCTGAGCAATCGCAGTTAATGCAAAGTGGGATGACCGCAGTAGACTTAGGCGCTTGTCCAGGCGGTTGGACCTATCAACTTCTTAAGCGGGGTTTAAAGGTGGAAGCTGTGGATAACGGCGCTATGGATGAAAAGCTTATGCAAAGTGGCAAGGTAAGCTATCATGCTGCAGACGGCTTTTCGTATCGCCCACAACACGGCCATGTTGATTGGTTGGTGTGTGACATGATTGAACAACCCGATCGTGTAGCCACGCTAATGTGCGACTGGTTTTTAAAACGCCAAACCAGCGCGGCAATCTTCAACCTGAAGCTTCCGATGAAGAAACGCTATTTGACCTTAAAGCCATTAATTGCAGAATTCGTTGAAAAACTGGGTAGCGCTGATGAAGCGTTTTATATGCAAGCTAAGCATCTTTATCACAATCGGGATGAGGTGACCTTTTTGATTGTTCGAAATAGTCAATGGGTATCTGCTTTAGAGGCCGCTAATCATCGCTTTTCAGATGAAGTCTGAAAGACAAAAATCGAGAAATTCGCAGCGAATTACAGGCTCAAAAAAAAATAAGCAGGAAAGTGGTGTAAATTCTACTCAATAATCTATATAATCCGCCGCAAATTTTTCTCTAACCTATGAAGTGGAAACATGTCAGATTTATCACATTACAGAAATATAGGTATTTTTGCTCACGTTGACGCGGGCAAGACTACCACGACAGAACGTATCTTAAAGCTAACCGGTAAAATCCATAAAACGGGTGAAGTACACGACGGTGAATCAACTACCGACTTTATGGAGCAGGAAGCTGAGCGCGGTATTACTATTCAGTCTGCTGCGACAACATGTTTCTGGAAAAAGCATCGTTTGAACGTAATCGATACTCCTGGACACGTTGACTTTACGGTAGAAGTATATCGTTCATTGAAAGTACTCGACGGTGGTATCGGCGTTTTTTGTGGTTCTGGTGGTGTTGAGCCGCAATCTGAAACCAACTGGCGTTACGCGAATGATTCAGAAGTGTCTCGAATCATCTTCGTCAACAAGCTAGACAGAATGGGTGCAGATTTTTACCGTGTTGTTAAGCAGGTAAAAACTGTTCTTGGTGCTAATCCACTGGTTATGACGCTTCCTATCGGTATTGAAGATGAATTTAAAGGCGTTGTAAACATCATAGAGAAAAAAGCCTACATTTGGGATAACACTGGTCAGCCAGAAAACTACACGGTTGAAGATGTACCGGCCGATATGGTTGATAAAGTTGAAGAGTATTACGAGCAGTTAGTCGAAACTGCTGTTGAGCAAGACGACGATCTGATGATGGCCTACATGGATGGCGAAATGCCTTCTATGGAAGACTTGAAACGTTGTATTCGTAAGGGTACACGTGATTTGGCTTTCTTCCCGACTTACTGTGGTTCTGCATTTAAAAACAAAGGTATTCAATTAGTGCTTGATGCCGTTGTTGATTATCTTCCAGCTCCAGATGAAGTTGACCCACAAGAATTAACGGATCCGGAAACAGGTGAGCCTACTGGTCAGGTGGCAAAAGTGTCTGTTGACGAGCCATTCCGTGCGCTTGCGTTTAAAATCATGGATGACCGATTTGGTGCGCTTACCTTTATCCGCATTTACTCAGGTAAATTAAACAAAGGCGACACTATATTAAACTCTGCGACAGGCAAGACTGAGCGTGTTGGTCGTATGGTTGAAATGCACGCTAACGACAGAACCGAATTAAGTTCTGCGCATGCTGGTGACATATTAGCAATCGTTGGTATGAAGTCTATTCAAACTGGTCATACGCTTTGCGATCCTAAGCACGAGTGTACACTTGAGCCAATGATCTTCCCTGAGCCAGTAATCTCAATCGCTGTAGCGCCTAAAGACAAAGGCTCTGTTGAGAAAATGGGTATCGCGATTGGTAAAATGGTTGCAGAAGATCCAACTTTCCAGGTTGAAACTGATGAAGATTCAGGCGAAACCATTCTTAAAGGAATGGGTGAGCTTCACTTGGATATCAAAGTGGATATCTTAAAGCGTACTTATGGCGTAGAACTCGAAGTTGGTCAGCCTCAGGTTGCATACCGTGAAACTATCACGCAGCCAGTTGAAGATTCTTACACGCACAAGAAACAGTCTGGTGGTTCTGGTCAGTTCGGTAAAATTGACTATCGCATCCGTCCTGGCGAGCCAAACAGCGGCTTTAAATTTGTTTCAACGGTAGTAGGTGGTAACGTTCCTAAAGAATTCTTCCCTGCAATCGAAAAAGGCTTTAAAGGCATGATGCAGGAAGGTACGCTTGCTGGCTTCCCTGTGTTGGACGTTGAAGTTGAACTTTATGACGGTGGTTTCCACGCAGTTGACTCATCTGCTATCGCGTTTGAAATTGCAGCGAAAGGTGCCTTCCGCCAGTCAATTCCTAAAGCAGGTCCACAGTTGATTGAGCCAATCATGAAAGTTGACGTGTTTACACCGGAAGATCACGTGGGTGATGTAATTGGTGATTTGAACCGTCGTCGCGGTATGATCAAAGACCAGGAAGCCGGTGCAACTGGCGTTCGTATTAAAGCAGATGTACCGCTTTCAGAAATGTTTGGTTATATCGGTTCACTGCGTACAATGACATCAGGTCGTGGTCAGTTCTCGATGGAGTTCTCACACTACAACCCATGTCCGAACAACGTAGCAGAAAAAGTTATCGAAGAAGTGAAAGCGCGTAAAGCGGCTAAAAAATAATGCTAAGTAACTTAAGTTGTAACGCAATAAGCTAGTCATTAAAAAGGAGCCAATAGGCTCCTTTTTAGTGTGTTTTACTTTAGTTCAAGGCATTAAATACCTCTACAGCTATCCCATTCTCTAAAACCAGTAAGCGCCTTAAAAATTGGCTTTTACGGCTTTGAGTAACTTATTAAATTCTTTTTTGTGTATCGCTTTACCTTCATAAGCCTTGGCATAATAACGTTTCATAAATGCGTGTAAAAAAGCGTATTGTTTTTCGTTCAAGTCTGGTTGGATGCACTTAATAAACTGTTGCAATGTTTCTTTGCGATGTTTCTCAAAACCACGCTTTTCAAGGACGCGAATTAAAGATTGAGCCGGATTGAATACTTCACGGCCAAGCCAACGCCTGTAAGGCAAAAAGATAGCGCCAATAAACAGAGCGATGGCAGCGAGAATTAAAAACATAAATGTGGTCATATTCTTTGCGTTAAACGCGCCAAACAAATTCGTAATTAAATCCCGTTGTGAGTCTTGGTCAAAGCGCAAAACAGATTGATTCCACTGATGATCGATCAACACCATAAAATCACGAATTTGCTTAAATACCGGGACATCTCTAAAGCCACCTAAGGTAAAGGGACGATCGATTAATTCACTGTCTTGCTCATCGATACTAGAAAGTAAACCCGCGAGTGTTCTATTTGGTGCGATGATGGCTGTTGGGTCAATGCGCGTCCATCCACTGCCTTCAATCCAGTATTCGACCCAGGCGTGAGCATCATATTGTCTAACGGTAAGTATATTGTCATTTTGAAGTTCGCCTCCCTGATAACCGGCAACCATGCGCGCAGGCACATTCGCCAGTCTGAGCATATAGGTAAGAGCAGATGCATAGTGAGAACAAAATCCACGTTGATACTCAAACAAAAACTGATCCACGGGATTGTCTTGCATGAGTGGTGGTCGAAGCGTGTATGCAAAATCCTGTTCAAAAAAAGGCGCAATCAGGGCTTTTAGACGCGCCTGTTCAGACATTTCGTCAGACACACTGGATTCTACAAAAGCGCGCGTTTGAGGATTGCTCTCACTTGGTAATTGCAAGTAACGCTGTCTTTCATACTCAGTCATAAAATGATTGAGCGGCGCAGATAAATAAGAATCCACAATGTACAAACTTTGCTTTTTATTGACCTCTTGGGTGAACAATTGATAAGACTGATTTCTAAATATTGGTTTGTCGGTGACGGTCTCCTGAACAATGGGCACATCGAGTGCATAAAGCCAGCGGGTTTCGTTTGGCTCTGCAATAATAAGATACCTCGTTGCTGGTCCACTTACGGCTATGGGCGGCGTGTTATCGGTGTTGGACATTTCGTCTCCCATGGACCAGGTTTTACCATCAAAATAGTCCAGCACGATACTGCGCCAATAACGGTCTTGCGCTTCTGGTATGGCACCGGAGAACTCAGCACGAAAGGCTAAATCACCAGATTGTGCCAAATTGGCAATATCGCCCGGCGTGATGCTTTCAGACAAGCCCGTGCTGCTTGATTTTGCCTCGGCGGCATCCCACAGAGGGGGAAGTCGAGGCACCATGACAAACAGCAAGATGGTAATAGGAATGGCTTGGGCAAGCATTTTACTGGCCTGCCTGATGCTTTGTTTGCGTGAAATTTTTCCTTTATTGAGCAGGTAAGTGCCAAATAAGGTAGCGAAGAGGATCCCGCTATAATAAAGCGCGTACAGCAAGGCTTGATGATAGATAAAGCCACATGCAACCAAAAAGATAAGCACAATTACCACAAGATGAAAATCAGCGAAAGTGCGCATGGTAATTAGCTTTAAACAGCCCGCAACAACAAGCAAATTAATCATTGTTGAAAGCAAACCAAACTGTCCTGCAAAGAAGATCAGCAACAGCATACAAAATATAGCGAGTAGATTGAGCGTTAGGCTGTTTAATTCGGGAACGCGCTTAAACACTTTTGCAAACACTACGCCCTGTGCACAGGCAAATAACACCCATACCCAGGCCATAATCGTATCCGCAAGGGGCAGCACAGCAAACGCAAAGCTTAAACTGACCAGTAGCGAGGGCAGGCGCATTTGGAAGGCATTAAGCTTTCGCATCAGAGGCTCTTCTATCGAGTTTGGGCTGACCGTAGGTAGCCAGTTGAAACAGACATTTTTCAAGGTGAGGAATGCCTGAATTAGGCAGAATTTTTGTGTCGCCTAAATCAAGCCCAAATTCAATCTGTTCCTGAGAGAGATGTTGCACCTGATAGCTTAGTATGCGTAAGCTTTGTTCAATATCGGCGCTGCCATAGTCGCTCAATTTTAACCATCCCATAAGCCCAGCATGTTCAGCAAAGTCCTTTGTCAATAGACCTTGTCCTTTGGCTACATGTTTCCATGACACGTGGTGCATGGGGTCAGTTTCAACGTAATTGCGAATACCTTGCAGATTATCAGATTGAGTCAACCGCGTGTGTTGAGCCAAGTCGTTATCGTCATCTTCATTGATTTGATGCAATTTAAGCGGCGCCTTTAGCACACTTGGATACACCAGAATACGATGCTTGGGTTGCAGATAACTCCAGCATCGATAAAGACCAAAGGCAAAAAAACACTCCACTTTTACACGTTTACATACATGATAGCCGCGCTGCATCTTAGGTAACATAATAGACGCAGGCGCTTTTTTGAACTTTTCTTTAAGCGGCACCTGAATGCTTCTGTTATAGGCCGTAATAATAAATTCACCACCAGGATAGCGCTGCAAAGAGCTTAGCTCACAATTCAATGCAATTTCGCGATTTTCAAAATCAGGTTCAAAGGCTTTGAAATGAATTTTGTGTTGTGTGAAGTATTGGTAACTGTGAAACAAAGATAACAGCAATACTGCGGTAAAAAAGTAGCTCATACCCAAAACCACATTGTTTTGGTAGTTGGTTCCAAGGATAAATAAAAACAGCACCATCGCAATCATCGCCCAACCAAAACTGGATGGGAAAATAAAAGTGTTGCTCATGTTGAACTGGCTGGTATTTTCAGCTGGAATGCGTTTATCCAGCCAATGATTCCGCCTTATTAATGCGGTATTTCTCAGTCGGTTAATGGATGAAATAATTGATTTCATTAGGCGGCAAGTGGATCAACCTGCTGCATTAAGTGCTCGCTAAAGCTACTGGCGCTTTGCGTATGCAAGTGTCCTCTCAAGCGGTGCTCGCAAACTGCGCTTAGCACAAACTGTACGTCTTCTGGTGTGACAAAATCTCGTTCATTAATAAAGGCGCAGGCTTTAGCGGTAGTGAGAAGCGCTTTTGCAGCACGAGGTGATAAAGCATTAGGATAGTCATTCGACTCCCGCGTGAGGTTCACCAAATTAAGTACATAAGTTACAACAGCATCGCTGACCTTTACTTTATCAACCTGATCTTGCAGCTTTAGCAGAGAATCAATATTGATAATGGTATTGAGTTCATTTGCTTCGTTATTTTCAAGCAACATTGCTTTTTCAGATTCAAAGTCAGGAAACCCAAGCGATAGCTGCATATTAAATCGGTCGAGCTGCGATTCTGGCAGGGGGTGAGTGCCTGACTGATTCAATGGATTTTGTGTTGCGATAACAAAAAAAGGCTTTGGTAAATCTCTGGTTTTTCCATCAATCGTTACTTGACGCTCGGCCATTGCTTCAAGCAATGCACTCTGCGTTTTTGGGCTGGCACGGTTAATTTCATCAGCGAGAATAACCTGATTGAAAATTGGGCCAGGGTGAAAACTAAATTCACTTACTTTTTGATCATATATATTAATACCTAGCATGTCGGCAGGCAGCAAGTCAGAAGTGAACTGAATGCGGGCAAATTCAAGACCTAGTACATGCGCAAGCGATTGAGACAGTGTCGTTTTTCCCATTCCAGGTAAATCTTCGAGCAATAAGTGCCCGCGAGCGAGCAAACAGATAAGAGAGAGCTCTATTTGAGTTCGTTTACCGCGAATAACATGGCTGATTTGATTGATACAGGTCTTTATATCGGTGCGCATAATTTAAAGCTTTCTCGTTTATTTTAATTAGGTATCGACATATCTATCTTTTCTACTGACTTACAGCGTTTTATTTTGTGATAACAAGCTGATAGTAAAAGATTATCGGCAAATTCAAATATCCATTTAGATACCTGAGTATGTTCCCAAAAATTACAAAGCATAAAAAATTCTCTTGGAATCGCAATTGATAATGGCATCTGCAAGTCAGTTTTGGTAGCTTTGTTATGTCTTCCGTCAATATACATAAAGGAATATCCATGTCTCAACACGAACGCGCAGGAAAATCACCACTTCCTTCACAGTTAATAAACGTCGCTAAACTGACTGCGGATTACTATTCTCTAGTGCCAGATGTGAATATTCCTGAACAAGCCGTCAGTTTTGGCACTTCAGGTCACCGTGGCTCATCTTCTCTTTGCTCGTTTAATGATGCGCACATAGCAGCAATATGCCAGGCGCTGGCTGAGTATCGCAAGAGCAATCACATTAGCGGACCACTGTTTATAGGCAAAGATACCCACGCCTTAGCTGAACCCGCGTTGATGACAGCAATAGAAGTATTGGTTGCCAATGACGTAAATGTCGTGATCCAAAGTGAGAATGCTTTTACACCCACCCCAGTTATCTCGCAGCGTATTGTTAACTATAACCGAGGCAGAAGCGAAGGTTTGGCTGATGGTATTGTCATCACGCCTTCACACAACCCTCCGAGCGACGGCGGCTTTAAATACAATCAGGTACACGGCGGGCCTGCGGATTCAGTTGCGACTTCTGCGATCCAAAAACGCGCAAATGAAATAATTGCCAGTCAATCTAAAATACAGCGCGTTAATATCGCCAAAGCTATGTCTGCCAATAATTTAAGCCAGGTAGATTTTGCGCAGGACTACATCGATGGTTTAGACAAGGTTGTCGATTTGAAAGCAATTTCAGATGCCAATTTAAGTTTAGGAACGGATCCCTTGGGCGGTTCAGGAATGGCCTACTGGGATCGAATTGCAGAGAAATATAATTTAAATATTAAAGTGCTAAATACGGAGTTTGATCAGCGCTTTGCGTTTATGCCCTGTGACAGAGATGGCAAAATTCGAATGGATTGCTCTTCAGCGTTTGCCATGTCGGGATTAATCGATCTTAAAAATGACTTTGACATTGCCTTTGGTAACGATCCGGATTTCGACCGTCATGGAATAGTGTGTCGATCGTCAGGCTTGATGAATCCAAATCATTACCTTGCAGTTGCGATTGAATATTTATATCAGCATCGACCTAAGTGGAATGCAAATTTAGCCATTGGTAAAACGCTTGTTTCAAGCTCTATGATAGATCGCGTGGCAAAGCAGCTTGGACGCAACTTGTTAGAGATGCCCGTTGGATTTAAGTGGTTTGTGGATGGTCTCACAAAAGGTGAAATCGCATTTGCAGGCGAAGAATCGGCTGGCGGTATATTTCTTCAAAGGGATGGCAGTACCTGGGCCACAGACAAAGATGGCTTTATCATGAGTTTGCTGGCCGCTGAAATAACTGCGGTATCCGGAAAAGACCCTGGTGAACATTACCGCTCATTGACAGATACCTACGGTGAGCCGCTTTACAAGCGAATTGATGTGGCAGCAAGTTTGGAGCAAAAAGCCAAACTCTCGTCTTTGAGTGCTGAGGATATTAAAGCCAGTGAGATGGCTGGTGAGAAAATTAGTAATATTCAGACAAAAGCACCTGGCAATAATGCGCCCATTGGCGGCGTAAAAGTGTCCACTGAAAACGGTTGGTTTGCAGCGCGTCCGTCTGGCACAGAAAATGTGTATAAAATTTATGCGGAAAGTTTTTTAGATGAAACTCACTTACAAAAAATCATAGAAGATGCAGAAGCTTTAGTTGCTTCCGTTCTTTAAATTTCCCTAAACGTTTCCTTAGGGTAATAAAAAAGTAAATAAAGTGTTAATAAATGCCAGACCTTTCGTTATTTAATCAAATTTTGGTAATAAATTAACACTAAATTTACATGCATACGTATTTATTAGGTGGGATTCAAATTTTTTGGTATCTTTGTTGTAAGTTTCTTTCATTATGTCATTCACTCACGCATTAAGAGAAAATTATGAGTACAACAAAGACATCAAAATCGACGACTGCTAAAAATAGCGGGTCGAAATTAAAAAATTCAAAAAGCGCTAGCTCAAGCAAGCAGCACGAAAATGGCTTAGCCAGTTTAAATATCAATAAAAAGCAGTTCAAAGATGCGGTTGTTCGTCACTTGCACTGTAGTTTGGGAACTGACGAAAATAAAGCAGACAATCATGCCTGGTGGAAAGCAACGAGCGCTGCGATTCAGGAGCAGGTTCTTGAACGATTAAGAACAACACAAAAAACGCACTATCTAAATGATACCCGCGCTGTCCATTATTTTTCCGCCGAGTTTTTAATGGGACGTTTGCTGTCTAACAATATGCATAACTTTGGCTTGTTTGAAACGGCTAACGCAGCCTTACAAGAGCTTGGTGTGGAGCTTAGCGACGTGCTTGAAGAAGAGCCCGATATGGCGCTTGGAAACGGAGGCCTGGGACGCTTGGCTGCCTGCTTCATCGACTCATTAGCGACCATGGAATATCCCGCAATCGGATATGGCATTCACTACGAGCATGGCTTGTTCCGTCAGGAAATTAAAAACGGCGCGCAAATTGAACGACCTGACTCATGGAGAGATTACGGCAATCCGTGGGAAATTTGCCGTCCAGAGTCTATTCAGGAAATATCGCTGTATGGCTACGTTGAAACCAAATACGGTAAAAACGGGCAAATCCAAAAAGAATGGCATCCAGGCGCAATCGTCAAAGGTGTTCCCTGGGATATCCCTGTTGTAGGCTTTGGTGGCAAAACGGTCAATGTCTTGCGCTTGTGGGAGAGTCAGGCCTCAGGTTACTTCAATTGGGATGTGTTTAATGCAGGTGGTTACGTAGATGCACAGCGCGAAAATGTTGAAGCAGAGACCATCTCAAAAGTTCTATATCCAAACGATGAAACCGAGGCAGGTAAAGAACTGCGATTGATTCAGCAATATTTTTTCAGCGCCTGTTCACTCAAAGATATTATTCGTCGCTACAAGCGAGCTCACGGTGACAATTGGTCGCGATTCACCGACCAAGTGGTGATTCAGCTTAACGATACCCATCCTGCTATTGCCATTCCGGAGTTAATGCGTATTTTGGTTGATCGCGCGCAGTTAGACTGGGATACCGCATGGAATATTTGCTCAAATACCTTTGCTTATACCAATCATACCTTGCTGCCAGAAGCATTGGAAAAATGGCCGGTGCGCATGATGGAAAAGATTCTGCCAAGACATATTGAAATCATATACGAAATAAACCATCGCTTTATGCAAGAAGTAGAGAAGAAATGGCCGGGAGACAACGCCATAAAAGCAAAACTCTCTATTATTGAAGAAAGTAACGAAAAAATGGTTCGCATGGGGAATCTAAGCGTAATTGGTGCATTTGCCGTTAACGGTGTGGCTGAAATTCATTCTCGATTAGTGAAACAGGATCTCTTTCCTGAATTTGATCAGCTTTACCCGGGTAAATTAACGAACGTCACAAATGGTATTACGCCGCGCAGATGGTTAAAGGCCTGTAATCCTTTATTGTCTGAACTTATTTCAAAAAAAATTGGTGACGATTGGCCACTGGAATTATCAAAACTGGATGGCTTGTCTGAGTTTGCAGATAACAAAACATTCCAAAATTCCTTTATGCGTGTAAAACAAAAAAATAAAGACGCTTTGGCTAAAGAAATAAAAGCGCTTACTGGAATATCTGTCGACACCAAAGCTATCTTTGACATACAGATTAAGCGTTTGCATGAATATAAGCGCCAGCACCTTAACTTGCTACATATTTTAGCGTTATACAGAAGGCTGCTTGAAAACCCTGATTACGATATGCATCCACGTGTATTTATTTTTGGCGCAAAAGCGGCCCCTGGCTATGCGCTTGCAAAAACCATTATCTATGCCATCAATAAAGTGGCTGAAAAGATAAACAGTGACAATCGCGTTAATCATAAAATCAAGATTGTGTTTTTGCCAAACTATCGCGTGTCTCTAGCTGAAAAAATGATCCCGGCTGCTGATGTTTCTCAGCAAATCTCTACCGCCGGAAAAGAAGCTTCTGGTACGGGCAATATGAAGCTTGCACTCAATGGCGCAGTTACCATCGGTACACTGGATGGTGCCAATATTGAAATTGCTGAGGAAGTAGGGGATGACAACATCTTTATATTCGGCAATACAGTGGAGCAAGTAAATGAGTTAAAAGCCAAAGGTTACAAGCCTTACGATTACTATTATGCCAATAAAGAAATCAAGGCCGTACTGGATTGGCTAGACAGTGATTATTTCACGCCTGGTCAGCCAGGTGCTTTATCGTCGTTAAAGCAGAGCATGCTAGACGGTGGCGACCCATACTTAGTGTTGGCTGATTTTGAATCTTACAGCCAAGCGAATATCGAGCTAGATAAAGCTTATAAAGACAAAGAGCGTTGGGCGCGTATGGCAATCTTAAATACCGCCAAAATGGGTAAATTTACCTCTGACCGTTCTATTAGAGACTATGTTGAAAAAATCTGGAAACTGGAAAAGTGTCAGGTAAATTCGTGAGAAAATGGGGTTAAGTTTATCATAACGATTAAAAAGCCGGCACTTAGCCGGCTTTTTAGTAAAGAAATCACCAAATACTGCGATATAGATAGTACTAATGAATTTGACAGCGTTTTTTCGGTCAAATCAGGCTCTCATTTAGGATCAAAAAATCTTTATGACCTTGTCGCAGCATCAACAGCTTAATCAAATCCCGAATCGATACAGTTTTTTGGAGATTGTAGAAAGCATTGCAAGTAATGAGCAAAGCTTCAGCTTGATGCTCATGGATGTGATGCGGTTTTCTGATGTATCGGCTGCCTTTGATCATAAGTCTGGCGACATGGTGCTTTTGCAAATTGCCAATCACATTTGTCGTATTTTCAAAGACGCAGAGGCTATCGGTCGTTTAAGTGGGGATATTTTTGGCGTAGTGTTTATCAATTCAAACACACCGACTGCCATGCGTGAGCGAAATGCCCGTTTAATCTCGCATTTTAAATCACCTTTAATGGTGAACAACACTGCTTTTATTGCGGATTTTAACGTAGGCGCGGCTATTCGCCGTTCAAAGGAAACAGATACGAATACGGTAATTTCGCTTGCCGAATCCGCGTTAAAAAAGGCGAAGTCGAACCGGCACGTTAATTTTGCTCTGTTAACAGACGATAGTCATGAGGTAAGCGGCAAAGGCTTGGCGCTTAAAGCAGATTTGACGCGCGCCTTAAATAATCAAGAGTTAGAGCTATATTTTCAACCCAAGGTAGATTTAAAGAACTTTGAAATTATTGGGGCAGAGTGCTTGTTGCGATGGAATCATCCACTTGATGGTGTGGTATTTCCAGGCACGCTTTTAAAAGCAGCCGAATCTTATAACATGATGAATGAGCTTGGGTATTGGACGCTTGAAAGTGCCTTTTCATCGATTGCACTTTTGAGCTCCTCAGGGTTTGAATTACCGGTTTCAGTAAACATTTCACCAACTCAGCTTTATGATCCGCGCTTATTACCCAACATCAGAAAATTGTTGCAAAAGTACACCGTTGCCCCTGAGCTAATCGAAATCGAACTCACAGAAGACGTGGCGCTTTCAAATTCATTGTTGGTAAAACGCCAGTTAGATGAAATAAAAGCCATGGGCATTGCAATTTCGATGGATGACTTTGGAAAAGGGTATTCCAACCTGAGTTTTATTCGAGACCTGGAGTTGTCTGCTATCAAAATCGATAAAGCATTTGTGCTTGAACTGAGCGCTTCGAAAGTTAACAGTGCCATTATTCAGGCCACCAAAATTATTTGCGATGCGAAAGGCTGCGAAACCTACGCAGAAGGAATAGAGAATGCAGAGCAACTTCGCTTGCTAACATCAATGGGTATTACCAAAGGACAAGGCTTTTTATTCTCACAAGCCGTACCTTTATATGCATTTATCGACTTACTCGAAAACAACAATTTTGCAGAGCTGGCAAACAACGCTTAAAATTTAAATTCGAATTGCCAGACTTACCTTGCTAACATTCCCTTGTTACTTTTAACGAGGAAAACGAGTGTTAAACGAATTAAATGATTTTTTAAGTTATTCACTTCACTGCGCGAATTTACCTGATCAACATCAAAGGCGTGCCGACAGGCAATTTTCGCCCTTTTCACTAACCATTAATGGGCACACACAAGTCGATTGTGAGGTGTTAGGGGTGATCACATTTACCCCTGTAGTAAAGCGAAAATTGCAAAAGCATATTGTGCTTTCGTGCGGCGTTCACGGCAACGAGACCGCGCCAATGGAAATATGCAATCAGATGATTGCTGATATCGCAAACGAACATTTAATGGTCAATCATCCAGTAATGTTTATGTTTGGAAATTTGCCCGCCATTGCAAAACAAACCCGATTTATAGATGAAAATCTCAATCGCTTGTTTGCCGCTGAACTTGATGGGGAAGGGGATGAGCGAGTGCGGGCAAGAGAGCTTATGAGCGAAATGGCAAGGTTTTTTAAACACGCGGATGACACAGATTGTGGCTCCAAACATCATTACGATTTACATACAGCTATTCGCGCATCAAAAAACGAGAAATTCGCCGTGTATCCCTTTACGCACGGACAAGCATACAACAAGCAAGAGCTTCAGTTTATGTCTGATTGTGGTGTTAATACGATACTGCTTTCGCAGGGGCCAACGACCACATTCAGTTATTATTCCTCACGCTATCATGATGCATTATCTTTTACCGTAGAGCTCGGAAAAGTGAAGCGCTTTGGTGAAAATGACATGAAAAAGTTTGAGCAAGTGTCCACCATGTTAAGGCATTTGATTCAGGATGAAGTATTAGCCTTAACGCCTTATTCAGAATGCCCATTACAAATATTCAAAGTAAATCAAGTAATTAAAAAATATCAGGACGATTTCAAGCTACACTTTTCAGACGACACCGCAAATTTCACTGATTTTAAAAAAGGAAGCGTGCTTGCCAGTGAGACCGGTCGTCAATATGTTGCTGAGCATGAGGGCGAGGCCATCGTTTTTCCAAATGCTGATGTGGCAATCGGGCAGCGTGCGATGCTGACCGTGATCCCCTACGAACTCTAATTTGTCAGGAATTTTAAAAATGTTCTTAAAACAGAGTAAAAATTAAATGCCCAAACGCAAAATGGATAAAGACTTTAAGCTGGCACCGCAATTGGAAAAGGACAGTATTTTTGTTTGTGCGCTGTCTCTTTCTCAAGTAAGGCTGATAAACGATGCGAACTATCCATGGTACTTGTTGGTGCCCCAAATTAATGGGCTTAAGGAAATGCATGATCTAAGTGAAGATCTGCAACAAATGCTTACAATTGAAAGTAGACGTTTGAGTCAATCAATGGCTACCATTTATCAATACGATAAGCTCAATGTCGCTGCAATTGGCAATGTTGTTTCTCAATTGCATGTACATCATATCGCACGATTTACATCAGATATTGCATGGCCATCACCCGTTTGGGGCTATGCAAAAGCAAAAACATATGATGAGCAAAGCTTAAACCAAAAGATTGAGAAAATGCGAAGCGTATTAGCAGGTTTCTCATTGTAAAACCGATAACAAATGGCGATTATTGTTGTATAAGCGCCGCTAAAACACGCGCCTAGCGTCATAAAGGAGAAAATATGATCATCACCACAACCAATTCAATTGAAGGAAAAACCGTTAGTCAGTATTGCGGCGTTGTGATTGGCGAAGCGATTATGGGGGCGAATGTATTTAAAGATCTGTTTGCCTCAATTCGAGATGTAGTAGGCGGGCGCTCAGGCTCTTACGAAGCAGAATTGACTAAAGCGCGTCGCATCGCATTTGAAGAGATTGAGCGAGAAGCAAGTATGCTAGGCGCTGATGCCATTATTGGTGTTGACTTGGATTACGAAGTAGTCGGTCAAAACGGCAGCATGCTAATGGTGAGTATCAGCGGTACAGCGGTCAAATTAAACTAAGGCGATTTTTTAGGCCTCGAAATTGATTTGCCAGTCGAGCGTCACATGAAATTGTTTTGAAAGGGGATAAGGCCTACCATTTGTCTTTATCCTCTTTGTGATCACCATCAGTATCGTCATAGTCTGAATCTGGGCGCTTTTTAAAATCTTTGGGTATTTTAAATTTGTTGCTGTATCGCAATAGCAAAATGTTACCGGCAATAATGCCCAATACCAAAGTGATAATGACAACAATTTCAAATGTGTTCATTAGCGTGTATTTATCCTTGACCATTATGTGGTTTTGCCAGTAGGAATAATTATACGCCTTTATTATAGGTATAGCGTAGCACCAACTCATTTAATTGCGGCAGCACCGCTTCTTTGCCTAGTAGCTCACTATCACTGAGCGTTTTTCGCAATGCATCAATATCAAATTCTTGTTGGATTTTTTCTGCGATAGGTTTGTAGCTGATATGCCATGGCTCGCGTGCAACACCCCCAACATAGGTCGCATAGGGTAAATAAAAGCCAAAATCAGCGGCGTGCAAATCAATAAAATCAGACAGCCTGGCGCAAGGACCATCGTTTTCATATTCACTTGGCACTAGTTCAAGTTTAGTATTTGCGCGTTCCACACTTTGTTTATCATAAAAATCCAAGTCGCTACCCCAGTGATGCCGACTTGCGCCGGGTAGCGCAGACCAAAGCATAATCGCGTGTATTTTTTCATCGTCACTTAACTGACTGTGATCAAGCAATTCTCCTTCCAGCGTGTACAAGGGCAATTCCCCTTTCCACTTGCGATTCCATATAGACAATTGCCGTTCAAAGTTTCGATAGCTGCTACAAATTTGCAAGTCCAGATAGGCCTCTGCCGCTGCCGCTTGCATTTTTTCAAAAGCTGTTTTTACTTCAGGTAACAAAAAGTGCCCGTCACTAAGCGCAAGTAAGTGCGAATTGTCCAAACCCATAATATGATTTATGTTTAGTGCTCGCATTTATCTATCTCTTCTTGTACTTAAATAACACTTTCACTGAAAAAAATCTGCGTATTCATCGGCCTTAAATCCAACAATCGAAGCGTTATCGCGCAAAGCAATAGGGCGCTTAATCATTGAGGAATTCGCTTGCAAGAGAAGAGCAACTGCATTGATATCGCCTGAATCAATTGTTGATTTTTGTGCGTCGTCAAGCTTGCGATAAGTGGTACCGCGTTTATTGACAATTACAGCAACGCCGTGCGTTTCAAGCATCTGGCGAATAAAATCCAGGTCAACACCCTCTTTTTTATAGTCATGAAACTGATAGTTTACCTGTTTATCGTTCAACCAGGTTTTTGCTTTTTTCACTGTATCGCAATTATTGATTCCATAAAGATGTGTCACTTAAATACCTCTTATTTTTCTATTTTGTAACCGGCCTTAATCAAGGCTTCAATGGCTTTGTCCAGAGTGTCTTGCTTAACCATAAAATAATCGGTTTCAAAGGTTGATACGACAAATATGCTCACTTTTGCTTTTGCCAACACATTGCCAATTTCAGCCATAATCCCCACCATTGATAAACTCAAGGGACCAAGTACTTCCAGTACGCGCCAGTCGTAATCAGTTTCTTGAGCATCAATACTAATTTTCTGGGGTACAACGAGTGATAACTCATCTGCTGTTTTGCCTATGAAGTAAAAATCACAGGCAAGTACCTTTGTAGGTATAGACTCATCCACATCAAGGCTATGAATAGCGAATGTATCCTTAAGGACTTGTAAGGTTTGCTTTGCCACAAATTTTCCTTATTTAATTTAGTTTAATTAACTTTAATTAACTTAACGAAAGCAACGTTTTTTATCTTATCCACTTTATCTGTGGATAAGTATGTGTAGTTCATTGGGGTTACTCACTAAGAATATGAAAACAATAGCAAAAAAAACATGGTCAATATACCGGCACCGCAAATTTATTGTGCAAAATCAGCATAAATTATTGTCATTTCTCTGACGATTTCCGCATACTTATACCATAAATACCAATTGTTAAGCGAAATAACGGCACTCACATGCTATGAATAAGCGTATGTCACTAGCAATAAGTAAAACAAAGAATTAGTAAAAAATAAGCAAAGGAATTTTGATGCAGCCACTTTCAATTTACGCCGGCAAAAAGGCGATGGCGCAAATAAAGCAAAACGGCGTTCACCCTGAAATGTTTACTGCCGTGTTAGGCGCATCGGGCGGGCCAAAATGGTTTGTCCTTTATGGACTGGATAAAGTGCTCTTTAATGACTTTATGGATAAGGGTGTTCACACTGTTGATATTATTGGATCATCTATTGGTGCATTTCGTTCTGCCTGCTTTGCGCATAATGACCCTCGAGCCGCAATTGAGCGCCTTGCCCATAGCTACAGCAATACAATTTATTCAGATAAGCCTAGCGTAAGAGAAATTACTGAAAAAGGCGTTAAGCTTTTACACTATATGATGGGAGAGGGCGGAGTAGACGAGGTCTTAAGCCAGTCGCGCAAACGCCTGCACATTGTAGTGGCTGAAAGTCATGGTTTGGCAGCTAAAGAAATTAAATGGCAACAAGGGACAGGGCTTGGTTTAGCCGCTGCTCGAAATGCTTTGGGCAGAGCAAAACTTCAAAAAAGCTTCACACGTGTCGTTTTTTCCAACACCGATACCTTGTTTGACTTTGAAGAAAAGGTCGCCATTGCGAGCCGACACGTATCGCTTAGTCATGACAACATGCTAATGGCGCTCATGGCGACAGGTTCGATACCGATGGTTATTGAGGGTGTGCCAGATATCCCGGGGGCAGGGCCGGGCGTATATCGCGATGGAGGGATTATTGATTATCACTTTGACATGAAAATCAACACCCCTGGTTTGGTGTTATATCCACATTTTTACAAAACACCCATTCCAGGATGGTTCGATAAGGCCTTGAAAAAACGAAGCTGCCATGCGGATTCTTACGAAAATGTGGTGTTAATTGCACCGTCGGAGGAGTTTGTTGCAACGCTACCCTACGGCAAAATACCTGATAGAAAAGACTTTGAAACCATGCCTGCCAAGCAGCGAATTGATTACTGGCAAAAGGTGATGAGCGCATCTGAACAGTTAGGAGAGGCGTTTTTACAATGGGTAAACAGCGAAAATCCGTCAAAATTTGTGCAAGCGATTCAGCTACAGCGTGTTTGATTGAAATATCGCTTGCGAAAAGCACTATGCGTGGCTATTATACGCGCCGCTTGTGACAAAAAGTGTCTTGTGTTTTAGCTTTGCAACACATCAGCAATCAGGCAAGCGTCCAAAATGCGTCTATAGCTCAGTTGGTTAGAGCGCTACCTTGACATGGTAGAGGTCCCCTGTTCGAGTCAGGGTAGACGCACCACTCTGTCTTATTTTATGATTCTCAAGATTTTAAAGATTACACTCTAAAATCCAGCACATCTGCCCGAATAAACGGCTTGGCTAATTCACAAGTCCCTTTGTAAGCATAGGGGTCAACGCCGGTGACCATAAATATGTCGCGATTGTCTTGTGTGTTGGGTATGCGCCCATCCAGATTCCAAGGGAGCATCGTTTCTGCGCTGCTGTAATGAAATACCAGTGCCCGACGGAAAGAGGAATGCGACTGGTTTTGTAAAGACATATGCAAAAGATAGCCATTAAAGTAAACGATTGCACCTTTTTTAATTTCCACTTTTACAAAGTCTTTTTGTTCGAAAGGTGTGATGTCTGCAACTTCAGTATCAGCAAAGTGGGTATTATCGTTCTTAACTCGCTGTCGAATAATGCCGTCTTCGTGAGAACCTGGAATAAGCCACAAACAGCCATTTTCTTCGTTTGCATCATCTAAAGCTAACCATGCGCCGGTAAGCGATTTATCACGAGTGGGAATAAAGTATTCATCCTGATGCCAGGCCTGACCTTTTTTACCTGGCGCTTTAACGAAAAACATGGACTGTAGGCATTTAACGTTTTTACTCACAATCTCGCTGAGCACATTTACAATTTTCGGATGTTTGGCAAAGTCTTTTATCAGCGCTGATAATTTATGCGGAAAATGAATTGCGGTGTACTGGCGAATAAAATCATTTTCATTTTTCTGAACATGATTTTGAACATAAGTCGGTTTTTGGTTCTCCGATAGGTGTCGCAAACCCTCTATCTCACCGCGCTTGCCACTTAAAATCTCGACCACATCTTTATTTAAAGAAGCAATTTCTGCTTGCGTAAGTGCATTTGGCGCGATCAGAAAGCCGTATTCTTTATAAAATTGTACATTTTTATCGTTTATAGATTGATTGATAAAAGCGTTGGCAGGGATCATAAAGAATTCCTTTTTAACACAAGCATTGGGTTGTGGACGCGTTCGGGAAATGTAGGACTTTGCAACATGAGCGCAAGTGTCTCGCCCATTTTTGCAAAATCCGTCGAAATAGTGGTAATGCCGTCTGCAATAACAGATTTCAGGCAGGTTTCGTTATAAGACACGATGCCGATATCACTACCAATATGCAGCGCTTTATGCCTTGCTTCTTTTACGATATAAGCAAGTAGTTCGTCATCTATAACTAAATAAGCACTGCCTTTTCGCAGTTTGATGTCTGCAGGGTTAACAATGATGTGGTGAGCGATGTTGTGCTGCTGACAAAAATCCCTAAATCCCGTTTTCAGTTCGTTTGGGTGATATTTTGACTGACCAAACACAAACTCAAAACAAGAATACTGCGTTAAACTATCGCTCAGTTGATTCAGGCTATTTTTGATATCCTGTCGATATAGTTGCCCTAAAAAAGGTGGTGTAAGTTCTTGTGTGTCGCAACGGTCAATAAATATAAGTTGATGCTCAGGAACCTTGCCAAGCACTGCGTTTAGTTCAGGTGCATCAGGAATAGGGCTAATAACATAATGCGTAAAGTTACCCAATTGAGTGCTAAGTAATTGAGCAAATACGTCTTGGTTAAAATGATGAAAAAAGAGTTTATACGTAGCTTTGTTATGCAAAGCTTTGGCAAAGGATTTAACAAGGGTATTTTTATATTCAGAAAGTTCGTCCAATAGAATAAATACGTTCAACTGGCGATCGCTCACATTATTAGCAACACGATAGCCTCTGCCTCTTCTTGATTCGATGATCCCCCGGCTTTTTGAATTGCGGTAGGCACGCACTGCTGTGTCTCTTGACACTTCATAATCCACTTGCACGCGCGAAAGCGAGGGAAGGCTGTCGCCAAACCTTAATGTATTCGCCTGAACTTTGTTTTCAATGTCAGCGATGATCTGTTCAACTTTTGTTTTCAAATCTTATTCTCATTGCGTAGTGTCTAAGGTGTTCTCCAAAACGCTTGCCATTTGCAACTGGTATGAACTAGTATGAAATATTAGTTGAGAATGTAAAGCAGTTGTTCCAATAAATCAATATTTCCACAGTTGGTTTGGAGCGTCTTCCAGAGCCAGCTGATTTGAGAATATGCAAGCGGTGAGTTGCTAAAGTTTTGTGTGGGATGGCAGGAGAATAAGTTTGGACACTAAGTTAATTGGAAAATTAATTGGAAAAAAAATTTTAATGGCAGGAGCCGATATGGCCACTGTGTTTTCGCTTCTCCTAACATACATAATTTTTTCTCCGCTTACGCAGGCCGATGAATTGCTCACAAAAAACCAGGCTGTTTTAATCCAATCAGGTAAAACCTTTTACGTGTCGAAAGGGGGAAACGACAGTAATTCAGGCGAGCAAACTAGTCCCTTTTTAACTATTAGCAGAGCGGCAGAAATTGCCCAAGCGAGTGATACCGTTATTGTAGGAGGCGGAGTTTATAGAGAAAGTATTGACCCCCAATTTGGCGGTAATTCCTCAAATGAAATGATTCATTATCGCGCAGCCGAGGGTGAACGAGTGCTCGTAAAAGGCTCTGAAAAACTTAAAGGCTGGAGACATGTTCAAGATGATGTATGGCTGCTTACACTGCCCAATACTTTTTTTGGCAACTACAATCCGTACGCGACTAAAATTCGCGGTGACTGGTTTAAAAACGAAGGACGAGATCATCACACCGGTGCTGTATATTTAAACGATGAATGGCTTTGGGAATCGCCAGATTTAGAAACAGTATTAGGTAAGCCATTTAATGCCAGAGCATTTATTGATGACATTGTGCAAAGTAAACAATCCTCTTTAATGCGGCTCGAGAGACTAGCGCTGGGAGAGTCTCAAATAAGTCAAACGCCTCAGGAGTTTGAAGGAAGTTTTTCTGCTCAACATGTAGATGTGAAAGGCGAGTCAGATGCAAATCATGCACTTGTTATTCACGAGAGTGATTATATTCGCTTAAATAACGTTAATTTAAATGAGGATGCAGGCTTTGTCAGAATATTGGCTTCGCCCATTCAAGGCAGCCATGGAGGTGTGGTTGAAATTCGTGCCAACGGTGTAGACGGTCAATTACTCGCAAGTGCTTCAGTTATTAGTACTGCAAGTTGGGATAGTAGCGAAGTGTTTGTTAGCTATTTACCTCAATGGTCTGACTTCGTTGCCGCTGCGAACTCTGGAGGCAGTTTTAAGGGCGGTGATAAAGGCATAGATCTGTATTTTGTGTTTAAAAAACACAATGAGAACAGCCTGGCAGCCTACGTTGAGAAGTATCAGGCAGCACTGGCAAAGCTTGCAAATAAAGCGCTCTGGTATGCAGAGGTTAATGATACGAATACCAAAATCTATGCACAATTTAATGGTCATGACCCGAATCGCGAAGGGATAGAAATTAATGTGCGAGAAACCTTATTTTATCCATCAAAACCTAACATAAACTATATTCGCTTAAGCGGATTTGAATTTGCCCATGCTGCGACGAATTGGGCACCACCCACTGCTGAACAAAAAGCGGCTGTAGGCACACATTGGAGTAAAGGCTGGATTATTGAGAACAATCGAATTCGCCACTCACGAACGGTGTGTCTGAGTTTAGGTAAATACGGTGATGAATTTGACAATACAGCGGCAGATTCCGCCGCCGGTTATGTAGGCACAATTGAGCGAGCTATCGCCAGAGACTGGAATAAAGAAACGATTGGTGGTCATGTGGTTCGTGCGAATCATATCTCTCACTGTGAGCAGGCTGGAATAGCTGGCAGCATGGGCGCAATTTTCAGCGAGATCACACAAAATACCATTCACGATATACACCAACAAAAGCTTTTTGACGGCTATGAAATGGCAGGGATAAAGCTACATGCACCAATCGACACCGTCATTGCACATAACCATATATTTGACTCACATCGTGGTATTTGGCTCGATTGGATGACGCAAGGCACGCGCATTAGTGCAAATGTGCTACACAATAATGATGATCAAGATCTGTGGCTTGAGGTTAACCACGGTCCAGCTCTTATCGACAATAATTTGTTTTTGTCCGAGCGTGCATTGTCAGATTGGTCTCAGGGTAATGCGTATTTACACAATCTTTTTGCGGGGCAGGTCACGCAGCGTGCCGTACCAGAACGAAGCACACCTTTTCATTACCCACATTCCACGCAGATAAAAGGATATTCTGGCATAGCAGGTGGCGATAATTACTTCATCAATAATCTTTTTATTGGTAGTGATTTAAGCGCCTACGCAGACTTAGCTGATATACGAAAATCCGGCAATGTATTCTTGCCGGATATTGAGCTTAACTATCAAAACAATCAGCTGGTTCCATCCATTGAGAGACTTCTTGATCAGAACGACATTGCAAAACAAAGCATTGTTTCAACGGCCGATTTGGAAAAAAACAAAGTGACGGGTCAGCGCTTTACCGATCGCAACGGTAACGATATCGTGTTTCGCTTACCTGGTGGTTTCGATAGCGACACCAAAGTCAACAGTGGACCAGTTTTGAGCATTGAAAATGCAAAGAAAAAAGGCCAGAAATCGAAAAATTACCTGAACCACAATTCTTACTAGTCGAAACAACTAAATTGTTGTGTTCAACGATATACGTTTAAAGAATATTGTTACCTTCCTCAGGCGCTCGGCTTTGCTTAGCCTGCGCCTGAATATCCTGCGTATCACTACTTACATCTTCACGGCTGCTTAAGTCATCTTCGATGTTCTTTGAGTCATTGGAGTCGTGTCTTAGTTTGTCCTCAATTCTTTTATCTTGTTCTTGTTTCATTGGACCTGTATCTTCAAAACTTTCTTTATGCGCAGCATCCACGGTGTGAATGGTTAATCCCTGCGGAAATACTCGCTCTCTTGCGTCGTCAGGCATGGAAATATTTGCCTGCTCCAGTGCTCTTAACACTTGCCGTATCGCCATTGATTTAACCTTGATTGGTGAGAACCGAGTAACGTCAATCCAAAAATATATCTGCATATTAATAGTGGAAGAACCAAGATTATCAGTAAGAACAAGTGGCTCAGGTTCGTTAAGCACACTGTCGTTGTCGATAAGCACCTGATAGGCAATTTCCTGCGCTTTTCGAATGCTGCTATCGTAGCCAATACCTAATTGAAACGATACCCGTCCTTTAGGGTTTGCCGTTAAATTACGGATTTTGCTTTTGTAGACTGTGGCGTTCGGAATTTGAATATGATCCCCATCAAAATCTACTAGCGTTGTTGCACGAGAGGTCACTTTAGAGACCACCCCAATCACACCATCAACTTCAATTACGTCATCCAGCTTAAACGGTTTTTGAATACTGATTAAAATGCTGGCAATAAAGTTCTCCGCAATATCTTTAAAAGCAAAACCAATAATAATACCGGCAACACCTGCACTGCTTAATATCGTTAGTGCAAAACCCGATAAACCAATAAGTTTAAGCAAGATATAAAGCCCCAGTGCAATTACAAGAAGCTTTACTGCTTGTCCTACCACACTTGCCAGCAATTGCGAGCCAGAAAAACGCTGCGTTTGTGATGTGGCAAAACGCCCTATGGGGGCTGAAATTAATACCGCGCAAAGTAAAAACACTGCACCAAGCAATAATGAGGGTAAAAACGCGATAAATGCATCAAATAGCGCAGAAGATTCATCGACGAGAGGTGTTAGCACTTTTAAAGGTGTATCCGTCGCTACAGAAAATTTAAGAAATATTGTCATACAATGAGTTCATTAGTCCTTAATCTGATTTTCTAAGTTGCAAATTCTTCGCCACAGTTTTTGGATGTGCTGATGCGTTTTTCATTTTTTATTAGATGTGAGGTAGCTTACTTCAAAGCTTTTGCGGATAGGCCTTTGCGGATTACACGCCGCTCAATCCCAAAGTTTTTCTAAGCGAAATGAGAGATTAAGAGTTTAATTTAACGAGGAAGGATTTACACAAGATTGAGAAAATCTGAGTAAAAAAGATTTTAAACAATTTTCAGGTATAACGTTTTTTAATGCCCTAATCAGCAAGCTCCGGGTCTTGAATAAAAAGAATATCCATGATGATGGATGGATTCCATTCGCGCATTTCAGCCTCGCATTTAAGCCGAATATCATCCAGTTCGCTGATTGTTGCCACTGAAAAGGCATCATCAACAATAATATGCACAAGCAAATATAAATCTCTACCGCGCTTACTGATACGCACTTCAACGTGCTCATAAGGCACATCTGCCAACGTCTTTTTTAAACGTTTTTCAATGACGCTGCTCACCGCTTCAGGAGGAGCTTTGTTAATCACCTCGTTCAGACTGTCGAGCAATATTTTAAGTGGAATCGGCAGCATAGCGATACCGAGTACAATTAAAAGAACAGGATCAACGTAAGGCGCATATTTGGCAAGGTCTTTGTAGCCCTCAATCTGCATGTTTTCCAGTGCAAAGGCTAATCCAAAACTAAGCAAAATTGAGGCGCTTAAGACGCCGTCTACAAACCATGTATGCGCGTCCACACCCACTAAATCAGAACGTAGTGTTTTACTGTGATATCGCATGTAGGCCGATATTCCAAAACAGGCAACCGTGGCAAAGGCACCGTAAATCATGGCTAAATCATAGTCTGCGCTGTTACCACCGTCGAATAAACTATTGATGGAGGCTATGACAGCATATATACAGCTTGCGATAATAATTAGTGCTTTAAAAAGATTTAAGGTTGGCTCAATAGCTGTATAGCCAAAATGAAAACGATCGTCATCAGGTAACTGCACAAGATTGGCTACTTTTAATGTAAGCAAAGCCATAAAAAAGGCAATAAGTGAATAAATACCGTCGAATAGAATGGCATCTGAGCCGGTGAGCAAGGCAAAACCAAGCGCAATGAGCACAAATAATCCCGCCACGTAAAATGAAAGACGCAGCACCTGTTTTTCTTTTTGATGATGAAAGCCAATGGCCATTATTTGTACTATGTTAGAAAAGCGAGCGTAATATACGCCCTTTTTTAGAATATGGAAGCGGTATGTTTAGATAATATGCATGTAATTGCTTGAAAATACTTTCAGTAAACTCCGTGTTCAACCTAACTTGTCAGTTTTACGCAACGCTTGCTGACACTCTATCCTAGCTTATCTGACGACGTTATATCTTCAAAACAACCTTCGTAATTCCCATGATAGTGGGAAACCCTTAAATTCACCGCAAAATTTTAAAATCTGCTCTATCAAATTGTGTGAAAGCTTCAGAACGTGCCTTATCTTTGGAGGTCCCCGCTTTCGCGGGGATGACGATGTTGTACGGGAATGACGATGGTGCGCGGGGATGACGATGGCTGTTTGGATGTCTTATTCGTCGCCAAGCTTAGTTTCGTTTTTTTGCGAATTCAGCTCATGTCCATTGACGAAAATCATATCTGCATCATAGTCTGCGTAGTCAAAACCTTTTGTTTCAAATAAAAGGCTGAAACCTTGTTTTTCGCCAGCCGTTTCATCTTTAGCGATGGTCACATCATCTTCTATAAATTGATTCTCCAGCATAATTTTTCGGGCGTTTAACAAACTGCTTTCATCAGTAACGGTGCGTACTGCCTGCATTATTCCAGTGTCTGAAAAACCCGCCAGAAAAAGAGAAATGGCGCCATTCTCACGAACCGTCTTAGTAACCACAGCATAATCGATATGGTCTTCGCTTCTATTTCCTTCTCCATAAAAGCGTAGCCCGGAATCAGTACGCAAATCGTATCGACAGCGTGTTTCGCAACGGAAATCACTTGCTTCAAAGTACGTTCGCAGAAAGCCCATGCTTTTTATCATGCCGACATATATAAAATTTGCGTCGCGAAGCGTTTTTGCATCTGCATCAGACAGGGTGGTAATAAAAAAAACGTCGTCGTTTAGATTGGCAGCAGAAATTAACGGTGCAAGCGTATATGCAGTAGACTGCATTAAAAAACGATTGGCACTTCGTTGTGTTACATCACGATACTGCGGATTCTCATCTAACCACTCTTCTAAATCTATCTGAGAATTTACATCATAATTACGCAATAAAACTTTATCGCGTGATGTATTGTTTTGAGACAAATAACTTTGAGACAAATAATTTTGAGACGGAGAACTTTGAGACAGAGAACTTTGAGACAGAGAACTTTCACTTAAAGAACTTTGCGATAAGGTGCTTTTAGTGGTGGCATCGCTATTAGCATCAGCTGTGGCTTCGCTGAGATTCGACCCCATGCCTTGTTCAAGCACAAACTCATAAACATAAAGATCGCCCAAGACGATATAAGTAGGTCTTCCATTATCTTTAAACACTTGCCAAAAATTTTGTAGAAGCGGCGTCTGATCAAAAGCAGAGGGCGAATCATTGCGCTTAGATTCGATGAACATAACGAGTGAGAACGCACAAATAATGGCGCTTAAGGCGAGTAACCAGGGTGCCATTTTATAAACAGACGTGCGCAATAAACTGATGTTTCCCTGTGTTTTATAATCATCGCGCGTTGCCGTATTGCTCTGTGTAGGGTTGCCCTGTGAATGATTGCTCTGAGTTTCTGGGCGTAAATACTCTTCACCTGCACTACCGTGCACGGGACGAGTGGAAGAGGTGAAGTCTTCATCATTTACAAGCGACTCTATGGCCAGTAAGTACGAGCCTTTAGGAATGCTGATACGGCGTGTTTGGCTGGGATTTGAATACTCATGGTAATAAGCATCGACGCGCGCTCGCAGTTTATGCATGTAAACGCGTACAAAGGAATCTTCTGTCGGGTCAAAACTGTTTGGCTTGTTAAAAACATCCAAAGCCAAGGTAATTTCCTTGGGTTGCTGACCATCCAAAGTACTTTGTAATAAATATCGAAGCAAGTTAGAAAGCATTCGAGAGCGTTTAAAAAGCTGACTTGCCAATATGCGTTCGCATTCAAGCTCTAAAAAATTTGCTTCTTCTTCAGTAAAAATTTCCACTTATTTACATGTACTTAGCTTGTAAAAGTTAACAAATAATGCAGGTTAACACTTTGTTAGTCAACCGTTAATTAACCATCAAAAAGCAGTATTTAATGAATTTGTAATGCAATATGTACTCATAACATATTATTAACAATCTGCTTAAGCGGATTTTAAAGAGACAGCGCTGAAATTTGTAAACAAAAATTGTTTTGTGTATTCAGCTATAGGAAGTACTTAATGAATTCAAGACGTCGTTTTATTCAGTCCACGGCTGCTTTGCTCGGTGCAACAAGTATTGCAAACTCTGCTTTTTCTTCCACCTTGTTACAAGGAGTAAAGCAAAGCGCAACAAACGGCTCAAACACTAATAGCCGAAAAACCATCGGGGTCGGAATTATTGGTGTAGGTAGCCGAGGGGCAGGGCTAGCCTCTGTGATTAATGACATCGATGGTATGAAGGTAAGCGCAATTTGCGACACCTTGCCATTTCGCCTAGAAGAAGCAAAACCCTACATAAAGCATGATGACTATAAAATTTATTCTGATTATCGGCGTTTGTTGGAAGATAAATCAGTTGATGCGGTCATTATCGCTACTCCTTTTTCTATGCATGCAAATATGGCGCTGGATGCCATTTCTTCTAACAAACCTATTTATTGTGAAAAAACGCTTTCTTACGGCATTGCTGAAAGCGAAAAGTTGGTAAAAGCGGTAGAAGATAGCGGTTTGATTTTTCAAACCGGTCATCAGCATAGGAACTCACCGCTTGTGCAAAGAGTAAGGCGATATGTACAGGACGGTTATTTAGGCAAAGTGCTAAAAATTGAAAGCCAGTGGAACCGAAATGCAGATTGGCGGCGACCAGTGCCAGACCCTTCCTTAGAACGTCAAATCAATTGGAGAATGTATCGCGAGTTTTCAGGTGGGCTGGCAGCAGAATTATGCTCCCATCAAATTGATTTTGTGAATTGGATTAGCGGCTCCCATCCTACCCGTGTCATGGGAATAGGCGGAATTGATTATTGGAAAGACGGAAGAGAGACCTACGATAACGTCAATTTTCTTACTGAATACGCCAGCGGTATGAAAGCAAGTTATACCTCCTTAACAAGCAACGCAAAAGACAACCGCAAAATTACCATTTTAGGCAGCAAGGGCTCGATTATCATGCATGCTGAAACTGCTTACATCTACAGCGAAACTTTGCCGGAGAGTGCCGATATGGGCGTAGTAGATGGTGTTTCAGGCGCTACGATGAATGCATGGCAGCAGGATAAAGGTGTTGCTATAGAAGAAGATGGTAAAGATTCGACCGCTTATGCCTTAATCGCATTCAGAGAAGCAATAGCGAATAACAGCCAACCTATTTCAGATGTTAAGTCTGGCGCAACTACTGCTGTGGTTGTGCAAATGGCTCTTGATGCCATGGATTCTGGTTCAACACAAGTTTGGACGAGCAGCTTAGGATAACTTTGCGGATTAAAATGGGTTGTAAAGCCAGTTTCTATTCGGCTTAACCCGCGGTATCACAATTAAAATCTTTTTATAAAAGGAAAAAAGGGGACGGTCATGAATAGAACGGCATCCATAAAACAGTTTATGGTGGATAATCACAAGGTGTTTTATATGAAATTTACACATCAGTTGCAGTCGCTACGGAAAGCAAGATTATATAGGGTATTTATAAGTTCAATTGCATTTATTCTCTGTATGCAACATAGCGTTTCTGCCATAGCAGATAATTACAATGAGGCAATGCAATCAGATAAGGGTAACTGGCAGCCTTTGTTTAATGGTAAAGATTTTGACGGCTGGCAAAAAATAAACGGAGAAGCAGATTATTTAATTGAGGATGGCGTGATTGTGGGTGTTTCAAAGTTAAATACACCCAACACTTTTTTACGCACAGAAAAAACCTACTCAGATTTTATACTTGAATATGATATCTGGGTAGACAACAACTTAAATTCTGGCGTGCAAATCAGAAGCAACACAGATCCAGATTATAGAAATGGAGTGGTTCACGGATATCAGGTCGAAGCTGATCCAAGTCCGAGAGCATTTACCGCAGGTATATATGATGAGCAGCGAAGAGGCTGGATTTATCCGGTTACCGAAAATAAAAACGCCAAGCACGCTTTTATCAACGGTGGTTGGAATACAATCCGAGTTGAAGCAATAGGCAACAGTATTAAAACGTGGCTAAATGGACATATGATTACGCGTTTGGTTGACGATGCCACAGCACAGGGGTTTATCGCGCTGCAAGTACATAGCATCAGAGAAGCGTCGCAAGAGGGAGCAAAGGTTAGATGGCGTAACCTGCGCATTATGACCGATGATCTTGAGGCAAACCAATGGCCAAACGATCCTGATGTTCGCGAAATTAGTTACCTCACAAATACGCTAACAGATTGGGAAAAGCGCCACGGATATCGACTGTTGTTTAATGGTGAATCCAGTGAAGGCTGGATGGGTGCAAAGCTTGATGATTTTCCAAAAAGCGGCTGGACAATTAAAGATGGAATTTTAAGCGTTGAAGAAACCGATGGTGGTGAGTCTACCGGCCCGGGTGACATAATAACGGAGCAAAAATTCAGTAACTTCGAATTACATGTTGATTTTAAATATACCGAAGGGGCAAATAGCGGCATCAAATATTTTGTCGACCCGGAGCTTAACAAAGGTCCAGGCTCCGCTATTGGGCTTGAATTTCAGATTCTAGACGATGAAAAACATCCTGACGCGAAAAATGGTGTAGCAGGGAATCGTACGCTGGCATCACTTTACGACCTTATTACCGCAGAAAATCTGTCTCACGATAATAGCTCAAAGCAGCGCTATGCGAAGGGACCAGGTGAATGGAACCGCGCTCGTGTTGTTGTAAAAGATGGCAAAATCGAACACTGGTTAAACAATGTCAAAATGGTGGAGTTTGACCGAAACTCTCAAATGTTCACTGCCCTTGTAAACTACAGCAAATATAAAGACTGGCCAAACTTTGGCCGCCTACCGCAAGGACACATCCTTTTGCAAGACCATGGCAATTTAGTGCACTTTAAAAACATCAAGATTAAAGAAATGTGAGGCGCATATTATGAGTAATTCAAACGATTTTTTGACAAAAGACTTCTCTCGCAGACAGTTCATAAAGGGCGCAAGCGCTGTTGCTGCAGGAGTGAGTCTGGGTTTATCTGCCAAAAGCTATGCGCGAGTGGTTGGCGCTAACGACCGTATCCACGCGGCTGTAGTGGGTGTAAATGGTCGCGGTATTGCACTAATGGCGGCGGCGCAGCAAGCGTCTAATGCTGAGGTAAATGTAATCTGTGATGTGGATTCTCGTGCGGCAGATAAAGCCAATGCAAAGCTAAAAGAAATGGGCGGGAAAAACGCGGTATTAAACAAAGATTATCGCGAAGTTATTGCCATGAAAGACGTGGATACGGTGTTGATTGCAACTCCTGAACATTGGCATGCTCCCATGGCTTTAATGGGGCTTCAGGCAGGTAAACATGTGTATCTTGAAAAGCCCTGTAGCCATAACTCGGCTGAGGGAGAAATGCTGATTGAGGCGCAGAAGAAATATAAACCGCTTATTCAGGTAGGTACGCAGCAACGCTCCGCGAAGTCATCGATGCAAGCAGTAAAAGACATTGCAGAGGGTCTAATTGGCAATGTCTATTATGGCAAAGCATGGTACAGCAATAATCGAGGTCCGATTGGTCGGGCAAAAGAAGCGCCTGTACCTGAATGGCTTGACTGGGAATTGTGGCAAGGCCCGGCGCCGCGAGAAAGCTTTAAAGATATATATGTGCACTACGACTGGCACTGGTTCTGGAAATATGGCACAGGTGAAATAAATAATAACGCCACGCATGAACTTGATATAGCGCGATGGGCGATGGGCTTAGGTTATCCAAATCGCGTGAGTTCAAGCGGTGGTCGTTTTCATTTTGATGATGACTGGGAGTTTTACGACACCCAGGTTGTTAATTATGAGTACGATGAAGGTAAGATGCTATGTTGGGAAGGTCGAAGCTGTAATGGTTTTAATCATTATGAACGCGGCCGCGGGCTTACGCTTCATGGAACAGAAGGTACGATTCTGCTCGATAGAAACGGCTACCTTGCCTACAATCTAGAGCGAGAGCTTATCAAAGAGGTAAAAGAAGAAGGCAAAAGTGCCACTACCGATACGACCGGAGCAGGATTTTTGGACGGTCAGCACATGAACAACTTTTATGCCGGAATAAGAACCGGTGAAAAGCTTCGAGCGCCTATCGACGAGGGAATTATTTCAAATCAACTGTGTCACTTAGGTAATTACTCCCAGGCAGTGGGCCGTTCGCTCGAAATCGATAGCAGTAACGGGCGTATCAAAAATGACTCAGAGGCTATGAAATATTGGTCGCGAGAATATGAGCCAGGTTGGGAAATGAAGGTGTAAATACAAGCACATCTTCAAGAGATGATTTCGTTGTAGTCCAAATGGCTACAAACTAAGTAATTTATACATTGAAGAATGTAATAAGAAAGGCGTGTGCAAACACGCCTTTTGTTTTTGGAAACGGGCGTAGTTTAGCGTAAGCTTAACGCCGAATTTAGCTTGTTTAGCTTTATCTCTTTGAACGTATCTCGTTGTAAATAAGAAAAAAGGAGCGGTATGCGCAGTACCATCAATGAAGTAGTGACAGATGTTCACCACTGGAATGACACTTTGTTCAGCTTTAAGACCACTCGCAGCAATAGCTTTACTTTTGAGAACGGCCAATTTGTTATGATTGGCTTGGAAATAGACGGCAAGCCTCTGCTAAGGGCTTACAGCATTGCCAGTGCAAATTATGAGGAAGAGCTGGAGTTTTTCAGTATTAAAGTGCCGGATGGCGCACTCACATCGCTCTTGCAGAAAATTCAGAAGGGAGATGAAGTGGTATTAACCACTCGCGCTACCGGTACACTTGTGCCCGGTTACTTAACGCCAGGTAAGCACCTTTATTTACTCTCGTCTGGCACAGGGCTTGCGCCATTTATGAGTATTATTAAAGACCCATTCATTTACGATAAATTTGAAAAAGTTATATTGGTGCACAGCGTGCGTTATACCTCAGAGCTTGCATACAAAGACTATATCGAACATATCTTGCCTGAAAATGAATATTTTGGGGAAGAAGTGAAACAAAAGCTCTTGTATTATCCTACTGTGACCCGGGAAAATTTCAGTTATCAGAGCCTTAACGAGAAAGAAAATCCTAATAGCCATCACAAGCGCATTACAGATTTGCTAGTGACTGGTCAGCTAACGCAGGATTTGCAGATGCCCGATATCAACACTAAAGATGATCGTTTTATGATTTGTGGCAACAACGATATGCTTCAGGATTTGATGACGATTTTAAATGAGCGGGGCTTTTGCAAAGCAACATCCCGCTCGCAAGGCGAGTATGTCATTGAGCAGGCTTTTATTGATAAATAAGAATTTTTACGCTTATAAAAATAAAGAGGGTGAAAATGTTTTCACCCTTGTTTTGTTTTAGGCCTTTTCGCTGTATTTAAAATGAACCAATAACCATCAAACTTGCATTCAGCGGCGCTGCTACACTCGCCTGATGAGTTGAGTGAGCATTAGGGAAATATAGCTTGTCACTTAAGTTTTCAACGTTTAGCTGAAGCCTGAGCGTGTCAGACACATCGTAGTAGGCAGCAGCGTCATATCGGGTATAACTGGGTAAAACGGCTGAATTACCATTATCGATATAGCTCTCACCTTGATATGTTGCGCCAAATGCTACTGCAAAGGCGTCGTTTATCTGATAAGTGCTCCATAAAGAGAAGGTATTTTCCGGTACTTCACGAGGCGTGCGTCCCGTTGGTCCGCTACGATCCACAATTTCCCCATCAAGATAGCTGTAATTGGCATTAATGGTTAAATTCTCTAGCACTTCTCCATAAATCTGCATTTCGAAACCCGATATTTCGGAGTCGATTACGTCAAGCGTTTCAGGATTATCATCGCTCACCTGCGGGGAACTTTGTTCGTTTTCAAACACCGCCATAGTTAAACTCATTTGCTCTGAAATATCCCATTTCAGTCCTAGTTCCTGATTAGTGAATGTATCTGGATCAAGTTGATTTCCGCTGCCGTTAATATCGGTATATTGCTCACCACTTCGTGGCAAAAAAGACTCGCTGTAGCTTGCGTAAAACGACACGTTTTCGTAAGGCTTGTAAATCAAACCGCCTCGTGGTGATACTTCTTCATCTTTACGGGTACGGGTTTCAAGCACATCAGGGTCTGCATTAAATACTTCAATATCAAAGCTGTCGAAACGCGCGCCTAACACTAGGTCGAGATGCTCGGATAGGGCGATTTCATCTTGCACGTAAAATGAATATACATCCAAATTGACTCGTGTATCGTCGTTGAAATCTGAAAATTCAACGGTAAACGCTTGCCCTTGTGCATTAACACCGCTTAAGTTATTAAACGCGATAGGGCGAACAGCATTAAAGTCCTCGCGGTCACCCCCTGAGGTGCTAAAAACAGGATTGAAACGATATTGATCAGAGTTGGTTTGAATAAATTCAGCGCCAAACATCAGGGTATGTTCTACTGAGCCGGTAGTAAATTCGCCAACAATATTGCCAGATAAGATCAAATTGTCGCGTACGGTTTCATCTATATAACCATCTAATTCAACAACGTTAGTATCTTGGTCATAATCACTGGGATAAAAGTTGACATAAACTTTGTCGTAATCACCATAAAAGGCGTTGAAGTTACCTTTAATATTTTCAGCAAATTGATGCTCAATATTGGCGCGGAACACGTGTGCATCAATTTCATGGTAATTATTATTCGGGTCGGCAAACACAACATCTTCAAGTGCTTCTACCGGTCTGCCGTCGTTACCGGTAGGAATGCCTCTGTCAATAAAGCGGTCGTGATTAATATATTCGTAAGATAAATCCAGCGTGGTTGTATCGCTTAAAGCAAAGCGGGCAGTGGGGTTGATACCTAATCGTGTGCCGTCATAAAAGTCACGGTGATTGTCCAGTTCTTCGTACATACCGTTAATGCGGATCGCCGAATCATCGCTTGTACTAATATTTGAGTCAATCGTTACGCCATATGCACCAAAGGTATTCAAACGAGCCGTATAGTCATTAAAGCTCTGGTCGAGTTTTGCTTTTTTAGACACGCGGTTGATTACGCCACCCGTGCCGCCTCGACCAAACAAAAGGGCATTTGGACCTCTTAAAATTTCTACCTGCTCAACGTTGTAAAGGCCTCGGTAATATTGGACATCGTCACGGTTACCGTCCAGGAAAAAATCGGCGGTAGAGCGCACGCCCCGAAAAACTACTGCATCACGATGCCCTTCACCTTGTGAGGTATTCACGCCTGGCAAATAATCGATGATTTGACCAATGCTGTTTATGCCTCGAGCTGTAATTTCGTCTGCGGAGATGATGGATAAACTCTGTGGCACGTCTATGATTGGCGTAGGGGTTTTAATGGAGTTCGATTCACTAATTGATAAATAACGCTGACCTTGTATTTCTATTCGTTCGATATCTGCTTCTACAGCAGCCATATTTGCCAAGCTTGAGCTACTGTAAGCGGCAGAGGCTAATCCAGACATAATGGCAAGCGTTAGATAAGAAGGTTTCAATTTCAAAGTTGTCTCCAATGGGTGTGTTTACCAACATTTAGGTGTGTATATCACCACGCCCTAAAATTGTGTGTTATAAATTTTATTAAAATTGCAAATGAGAATGATACCTATTTATGTTAGCAAATCAACCAGGAAATGGAACTTTATGTCTTAACTTGATAAATCGAGTTTTGACAGCAAGGTGCAAACTCGATAACTTGCCAACAAGTGCAGATAAATCATTAAAAGATAAAGTGTAAATATGAGAATTATTGTGACTGGCGGCAGCTCAGGGATTGGCGAAGCGATAGTTGAACGTTTTTTAAGTGATGGACACGAGGTATTTAACCTGGACATCAAGCAATCGGCTAAAGGGAATTTTATTTATTGCGATATGCGTAATGAACAAGCTGTAACAAACGCAGTTATGCAAGTGCGAAATGCAGGCAACATTGACGTACTTGTGTGTAATGCTGGGCGCCATATCTCGGCTAATATTGAACAAACCAGTGAAGCTCAGTTAGACGACATCTTTAATCTGAATGTCAAAGGAGCCTTTTATGCGATTAAAGCCTGTTTGCCCGCTATGAAAGAAAAGGGCGCGAGTATCATATTAGTCGCTTCTGATCAGGCAATTATTGCCAAACGAAATTCCTTTGCCTATAACTTGAGCAAGCATGCACTTGCATCTATCGCAAAAACGACGGCCTTAGATTATGCGCATTTTAATATTCGATGCAATGCAGTATGTCCTGGCACAATAGAAACGCCTTTATACCATGCTGCTATTGACCGTTACTGCCAGTCAAGTGGTGCAAATAAAGAAGAAGTGCACCAGGAAGAAGCCGCACAGCAACCCTTAGGAAGATTAGGGCAAGCGAGTGAAGTCGCTTCATATGTACATTATCTTAGTACTCAAGAGGCAAGTTTCATTACCGGTAGCCTACAGGTAATTGATGGCGGTTATTGTGCGCAGTAAATCAAGTCTTTACATTTAACTGTGGTTAAAAAAGTGTCTGAACAAACTTATCAAGTCGTTGATCCGCATATTCATTTGTTTGATTTATCCAAAGGCGAATATGCCTGGTTAGGGCAACTTGAACAAACGAAAAGGCGTCTTATTTATAGAGATTTTGGTTTTAGCGATATCAGGCTACGCGAACCTTTTACATTGACTAAATGTGTACACATTGAAGCGGGCTTTAATAATCAGCATCCACAGAAAGAGATAGCGCATTGGGAAAATGCGCACCATGTTTATCTATCGACTGTTCAGAACAATGAAAATTCTTTTGCAGAACAAACGCCGCTACAATTTGCAAGCATAGCTAATGCGGATTTATTTCAAGCGCCAGACACATTCGAATATCATTCAAATTCTGCGCTTAAAATGGGCAGTTGTAAGGGATTTCGGCATATTATTGATGGTCAGATTGTTGCCCTCTGGGAAAATGAGAACGCACGCATCAATCTGCGTCATTTAAACAAGCTGGCCTGTATTTTCGAATTGCAGGTGAGCGTCACAACGCACCAAGCGCTCGATACACTGCTAGAAGTAATTACCCAACACCCCCATTTGCATTTTGTTTTAAATCACGCGGGATTTATGCCCTTTTCAAGCATTAGCGGGCAAGCATTCAAGTGGTGGTGCCAGGTCATTGAGAGCCTGTCGCAATCGCAGCAATCCCGTCAGTCTCAGCAAAGCAAGAATCTTAGTATTAAACTGTCTGGTTTTGAGATGCACAAAAAAGAATATGAGACTGATGAATTATTGCCAGCATTGGATCGTATTTTTTCGTCTTTTGGGCAAGCGCAAATTATGATGGCAAGTAACTTTCCGCTATGCCTGTATCGACTAAGTTATCAAGATTATTGGCAACAGGCCTTTAATTTGTGCCAGCAACTTCAAGTTAATAAGCGGGCGCTATTGGGTGAAAACGCCGCCCGCATTTATTTTTAATGTATAGTTTTGAGCTATACAGCGTTACTTCACTGTTACTTCACCGTTATTTCACTGTTATTTCACAGTTATGTTCGGTGAACGCTTTACAATTTCATCGTTAAGTTCAATGCCAATGCCGGGTAAATCAGGCACTTTAAAGCGCCCGTTTTCAGGCTGATAGTCTTGTATGCAAAGCTCTCGATTCCAGGATTTAATGGCATAGGTATGATGCTCGTGAATTAAAAAGTTGGGGATCGCAGCTTCAAGTTGCAAAGCTGCTGCTGTTGCTACAGGGCCGCCGCAAACGTGTGCCTGAATACGGATATCATAAACATCGGCATAATCGCAGACTTTTTTTGCTTCGGTAAATCCGCCGCATAAGCCAACATCGGGCTGTAATACGTCGATGCTTTGCGACTCAAAGTAGGGTCTTACATCCCAACGATGATATAAACGCTCGCCACCTGCGATGGGTACATTGACTCGGTCAGATACTTTTTTGTGCACGGCGCTGTTTAAATAGTTCACAGGTTCTTCAAACATCATGCAGCCAACTTCTTCAATTACCGCGCCCATCTGAATGGCTGATGCACAGCCCATTAAGCTGTGTGCTTCAAAAATAATGTCAACTTCGTCGCCAACCTCTTTGCGAATTGCACGAAGTCGGTCTCCAAAGAGCTTCATTTGTTTTGGCGTGAACAACTTGGTTCGATCAAAACTAGAGTCGCCATTTTCATCGTAAACAATCGGGTCTACTTTAACTGCATCGTAACCCTCTGCCATGGCTTTTGCTGCTGCGCGCGCATAATCATCCGGATGGAGCATTTTGATGCAGTCTTGACTCCAGTCAAATTGCAGCTGACTGGCATACGTGCGCAAGTTGTCGTTGGTTTTTCCGCCCAGTAGCTGATAGACCGGCACGTTAAGCGCTTTGCCTTTCATGTCCCAAAGTGCAGTGTCTATTGCGCTCATTGCGGCATACAGCACAGGCCCGCCACCTAAGCCCCAAAAGCTTTCTCTAAGCATACGAGACCACAACAGCTCTGTTTTAAACGGGTCAAAACCAATTAGCACGGCTTCTGCAATTTCTTTTACCATCGCCGCGGCGGCGCTATGGCCCCAATCATAGGCTAGACCGGCTTCACCCACACCGTGAATACCTTCATCGGTATAAATGCGCACAAAAACCGGATTCCATGGTGGACGCTCCGGGCAGTGAATATCAAAAATTTCTACGTGGCTTATTTTCATTCTGTGGCTCTTATTTTTGTTTATGTATGTCTGTGTCTACTGATCAAAGTCTGGATAGCTGCGTTTTACACGACGCATCATGGCAGGCCAGGCTTTCTGACCACCCGTTAAGCCAGTGTGGACGATGTTAGCTTGTGCTTTAATGCCGTCAATAATTGCTTGCGGTACTTCAATAAGTTCATCCTGGCTTTGCTGCATTTTTACCTGTATTTCGCAAGCTCGCAGCAAATCGTACATATGCATAAATGCGTCGCCAATGGTGCTGCCCATCGTTAAGGCACCATGGTTACGTAAAAGCATAAAATTGGCTTTACCCAAGTCGTGCTGTAGCCGCTTGATTTCATCAGCATTTACCGCCAGCCCTTCGTAATTATGGTAAGCCATGGAAGCCAGCGCAAAGGCAGAATATTGACTGTAAGGCCGTAAACCATGTTTGCAGCTAGCTACAGCAATTGCGTCTGGATGATGCAGATGTAAAGCGCATTGGGCTTCAGGTCGTGCAATATGAACCGCGCTGTGAATAGTAAAACCAGCCGGGTTGATATTAAACGGGCAGTCGGGCTGAATGATATTTCCTTCGATATCAATCTTTACCAGATTCGACGCGGTGACTTCTTCAAAGGCAAGCCCGAAAGCATTGATCAGCAAATCTTCTGTGCCCGGAATGCGTGCAGAAATATGCGTATGAATTAAGTCATCCCAGTTATGCATAACCAATAAGCGGTAAGCTGCAGCAAGCTCAACACGAGTCTTCCACTCTTGCTCCGAGACTTGGTCTTTTAATTGTAATTTAGGAATATCGTACATAAAGATTAATTACCACAAGGTCAGATTTAATATAATGAAATGAAAAACAGAAGAGCGATCATAGCAAGGAAATCAGGATTGGTCAGGCATTATGAAACAAATGTGTGCACTAAAAGAAAGTCGCTGCTAGCACATCCATGTGACGCTTGACAAAAAACATCCTGTTTTTTGACACTTTCTTTTAGCGCACACATTTGTTTCATAAGACGGCACCATTTTCCATTTTTCTAGCATCGTTCATTCACATAGGGCAAAAACCTGCTGCCACGTTTCAATGTGTTCTCGCATCGCAGTTTTATATGTCTGCATGCTTTCTGTGGAATGCATTTTAATGTGCCGACGAAAATCCGCTGGAAGATTTTCATCTTTGCTAAAGGCTTCAAAAAAAGGATTCAACTGATACTGATAATGATTTAATTGCGCACCCAGGGGTTGTATTTTATCGGCAAAAAACATTTTAAAAATGTTGCGCATGATTTTAATTTCTTCTTCATCTTGCTTGTTGCTGCACTGCGTTTGCGCCAGATATTGCTTGAGCAAATCGCTTAATGGCGGTAATCGTTGAGCCAACAGCGCCTGAGTACGCCACATTCTTGCGGGTAATTTGGAATTGGACAGCGTTTGCAGATGTTGTTCTAACAAAGCCAAATTCGCCGCGCTTTGTTGAGTGTTCTGCATCGTTTCGTCTTGCTTTGCGGATGGACTTATGGCCGATAAATGTTGAAGCGCAAGTTTAGTAGCAGGAAAGCTATCGTCTTTTGTACCGCTTATAAAATCGCCTGCTGTTGAAAAGGCGCGGTAGCTTTCGTCCGATTGCGTCATCAAATTTGCGTACACAAGCGGCAAATTGTCTGTTTTTTGTTCAAGCCAAGACTGCATTTGTGGGTAAACAGGATGCTCGCTTTGCATTTGCTGCATACAATTTTGTAGCGTGTCGAGTAAACGAAGCTCATAATCAAAACGGGTGGACGCCTGCTGCATTTTGCCAAGTGCCGTATTTCGCTCGGCAATTAATTGCCCAAGCGGACAATCGTCCACGGCATAAAAATCCCGCATGTTTATTTGAATTTGAGGCACATCCTGTTTGAGTTCACTTTTTGATACTAACTGCAAACTTAGATCAGGCTCAGGCCTTTTTATGCTAATGCCTGTAAAATCCTGAAGACGTCCTTCCAAGGCATCAAGATCATGTTTGATTTGCTGATGTTTAGAGCAAGCGCTTATTAAAGAAAGCGCGAAAATACACATAGCCAAATAAAGTACTGGTGTTTTGGCATTGCTGGTGTGTTTTGTTAATTTAAAACTCATAAAAATCTTTTTATCTTTTTATTGAGGATGCATCTTGGCAAAATGTGCAATCACGTTCTCAAACGTTTCCTCAGTAGATTGACGCACAAAACGCCGGGCTATCCAGTCTGGGATATTGCCATTAGGTGACGCAACTCCTCGATACTCTAATAAAAACTGCTGATTACCCAATGCCTGCATTTCCCACTTTGCCTTAACGTTGGTCATTCTAACAATACCTTTAATATCATCAGAACTCACAAGATGACTTTCCAGTTCAGCATTTTCTGCCTGAGTTAATTGAATACTTAAGTGCTTTGTTGCCTCGTTGTATTCAAGCATGGAATAAACCACCATATCGCGATTATTAAAAGGCCAAGGGGCTTTTATTTCGGTGCGAATTAATTGAAAGTTGCTGTCTTCGCCTTCGAGAATATTCACGCTTTCGCATTTTGCAATCCATGAGCAATCGTGCTTTGCATTTTTGACAAGCTCAATGAACATAAGCGGCGTAAAAGCAACTTTTGCGCTTGCTTCGACTTCTGGTCCCAGAGGCGTTTCGCTAACCTTAACACTGATTTCAGTATTTTCGGGTTTGGACGCTGCATTACTGATAAACGAGAATGTCAAAACAAAACTTAATATTAACACATAAGATTTATAGGCAATCTTTGGCTTATTCATTGCATCTGCGCTTGCCATATCGTTATAATCCGTCACACTTTTGACCGAGTCATTTGACAGTCACTTAGTTAAACAATCATTGAATATAGAATAACTACGAATAAACTTTGAAAAACTATCAAGTGGCGCTTGGTTTGCGTCACCACTGAATAAAGGATACTCATGCCAGTAATTACCCTTCCTGACGGCAGTCAGCGCAGTTTCGAAAACCCTGTAAGTATTTTAGACGTTGCCAATGACATTGGCCCAGGCTTAGCTAAAGCGACCATTGCAGGCAAAATCAACGGCGACTTAGCCGACGCGGTAGACATGATCAACGAAGATGCAAGTTTGCAGATTATTACCGCTCGAGATGAAGAAGGCTTGGAAATTATTCGCCACAGCTGCGCGCATCTTATTGGTCATGCTATTAAACAGCTCTATCCTAATGTCAAAATGGCAATCGGACCCACTATAGATAATGGATTCTATTATGATGTGGATTTAGATGAGCCATTAAACGATGAAGCGCTTGCGAAAATTGAAAAGCGCATGCTGGAGTTGGCAAAAACGAATTACGATGTAGTAAAGAAAAAAGTATCTTGGGAAGAGGCTCGCGAAACCTTTGTGCAGCGCGGTGAAAGCTACAAAATTGAGATTCTAGACGAAAACATCAGTAAAGATGATAAGCCAGGCCTGTATCATCATGAAGAATATATTGATATGTGTCGCGGCCCACACGTACCAAACATGCGTTTTTGCCACCACTTTAAATTAATGAAAGTGGCAGGTGCATACTGGAGAGGCGATTCAGATAACAAGATGCTGCAACGTATCTACGGTACAGCGTGGGCAGACAAGAAACAGCTTAAAGCCTATCTAAATCGTTTGGAAGAAGCTGAAAAGCGCGACCACCGTAAAATCGGCAAAAGCCTTGATTTGTTTCATTGGCAGGAAGAAGCGCCGGGAATGGTCTTCTGGCATAATGATGGCTGGACAATTTACACCGAGTTAGAGCGATTTATTCGTCAAAAGCTTCACGAATACAATTATGACGAAGTAAAAGGCCCACTGATGATGGACCGCAGTTTGTGGGAGAAATCCGGTCACTGGGATAAATATGCAGAAAACATGTTCACCACAGAGTCTGAAAAGCGTGAGTATGCAATCAAGCCCATGAATTGCCCCGGACATGTGCAGATTTTTAATCAAGGCTTAAAATCCTATCGGGATTTGCCTCTTAAAATGGCGGAGTTTGGCTGCTGTCACCGAAACGAGCCCTCTGGTGCTTTGCATGGATTAATGCGTGTGCGTGGCTTCACGCAAGATGATGCACATATCTTCTGTACTGAAGAGCAAATTTTGGACGAAGTGTCTGACTGTATCAAAATGGTGTACGACACTTACGCAACATTCGGGTTTGACAAAATCGCAGTGAAACTGTCAACTCGGCCTGAAAAGCGTGTGGGTAGCGATGAAATATGGGACAAGTCCGAAAAAGCGCTGGCAGATGCTCTTAAAGCCAGCGATATCGATTTTAGCTATCTTCCTGGTGAAGGTGCATTTTATGGTCCTAAAATCGAATTTACTTTACACGACTGCCTCGACAGAGCTTGGCAGTGCGGTACGGTGCAGCTCGATTTTTCTATGCCAGGTCGACTCGGCTCAACCTTTGTTGATGAAGATGGTGAGCGTAAAGTACCCGTTATGATCCATCGAGCTATTCTTGGATCTCTTGAGCGGTTTATCGGCATATTGACCGAAGAATATGCGGGCGCTTTTCCAACCTGGCTTGCGCCAACGCAAGTGGTGGTGGCCAACATCACCGACAGTCAGGCCGCCTATGTGCAGGAAGTGGTAAGTGAATTAAAAGCGCAAGGTGTGAGAGTGAAGGCCGATATCCGAAACGAAAAAATTGGGTTTAAGATACGCGAACATACGATGAAAAAAGTGCCTTATCTTTTGGTCGTTGGCGATAAAGAAAAAGAAAGTGGGCAGGTGGCCGTGCGGACACGAAAGGGTGTCGATTTAGGTGTTATGAGTAAAGAAGATTTTGCAAAGTACGTGCTTGAAGATATTCAGTCAAAGCGCATTGTAAGCGGCCAATAGATGAATAAAAGGTATTGCACGTGTGTTAATTGAGTATTAAAGAATATTGTAAACAGCAAATCCTGCTTTTTATCAAAAAATTCTGCAAATTCAATAGCACTACGAAAAAGAATAGGTATAATACCGAAATTCGTGAACGCGAAGATATATCTGTTTTCGCTCTCGCGACATATATTAATGTTCTTGGAGGAATAGCATATTAAAGGCGCTGGTAATAAAGCTCAGGGCGATAAAGCCCGAATTAACGACGAAATAACGGTTAATGAAGTACGATTGGTTGCTGCGGATGGCTCTCAGGCCGGAATAGTTTCCATTAGTGAGGCACTTGAAGCAGCAGAAGCTGCAGGAGTTGACCTCGTCGAAGTCAGCCCAAATGCTAATCCGCCGGTCTGTAAAATTATGGATTACGGCAAGTTCTTGTTTGAAAAGAGCAAGGCTCAAAAAGAACAGAAGAAGAAACAAAAGCAAATTCAGGTCAAGGAGATTAAATTTCGCCCTGGCACTGATGAAGGCGATTACCAGGTAAAACTGCGCAACCTGCGTCGCTTTCTAGAAGGTGGTGATAAGGCCAAAGTGACGATCCGTTTTCGCGGACGTGAAATGGCTCACCAAGAGATCGGCATTGAATTGCTAAATCGTGTTAAAGACGATTTACAAGACATTGCTCAAGTGGAGTCTTTCCCAAATCGTGTGGAAGGACGACAGATGATCATGGTTATCGCCCCAATTAAGAAGTAGTAATGGTCTAAAGTTTTTAAGTCTGCACAACTTAAAACACCTTGCTACAAATATTAACACCTGACATTACTGCAATTTGTCAGGTCATTAACAATGCGGAGTTTTAGCAATGCCTAAAATGAAATCAAACAGCGGTGCGCAAAAGCGTTTCCGTAAAACAGGCTCTGGCCGTTTTAAAAGTAAACAGTCTCACTTGCGTCACATTCTGACCAAGAAAAGCACTAAGCGTAAACGTCATCTACGTGGAAAGAAATTGGTTCATGAAAATGATACCGCTCTTATCCAACGTATGTTGCCATACGTATAACCTTAAGTAGGAGACTGAACAATGGCTAGAGTAAAACGCGGTGTAATTGCACGCGCACGTCATAAAAAAGTATTAAAGCAAGCTAAAGGTTATTACGGTGCTCGTAGCCGCGTGTATCGCGTAGCGGTGCAAGCGGTAACTAAAGCAGGTCAATATGCCTATCGCGACCGTCGTCAGCGTAAACGTCAATTCCGCCAATTGTGGATTGCACGTATTAACGCGGCTGCACGTCAAAATGGAATGAGCTATTCGCGTTTCATCAACGGTTTGAAAAAAGCGTCTGTTGAAATCGATCGTAAAATTCTTGCAGACATTGCAGTACATGATAAAGCCGCTTTCACCGCTTTGGTGGACGCAGCAAAAGGCGCATTAGCGTAAATATAAACTTAAAGGTTAAGCTCTTTCGGAAAGGCCAGCAGGATGCTGGCCTTTTTGTTTTCTACCAAATAAAAAAACGCGCACATTGTAAATGTACGCGTTAACAAGTGCTTAAAATGTGTTCTGACTACTATTTAGTACTGAAGTAGTCTACTTTTTGCACCAAATCATTTGCTACACTGCTTAGTCCCTGCGTTGCCTGGGCATTGTCCCGCAATGTCGATATTGCGTTTTGTGACATTTTCTGTATTTCTTCCATTGCCGAGGCAACATCTTTGATAGAATCGACTTGAGAGTGTGTTGATGCAACTACTTTCTTAACATTCTGAAGCGAAGCCACCGCCTGCGTTTCAATATCTAACAGTAGTTGCTTGGCTTCTTTTGTTAACGCCCGACCGTTTTCAACCAAAGGCTGCGTTTTTTCCATCGAACTAACCGAGGCGGCTGTCTCTTTTTGCAAGTCTGTGATGATATTTTGAATCCGACCGGTTGCATCACCCGTTCTTGCGGCAAGGTTTCTCACTTCATCGGCCACTACCGCAAAGCCTCTTCCTGACTCCCCTGCACGTGCTGCTTCTATTGCTGCGTTTAGGGCTAATAGGTTAGTCTGCTCTGAAATACTGCTAATTACATCTATAATATCGCCTATTTCATTAACGGTGCTTTCCAGCTTTTTCACCTGGCCAACAGTGTCATTCACAGTATCAGAAATGCTCTCTATTTCATTTGCACTTAACTGAATCGCATGACTGCCTTTTTTGGAGAACTCAACCGTTTCTACCGAATTATGTTCAGTTTGACTTGCCATTTCTGCCACTTCATCCAAACGCTTCTGCATGTTTTCTAAACTGGTTAGCGTTTTACTGGTTAATGATGCTTGCGACTGCGCATCTTCACTTATCTGGATTGAACTGCTTTTGAGATGTTCCGATTGTGCTGTCAGATCGCCCGCGGCAGATTTTATTCCATTTACTATGGTTGTCAGATTCTCCTGCATATGGCGAATAGATGTCATCATGCTTTTTGGATGCGTGGTTTTCACATTGGCTGTTAGGTCACCTTTAGCAATATCCGACAAAATGTTAGCGGTATCGTTGGGCTCGGCGCCTAATGATGCATATAAGCTATCGATAATAAGTTTAGCAATGATTAATCCTAATACAGCAGCGATAACGGTAATGATAAACATTAATGACTGAAAACCATCAGCAACGTCTCTGGCAAGTGGGGTCGTTGTTTGGTTTTTTGATTCCTGCAAATCAATAAATTCATTAATGACAGCTAGCCAGGTAATAAAAGCAGGCTTCGCTTTTTCTAATAAAAGTGTTTTAGCTTGTTCGTTGTTTCCCTGCTCGGTTTTTTGGATGATTTCCTGAATTAGCGGAAGAGTATACGCGCGAATCTCGTCAATGCGTTTTATGATTTCACGCTCTTGAGAGGTAAAGAGTGTCGCATCCTGCATCATCGATTTCATGGCTTTGTCTGAGGTATCGTAAAAGGCTTTAAGTTCAGCAATTTCGGTTTTTAAGGGCCGGATGTCATCAGAATTGTCGACTAAAACCACGTCGCGAATAGAAATAGCGCGATCATGTACGCTACCTCTGAAATTAATTGCATAGCGCTGTTTAACTGAATTGATATCTGTGATTTCAGTCAGGGCAGAGCTGATGTAATTAACTTTTTGCACGCCCAATACTGTCAGTATGACGAACATGAGTAATACGGTTGCAAAGCCCGTGTAAAGACGTTTTTTGACCGATAAATTGTGCAACCAATGCATAAATTTTCCTTTTTAATAATCAATAACAAAATAAAAAGTTGAGTCTTAATCAATGTAGCTTATCGGCGATATTTGCTAAATATTGAACGAAATGTGACAAGTGAAAGAAAAAACACATATTTTTCAATAAAGATACTAAAAACTTGTGTAAAATACACCGCATTATTTTAATGACACTTAGCTTTGGACATAAATAGTCCCTGGCTTTGCATACCGCTTGAAAAGAGGAACCAATGCAGCTTGATGCGATAAAAAGTGAAGCGCTTGCAGCCGTAGACGCGGCCAGCACGCCCCAAGAGCTTGATGAGGTGCGCGTTGCCTACATGGGTAAAAAAGGCAAAATTACTGAATTAATGAAAGGCCTGGGAGCGCTTTCTCCTGAAGAGCGTCCAAAAGCCGGGCAATTAATTAATCAAATCAAACAGTCTGTGCAGGGCTCCATCAACGAAAAGCTGCAAACGCTCAAAGATGCAGAGCTCAATGCTAAACTGGCCGAAGAGGCTGTTGATGTGACATTGCCTGGACGCAGTATTGAGGCTGGGAATCTGCATCCTGTGAGTCGCACAATCGCCAGAATAGAACAGTATTTTGCAGACATTGGGTTTTCGGTAAAAACCGGGCCTGAAGTAGAAGACGGATTTCATAATTTCGATGCGCTGAATATTCCAAAAAATCATCCAGCCAGAGCGGATCATGATACCTTTTATTTCAATCCTGATGTGATGCTGCGCACCCAAACCTCGGGCGTGCAAATTCGCACGATGGAAGCGCAAAAACCGCCGGTACGAATTATTTCTCCCGGTCGTGTTTATCGTAATGATTATGACCAAACCCACACGCCAATGTTTCATCAGGTAGAGGGTTTGATGGTAGATACCAATGTTAGTTTTGCCGAATTGAAAGGCGTGCTACATGACTTCCTGCATCACTTTTTTGAAGAAGACCTGAAGATTCGATTCCGACCTTCCTATTTTCCATTTACTGAGCCATCAGCAGAAGTAGATGTAATGGGTAAAAACGGACAATGGCTTGAAGTTTTGGGCTGCGGAATGGTGCACCCGAATGTATTAAGAGCGGTAAACATCGATCCTGAAACCTATACAGGCTTTGCTTTTGGTATGGGTGTTGAGCGCCTCACAATGCTGCGCTATGGCGTGAATGATTTGCGCGCATTTTTCGAAAATGACCTTCGTTTCCTCAAGCAGTTTAATTAGTAGAGTAAAGCATGAAATTTAGTGAATCCTGGTTAAGAGAGTGGGTGAATCCGAGCTTAAATACCCACGAGTTGTGTGAACAGCTTAGCATGGCTGGTCTTGAGGTAGATGGTATTGAGCCGGTTGCTGGCGAATTCTCAGGTGTTGTTGTGGGTGAAGTTGTTGAATGTTCTCAGCACCCAGACGCCGATAAACTTCAAGTAACCAAAGTCGATGTGGGAGATGAAGCGCTTCTGGACATTGTTTGCGGCGCACCCAATTGTCGCAAAGGTTTAAAGGTGGCAGTTGCCAAGGTTGGCGCAGTACTGCCTGGTGACTTTAAAATCAAGAAGGCAAAACTGCGCGGTCAGCCTTCGTTTGGCATGCTGTGTAGTTTTTCAGAGTTAGGTATGGGAGAAGATCATTCAGGCATACTTGAACTACCTGCTGATGCGCCAATTGGCAACGATGTCCGTGATTATCTGCAACTTAACGATAGCACAATAGAAATTGATTTAACGCCAAACCGAGCAGATTGTCTTGGCATTAAAGGCGTGGCTCGCGAAATGGGGGTGCTCAATCAATTAGATGTGCTAGAGCCAAGTATAAGCGAAGTAGAAGAAACGACACAGAGCACGCGTAAGATCGATTTATTGGCGCCTAAAGCCTGTCCAAGATATTTAGGCAGAGTGATTGAAGGGGTAGACATGTCTGCTCCTACACCCTTATGGATGAAAGAAAAGTTACGACGTAGCGGTATTCGAAGTATTGATGCTGTGGTCGATGTTACAAACTTTGTATTGCTGGAGCTTGGGCATCCCATGCACGCGTTTGATAACGATGCCTTGCAAGGGAATATTCAGGTGCGCTTTGCCGAGCAAGATGAGCCGCTAGTGTTGCTAGATGGGACCGAAATAAAGGTCAACGCCGATACGCTTGTGATTGCTGATGAACAAAAAGCACTAGCGCTTGCCGGAATATTTGGGGGACTTGCATCGGGTGTGACTCAACATTCCAAAAATATCTTTTTAGAGTCAGCATTTTTTAGTCCAGACGATATTTTGGGCAAGTCTCGTCAATATGGACTGCATACCGATGCATCTCATCGCTACGAGCGTGGTGTAGATCCTGATTTGCAGCATAGAGCCATGCAGCGTGCAACAGCGCTTTTGTTAGACATAGTTGGCGGTAAGGCAGGACCAATTGTAGAAGCCGTCTCGACGCAATACTTGCCTGTACGAAACAAAATCACCCTTCGCCAGCAGCGCATCACACGTGTGCTTGGACAGGAAATTGCAGCTGAACGTGTCCACGATATGCTGGAGCGCTTGGGTATGCATGTAGAAGCTACCGAAACCACTTACACAGTAGAAGCGCCTTCTTATCGTTTTGATATCGAAATTGAAGAAGATTTAATTGAAGAAGTTGCGCGCATCCATGGCTACAACAATATTCAAAATCAGGCGCCGCTGTCTCATTTAACGATGAATGCACATGAAGAGAGTAAGCTGGAACTTAATCAGTTTAAATCGCTACTCTTAAATGCAGGGTATCAGGAAGCGATTACTTATTCGTTTGTTGACCCCAAAAAACAGGTTGCCCTGTTTCCAGAATATGAAGGTTTAGTGTTACCTCATCCTATTTCAAGCGATATGTCAGTGATGCGAGTAAGCCTTTTACCAGGATTGCTGGGAGCGCTTTCCTATAATCAAAAGCGTCAGCAATCAAACGTAAGACTATTTGAAACGGGCTTGATTTTTACACCCAGCAATAGTGAAAAAACGGGTGTTGAGCAAACGCCGTATATCGGTGGCGTGCTTGCTGGCAATACTCATGATGAACACTGGGCAATTCCCAACACGCCTCTGGATTTTTTTGACGCTAAAGCGATATGCGAACAGTTAATTGCCTTGTCTGGCAAAGCAGGTGACTTCACCTTTGAATCGGCCGTTCATAGTGCCTATCATCCGGGCCAATGCGCTAACATCATGTATAAGGGCGAGACGATAGGACAGCTTGGCGCCGTGCATCCGAAGCATCAAAAATTACTAGGCTTAAACGGCAAAGTATTTGCGTTTGAACTTAAGCTTTCAGCCCTGGAGTCACGCCAACTGCCGCTTGCAGGCACAATTTCAAAATATCCCGTGAATCGTCGAGACATTGCTGTTAAGGTAAAAGAGTCAGTTGAAACAGGTAAACTATTAAAAAGTATTGAAAAAATTGGAATATCTGATTTAGTTGACTTAAACTTATTCGATGTATACCAAGGTCAAGGCATTGAACCGGGGTACAAGAGCTTAGCAATATCTATTTGGCTGCAAAGCACTGAAAAGACATTGGAAGATTCAGATATTCAAGGCTCTGTCGATACAGTGGTAGAATATTTACAGGATCACTTCGGTGCAACATTGAGAGATTAATCAAATGGCATTAACCAAAGCTGACATGGCAGAACATTTGTTCGAGAAGTTAGGCATTAACAAGAAAGACGCAAAAGAACTGGTTGAGTTGTTCTTTGAAGAAATCAAAGAGTGCTTAGAATCGGGAGAGCAGGTTAAGTTGTCCGGCTTTGGAAATTTTGATTTGCGGACAAAGAACGAAAGACCGGGCCGCAACCCGAAAACGGGTGAAGATATTCCGATTAAAGCTCGCCGAGTCGTCACTTTCCGACCTGGTCAAAAGCTTAAAAGTCGAGTTGAGAATGTTCCTCTTGCAAAGGGTGACTAAAGCCAACTTTTGCTAAACTAATACAACTTAAGGTATTTGGAGCTACGTTCTAAATACAAGCATAGAGGTATTATGACAGAAACTTTTAAAATAAAACGCCTGCTAATAACAGGCGTTTTTTGTTTACTTAGTATTGTGAGTATAAGCGCGTGCACTGATGCAAATAAGGCTGAGACTGAGCCTGAACAACACGCACGTGAGCAGCAAGCGCAAACTGAACCTGAACCCTTGCTTAGCCTTTCTGAACTTTTGAACGCTGATGATGTAAAATCCTCACTGGCAATAGCAGCCAAAGAGGGTGACCAAGATGCCATAGCGCTATGGCAACAACGATTGCTCGAAGCAGGTCAAGAGGTACAACTGCGTGAACGTGATATGAATCTTCTGCGCGGTGAACAAGGTAAAGTCTTTTTGTCTTTTCAAGGGATGAAAACGAATTATCAGCAAGAATTTGAACACGCGTTTTATCATTTTGAAGATGTAGATGCTGTTTACGAAAAATATCCCGCCTTTGAAAGTCTGCACTCGCAATCAAAAGACCTTGTTGATAAACGCGATACCTTGGTTGAAACTATTGCCGAAAGCATGCGAGCAAGTGGCCTGAGCGAGGAGGATGCCCTTAAGCAGGCTAGAGAAGAGTGGCAGTCGCAGTGGTTAGTACTGAATGAAGCAGCCACTTCAAGATAATAAGACGAAAATTAAGGGCCCGTCACTGTCGCGAAGGCGATAGTCTTATAAAGACCAAGGAGCGGTTGTCCGAATTGCTCAGAAATGAGTCATCGCTATGATCACTAACTACGGATTGCGGTCACTACGAAGAATCGTCATTCCGATGCAAATGGGAACCTCACTGGCACATTGCAAAGGTTAAATAAACACTGCGTTAGCCCATGGAGGTCGTGATTTTCATCACGATGACGACTCTTCGTTGCAAAGCCGAAGATGACTATTGTTCCCAGCGAGCGGCAAGTTTGCACGTTTTTCTGTTGATTGAGCTCATGACTGGTCTGAGCGAGTACAGATTAGTGCTTCCAAATCTTCAACGTTCAAGTCGCTGTCTTAAGTACTGATTTTCTGTCTTCAGTGCTTCTTTTTGCTTCAATAATTCGATAATCATTGCTACGGCAAACCAGTCCATCTCCAGTTCCAAGTGCAGGTTGATGGCTTTTTTGAGCCATTTGACACTACCAGTATCAAACACCCATTCGTTCGTCTTTTCTCCTGAAACAGGTTTTGCAATACCATAATCGACAATTTCGACAATAAATTCCTGCTTGATATGAGCCGACTGACATAATTCTTCAAAGGAGATAAGTAACATTGTTTCATTCATTTTGAATTACCCCACTGAGCCCGTGCATCAAATGTTTCTGTTTGAGCTAGCTTTTGCCAAAGTGCCTGACTGCTTTCGTTTGACTCTTCAGGCATAACTACCTTTAGTTCTGCAATAAGATCGCCTTGCATTTTTTTGCTTGTTAATCCTTTGCCTTTTATTCTTAGTTTTTGTCCATTTTGACTATTGGGATTTATTGTAAGCTTTACTTTTCCGTGTAAGGTAGGGACAACCACAATAGCCCCGAGCACCGCTTCCCAAGGAGCGATTGGCACGGTCAATACAAGGTTATGGCCCTGAACATCAAAAAGTGGATGAGGCACCAAGCGGATATGCAAATACAGATCTCCGTTTGGTCCATCACCATAACCCTGTCCGGCTTGCCCTTTTAAGCGAATGCGTTCACCATTTGCAACACCCGCCGGAATTTTTACCTTTAGACGTCTATTTTTGTGCCTGATTTGGCCGTTCTCAATATATGGAATAGCATATTCAATGGTTTTTTCGTTTTCATTCAACGTATCTTCCAAAAAGACAGGCACTTCGATTTCAGCATCTTGACCTTTCATCGCAAAATCATCATTGCTTTGATTGTGTCTTCCTTGTCCACTAAAACCACCGTGTCCAAAAACAGAATTGAAAAAGTCTGAAAACTCTCTGTGCTCAGCGTTGCCGCTGTACGCGCCTGATTTAGCCTGCCAACCCGGTGGCGCATCAAAGCCATCTGCGTGTGAGCCGCCATATTTGCGTAACTCATCGTATTCTGCTCGTCGAGAGGGATCTTTTAGAACTTCGTATGCTTCAGCGAGCTCTTTGAACTTTTCGCTAGCGCCCTCATCAGGATTAACATCGGGATGAAGTTTAAGTGCGATTTTGCGATACGCTTTTTTTATTTCCTTTAGATCTGCATCTTCCTTTACACCAAGAATTTCATAATAGTCTTTAAATTGCATAAAGCTTCCTAATTTAAGGCTACGAAGCACACTTATTGCGCATCAAGATGTATAAATCTTTCTCAATCCTGATCTGGCGAAGCATCTTGTTAAAAGCAGCTTATCACATATTCTGTCGGGCCAACCGAGGGTGCACAATTGTGTAATTCGCTTAGATGACTGCGGATATTACTTATATGAATAAGGTGATATCCAGTTGATACTGAGTAAAAAGTATCGACACTCAATGCTCACTCAACAAGGTTTATTTGTTTAAAAATTGATCGCTGTCAAACTTTGCCCATCCATTTGTAGGATATTGGCAGTATTATTTACGTAAATAACAGAAGGGGCTTTATCAATGAAATCACTTTTTTATTTAAGCTTTTTAAGCGCGCTACTTTTCCTAACAGCGTGCGACTCCGGCGTTGATTCACCACGGGGCTTCAGTTTGCCTGAAGGAGATGCCGACAGGGGTAAATCGGTTTTTATTAAGTATCAATGCTTATCATGCCATAGCGCTGAAGGATATGAAGCGGTAATCAAGAACATGCCGAGTGAATTAGATGCCAGAGTGCCTTTAGGGGGAAATTCAATGCGCGTTACTACCTATGCTGAACTTGTTACTAGTATTATTAACCCAAGTCATCGCATATCCAGAGGATTTAAACCAATCAATCAAGATGACTCAGGCAACTCAACGATGCGAAATTACAATCAAGAGATGTCGGTACAGGAACTGATTGACCTTGTGGCTTATTTGCAGCCTCAGTATAAAGTGAAGCCATACACCTATACCACGTATAACTCTTATTTTATTCATTAGGCAAGATAATACGCATTTTGTGATGCCAGGTCGCAACGGCTAAGCGTATGGTGTTGTTTATCGAAAATTGAGCGTAAATGCTATAGGGTACAATTACGCTCTGTTTAAAATGCTTTATGCGTCACTCTTTTATTCGTACAGCAAGCACATCCTGTTTAACACCATGCAATACTGAGTTTGCTGTTGAGCCAAGTAACAACTTGAGGCCGCTTCGACCATGTGTGCCAATTACAATTAAATCAGCATGAATTTCATTGGCAATATTCTGAATTTCATCCGCAGCTTCACCCACTTTAAAATGCACTCGGCTTTCATCAATACCAAATTTTCTGCCTATACTTTTGAGCTCTTCATGCGATTTATTAACACGTTCTGAATCATCAATATCGCTATAATCTACCCCATATAAATAAGGGCTAATGTATGTGATAGGTAATGGCACATAAACAAGATTTAAATCGTCTTTAGAATTACAAATGGTGAGCGCTTTGTTAATCACTTGTTCATACTGCGCATGGATGTCTATGGCAACAAGAATTTTTTTGTAATTAGTCATTGTTTTCTTTCCTCTGCTTTCAGCTACTTTTCTCTGCCGGTCTGTAATCCGCAGAGTTAACAATTTATCGAACATCTAGATAAACCTATTTAACCTGAATCCTGTTTAAGTATATGAAAGATGGAGCAATGCGCCTGATTTAATTCTGATCTAGGTCAAATTTTGTTAAAAAATAAGTTAGAAAAATTAATCATCAATGAATTAGAGCCTTTGACCTGTCACGGCTACAAAATGTTATCAAGGCGATTAAAATGATTGCCTTTTTTGTCAATTATATTGTCAAAATTGACAAGAGCGAATTGTAATATCACTTATACTGTTATTAATTTTTTAAAATAGCCATTAATATTAACTAGTTATAGATCAAAACTCGATGGCATGGTTTTTGTACTCAAATGAATAAAAACATAAATAATAACGCAATTTATGAAATAAGAGAGTGAATGTTATGAGTACTGAAATTGAAACATTCGATTCGTTTAATTGGTGGCAACTTTTAGGCATTATTTTGAGCTTGTTGATTTTGGCCTTATCGCCGTATGTCGTTTATATATTAAAGTTAGTTTTGGCATGACCAGACAGATTAGTACGTGTCTATTCCATTAACGGTATAAAACGCAATTGATGCAGCACTTCTCCGGGCAATAGCGGCGTTTCACCGCCTGCTGCGTATTCATCAAAGCCCATATCAAAGAAAGCTGAAAGCGGATGCATAGACTGTCCGCCGGGTACAGTGAGAATGGCCTTATCGAGCTCGCCTGGGCGCACTATTAAACGTTGCGACGCGCCAAAGCGCTGAGTTTGAACGGCAGGCATAAAGCTATCGCCAAAGCCTTCCACTTCCACCATGTTTAACATGCTTCCAAAGGGCCCAAGAGAGCCTGCAAAGGGATGCGTGATCTTAAGTGCATTGACTTTTCCCCATTCCAGCCCCTCCAAGGTGTCGGGATTGGCATCAAAGGCAGTTATCAATCTATCTTTGCTTGCAGTATATGCCTTGATAAGCATATCGGTATAATCAAGTGCATCGCTCGGTAACCACGTCTGTGGCTTTTCATCAAGTATCTGCCAAATGGCCGTTTCGATTAAGCGCATGCTATGGCGTAAATTTACATCGTAATGCGTTAACCCTTCTTCAATAGGCTGCATAAGCGTCTTGATAACTTCACTTCTGAATCGGCGCACCAAGGTATAGCCAACAGAGTCAGGACAAGCGCAACTTCCCCAGTTTTTAAGCTGCTCGATATCAAGAGCAAAGCGTTGAGGGTTATTTTTCAAAGTATTAAGCAGTAAATTATGCCAGGGCTGTAAAAACATGGCTTCGTTATTAAGCTGAATTTGATTAAAGTCTTGCTCGGTAAAGCGGTCTTTTTCAAAAAGCAGATCAGCTATTTGCCTTTGCCGTGCGCCAAGTGCATATCCGCCGTCTCCGTAGCGCGGTAAATCCAATGTGCTAATGACTCTTGCGTTTGCACTCCAAATGCGATTATTTTCAGGATTTTTTACAAAGGCGGGCGAGATGTCCTGGCGCTTCCAGTTTGGATCGTATTGCTCTTCTGAAATGGCTGTAAGGCTAGGGGTGCTGCGAGAAGTAATTGCGCCAGTTAACTGCCATGCGATATCGCCATTATCATCAGCCACGACCATGTTTTGAACAGGAATTGCCACGGTTTTGGCAAGCGCTAAGGCTTGGTCTACCGAGCGCTGTTTTGGCATGTCTGCAATGTCCATATTAACCGCGTAATCTTCCAAAGCCACCCACGAAAGGGCAAAACGCTTCGATTTAGATGTTGCATCTGATGCCTTTCCACTTTCCTTAGCAAGTTTTCGGACTGGTCCGAACTTACTCATTTCAAATTCAAGTGTATAGGAGGGCGAATCTTTGATTTTGATTTCTTCATTGATAAGTGTAGTTTCAGTATCTTCTTCAAGTTCGATCCAATCCACGTTGTCCACATTTGAATTGGTGAAACCCCACGCTATATGTCCGTTACTGCCTGCAATAATAAGAGGCGTACCCGGAAGTGAAACGCCCGTCATTTTAACGCTTTGACCCTCATGTAAATAGTTTAACTGGGCGCGATACCATATGATGGGGACATTCAAACCCAAATGCATGTCGGAGCTTAACATAGCGCTTTGCGTGTCGGTGAGTTCTCCGGATACTGCCCAGTTGTTGCTGCCTATATCTTGGCCATCGATTTCAGAAGGCGCCACAAAATGATTGATACTATCCTCATTGACACTTGAATCTGAACCGGATTCTATAGACTGCGCGGGATTATCACGCTTTAAATCTTTGTTTATCGCTGGAATGTCTGCTTTAGGTGCGCTTTCCACGCTCAGGTCGATGGCTGCCTGCCACGAACTGGGTTGATACATGAAATCAATCATTGCCTGGCCAAAGTGCGTCTGAATCGCTGTATTTTCAAAATCACGCTCGACTTGTCCGCTTTGTAAGTCGATGTACATTGAATAAGTCGCAAGAACGGTATCTTCGGGCAGCCACGGCTTCATCTCAGAGCCGGCAAGCAAAAACTCAAAGGTCTTCGCGCCATTCTCTGTCAAAAAGGCATTTACGCCATTTGCATAGCTCTCAAGTAAACGTTGATGCTCACTGGGCAAGCCTAAAACCACATTTTGTGCTTTCGCTCTGAATTGAAAGAAGCGGTTATATTTATCCCTTTCAAGCGCGACTTCACCCACAACTTCTGAAAGCTCTCCGGCTGCACTTCGGCGTAGCAAATCCATTTGAAAGAGTCTGTCCTGCGCGTGCGCGTAACCTAGCAGAAACGCCGCATCATGCTGCGACTGAGCGTTGATAATGGCTTGTCCATATTTATCGCGCTCAATACTCCCTTGTGCTTGCAGGCCACGTACTTTAAGTTCACCGTCTAAACGTGGCAGGCTGCTGGCAAAATAGGCATAGAGGCCAGCAGTTGCTATCACAAACAAGCCCAGCAAGCCTAAAGCAATATACTTAATTACGCGCATGAAAACTGTCCTTATATCTCAATATCTTCGACATTCAGTTTTAAATTTGCCAGTCGGGCAAGCACAAATAAATAATCTGATAGACGATTTATAAAGCGTATTGCAATAGGATGCACGTCGTGCACCTTAGATAGCGTTACTAACCGGCGCTCTGCTCGCCGCGCAATTGTGCGGGCAACATGGAGTTGAGCTGCAAGAGGATGGCCACCGGGTAGAATAAATTTGGTTTGAGGCGCTAAAATGTCTTGCATGCTATCGATTGAAAGCTCAAGTTGCTCCACCAATTCGTCTTGCAATTGCGCCGAATCCGACAAGGCAAAACCGATGGAAAATAGGTGCTTTTGAATACTCTCAAGTTCACTTGCATATGCAGGTAAATCGCCTGCAGTTTGTGCAACTTGACTCGCATCTTCGCTTTTCAGTTGCCGTAAAAGCGCAAGGTTCAAACCTAAATTTGCGTTTAACTCATCAAGCGTACCGTAGCATTCTAAAAGCGCATCATCTTTATCAACACGTAATATGTCTTTCGTGTAGACCTGGGTTTTTCCAGTATCTCCCTGTTTTGTGTATATTTTCATACTCTGAACCTGTTATTGTTATTTTGCGCTTTAGTGCGAGTTGCCACATTGCCAGTTAGTTACACACTGACATTTCGCAGGCACCGCTAATTCTCAATATCAATCACGTCGGGTTTTTCATAGCGTTCCAAGCGAACTAGCACACCAAAAGCAGGGTGATCGAAGTAATGTATTTGTTTACTGATAATGCGGCGCCGTTGCTTAAAAGGATATTGTTGAAGTGACATTTCACCATCTGCTTCGATGTTGACGCGATAGTGTTTAAACTCGCTATCAATATGTAAGTACGGAACGCGGCTTACATATTCCAAATACACTTTAAACAGGCCTTCAAGCTCAAAATGTTCAAAGTTCTCTTCGTTTTCGTTACTTGCTTTTTCACTTTCGTTTTGTTCATCCCACTCGATTGGTTTAGGTGTGCGAAGCGACGCTTGTAGCGAGTTTAATATTTCAGAAATTGATGGCGCGTTTTCGTCTTCGGCATCAGCGTTAGCGGCCTTAAGGATGCTTTTTGAGCTGACCCTACCTGCCAATTCTGGCCTTTGCTGAGCGGGAGTTGATTTTAAACGCTCACCTGCAAGGATTTTGTAGTAACTTGCCTTATCCTCACCAAAAACAACCGGCTGTCTCCAGGCGGTGTAAATTAGTGGCTGAATGTCTCGTTGGGAGAATAAGCGTTTGGCATAATCGCTTAGGTATTTTGCTTCGCTTTGTAATATAGCGTGGTTGCCAAATTGATAAGCTTTGCTCGCAAAAAAACTTTCGGGCACGCGCTCAAATGGCTCGTATACCAGAGGCGTTAATTGCGGGTCCAAACACTTAAGGTGTAGCTTTTCTGGTATGTAAATTGTTTGGATATCAAAAGATGTATTATATGCAGATAAAAACCAATGCACATCTGCACTCATACTTGCGGCATTGGTGCTGACCTCAAACAAATCTGCCGTTCTATTATCAGCATAGAGTACGGCATTTTCTATTGGTAAAATAAACTCACCGAACTCTGCCGCATCTTCAAGAAACTGATTTATTCTGCGCAAGGGGCGTGGCGTAATTTCTTTATCAAGCAGCGCAGACATGCTATCTACCTTAAGGGTAAACTGAGGCATAAATTTTATGGCGGGTATTGGATTAAAGTACCCGTCATGGATTTTGTTTGCATTGTCGCTTTCGTTGCTGTCACTGATGTCACATGAGGCTAAGCTGGCCTGAAGGCGAAAATAGGGATTATAAGCCTTAAGCAACGGAATACTGAATAGGTCAAAGGGAAGGGCTGGTGTAAAATTAAAGTCAGCTTCTGAAAAATCCTCGGGCTGATTAGGCAAAATTTCGCGTTTAAACGCGATTAATTCAATGTCAAACCACCATTCACTGTCAACCGGAACAGCGTGCTTGCCAGACTGGGCAAACACCAAAGAGGAACTTGTTAAACCAAGGCTCAATGCTGTGAGAAGCAAACTGGCGAGCAAAACAGCGCGCTTGGCAATGTGTCCTATGGGGCGTTTAATTGTAGGGCTACACTTAGCCATGGCATTCCTTTAGCAATCGTTCTAACAATGAGTGTACCAATTCTATTCGCTCCTTGTTAGCAGAAGTTTTCTTCAATACTTTCAAGCGCTGAGGACCATCAAATTTATATTCATTGGGTTTGGTTTGGATCAGCTGTATCAAAAAGCCAGGGTCAACTTTTGTATTTGCTTCGAACTCAAGTAAACCGCCAAGTTCCGTAAATTCAATCTTATTGATACCAATCTGATTGGCAATCAGCTTCAAGCTCGCCAAAGTCACCAAATTTTTGGTTGCCTCAGGTAACAGCCCGAAGCGGTCAATAAGCTCGATTTGATATTCATCAATATCGTCTTGCGTTTTGCAGCTGGCCAGCTTTTTATATAGCGATAAACGCACATTCACATCGCCAATGTAATCTTCAGGGATAAGTGCAGGTAGTCGCAATTCAATTTCGGTTTGCTTACCCAAGGTGTCGCTCAAACTGGGCTCTTTGCCCTCTTTCAAAGCTTCAACCGCTTGCTCTAGCATGTCCATGTAAAGACTAAAGCCAACCGCATTTATCTGACCGGATTGATCATCACCGAGTAATTCACCAGCACCTCTAATTTCCAAATCGTGTGTAGCAAGCGCAAATCCGGCACCTAAATCTTCAAGCGAGGCAATGGCGTCAAGGCGCTTTTGCGAGTCTTTTGTCATTCTTTTGGGATGAGGCGTAAGCAAGTAGGCGTAGGCTTGATGATGAGAGCGACCAACTCGGCCTCGTAATTGATGTAACTGGGCTAACCCTAAATGGTCCGCTCGGTCCATAATAATGGTATTTGCTGTGGCTACGTCTATGCCGGTTTCAATAATGGTGGAGCAAACGAGTACATTGTATCGCTGGTGATAAAAATCGTTCATCACATTTTCTAGCTCTCGCTCACGCATTTGTCCATGTCCAATAGCAATGCGAGCTTCGGGCACAATTTCTTCAATTTCCCTTGCTGTTTTTTCTATGGTTTTAACTTCATTATGTAAAAAATAAACCTGACCACCGCGCAGTATCTCGCGCATGATGGCTTCTCGAATAACATCATTGTGCCGACGCTGAACAAAGGTTTTGACCGCCAAACGCTTGGCCGGGGCGGTTGCGATTATCGATAAGTCCCGCATGCCGCTGAGCGCCATATTCAGCGTCCTTGGGATTGGCGTGGCAGTGAGCGTGAGAATATCAACATCGGCTCTAAGGGCTTTAAACTTTTCTTTTTGCCTTACGCCAAAGCGATGTTCTTCATCAATAATGACTAGCCCCAAGTCTTTGAACTGTATATCTTTTTGCAGTAACTTGTGTGTGCCAACCACAATATCCGCCTGACCATTTGTAATGCGCTCTGCGGTTAAGCGCTGGTCTTTGGCGCTTACAAAACGAGACATAACCTCAATGGTAAAAGGAAACTGCGAGAAGCGGTTTTTAAAATTCTCATAATGCTGCTGAGCGAGCAGGGTGGTGGGAACCAATATTGCCACTTGCTTACCATGCGCAGCAGCAATGTATGCGGCGCGCATCGCCACTTCGGTTTTACCAAATCCAACATCGCCACACACCAGCCTGTCCATCGCATTTGGCGAGCCCATATCCTGTAACACTGCATTGATGGCACGCTCTTGGTCTTCCGTTTCTTTGTATGGAAAGCTGTCTGCAAAACTTTGGTACTCTTGCCAGTCAATCGGATAGGCAAAGCCTGGTTGAGCTGCACGTTTTGCATAAATATCAAGTAATTGCGCAGCAACGTCACGAACTTTTTCTGCGGCTTTTTTCTTTGCCTTTGACCAGGTGTCGTTGCCTAAGTGGTGCAAAGGTGCGTTTTCCGCTTCGCCTCCACTGTAGCGTGATATTAAATGCAGTGATGATACGGGTACATAAAGCTTTGCCTGTTTGGCATATTCGATGGTGAGATATTCAGTACTGACACCACCTGCATCTAGCGTTTGCATTCCGATAAAACGGCCAACACCATGCTCTAGGTGAACCACCGGGGAGCCCTCTGAAAGCTCAGCAAGATTGCGAATAATCGCGCTTTCATCGACCGAATTTGAGCGCTTGCTTTGCTTGCGCCGAGAAACTTTATGCCCAAGCAACTGCTTCTCTGTAACAAGTAGCAAGGGCGACGATTTATCCAGACAAATAAAACTATCTTCAACACCGCCTATGGTAAGAGCGACTTCAGGCATGTTGTGCTTTTGATCATCAGCGCCAATAAAATGGGCCTGAAATTCTGGCCGAATTTTCGCTTTTGCCAATATATCCAAAAGCGCTTCTTTATGACCGGTCGATTCTGCCACAAAGACAACCGGCATTTTGGCTTGCTTCGCTTTTTTGACCTCTGCCTGAATGGCCTGATAGGGGTTGGTTGCCGTCATATCAATGCCAATATTGCTTAGCGGCTCACATTTAAAGTTTTCAAAGCCTTTGCTTGGGCTGCCGGTTTTACTGGTGATTTGCATGCTCGGCCATAATTTCAGCGTAGCAAGCATGTCTTGTGTGCTTTGGTATAAACGCTCAGGCGCAAGAAGCGGTCGTGCCAGATTAAACTGATATTGTTCGTGGCGATTATGCAAATCACGCCAGAATTTATCCGAGGCGTCTTTTAAATGCTCATCAAAAACAAATACGCTGTTTTCATGCAGGTAATCGAAAATGGTAGCGGTACTTTTAAAAAACAAGGGTAGGTAGTACTCGACACCACCTGGCATGGTGCCGCGGCTCACCTGATAAAACACCGACTCCTGATCGGCATTGTTAGCGTTTGCAAAAGTATCTAAATATTGCGTTCTGAAAAGAGAAATGGCGTCTTTGTCAGTAGGGAATTCGCGGGCAGGTAAGAGGCGTATATCGTCAATTGTTTCACCGCTTCGTTGAGATGTCGTATCGAAATAGCGAATGGTATCAATTTCATCGTCAAATAAATCGATGCGAAAGGGCTGATCGCTTCCCATTGGAAATAAGTCAATTATGCTGCCACGCACTGAAAATTCGCTGTGAGACATGACTTGTGAAACGTGCAAATAACCGGCTTTTTCCAGCGTACGTTTAAATTCAGTCGCATCAAGCTGTTGTCCTTTAGACAAATACAACAAATGCTGGCCAACATATTCCACGGGTGCCTGGCGCTGCAAAAAGGTGTTAATAGGGATGAGAAATATGCCAGGTGACTTTTTGCTTAGTAAATAGAGCGTTTCTAAACGTTTGGACACTATGTCCTGATGTGGTGAAAAGGCATCGTAAGGCAGTGTTTCCCAATCCGGAAATAAATGCACATCCAAATTGGCATGTGCCTTGTGCTTTGATTTTGCAAAAAAATGGATTTCTTTTTCCAGTTGCATGGCATGCGCGGTGTCGTGTGTAACAACAACGAGAGGGCCATCATGTTTGGCCGCGGCATTGACCAGAGCAAGGCTCTTGCTTGCGCCGCTTAGATTACACCACTTTATATGATCAACGAGTTTGCTATCTGTGTTTTGTTTATTCGCATTGATTACAGCCAGGCGTGGATCAAATAAGGACATGTATTAGTCAATTCTCTTGGATAAATAATTGGGGCGCATTGTACATGCAAATGCGGGGATACTGAATTTAGTCGTCGCTTTTTGCCTGTTTTTTACGCAGTTGAGCGGTTTGCAAATGCAAGCTTGCGCGAACCAGCAGTTCCTGGTCATCTTCGCGTATCAGCACAAAGGCATAACTGACTTCAAACGCAGCCTCAGATTCATCGTCACCGCCTTCGATCGTTTGACAATCGACAACTTGACCGATGGCATAGACTGCCGCGGCTTCGCTCTCAACAAATACTTTGATTGTGGCGTAATCACCAAGAGCGACTGAAGAAGGTTGTATAACCACTACACCGCCACCGCCAAATTTCGTCGCCGTAAATCGACACGCAGGATCATCTTGCTGCTGCAAAATATAGGACATCATGAGATCCATTTTCTGCGCCTGAAGCTGAAGATAATCCACAAGTTCATCAAACTTTTCGCCCATGCTGCGAAAAGGCCGCAAAGCGCGAGATTCTACTTCTGCCATTTGAGAAGCGATGCGAAAAGCGTATGGCATGGCTTGCTCAAACGCTTGCAAAGACTGCTTAGCGTCTGCTTCCGTTGCTGCTTCGATATTTACTTTTACAGGATGCTTGATGAGATAAAAAGCGTTAAATTGCTCAAGCTGTTCGGATAAATTGTCCGCTGTCATATGGCGTCTTCTTATAGTTTAGCGTTAACTTAGCTGTTCATATGCTTGCATTTGATAGTAAACTTACCGCAAATCAAGGAGTTTTGCATTATTTATGTCCGTTTCCCGTTTCATCGCATGGCGCTATTCCCAGTCGGCCGCTAATCGAAGCTTTGTTGCCTTTATCAATCGCTTTTCAGTGGTTGGTATTGCCTTGGGCATTGCATCGTTAATCATAGTGTTGTCAGTAATGAATGGACTTGAGGGGCAACTAAAGGCGCGTATTCTTGGTATTTTGCCACACATTGTCATTGAGCATTCAACCGACGTAGAAAAAGCGACAGCTTCATTTGATTTGAACATTGGCTTTCCTGACGATATCGCCTCAAAAGTTATTGCACAAGTACCTTACTCGGAGCGTGAAGTATTAGTTCAGTCCCGCAGTGAGCTCAAAGGGCTGCTAATGCAAGGTGTTGAACCGGCGCTATCTCAGCCGTTTAGCATTATCGCAGCAAATATGGTGCAGGGGTCTTATCTCTCTTTAGAAAAAGGAAGCTACAACGTTATTATCAGCCAAATACTGGCTGGACAATTAAACGTAAGAGTCGGGCAAAGGTTACGCGTAATTAGTACAGAAGCAAGTTCTTATACGCCTCTTGGAAGAGTGCCAAGTCAGCGCCTTGTTACGGTAAGTGGCTTATTTGCCGTAAATTCGGAAATGGATGATAAAGTGTTACTGATGCATATTGACGATGCAGCAACGCTTTTACGCAAAAAAACCAGCGACATTGCTGATAATCGTCTTTATCTGCAGGATGCCTTTGCCTTCGCCCCGGTCTCGCAATATTTAAGCGAACAAAATTTGAAGCATCGAACATGGCGAGAGCGCCAGGGGCCACTCTTTGATGCGGTAAAAATGGAAAAAAATATGATGGCGCTTATGCTGATGTTGGTCATTGCCGTGGCTGCTTTCAACGTCATTTCAGCGCTTGTAATGGTGGTTGCCGAAAAGCGCAGCGATATTGCGATTTTGCAAACTCAGGGCTTATTACAAAAAGATATTATGCGGATTTTTTTACTCAATGGTGTTTTTAATGGCCTGAAAGGCGGTGTTGGGGGGATTCTACTTGGATTGCTCTGTGCCTGGCAGCTAAACAACGCACTGCGTCTTTTCGATACCGGTTTAGCCTTTGGAGAAAACGGGCAAGGGCTGCCAGTTGATATTCAGTGGCAGCAAATAATAGTTATAGGTATTAGCACAATCACGCTTTGTGCACTTGTTTCTATTTATCCTGCTTTGAAGGCGTCTCGCATTCGGCCTGCAAATAGCCTGAGAAGTGAATAAAGGGTATACTTTACTGGCTGTTACGACATTTATTTTTAACAAGACTGATTAAGTAGATAACGTGAATAAACTATATATAAGTTCCGCAGACTTACTGCAAGACTCCTTCAGAGTAGCCGCGAAGGCTTACAAAGATGGCTTTCGTCCCGACTTTATCGTAGGTATTTGGCGAGGCGGTGCACCCATTGGCATTGCGGTGCAAGAATTCTTTGAATATAAAAATGCGCCAACTGATCATATTGCAGTTAGAACGTCTTCGTACTATGGAATTAATCAGCAGTCAAAAGAAATCAAAGTGCATGGCCTGCATTATTTAATTGAAAACGCCAATGCGAACGACAAATTACTTATTGTGGATGACGTGTTTGACTCTGGCAGAAGTGTAGAGGCGCTTATCAATCAGGTGCATACGCTTATGCGATTAAATACGCCAAAAGATATTCGCATCGCCACTCCCTGGTATAAACCAAGTAATAATAAAACTTCCCTCATTCCTGATTACTACGTGCATGAGAGCAGCGATTGGTTGGTATTCCCGCATGAACTTTCCGGACTTACGCCAGAAGAGATCAGGCAAGGGAAAACCGAGTTAGCTGATATTTTTGACGTATTGCTTGATTAGGCAAACCAATGACGGGTGCGGTTAGCAAACCAGACTAAGGATAACATAACGGGTACTTCTACCAACACGCCCACTACTGTGGCCAAGGCCGCACCCGAGTGCAGACCAAACAACGAAATTGCCACTGCAACCGCCAATTCAAAAAAGTTTGATGTACCAATCATACATGCAGGCGCGGCGACATTGTGCGGCAATTTCATTTGCTTTGCTGCAAAATAGGCAATGGCAAAAATTCCGTAAGTTTGAATAAGGAGCGGAATTGCAATGAGCACAATGGCCTGTGGTTTGCTTATGATAGTCTCAGACTGAAAGCCAAACAAAAGCACAACTGTTGCAAGTAAACCAAGAATTGACCAGGGTTTTAATACCGCCAAAAAACGGTTCAGACGCGCGTTCCCGCCTTTATTTTCCAGTGCCTTTCGAGTTAGCGCTCCTGCTACAAGCGGAATTAAAACGTACAAAACCACAGACAGTAATAGCGTATCCCAGGGAACGGTAATATCGCTCACACCCAATAAAAGACCGGCAATAGGCGCAAACGCGAATATCATAATGACATCGTTTATCGAGACTTGAACCAAGGTGTAATTTGCATCCCCTCTAGTTAGTTGTGACCAAACAAACACCATCGCGGTACAGGGGGCAACGCCCAATAAAATCATCCCGGCGATATACTCATTTGCCGTTTGTGGGTCGACCCATCCGGCAAAAAATACTTTGAAAAACAACCACCCAAGTAATGCCATAGTAAAAGGCTTGATAAGCCAGTTAATGACCAAGGTCAGAGCAAGCCCTTTAGGCTTTTTACCTACATCTTTTATGGCTGCAAAATCAATTTGTACCATCATTGGATAAATCATTAACCAAATCAGCACAGCAATAACAAGATTAACGTGTGCATATTCTATAGCTGCGATACTGGAAAAAACGCCTGGTACTGCACTGCCTAAGGTAATACCAATTAAAATTGCGATACCCACCCATACTGAGAGATAGCGTTCAAATAAGCCCATTTATTGACTCCAAATAGTGTTAACAGAAATGTGAAAGTGTCTACTTTGCACCCAAGCGGTTTAATTCACTTTTAAGCTCACTTGGGGTGAGAGATTTCCCTGCCAACTCTCGCAGGTTTTTTACACGCTCGGTAATTTGAGCTATACAGGCTCTAAAGCTATTTGCTATGGTGTCCTCGTCTCCCTCTACTTTTGACGGGTCGCTTAAACCCCAATGCAGTTTTAAAGAGCTTCCCATCCACAAAGGGCACGCTTCACCCGCAGCTGAATCACAGACGGTGATCACTAAGTCGGGTTCAAAGTCGTCGAAGTCTTCCCATGATTGACTTTGCAGTTCTTGAGTTGGAATGCCTGCTTCTTGCAAGTATTTTAATGAGAGAGGATGCACCTCTCCTGATGGCTGAGAGCCAGCGCTTTTTGCAATAATTCGGTCACCGGCTAGATGGTTTGTTATGGCTTCTGATAAAATGCTACGACAGCGATTATGGGTACACACATATAATACTTTCATTTTGTTCTCTTAGGTGTTGTGTTAAAAATGGCATAACAAGTGCAGGTGTATATTTGACTAGTCTTTGATTAGCCGCATGCTGACGATACATTATCTAAACTAAGCTTGCTCAGCGCCTCTTTAATGTAAGCGAGATTATGTTTTCGTGTTTGTGAAATAAGTTGTTTTGCCCAGTCTGCCAATTCAGGATGGAGCTGATAATAAACCCACTTTCCTCGTCGCTCATCTAGTAAAATATTGCACTTTCTGAGCTCTGCTAAATGTCGTGATACCTTAGGCTGTTCGAGCTCGAGGGCCTGCATGAGGTCGCATACGCATACTTCGCCTACTTCATCTATGATGAGAACTGATTTGAGTCGAGTATCGTCAGATAAACATTTAAACAAACTGAGTGGTTTCATACTGGCATCTCATTTTTCATATATATGAAATATCATATATGTGAAATTTCATATGTCAATGTCCATTGGTTGATAATATAAATTTAAGAAGAGAAATCATGTTTGTAAGGGAATGGGCAGATATCGCTCTTTTGGGCTTAAATGTTGTTGTTTGCTATTTTGACTATTTGCATCTCAGAGAATCGTTATTGTTACGACAAAGAATCGTCATCGTTAACTACGAAGAATCGTCATCGTTAACTACAAAGAATCGTCATCGTGGCGAAGGCCACGACCTCCATGAAACACAACAAATTTAAAACTTTAGCAAAAAATGTAACCTGGATAAGTTGGTTTACTTCCCATCGATATAAAACTTATCTTCAAAGGTGTAAACCAGGTCGGGTTTATAAACAATCAGGCAAGTCATGGTCATGCCGTTGAAAAACGCTTCTGGGAAAAGCATTAAGATGGTCATTTGGGCGTAGTTATATTCAATGACATCCCAGGTGAAAAATCCATCCACCCAGTAATAGGCACTTAAACTTAACATTTTTACAATCATCGTGAGGGCGCCCGGAAAAAAGGCGCACAGGAATATATACACAAAAACATTACGGGGTACGCGATGAAAGGTCAGCATGAAAACCGCGTAGGTCAAAAATATTGGAAGAAGTACGCCTAATAAGCCATTAACGCCAAACATCGCAATTGGATCTTGACCAATTGCTGTACTGGCTATTAATACAATGGTGGCTGCGATTACTGCCCATCGAAATCCAAGAACTAGCGTCAAGGATGTAAGCCAGAGAAAGTGCATAACCAAGCCATCGTAAATACTGACTCTAAATAACCAAAGCACGAATACACAGGTGATTGCGCCAAAAAGTTTATGTTGAAAGGGTTTATCTTCAAGTACTTGTTTGAAATCTGTTTTTAAACAGACATATACAACAATTACGATAAAAGCGATGAGGCTGCTTACTTGCAGAAAGGTCAAATCAAAGGCCCTTGAAAACGTTCGTCAAATTGAAAGCAAGTTTAAATAGCGTATTCATGTTCACAAGAATCTGAGTAGAACCTGTGAAAAGAACAGCTGAATCTTATTTTTGCACAATTTGTAGCTTTATAATTGCCTAAGAGTTTAACAAATTGTTTGATAAATGGGGCAGCATTGCAATTATTTGTTTTGATAAGCGTAAAAAAGTGTTCACTCTGCTCAATAAAGCTGCGTTTGACTCAATTCATTAAGGATAAAGCCGCTGAGCTCTTTTTTGATAAAACAACTTTTTAAGTCGCAGAATTTATCAAAATGCTACAATATCGCCGTTGCAAAATAGAGCGTTTTTTATGACATCACCATTTAGACAGGATTTTCCTTTTTTTGATCTCCACACTTTTATTGATCCTCCCATGGGCGGGCATGATTCCTTCAATGACCAAAGCAGCCAAAATACAGCATGTATCTACCTTGATAGCGCGGCGACTTCGCAAAAATTAAGAAGCAGCATAGCCCTGCAGCAGAACTTTCAGGCGCATGAAAATGCCAGTGTTCATCGAAGTGCATACCCCTTGGCAAATCAAGCCACCGGAAAATTTGAGACTGCACGGGCGTCTATCGCCGGGCTAATAAACGCAAATCCAAATGAACTCGTGCTAACAAGTGGCGCAACAGAAAGTATCAATCTTATTGCTCAAGGCATTGACCAAGCTTTTTTGCATTTATTAAAAGGCCCTGAGCATATCGCCAAACAAAATAAATCGAATGAGTCTGCCCCGCGTAAAATTCTCATTTGTGAAAGTGAGCATCATGCAAATATTTTGCCTTGGCAAGCGCTGGCAAAGCGATTGAATATGGAAATTGAGGTTTTGAGGCTTGAAACAGAAGGCACTGACTGTCAACAAACTTCATTATTTACCAAAGACACCTTAAACAGGTGGCTATCACAAATTAATAAGGATACTGCGATAGTCGCCATTGCGCATGTCTCAAACGTACTCGGTTTGATTTATCCAATAGAGCGAATATGCCAACAGGCAAAGGCGGTAGGCGCATTAAGCGTCATTGATGGCACACAAGCGCTTACGCATATGCCGGTCGATGTAAAAGCCTTAAATTGTGATTTTTATGTGTTTAGTGCACACAAAATGTATGGACCAAATGGAGTAGGTGCTTTTTATGGGCGCTCTGAACTGCTGGCTTCTCTAAATCCGAGCAAGCTAGGGGGGGAAATGGTCAAACAAGTCTCCTTTAAAGATTTTCACGCTGCGCCTGCACCTCTTAAGTTTGAAGCAGGCACGCAGAATGTTGCCGGAGTCCTTGCGTTTGCTGAAAGCTGCCAATACTTGCAGGAAAACATGCAAGCCATTCGCGAACATGAAAAATCCCTTTTTGCTTATTTAAAACGCAAACTGAAGTCTTTTAAACGCATTAAAATATTAGGCGAACCTGAAATTGGACTTGTGAGTTTTATTTTGCTTCCTGAACATTCATCACAGCAATCATCACAGCAATCATTGCAGGCAGAAACGAAATGTCTCATTCAGGATAATTACAGCCTGGCAAGCGCTTTATATGAGCACAATATAGCACTGCGTTTTGGACAGCATTGCGCCATGCCTTTGCTTGCGTCAATGGGTATTGATGCTTGTTTAAGGGTATCGCTCGCCTGTTATAATTCGATGGAAGATATCGACACCTTTATCACGGCACTTAATAAGGTCTTAGCCATCCCTGAAAAGGGTGCTGATGTCTCGCTTACTGAGCAAGGCAAAGCAAGGCATGGCAAAAACAGTCATAGCAAAGACATTGCACAAAATGAATTTCATTTGGATTGGGAGCAAGCCTTTCTAGAGGCAAAAGACTGGGCATCAAAACATCGGCTTTTGCTTCTCTTTAGCAAAAACTTGAATGAATTACCGGAAGGGGCGCGACGCACAGAAAATGAAGTTTCAGGTTGTGAAGCGAAGGTATGGCTTACAAAGTCGCTCGACTCTGATGAATTACAGGCCTATGCCAGCACAAAAGTGGTGCGAGGCATATTGGCCGTACTATTAAACAAACACGCCCAGCTTATGTTTCATCGCGTTTCATCTGATCACAACGATGATAACACGTTTAGGCCTGACACTTTTGATTATGAAGGTTATTTACGTCAATTGGGACTAAGCGCTTATTTCAGTCAGGGCCGAAAAGATGGTGTCACGCAACTGATCGCAAAAATACGATCTTTAAGTGAGAGTCAATAAGCAGATAACCTTCATGCGCTAGCTTGCAGGAAACTACGCCTTATTCTGATTTTTTGCGTTGATCCATTGGCTCATATACTGATGAGCCGCCAGCGTTTGATGGCACGTCATGTTTTGCATAAAGTCACTTACTCGTCGTTCAGCGTTATTCAAGCAAGCTTCTGTTAAGGCCTTAATTAAGCTTTGCTGGTTGACAGTAAAATCGAAATTCCGTTGAATGATGTCTTTAAAAAGCGCCTGATTGGATTTAATTTCGATGGCATCTTCATACACCCTTACTGCTTGCTTGACAAACTCGGCCTCTGAATCTGCGATTGCACCGGGCCAGTGAGAAAAGCGTATACCTTCCACTGCCATTGAAGTTACCACGCTCGGAAGACTTGCAAAGCAAGCATCGCGAAGTTTTCCCTTTACGCCCGCGCCAAATACGATAGGCGCTAGCATTACCTTTGCATTTGCAAATAAAGCCTCATGATCTTCAACGTATCCATGCATGAATATCCCGTGTTTGATATCTTCTAATGCTTTTATTTTTGGTGGCAGATAGGCGCCATAAATATGCAGCGCAACGTTAGGAAGCTTAGCGCGAATTTTTGGCCAGATTTTTTGCACCAGTATTCTTACCGCCTCGATGTTAGGCGCATGTTTGAAATTGCCAATACTGATAAAATCTTGCTGATTATTATAGGTCTCGCTTTTTTTCAATGCATCAGTAGTTAACTTGTCTGCATTCAAGTTATCCATATCCATGTTATCTATATCCAAACCGGCAAAACTTGCTCCAATAAATGGCACGAGTGCTAATTTTCTTTCATCTACATTAAAACGCGTAGTCAGGATATTATATTCATCAATTGACAGCGTAAGATTTAGGTCGCATCGAAGTATGCTGGCAAGCTCTCTGGCACACAGATCACTATTAAGTAGTTGCTGATTGGCTTTTTCGAATATGGTAGAGGGCTTAGGGAAATAATTTGCCGAATAACCTGTCTGTTTATAGTATTGATGTCGCGCCTGTCGCAGAAAATGCAGGTCTTCTAAATCTAATACCCGTAATGCATTAGGGGCATGTTTCATGACTCGCCAAGCAAATTGCTCTTCGCTTAGAAAACGGTCAAAAATCACAATTGTCGGCTGTAAGTGCTTTATAAATTCGTCAAAGCTGTCACAGTTTAGCCTAATCGAGTGACATTGAATCCTCAATAAAATATCACGTTGAGACTGTTCTAATTGGAAGCGTTCGCTCTGCTGGGCAGCGCTTGCAAAATGTAATTCATGTCCAGCATCTTCGAGCACTCGCATGATACTGACAATATTCTGGCTTGCAGCTGTTGAACGAAGTTCTGGCCAAACAAAGCCTACAACGAGGATGCGGAATTTAGTTGCATCTTGCTCACCGCTTTTGCTACTTTGGGACGTACTCACTTACGCATCTTATGATTGGGAGATTAGGTTGAGCGCAAGTCTATCACAAGCAAAAAGCAAGACTAAGCCATTAAATCAAACCAAGTCTTTATCCGAACAGGGTAAATTCAAGCAATCACATCACCTTGTTTTTGGAGCCGGCTTAATTGGGTGCTATTTAGGCGGTGCGCTCATTCGTGCTCAGCAACATGTGAGTTTACTGGGGCGCCCACGTTTTTTAGAGCAATTAGAAAAGCAGTATGTTTTAAGCGACTACAAAGGCAGACGGTTTAATGTACAGCCTTCACCAAGGCTGGTTACAAACAGTGAATTTAGTCAGGTTGAGCAAATAGATGTGCTCTGGTTAACCGTAAAATGCACGATGCTACAGGACGCCATTACTGATTTACAAACGCATAGCTTAGGCCCTAAAACGCTGATCATATGTTGTCAAAATGGTGTGGGCACTCACGAAATAATCAAAAAGGCCTTCCCTCACAATAAAGTCATACGGGCAATGGTGCCTTTTAACGTTGTTAATGATGAACCGGGCTGCTTTCACAGAGGATCTCAAGGGCGTATGGTCCTTGAAGTCACGCCTGAATTGGAAAGCTTTACCAAATGGTTGGCGAGTCAATTAAACAGCGATATTTTGCCTGTTAACATCAGCTATGACATGACAGCTCTGCAATGGGCCAAGCTACAATTGAACCTTAGCAATGCCGTTAACGCCTTGGCTGATATCCCCGTCAAGCAAATGCTTGAGACGCCTGTTTATCGAAAGTTTATCGCACGTTTAATGCAGGAATTACTCTTAGTAACTGAAAAACAAAAAATAAAACTACCGAAAATCGCAAATCTGCCGAATAAATGGATACCTAAAGTATTAAAATTGCCCAATGTACCTTTTAAAGTGCTTGCGCAAAAAATGCTCGCTATTGATCCAGCAGTTAAATTATCAATGTGGTGGGATTTGCAAAACAACAAACCTACTGAAGTTGATTATATCAATGGCAAGGTGGTCAGTCAGGCGCAAAAGCTGGATATCAGTGCGCCGGCCAATCAATGGATAGTATCTTTAATCCATGAGGCACAATCGGGTAAACGATTGTCTGCAAATGCGTTTAAAGATGCGGTGATGCAGTTTGAAAAAGAGCAGGACACATGATTAATAGACTAAGAGCGGTAGATGAAAATTTCAGTAGGCCAACTATGAATGCGATTGAGTACTCACAAAAAGCAGCAGAACTATTTTCGATACCTGAAACAGCCTCGCAAGTCAAGCGGATGGCAGATTCCGGTAAAGCGAGCGTGGATGATATTGCGAAAGTTGTGATGCTGGATCCTGGGCTTTCTGCACAAATACTAAAATTAGCCAATAGCTCTATTTACCGGTTTTCAAGAAAAATAGAAACGGTCGAGCGTGCTATACAGGTAATTGGCGTGCGTGCAGTCTACGATTACGCTCTCGTTTTCAGCGTGTCTAACATACTGGGGCAAGAGCAAAGCAAATATATTGACCCCGATAAATTTTGGCAACAAGCGCTTTTTGCTGCATTTATGGGCAAACATATCGCAAAGCTATGCGGTGAGCGAGATGTGCACAGAGTGATTACGAGCGGTTTATTGCACAATGTGGGAGAACTGGCAGTATTGCGCATCAATCCTACGATGGTAAGAGACTGCAATCGTTTTGGTCGTTCTGTTAAACCAAAACAAAGCCAAACAGACATGCTTGGTTTCAGTTACGCTGAAATCTCAGCGTCTTTGCTACAGCGCTGGCTACTTCCCGATTCAATTGTATCCACCATTGCTATGCAACATCACGATGATGTGCCCTCAGTTACCGTTGAAACGCAAATTATGCAACTGTCGTATGAACTTGCTCTAACGCTGACTTATCCTGAGTATTACAACATAACCGAGCATGTGCCTAGCTTTTTATATATGAGCCTCGATATAAGTGCAGAACAAATCGCTGATGCCTTCGATGAAGTTAGAGAGCAGGTGAGCGATACACTAAAACTCTTTAACAAAGACGTTAGCCGAGCGGCTTAACTTCATACCTCTCAGTCAAATACGGCGATAGTTTGCCTTGAAAGCGCAATAACTTCGCCGTATGCATCCCACACCGTTGCCTCGGTGTGTCCGTAACCATCGGCGGCTTGCCTCGTTTCTTCCTTATACGCAAACCAGTCACCGGGGGACAGTGAACGATGTGGATAAATAAATTCCAGGTTCCAACTGATGGTGCTTGCAGGAGCAGGCCAGCGCAGCTGCTGTATCAAGGTGGGTGGCCATGTATCAATCATGGCAATAATATGGGCTTCGGTAATTGACTGCGGTGGCTTTTTAAAGCGCATCCAGCCGTGATAATGACTGCTTTTTTTGCCTGTAAATGGCAAAGCACCCGAGTGAATGCTCAAATCAAAGTGCTTTAAAAATTTGGGCGTAACTTTAGGAATTTGCGGAATAAATTTTGGCTTGTCCGGCTTAGGCATATCGTGAACGTCTGTGTTTTCTTTACCCGTTTTTGACTGTCTGGCTTTAGCAAAACAAGCCTGAACAACCACACAATATTTGCCATTTTGAACAGCCCTTGCTTGCAGTTGAGAAACATTCGACCCGACTCTGACTTCTTCAACCGTAATGTTAAATGGCGCATCAAATACTAAAGGGCCTACAAAATTGGTGCTTAGACTCCTTATTTTGCGTTCATCATCAACGTAGGACTTTGCAGCCACATACAGCATCGCGGTAGAGATACCGCCATAAACCGTTCGTCCCTGAGACCAGTCTTTTGGTACGACGAATTCACGCATCGGCGATGATTTATGCTGCGTTGCATGTGATAGAAGCTCGTCAATAGTCATTATTTTCCTTTAATGTTCCATGTTTGCTAACGCAAGATGTAAGTGGTCGGAGTTGTAAATATTACAAGGATACGACGATAAAGTAAAAGCGGATTAAATACAGCGAAACATAGCAAATAGAGCGCTTGATCAACTAATGGAGAACTATAAGCTCCTGCTATATTTACAAATAATTCACAAAAATTAACACTTAATTAAACAAATTGCGTATCTTAGTAGGCAGAACTGCACGAACAAGTCGGTGCAGAGCAGGAGAGCAAGCATGTCTGAGCCGAAGCCAGCGCAAACTATAACAACAAACGCTGAACAACCGTCTAATGCATACCGTAATTATGTGTTATTTATACTGACCCTAGTTTATGCCTTTAACTTTATTGACAGACAGATCATTGGCATTTTATCCCCATTTATCAAAGCAGACCTTGGTTTGGATGATGCGCAGCTTGGCTGGTTGAAAGGCTTTGCTTTTGCGCTTCTGTATACAGTGGTGGGTATCCCTATCGCCTGGCTGGCTGACAGATACAATCGGGTGAATATCGTCTCCATTAGCTTAACCGTTTGGAGTGGTTTTACCGCGATTTCAGGCTTTGCCAGCAACTTCACACAACTGGCGATTGCGCGTGTAGGTGTAGGGATTGGGGAAGCCGGGGGCAGTCCACCTTCGCACTCAATGATTTCAGATTTATACAACCCCAGTGAACGCGCCAAAGCGCTGGGAATTTATTCTTTGGGTATTCCCTTTGGTATTATGGCGGCGTATTTTGCATCTGCTTTTTTCTTACAGGGTGGCAGCACAGACTGGCGCACTGTCATGATTGCGGTTGGTTTGCCCGGCGTCGCCCTTGCAATTCTAATGAAACTGACGATCAAAGAGCCGCAGCGTACAGCAGTTAAGTCAGGTCCCGCGCAAATGAGATTAAAAACAGCCGTAAGCACGCTGCTTAGGATCCCAACTTGGTGGGGCATGTGTTTAGGGATTTCGTTTGGTTCTTTTGGTAATTATGCGATTGCTACCTGGATTATTGATTTTTATGTGCGTATCCATCCTGATATGCCCGTGCAGACGCTATTGATAAGTTTTGGAATTATTAACGGTACCGCCTACGCGCTAGGGGTGTGGTTAGGCGGCGTTATTGCAGATAGTTGGGGCAAGCGCGACCGACGCGCATATGCATGGCTTCCTACAGGTGCAATGATTATTGGTGTGCCTTGCTTTGTTTTATCGCTTTATGTCGCCAGCCCTTGGGTATCTTTAGGCTTACTTACCGTGTTACTTTTCACCTCTGGTATGTATTTAGGTCCTTGCTTTGCTATTGCCCAAACTCTTGCGCCTGTCAACGCTCGCGCGATGTCTACAGCACTTTTCTTTTTTGTTTTAAACATCATTGCGCTTGGCGGCGGCCCGACTTTAGTTGGTATCGTCAGTAATGCCTACACCGAGACGATGGGGTCGGGCGAGGCCTTGCGTTATTCAATGACCTTGCTGATTGTTCCATACGTCCTTTCCATACTGACATTCTTTTGGGCGTCTATCACCATCAAAAAGGATTGGGCAGTGGCAGAAAAAGCACAGGCAGCATAGGGCGTTTGCCTTTTGCTGCCTGCAATCAGTGCTACTTTATCACTTTTGTTGAGTGTGTTGATGATGTGTTAGTAAAGTAGCGACTGAATAAAATTACGCGGCTGATGTTGTGCCTGGCGCTTAAGTATTTCACGCTCTTGCTCATTGGCAAAATGGCGGTCCCAATGCTCCAGTTTAGGCTGCATGAGTTTAAACCAGAGCGGCGGGATGAGCGCGATACCAATGGTGGAGATGTAACCGCTAATCATCACAGGTGCATCTTCCATTGGTTTTAGCTTTTCAAATGAAACGGCACCTTGCGCATGATGGTGACTGTGCCTTGGAAGATTGAACATCGCCCAGCAGCTTATTTTACGGTTAGAGTTCCATGAATGTTTCGGCTTAACGGGTTGCTTAGGATCGCGAACCAGTCCGTAATGCTCCATATAATTTACAATCTCTAGAATAATTTTCGCGCTTATCCCGATTGCAGTAAAAAATACGACTCCCTGCCAAGATGCGAGGATGAAAGCGATAACAAGTGCTGTAAGTGTCATCAGCCAGCCTCGTAAATATTGATTATGAAAGCTCAGAGGTGAGTGATGATTTCTTGCAAGCCGCTTTTTCTCAATTTTCCAGGCAGAAAGATTAGTTCCGACAATGGCTCGTGCTACATGAGAATAAACATTACGACCGCGGGGTGCGGTAACAGGATCTTCTTCAGTTGCTACTTTTGCATGGTGGTGATAAACATGCTCTATAGAAAAGTTCGCGTCAAAACTTAAAGACATCAGCCAGCGCCCCAAACACACCGCTACTTTACTTCGTAAACGATGCACCAGTTCATGTCCGACGACGGTTGCCGCGCCACTTAGTAAAAAACCAGTGAATACAACGGCAATGACCAACTGCCACCAACTTGTTTGGGCTTTAGCTTCAACAAAATCATAGCCCACTGTACTTGAAAGGCTCTCCATAAAGGGCCATGAATAGGGAGTTACCAGCCACATACAAATAAGTAAAAGCGCTATTGAAATCGGTAGCGCGCTATACAGTAAAGCGTTTAGCAAGCTTGTATTTGCTAAGTCAGGTTCAGAAAGATCATCACCCAAAAATGCATCACCTAACACGTAAATGCCTATAAAGAGTAAAAAACCTAACCAAATAAAGTCTCCAGCAAACAACAAACATACCCCACCGATTAAAATCGTGACGTAGTAGTGAAAAAACTTTAAATAGTGAAACATAACAACAACTCCTCGTTTGATTGATAACAGGATGCCCGCAAACAAACAAGTGGGTGAGAGCAGAAAATGACATTTAGGGGTCATTTGTTGCCAAATATGAAAAAATAGCATAGGGTAAATTGAGAGTGAGCATGAAGTCTGCAAAGTTAGGGGAATACAAAAGCAACTACTAACTCATTATCTGGATATAAATTCTGTAGTTAAAACAGTGAGGTAGGGCCTAAGAATGTCGGTGAATAAATTACCGGTTTTTTATTTTGGACATTTGTTTTCAGTGCTAAATGATCATGCTGTTCCGCTTGACAGGTGGCTCATTACTCACGGCTTAAACAAAGATGACTTGTTAAAACCCGGGGCGAACATAAGCACTGAACAATTTGATCTATTAATGCAAGGCGTACTTCAAAAAGCAGAGTTACAACATCTTGGGATCCTCGTCGGACAACGTCTCCATATTGCTCATCATGGCGCTTTCGGCTTGGGTATACTTAATGCTGAAAGCATTCGGCAAATTATCAATTTTGTTAAAAAGTACCTAATCACTCGCATTCCCTTTATTGAAATTGCGGCGTACGAAGAAAATAATGAAATCGTGATCCTTGCTAATGATGCGCACTGGCAGGGTAAACTGCACCGATTTATGATTGAAGCGGTCAGTCTTGCTATGCTGAATTTGTTTATGGCGTTAAAGCAGCGGCATCCTGATATACAGATAAACCGCTTATTTTTCGACTTTGATAAACCGCATTATCACAGTAAATACCAAATATTCTCTCCTGCAAATATTGAATTTAATCATGGCTTTTGCGGTTTGGCCTTTGACCTGAAGTGGCTTGACTATCGCTTAAATGATGTTGATCCAATGAGCTTTGCGCAAGCTGAGCAATTATGCGAAATCGAAAGGCAAAAGCTTACTGAACAAATGAGTTTGGCTGGCCAAATTCGGCAATGGATGATGGAAAATGAAGGTGAGTATCCCAATTTGCAGTCAGTCGCTAATGCAGTAAATATGAGCACGCGTACTTTGCACAGGGAATTGACAAAAGAAGGTAGTACCTTCAAAGAAGTGGTAGAGCAGTTTCAGGCTAAAAAGGCACGAGAGTATTTATTGGCATATCGCTATCCTGTTAGTAAAGTCGCTTCGTTGCTTGGTTACTCAGACACCGCAAATTTCAGGCGCGCATTTAAGCGTTGGTATAACGCTGCGCCGTCTGATTATTTGAAGATGCATGATAAGTGAAAGCTATATTTCGAATTTCGCAGATTTTGTTCACTATTTATTGCATTTAGGATTAATTAGGCGCTTTTAATGACTTTTACATAATAATTGTAAATAGTATTTTTAATTAATTTTCGATTAAATTAACCTTAATTAGCTCCAATTAAAAGCAAAGTTACAAAAAGTTTAAATTTAGGAATTTATGAACAATAAAAAGCAAATGGCGCATTTTGCGCATGCAAATGGTTTTCCTTCTGGCTCATATCGGGCGCTTTTCGATACGATTGCACCCACACTGGACGTTTTTGCATTGGATAAGTTTGCACATAATCCTAAATTTCCTTTGAATGATAATTGGCAGAACCAGGTGGAAGAGCTAATTGACTTTGTGAGTCAACACACCAAGAGGCATCAGCAGGTGCTTGCTATTGGGCATTCCTTTGGTGGCGTTATTTCTTATATTGCATGTTGTCAGCAGCCTAAGCTTTTTAACGGTCTTATTATGATCGATCCTCCGTTGATTACTGGCTTTGCCCGCTTCATCTTTAAGTTTGCAAAAAGCAATCCCTTGATTGATCGAATCACACCAGCCCGCAAAACCAAAGTGCGTAAAGAGCGCTGGCATAAAAACGAAGACCTTGTATCGTATTTTAAGCAGCGCGCCTTGTTTAAAAATATGGAAGAGCGCTGTATAAAAGATTACGTGACAAGCGTTACCCGTCTTCACCAAGACGAACAGAAGTTGTTATTCGACAGAGACATTGAGGCGAACATCTTTAGAACCATTCCGCATAATCTGCCTGAATATTACGGAAAATTGCAGTGTCCGGCAGCGCTTATCACTGCACGTTTTACTGATGTGTGCATTCCGCGTTTAAGAAATCCTTTTTTAAAAGGCAATCCGAGTGTTCAACACATTGAGCTAAACGCTGGCGGACATATGGTACCGCTTGAACATCCTGAGTTACTCGGACACCGCATCAATGAGTTGATAAATGCATGGTATTAGTTACCTCAGTTGTAGATAAGCGATATTTGGTGCTGTCGCTTATCTGGAACGAGCTTAATATGAATTACAAGGCTTGTAGCATTTCACGTGTTACGAGTACGACACCACCAGGTGAAACTCTAAAACCGCGGGCTCTATCTTCATCGTGATTAACACCAATTTTCATGTTGTCAGGGATTTGGCAGCCGCGATCTAAAATGGCTTTTTTAATGTGGCATCGCTGGCCTACTTCTACTCCCGGCAATGCAACCGTTTCTTCCATGACGCTATAGGATTTCACACGCACATTTGAAAAGCAGATTGTACGCCTTAAGGTCGCACCGGAGATGATACAACCACCTGACACCACTGAATTGAGTGCCTCTCCACGACGATCGTCTTGTTCCCAAACAAATTTAGCAGGCGGAAGCTGTTCCTGATACGTCCAGATGGGCCAGTTTTTATCATAAAGATTGAGCTCGGGAATCGGCGCAACAAGTTCCATGTTGGCATCCCAATAGCTATCAAGCGTACCTACATCTCGCCAGTACGCATCGTTTTTGGCACTTGCTCTAAAATCGAAAGCAAAGACCTTGTAGTTGTCAATGATGCTAGGAATGATGTCTTTACCAAAATCGTGGTCAGAGTCTTCGTTTTGACTGTCTTTTTCCAGTTGTTCAAATAAAAACTCAGTATCAAACACATAATTACCCATCGATGCCAGGCAGTAGTCTGGCTCACTTTTTAAAGGGGTAGGGTTTTCAGGCTTTTCTTTAAAGTCAGTCACCTGATTATTGTCGTCCACTGAAATGACACCAAAGGCATTACGCGCCTGTTCAATAGGAACAGAAATACAGCTCACCGTCATTTGGGCGCCAGATTCAACGTGCTTTGCCAGCATGGGCCCGTAGTCCATCTGATAAATATGATCGCCCGATAAAATCATGACATATTTTGGCAATTCGTCACGAATAATATCGATATTCTGGTAAACGGCGTCGGCTGTGCCTTGATACCAGTCCTCAGAAAAGCGCTGAGAAGCAGGCAAGACCTCTATAGATTCGCCTAGCTCTTTTTTAAAATGTCCCCAACCGCGCACAAGGTGACGTATTAACGAGTGCGATTTGTATTGAGTTAGGACACCGACATTTCGAATGCCGGAATTGATGCAATTTGAAAGGGGAAAATCGATAATACGAAATTTACCGCCAAAATAAAGAGCAGGCTTGGCTCGCCAGTTTGTCAGTTCATAAAGCCGTGAGCCTCTTCCACCTGCAAGAACTAATGCATAAGTATCGCGCGTAAGATTACTGATGTAGCGATTATTGATTCCTGACATTACTGTTCCCTTGTTTTGACTGTTTTGACTGTTTTGCTGTTGTTTTTTATAAAATAACTTAAGTGCATTACCGACTGCTAGAAGTCTTTTTTACAACTTATTTACATAGTAGTGTAAGCCCGTCATGGCTTCAACATTTAACAAATATATTTCGCCTTTTGATTTTAAGGCTGTTTCAATCTGCTTCTATGCTTACAGTACGGCGTCGTTCTACAGCGGGCGTGTGATCAACCGCTTCATGCCAAAGTTTAAAAAATGCCTGCGTGATCTTTTGTCTGAGCGGAATACTTTCTTCTACCGGGCAAAAAATATCGACAGCGATACAGATTTTGGCAAACTGATTGGTATCTACAGAAAAGTGCGGTTCAATGGGAATAAATTCTACATCTAATCGCTTTTCAATCACGCCTTTGTAGCGCTCTGCAACGTCCACAAAATCCTCGCAAAAAACCTTTGCCTGTTCTCTTAATTTATCAACAACTGGAAAAACGTCAATGGTGGGTTCACAAGTAATGGTAAAACTACTTAGGGTGTAGCGCCGCAAAAAATTGAGGTTTCGAACCGGCTTTAGTAAGATTTGATGATTGGGAATGAAGAGGTGCTTGCCCGTGTAGGAGTTGCTGTGCAGGTCAACTTCCAGCATCGTTATTTTTGTCCAGTCAGCCGCAATCACTTCGCCTACACCTTCATTAATTTGTATCCAGTCGCCGATCCTGAAAGGACGTGAACTTATATAGTAAAAGTAACCTAAAAAGCACTGGAGATATTCTCTTGTAGCAAAAACAATGGCTACCATAAAGGCTGCAATTGAAAAGGTAAAAGCCTGAATTTCATTCGCCCAAAATACAATCAGGATGAAGACCAAGGAAATATTCAGGGTATTTCGCATGGTATTTACTTTTGAGCGATACCCCTGCTTTTTACGCTTACTGTGATTAATGATAGCGCGCCCTAAAAATGATTTAATCAAGGCTACGCCAATGATCAGGCCAATGCTGATGATGGCTTTCTGCATGGTGGGGTCTGACATATACTCGTCAAAAATCCACATATCGATCCTTTTTTCCTGTGTGCCGTTTCAAAGATAGTGTTATCTTCAAAGTCAGTATTTTTGAAATCTTTGTTAGATAAGCATCTGTTGTAAAAAAGAATCTTATCGCGAAACGCCAAGGTTTTATACAAAAAGAAAGTAAATAATAATATGAAAAAAAGCACACGAATTGGGCTAATTTTGGTCGGTAACAAACTCAGTGATTTGTTACTTTCAGCTAAAACAACGCTTCCTACTTTGATGACGGGAGCAGGGGCACCTGCCTGGATGGCGCAATTGCTCGTGCCTATTCGAGAGTCTGGCGCTCTCTTACCGCAAATGGCCTTTGCGTATTTTTTAAGAAATCAGTCTCGTCGCGATTTGGCCTGGCAACTGAGTATGCTCTTGCAGTTTATTTCAGGTGTGCTGATGATTGCATTTGGTTTGAGCTTGGAAGGTAAAACAGCAGGTTATGCAATCCTTGCATCGCTCACTGTTATGGCCTTGGCAAGAGCGCTATCTTCTTTAACAACAAAAGATATTCAAGGCAAGCATATTGGAAAAGGGGATAGAGGAAAGTTGCTTGGTAGCGCTTCAACCTTTTCAAGCTTAATTAGCGTCACCGTCGCGATTTTAGCGTTGCTAGGTTCAGATAAGTTATCCTCCAACCAGTTGATTGTGATTGCGACTATTGCACTTAGTGCCAAACTGGTCTGCATGTATTTAATGCGACCATTAAAAACCTGTGTGGATACACAAGCGCGAGCGGTTGAGTCGGGTTTGTATTTTGACAAAGCCCTGGCAAAATTTGTGGTAGTACGCTCGCTTTTTGCGCACACCGCCTTGCTCGCTCCCTTATTTGTGCTGACCTATCAAGGAGATTTGGTCAATATTCTCGCGTATCTCATTATTGCGCAGGCCGTTGCAAATTTTTTGTCGGCTTACATTTGGGGATGGTTGTCAGATAAAAGCGCGCTTTGGTGTATGCGTTTAGGCGCTATCATTGCCATTATTGCATCTTTGGTCTTACTCATTTTGCCAAATACTACGCCCGCCCTTCGTGAAAACATCTACTTTGTAGTAGGTTTGTTTTTTGTGCTTGGAATAGGGCACCAAGGGGTGAGAACCGGCAGAAAGATTTACGGAGTAGATATTGCCGACGAGCAACACAGAACAGAATTTATCGCTACATCCAATACCTTGGTGGGTGTAGCGATTTTGGTCTTGGGCGTTTCTTATTCAATTGTGAACGCTTTCTCCCGAGACTTAAGCTTGACCCTTATGATTGCAGGTTTAAGTCTTGGCGCAATCGGCAGTCTGTTCTTAAAAAATGAAAAATAAAAAAGCTCAATGTCTTTAAGCTTTAAGTGCTTTGCCGACTTTCGAGCCATTGGCGCGATCTAATCTAACGCTGATGTCATGACCGACATTAATGAGTTTGTTTAAATCTATGCCGGTTTCGATATGCATGTTGCTAAGCATATAAACTAAATCTTCGCTGGCTAAATTCCCCGAAGCGCCTTGCGCATAAGGACAGCCTCCTAAGCCGGCTACAGACGAATCAAAGCACTGCACACCGTTTTGTAAACCAATTAGCACGTTCGCTAGTGCCTGCCCATAGGTGTCGTGCATATGCATGGCAAGTTTCTCAACAGGCAACTGGCTAATGAGTAAATTAAGGAGTTTCTGCGTTTTAAGTGGCGTTCCTACCCCAATGGTGTCACCTAAAGACACTTCATAACAACCCAGGTCTAGGAGGGTTTTACTGATATCCAGCACCGCTTCTGCGTCAATTTCGCCTTCGTAGGGACAGCCTAAAATACAGGATACATATGCCCTGACCGGAATCCCTTTAGAGGTAGCAGCTTGTATAAGTGGAATGAATCTGTCTATGCTTTCGGCAATGCTACAGTTGATATTCTTTTGCGAAAAACTCTCCGAAGCTGCGCCAAAAACGGCTACTTCGTCAGCATCTGCGCTTATTGCATCTTCAAAGCCTCTTGAGTTTGGTGTTAACGCTGAATAGACGACACCGGTTTTGCGTTTTATTTTTGTTAGTACCTCATGAGAGTTTGCCATTTGAGGGACCCACTTAGGCGAAACGAAACTCCCGGCTTCAATGCGCCTGAGCCCGGTATCTGAAAGCGCATCAATTAATTTCACTTTATCGCTAACGCTTAAAGGGGTTTTCTCGTTTTGCAAGCCATCGCGAGGACCAACCTCTACAATGCTCACCTTTGAAGGGACATCCAGTTTAAAACTCATATCGCCAATCTCATCATTTTTATTCCTTCTTATTCGTCGGCTTCAACGATTAAAAGCGTGGCGCCGCCGTCTACTCGCTCACCCGCCTGGAAAAAGCATTCGCCTACTGTTCCATCGAAAGGCGCTTTAAGACTATGTTCCATCTTCATTGCTTCAACAATGGCAATCGCATCACCTTTACTGACTTTATCCCCTGATTTGACAAGTATATCCACTACTGTGCCGTTCATTGGGGCAGCTATTTCTCCGGCCCCGTGCGCTTCGCTATCTTCACCTAAATCCTTGTCAGGAATTTTCGCAATAAGGTGTTTATCACTTGTAAATAAATGCAGGCTTTGCCCTTTTCGGATGATATCCAGGTGATATTGTTTTAGGTCAACCTGAATGCGACATTTAAGATGTTGAAATGAATCGGTGGATTCAGATAGCTCAGGATTTGACAGTTCGCTAATGCGAACGCGCTGTTCACTTGAGTCTTCTGCGGCCTTTTCAGCTTGAGCATGTGCAAACGAAAAAACGCGTTGATTATGCCTTGATGCATTCTCATCGCTCAATAGGCACGAAAGTACATGAGTTTCACCTTCGAGTTCAATATGACAGGATGGTTCCAAACGATGATTTAAACGGAAGCCCGCAAATTTAGAAAAGGGCGTGTTGGCGCTTCTTGCCTGTGAAGTATTTTCATCGTTTTGTTCTGCGCGCTCGCAAACAAGAGAAGCGTAAGCCAACATTGAAAGTGATTCAAGATCAGACGCAAGCTCAGGTTTTTTCAAAGCATCCGCATGGCGTTCAACAAAATCGGTTGTCAGTTGGGCTTGCGTAAATGCATCACTCGAGGCGACGCGTAACAAATAGTCAATATTGCTGGTGACACCAACAATATGATAGTCATTCAACGCTTTTATTAACTTCAAAAGTGCCTGCTCACGATTTTCGCCATGGGCAATGAGTTTGGCAATCATTGGGTCGTAGTAAATTGACACTTCATCCTGACTGACCACGCCAGTGTCGACTCTTATGCCGTCTCCTTGAGGAATTTTTACATAATTTAATACGCCCGTTGCAGGCAAAAATTCATTGTCTGGGTCTTCAGCATAGATGCGCGCTTCAAACGCATGACCATTAAAGCTTAACTCATCCTGGGATTTGGGAAGCCTTTGATTATCAGCAACTTGTATTTGCCAGGCAACCAAATCCTCTGAGGTAATCATTTCAGTGACAGGATGCTCCACTTGCAAACGCGTATTCATTTCCATGAAATAAAAACGCCCGTCGCTATCAAGCAAGAATTCTACTGTACCCGCTCCGCTGTAGTTAATCGCCTTGGCGGCTTTTAATGCGGCTTCACCCATTTGCTTTCGCAAAGTGTCAAACATGCCGGGAGCGGGTGCTTCTTCAATAATTTTTTGATGGCGACGCTGCACGCTGCAGTCTCGCTCAAACAAATACACGCCATTTCCGTGATTATCACAAAACACCTGAATTTCAACATGACGCGGCTGGGTGAGATATTTTTCAATCAACATATGATTGTCGGAAAAGCTCGCCATCGCCTCTCGTTTTGCTGCCTCTAGCGCTGCTAAAAAGTCCTCGTCCTTATGCACTTGTCGCATGCCTTTTCCGCCGCCTCCTGCCGCGGCTTTTAGCAAAACCGGGTAAGACATTTTTCTGGCTTGCTCATGCAAAAAAGCAGGGGATTGCTCATCACCATGATAGCCAGGAACAAGCGGCACACCGGCTTTTTCCATGATGGCTTTTGCTGCCGATTTTGAGCCCATTGCCCGAATCGCTTCAGGCCCAGGCCCGATAAACGCAACTCCCTTTTCTTGACAGGCTTGAGAAAACGCTGCGTTTTCAGATAAAAAGCCGTAACCGGGATGAATCGCATCCACATTCAGACGCTTGGCATGCTCGAGTATTAAATCTCCTCGAAGATAACTTTCACTTGCCGCAGAGCCCCCTAAATAAACAGCCTCATCTGCCTGCTTTACATGCTGCGAATTTGCGTCTGCATCAGAGTAAACGGCAACCGTTGATATTCCGAGCGCTTTTGCGGTGCGAATAATGCGACATGCAATTTCCCCGCGATTAGCAATAAGGATTTTTTTAATCATTTTGAGTTATCCAGTTTGCTTTTCGCTTTTCCAGGAATGCATGCAAGCCTTCCTGTCCTTCGTCCGACACGCGTATATGGGCAATCGCTTCACTGGTTTTATCTAAAAGCGAATCATTGATGGGAAGTTCAGCCACTTCAAGCGCCAATGCTTTCGCTTTGGCGACTGCTACAGGTCCATTTTTAAGGATATCACCGATAATGATGTCAATGGTTTTATCCAAGTCTTCTTCACTTACGGTTTCGTTTAAAAGGCCCAAACGGCGGGCTCTTCTCGAGGATATGACTTCAGCCGTCATAAAAAGGCGTTTTGCTTCGCGCAGTCCTACGGCCTGGATCACATAAGGAGAAATTGTGGCCGGTATTAAACCAAGCTTGACCTCACTTAAACAAAACTTGCTTAGCTTTGACCCCACGGCAATATCGCAACAAGCAACCAAACCAACGGCGCCTCCAAAAGCCGCACCTTGCACTCGCGCAATGGTTGGTTTGTTAAGCGTGTACAGTTTGTTCAACATTAATGCGAGTTGCTGGGCGTCTTCTTTATTTTCTGAAAACGCATAATTAGCCATCTTTTGCATCCAGTTTAAGTCTGCGCCTGCACTAAATGATTTGCCCTTGGCCTGCAGTATCATCACCCGCACTTTGTCGTTACTGGAGACCTGGTCAAAAATATCGATTAGCGACTGTATGACATGTTCGTCAAAGGCATTATGGACTTCTGGTCGATTAAGCGTGACTCGCGCAATGCCCGAAGCATCAATTTCAAGTTCTACCTTTTGCATAATTTCTCTTCTTTATTCACGCTGGCCTAAAAGCCAACTGAGCAAATATTATCTTTCCTGCTTGATAAGCGCATGTTGCACTTACATTCTAAATACACCAAATTGGGTATCTTCTATGGGTTTATTCAATGCGCTGGCAAGCGACAAAGCAAGAACTTTGCGCGTATCAGCAGGGTCAATCACGCCGTCATCCCATAATCTGGCAGAGGCATAATAAGGGTGACCTTGTTTTTCATAGGTATCAATGACCGGTTGTTTGAGCGCTTGTTCCTGCTCTGAGGTAAACTCCTCACCAGCGCGCATCGCCTGCGATTTTTTCACCTGCGCAAGTACACCGGCGGCTTGCTCGCCTCCCATGACTGAAATTCGTGCGTTTGGCCACATGAACAAAAAATGAGGGTCGTAGGCACGCCCGCACATGCCGTAATTGCCTGCGCCAAAGCTACCGCCAATCAACACCGTAATTTTGGGTACTTTTGCACACGCCACCGCGGTCACCATTTTAGCGCCGTGCTTGGCAATACCGCCTGCTTCGTACTGTTTGCCAACCATAAAGCCTGTAATATTCTGTAAAAAGACAAGCGGAATTTTTCGTTGTGCGCACAATTCGATAAAATGCGCCCCTTTTTGTGCTGATTCAGAAAACAATATGCCGTTGTTTGCAAGTATGCCCACTGGATACCCGTCAATGTGCGCAAAACCACAAACAAGCGTTTCTCCATAGAGTTTTTTAAACTCATCAAACTCACTACCGTCAACAATGCGAGCAATGATTTCTCGCACATCGTAGGGCTGGCGGCTGTCTTTGGGGATAATGCCGTAAATCTCGCGACTGTCAAAAAGCGGTGCTCTGCTTTTACGTCTAACAACATGTTCGTTTGATGGGCGATTAAGTCGTTTAACGGCGTCTCTGGCAATTTCCAGGGCGTGTCGGTCATTATTCGCCAAATGATCCACTACACCCGATGTGCGGCAGTGCACGTCACCACCACCGAGTTCTTCAGCGCTGACAATTTCACCCGTTGCGGCCTGAACGAGTGGGGGGCCTCCCAAAAAGATGGTGCCTTGCTCTTTTACAATAATCGATTCGTCAGCCATGGCAGGGACATAGGCCCCTCCTGCTGTACAAGAGCCCATGACAACGGCAATTTGTGGAATATTCTTTGATGACATATTGGCCTGATTATAAAAAATCCGTCCAAAATGCTCACGGTCAGGGAAAACTTCATCCTGTCTGGGAAGGTTAGCGCCACCGGAGTCCACCAGATAGATACAGGGCAAATGATTCTGGTCTGCAATCATTTGTGCACGAAGATGCTTTTTAACGGTAAGCGGGTAGTAGGTGCCACCCTTTACGGTGGCATCGTTTGCGACAATCATACATAAGGTTCCGCCAACTTGACCTATTCCAGCTACAACACCTGCACAGGGAACGTAATCATCGTATGCCTGATGTGCAGCTAGTTGCCCAATTTCCAGAAAAGCACTGTCTTTATCCAACAAGGTTTCAATGCGCTCTCGAGGAAGAAGTTTACCTCTTGATGTATGTCGCTCACGGCTTTTTTCGCCGCCACCAAGCATGATAGTCGATACCAAATTATGCAGATCGTCTACTTGCTTTTGCATGTGCTGCTGATTAAGCGCGTAGTCTTCACTGTTGGTATTGATAGAAGAGTTGAGTACAGGCACAAACACTCCAAATATGTTTATTAGCGTTTATTACATTCGCATAACTATAGTCAATATGCGGGATAAAAAAAGGCACTGTTTATACAGCAATAAATTAAATCGACAATGCCTCTTGGGCGCGTTTTCTCGCAAATTTAAATGCGGGCTTAAGCTGACTCGTTAAATAGTTCCCGCCCAATTAGCATCCGTCTTATTTCAGAGGTGCCTGCGCCTATTTCGTAAAGCTTTGCATCTCGTAATAAGCGACCTGTGGGGTACTCGTTGATATAGCCATTTCCGCCTAACAGCTGGATTGCATCTAATGCCATTTTAGTCGCCAGTTCAGCAGAATAAAGGATTGCGCCAGCGGCATCTTTGCGCGTGGTTTCACCTCTGTCACACGAGCGAGCCACTGCATAAACGTATGCACGCGCTGCATTCATTTGGGTGTACATATCGGCGACTTTTCCTTGCACCAGCTGGAATTCGCCAATGGATTTTCCAAACTGGGTGCGGTCGTGAATGTAAGGTACAACGGTGTCCATACATGCTTGCATTATGCCAAGCGGACCGCCCGAAAGTACTAGTCGTTCGTAATCCAGACCACTCATTAAGACCCTTACGCCACCACCTTCGCTGCCAAGAATGTTCTCTTCTGGTACTTCACAATCCTCAAATACAAGCTCGCAGGTGTTTGAAGAACGCATGCCTAGTTTGTCGAGTTTTTGCGCCTGGCTAAATCCGGGTGTGTCTTTTTCAACAATAAAGGCCGTAATGCCCTTTGACCCTGCAGTGACATCAGTTTTTGCGTAAATAATAAATACATGTGCATCTGGCCCGTTGGTGATCCACATCTTGTTGCCATTGAGAATGTATTTGTTGCCTTTTTTGTCAGCTCTTAATTTCATGCTCACTACATCTGAGCCAGCGTTTGGCTCACTCATCGCAAGCGCACCGATATGTTCACCAGACACCAGATTTGGTAAGTATTTTTCTTTTTGAGCCTGATTACCGTTTTTGTAAAGCTGATTAACACAAAGGTTTGAATGCGCCCCGTAGCTTAATCCAATGCCGGCGCTTGCGCGGCTTATCTCTTCCATCGCAACTGTATGTGCAAGATAGCCCATATCTGAGCCACCAAACTCCTCGCTCACCGTTACGCCGAGTAAGCCCATTTCACCCAGTTTTGGCCAAAGCTCATTAGGGAAACTGTTTTTCTCATCTGCCGCCTCTGCCAAAGGTGCAATCTCGTTTTGTGCAAAACTATTTACATGCTCTCTAAGCATGTCGATATCTTCACCTAGGCCAAAATTTAAAGTTGGGTAGGGCGCGTTTATCATGCAACACCTCGTGTTATGTCGTTAAGTTCTTCTTTACATCGTGCTTCAACATCATCCAGCTCATTCATCAGCATTTGAATGTCGTTTAACTGTTGCTCAAGCACCGCTCGTTTTTGTTCGGTTAATTGCAGCATAGTTTGTAACTGAGCTGCCGAATTTGGATTTGTATCATACAACTCAAACAGTTTTTTAATTTCAGCCAAAGAAAAGCCAAGCCGTTTTCCTCGCAAAATCAACTTCAGCCGCACTTTATCCTTTGTATGATAAATGCGAGCTTGCCCTTCACGAACAGGCTCTAATAGTCCCTGTTCTTCATAAAAGCGAATTGAGCGAGGCGTTATATCAAAGTCTTTCGACAACTCGCCAATAGAAAATGTTTTCAAATTTGTCATCGACTTACCAAAACTGTTTGCTAAAACGCCACAAAAATTACTTTTTGATACGGCGTTTTGCCATAAATCCGTTAATATAAATAAATTGTTAGCATAATGTACTTTACGTTTACGTAAAGTCAAGTTAACGTAAACGTAATGTTCAGCAAGAGTGCGTTATTACACTTACAACTAGCTATATTTTGCGGTGATATAACACCAAAGTCGTGTTCAAAGCTGGCAGGCTTCATCTATAGTAGTGTAGACACAATACAGATTTGCGTATCAGTAAAAATACGCGTGGGCTTTCTTACAGAATAGGAATTAAACATGAGTGAATCAGTGGTTATTGTTTCGGCAAAACGCACGCCAATGGGCGGTTTTATGGGAGGTCTCTCGACCGTTGCTTCGCCAAGCTTAGGGTCATCGGCAATCAAAGCGGCACTTGATGGTGTGAGTGTTGATGCCATCGACGAAGTGATTATGGGTTGTGTCTTGCCTGCTGGCCTTGGACAAGCGCCTGCTCGCCAGGCAACCTTAGGTGCTGATTTGCCGCTAAGTGTAGGTGCCACAACTATCAATAAGGTGTGTGGTTCAGGAATGAAAGCCATCATGATGGCGCATGATTTAATTAAAGCCGGTAGCGCAAGTGCAGTCGTTGCTGGTGGAATGGAGAGTATGTCTGGGGCTCCTTATTTACTTAGCCAGGCGCGAGGTGGTTATCGAATGGGGCATGCGCAAACCTTTGATCATATGATGCTAGATGGACTTGAGAATGCATATGATGGCAAGGCCATGGGTTGCTTTGCGCAAGATACAGCAGACGGTGAAGGAATTACCCGCGAACAGATGGATGAGTTTGCTGTTGCTTCTTTAACCAAAGCCCAAATGGCGATTAACGATGGTACATTCAAAGACGAAATTGTGCCAGTCACCGTTTCTTCCAGACGGGGTGATGTAACAGTGGATACCGACGAAGGGCCAGGAAATGCAAGAATTGATAAAATTCCAAGTTTGCGTCCAGCGTTTAAAAAAGATGGAACGGTAACGGCCGCTAACTCAAGTTCTATTTCAGATGGTGCAGCTGCCCTGGTCATTATGTCTGAATCAAAAGCCAAATCTCTGGGGCTACAACCACTGGCGCGAGTAGTGGCTCATGCAACAAACGCCATCAAACCCGAAGACTTTACCGTCGCGCCAGTGGGTGCAATAGAGAAGGTGCTTGATAAAGCATCTTGGTCAACTGACGATGTAGACTTGTTTGAAATTAACGAAGCGTTTGCCATGGTTACGATGCTGGCGATTAATAAATTAGGCCTCGACAGCGAGAAGGTGAACATTAAAGGCGGCGCCTGTGCACTTGGGCATCCTATTGGTGCATCAGGTGCGCGAATTGTTGTTACCCTTTTACATGCACTCAAACAAAAAGGTCTCAAAAAAGGTGTTGCGGCGCTTTGTATAGGTGGTGGTGAAGGAACTGCGCTTGCGGTAGAAATGTTTTAACATAGATCGCAAAAGCAATTTTTAAAAACGCCCTGTATTGGGCGTTTACTTTATTAGGTCACATAATATTTGCAAAAGCATTTCAAAAACTACATTTATATTAACGACTTAACATATAATCGGCGATAAAGTTTTAAAAATGGTGAGCGAGTTTTCATAACTCATCCTTGAATATATACAGTTTGTTTAGAGTTCTTCCGTATCCCAGCAAATGACCCAATGGGTTGTTTATCACCTTAGACCACTTAAACGATGCGCAAAAAACAAGATGGCTAGCAATCTGTTATATAATTTAGTAAGAAACCTAAGTAGTATAAAAATAAGACGATTGCTGGTAGAAAAATGACTCAATTGTTAACTATACAAGGAATGTTTAGAAATGGCGTTTTATCAGTTACTTTTAGAGGGTAGAAATTTCGGCTTTATCTTTAATGAAAAAATTGTAAAAGGTGGTTTTTACACAACCAGATGGGTTAAAGCTAACTCACCCGAAGAGGCCGAAGAAAAAGCGGTTGAACTTATCAAAAACGATCACTCACTAAAACATATGCTTGTGCAATCTATTGATACGAAGCCGATGATTTTTCTTGAAGAAATAAGCACTGTGAGTTGGTTTACTTATTTTAGGAAAAGTCCGGGTAACGGATATACGTTGTATGATGAGCAAAATAGTTAACATAACATTAAAGACAGACGTTCGCAAAGAGCGCGATCGCCGCTTATTGGAATGTTAGAATTTTTTACAAGTATAGGGATATCCGATGAGAAGAGGTCGATATTATCTTGGGCGAGTCGTTAAAATAAATCTCGATCAAAAAAGCTTGATGGATGCGATGACGAACGCTCCAACTATCACGATAGGAAAGTTCGACTGGACTATAACTGATATCGAGGACAATAGGGAAGATGAATTTCCATATGTTTTCGGAAAGCTGTCTAAGTATGCAAAGGATGGTCACGCAAAAGTAATTGACGAGATTAGCCGTTCACAAGTAGACACTGACGTCCCCAACTTACTTGAGGCTAGCTCATCATTTGTATATTTGCCCGAATGCTCAGGGATAGCGTTTTTGCATGTGTGGAATGGAATACAAGAAGACATATTTCCTCGGCGATTCAAGTCTGTAATTGAAGGAGCCTTTGATGGTTTTATGGTCGCTTGTGATGTCGAGCCAATATCTGATTATAGAGCATTCACTAGCCGACTAAAAAGACTGAGTCATTTTACAGAGTTTTCAGCAACAGTTTTCCCGCCAAACCCATTGTTCGGTCGGTTGTGGGGCAACCTAAATGAGTATATTAATAGACGAAATGCATCTGAAGTAGCAATCAAAGAGCAGACTTCTGAGTTAAAAGGCCTGAAATCAAAAATTGTTGAATTGATGGATAGGATCATGGAGTCACCAGACTATGAACCTGAAGAGATTCCTGCGATAGGCGATGCAGCAATCCTTATGGCTGCAGATGGTTATGGGAGAGGTAAAGTAGTTGGTATTGAAAAAGGCGATGAAGTAGTTATAAAAACAAGTGACACACAAAAAAGTTTTCTTCATGAAAAAGAGCCGAAGCCACTAGAACTTGCTATAAAGGCAAAATCCCAGTTTGATAAAGTTTCAAACGAAAGAGATATGAAACATCAATGAAAGCGTTCTACTATTTAAGGGTTTTCTTTATCAGCTATGAGTTCGCTTTTCTAATTTTTAGCGCGGCCATATATATCCTCTTCGGAGAGTTTCTTGAAGAATATTTCATCTTAGTTTCAATAAATGAGGATGCTTTAAAATGGGCTATGCTATTCCCTATTAGTATTGCTGGTTGGACATTAAGAGAAGGTGTTAGTTTAATGTTCCCTGATGACAAAACATCAAAAGTTCTGCATGAATGGCCTGATTTCTGGATGCTTAAAGTTCATTTTAATGTCGGCATTATTAACAGTATTATTTTTCTTCTGCCGTGCATAGCTGTCTGGCTTGTCGGCGGTCTCAATAAATTTGATGGCATTTGGTTGTTTTTTATGTTTGCCGTTGCGACATAACTCAATGCATTTAGTTTTTATACCGCCAAAATCTGCATTCGGAGCGCTTTAATTAAGGCTCGTGAGTAAAAAAATTCTAATAAGCGTGTTGATGAGGGCGCTCGCAAGCTTGTGCCTGTTCTGCGGGTTTTATGTGCCAGTGGTAACCAATGAATACTAAATCCTATATTAATTACTTTAATGAATTAGCGTCTTTAAGCAGCAAAGAACAATTAGAGGTTTTGGAAAAAGCTAGATATTGTGATGTAACAGCACATGATTATCGAAGGAAGTCAAAATGAATGATTTTCAAAAAGCAACCAAGCGTGTTTCCGTATCGAGTGGAGAGTCTGCTCGTATTCTGCGGGAGCTGCAAGAGTTGAGTCAAAACGAACTAGCGAGACTCGCTAATATCCCTCAATCTACAATTTCTGCAATTGAAAATGACCGTGTTAATCTTGGCATTGAAAGAGCTAAATCTCTAGCTAGAGCTTTAAGGTGTCATCCTGCAGTTCTTGTTTTCCCTGGTTGGGATGTTGAAAGTGAAAACGCTGCATAACAAGCATTCAAGCGGTTAAAATAAAGAGCAACTTTTACCGCTTAGCTCAGCACTACCGGTATTGTTTTTCTTTTTGCATCGTTTTCAGGCTTGTTTGCTTCAGGGCAAAAGCGTTGGAAGTGATTCTATTATCGTTCGATAATAGGTTGATACTCCCAGTTGCCATCAACAAGCAACACGCGAGACTTTAAGGTCTCTTTTTGTGCCCTGAAGATTCGCTTGTTCAGGCGAACTACTAATCCCGGGAACATTTCTTTGTTGGCAATAATGCGTGCGTTAGTTTCGTAATCTTTTTTGGCAATCGCCAAATCACTTTGAATTTTACGCAACCAATTTAGCAATTGACGCTCTTTGTCGATAGTGCTGTCTAATTGTTTGAGTTTCTTTTTCAGAGAACGTGGAATTTTACGAGCGTTTATCTTGCTTAAAATGACTTCGTGGTCAGCATTTTTAGATACGAGTTCGTCAAGAATGTCGTTAATGGCGTTCAAGCGTTCAGTCAGTACATTAAAGCCTTCTGAATAATCAATTTCCAAGGCACTACCAGACACTGCGCCTATGCTTCCTGCTCTTATACCCTTGTAAGCTGTAATTTTACTGGCGAATAAATTTCCCATGGGCTTTTCGATATCACCCACGTAAATTTCACCTTTACAGGTGATCCTTGAATAAGCAAGTTGACGCTTAACGTTCAAATCTTTTTTGACGTTAATATCCAGGCCCTGACCGTGCTGCAAAAAGATACTGCCATCAGCAATTAGCCGACAGTCCTCATCATTCATTTTGCCTGTAGCGCCTTGTGTAATGATGATATCGCCGCCTGATTTTATGAAAGCTGACTCAACAAAGCCATTAATGGTAATGTCACCCTTGGCAATAATCTGCATGTTTTCAGTTACGTCACCGTTGACGATCACCGCGCCCTCATAATTGATATTGCCCGTACCAACGTTCACACCTTTAGTAACAAAAGTATCGTCAATCGTCATGACGTTATTTTCAAATTTGGGCTGACCTGCTAATTCCGACAATATCAAGTTTTCGTCGTGGGGAGCAATTCTGGTGTTCTTGCCTAATTTTATTGCCTCCCAGTTTCCCTTATTCGCCTGTATTTTACGTCCGCTAACGCTAAATCCCTCTCGTCCTTTGCTCGGGGATACACGCTTTGCTACAGGTGAATTTGCTGTTACGCATAAAATATCGCCCAAATTGCGCATATCGACTTTATCACCGTCTTTTTCTTGCGGGCGCAAAATTCTATCCAGGGCATTGGGAACAAGAGGTACGATTTTTGACGGGCGCCCATCCCTTGGCGGTAAGCCTTTTGCAATTACATCAGATAAAGTTTTACCGGCATCGGTCTCGATAGCTTGACTGAGAAGATTTTGAATGCGCTTTTTGCTAATGCCTCGCTTAATGCCTTTTGATATAAGCAATTGCTTTACATCGCCATAGGCCGGAGGAGCAACGCTAGGGTTTGCTGTAATGCTCATGCTTACTGACATTTGATCAGTGGCAATGTCTATTTTAATGCCTTCCAGTTCGCCTGAACCATTTTCATGGTGCCCTGCGTGCATATCAGCAGTTTTACTGTTTGACGCGTTGCTCGGACTTATAGATTGTGAAATGGGATCAACCTCACCCGTATCCTGCGCTTGCTTGATGGCTTTTGCGAGCATTGTGATTTTCTGCGCGTCTAGCGAAAAGTGAGCGTGTTCAGTTGATTCAAGCTCTTGACGCAAAGTGTTTTCATCACACGTTCCGTCGAACAATAGAGGGTCGACTGTCACAATCAGTTCGTTGCTTGCACTGTTTACACTAAAAGAAACACCACTCATCCAAATAAAACCCTAATAAGTGTGACGGGTCTGTCACATTATTTATCTTAACTTACAACTCACTCGCGTAACGCTCTAGCGCGCGCAAGATAGCTAATTTGTTGGCATTCCCTGCATGCTCTTGAACCAAACTTTCAATAGATAATTGAAACGCTTCAATGCTTAAATATCCTTGATTACCTGATTCAATGAACCTTGATTTTCTGTGCGCCTGCCAGCGAGCAAGCATTGATTCATTCATTTGCGCTGGATAGTTTCGACCAATGTACCTAAATAACTGCCGCTTGATATCACCATTTGGCAAATTATCATAAATAGCCGTTAAAGACACTGGTTTGCTATCTCGTATTTGACTCATCACCGCTTTATCGGCCGGGCCTGGAAAATCACGAGTATAAAGTTGAGTATCGATATCTTGGTCGCTTGTGTCGGTAAATGGTTTATCAAATACGGCGATACATTTTTGTATGATATCGCTGCTTTGTTTTAATTGTTGATAACGGTGCAGACACAATTGGCGATCAATACCTAAACGCTGTGCGAGCTCTGGCGTCAACATCTTAGCCGGTGCCACAAAAGGACATTTATTAATGGCTATTTGCATAAAGGGCATTTGTTTACTGGCAAATAAGTCTGAAACAAAGTCCGGGTCGCTGAATGCATCAATATCGTTATCCAAAAGCGTGTCGGTGTCTTTGCTAAGATTAACAGCCAATACAATATTTTTGTTTTGCGGATGAAAACACAGCGGCATCATCCAGGCGCAACATCCCTGCGACGAATCAATAAATCCGGAAACATACAAAAAAGCTTGCTGCTTATAAACATCGATTATTTTAGCTACCTCATGTTTGTTACGAAGCGAAAAGAAAAAGTGGTAAAGTTTTGGATGCTTTTCTTTTATTAATTTAGCCATGCCGATAGTGGCGTACACATCGCTCAGTGCATCGTGCGCATCCGCGTGTTCAATACCGTTAGCCTTGCTCAGCATCTCTAATTTAAAGCAGGGTTTTCCATTTTCCTCATATACTGGCCACTCAATACCATCAGGCCTTAGCGCATAAGCTGCTCGTACCAGGTCAATAATATCCCAACGGGAATTGCCGTTTTCATATTCACGTTCATAAACAGGATAAAAATTTCGATAAAAGAGATGGCGACTGACTTCTTCATCAAATTTAATACTGTTGTATCCGGCGGTGCAGGTTTCAGGAAGTGACATCAGTGCGTAAAGTTTTTTAGCAAACTCCGCCTCAATATAACCATCGCGCAAACTTTGCTGTGGGGTAATACCTGTCACCAGACAGGCCTCAGGATGAGGTAAATAATCATTAGGTATTTGGCAGAAGTAATTTAAAGGTTTATCGATTACATTCAATTCCAAGTCAGTACGGATCCCCGCAAACTGAACCGGAAAATCTTGCCGAGGATTGACACCCCAAGTTTCGTAGTCGTGCCATAAAATACTGCTCATAATACCCTTTTATTGTTGTTAGCCATAAATAAATCAAACAAAACGCGTCATACCCTGTCCAATTGAAGTGATTATTTTGTGCTTTATGTTTAGAAAATTTAAAATTAAATCAGATAGATAACTAATATTTAAAACGCAAGTATCTGTTTTAAAGATATATTCTAGTTTTTACCAAATTAACGCTTATTTAGATTGATTATTACTTTTAGGAAGCCGTCAATTATTTGACTCACAGCGCTAAGTCAAACCTCAAGTATATCTTCAAAATGCAACTTATAAAAAGTAATAAGTGAAGAGGTTTTAATGGCATTTCATACTAAAAAATCTTCATCAGTCAAGGCTACACTTAGTGAGTGGACGCAACATGTAAGGAGAGGGACAATGAAAGAGTCAAACTTTGGCGAAGCTGAACTTGCTCATGCATACGGGGCAACGGCGTCTTTTACATTAAAGCCATCTAACGGGTTTATTCCAAATGTAATGCCTTTTTTTTCCATCCGTAAACTTAGACTGGTTTACAACGAATTGTGCAGTGACGAGGATTTTGAATTCAAGGATTTTGAGCATTTTAAACGTCATGTCTTAAGTTCAGTCGCACCGCAGTTAGAATTAAATAAGTGGCAAGCTATTGCGGCCCGACGTTAAGGCTGATTAGCTTGTAAGAGATTAGCTATTTCAAGCTGATTAACATTTCCTGATAAAATTAATAAAACATCGAAGAGCCTAAAAGCTTTTCGATGTTTTTTATTGGCTTGATGCTGTTTGGCGTTTTGATCTTGTGTTTGTGTGTGCTAATTTGGTTTTCGTCATTTAATTCTTCAAGTATAGGAAATGCTTATGTTTAAAGCTCTGTCTTTATGCCGCCCGGTTTTATCTAAGGTCTCATATTTTGTATCACCACTTTTAAAACATAAACGTAGCGTTTCAGCGGCTTGTTTAGCGCTATCTGTGCATTCGTTTGCCTTAGCAGCAAGCGACCCCGAGGTCGCCATTGCCATACATGGTGGCGCAGGAACAATCACTCGTGCGGATTTGAGCGCCGAACAGGAGGCGGCCTATAAAGATGCCATCGATGCCGCGCTTGAGCTTGGCTATGCGCAGCTAAAAGCAGGTCAGCCCGGAGAAGAAGCAATTATCGCGGCAATCACTTATTTAGAAGATTCGCCTTTGTTCAATGCTGGTGTTGGCGCGGTTTACACCTTCGATGGTACGCATGAACTTGACGCATCTATCATGCGCGGAAACGATTTACAGGCAGGCGCCATATCCAGCGTAAAAACAGTAAAAAATCCTATTAAGCTTGCTCGTTTGGTAATGGATAAATCGGTACACGTGATGCTATCAGGCGAAGGCGCAGAGTCTTTTGCTAAAGAGCAAGGGCTGGAAATGGTCAGCAATGAGGTGTTTAACACTGAGCGACGAGCAAAAGCGTTAGAGCGCGCTAAAGCCCGAATAATGGAAGAAGAAAAATCGGCAAATCAGGATGCCTCGACTTCTATTTATTCAGACGCCGAGTTTAACGACTTTAAATTTGGCACGGTGGGTGTGGTCGTGTTAGATGCACAAGGCAATATTTCGGCAGGCACATCTACAGGCGGGATGACTGCCAAGCGTTATGGTCGGGTAGGGGATTCGCCGATAATTGGTGCGGGTACTTACGCTGACAACGCATCTTGCGCCGTATCGGCTACCGGACACGGTGAGTATTTTATTCGTTTTAATGTGGCGGCCGATATTTGTGCGCGCATGAAATATCAAAACATTAGCCTTCAGAAAGCGGCCGATACCGTAATCAACGACGTTTTGGTAAAAGCAGGCGGTGAGGGCGGTGTTGTTGCTATTGACGCAATGGGAAATATTGCAATGCCCTTTAACTCCGAAGGCATGTACAGAGGAAGTATTGATAAACAGGGAAAGAAAACGGTGCTGATTTATAAAGATCAATAGACCCTAATTTTCCCTGTTCAATTCGTTTGTGATGTTTACTGGAATGGACATCGTGTGCGCTTGTCCCTACAATCTTGCACCCAATTAGATTGATATTAGGAGCAGCCAGGTTTTGGCTGTTTTTTGAGCAACGACAGTCATGACATCCATTTCACTTGATTCAGCCATTGTGCGCTGTATGCAAAAGGACCAATATCGCTTTTCGCGTCAGTTAAGCGATATTAATCGGCTTAAAGACGAGGATGCCAAGCAGGAGAAACTTGAGCAGCTAATGCTTCGTATAGCTGGCTCGCAGAAACTGCGAGAATTACGCCAGCAGTCGCTGCCTGAAATTTCCTATCCGGATTTACCGGTTGCCCATAAAAAAGACGAAATAAAAGCACTGATTGAAAAACATCAGGTTCTCATTATTGCCGGTGAAACGGGCTCAGGGAAAACTACTCAGATCCCTAAAATGTGCCTTGAGCTTGGACGTGGCGTAGCGGGTTTTATTGGTCACACACAACCAAGACGACTGGCTGCAAGAAGTGTCGCTAATCGTATTGCCGAAGAATTAGACACCCAAGTTGGTCAAAGCGTTGGGTTCAAGGTGCGCTTTAGCGATCAGGTTGGCGATACCAGTTTGGTAAAGCTAATGACAGACGGGATCATGCTTGCCGAAATTCAGCAAGACCGTTTTTTAAATCAGTACGATACGATCATTATTGACGAGGCGCACGAACGAAGCCTCAATATTGACTTTTTGCTTGGTTATCTTAAGCAGCTTTTGCCCAAGCGTCCTGATCTTAAACTTGTTATTACGTCGGCTACTATCGATCCCGAACGTTTTTCGACGCACTTCGACAAGGCTCCCATTATCGAAGTAAGCGGTCGAACTTACCCGGTTGAAATACGCTATAAAGATCCCGCTGAATTTGCTACATCCAAGTCTGAAGCTAACAGGTCAGGATCTGCCAAGTCGAAGCAAGAGCAATCCCAAGGCGCCGAGGTTGACACCTCTCAAATGCTGTTAGATGCGGTGGATGAACTGATGCGGGAGGCACCGGGCGATATTCTGGTGTTTTTAAGCGGGGAGCGGGATATTCGCGACGCTGCCGATGAGCTTACTCGACACCTTGCACATACTAAATACAAAAATACAGAAATTATCCCACTATATGCGAGGCTTTCTGCTGCTGAACAAAATCGCATATTTTCTGCCCACGCTGGAAGACGAATCGTTTTGGCAACGAACGTGGCAGAGACCTCTTTAACAGTGCCAGGAATTAAATATGTTATCGACACAGGTGTGGCGCGTATTTCCCGTTATTCACAACGATTAAAAGTGCAGCGCTTACCAATTGAAGCGATTTCACAGGCATCGGCGAATCAACGTGCCGGGCGATGTGGTCGTGTTTCAAACGGTATTTGCATACGCCTTTACTCTGAAGAAGATTATCTGGGGCGGCCGGAGTTTACCGATCCGGAAATTGTTCGAACCCATTTATCAAGCGTTATTATTCAAATGCTCGCCTTAGGCTTAGGTGAGATAAAGCGTTTTCCGTTTGTTCAGGCACCGGACGACAGAAACATCAACGACGGGGTTAAACTGCTTGAAGAACTTCAAGCCGTTGAACGCGCGAAAGGTCGCCTTCGATTGACGCCTATCGGGCGCGCGATGGCTCCCTTGCCGCTAGACCCTCGTTATGCGCGCATGATACTGGAAGCAAAATCGTTTGATGCTGTGTATGAAACCATCGTGATCACCTCCGGTTTGTCTGTACAAGACCCGCGCGAGCGCCCGCAGGACAAACAGCAACAGGCCGACCAGGCTCACGCAGAGTTTGCCGACAATGATTCTGATTTCATCAGCTTGCTGAATTTATGGGAAGCCTTTAAACGTCAACAAAAGCAACTGAGTAACAGTCAACTGCGCAAATGGTGCAAGCAACATTTTATTCACTTTCAGCGTATGCGAGAGTGGCAGGATATTGTGAGTCAAATCAAGCAGACCCTGATTAATATTGATTTACGAATAAACTCGCAACCAGCCGATTACGAGGCGATTCATCGCTCCTTAGCGATTGGCCTGCTGTCGCAAATCGGCATGAAAGATAAAAATAGACAGTATTTGGGCGCGCGGAATAGCCAGTTTATGATCTTTCCCGGCTCTAACGTTGCCAGGTCGCAGCCAAAATGGATAATGTGCGCCGAACTTGTTGAAACCTCTCGCTTATTTGCTCGTCAGGTCGCAAAAATTGAACCGCAATGGTTAGAATCAATCGCGAAACACGTTGCCAAATACCACTACGCAGAGCCCCATTGGAGTAAAAAGCGTGGAGCGGTAATGGCCTATTTAACTATTCAGCTTTTTGGTTTACCAATCGTTACGAGGCGCATTGTTAACTACAGCCAAGTTGATGCGAAAGTGTGCCGCGATATTTTTATCCGAGAAGCGCTTGTAAATGCCCAAACCAATCTGAATTATGATTTTCTTACGCATAATCAGAGGCAAATAGAAACGGTCGAATTATTAGAAAAAAAAGCGCGTAGAAGAGACATTCTGGTGGATGAAGACATGCTGTGTTACTTCTACGATGAAAAACTGCCTGAACATGTTGTAAGCGAAGTCAGTTTTAAAAAGTGGTGGAAATCGGTATCTACAAAACAACCCCGTCTGCTGCATTTTGACTACGAAGACTTACTAAAGCGTGACCCAAGCGGTATCTCTGCATCTGATTATCCAGATACCTGGCGTCAAGGCAATTTACAGCTAGCCCTGACTTATCATTTTGAGCCAAATCAGACGCTAGATGGTGTTGCCATTCATATTCCTGTTGGCTTGCTTAATCAGGTTCAAGACATTGGTTTTGACTGGTTGGTGCCTGGCATGCGGCACGAACTGATCACAAATTTAATTAAAAGCCTGCCAAAGCGGCTTCGCCGGAACTTTGTTCCAGCGCCAGATTATGCCTTAGCTGTACTCGAAGACATTTCTATGACAGGCAAAAATGGAGCGCCGGTGCGCATCGTAGACGCTGTGGCCAATAAGCTGTTTCGAATATCAGGGACGCGTGTTGAATCTGAGGATTTTGATTTAGATAGTATAGCAACTCATTTGCGTTTTAATTTTGTTGCCAACGATAGTCAAGGCAAGATGCTGGCATCAGATAAGTCACTTAATCAACTAAAAGCAAAGCTAAAAGGAGAGCTGAAAGAAACCATTGAGAAAGTGGCTACGCCAGCCCTGGAAAAAGACGATGTGACAAGCTGGGATTTCGGTAAATTACCTGAGACATTTACACAAAAACAAGCGGGATACGAGATTAAAGCCTTTCCAAGTCTGGTACTGGAAAATAATACTGTAAAGGTAAAGTTGTTGGATAACGCCAGTAAGGCGCATTTAGCGCATCAAAGAGGCTTGTATCAACTCATCAAGATGAATGTCCCTTCGCCTGTTAAATATCTTCAGGAAAAGTTACCTAACAAAGCGAAACTGAGCCTGTATTTTAATCCTTTTGGTCAAATTAAGCCTTTGATAGACGATATTATTATTGCAAGTATCGATAGTTTAGTGTGTGCGCAGCAAGCGCCGGAAACTGTGCGTTCAGCGGAAAATTTTAAAAAAATCTGCGACCATGTTCGAATGAATATCAACGATAAGGCGCTTGATATTGCCAAGCAGATTGAAACCGGGCTTGCTCAGGCTAATAAGGTAAGCAAGCTGATAAAAGGCAATATTCCGCTAAATATGATCAATAACGTCAAGCAAATTCAAATGCATTTGCAACAATTAGTATTTAAAGGCTTTGTATCTGACTTTGGTGAAGCTAAGCTGCCAGATTGGAATCGCTATTTAACTGCTCTGGTAATGCGCGCTGAAAAATTAAAAATTGATGTGAACCGGGACAGACTTAATCAACTGGAAGTAGATAAAGCAGAACAAGCCTATGAAGCTTTAAAAACCGATTTGAAAAACAAGCATCAAGACCCTGCGCAGGCAGAAGACATTCGATGGATGATAGAAGAGCTCAGGGTATCGTTATTTGCGCAGCAGTTAGGCACAAAGTTTCCGATTTCACTGAAACGCATTCAGCATAAAATTGCCGAGTATAAATGAGCATTTGCAATAATCTGTTGACAGATTATTAACAACTCCCTATAAATGGCATTCAACATTTTTGAAACGAGAGGTATGACTATGTTGGGTTACGACGATAAACGGAATTTCTATCGAATGATGGTGAATTCTCCGTGCGAGGTGTCACTGCTAGACAATCCATCGGCTACATCTTTCACTGCAGTTTGTCGCGACATCAGCGCAACAGGCATGTCACTCGAACTTGAGTTGCCGGGTATTGAACTGGGCACGCTTCTCGACATCACAATCGACTCAAATAATGACCAAATTCCTTCACTGGAAGCAAAGGCAAAAGTAGTTCGCTGCGATGAAGGCGACGACAACTCTTGCCTGGTGGGTGTAGAAATAAGCGAAATGAAGTAAGAGGCTAACGGTTTTTATTTGTCTGTTTTTGACAGTTACACCTGAGCATGTTTATCGCCTGATTAATATTGCATCGCCTTGCTCGTCTGTCGGCTTGGCTTTGAAATCTTGTTCTTTCATTTCCCGCCACTTTTCGGGCGGTAAACACCAAATTCTATCTTCAGGTGTTTGCGCATTTTCGTGTGGTAGCGACTGAATCTTCGTATAATCATGATTGCATTTCAATTGTTCGTACTGAGCAAGCCTCATGTTATGAAGCGCTCTTGGTTCTGACACCTCACTCGGCGTAAGAAATATTCCCAAATCTCTTAAAAATTCGCCAGCAGAGAGGCTACTGCTGAAATGAATAAGTGCAGGTGAAATTAAAAAACCGAAGGTGATAGGAGATAGCCACCAAAACAATATGGGCGTAAAAATATAGGTGAGCGCTGCCCACAGCAAAGCGATGCAAATTAGCAGGTAAGTTCTTTTAAAGGATTCCTTCCACGGCACACGACGGCCTTCACGACCCTGAGCTTCCCATTTGATACTCGAGCCGCACAATACGTTTAGCACAAAATAGGCATGAAAGGCCATCATGAGAGGCGCGATTATAATTGCGAATACCGTTTCGATTAACATGCTAATGGTGAGTTTGAAGCGGCCACCAAAGGGTTTAGCGTGGTAAAGCAGGGCGATGATAAGGCTCATGAATTTGGGGCCAATTAGCATAAAAGCCGTTGCGCCAAGCATAAAGAATATGGTGGCGGATTTATCAACAGACCATATAGGAAAGAGCTGATAATTTTGCGTAAAAAATACCGGATCGCTGGTAGCTCTGACGATCCCATCTATGGTGCTTAGAAATAATAACAAACACCAAACGAGCGAGGATATATAAGCAAAGGCGCCCAGAAAAAAATGCAAGCGACTTAAATTTCGCATACCTGCAATATTTAAAAGCCCTAGATGTTGCATGTTCCCTTGAACCCAACGGCGATCGCGTGAAGCATAATCAATAATATTGGACGGTAACTCTTCGTAACTGCCCTCCAAATTCGCCAATAGGTAAACATCATAGCCGGAGCGGGCTAATAGTGCTGCCTCTACAAAATCATGGCTTAAAATATCGCCGCCAAAAGGGGGACGGCCTCCAAGAGACGGCAGTCCGCAAGATTCAACAAATGCAGATATTCTAATAACGGCGTTATGTCCCCAATAGTTTGAGGCATTGGTTTGCCAAAACGCTTGCCCGTTTGCCAAGGTTGGACAGTATAAACACGCCGCAAATTGTAAGAATCGACCGAAAAAGGTGGCACTTCTGACGGGAATGGGCACAGTTTGCAATAAGCCTGTTTTTGGATTGGCCTGCATATGTGAAACCAAACTGATTATGCTGTGAGACGTCATTAAACTGTCTGCATCAAAAACGGTCATTGTTTCGTAATGCGCGCCCCAGCGTTTGCAGAAGTCAGCAACGTTGCCAACTTTTCTGTTCGTATTTTTCTCTCGTCGCCTGTAATACAAATTGGCGCTTGAGCAAGTAGCGTTATTGCGTATTCTCTCTACGAGAATTTGCCATGCATTGTGTTCGGCCTCAATGAGTTGCTTATCTTGCGTATCGCTAAGCATGAAAAAGTCAAAGTGTTCAAGGTTGCCCGATTGAGCTATCTCAATAATACTCGCTTCCATGCCTGCCATGATCCTGCTTGTGTCCTCATTATATACAGGCATTATGATCGCATGCTTGCCACTTACCAACTGCGTGGAAAAGTCAATGTCTGGTTTACGTTTTAAAGATAAAGGGTCGAGCTTAAATAATTGAAGGATAAATCCAATGCTCGCACTATAAAATGCAGCGGCTATCCACACAAAGGTTAAGGTAAATAGAAACAGTAGAACGGCTTCCATTATTGTTATGCCCGATTCAGAGAATATATCTCCCATTGCCCATCCACCTGCAATTGCTGTAGAAAATACGCAGGTAGCGTAGAGGTATTTGCGAAAGCGTAACGCACTTGGACGGATGTTTAAGCTGTCGCGGTTTTGCCTTTTCGCTTTAGTCATTCACTTCGCTCTCTTTATATACGTAATGCCAGTATTCGCTGATTGCTTTACCTCTGAACATCAAATTGGCACGTAAATCTACTACATCTGAATCATCCTTTGTCTTTACCTCAAAGGCTAGGCGCCATGTTTTGTTATCCGGTAATTTAAACACATTAACGTTGCTGATTTCGCCGCCCAAGGCATTTACTTGTGCTTCCATTTTTACTTTTGAGTCAACAAGAGCCAGTTTGTCTGAATAAAAATCAACAATCATTCTTCTGTGAGTCTTTTCAGGTGGATTCGGTTCGCCGGGTATTGCTCCCCATGCGTTCGCGGTTCGAACAACATAGGCACGTTGTAAAGATGATGGATTATGGTGTACGGTCGAGATGACATAGTTGAAGGCCATGGATTCACCGGCCTTAAGGGGCTGCTTTGGTACCCAATAGGTAACGATGTTGTCGTTAGTTTCAGAATCAGTCGGTATCTCGACCAACTCCACTCTTCCTTCTCCCCAGTCTTGACTTGGCTTAACCCACAGTCCGGGACGTTTATGATAGTTAGCTTGAGCATCCTGATAATTTGCAAAATTAATATCGCGTTGGAGTAGCCCAAATCCCTTGGGATTGACATTACTGAAAGACACTACAGAAAGCGCTCTGGGGTTAACAAGCGGTCTGAACAGCCATCTATCGTCTGAGGTATGCACAAGCAAACCGTCAGAATCATGCACTTGCGGTCTAAAATCATCAAACTTTCGCAGGCTTGCACTACCTTGTAAAAACATGCTGGTTAGTGGCGCAATGCCAAGCTTGTTTACGTCCTTACGAGCATATATTTCACTCTCTACCGATACGCTGGTGTTGATATCAGAAGCAACCGTAAATTTATATGCGCCACTGACAGATTCACTATTTAGCACCGCAAATATTATTAAATGCTCCTGATTGTCGTCAGGTTCGATTACGTAAAACTCAGAAAAAAACGGAAATTCCTCGCCATTTGGCTCTGCTGTATCAATCGCAAGTCCTCGTGCCGAAATGCCATATTGCTGAGAAGGACCGACCAAGCGAAAATATGACGCCCCGAGAAACACCATCATTTCCTGCTTATTTACCTGTTCACTCAAAGGGTAATGCACACGAAAACCCGCATAACCTAAACCAGACGATTCGATGTCTTTCAGGCTTTCAGAAGGGCCATAATACTTAAATTGGTCTGAAGAAAAGTTGAGCGTTTTGACACTTTTATCTTTATTGACGACTTTGATGGTAACAGGGTCAGTATATAAAAAGCCCGGATGAAAAAACTGCAGCTCAAACTGTTTATCTTGATGCCACAAGGACTTGTCAGGATCAAAATGAATAGCCATGTATTGGTCGTAATTCATATTTGAATATTGTTCAGGAATATTGGCTCCCGTTCGTTCAAAAGGTTTTTCTGATAATTTTTTTGCTTTATTTTTAACTAGTCGAAAAGTGGACTGGATATGATCTAAGCTTTTGGGCGTGTCATCTGAATTCACTTTCGCCATTTTATCCGCATTTTCACCTTCAGACGCCTGCGTTTTTTGTTTCTGCGTTTGCTCGTTTATTTCCTCATTGCTCTGTGGACTTGCTTGCAGTCGATTGTTATCAACTGCAGCACTCTCAGCAATACATAAAAAGGAGACGCTTAATAGCACAAGCGCAATTTGAATACTGAACATTTTCGGTAACTTCATATGATTTCCCTATAAATGACGTCAGATACGACAATGCCGTGTACAAACACTTGTCATCGCAAGAGCGACGAGTCTGACAGTCAGCACATTGTTTTTTAAAAACCAATCAGCAGGTTTTGTACCTGAATAGCGCGATTCAATGTATCAAGAGAATTAGATTAAAAACCTATGTTTAACAATAAGTTAAATCAAAGTCTTAATGGTTCGTAAGCTTAGGATTCACCATACAGCGAGAAAACATTTTGCTAGATGGGAATTTTTGAGTGCAATTTCTGTAATTATTTCAAGTTAACAAAAGACGCAAATTTAAAAAAAGTCTGTTATGCGAAACAAGGCAGTAGATGCAAATTTACGGAAGCGCAACAGCGTAACAGCGCAACAGCGCAAAAAAATAGAAGAATACTCAAGCCTTCATTGAACAAATGTTTCTGAAGAAAAGATAGGGCACTTAAGAAAGCCTGCATTTTGGCAAATTATGTATGATTGTTACCTATTAAATGCAGGCTTAATTTGCAGTTACAAAGTAACTAAAGCGTGTATATCTTAATTGTTATTTAAAACTGGTACTCCAGGCCTATTGCAGCCTGCTTAAGGTCGGTACTAAAGTTTGCATCGTCGATGTCGTCCAATACTTCCTCTGTATCTAAATCGGCGTCATAAAGGGTGTAATCAACGGTCACGGCCAAATTTGTCGTGAAGCTGTAAGACACGCCGATACCGGCATACAGTCCTTCATCTTCATATGTGTCTTCAATACCTGCAAGGGTATAATCAGTATCATACCAAAGCTGACCCAATTTTCCTCTGATAGCAAAAGCATCTCCGAGAGGGAAACTCAAGCGAATTCCCGCGCCAAACCCATCCGTATCGGCATTAGCTAAATCACCACCATAGCTTCCAAAATCGACGTAAGCACCTTCAAGTGCAAAATATTGATTAAATTGATAACCCCCTAATAGTTGATAGGCATCCTGATCGTCATCAAAATCATCTTCACCATCTACTTTGAGATAGCCATAATTGGCGCCTACATAAAATCCGTTATCTTTCTCATCATCATATTGAGCATAACTTGATGTTGATACAGCGCCTAACAATAGGCAACTTGCAGAAAGAGTAGCAATCGACAAACGATTTATTGTGTTTTTCATATTATTCTCCTTTGCAGGTTTTATACATTCGTCGAGCCTTATACAACTTGCGTTCCAGATAAAAGCGAATAAAATTTTTCTAAAAAAATATAATGCAAACAGATAGATACACGCTAAATTAACATGGAATTTCCTAGTGTTTTCTGCATCGTTTAATTTTTGTACTGTAAATATTTCAAGTTGAAGCAGCTAGGGCGTTCTTATGTCTGGCAAGGGGTAGAGCCCATTAGTCGAAAAATAGCGACACCGTCATCAATCATTAAAATCATTAAAAATCAATGACTTATTTTTATTGTAAGTATTACAGACTGAATCTGTCTTGTCTTGGCCACGATTCTCGCCGTCTTCTTTTTACATGATTTTTGTAAATCATTGAAAAGTAATAACAATATCGGCTTGGCATCATAAATGTATTAGTGACAGTGAAGCGCATGAAAGTGCGTCATTACTAAAACATTAGGAGAATCATTATGAAACTTACAAAAACTGTTTTATTTCCCGTAGCGTCTACTGTTCTTGCTTTAGGCATCGCATCTTTTTCAATGGCGAATGAAGATACCTTTACTTCATTAGATACCAACGAAGATGGCGTGATCTCAAAAGAAGAAGCGCAAGCGCATTCCACATTGGCATCAATGTTTGATGATGTAGATGCAAATGGGGATGGCGTTATTACCTATGATGAGTTCAGCACAGCAGGTCTGGGCGAATAATAGCGTTGTTCTTTTAACGAACATTTAAACCAAAACAATCTTATTTTTGAGGGAAAATTATGAAAACGAACAATAAATTAGGCATTTTGTTTACGGTAGCTGCATTAAGCGCCGGGATCAGCTTTGCTTCGCAAGCAAATGAAGGTTTTAAAGCTTTAGATGCTAACGAAGACGGCATGATCACTAAATCAGAAGCTGAAGCCAACGAAACCGTGTTTGAAAACTTTGAGCTTATTGATTCAGACGGTAACGGCACTATCAGCCTGGAAGAATACGAAGCGGTAGGTCTGTAAATCCAGATTGTACATCCCCTTCGGGCCATGGATGGCCATTATCTCTACATCCTTTACTCACCTAGCGTTTCACGCAAACCAAGCCTTTAAGATAGCACCCTTCCGGAAAGGCGCTTGATACCAAATGATCACTGTCTTGTTCAAGACGCTGAATATAAGCCAATGCACAATTTGCATCTAGTGCGGCATCTGCCACTATTTTGTTAAACAAATCCTGACTGACTAATCCGGAACAGCTAAAGGTCAGCAATACACCATTGGGTTTTAACAGTTCACAGGCTAATCGATTGATATCTTTGTAACCGCGAGCCGCTCGCTCCAAATGCCGCTTGTTTTCCACAAACTTTGGCGGATCCATGACGATGAGGTCAAACTTGGTATCCTGTGCTTTATAATCCCGTAAGAGCTCAAAAACATCCTGTTTAAGGTGCGTCACGTTTTGTGCTATTCGACTGTCAAAATTATGCGCAATATTACGCTTTGATGTCTCCAGGGCAGAATCTGACACGTCAACATTGGTAACATGCGCTGCGCCATGTTTTAGCGCATAGAGTGCAAAGGTGCCGGTATAGCTAAAACAATTGAGAACATGCTTGCCTGAGCCATCATCATGCGGTGCACAATACTCTCCGGCAATCATGCGATTTTTTCGCTGGTCCAAATAAAAACCGGTTTTGTGACCTGCAATAAGATCCACTTCGATTTTTAATCCATTTTCATGAATGCTTACCTGTTCTGGTAAGGTCCCGATATGGGTGTTTATGACAGGCTCAAGGCCTTCTTTTTTACGGACTTCTACGTCGCTTCTTTCGTGAATAACGTGATTGGGAAAAAGACTCACCAGTGCATCCACAATTTTACTTTTGTGTTTTTCAGCCCCTGCGCTCAATAACTGCATGACGATAACATTCGCATATTTATCGATTGTGATACCTGGAAGTCCATCAGATTCGGCCGCTACCACTCTAAATGCATCAGTATCGGACTTAGTTAGCCAGGTTTGTCTGACCTTAAGCGCGTTTGCTATTTTTGCTTTAAAAAAATTGTTATCGATCGCTTCGCTTTGATCAAAACTCCATACACGGACACGAATTTGTGAATTTGGGGAATACGCGCCTTTGGCCAAAAATTCGCCAGAGCTACTTATAATATCTACGGTTGCACCAGAGTGAAGCTTACCGCTGGAGCTTGCAATAGCCCCCTCAAAAACCCAGGGATGACGACGTTTTAATGATTTTTCTCGTTCGGGTTTTAATATTACCTGCGCCATTACTATTCTTCCTGTTCAAAGCCTTCATCTGTTAACAAATGCCCAGACTGAGCTGCTTCTCGTGCTAATTCATCAACACGCTCGTTTTCTACCTGACCTGAATGACCTTTTACCCAATGCCAGTTAATAGCATGTTTTGCGCATGCGGCGTCCAATTGCTTCCACAAATCAACGTTTTTAACCGGCTTTTTAGCTGAAGTGCGCCAGTCGTTCTTTTTCCATGTTTTGATCCACGACTGAATACCGTTTTTGACATATTGGCTATCGGTATAGATTTCGACTTTGCATCTTTCTTTAAGCGCATTCAAGCCAGCAATAGGGGCAAGAAGTTCCATGCGATTGTTCGTTGTATGCTTAAAACCTTTTGACAGCGTTTTTTCATGTTTGCCAAAAATCAGCAGGGCGCCATACCCGCCTGGACCTGGATTGCCAAGGCAAGATCCATCTGTGTATAAGGTAACCTGTTTCATTACAGCGTCTCTTTTTGGCTGTTAAGTTCAATTCAGGCGCAGTATACTTAGCTTGCCTGCAAAAGCGAAATTTGAATTTATTCAATTTTAATTATCAATAAAAAAGCAAACCCACAGGAAGGCTAATGCGTCAAATTGTTCTGGATACTGAAACTACCGGCATTGACCCTTTAGAAGGTCATCGTATTATCGAAATTGGCTGTGTAGAGATGGTAGATCGCAAGCTCACCGGCAATAACTATCATGTTTATATTCATCCACAGCGTGAAGTTGAGCAAGAAGCAATTGACGTTCACGGTATCACCAATGAATTTTTGGAAGATAAACCCAAATTTGCAGATATCGCTGAAGAATTTATTGCATACATAAGAGGCGCAGAGTTAGTTATTCACAATGCACCTTTTGACGTAGGCTTTATGGATCATGAATTCAAATTGGCAGGCAAGAATTTACCTGTTACGTCTGAGATTTGCAGCGTTTTGGATACGCTTGAACTTGCACGTAAAATGCGTCCGGGTAAAAAGAACAGCCTCGACGCGCTTTGTAAAGCCTATCATGTGGATAACAGTCATCGAACCTTTCATGGCGCCTTGTTGGACAGTGAAATTTTAGCCGATGTCTATTTACTGATGACAGGCGGGCAGGGCGCTTTAAAATTTGCTCATGGCGATGAAAGCGCGAATGAAGGTAAGCCAAGCGATATTATTCGAATTAAGTCAAAACCAAGCCTAAAGGTTATTCGGGCAAATGCCGATGAACTAGCAAAGCACCAAGCATATCTAGACGGCATTGAAAAAAAAGCAGACAGCGTTATCTGGCGTAAATCGCCGGAATAAAAAATTACTCCGCTCACTCACATACTTTTGGGTGGCGCTATTTTTTGTGTTTGCAGCAGTTGCTGCAAAGGCGCAAACCTTTACTGATACAACATATGATGCTTCAGGTGCGCTTACTTCCTCTGAAGCATCTGTTATCGATAAAGTTATTCCCATTGGTTCTGAATACGAGAATAGTATTCCCGTACTTAATAATCGATTCCGTATTGATTCTGATGTTGAGAAAGTGGTTTTAGTGTTTTTTCGCACCTTTGGTGCCAAGCCTGTGGTGCTTGTGCAGCCAGATGGAAGCAAACTTTATCTCGATAACGATCCAAATGACGACAGCTATCATTGGTTCGAAACTGATACTTACGACATGATTGAGCTTACTAACCCAATGCCAGGACCTTGGCAGGCACTGGGCGAAATATTGCCTGGCAGTAAAGTAATGGTTATTGCTGACCTAACGCTCATTGTCGATCCTATTCCGCAAATCATATTTTCGGGTGAAACCATCAAGCATACTGCGTTTTTAAAAAATGCAGGTAAGCGCGTGAATTTTACAGAGTTCAGAGACGTGGTGGCCTTATCTATCGATTTTATGAGTACGAACCATCCAGATCATGAAAATTTTGGTTTGGGCACTAAAAACATCGCGCGCTTTTTAGATAATGGTGAGGGTTTAGACGAAGCGCCAAGTGACGGTGTGTTTACAGGTGAATTTGATTTACGCATTACCAACGGTGAATGGCAGCCGGTTTTTAGTGTTCGCACGCCTTTATTTAGTAGAGAGCGCACTGGCGAAAAAGTGGTGCTGTTGCCAAACCCCATTCATATAGACCACATTGAAGATGAAACGGAAGCAGGGTTTCACACTATTAAAATTTCAGTGGATGAAGAACACCTTCTTCCGGAAAGTTTAATTTTAGACGGAACCCTTCGAAACCCCGAGGGTGACGCAGAAAAATTTAGCATCACTGAAACAGGTAACTACCAGCGTGAAATTACAATCGTCAATTCCGGTTACGGCATTTACAGGGCAAACATGACCGCATATGCGACCACCGTAGACGGAAGAGAAATTGTTGTGGAAGTACCCGAATATACTTTTGTAACACGTGAGCCAGTCGTCATTGAAGAGCCTGTAGTAATACCAGAGCCAAGTGCACAAGAACTTGAAGCGATGCGACAGGAAAAGCTGGCCCAAGAGCGAAAAGCACTTATTGTTGATATATTGGCCTTTAATCTTTCATTGCTATTTATTGGCGTCATTGTGATTTTGCTTATTGCTGATAAGCGAAAGCGCCCAGACAGCCATATAAGCCTGCAAATGCTCAATTCCCTGAAGTCTCTTGCACGGTTTATTCCAAAAAAGAAAGCGAAAGACACAAGTGTTGAAGCTGACTCAAAAGCAAATACTTAAGTCGGTTTCAAAGAACTATCCGTTAATGCTTGCCTGTTAATTAGTCAAGTGATGCGCGCCAAGTAAAAAAGCAGTTGACTATCGTATGCCTGCACCGTATTATCTGCGCCGCACTTGAGGGCAGGCTGGAAGATTTCTGGTACGCTCACAAGCTAATGTTTATGCGGAGTGGTAGTTCAGTTGGTTAGAATACCGGCCTGTCACGCCGGGGGTCGCGGGTTCGAGTCCCGTCCACTCCGCCACTAAACATTCGATGTATGTGTTGTTTAACAGCAACAATGCGGAGTGGTAGTTCAGTTGGTTAGAATACCGGCCTGTCACGCCGGGGGTCGCGGGTTCGAGTCCCGTCCACTCCGCCATTTGTACATCAGCCTCAAATAAGTATTTTCCCTGTGCGGAGTGGTAGTTCAGTTGGTTAGAATACCGGCCTGTCACGCCGGGGGTCGCGGGTTCGAGTCCCGTCCACTCCGCCATCATTCTTAAAGATATACTCAATACCTAAATAGTGACTTTCTCGTTTAATCACTGCCTATCAGGCAAATTTCGGTTTGTTTTTATTGGGAAAAAAAGCACTTACGTGTAAACTTAAGCCAAACTTTAGCCATTTACACAAATTGTTGTCTTTTCATGCCTTCACACATTCTGCACTGCAACGCTATCACTAAATCTTATTCTGAAGCAGATAGCAAAGTCACGATTTTACAAGATGTTTCTTTATCGCTTGCTCAAGCAGAAACCCTGGCTATTTTGGGCAGTTCTGGTTCAGGTAAAAGCACGCTTTTGCATATTCTGGGCACCCTGGATTTGCCTGATAGTGGCGAAGTATATTTTCAGTCTGATTGTCTCAGTACGATGAACGCGAGCAAGCAAGCCGCATTCAGAAACCAAAATTTAGGCTTTGTTTACCAGTTCCACCACCTTTTACCCGAATTTGACGCGACTGAAAATGTCGCGATGCCCCTATTGATATCAGGACAGCCGAAAAAGCTAGCGTTTGAAAAAGCATCGGCCTTATTAGATAAAGTGGGACTCAGTCATCGCTTAACCCATAAGCCATCGCAGCTTTCAGGTGGAGAGCGTCAGCGAGTTGCGATTGCCAGAGCGCTGGTCAATTCCCCTAAAATTATCATGGCCGATGAGCCAACCGGTAATCTGGACGCTACCAGTTCAGGGCGTATTCTGGAGCTTATTCAATCCATCAATGCAGAATTTAATACAGCTTTTATTATTGTCACTCATGACCAGTCACTTGCGTCCAAGTTAGATCGCACCCTCGTGCTTACCAACGGCCACCTGGAGGCAAATTAAGGTGCTGACGTCTACATTTGTCAGGTTTATTGCTGGCCGCTTTGGCGTTAGCAAAAAACAAGATGCGTATATCGCTTTTGTATCAAAATCATCGACATTTGGCATTGGTCTTGGCTGTGCGGTGTTAATTTTATTGCTATCCGTAATGAATGGCTTTGAAACAGAATTAAGAGAGAAACTACTTAACTTTGTTCCCCATGCCGAGTTTATTCATGCCTCCCCTGAGGGAATTGAAAATCGCCCTGAGTTTATGAAGAAACTCGCTGATGATCCTCGTATTGATAAGGTATTTCTGCTGAATAAAGTATCGGGCCTTTTACAAAAAGGCACGCAGATTAAATCCCTTCAGCTTTCAGGTATCAATCAGACGTATTACGCTGAAAAATTCTCAAAGTACTTTGATTATGCGCTTATTGCGGATAAGCCTAACGCCATTATTTTAGGCAGAGAAGTCATGTCGTCATTAGGACTACAATCTGGTGATAGTGTGCAAATTGTCTTACCTCAAGTCACAGAAGATTTGTCTTTTCAGGCAACAAAATCAAAATGGCTTGAAGTCGCCGGTGAAATATCTCTTGGGGGCGATATTGATAATTTTATTGGGATCGTTAATCAGGAAAGTCTGTCTGAAATGCTGTCGCTTGGTGAAAATGTCACGCATGTAGAAATTCGTCTGCACGATCCTTTTCAGGCTTTTGATGTGGTGCGGGAATACGGCTGGGAATTTGATCAGGCCATTTACATGTCGGACTGGACGCGAACCCACGGCCATTTGTATCAAGATATTCAGCTTGTGCGAACTGTCATTTACATTGTTTTGGTACTAGTGATATGCGTTGCCAGTTTTAATATTGTTTCTTCTCTGGTGATGTCGGTTAAAGAAAAAAGTCGAGAGATTGCCATATTAAAAACGATGGGAGCCAAGGATGCACAAATACGCAGTATCTTTATTCTAAAGGGATTAAAAAGCGGATTGCTAGGTGCAAGTATGGGAAGTATTCTGGGCTGTTTGTTAGCGCTGTATCTGGCCGCAATCATTCGTGGTATTGAAGCCTTATTCGGGATAAGTCTATTTGATTCTGGTATTTATTTTACCAACGCGATCCCATCTGAGCTCAATGTATTCGATATTATGCTGACCTTTAGCCTTGCGTTAATCATCAGCGTAATGGCGACTTTATATCCGGCTTCTAAAGCAGCAAAAATAAGACCGGCGTCGCATTTGCACTAAAAAATCGAGAGCAATCAGGAGCAATCAAGCGCAAATGCAACACCGTCTGTTTTGTCCGCCTCAGCTATTGTGACCTTCCACTTTTCCTGCTTCTACCATTTCATCGGAGAAAGGGTCAGCATTATAGACATCTTCATCCAAAACGCCTTCTGACTTTGAAACGATTGTGGCAATGGTGCAGTCGCCAGTAACGTTAACAACCGTGCGTGTCATATCCAATAATCTATCTATACCCAATATCAGCGCAATGCCCTCAACCGGAAGATTTACCTGCTGCAGCACCATCGCAAGCATAATCAAACCAACTCCCGGCACGCCAGCGGTACCAATCGATGCCAAGGTAGCGGTTAGAACCACCATAAGTAAATCGGTAACAGATAAATCCACGCCATACACCTGTGCAATAAATACGGTGGCAACGCCCTGCATAATGGCTGTTCCATCCATATTAATGGTTGCTCCCAATGGGATCGTGAATGAGGCGACGCTTCTATCAACACCCAGTTTTCGCTGCGCTGTCGCCAATGTGATAGGCAAGGTCGCGCTACTGCTCGATGAGCTGAAAGCAAAAATAGCGGTGTCTTTCATTTTTATCAGTAAGGTAAGCGGGTTCAAGCGAGCCAATAAAATGAGCAATGTGGGGTAGGTGATAAGTGCGTGCAAAATCAGCAGGAAAAACACCAGAAAGAAATACACTAAAATGTTACTAAATGCAGCGAGTTCTGTTGTTGCAGCTAGCTTCGCCATTAAAAAGAAAACACCATAGGGAGCCAGCTCCATAATGATCAGAACAATTTTCATAATAATGTCGTTGACCATTTCAAAGGCTTTCTGCACTTTTTCACCCACTTCACCACATTTAGCCATCGCAATACCAAAGAGCACGGCAAATACGATGATTTGCAACATATTACCTTCTGCCATCGCGTTAATGGGATTAGACGGAAACATATCGATGATTACCTGGGCCAAACCGGGTGCCTGACTCGGTGCAAATTCCGCTTCTGTATCAATTACAAAGCCGTCGCCAGGTTTGACAATCAAGGCTGCCACCAATGCAAACGTAACGGCAAGACAAGTGGTTAATACGTATAATCCTACAGACTTTCCGCCCAGCCGTCCCAGTTTGGACGGGTCAGATAAACTGCTTACGCCACAGACCAAAGACACAAAAACCAAGGGGACAACGAGCATTTTCAGGCTGTTAATGAAAATTGCGCCACCTATATTAAATATACCATCGACAAAAAATCCATACGTAGAAAATGCCATTCCAAATATATTGAAAACGCGATCTCCGCTATCATCAAATGACATTTGTAGTAAAGCACCTATAACGATTCCGGCAAACATGCCGATAACTATCTTCAAGGTTAAATGCGTTTTTTGAGAGTCTTGCGACATAAGACGACCTTTTTGTTCTGATTATATGTCTATAGACCCCAAAGACTAGCAAGTTAAACGCAAAAGCTAAACCGATTTTTAACTAAGAATGTCAGCTTTGCTAAGGCCCGGCTATGTCAATAAATTTAAGACAAGGTAGCAACATGAAACAACTAACCCGATTAATTTGGCTATTCTCATTCACATGGCTTCTTGTAGCATGTGGCGGCGGTGGTTCGCTTCAACGAGGAGACACCATCGATTCTGGTGATCAGCCTCCACCAAGCTCAAGTGCTCCAGTAATGGATCTCAGTATCGAACTATTCAACTCTGCTGGTGAAGTATCAACAGAGCTTTCAGATGGCGCACCCTTGACCGTTCGCGTAACAGTGACGGAAGATGGCTCACCTAAGTCAAACGAGTTGGTCACCTTCTCGTTGAGCCAGTCTGATTTAGCCGAGTTTGGAAACGATACGGGCACGGCCTTGACTAATGCCGAAGGGGTCGCTGAAATCAACTTGTTAGTAGGTTCTTTATCAGGAAGCGGCACGGTATCAGCAAGTATTGCGGGTGACGTGTCCAAGTCAGCAGGTTTTGTCTCATCTGGTTTAGTACAGCTTGCTCCTTCTTCACTGGAATTATTTGCAAGCGCAATACAAATGGCCTCCAGTGGTTCTGATGAAATTGAAATCATTGCGGTTGTGAAAAGTGAACAGAACATATTGCTGCCAGATGTAACGGTTAACTTTGCTGCAAGCTCTGGTGCGTCTTTATCGGTTGTGAATCCTCAAACCGCGAACGATGGCACCGCTCGCGCTTTGTTGTCAACGGCGAACAACCCTGAAAATCGCGTCATTACTGTTACTGCGACTTCTGGTGCCTTACAGGAAACGGTAAGCATTAATGTGACAGGTACAGAGGTCAATATCAATGGACCAAGCTCGGTCATATTAAATGACTCTGCGCCTATTACCCTGGTTTTGTCAGATTCAGACGGCAATGGTATTGGTGGACAAACAATTGACCTAAGCGCGAGTGCAGGACAGCTTGACAATATTGCGCCAGTGACAAATTCCAATGGCCAGGTAACCGTTAATTACACAGCAACACAATCGGGTTCAGCTACAATAAGCGCTTCAGCGCTCAATAGCACAAACACCTTCAACGTAAACGTGCAACAAGATGACTTTAGTTTTGTTGCTTTGCCAACTGAAGGATTGGCCTTAAATACACCTCACGAAATTCAGGTTCGCTGGTTTAAAAATAACTCGGCTTTTGCAAATGGAGATGTAACGGTTACGACATCGCGCGGTGAAGTAAGCGTAGGTGGCGTTGCAACAAACCGGGCTACCACCGACGCAAATGGTATTGCGACATTTACTGTTACATCAGCTTTTGCCGGACCTGCTTCTGTCTCTGCCGTTGGCACAGATAGCAGTAACTCACAGGTGACGGCACGCGGTAGAATAGAGTTTGTCGCTCAAAACGTAGACAGTGTGTTTGTCGATGCAACGCCCGATTTAATTGGTCCTGAAGGTCAGACATCCACCATCACTGCCGTAGTTCGCGATGAAGATGGTAATTTGGTGAAAGGTAAAACCGTTAACTTCAGACTTTTTGCTGATTCTACGGGCGGCAGCGTGTCTCCTAACTCAGCGATTACAGATAGCAACGGTATTGCATCAACAGTATATACATCCAGTGCAGTGAGCTCACAGGATGGCGTAACGATAGAAGCTGAAGCAGACGGAATTACAGCTTTGACCAGCTTAACCGTGGGTGACAGAGCGTTTGATATTTCAATTGGTACCGGCAATATCATTGAATCGCCGGATAATGCGACTTATAAGAAAGACTTTGCCATATTTGTATCGGATGCAGCAGGGCGCCCAATTCGAGATGCACAGTTAACTGCTACTTCTACTCCACCGCTTGCAAATGCTTATACTAAGGGTTTTTGGGTGTGGTTAGATGAAGAAAGAACATGGGCGGCGGTTGGAACAGTCACCTGTCCAAGCGAAGATGTGAACGGAAATGGACGTTTAGATGCTGGCGAAGACACCAATGGTGATGGGCAGCTAACGCCGGGTAATGTGGCAGTGGTGTCTTTCATTGATGGCGTGACACGCACCGATGCAAATGGGCAGGCAAATATAAGTTTACGCTATGCCAGACAATATGGCGCATGGGTTCGAACCATTGTTAGTGTAAGTGGTCAATCGTCGGGGACAGAGTCATCAGAGCAACAAACCTTCGGGCTTGTGCCGTCGGCTGCTGATCTAAGTCAGGAAAATGTGTCACCACCAGCCAATCCTTTCGGAAGTTCATTCAACTGTAATGACACTGAATAAAAAACGAATCTGAAATAAAAATACAACGTCCGCCTAAATAAGCGGACGTTTTTATTTCTGAAACGGGTAAACGGAACCTAAACCTAATAATTGCGTTAACTCATCCAATGCAGTTCTTGACTCATTTAAGAGCTGAGGATCTATTAAATCGTCTGCGTGTAAGCGGTCTCGATAGTGCTTATTGATCCATTGCTGTAACTGCGTGAATTTTTCTTCATTCGTCAGGCATGCAGCATTCACGGCTTGCTGTTCAGCATCACTTAATACGACTCTCAAACGCAAACAGGCAGGGCCACCACCATTTTGCATACTTTGTTTGACATCAAAATACCGGACATCTTTGATTGGCGTATCTTGCGAAATGAGCGCCTCTAGGTAGCCTCTGACAGGATCAGATTGCTGACACTCCATTGGTGCTATAATGACCATTTCACCAGAAGGCAGTGAAATAAGCTGCGTATTGAACAAATAGGTATTCACTGCCTCTTGCACGCTGACCTGTTCGCGTTTTACTTCAATGAAATGAAAAGGATTTTCGCTGTTGAGATCATAGGCGCGTTTGATTTGTTCTTTGACATTCGCGGTATGTAAAAACGCATCCTGATGGTAAAACAGCACGTTTCGGTTACCAACGGCAATCACATCGTTATGAAATACACCTGCATCAATGACGTCGGGATGCTGTTGGGCGTATACCGTTTTAGCCGGATCTAATTGATGCAAGCGCGCTATTGCCTGACTTGCCTCAATGGTTTGTCTGGCTGGATACTTCTGAGGCGTTGCTTGACTGTCGTCAAATGCATGTTTTCCATAGACAAAAAACTCAACGCCAGCATCATTATATTGCTCACAAAAACGCGTATGATTTGCCGCGCCTTCGTCTCCAAAATGGTCATTATCAGGCAGGTGTTTGTGATGCGCAAAATGCGCCTCATTATTGAAAATTGCCTTTAAAATATTACCGGTTACTTCAGGCTCGATAGACCGATGAAATTTATTTGTCAGATTTGCAGGCGTAAAATGCACGCGCGAATCTGCGGTATCTGCGCTGGGTGAGACGGTTGCAGCATTTGCCGTCCACATACTGGATGCACTGCAACAAGCAAGGAAAATGTGAGGAGATTGTTGATAGGCTTTTTGCATAACTTGAGCATCAGTACCTGAAAATCCCAAGCGTCTTAGTGCATAAATATCGGGGCGCTCTTGTGGGGCTAAAATTCCCTGCATCATGCCCATATCAGCTAAGGCTTTCATTTTATCCAAGCCTTGTAAGGCGGCTTGCTTTGGATTACTGACGGCATTGGCATTCGATTTGGACGCAACGTTGCCATAGGACAAACCGGCATAGTTATGAGTAGGGCCCACTAAACCATCAAAATTTGCTTCTACTGCTTTCATGACGTACTCTCCGTTGCACTTTCAATATTTTTTACAAAGTGCGGTAAAAACGCGGCTATTAACCCCTACATCTACAGACAAATATTTTGATGGATAGAGATAAAGCGCGTTAGGGTGACTGGAAATTAGGCACGATTATACGGAGAAATTTTATTTTTCCAATGTCTCACTAAATAAAATTTGAAGAAAAAGATAATAAAAACAAGTACTTTATGCAATGTGTGCGACATAATTAATTAACTCAACTTGTTTTCTATTCACTTTGTAGATATATGTTAAAAAAGCAAATTCATATCAAATTAACTATCAAGACGCCAAAAGAACAAAGTAAGCGTCTATAAAATAAAAGGTTTTCTTATTTAATGGGTAAATCATTAGTAATTGTTGAGTCTCCAGCTAAAGCGAAAACGATAAATAAATATTTAGGCAAAGACTTTATCGTGAAATCGAGCGTGGGACATGTGCGTGATCTTCCAACAAAAGCGCTCGGCAAAATCCCGCCTAAAAAACCGGCGAAAGAACTAAATGCCTGGTCAGAGGATAAAAAAAGTCGTTATTTAAAAGATTATGAGTATCAAAAGCTCATTGACCGAATGGGCGTTGATCCCCAGCAAAACTGGCAAGCCCATTACCAAATCTTGCAAGGCAAGGAAAAGGTGGTAAGCGAGCTTAAAAAACTGGCCAAAGAGGCCGACACCATCTATCTCGCGACGGATTTGGATAGAGAAGGGGAAGCTATTGCCTGGCATTTGCAAGAACTGCTCAAAGGCAAAGATAAGCAGTTTCAGCGAGTGGTATTTAATGAAATAACACAATCGGCAATTAAAGAGGCCTTCTCTCACCCCAGCGATTTAAATATTGCTCGTGTAAATGCACAACAGGCACGACGATTTTTAGACCGGATTGTTGGTTTTATGCTGTCTCCCTTACTGTGGAAAAAAGTTGCGCGAGGCTTATCTGCCGGGCGAGTTCAGTCGGTAGCGGTGCGTTTGGTGGTAGAAAGAGAAAGAGAAATCAAAGCCTTTGTACCGGAAGAGTTTTGGGATGTACATGCGGATTTAAGCACGCAGAAATCTGAAAATTTGCGCATGCTGGTTAATAAAGAAAAAGGCGAATCCTTCAAGCCTAAGAGTAAGGCACAAACCGATAAGGCACTTGAGCAATTAAAATCGGCTCAGTACAAGGTTGTTAGTCGCGAATCTAAACCAACGCAAAGTAAACCCTCGGCGCCATTTATTACCTCTACCTTACAGCAGGCAGCAAGTACTCGCCTGGGTTTTGGCGTGAAGAAAACCATGACTATGGCGCAACGTTTATACGAAGCCGGTCATATTACGTACATGCGTACTGATTCAACGAATCTAAGTCAGGAAGCCATAGAAAGCTGCAGAGCCTTTATCAATTCGAATTTTGGCGATAAATATTTACCCGCAAATCCAATACGATACGGCAGTAAAGAGGGTGCTCAGGAAGCGCACGAAGCAATAAGACCATCAAACGTGAAAGTCAAAGCGGCAAGCCTCAGTGATATGGAGCGCGATGCGCAACGACTTTACGAACTTATTTGGCGTCAATTTGTGGCCTGCCAAATGACCAATGCAAAATATGATGCCACCACTGTAAAAGTGGCAGCAGGCGATTTTGAACTGAGCGTGAAAGGACGTGTGCTGGTTTTTGACGGTTGGACGGCCGTTCAGCCGCAGGTTAAGAAAAAGGATGATAACGACGGTGAGTTGCCTGATGTCAAGCAGGGCGATGTACTTTCACTGAAAAAACTGGATCCCAAGCAGCATTTTACCAAACCGGTTGCCCGATTTAATGAAGCGTCGCTGGTAAAAGAACTGGAAAAGCGGGGAATTGGACGTCCCTCAACCTATGCAAGCATCATTTCGACCATTCAGGACCGAGGCTATGTAAGGCTCGAAAATAAGCGCTTTTATGCAGAAAAAATGGGTGAAATTGTTAACGATAGACTAGTTAACAACTTTAGTGACCTTATCAGCTATGATTTTACTGCGAACATGGAGTCTCGCCTTGACGATATCGCCCATGGCGAGCTTGACTGGAAAAAGGTCCTTGATAGTTTCTATGAGGAGTTTTCTGAGCAATTGGAAAAAGCCGAACTGCCTGAAGAGAAGGGCGGAATGTTACCCAATCAGGCTGTACCCGTGGATATTGATTGTCCGGCTTGTGGGAGACAAATGAATGTCAGAACGGCATCTACAGGCGTATTTTTAGGCTGCTCCGGTTATAATCTTCCGCCGAAAGAACGTTGTACGCAAACAATGAATCTCACGCCCGGAGATGAAGTAGTTAAAGTGTCTGACGAAGAAGAGTTAGAGACTGAAGCTTTGCGAGCGAAAAAGCGCTGTCCGATTTGTGCTACTGCCATGGACAGTTATCTTGTGGATGAAAACCGTAAGTTGCATGTGTGCGGAAATACGCCAAGCTGCCCAGGTTACGAAATCGAGACCGGTGAGTTTAAACTCAAAGGATACGATGGCCCCATCATTGAGTGCGATAAATGTCAAAGTGATATGGAGCTTAAAAACGGTCGCTTTGGAAAATATTTTGGCTGTACAAATCCGGACTGTAAAAACACGCGCAAGTTACTTAAAAACGGAGAGCCAGCGCCACCTAAAGAAGATCCCGTGTTTTTGCCTGAATTAAAATGTGCAAATTCAGATGCGCATTTTGTGCTGAGAGATGGTGCGTCGGGTATCTTTTTAGCTGCCTCTACCTTTCCCAAGTCAAGAGAAACAAGAGCGCCGTTAGTAAAAGAGTTGGCAAGATTTAAAGATCGCATCTCACCAAAATTTTACTACTTGGCAGATGCGCCACAGCAAGATCCAGACGGCAATGACACAATTGTGCGCTTTTCGAGAAAAACGAAACAGCAATATGTAATGTCTGAGGATAGTAAGCAAAAGGCCACTGGATGGTCAGCGTGGTATCAAAACGGTAAATGGATTGCTGACGACAAACGCAAAGATAGTAAAAAAGACAGTAAAAAAACAACGGCAAAGAATAAATAACATGGCAACTTCATTACAAGATCAACTACTTAAGGCGGGGCTTGCTGACAAGAAGCAAGCCCAAAAAGCGAACAAAGAGCGCCATAAAAAAGTAAAAACCAAGCAAAAAAACAAAAAAGCCGTAATTGTTGATGAAGCAAAAGAGGCGGCCCAGCAAGCCTTGGCGCAAAAGCGGGAAAAAGACAGACAACTGGCTGAGAAACAGCGAGAAATCGCCCAGCATAAGGAATTGGAAGCGCAGGTAGCGAATCTTATAAAAACCAACGCGCAGCCTAAAAATAATGGTGACGTCGTTTTAAACTTCACACACGACAATGTTGTGAAGCGACTTTATGTAAACGAGCGCACGCACAAAGATGTTGCCGACGCGAAACTGGCGGTGGTTTCCTATCAGAACAATCAATATGAGCTGGTTCCGCTACCGGTAGCTGATAAAATCAAATCGCGCTTGCCAAGCGCAGTCATCTACATCGCTGAAACGGCTGACAAGAACCGTGAGCAAGCTAAATCGGATGACGACTGGTACGCTGACTATGACATTCCAGACGATTTAATGTGGTAAGGTTTTTCGGCGATTTTTAGTCTGGAATGGAAACCATAGCGTGCAATTTGCCAAGGCTTAATCCAGGGTTGGCGTCAGCAATGTTATACCGGTTGCTTTTCCAATTGCATTCCACAGCACGCCTACAATTGAATTCCAGACTTTTTCAAGCGTAATCATCAGCAGTCCACGCAAGGTTTTGGCAAAATTAAGCGCCATATCTTCAAGGGAGTCTAAAAAATAATCTCTCAGTTCTTCGTCAATTGCACCACTGAGTACTCCCTGTGCAATTAAATTGGCCTGAGTAGCCAGTGCTTTTAACTGACGCTCTGAAAAGCCGCGAAGTTTAGTAATATCCTCGTTAATAACAGTTGAGGCAGCCTGGGTAATCTCTTGCATAAGCGCGGGAATATCTATCGCCATGGTTATATCCTTATCGTTCTAGAAATGATTCGTAGGTGATAGCTTGATCCAAAGATATCAGGATCTCGTTTTTGAAGGTGGCGACAATAATGGGTTGTAGTCCATTTGCGCAGTCTTGCTCCTGCATTTTAGCAATACTGCTTGCGACCTTATCTAATGCTGCTGCACTGGCTGCTTCATCCATATCTCCTGTGTTCAAGCCTCTCGCGCTAAGCGCAGCGTTAATTTTTTCTAACATATCACTGTCGGGCATCGGGCGAGCTCTTGATTGCAAGGCCAAGGCTTCAAACTGTCCGATAAGCTGGAAATAGCTATTTTGTCGCTGCTCACAGGTATTTGCTCGAGTTCCCGAAGATGTTTCAGCCAAAAATATGAGCGTGTTAGCGGAGGTATCAAGTAGTTGATGATATAAACGCTGATCAAATTGCGGTGCCAGCTGCACCGTGCAAGCACTGAGGGCCACGACGAAAAAGAGTAGGGATGCTGCCTTCATCATATTAAATACAGTACGCATTTATTTTCCTTTGCATTTCTTTTACAAATAAAAGCTAAATACCCATTTACTTATCCATTAACACTGCAAAATCGATACTTCAAGAAGGATACTAGAGCGCTTTAAACAACAATAGTTCGTTTAAAGATAGCGAATAAATGCTAAAAAGTAAAAGCCCACAACAAAGTGGGCTTTATTGAGTTTAGCTATATTTTGTAGCTATATTATGTGTAGCTATCTGTTCAGGCAGATGGCGGTCTTGCCATTGGTGCACTCGATTTAGACGAGGCATTCGCGATTACCGCCGGATTACCTTTGGATTCAAAAGCGCCACGGTTTTCGTCGGTCATTGCGTGTGTTTCACGCGGCTCTGGCATAGTAACACTTTCAGGTTTCGCCATTGGGTGAGATACCCGGTGAGACGCTTTTCGTGCTGGCTTACTCACCTGGATTGACTCACTGTCTGCCTCGCTTGCTTCATCGAGTGCGATTTCAGCCTGCACAGGAGATGTTTCAATACTTGACGAACTTGGCTCCTTACCCGGTTCGGCCGCTGTAGATTCTTCGCTGTTTTCAGCGCTAGGACCTTTCGCAGATATCGCCTCTTTTTGATTTTCTAGTGCTTCAGCTTTCGGTGCTTCAGCCTCTACTGCTATGCTTTCATTAGCCTTTTGTGGATCGTCAGTATCTGCATCAAACGATAACTCAGGCTGTACAACAGAGCTTTCATTGCTCATATCTGATTTCTGATTAGCCTTTTTCACTTCTGTCGGCTTGCTTACGTCAGATTTTGTCTCAGCAACAGTGTTTTCTGACGCCTTATCATTTGCCTTATCACTTGCCTTATCACTTGCCTTATTGTTGGCAACTGCAGCATCGGAAGGGCTGCCAGTATCTTTATCATTTGCTTCAGCAGCATCTGCATCAAGTGCTTTTTCTTTGGCTTGCTTGCGCTTTTGTCCGGCAGCGCGAGCATGTCGTGGAGAGCGACGCGTTCTTTCACGCGATTTTGTTTCACCCTCCTCTTGATCAGGCTGCTCATTTTGACTATCCGCTTGAGAAGCATCGACTGTGCTGCTATCAGCAGACTTTGCTGTATTATGTGCTTCATGTGGTGTTTCATGTGGTGCTTCATGTGCTTCTGTTTCGGCCACAGTTTCTGTTTGCTGTGTGGTCAAAGTCGATGCAGCATTGTGTGTACTTTCAATTTTTTCAATCGGATTATCAACGCTAGCGCTGTCCGTATTTTCAAGCTTACTGTCAGTTTGTGATTGCACTAGCGGACTTGCTTCCTGCGCGTCAGTTTCATCAATCACTCTTACGCTCGGGCGGGCTGGACGTCTTTCACGACGTTTAGCAGGAACCCTTTTACGTGCTTCTTTTTTTGCAGGAGCGGCTTGGTCCTGATTGCCAGAATCAATCTGTTTTGTATCGTTCTGACTTTTATCTACGCTTTCATTATTCGCATTAACACTACTTGTTGTGGCAGCAGATTTATCGGCTGTTCGCTTATTGTTGCGCCCACGTTGTTTATTTTCGTTTCTGCGCTCGTTAGTGCTTTCATTTCGAGACTCTGTTTTATTTTCAGCACGATTATCGTCACTCTTTTCGATGCGGTTTCGGTTGGCACCTTGACGACGTTTGGCATTACGATTTTGTGGACGTTTTTTGTTGTGAGTTCGTTTTTTAGGTTGCTCTTCTTTCTCAGTAAAGAGTCCGGAAAGCCATTTACCGATTTTCTCAAACAAACCGGGCTCGCTTTTTGGCGGTGTAACAGGAGCCTGAGGTGCCTGACTGGGTGCTGTCATGCCTTGCAGGGCAGGTTGTTCGCGCTTAACAGGTGTTGCAGACGGGCTATCGACTTCGTTTTCCGGCTCTTTTACCAGCTCTACGTTATAGCTGATATCGTTAACTACTTCTGATGGTTTGCGACGCAAAATCTGATATCTTGGTGTATCGAGATTTGGATTCGGAATAATCAGTAAGTTGACTTTATGTCGCGATTCCAGGGACTGAATTGACTGCCGTTTTTCGTTAAGTAGATAAGTGGCAACAGCAACAGGTAACTGAGCTTCAATTTGTCCGGTGTTGTCTTTGATGCACTCTTCTTCAATGATCCTTAATACCGATAAGGCCAGAGATTCGTTTCCACGAATGGTTCCATGACCATCGCAGCGAGGGCAAACATTGTGGGCAGACTCACCGAGAGAGGGGCGCAAACGCTGACGCGACATTTCCAGTAGGCCAAAACGTGAAATTTTACCCAACTGTATTCGCGCTCGGTCGCTTTCAACGGCCTGCTTCATTCGGTTTTCAACTTCGCGCTGGTGTTTAACCGGCGACATATCAATAAAATCGATAACCACCAAACCGCCTAAATCCCGTAAACGAAGCTGTCGTGCTATCTCGTCAGCTGCTTCTAGGTTAGTGTTAAAAGCGGTTTCTTCAATGTCACCACCCTTAGTGGCGCGAGAAGAGTTGATATCAATCGATGTGAGAGCTTCTGTAGGGTCGATAACAATTGAACCCCCTGAAGGCAGGCGGACTTCTCGCTGAAAAGCCGATTCAATTTGGCTTTCTATTTGATAATGCGAAAATAAGGGAACACTGCCTTGATAACGTTTAACTCGATTCACAAAGTCAGGTCTGACAATTTCAATGTGTTGCAAAGCCTGCTTGTAAATGGCTTCACTGTCGATAAGGATTTCACCAATATCACGTCTTAAATAATCGCGGATTGCGCGGACTATGACATTACTTTCCTGATGAATTAAGAACGGGGCAGGACGTGATTCGGCGGCTTCGCTGATCTTTTCCCAATAATGTAAAAGCACGCTTAAATCCCATTTAAGCTCTGCTGCAGATTTACCCACGCCGGCAGTGCGAACAATCAGCCCCATTCCATTAGGTACTTCCAACTCGCTCATGGCAGCTTTTAACTCGCTACGCTCATCACCTTCTATACGACGAGAGATACCGCCAGCGCGAGGGTTATTTGGCATGAGTACCAGATAACTTCCCGCTAGTGAGATGAAGGTTGTAAGTGCAGCGCCTTTTTGACCGCGCTCTTCTTTATCGATTTGCACAATCACTTCTGTGCCTTCACTCACTACTTCTTTAATGTTGGGGCGGCCTTCAAATTTGTAGCCTTTGGGAAAGTAGGTTTTTGCGATTTCTTTAAGAGGGAGGAAGCCGTGGCGGTCAGCGCCGTAGTCTACAAATGCAGCTTCGAGACTTGGCTCAACGCGAGTAATGGTGCCTTTGTAGATATTGGCTTTTTTTTGTTCGTGCCCTGGGCTTTCTATGTCAAGATCGTAGAGTTTTTGGCCATCTACTAAGGCCACGCGCAACTCTTCTTGCTGAGTTGCGTTGATTAACATACGTTTCATATTGTCTAGCTCTGTTATTCATCCAGACCTAGTAGCAAACAGATTGTCTGCAGAATCTCTCGATTGTGCGAAGTTCGTATCAAATTAGGCATACAACATGGCGTATGCTGGTGATATTTCTTGTTTTGTTTCTGTATCGAACAAAGCTTTTCCATTGCAGATGCCTGTTTCGTTTTACAGGCTTTTCTGTAACAGCAACAAGTGCTTTGTTAAAAATCTATTCACTACTTCAGTCTTTTTGACTTATTGTATTGGCTCAAATGATCTAAGTTTCGCCGCGAGTTCAAATTCGTTTTCGGGACAAAGATTCATCATTTGAACATGTAATTTACATTTCATTTAGCTTTTAAGTTGTGCCGGTAGCTATTATCTCGTTAAAATATCCAACTAATGCGTGATGTGATTGTGCTAAGTCTCTTAATTTCTGTCACTTGGATTTTTACTTAGGCTTGGGCTTTTTACCCTTCACTGAAACAATCACCATTGAAAGCCACGTTTTTATTCGTTATCAGCTTTAACGGATATGCAACCTACGTGCACAAGTGGTGATAATATCACATAAATTTTTCTTGAGATATGTAATTGTCGAGAATATTTACAGTTTTTTATAAGGTCGTATGACAAATAACTTCGATAAAGTCCAGCTCATCACAATAAGCGAAGATGAACAGGGGCAACGGATTGACAATTTTTTGATTCGCACAATGAAGGGCGTGCCAAAAAGTAAAATCTACCGCATCTTGAGAAAAGGGGAAGTGCGTGTGAATAAAGGGCGCGCCAAACCTGAGTATAAATTAAAGACAAACGATGAATTAAGACTGCCACCCATCAGGCTGGAGCCTCCCGGGCTCAATGAAATTGACACCTCGAAAATCGGCTATCTTGAAGCGGCGATATTGTTTGAAGATGAACGCCTGATTGTGATTAATAAACCCTCAGGCATTGCTGTGCACGGAGGAAGTGGCCTGAGTTTTGGTGTTATTGAGGGGCTTCGGGCATTGCGTCCGAATGCATCTTTTCTGGAATTAGTGCATCGTTTGGATCGCGACACATCAGGTGTCCTATTGATTGCCAAAAAACGGTCTGCTCTTCGTAATTTGCATGAACAGCTAAGGAACAATCAGGTCGATAAAATCTATCATGCCTTAGTGAAGGGACAGTGGCCTGAAAAACGACATAAGGTCAAAGCGCCATTGTTTAAAAATACTTTGCAGGGAGGTGAGCGTGTGGTGCAAGTATCAGAAGAGGGCAAACCCAGTGAAACGCAGTTTCGTATACTGGCGAGCTTTCAGCATGCCACCTTGGTAGAGGCAAAACCGATTACCGGTCGCACTCATCAAATCCGAGTGCACTGCCTGCATGCTGGTCATCCTATTGCCGGAGATGATAAATATGGTGATGCCGACTTTGACAAACATATTAAGTCCCTGGGATGTAATCGTTTGTGTTTGCACGCTGCTCAAATTCGATTTGTTCATCCTAAAACAGGTGAGCAGGTCAAATTTTCTGCGCCATACGACGATAAATTACACGAACTATTAGAAGAAAAAAAAGATGCGATTTAGTCATATAATTTTTGATTGGGACGGCACAGTGATGGACTCCGCGCCAAAAATTATTTCATGTATGCAGTTGGCTGCGAAAAAGTCGCAGTTACCCATTCCTTCAGCGCATGATGTAGCGCAAATAATAGGGATTAGTTTACGGCCGGCCATCGCAAAGCTGTTTAATATTACTGAACGCCGCGCAAATGAGGTTGCTGAGCATTATTCCGCTATTTTCATTGGCGAAGACCAAACACCTTGCCCACTTTTTGAAGGCGCAAAGCCTACACTTGCCAAACTTAAGCAGCGGCATATTTTGGGAGTTGCCACGGGGAAAGCGCGCAGGGGGCTTGAGCGTGCTTGGGAAAATACCCAATCGGCTCATTTTTTTGATGCATCCCGGTGCGCAGATGATGCTGAGTCCAAACCTTCTCCAGATATGCTTGAACAGTTGCTTGAATATTGGCAGGTTGAACCGCAGCAAGTTCTTATGGTCGGAGATACCGTGTTTGATATGCAAATGGCTGAAGCAATTGGAATGCCGCGACTTGGTGTTTCCTATGGAGTTCATAGTGCAGAAGCGCTTGAGCAACATCGACCGATCGCTATCATAGACAGCTTTGCAGACATTCTGGAGCACGTTTAATTCGATTAATTTATATCGGTAGATTGGTATTTCGATGAATCGATAACAGCGCTGGCTAATCGTTATACAAAACGCTATACAAAAAAGGATGCGATACATGAAGATGATCAATATTAGTAGAATCAGTGTGAGAAAACTCTTGCTTCTTTCGGCGTTGGTGACCTTGGTTTTTTCTATACAAAGTGCGTATGCCCAGACCGTAAGAACAATTGCTGTTACCGGCACAGCAAAAATGGATGTGGCGCCCAATGCGTTTACGATGAACTTTACTTTTGAAGACAAAGGCGCAGATTTAGTCAGCATCAAAAGCGCGGTAGACAGAAAAGTCGAGAATGCAACGCAAACCTTACTGGAGAAAGGTGTCAGCGAAAAGAACATTCGTTCTATGGATGTGACGGTTTATCCCTGGGTCGAAAATGTGAGCAGAGAGCGCATCAATAAAGGGTTTGTATATCGTCGCACCGTTTATTTTACGCATGATAAAATCGACACCTTTGATAGTTTAATCAAGGATATTGCAAGTTTGTCGCCCTCGCAAATTGGACAATTGGCGCTCATTAATGAGGATGTGGAAAGCTTGCAGCAGAACCTCATAAATGAAGCCCTGGAAAACGCCAGAATTAAAGCTGAAGCGATGGCGAAAACAATGAAAATGGAAGTAGGGCATCTCATTTTTATGAGTGACGGTACAAGACCACCAGAGAATATGTTCAAGAACGATGGAAGAATGCGCATGGCAGATGCTGCAGAATCATTTTCTCAGTCTTTACCGGGAGAAAATACGCTAAGTGCTCAGGTCGAAGTGGTATTTGAAGTACACACCTTGTCGCGAAACTAGCGCAGCTATTCACGACACTTGGTTTTTACACTATTTAGAATAGGAAACATGCTTGAATCAAACAAACTTGAATCAAAAATCCATGCTTTATTCTCAGTTGTGCTTGCAAGCTAAAGCAATTATTGAAGATGAAACTGATCTCATTGCAAATTTGGCTAATATCAGCGCCTTACTTTTTAATAGCCTCGAAGATGTCAACTGGGCCGGGTTTTATTTATTGAAAGACGGGCGAGACAATACGCAACAGTTGGTACTTGGTCCTTTTCAGGGACAAGTGGCATGCATTCGCATCAATATTGGAAAAGGCGTTTGTGGCACTGCCGCATCAACTTTAAAAACGCAAGTGGTTGAGGATGTTCATCAATTTGCAGGCCACATTGCCTGTGATGCTGCGTCGAATTCAGAAATTGTGCTTCCTATTATTATAGATGGACGTTTGATAGGTGTGCTTGATATAGATAGCCCGAAATTTGCAAGGTTTGACAATGATGACGCTGTGGGCCTGGAAAATCTGGTCAAGATCTTGATTGAGCAAATTCGCAAGGGCGAAAAATAAGAAAATGAAGCATTTGGTCGATATACATATGGTGTTAAGCACGCCAGAGGATATGGAAGATTATCACGACGATCCAGAAGCTGCGAGCGACTCGCTCAATATGGTACTGCACATGGTGTATGACAAAGCAGACGATGACATGGCTCCGGATAAGTTAGAAGAATACCTGACGAACACTTGGGAATATTGGCATCAGGAGCGTCATTTAGCAGATATTGAGGTTGACGATTTACTCGATTGGGTGGATCATCTTCTGAATAATTGAAATAATGCTGACAAGAGCCGCTTTGTATTTTGCTAACGCTTTTGCAAATCGCATTTCCAACACTCAACATAAGATAATTTGATGGAACAACAAAAACTCACGAACGTTAAAGAAACACTCACTTTTTTAGCCGAGCGTTTTCCAAAATGCTTCGTATTAGAAGGTGAAGTAAAGCCTCTTAAAATAGGTATTTTTCAAGATTTAGCTAAGGAGTTGGAAGACTCTGAGCAAGTTAGCAAGCGATTATTACGCATGTCGCTTCGTCACTATACCAGCGGATGGAAATATTTAGCCTCGGTAAAAGAGGGTAATCACAGAGTTGATTTGCATGGCGAGTTAGGCGAAAAGGTCGAGGCTCAGCATGCTGAACATGCGCAAGAGCAGCTAAAGGAAAGCAAACAAAAAGCTGCAGAAAAGCGTCAGCAGCAACGCGCGCAGAATAAACCTGAAAATAAAAGCGGTAAACCCAAGCGGGCTCACAGAGCAAACATTCCCGGGGGCACTAAATCGGCAGCGGAGAAAGCTCAGCGTAAAGGAAAAGCTCCGGCACACGCAAAGTTAAATGTTGCGCCATTGACCGAAAATGCATTAAAAGTGGGTTTAAAAGTGTCAGTAAAAGTAGGCAAGCAACCAATGCCGGCTGTTGTTACCGAGGTGGGTAAAGATGGTGTTTTTGTGCAACTAAATTCAGGAATGACAGTCAAAGTGCAACAACAACAGCTTCGGGCGTTGGTGGAGTAAGCATTCATTTATAAGGTACCGCAAATGCAGAAAGTGCAGCAGAAAGTGCAGAAAAAAGTGCATAAGAAAGTGCAGATGAGAGCGAAATCAAAAATGCGCTCATTAATACGCAAAACAGGCTATAGCATCATCGCTATGGGGCTTGCACTCAGTTTAGGCAGTGCGCAAGCGAAGGTAGTGACTGAGAAACTTGTCATTCCAGAGCTGGAGCAAGAAAAACAGCATTCAATCGCGGCAAAGCGCATTTCAGACCTTTTTACCCGCGCGCACTACAAAAAGGTTGATATTGATGACGCCTTGTCCGAAAAGGTATACGAGCGCTATTTAGATGCGCTTGATATCAGTAAACACTTCTTCTTAAGTTCAGATATTGCGAAATTTGCAGAAAATCGGGATAAGTTCGATGAAGCAATTCGAATCGGTGATTTGCAAATTGCCTACGATATGTATGAGCAGAATCTGCAGCGCCGTCAAGAGCGATACGAATATGCACTAAGTCTTCTGGATGAACCTTTTGATTTTGCCAAAGAAGGCGACAAGTTTTATTACGATAGAGAAGATTCGGACTGGGCGGGCAGCACGGCTGAATTGGATGAACTTTGGCGTCAACGTGTCAAATATGATGCTTTAAACCTCAAGCTGGCAGATAAGACGTGGGAAGAAACCCAGGATATTCTTCAAAAGCGCTATAATCGTGCTATCAAGCGTTTGACCCAAACTAAAAGCGAAGATGTGTTCCAGGCAGTCATGAATTCATTTGCCCGAAGCATAGAAGCGCATACAAGCTATCTCTCTCCGCAACGTACGGAACGTTTCCAAATGGATATGAATTTATCCTTTGAGGGCATAGGTGCTGTGCTTGAGCTTGAAGATGATCACACAACCATCAAGAGCGTTGTAGCAGGCGGACCTGCTGACAAATCGGGTGAAATTAAGCCAACGGATAAAATCATTGGTGTTGCACAGGAAGACGAGGATGCCTTTACGGATGTAGTGGGCTGGCGCTTGGATGAGGTGGTAGAACTTATTAAAGGGCCCAAAGGCAGCCAGGTAAAACTTCAGGTGCAAAAGGGCGGTACAAGCAGTAAAAAAGTAGTAGAAGTCGCCATCACGCGGGACAAGATTAAACTTGAAGATAGAGCAGCAAAATCCGAGATTATCGAGCAGCAGGAAGGCCCAAATGCCGGTAAGAAAATTGGCGTGATTGAAATTCCTTCTTTTTATCATCAGCTTCACGTTGATGTAATGAAGCTGCTTAACGAACTTAAGAGTGAAAATATTGACGGGTTGATTGTAGATTTACGCGGTAATGGCGGTGGCTCGCTGCCCGAGGCTGTTGCGCTTAGCGGCTTATTTATCGATAAGGGCCCCGTGGTGCAAATTCGTCATGAAAGTGGTCATATCGAAGTTAATAGAGATAAAGACGGTTTAGTGCAATATGACGGTCCACTTACCGTACTGGTTGACAGATTTAGTGCATCGGCGAGTGAGATTTTTGCTGCGGCTATGCAAGATTTTAATCGTGCAATTATCATCGGTGAACAAACCTTCGGAAAAGGCACTGTACAACAGCATCGCTCATTGAGCCGCGTTTATGACTTTTTCGACAATAAGCTAGGTGCGGTGCAATTTACCATGGCAAAGTTCTATCGTATCAATGGTGGCAGTACGCAGCACAAGGGTGTTAAACCAGATATTTTGTATCCAACTGCGATAGATCCTGAAGAGTGGGGTGAAAGCAGGGAAGAGAACGCCTTGCCGTGGGATAGTATCCGCAGAGCAAATTACACAAGCTTGCCAACCACATCTAACACGGTTGATATCTTAACTGCCAAGCACGCTGCAAGAACGCTTAAAGATCCTGAGTTCCAGTATATCTTTGAAGATATCGAAGAGTACAACAAGAACAAGGATAAAAAATACATTTCCTTAGTTGAAGCTGAGAGAATTGCTGAGAAAGAGGAAAGTGAAGCGAAACAGCTTGCACGAATTAATGAACGTCTTGAGCGCTTAGGGCTTGAAAAGCTTAGCTCGCTCGAAGAAGATGTGCCAGAGGCGCTTGAAGAAATTGACCCGTTTTTAACTGAGGCGGCGAATATTACCTTCGACATGATTGATTCAGGTAGCTATGCCTTCCACCGTGGACCTTAGTGAATAAAAGAATAAAAAGATACTTGCGTAAAACCAAGTATCTTTTTTTATGCAAGATACAAATTTAAATAGACTCAATATACAAATCAAACTGTTCTACAAATATTAAAAGCGCTACGCGCATGACATGGACTACCCGATGTATTAACATCGGGAATAATAATAAAAAAAGAGGTAGTTATGGCAGCTCGTGGCCTGTTTACGTCAAGGATTGGTTTTATCCTAGCCGCTGCTGGCTCCGCAGTGGGATTAGGCAATATTTGGGGATTCCCGACAAAAGTAGCTGAAAACGGAGGGGCGGCGTTTGTTGTCATGTATTTATGCATGGCCTTTTTACTTGCCTATCCCGTTTTAATGGCGGAACTGATTATCGGTCGTGCAAAACGCAGAAACATGATCGATGCACTTCACAGTATTTCAGGCAATTTTTTAGGCACGCTTACCGGTAGTATCGGCGCGATAACTGTCATACTTATTCTGTCTTTCTACGCTATAGTCGCCGGCTGGATGACATCTCACCTGGTAGATGCCACTTTATCAGTGGTTTCAGTAAATATGCCTTGGTTAACTGAAGGTTCAATTGCACGTAACATTCTGTTTATGGCAATTTTTCTGGTCTTTACCTGCATTGTGGTCATTGGTGGCGTAACAAATGGGATTGAGCGCTGGTCAGTGCGTTTAATGCCAACACTTTTATTATTGATTATCAGCTTGATTGTGTATGTCAGCACGCAAAACGGTGCTATGGACGGCTGGAAAGCATTTTTAGTACCCGACGTTGCTCGGGTGCTTGAGCCTGGCTTAATGATTGACGCAATGGGACAAGCTTTCTTTTCCATGTCATTAGGCGTTGGCACCATGCTTGTTTATGGTTCATACATTCAAAAACAGGAAAATTTACCCAAGCTGGGTGCATCTGTCGCTTTGGTCGATATTGGTGTGGCTATTTTAGCAGGGATGTTAATTATTCCGGCCATGTACGTTGCTTTGGCCAACGGGGTTGAAATATTCGATCAGGGCAAATTAATAGAAGGTCCTACGCTTATCTTTCAGGTGTTACCTTCTTTATTTGCGACTATGGGCTTTGTTGGAACTATCGTCGCGACTGCATTTTTTGCGCTTATGGTTATCGCGGCGCTGACCTCATCTATCAGCATGCTTGAAGTACCTGTTGCGTTTTTAGTAGACAATAAAGGAATGCGTCGTAAAAAAGCCACGATATTGTTAAGCCTGCTGGTATTCGTATTAAGCAGTATAATCGTGCTGAACTTCGATGTATTGTTCGGGTTTGTGATAACGCTTACAACGGAATATAGTCAACCGCTTTTAGGGCTTGTGCTTTGTATATTTGCTGGCTGGATCTGGCGGCGAAATGAAATTCTCACAGAGCTAAAGCAAGGCAATGAAAGCGCTGAGCAAAGTCTCTTTTGGAAAATTTGGCCTTGGTATGTCAAATTTGTATGTCCTGTGGTCATTGCCACAATGTTTTACCGTTCGGTGGTTTAATGATGCAAGCAACACAAAAAACACCCACTTTAGTTGACGCGCTTATCCCTATCATTGTGCTAATTATTCTGATGGGAAGTTCGGTCTATCTATTTGGCTACGATTCTTCTTATGGTCCAAATCAGATAGCCTTACTCATTGGAATGTTTCTAGCAGCGCTTATCGGTTTAAAAAATGGACACACCTGGAAATCGATAGAAGAGGGGATCGTTACAGGCATTTCAATGTCATTAGGGGCATGTCTTATTTTACTTGCGGTAGGTTCTCTAATTGGCACATGGATGTTGGCCGGCACAGTGCCAACGCTTATTTATTATGGCTTGTCAGTTTTAAATCCCACTTTCTTCTATGCCGCAAGCTGCATTATCTGTGCGATTGTTGCAATGAGTATTGGCAGCAGTTGGACAACCGCAGCTACAATAGGCGTCGCCTTGATTGGCGTTGCCACAGGCATGGATTTGTCTCTTGCTATTACTGCAGGGGCAATCGTATCCGGAGCGTATTTTGGGGATAAGTTATCCCCTTTATCTGAGACCACTAATTTAGCGCCAGCGGTGGCCGGTACTGATTTATTCGAGCATATAAAATATATGCTTTGGACGACGGTGCCCAGCTTTTTAATCGCGCTGGTTTTATTTTCAATTCTTGGTTTACAGGAAGACAGTGCGAATGTAAGCGACAGAATCGGCGAGATGCAAGGGATATTGCTTCAAGAGTTTTCAATTGCCTGGTATAACCTCATCCCCTTATTTGCCTTACTCGCACTTGCTATCAATAAAGTGCCTGCCTTTCCAGCAGTATCTATTGGCGCAGCGCTTGGTGCCATATGGGCGCTGGTTTTCCAAACAGATTTAGTATCAAGCATGATGAGTGATTCATCATTTAATCCATTTATAACAAGTTTAATGGTGGTTTGGACTGCACTGTTTGATGGCGTAAGCTTCTCAACTTCAGATGAGAGTTTGAACGACTTGCTTTCGCGAGGCGGAATGTCTTCAATGTTAAACACTATTTGGTTAATTATTTGTGCGATGTCCTTTGGTGCCGTATTGGAAAGAGTTGGATTGTTGACTGCAATTGTATCGGCAGCGCTAAAGGGAGCAACAAGTGCAGGGGCCATGGTCTCGCGTACAATTTTAACTTGTATTGGAACAAACCTGGTTACCGCGGATCAATATATCAGCATCGTGATGCCAGGGCGTATGTACAAAGAAGAATTTGAAAAACGCAATCTTCATCAGCTCAACCTGTCTCGCAGTTTGGAAGACGGAGGCACGATCACATCACCGTTGATTCCCTGGAACACTTGTGGTGCCTATATGCACAGTGTTTTAGGTGTTCATCCATTCAGCTATATTTTTTATACGTTCTTTAATCTAATTAATCCGATTTTAGCTATAATTTATGCATACTTTGGAATAAAGATATTACGATTAGAGCCACCGAAGGTTGAAATTCGGAATTAGCGCTTAAAGGCAAATGTAACAATATTTCGACTAATGAACGAGTTGTAAGTTAGGCGCAAATGCGTAAACATTCTTTTAATAGTTAGTGCGTCAACGCTTTAGGATTTTATATGTCATCAACTTTGATTGCCAAACGTCGTGCAGATTATAGAGCACCTGATTTTTCTATCCCATCTATCAACTTGTGTTTCGAATTATCTCCCGAAAAAACGGTGGTCAGCAACACAATGAAAGTCACGCGTAACCATTCTGGCGCAAGTAAACTGTTTTTAGATGGCGAAGACATAGATTTGCTAAGCCTGCACATAAATGGCGTTAAAGCTAGCGAGGATAAAGAGTATCGATGCTTAAATGATGGTATTGAAATTGATTTTTCGCAAACAGCGGCGTTTACGAATAACGCGGGTGAGTCTATCGAGCTTTGTATTAAAAATACCATTAATCCAGCGGCGAATACCAGCCTCGAAGGCCTGTATTATGTAAGTGGAGCCTATTGCACGCAGTGTGAGGCAGAAGGATTCCGTAAAATCACGTATTTTGCAGACAGGCCAGACATACTTTCTATTTACACAGTAAGCATTATCAGCGATGACGACAAGCTATCTTTTTTGTTAAGTAACGGCAATAAAGTTGAAGATACAAAACTTGATGATGGACGCCGCAAAGTCGTCTGGCACGACCCATATTACAAACCGTCGTATTTGTTCGCCCTTGTTGCGGGTGACTTCGATTGTTTAGAAGACGAATATACGACAAGTGAAGCACGAAAAGTAAGCCTGCAAATATTCGTGGATAAAGGGCGCTTGCATCAGGCTCGCCATGCGATGGATTCATTGAAAAAAGCCATGCGGTGGGATGAAGAGCGTTTTGGCTTGGCCTACGATCTGGATATTTACATGATCGTGGCTGTGGATTTTTTCAATATGGGCGCCATGGAAAATAAAGGTTTAAACGTATTTAATTCAAAGTTTGTTTTGGCAGAACCGGAAACTGCCACTGACGAAGATTATTTTAATATCGAATCAATAATTGCTCACGAATATTTTCATAACTGGACAGGCAACCGCGTTACCTGCAGAGACTGGTTTCAGCTCAGTTTAAAAGAGGGACTGACGGTATTTAGAGATCAGAAGTTTTCTGAGGACATGAGCAGTGAATTAGGCTGTCGTATTAAACAGGTAAAGGTCATTAAAGAGCACCAGTTTGCTGAAGACGCAGGCCCAATGAGTCATCCTATTCGCCCTGATGAAGTAATAGAAATGAATAATTTCTATACAGTTACGGTGTATGACAAGGGAGCGGAAGTTATTCGCATGCTTCATACTTTGCTTACTCCTGAGGGGTTTCGCAAAGGCATGGACTTATATTTTGAACGCCACGATGGACAAGCGGTGACCTGTGATGATTTCGTACAGGCCATGCAGGATGCAAATGAGCATGATTTAAGCCATTTTAAACGCTGGTATGCGCAATCAGGCACACCCGTAATCGACATTCAGAAGCTTGATGACGCATTTGCATTCACGCAAATTAACGAGGCGACCGCGGACCAGAGCGAAAAAGAAACGCTTTATATTCCAGTAAATTTTTCGATTCTCGATAAAGATGGGCATGAACATTTCGCACCGGAAGCAAAAGAAGGTACTTTCGTTTTAGAAAATGAGACTGCCAAGGCAACTATTCCTGAAGCAATAGATTCTGCAGTACCTGTGATCCTTTCGAATTTTTCAGCACCAGTGAAAGTTCGATATCACTATACAAAAGATGAATTAATCCATATTGTTCAGCATGCATCCAGTTATTACGCAAAGTGGGATGCCAGTCAATTACTGTACAGCATGCTTATTGCCGACCGCTATCAACGCTTGGGTGCCAGTTTTTCAAAGGATCCAAGCATAGCAACCCAAGCGGGCGTTAAAGCAAGTGCCACTATTAACAAATTGGTCGCGGTGTTTAGTGAGCTTGAGGTACCGAAAGATGTGTTCGCACAACTTCTTAGCCTTCCAAGCATTGAAACCTTATCCAATGATTATGTCAATTTGCGGCCTCTAGCGCTACTTGAGGCGCGTGACCATATTATGAAAGAGTTGGCAGTAGCCGCTTATGAGCTGTGCTTATCGCAGTTTGAATCGCTTAAGCACTCTTTTAATGAACCTTATGTCTATGAGCAAGAACAGGTTAATGCACGAAGTTTGAGAGCTGCCTGTATGCAGCTATTGTCATGTTACGCCGAATTGTCTTCTACACATTTTGATTTACAGTCTGTTTATCAACAAGCGAATAATATGACAGACAAACTTAATGCGCTCAAAGCGGCTCAACAATTTGATATTGCTCAGTTTGATGCGCTTATCTCCAGATTTGAGACTGATTACCGACATGACAGCGTTGTAATGGACAAATGGTTTGCATTGCATGCAGGTGCCAAGCGCGCGGATATATTGGCACGCCTGGACTTGTTGCGGGCGCATTCGTCATACTCAATTAAAAATCCAAACAAAGTACGTGCACTTATTGGCAGTTTCGCTTTCTACAACACGCAAGGATTTCATGCGGCAGATGAAAGTGGCTATAAGTATTTAAGCAATTATCTGATTGAATTGGATAAAATTAATCCGCAGGTTGCTTCGCGCTTGATTACGCCCATGCTTCAATTAAAACGCTATGAAGCATCACATCAACGAATGATAAGAATGCAATTAGAACGTTTGATTACGAGCAAGGGACTGAGTAAGGACTTGTTCGAAAAGCTTTCCAAAACGCTAACGCAGTTTGAAGCTCAGGAGCCAGCTCAGGAATAATGAGCCAAGGATGAAAAGGGCTTATGATCCTGAATAGGAATATACAAATTAAGAAGTAGGGCAGATGAAGCGTTACGAGTTTGATATCAGTATGAGCTATGCACACTGTAGTGATTTATATTCAGCTTCTATACGCTTTGTGATTGTTCAAGCGCACTCCGGTGAAAAGATTCGCCTTCCAAAAGAAAACCTGAAGCGCTTTTTAATGCCAGACGGTATACACGGTCGTTTTGAAATGCGTATCAACGATCAGAACAAGATCCTGAGCATAAATCGCATTGCTTAAGTGCACTTGTTCAAACAATAAGCACTTGAGCAACAATTTATGTAAAAACTGTCGACTTATTTGTTAACTGGTACGATTAGTTCTTGCGAATGATGTAAAATGATGTAATCATTTTGTTAATTGAACACTAAAGTCTACACTGATCGTAATTTACGATTGTATTGGAGAAGGTAATCCCATGACAAATAAGCCTAGTGCATACAAGAAGTCGACAATAGCAATAGGTGTTGCTGCTGTTTTGGCTGCTGCGTCGCATAGTGCAAACGCAGCGAATTGGAACTTTGGCGACCTCGAGGTCACGTTCGACTCTAACTTTACGCTTGCAACCAGCATTCGAGTAGAAGATAGAGATTTCAGTTTGATTGGGAACAGTAATCATCCCCAATTTGACTGGTCAGGTTACAACGCAGCGACTAACATCATTTACCCGAGCGCAGATGTTTGGGCTTTGGCGGATGGCGCATATTCGACTAATGGCGACTTAGGCAATCTTAACTTTGACCCGGGCGAAGCGGTATCGACCCAGTTTGTTGGCTTGCACGAACTGGAATTGCAATATAACAACTTTGGTTTATTTGCGCGTGGTTTCTATTTCTACGACTTTGAGTTAATGGATCGCGATCGCGATTGGCAAAATCCAATTACCGGCGTAACAAGTGACCCTTGTAAAGATGACATTGCCAGAGATCTGCAGTGTCGTGACATTCGATTGCTCGACTTTTTTGTTTACAGTGACTTCTACATGGGCGACATGCCGGTTAGCTTGCGTGTAGGTGATCAGGTGGTTTCATGGGGTGAAAGTACTTTCATTCAGCACGGTATCAATACCACTAACCCAATTGATGTGCCGCGGGCCTTGTCTCCAGGTGCAGAGTTAAGAGAAATCTTTATTCCGGTAGGAATGGTTTATGGCTCTATTGGCTTAACTGATGAAGTGAGCTTATCCGCCTATTATCAATACGAATGGCAGCGTTCGTGGCTCCCGGTTCCGGGTACATATCTTGCGACGAACGATTTTGCAGGAGATGGCGGTTCGTTTAACAATATTCAGTTAGGCTTTACGGGTAACCCGGATATTGATGCAGATACGCTGATCACGCAGCTAAATGAAATCGGTAACGCTTTGCGTGCAGGTCAAATAGATCCGGCAACCGCATCTCAGCTCTATCTGGCTTATCCAACGAAAGTGGCAGTAAGAGCGCCAGGCGATGCCGCGCATGAAGATGCGAGTGACTCTGGTCAATATGGTGTACGTGTAACGTGGTTTGCGCCTGAATTAAACGAAACAGAGTTTGGTTTTTATCACATCAACTATCATAGTCAGCGTCCGCTGGTTTCAGGTATCACATCTGACTTTACTGCTCAAGGAATCGGTCAGGATTTAGCATTCCTATCCACCAATCTGGTGACTCGCGACAACGTAACGGAATTGGGAGCATTCACTGAGTCTCGATTCATTTATCCTGAAGATATCAAGCTTTATGGGTTCAGCTTTAATACAAACGTGGGTGAAACCGCGCTCTCGGGTGAGTTCTCCTATCGTGTGGATGAACCTTTGCAAATCGACGATGTCGAATTGCTGTATATGGGTATGCCAGAGCAGTTAGCAAATGCGGGATTACGTCCAGATTTGGCCGGTATTTCGCAGTTAAACAACATTGGATTTGACGTAGGTCCGGGCGAGACTGCTCCGGGTTTCTTGTTGTCTGATACATGGCAGGCTCAATTTACGGCGTCTCACGTCTTTGGCCCTATGCTTGGTACCGATAATTTAATCTTATTGGGCGAAGCGGCTTATGTTTCAATCGAGGATTTTCCTGATCCGGAAGTTATCCGCCTTAATGCTCCGGGAACGGCAAGAACGCCTTCTTTAGAGCCAGTCCCTGGATCAAATCCGCCTAACTTCAGAGAAGGTTTGCACATTGGACTGTCAAATGGTCCTGAAACCAATCCTTTCGCAACTGAAACCGCTTGGGGCTACCGACTACTTGCTGTTGCTGATTATAACAGTGTCTATGCAGGTATGAACTTGAGAGTGAGAGCGACGTTTTCACACGATGTTGACGGGACAACACCTGATCCATTGTTTTTATTCCAAGAGGATAGAAAGTCAGCAAACCTTTCGTTTACTTTTGATTATTTGAGTAAATGGTCTTTTTCTGCTTCATATAATGCGTTTTGGGGCGGAATCGGCACTGCTAATCAGTTAAGTGACCGAGACTTTATTTCCTTCGACATTAAATACGCAATTTAAGGACGTTATAATGATAAAGAAATTTGGTGTAATTGCAGCGAGTATTGCAATCGCAGTAGCCAGTCATTCAGCCCTTGCAAATGTGACCGAGGCAGAAGCGGCTAAACTTGGTGCTGAACTAACGCCCTTAGGTGGAGAGAAGGCAGGAAATGCTGATGGCAGCATCCCTGCGTGGACAGGCGGCATTACGACTCCACCTGCAGGTTACGAGCCAGGCGGTTTCCACATTGATCCATTTCCGGAAGACAAACCGCTGTTTACTATTACAGCGGCTAACTATAAAGAATATGCAGATTTTTTAAGTGATGGTCAGAAGGCCTTGTTTGAAGCCTATCCTGATACCTATAAAATGCCGATTTATCAGACTCGTCGCACCGCATCAAACCCTCAGGCAGTTTATGATGCCACAAAGGCAAATGCGACACGTGCAGAGTTGCTTGACGGTGGGAATGGTTTAAAAGGTGCGGCAATTGGTATTCCATTCCCCATTCCGGAAAACGGATTGGAAGCAATCTGGAATCATATTCTTCGCTATCGTGGAGAAGCTGTGCAGCGCTATGGCGGTCAGGCAGCGGTAACTGCCGGCGGTGCATATAACGTTATCGGCTTTGATGAAACTTTGATGATCAAATATGCGGAAGAAGGCATCACGCCGGAAAAACTCTTAGAAGATAATATCCTGTTTAAATTTAAGCAGTCTGTGACAAGCCCTGCGCGTTTAGCTGGTACTGCCTTGCTCGTGCATGAAACGGTAGATCAGATAAAAGAACCGCGCCAGGCATGGACTTACAATACAGGCCAGCGTCGCGTGCGTCGTGCGCCAAATATTGCTTATGATGCACCCGGAACGGCGGCTGATGGCCTACGTACCACCGACGATTTTGACATGTTTAACGGTTCACCAAACCGCTATAATTGGGAATTAAAAGGCAAAAAAGAAATGTTTATTGCCTATAACAATTATAAGCTTCACAGTGATCAAACCTCTTATGAAGACATTTTACATGCTGGACATATTAATCCTGAGCTGACACGCTTTGAAAAACACCGTGTATGGGTGGTTGAAGCGACCTTGAAAGATGAGTTCCGTCACGTTTATCAAAAGCGTACATTTTATATCGATGAAGATAGCTGGCAAATCCATGTAGCGGATATGTATGATAATCGTGGTGAGTTGTATCGTGTTGCTTTGGCTTATGGTGTAAACTATTACGATGTTCCGACCCATTGGTCAACGCTGGACGTTTATCATGATTTGAACTCTCGACGTTATTTAGCCGTAGGTTTAGATAACGAGGAGCAAATGTATGACTTTACCGTTCGCCCAAGCGATGTGGATTTCACGCCACAAGCACTGCGGCGAGAAGGCAAGCGTTAATATCAAACGGTTGGCTTAGCCAACCGTTTTTTTTTCAACTTTTTATTTAATGATTAGGATGCGTGTGAATAAACATTTTGCTGCTTCTATTGCTTTAATTTCAAGTGCTTTGTTATGCAACGTTGCTGAGGCACAAAGCGAGTCTGCCTTTATGGCGCCTTTAGTCAAAGAATCGATGCTTTTGGATGTTGCAAAGGCCAATCAACTTGTTGTGGTAGGAGAGCGCGGTCACATTTTAAGTGGAACGCCTCAATCGCTGACGCAAGTCAGTGTCCCTACACAAGTCACTTTAACTGCGGTAGACGGAATAAACGATATCTATATTGCTGTAGGGCATGATGCAACGATTCTGCGTTCAAGCGACGGTGGAAAAACATGGACAGAGGTTTTCAGTAAAGTCGAAATAGACCGACCATTTTTGGACGTAATGTTTTTAAGCGAAAACGAAGCCTTGGCAATTGGCGGATATGGACTGTATTACAGGAGCACAGACGCGGGAGAAACCTGGGAGCTAGAGCAAGACAACACTTCCTTGCTTTCGCAAGACGATGTGGATTATCTTGAAAGCATCGCTGATGATCCTGAGTTTTATCAGGAAGAGCTCAATTACATATTCCCGCATTTTAATCGTCTGAGTAAATCCAATGGCAATCTCTTTCTGGTTGGAGAAGCCGGGCTTATTGCTCGAAGCACGGATAATGGCCGCTCGTGGGAACGGTTTGAAATCGACTATTATGGCTCATTCTTTGATGTGCAGGAAATAGCAGATAATCAGCTACTGGCAGTTGGTTTGCGCGGTAACATGTACCTTAAAGACGGTTTTGATGAGTGGGAAAGGATAGAAACATGTATTACCACTTCATTAAATACCATTGTTAAAACCGAGCTTGGGTTTTATGTGGTTGGAAACAATGGTGTCGTTTTATCCTTAGACCCGGCTCGTTTAGGTCAGGATGAAACGCAGGCGCCTAATAACGAAGGCTGTGAAAGGCACATTGCGCTTACTCGTATTCCATCTGATATTTCTTCTTCAATTAGCAATGCATTTGTTGCAAACGGTGAACTAACGGCCGTAAGTGCAAATGGCCTTCAACCCGTAGAGTAGTTTGAAGTATGAACGCATTTATTAACACTTTAGAAAAAGCTGTCTTTCGAAATCGCGTCATTTTGATTGCTATTTTTACAGCGATTACCGTATTTTTAGCTTATCAGGCATCCCAATTAAAACTCGATGCCGGTTTTACAAAAAATATTCCGCTCAATCATGAGTATATGCAAACCTACATTGAGCACAAAGAAAATTTTGGTGGAGCAAATAATATCCTGGTTTCAGTTTGTGATACCGAATCAGAGATTTTCAATACTGAATTTTTCGATACGCTCAAAGCTGTACATGATCAGGTGTTTTTCATCAATGGTGTGAACCGCTCACTCGTGGTTTCGCTGTTTGCTCCTTCCACACGGTTTACCGAAATTGTTGAGGGTGGTTTTTCCGGTGGCCCGGTTATTCCCGCCGATTTTAATTCCAAAAACCCTGCGCACCTTGAGTTGGTAAGGAAAAATATAGACAAGGCAGGCATCGTTGGGCGTCAGGTGTCCAATGATTTCACTTGCGCCATGGTCACAGCGCAGTTGTTGGATATCGACCCTGAAACCGGTGAACAGCTTGATACACTGGCAATAGCGGATGAGTTAGAACGCCAAATTCGTGGCGAATTTGAGACCGATCGCATTAGCATTCACATCATTGGTTTTGCAAAGATGATTGGTGATGTTGCCGATGGTGCGAAAGACGTTGTCATGTTCTTTGGTATCGCCATCGCGATAACGGCTATCATGGTTTTCTTCTTTTGCCGCTCCATTATGCTAACCGTTTTACCGCTGGCTTGTTCTTTTATAGCTGTAGTATGGCAATTGGGGCTACTCATACTCTTTGGTTTTGGCATGGATCCCATGTCCATTCTGGTGCCATTTCTGGTATTTGCGATTGGTGTAAGCCATGGCGTTCAAATGATAAATTCTGTGGGTAAGCGCGCAGCTCAAGGAATGGATATAAAAGTCGCGTCACAGCATGCCTTTAGAACCTTATTAATTCCCGGTGGCATTGCGCTGTTATCAGATACGGTAGGCTTTATGACCTTACTGGTCATTGATATAGGCATTATTCGCGAGCTTGCCATTACCGCCAGTATGGGGGTTGCCGTTATTATATTAACCAACCTTTTGTTGCTGCCGGTCTTGATGTCTTATGTCAAATTGTCAGAAGCCAACAAAGCGCGTTATGAATCTCATGGTGAAGAGTCACAGCTTTGGAAAGCGGTTTCAAACTGCGCCTCTAAAAATGTAGCGATTGTGATTGTAACAGTGACAAGCCTTTTATTTATTTGGGGATATTTCCAGTCTCAGCAAATGAAAATAGGGGATTTGCACGCGGGAGCGCCTGCGTTGCATGAAGACTCCCGCTATAACCAGGATACCTTCCTCATCACCGATAAATATGAAATTACGGTAGATTATATTTCGGTGATTGTCGAAGGACCTGAATCAGCGTGTACCGATTACGACATAATGTCTGCAATGGACGATTTCCAGTGGCGAATGCAGAACGTAGATGGAGTTCAGTCTGCCATTTCATTAGCTTCTGTGGCAAAGCAGGTCAATGCCGGATATAACGAGGGCAACCCTAAATGGCAGGTTTTACCGCGTAATCAGGCGACAATGGTGCAAGCGGTTTCTCGCGTGCCGACCTCGTCTGGTCTGTTGAATGCCGATTGTTCGGCTATGCCAATTATATTATTCATGGAAGATCATAAAGCAGAAACAATCAATACGGTTGTTGATGCAGTAAAAGAGATTAGAACGCTTTACGAGACGGATGATTTACAGTTTAAGCTAGCTTCCGGCCCGGTAGGTGTTATGGCTGCAACAAACGAAGCAGTGGAGTCCTCGCAAAATCCAATGCTTTACTATGTATTTGGTGCCGTTATTTTGCTTTGTTTAGTGAGCTTCAGATCACTACGTGCAACGCTTTCTGTTGTTATTCCGCTATATGTCGTGTCTATTCTGGCGCAAGCCTTAATGACTTATCTGCAAATTGGCCTGACGGTATCAACCTTACCCGTTATTGCGCTTGGCGTGGGTATTGGTGTCGACTATGGCATTTATATTCTGTCGACCATGAACGATAAGCTACGAGACGGTGAAAGTGCGCAGACCGCCTACTACGAAGCTTTAAAAGAGCGCGGCAGTGCAGTGCTGTTTACCGGAATAACTTTAGCGATTGGTGTCAGTACCTGGGTATTTTCATCACTGAAGTTCCAAATGGATATGGGAATTTTGCTGACCTTTATGTTTGTTGTGAACATGTTGGGGGCAATTATTGTACTTCCGGCGATTGCCAGACTACTTTGGTATAAGACGGCTAAAAAATAATTGTTCATAATTATGCGAGCAGATTTTCTATAGCGAGCCGATACTAGCGAGTAAATGTTCGTCATAGTGTTGCGATTTGTAGCGAAGTTGTACGTAATTTATGCATAGTTATAGTAAGATGATTTATCAAGGAGTCTAGTGGCTCCTTTTTTTATGCACTTTACTTGCTTGCTTATTCAAGTTGTAAAAACGGCGTTAATTATTTGCGCAAAGTAGCTAGTAAACTATTAATTTTTTTAGGAAAATACCGTTAACAATGGACAAGGTCTCAGACCGAACGTTTAACACACACAAATATCGAGAGTGATCATGACGGTTAACCACCATCAACATTCCGTGCTACTAGACAAAGTGCACTCATTAATTGGCGAAAAAGTCGATGCAAAAGATGCTGAGTTAGTGCAGCAATTTGCAAAACTATTGTATAAGAATATGTCGTTTGACGACCTGCACGAACGAAGCGATAGCGATTTATATGGCACAGTATTGAGCTTATGGCGTCAACTTCAGGAAAAGCAGCAGGGGACGCCTTTAATCCGCGTCATAAATCCTGAAATTGCCAAGCATGGCTGGCAGTCGTCTCACACCGTCATTCAAATTATTGTGGACGACATGCCATTTCTGGTCGATTCCATTCGCATGGCAATTAATCGTCTGCACATTACAGCGCACTTGCTACTTCACACGCCTATGCACTTCAAGCGCAACGCGCAAAACAAAGTCACTGAGTTTGTGAATCCGGACGAGCGTGAGCAAGCTCATATCACTGAAACCGTCTTCTTCATTGAAATTGACAGACAATCCAGAGGATCTGACATCAAAGCACTTACTGAGGAATTGCACTCTGTGGTATCAGAGGTGTCATTATCGGTATCTGATTGGAAGCCGATGCGCGAAAAGCTGGCCGGAATTACTAAAAATTTCGACAAGTCAAATTCGCAGGCCAGTGCGGAAGTTAAACAGCAAGGTAAAACGTTTTTAAATTGGCTGAACGATCATAATTTCACCTTAATGGGCTATCGTTATTATGAAGTGAAAGCCATCGAAGGCGACCATCGCTGGATACCCGATAATGACAGTAGTCTTGGACTGATGAAAAACTCAATCAGTGATAAAGCAAGGCTGCTATCTCAAATGCCGGCAACCGCGAGAGACGAAGCGCTTTCCAGTAATCCGCTAATGCTGACAAAAACCAACTCACACTCTCGCGTTCATCGTCCTGCGTATATGGATTATATTGGTATTAAGGAATTTGATAAAAAAGGTCAGGTATGCGGCGAGCATCGCTTTTTAGGTCTTTATTCTGCGTCCTTTTATAACAGTAGTGCAACTGATTTACCCATGCTCAAAGAAAAGATTGACCGCATGTGTAAGTTATCAGGTTTTGATCAAGGTACGCACGCATATAAAGCCTTCGTTAACATCGTTGAGACCTATCCTCGTGATGAACTATTGCAAACATCGGATGAAGAACTTGCGCAAATTATTCTTGGCATTTTCCAAATGCAAGAACGCGGTATGTCCAAGCTATTTGTTCGCCGAGATACTTTTGGTCGCTTCTTTTCCTGTATGGTTTATGTGCCAAGAGAGCGCTATAACACGCAATTAAGAAAAGACACGCAAGTCTTGCTAAAAAAAGCATTCAACGCAGTAGGAGAGGTCGAATTTAATACCTATTTTTCTGAATCGGTATATGCGCGTACTCATTATATTGCCCGTGTTCAAAATAATAATATGGAGTTCGATGTGAACGATATTGAACGCAATGTCATTGAATTAACCAAATCGTGGCAAGACAAGCTCAATGCTAAAATCAACGCGTTTTATGGTGAAGCGAAAGGGAAATCGGTTGTTCGCAAGTACGACAATGCCTTTTCACGTTCTTATTCAGAGCAAAATTTACCCAGCGCTGCCTTGGTAGATATTCAGCATATTGAGACGCTCCATAAAGATACACCGCTAGATATCCTGTTCTATCGTCCGCAGGAAGAGGGCAGCGAATCAGATATTGTTAAGTTAAAGCTTTATCACGCTGACGAACCGATTCATTTGTCGGACGTGCTTCCAATGCTTGAAAACTTTGGACTAAGAGTAGTAGATGAGAGTCCTTACAGAGTGACTAACGATCAAGGTCAAGTAAGCTGGATCATGGACTTTACGATGCTCCATAAGCAAAGTCACGATTTTGATATGGAACGCGCGCAGGAGCTTTTCCAAAGTGCGTTTTCAGATGTATGGAACGCAGAGCTGGAAGATGATGGCTTTAACCGGCTAATACTTGGCGCATCAATTCCCGGACGGATGGTCACAATTGTGCGTGCTTACGCCAAATATATGCGTCAAATTGGTTCGTCATTCAGTATTGACTACATCGCCAATACGCTTGCGTCTTATCCAGACATAGCAAAAGATCTCATCACTTATTTTGACTTGACCTTTTGTCCGAATATAAAGCGTAATGCGAAAAAGCGCGATGGCCTCGAACAAGACATTATTAAAAAACTTGATGCTGTGTCGAACCTGGATGATGACAGAATTATCAGACGTTACCTGGATTTGATAAACGCGACCTTACGTACCAACTTTTACCAAACTGACGACAATGGGAATACTAAACACTATATTTCCTTTAAGCTTAAGCCGAGCGACATCCCAGAAATGCCGCTACCTCTGCCGAAGTTTGAAATATTTGTCTACTCGCCAAGAGTAGAGGGTGTTCACTTGCGTGGCGGAAAAGTTGCTCGCGGTGGTCTGCGCTGGTCTGATCGAATGGAAGATTTCAGAACTGAAATTCTTGGTCTGGTAAAAGCGCAGCAAGTCAAAAATACCGTCATTGTCCCCGTTGGTGCCAAAGGCGGTTTTGTATGTAAACGCATGCCAAAAGATGCCGACAGAGCTAGTATTCAGGCGGAAGGCCAAGCATGTTACAAAATCTTTATCCGTAGCTTGCTGGATATCACAGACAATATTATTGACGGCAAAGTAGTTGCACCAAAACAAGTTGTGCGACTTGATGAAGATGATCCCTATTTGGTTGTAGCCGCCGATAAAGGAACGGCCACCTTTTCTGATATCGCTAACGGTATCTCTGCAGAATTCAACTTCTGGTTAGGTGATGCTTTTGCTTCTGGTGGCAGCGTTGGCTATGACCATAAGAAAATGGGGATCACTGCAAAAGGTGCGTGGGAATCAGTGAAACGTCACTTCCGTGAATTGGGGATTGATTGTCAAACTACTCCTTTTACTTGCGTCGGCATTGGTGATATGTCGGGTGATGTGTTTGGCAACGGCATGCTATTGTCGGAGCAAACGCGAATTGTGTGTGCATTTAATCACATGCATATTTTCTTTGACCCAGACCCTGATCCGGCCGCAACTTACAAAGAACGCCAGCGTTTGTTCGCCGATCCGAGTTTGACATGGGATGATTATAACCGTGAGCTTATTTCAAGCGGCGGCGGCATTTTCAAGCGCAGTGAGAAATCCATAAAACTCACACCTGAAATGAAAAAATGGCTTAATACCAAACAATCCGCCATGACTCCCAACGAGCTCATTCATAACGTACTGAAAATGCCGGTAGATTTAATCTGGAATGGCGGAATTGGTACCTATATCAAAAGTTCGAAAGAATCACATGCTGATGTAGGTGATAGAGCCAATGACAGTTTGCGCGTAAATGGAAAAGACGTTCAGGCGCAAATCATTGGAGAGGGCGGTAACCTCGGCATGACCCAACTAGGTCGTATTGAATACGCGGCTAACGGCGGACGAGTTAATACAGACTTTATTGATAACGTGGGCGGGGTGGATTGCTCAGATAATGAAGTAAACATAAAAATCCTGCTTAATAGCTTGGTAGCCAATGGTGATTTGACGCTTAAACAACGTAATAAGCTACTTTACGATATGACCGACGACGTAGGTGACATCGTTATTGAAGATTGCTACCGACAAACGCAGTCTATCTCAATCACGCATCTTGCTGGCGTAAAACAACTGAAAGAACAACTGCGTTTTATTCATGCACTAGAGCGCGATGGCGCTTTAAACCGTGAGCTTGAGTTTATTCCAAGTGATGATGAAATATCGGAACGCGTTGTTACAGGTCAAGGCCTTACACGACCAGAACTTGCAGTACTGGTTGCCTACGGAAAAATGGTGCTTAAAGAAGAACTCAATATTAAGGAAATCACCGATAACGCTTACTATGAAAGGCACTTGCTGAACGCATTCCCCAGTATATTGCGCGAAAAATACCGCGCGCAAATGCAGGAGCACCCGTTGCGGCGCGAAATCATTGCAACAAAGTTAACCAACGAGATCGTAAATGATATGGGGCTTAACTTTGTTTTCCGTTTAATGGAAGAAACCGGTGCATCGGTGGCTGAAGTCGCACATGCCTACACCATCGTTAAAGGTGTATTTAATATGGGCGCGCTTTGGTCAGATATTGAAGATTTGGATAATGCGATTGATGCTACTGTGCAGCTTCAAATTCTTGATGACATGCGCCGCACGCTAAGACGCACCGCACGATGGTATTTGCGTCATGGTGATAAACAGGCCGATATTCAAACCGCAATCGCCCGTTATCGTGAATCTTTCGACGTGATTGCGAAGAATCTGCCTAAGTATCTTGTCAGTAAAGAGATGGCGACCGTTGAGAAACGTACCGAGCAGCTAAAATCGCATAACGTTCCAGAGGAACAAGCATACAAGGTTGCCAGTTTGAGCAATATGTTCTCAAGTATGGATTTGGTGCAGATAGCTGAAGGAGAAAAACGACCAGTGGATGTTGTTGCCCGTTTATACTATCAAATGGGAAGCAAATTTGAGCTGCATTGGTTCTTGGAGCAGATTAATCAGCAGACTGTATCTAACCACTGGCAAGCGCTTGCACGCGCATCCTATCGCGAGGAATTAGACTGGCAACAACGTGCGCTAACTATCGTTTTATTAAACTCGGCACCAAAAAGTAAAGATGCTGATGCTATTCTTGAAAGCTGGATGGCGGATAATAAAATGAAGTTATCACGTTGGTATCACATGATGGCGGAGTTTAAAACCTCAGAAAATCATGAATTCGCCAAGTTTTCTGTCGCTTTGCGCGAATTGATGCTGTTAAGCATAAGCGCAAACCATTAAACTATAGCCTCTGCAAATAAAAGCCCTGTTCGCAGGGCTTTTTTGTAAGGCGGATTTGGCGACTTATTTAGGCTGAAAATAGGGCCTAACAAAAAACAAATAAATATCATTGGCCTTCTTGAGAAGGCATGTTTAATTTTGTCAGTAATTTTGTCAGTAATTTTGTCAGTTTGGACGCGCTGTGTATTCGATTATTCAAAAGTTATTATTAAATTGTGACCCTGAATGGAGTCACGATGTGTCGATTAGTTTTCTTAAATCTTCAGGTAAAAATGCGCTTAGCGCGCTGTATTCACAGGATATTCCAGAGAAGCCAGTTACCTGCTTTGGCATTGAATTTAAAAACCCGATCGGTTTAGCGGCTGGCCTTGATAAAAACGGAGAATGCATTGATGCCTTTGGCAAAATGGGATTCGGTTTTGTTGAAGTAGGAACTGTGACGCCTAAAGCACAGCCAGGTAACGAAAAGCCGCGCTTATTCCGACTGCCAGAGTTTGACGCCATCATTAACCGAATGGGTTTTAACAATAAAGGCGTTGATTATCTTGTTAAACAGGTTGAGGCATCAAATTACCAAGGCGTCTTGGGCATTAATATAGGCAAAAATAAAGCAACCGCAGAAGAAAACGCGCTTGACGATTACTTACATTGCCTGAAAAAAGTCCATGCCCATGCTACATATGTGACGATTAATATTAGCTCTCCTAACACCCCCGGTTTGCGTAATCTGCAATATGGGGAAGCGCTTACACGTTTACTGGGTGGGCTGAAAAACGAAGTCGAAAATTTGAATACAAAGCATCAAAAACGCGTTCCGCTCTTAGTAAAAATTGCGCCGGATCTGGACCAAATCGCCATAGAGCAAATCGCCAGGACTCTACTTGATACACAAATGGACGGCGTTATTGCGACGAATACCACCCTTGACCGAACGCTTGTGGCAGGCCATAAACACGCAGAAGAAGCGGGCGGTTTGAGCGGTCGAGTACTATGCCAGAAAAGCCTCGACGTTACTAAAGCGTTGAATGTCGCTTTAGAGAGTAAGATTCCAATTGTCGGTGTCGGTGGAATTTCCAGTAAAGAAGATGCAAAGGCTCGCTTTGAGGCTGGTGCAAGCTTATTGCAAGTGTACTCTTCATTTATTTATCAAGGTCCAAAATTAATTAAGGCGCTTGTAGATGCCTATTAAATCTTTAGAAAAGACGCAGGAAGCCTCCCAGAACGACACTGTGCATAATGCGATGCACGACATTATTCTGATTTGTGCAAAAGGATTAGATGAATTACTGCTTAAAGAAATTCATAGCATAGTTGGCGATGAGCGTCCCATTAAATTATCGCCCGGACAATGCAGTTTGCGCGCAAGTCTGGCAGAAATTTATGCCTTAAATTTACACAGTCGTTTAGCCAACCGCGTTTTGCTGGTATTAAATTCAGGTCAAATTAAAACTGCTGAAGACATGTACGAATTAGCCTATGCGATTCAGTGGCACGCGCTTTTTGATGTCTCGCGCAGTATTGCGGTGCGCTTTAATGGCACAAATCGCCTCATTAGAAATACGCAGTTTGGCGCACTCAAAATAAAAGACGCTATTGTTGATAGGTTTGTTAAGCAATGTGGTCAGCGTCCCGACGTTGCTCGACAAGCGCCTGATATGCAAATATACGCGCGACTGCGTCGAGATAAGCTTGACATTTGTCTGGATACGTCCGGTGCAAGTTTACATCAGCGAGGCTATCGCATAGAAACCGGTGATGCGCCGCTTAAAGAGCAGGTAGCGGCAGCGATACTGATGCGAAGTGGATGGCTCGATGCGCTTGAACAAACGCCGGAAACGGCGCTACTCGACCCAATGTGTGGAGCAGGCACGATAGCCATTGAAGCGGCGATGATGGCGACTAAGCGTCCACCCAATTTATTCCGGGAAGAGTGGGGCTTTGAACACTATCTTGGTCATAATGAAGCGCTTTGGCAGTCTCTAAGAAAAAGCGCCTTTGCTGCAATAAGAGAGACTACTGCTCCTATCTACGCTTACGATATAAGCACCAAAGTAATTGATATAGCGATAGAAAATGCAAAACGAGCTGGGGTTGAGGGAATCATCCAGTTTAAACAATGTGATGTATTAGATGCCAAGGTAGATTGTCCACCAGGCTACATCGTTAGTAATCCTCCTTATGGCGAGCGTTTAGGTGATTATGTTAGTTTGCTGCCGCTTTATGATAGCTTAGGCAGGCACTTGAAAACGCATTTTGCACACTGGCATGTATCGCTTTTATCAAGTGATGAACAGCTACTTAAAGCCTTGAAGCTTCGCTTTGACAAAAAATATGCTATTAACAACGGGAAATTAGACTGTGTTCTTATGAACTACATACTCAATGATAAAAATCTTGAGCAGTTTGATAAACCCGGAGTAGGCGCAAAAGACGCATCATCAATGGCAAATGATGATGAAGGCCAGCACCCTGCAGATGCGAATGATGAATTTTCCAATCGCCTGAAAAAAAATAAAAAGCGACTGGAAAAGTGGCTCAAGCGCGAGAATATACAAGCATATAGGCTCTATGATGCTGACTTGCCGCACTATAATTTTGCGATTGATATTTACGACGACTGGGTCATCATGCAAGAGTATGCGCCGCCAAAGTCGCTTCCTGAAAAGGTCGCGCAGGAGCGTCTTCAAAAAGCCTTGCTGAGGCTTCCGAAAGTCTTACAGTGTGATACTAAAAAGCTTGTGCTGAAAACCAGACAACGTCAATCAGGTAATAGTCAGTATCAGAAGCGTGATAACTCAGGAAAGCGCGTGGTAGTTGAAGAATACGGCGCCAAGTTTTACATCAATCCAAGCGATTATTTAGACGTAGGTTTATTTCTTGATCACAGAACAACCCGGCAGATGTTCGCCAAACGTGTCCATAAAAAGCACGTGTTAAATCTGTTTGCTTACACCGGAAGCGTATCGGTCCATGCAGCGCTTCACGGCGCGGCGAGTGTGACCAGTGTGGATATGTCGAAAACCTATGTGAACTGGGCAAAAGACAATTTTATTTTGAATGGGCTTATTGCAAAAAGTAACGCGTACAATAAAAATGCAAGCGAGCAAATTCAAGGCAAACATGGTCTATATGTGTTCGAACAGGCAGATTGCCTGAAATGGCTTGCAAATCGCGCCAATAGCGCCTTGCCAAAGTATGATGCGATATTTATTGACCCGCCGTCGTTTTCCAACTCTAAACGCATGGACGATACGTGGGATGTGCAGCGCGATCATCTGTCATTACTCGAAAATGCGGCAAAGTGTCTCAACCATAAAGGGGTGCTGTTTTTCAGTAATAACCTTCGAAAATTCAAGCTGGATGAAGAGGGCGTGAAAGCGCTTGGACTGCAGGCAAAAAATATATCGCAAAATACCTTGCCAGAAGACTTTAAGCGCAACCCGAAAATCCATCAATGCTGGGAAATCCATAAGATATGAAATCAGAGCAGCAGTCAGTTGCTAAAACGCAAAATAACGAAATAGAAATTGCCTTGTTCACGGGTGAGCACTGTGAATTATGCGATAAGGCTGAGCATATATTTGAGCAAGTGCAACAGAGTCAAGTGTCGTTTTCACGCTTTCATTTGAAAAAATACAATATTCGAAAAGATCCCGAGTTATATCACCTGTACGCCCTTCGTATTCCCGTGCTCAAACGCGTTGATACGCAAGATGAATTAGGCTGGCCTTTTGATGATATGCAGTTAAAGCAGTTTTTATCATGAATCTTATACAACTAAAAAATGCGTCGATTTTATTCGGCCAACCGCCGCTTATAGACGATGCCAACGTCAATATTCAGACTCAGGAACGTGTTTGTATTTTAGGGCGCAACGGAAGCGGGAAATCTACTTTATTAAAAGTGCTGAGCGGTGAAACCAAGCTGGACGATGGTCAGCGAATTGTCGCAGGCGATACAATAATTTCTCGCCTTGCTCAAGACCCGCCAGAGCATGTAGATACCAGTATCTATGATTACGTGGCAGAAGGTCTAGGTGATAACGCTGAGTTGATAAAAGACTATCACCATCAGGCCGATTTGCTTGCAAGCGATCCGTCTGAACAGGCGCTGATGAAACTGCAAAATTTACAAGAAAAGCTTGATGCGAAAAATGCGTGGCATCTGGAACAGCAAATTGCGAACGTGCTTACTCAACTGCAGTTGCCTGCCGAGACACAACTAAAGGACTTATCGGGTGGATGGCGACGTAAAGCCGCGTTAGCTCGAGCATTGGTAAGTCAACCAGACGTGCTATTGCTTGACGAGCCTACCAACCATCTTGATATCGATATGGTCAAATGGCTTGAAAAAGCGCTACTTAATTTTAGCGGTACGCTTGTATTTATCAGTCACGATAGAAGTTTTATCCGAAACCTTGCTACAAGAATTATTGATATTGATCGCGGGCAGGTAAAATCTTATCCGGTCAAATACGACACATACCTTGAGCAAAAAGCGCACGACCTGGAAGTCGAGGCCACGCATCAAAAGGAATTTGATAAAAAGCTGGCAAAAGAAGAAGTGTGGATCCGACAGGGTATTAAGGCGCGAAGAACGCGAAATGAAGGTCGGGTAAGGGCTTTAAAGTCTTTACGGGAAGAGTATAAAGCTCGCCGCAATGTGGTGGGTTCTGCCATCATTAAAGGAAACGATGGTCAGCGTTCAGGCAAGCGCGTGTTTGAGCTTGAGAATGTTAGTTTTGGATACGAAAATAAGCCTCTCATCACTGACTTAAGCTTGTTGATTGCAAGAGGAGACAAGCTTGCGTTAATTGGTCCTAATGGCTGTGGAAAATCCTCGTTTATTAAATTATTACTGGGGGAAGAGGAGCCAAATAGCGGTGAAATTCAGCGCGGCGTTAACCTGGAAATCGCTTATTTTGACCAGCACAGAAGTCAGCTTGAGTTACACAAACCTTTGATTGATGTCATTGCTGATGGAAAGCGCGAAGTGATGGTTAACGGCGCGCCACGACATGTTATAAGCTATCTGCAAGATTATTTGTTTACTCCTGAGCGCATGAATGCGCCAGTATCAACCTTGTCTGGAGGCGAAAAAAACCGGCTGATGCTGGCAAAATTAATGCTTAAGCCCAGTAATTTATTGATTCTCGATGAACCAACCAATGACCTCGATGTCGAAACGCTAGAATTGCTTGAGTCGCTTTTAGTGGAGTATTCAGGGACGGTGTTGCTCGTCAGTCACGATAGAGAGTTTATTGACAATGTTGTTACAACCTCTTTAGTGTTTGAGGGAGGCGGCGTGATAAACCAATTTGTAGGCGGTTATTCAGACGCCGCACAGTGGTACGCCGAGCGAGATTCCCTTTTACAAAAACAAGAGCAGCAAAAACAACAGCAGGCGTCTAGCCAAGCGGTTCGGGCTAAGGAAAGTGCACAGGAAAGCCAAAACAAGGCTACTCAAAAAAAGCCTAACAAGTTATCATACAAAGATAAATTGGCGCTCGAGCAACTGCCGAAACAGATTGAACAATTAGAAACAGAGATTGAAGCGCTGCAGGAGAAGATCAACGCCCCTGCGTTTTTTGAGCAGGATGCGACAGAAACTCAGCCAATCCTGGATGCCTTACAAATAAAAGAAAACGAGCTTGAACAAGCCTTTGAGCGCTGGGAAGCATTAGAAGAAAAACAGAACAACGAGTAGTTACAGGATATTGAATGAAATTGAATAAAGTGATGGGTGCAGTCGCCCTTGCTCTTTGCACTACACCACTGTTGGCGGGTGCCACTGCTTACGATGTACAGGAATTGCCTTTAAATGATATTGCCGAGAATCAATTTGCGACATCTATAGATAATACAGGCCTGATTCTCTCCACCGTCCAGCTTCCATTTAATCAGCCAATAAACATGGCTTTATTTAATGTTGATAGTTTTACCAGTTTGACAGACCCAGACGCAGCAGAAGCAGGGCAGTTCAATGATGAAGATTATCGTATTGTGGTCAATACTTTCAGAAATGCAGCTGCCGAGTTTTCTCTCACTAGTCAAAAGCTTGCTGCACAATTGGCCTACACCACTGATGGTGTGAATGCAAACTACGTCAATATGTTTGATACCGAGACAGAAGAAACGGGTGGTTTTACATTTGGATTAAATACCAGTGTGGCCGGGTCGGTGAGCGGTGCCTACATTATAGGCGACGGTCCTACACCCTTTTACACGGTTGATTTTACCGATGCTGATGGGAATGATATTACCTTTAATATCAATGATGTTCAGCGCAGAGGCTTTGTGCAATTTGGCGAAACCGTGACGCCGCTTATGCCTATCGACGATACCTTTGGCGGAATAAGCGTGCCGCGAGCCATCAATGAAAACCTTCAGGTAGTTGGTTATTCATCCGTTGATATTGGCGATGCCATCACTAACGCAATTGAGGCTTGTCAGGCTGATGATCTCGAGATACCTGTTGAGGTGTGTGAATACGATCGTCGTCGAAGCATTCAAAGCTCGTTTGTTACTCGCGCTACACTTTGGCAACTTGACGCACAAGGGCAGGTTGTATCGTCTCAGTTTTTTGATCTGAGTTTTGAACCTGATGAAGACGACAATCGGCCATTTGTTAATGATGCGCTAGATATCAATAATTCAGGAATTGCGGTCGGCAGCGGCATTATTACTTTTGGCGATAACGGTGATAGAGCCACCAACGCGGCCATGATATTTGAAAATGGCCTTGCCACGCGCATGTTAGATGATGACGACCTGTTACCCAATTATGCAGTGGGGATTAATGACAATAATATTATTGTTGGCTATCAAACGCAGTTTATAAATAATGTGGGCCGCAATAAGATGTTTATCTACAACAAAGAGACCGGTGACCTCGACTTCCCGTCAGACTTTTTTGTGAGCTCCTCCACGTTTCCAAGAGATATCAATAATAATGGCATTGTAGTAGGCGATGCAGAGGTTACTTCCACATCACCACGTCGCAGAGCAGGTTTTGTTTATGATATTGAAGCAAATACATTTCTGGATCTAAACACGCTAATCGCTTGCGATTCACCTTATAGCATCATAGGTGCAAACAGTATTAACGACGATAACACCATTGTTGCTGACGCGACTGTTTTGCGAGCTGAGCGTAATGAACGGGGTGAGGTGATACTGGATGAAAACGGCGAAGAAGTATTAGAAACGCAGGTTGTTGCGCTAAAACTTACGCCAAACGGTGAAGATGCACCTGAGTGCTCCCCATCAGAAGAAGAAGTCGCAGCAACTGAGCGACAGGGCGCGTCTGGCAGCGTATTGATGCTTCTGATGCTTGGCGCATTTGCATTATTAAGACGCAAATCTCTGGCGAAATAGAACGGATTTACTTTCTGGATCTTCATGAGGCCACGTATATCGTGGCCTTTTTTATGCCTGGTTGGTTTTAATAACAAGACTCGCTATAAAGCATGTTTTTTATACAAAAAAAATCCTAAAAGCAAATGACTAGTTTTCAACAAGTTATGAGTTTTGTCCTAAATGTCAGCATGTTTTGCCTTGAATTAGTATAAATCTTCGCGTATTTCTATGGATGTGACATATTTATTACTGCTGCAAACGAGCTGAGTGAAGTGTTCACAGCGTTTGAGTTTTGCGTTATTTTTCGGTGTTAATCGATATGTCCATTCTTTCAATTAAGAGAGGTAAGCATGAAGAGACAAAAAAGAGATAAGTTGAGCAGGGCTCACGCAAAAGGTTATCAAGCAGGAATTGCTGGGCGCTCAAAAGAAAACTGTCCGTTTCAAACAAGTGATGCACGATCGCATTGGTTAGGTGGATGGCGAGAGGCCGCAGGTGACCGACAGCTGGGCATAAATACACGCTAGGCCGGTGCGATAATAAATACCTATTTTTTATAACAACCAGAATTACAGACAAACACGCCAGATATTAATCTGGCGTTTTTGTATTAATTGATTTGCTGATGTCGGGTCACCTTGGTGCCTTATCTTCGAGAAGGCAGTTTACGCAGAGCAATAAGTGCCAGCCCTATCGCAAAGCCCATTATTAAACCGCCACTTAATTGCGAACTGGCGCCAAATATTGTGTCGGATTGATGCAATTGGGTGAGGTAAAAGCTAGTTACAAAACACAAACAAATAACGGCAGGGATTAAGGCCGCAAGCCTGGAAACGTTTTTCATGAGCTAAATCCTTTTAATAACTACAAAAAAGATCTTGAACATTCATATCTAAAACTATTTGGGTATGAATGTTCAAACCTGCGTATATTTTAATCGGATTAACTGGATAATCAATCTAAAAATTAGTGCATGCGTGCCTTACTGATGAAGTTACTTTCGGCGAGCGAGCCTTAAATCAAAACGCGGATGTGTCTTGGAATAATCCAACTTTTAAGTCTTTAGCGGTGTAAATCACTCTACCATCAACGGCGACACTGCCATCTGCTAATCCCATAAAAAGTTTGCGTTTAATGACTCGCTTGAAATCAATACGATAAGTGACCTTTTTGGCTGTAGGTAAGATTTGACCGGTAAATTTAACCTCACCAACCCCCAGAGCACGACCTTTTCCTGGGCCTCCAGACCAACCTAAGAAAAATCCGACTAATTGCCACATTGCATCTAAACCTAAACAGCCGGGCATTACTGGGTCGCCCGGAAAATGGCATTCAAAAAACCACAAGTCTGGGCTGATGTCTAATTCTGCCTCAATATAGCCTTTATCAAACTCACCACCCTCATCAGTGATGGTCGTGATCCTGTCCATCATTAGCATATTAGGGGCAGGGAGTTGACTATTTCCTGGGCCAAACAATTCGCCACTACTGCACTTTAATAATTCTTCGCGAGAAAACTGGTTTTGCTTTTCAGTCATAAATACATCTTCTTATTAAAATCAGTGCGTAATTTAGCGTACACGTGTACGCTAAACAACTCTGAACAGTCATTAATTTTTACCTTGATGTAAAATGTCTGGACTTTAAATGGCTGAAGCTGCAAAGTAAGGGTAACGCGTAATGCGTCAAAGGCATATAAAATAGGTAAACATGCAATAAGCAAGAAAATAGTAATAACGCAAAATAGAGCGACTAATGCGAAACAAAAAACTACAGGCAAATGCTGAAAAGCAAAAACGCTACAGAGAACGACAAAAAGCCTTGGGTAAGAAAATGGTGAGAGGCTACATCACGCCCGAAGCGATGGCTAATTACGAGGAAATTGTTGAAAAAACCAACTGGACAGACAGCGACATACTTTCTAACGCCATTCGTATTACTTATGCCGCTTACAAAAACGGTCAAATTCGGCTGTTAAACAAATGGCTACTAGAAGATGACAAAAAGAAAGCCCTGGCAAAAGCCAAACAACAAGCTAAAACAGATGACAAAGATGATAGCCTGCGCCAATAACCCGCAACTACGGATCCTTTAAGGCATGCATTTGCGATTAGGGCGTGTTTATCTTTGCTGCAAAATCATACAGCAAAGATAAACACGCCCTAGTTTAAAACCGAATGTTGATACAAAATGCGCTTGGCGTCCTGTTTTACATCTTCTCGCTCTCTATACGACCATAATTTTTCGCGAGCTGCCCTGGCTGCTTGCTCCACATCAATAATAGGTAAGCAGTAGTCTCGTTCGAGCTTAAAATCATACATTGCCGCTTCTATTGGTGGGATAGTCCACGGGGCGTGGATGTATGGCTCTGTTAGATTAGTCAGTTCAGGAAGCCATTGTTTGATGAACTTGCCCTGGGGATCTTTGTCTTGAGATTGTTTAATGGGGTTATATAGTCGGATGGTGTTGGTGCCAGTTATACCAGCCTGCATCTGAAATTGAGGATAATGTATCCCGGGCTCAAAATCTAAAAACTGTCTGCCCAAATGCACCACACCTTCACGCCAATCAATATCTAGTTGGTGGCATAAAAAGCTCACCAGCATAGCTCGCATTCTAAAGTTTAAATAACCGGTTGCTATCAGCGCGCGCATAGAGGCGTCTACGATTGGAATACCCGTTGTTCCGTTTTTCCAGGCGCTTAGACGCTTTTCTGCTTCTACACCAGTTAGATAAGGATAATCCTGATAGCCATGGTTAACTGCTCGTTTTTCCATTTCACATTCGGATTCAAACTTTTGAATAAAATGGCAGTGCCAGCTTATCCTCGCTTTAAAAGCATTAACCGAACGCCGCCAGCCTTGTTTATTCTGATAACGCTTAGAAAACTGGTATACCTGGCGAATGCTGATGTTACCCCAGGCAAGATAGGGAGATAAGCGAGAGCAGGTTTTTCGAGCTTCCAGCGGCTTTCCAATGTTGCCAAAATATGCCTTTCCACGCGCTTTGAAAAAATCATATAGCACATGCCAGGCGCGTTTTTCGCCGCCTTTCTGAAATTGCGGGGAAGGTGTTTTCCAGTCAGATGGAGCATCAAACCAGAGCGATTTGGCAACCTGCAGAAAATTCGCCTGCGCGTGGTTTTGAGAGCTATTTTGGTGAGCTGAATCAAATCTGACGCTTAGCAAATTAAGCGCCGACAAGTCTGGATCGGCTGTTGCGCCAGACATTCTTTCCTGCCAGTGTTGTCGCCAGGTAAAACGATGATTAAGGGGGCGTTTAACCGCGCCATAAGGGGATTCATGCCAGCTTACCTGATTTTGACTACACCAGTTTTTCAGTGCTTTGTCTCGTTCAAAAGTATAAGACAAGCCGATTTCCTGATGGCTATAAATCTCACGCAAGCCAACTGCCCGTAAAGCGCTAAATACCGTCAGTGCGTCGCCCCCTAACACATGAAAATACTGAGTATTTGGCTGATGGCTGTTTTGACTATTTTGACTATTTTGACTATTTGTATTTGCATCAGCAAGCTGGTCTTGCAGATCCTCAATTGATTCATAGATAAAACGCCAGTGCCGTACATCCATATGCGGGTCCACAAGCATGTCTGGCTCAACAATGTAAATCAAGGCAACAGGCAAGCCTGATTTTGCTGCATTGACCATGGGTTGATGATCGCGTAAGCGTAAGTCGCGCTTAAACCATACCGCGCAAAAATCGTGGCCTTGCGGAGCAGGCGGCGAGGGGCTTATTGATGTAACCATTTATTGATAAAAACGCGCTTGGGGTCATAGGTATCAGTCTGCTTTTGTAAGTTAAACTGCCTGTGTCCACGTGGGTCGCTCCCCACACCGGCCAGGTATTGCCAATTACCCCAGTTGCTGGCCACGTCAAAATCGATTAGCTGTTGTTCAAAATAGGCAGCGCCATAACGCCAGTCCAGCCCTAGTTCATGTACAAAACAACTTGCTACGAGTTGTCTGCCTCGATTAGACATAAACCCGCTTTCATTTAACTGCTTCATGCATGCATCGACAATATCATAGCCGGTATCTCCTTCACGCCAGCTTTTAAATGCTTCTGAGTTTAGGCTTGTGTCGGGAGTCTTGTTCTGAATGCCTGCAAAAGAAAATAACTTTGCGCCGTGTTTAATATGCTGCCAGTGGAAAAATTCGCGCCATAAGAGTTCAAAAAACAGCCAATATGTAGAGTCGTTTTTTACTTTCTCGCGCTCGTATTGCTTGAGTCTATCGTTTATATAGCTCGGTGAAATGCAGCCGTGTGCTAAAAAGGCTGAGAAGCGACTTGAAAATTCCCACCCATCCAGACCATTGCGCGTTTCTTTATATTCCGCGATGCCGTCACTTTCAAAAAAATACTCATCAAGGCGAGCAAGTGCGGCGCTCTCTCCACCAGCATATTTGCCTAGTTCTTCATGGGAAGATAATTCAAAATCAGGTATTCCACTGGTATCGAGTTTGGCGAGATTGAGCGCAAAGTCGGCTTTGCCTTTGCCATTGCTATTGTTTAAATCACCTTCTGATTGACGAGGTTCAGCGTATTTTTCTACTTTTCGGCGAAAAGGGGAAAAGGTGTCTGGCATATTTTCCAGCGAAAACGGAAAATCAGAAACAGAATAAAGGTAGTTGCTGTTTTCGATAATAAATTGCACCGGTGTCTGTGCTTTGCTGTGCCCGCTTTCTCCTGCATTTAGACGGTCTTCGGCAGACGAGTCTGCTGCTGGATTAAAGCCATTTTGTAAGGATTTAAGCTGTTTTCGCTCATTAAAACCAGCGTGCATTTCGACCGATATGTGCGTAATTTCATTCTTCTGACATAGCGAGTTAATTGTTTCTACAGCATTACCTTTGGCAATAATGAGATCGCTACCCATACTTTGCATGCGCTCTCTTAGGTCTCTAAGCGCACTTTCAATGAACGCAAGCCGTTTGCTTCCCAGATGTTTAAAGCCCCACTCGTTTTCTTCAAACCATGCATCTTCAAACACGAATATGCCTATTTGTGAATCGGTATGTTCTGAGAGCTTACGAAGCGCCTGGTTATCCAAAGTGCGAAGGTCATGCCGAAACCAGTGCAAACCTATTTTATTTGAGGCCATAAACTAAAGTCCTGCTCGTCATTGCCGCGTTTTTTAACATTTACTTTAATCGCGATGAATACTTGAGCATTTGTTTACAGCGCTGACATAAAATTCGATCGGTTTATTGGGCTATCCAGTACAAAAATGCAAATAAAAGTTTACTACACGGGTATTCTGAAACTATGACAACAAGCATCGTTTGGTTTCGTCAAGATTTGCGCATAAACGATAACCCTGCCTTGAAAGCAGCATGCGACAACGGGAAAGTAATTCCAGTTTATATCTTAGATGAGAGCGCACCGGAAAAAGCGCAGCTAGGTGGCGCTTCAAAATGGTGGCTTCATCATGCATTGAACGATTTGGCAGATTCCTTTGAGCAACAACTTATTGTAGAGCAGGGTGATGCTAAAGAAATTCTTCACCGTTTAGCCGATGAATTTAACGCAACACATGTTCTTTGGAACAGGATGTACGAGCCTTGGGCCCGTGAACGAGACGCTGATATCAAGTCAAGTTTCAAAGACAGCAATGTAGTTGCAAAAAGCTTAAACGGCTCGTTGCTGTGGGAGCCATGGGAAATATCGAAAAAAGATGGCGGTCCTTATAAGGTCTATACGCCTTATTATCGCAAAGGTTGCCTGAATCATAGCGAGCCACGCTATCCTTTGGACAGACCGGAAATTCAATGCCACAACAAGGTGAAAAAAGAGGCAAAAAGCCAAATAGACAAACTTAAGCTTCTGCCTGATATACCGTGGGATAAAACGATGCGTGAATTCTGGACGGTGAGTGAAAAAGCAGCAGGCAGTAAGCTTCACTGGTTTTTAAATAATGCGATCACCGAATATAAAGATCAGCGAAATTTACCTGCTGTTCGCGGCACGTCTCAGCTCTCCCCCTATTTGCATTTTGGGCAAATATCACCCAATCAGGTTTGGTACGCCATTAAAGATGCATTTCACGGAAATACATCTGGAGAGGGCGTGGATACTTACATGAGCGAACTTGGCTGGCGCGAATTTTCCTATCATTTGCTTTACCACTTTGACGATATTCAAAAACGCAATTTTAATGATAAGTTTAATGATTTCCCCTGGCGCAGTTCTGATAAAGATTTAAAAGCCTGGCAAAAAGGGCAAACGGGTGTGCCAATTGTTGACGCAGGCATGCGCGAGTTGTGGCAAACCGGCTATATGCATAATCGCGTGCGAATGATTGTTGGTTCATTTTTGGTTAAAAATCTGCTCTTGGATTGGCGAAAAGGGGAGCGCTGGTTTTGGGATTGTCTGGTAGATGCAGATACTGCCAGTAATTCTGCAAGTTGGCAGTGGGTAGCAGGTTGCGGCGCGGATGCAGCGCCCTATTTTCGTATCTTTAATCCCGTATTACAGGGCGAAAAGTTTGATAAGGAAGGCGAGTACGTTAAGCAATATTGCCCTGAATTAAAAAAACTGCCAAAAAAATATATTCACAAACCCTGGGAAGCACCGCAAGACGTTTTAGAAGAAGCTAACGTGAGCTTGGGCAAGGATTATCCTGAGCCCATCGTGGATCTTAAGGATTCACGAAAACGCGCTTTGGATGCTTTTGATCAGATTAAAGGAAGTAACTGATATGGCAGCTAAACGTTTATGCATTTTACTAGGCGATCAACTGAGCCTGCGCACTGAATCCTTAAAACACATTGATAAATCAAAGGATATGGTGATGATGGCTGAAGTGCGCGAAGAAGCCACCTATGTAAAGCACCATAAAAAGAAAATCGCTTTTATATTCTCTGCGATGCGTCATTTTGCTCAAACGCTGAAAGAGGAGGGCTACAACCTTTATTATACGCAATACGATGATAAGGATAATCATGGCTCTTTGTATGCGCAGGCTAAAGCATTAATTGATGCACATGACATCAGCGAGATCTTTGTTGCAAAAGCCGCAGAATATCGTTTGCATCACGACATTTTGACTTGGCAGGAAAAGTTAGGCGTTCCTCTCACTATTTGTGCTGATAATCGATTCATGGCCCAAGAAGCTGAATTTAAAAAATGGGCTGACGGACGCAAGCAGCTTCGAATGGAATACTTTTACAGAGAAATGCGTAAGCAGCATAATATCTTGCTCGAAAATGGGGATCCCATTGGCGGGAAATGGAATTTTGATAAACAAAACCGTGATAGTCCTGATAAACAGCTCGATATTCCCGCGCCCACCAAATTTGAGCCTGATGATATTTCAAAAGACGTTATCGCGCTTGTTGAGCGGGAATTCTCTTCACACTTTGGCGATATTCAAGATTTTCATTACGCTGTCACTCGTGAACAGGCCTTAGTAGTACTCAAAGAGTTTATTGAATATCGCCTCGAAGATTTTGGTCAGTATCAGGATGCCATGGTTCAAGGGGAACCGTGGATGTATCACTCCCATGTAAGCTTTTACATTAATACCGGACTTCTATCTGTGCAAGAATGCATTAGCGCAGCAGAGCAAGCCTATATTTCGGGGCAGGCGCCTATAAATTCGGTTGAAGGCTTTATTCGACAGATACTGGGCTGGCGCGAGTATGTACGTGGTTTCTACTGGTATTTTATGCCAGCGCTAAAAACGTCTAATTATTTAGAAGCCCACCGTAAGCTACCTGATTTATATTGGGGCGCCGATACAAAAATGAATTGTTTGAAGCAGTGCGTAAAAGAAACCAAGGAAAATGCCTACGCACACCATATTCAACGCTTAATGGTGCTTGGAAATTTTGCACTTTTAGCCGGATTGTCGCCAGACGAAGTAAATGAATGGTATCTCATTGTATACGCTGATGCATATGAATGGGTGGAACTTCCTAATGTAAGCGGGATGATTTTATTTACTGATGGAGGCAAGCTTGCAAGTAAACCTTACGCAGCGAGCGGTGCATATATCAATAAAATGTCCAACTACTGCCAACACTGTGAATATAGCGTTAAAGAAAAGTCTGGTCACCAGGCATGTCCTTTCAATTATCTTTACTGGGATTTCCTGATCCGCCACAAATCCAAGCTACAAAAGAACCAGCGCATGGCAATGATCTATTCAACATTGAACAAGATGGACGAAAAAAAGCTTGCTCACATGCAAGATGATGCAGCCGTATTTTTAAATAAACTTGATAATAACGACTATATTTAGACGTTTATGAGAAAATCGCATTTGCCTGAAAAAATTTGTCCAGTGTGCAAGCTTCCTTTTAAATGGCGAAAAAAATGGGAGCGAAACTGGGATGATGTTAGGTATTGTTCTGAACGATGTAGGCGCAATAAAAAGGGAAGCTAAAAATTTATAGAAGACACTTACGCTTGTACTTGCTAGCATTTTGGCTCAAAGAGAGTAGAGCCTATTAAGTTGTAAGTGTCTCAAATGTCGTATAATAATTCAAATAAGCATACTATCGAACTACAGCATTCGTCACCTAATGAAATGACAGAATGTGGGACTTATCATTTTTTTGACGAGCAAGCATCTGCTTATAGCTCTAATGATCAGAGAATGATGGAATTTGCCCTTTGGGGCTCGGGTTTATCTGCGTGGTGGTGGCAACGTGCGACCGACGCTATTGAAGTAAAATCCTTCTTTAACGGTCAATATAGACGAGAAAGCCTCTATCATAGTTTTGAAGCCTTTACTCAATCTGTGCATCAAAGCGATGTGAATGAACTCAGGCGTAAATGGCGAGCGATTTTTGAAGAGAATCTCGTTAGCTTTGAGCTTCGCTTTAGACTTTATGTCGCAGATGAATACCGATGGATTTTGTTGAAAGGCCGTGTAACCGCTTCGGACGACATGGGGGTACAAGAACTCGTTGGGACCTTCAGAGATATCACCTCAGACAGAGTTAAAGATGCACACACTACCTTAATGAGCTATGCATTTGCGCAAACATCGCAAGCCATGCTTATCTTAGACAGTCATCTCAAAATTATTGATGCTAACAGTGCTTTCTATAATCAGATTGATCTCTATTTTTCACCCGTGGAATCAACACCCTTTTATGAATTTGTGGCACTGTCAAAGTCAGATATGCTGGCGCTTAAAAACCATGGTGCCCTTAAACAGCAATGTGAATACATCAATTCGCAAAATAAGCGCATTCCTATTTCACTTTCGATGAATTTATTTCATACGTCTGATGTTGAGCAGGATTATTACATTGCGGCGATTAATGATTTAAGTGAGCAACTCGCTACAGAAGAACGATTGAATCAGCTCGCCAATTTTGATGAACTGACAGGACTATTGAATCGCCACGCATTAAAGAATGAACTTGAGCGCGCGCTTGAGAAACAAGAAAAATTTGCATTGGCTTATATCGACTTGGATGGATTTAAGCAAATTAATGACGCCTTTGGTCACGAATTTGGTGACAAGGTCTTAGCTAAACTGGGAAAAGTGTTAATTGAGTCGTTTGCACATCAAGCCGTCATAAGCCGTTGGGGAGGCGATGAAATAATTGCTTTGATCGAGCTTGGAAAAGAGAAAGAAGAAACTTTAAGTCAAATAACAGCATCGTTTGTGACTCAGTTGTTAAATTGCATTCAGTGTTTAGAAATAAAGGAAAATGGTCAGCGCTTTTCGTTAAAAGCGCAGGCCGGCGTCGCGTTTTACCCCGATGATGCTAATGATGCAACTACGCTGATCAAGCATGCAGATGCGGCACTATTTAATACTAAAAATGCCAGCCACAAGAATGTTGCCGGCTTCAGGCAGGGCTTCCAATTTTATACTTCTGGTATGAGCGAAGCAAAGCGTGAACAATTTATATTTGTAAACGATATCAGAGAGGCGCTTAGCAGACGGGAATTCAGTTTTGTTTTGCAGGGTAAATTTTCTGAAAAAAGACATCTCATTGGAGCGGAAATTCTTTGTCGCTGGCATAGCCAAAAATATGGACAGGTCTCGCCCGCACGCTTTATTCCGGTTATAGAACATCATGGAATGGAAGAGGCATTAGGAGAGCTCGCTTTAGAAAGCGCCATGCAATATCAACAAAGCTTGCAAAGTGTGGGAATTTACATTCCTATTGCGGTAAATATTTCTTCCAAACAGTTTTTGCAAAATAGTTTTGTTCAACTGGCCTATCGCCTGTTGAATCAATATCAGATTGCGGCTGAAATGATCGAACTGGAAATTACCGAGTCAGTGTTTATGGTTGATGAACATTTGGCAAAAGAAACCTTATCCTTAATCAAAGCCTTGGGATTTAAAGTGTCATTAGATGACTTTGGAACCGGTTATTCAAGCTTAAGCTACTTGTCGAAATATGACTTTGATGTCATCAAAATTGACCGCCAGTTCATACTGGATTTAACTGAAAGTGAGCGCGCTCAGCGCCTGTTTCAAGCAATTTTAAATATGTGCCAGGCGCTAAATATGGACACTGTGGTTGAAGGCATTGAAACCGAGAAGCAATTTTTAATGCTTAGTCAATCAGGGGTAAAAAACTTCCAGGGTTTTTTACTTGGCATGCCCGTGGCCCTTGATAGTTTTATCGAATCCTATCGTGCATAAGAAGTTCAATTAAAGCGTATTTACTGTAAAAATCGATAGGGCGCTTGTAGCATTAGTTGTGCGCTGTCAGATAATTAAGCATTAAGCCAGTGCCAATAGCTAAACCAACGCTTAACAAGGTGCCTAACATAATGTATTCAGTAAGTTTCCGGTCTTGTTCTCGTCGCATATCCCCAAAACGAAACACGCCTTTTGCCGCCAGTAAAAAACCGACAGCTGCAAATTGCCCTAACAAAACAAAGGTGATGACTAAAAAGCGTTCAAATACGCCAATCCATTCGCCAGCGTTTTCGAGTCCCTGATTGCTTGTTTTTGCCTCTAACTGCTGCGTATAACGGCGCAAAGACAGTTGAATGATCAGTGAAAGAGGTTTGTATGCAAACAAAAAACCTGCAAGAACGATAAGATGGTCAAGTGTAAGAAAGCCGCCAAAAGACGCCTGCCATTTTGATAAGTCAGGCTCTGAGACATACGCGCAAACCAAACCCAGCATTACAATATGTGCAATCTGATCGGTCAGGAATGACCATAAATGGAAACCTTGATAGGTCTTCCAAATATCAATCGCGTAATGACTCACTACAATCGTTAACAAAGCGAAAAGGGCAAGGTAGCTAAAGCCCAGCATGGTAAAAAGCACGATGCTATTTAGCGCCAGGTGAGTCAAAATGTGTTTTAAAAGGCCAATCGAACGCGCTTTATATTTGATCTTGCTTTGTATCCAGGCGTCTTTTTGCAAGTAAAAGTCTGCAATGAGATGCACAAGTAATAAAAGAATAAATAAGCTCATACCGACATGTCCTTTGCGCTGGCAACCGTTTGTTCAAAATAGGCGATGCAATCTCGCAGTAATTCACTACCGCCTCGTTTCAGATGGACTGCAACATTTTGTCTTGTCATAGTTAATTTGTCAGCAATAAGATGCTGCTCGCAAAATTGATTCGCAACATAGTGATATAGCACCTGCGCCTGTTTTTGCGTAAGCCCCTTAAGATGACGATTCAAAAAAGACGTAATTAAATTAATACTTGCCTGCAGGTCAGGAAAGGGAATGAATTGAATAGTGATATCGCCACTTGCGCTTTTATCTAGCGTTCTCCCAGAACATACAAACACTTCCCCCATATTCTCCGAAATCGCTTGCTTAGGCGTTTCCTGGAAACCAAAAGCTAGTGCCTGTGTTAAGTGAACCGGGGTGTCTTCAAACGCAAAGAGTAACTTTAACTTAAGTAACAAAGCATGCCGGAATGCAAGTGAAGGCGAAGCATATAACACCTGGTAAGCATCACCTCGAAACACACTAAACTGATTGTCAGTATGCTCGTTTAATTGTGCAAGTTCTTCTTTGATTAAGGCGTTGACCCTTTCAAAGAAGGTACTTGGCATTTTAGTCGAATCGACTAAGTCGCTCGTTTCAACCGCTATAAACATTGACATCACCTAAATATCCATCAACACTATCGAGTATAACTCAATAAAAACAAGTGGCAAATATAATTATTTGCTTTTATAAGTAGCAATTTAAATAGTTTGCTTTTGCGCGGTGAAATTGAACTGTATTTTAGCTGTCAAGCTTTAAGTGACGCGCAGATCTTGATAAGAATAAGAATATGACTTTCACACTTAACCGTATCTATTTATTAATCGGGCCTCTCGCTGCCTATTTTGCCTATTGGCTATGTTTGAGTGTTTTTTTATTTCCTGAGACTGCTGCCATCACGGCAGGTATTACCTTGCTCACTGTCATATGGTGGGTGAGCGAAGCGATCCCCATTCCAGTTACTTCAATCCTGCCTTTTGCCTTGCTTCCTTTATTTAATGTTTTAAGTCACCAGGAGGTCAGTTCCGCACTTGGCAGTCACGTGATATTGCTGCTGATGGGGGCATTCATGCTTTCGAAGAGCCTTGAAAGAGCAGGTGTGCATAAGCGTCTGGCCTTGATTATGGTAAATGCTATAGGCTCTAACAGTAAAAAACGTTTAGTATTTGGGTTTATGGTAGCAACAGCTGCATTAAGTATGTGGATTTCAAACACTGCCACTATTCTTATTATGCTTCCGATAGCGCTTGCTGTGCTGTCTCAAATTGAGGACAGGCCGCTTAAAGTTGCGCTGATTTTAGGTATTGCTTACTCGGCAAGTGTTGGCGGTGTGGGCACCCTGATTGGCACGCCACCAAACGTGATATTTGCCGGGATTTACGAACAGCAGTCAGGTCAGGAATTCAGCTTTGTAAAGTGGATGATAGTAGGCATTCCTTGTGTCATTTTGGCGATCCCGTTAATCGCATTATGGTTAACGCGCAAGTTGCGCGGTCCCTTAGCAGTAGATTTACCTGATATGGGCGCATGGCAGGTACAAGAGAAGCGTACTCTTTTAGTATTTGGTTTAGCAGTACTTGCATGGGTTACGCGTAGCGAACCATTTGGAGGCTGGGCAAGTCTATTTGGCATTACTGAGGCGGGCGACAGTACCGTTGCACTTGCTGCAGTCATACTCATGTTTATTGTACCTAATGGTCGTGGTGAAAAACTGCTTGATTGGAAAACAGCAAGCGACATTCCTTGGGGAATGCTGTTGCTCTTTGCCGGCGGGATAGCCTTAGCAAAGGGTTTTTCTGCGTCGGGTTTAAGTCAGTTGATTGGAGATGGATTAAGCACTTTTACTCAATTCCCTTTGCTAGTCACGCTTCTGCTATTATGCCTTAGCGTAACTTATTTAACAGAGATTACGTCTAATACAGCAACTGCAACGCTTTTAATGCCGATACTATTTTTAGTTGGCTTAAATTATGGCGTAGATCCGGCGCTTCTTATGATCCCGGCAGCAATGGCGGCAAGTTGCGCCTTTATGTTGCCGGTGGCTACAGCGCCTAATGCTATCGCCTACGGAACGGGCGAAATCGAGATTCGGGATATGGTAAAAGAGGGAGCGGTATTGAGCTTTTTGGTCTCTATACTTCTGGGCTTTGTAAACTATTTTATTTTAAGCGCTCTGTCGTAAGTGCTCTTTTTTAAGAGCTCTTTTTTAACTCCTCCTTTTAAGTGCTCTAGCTTAAATGCTTTCTTTTGAGTGCGTTGGCTAAAATGAAGTGCATTTAGTTATTATTCCCAAGGCCCAAATTTTAACGAGAACCTGTAAGATGAAAATTATTGTAGATGCGGATGCTTGCCCAAAAGTCATTAAAGAGGTCATATGCAAGGCAGCCAATCGAACTCAAGTCCATGCGTTGTTTATAGCTAATCACTATATTCCGTTGCCAAACTCTCCCTATTTAACGGGGGTGCAGGTTCAGTCAGGATTTGATGTTGCCGATCATGAAGTGGTCAGCAGAAGCGAAGCAGGGGATTTAGTTATTACTTCTGATATTCCCCTTGCAGCCGAGGTCATTGAAAAGGGTGCTCACGCTTTGTCGTCCCGGGGTGAGTTATTTGACAAGCAAACCATTAAAGCACGTTTAAATACGCGAGACTTTATGGAAACAATGCGGGCGAGCGGTTTTCAAAGCTCAGGCCCGCCACCTTTATCACAGCGAGATAGAAAAGCCTTTGCCGATAATTTAGATCGGATCCTGGCCAAACGCTAAGTGTTGAAACATTAATGCTTATTTAGCAGAGTAATAAGACTTGAGGTATCAAAACGACCCCCACCGTTAGCTTGTACCTGCGCATAAAACTGGTCAACTAGGGCCGTTACAGGCAAAGTGCTTTTGTTTCGCTTTGCTTCATTTAAGACAATATCAAGGTCTTTGCGCATCCAGTCCACTGCAAAACCAAAGTCAAACTCGTTTTTTACCATCGTGTGGGCGCGATTTTCCATTTGCCACGACTGCGCAGCACCCTTACTGATAACATCAACGACCTGCCTTATATCGAGTCCCGCCTGCGTCGCAAAATGCAAGGCTTCTGATAAACCTTGTACAAGGCCTGCAATACATATTTGATTAACCATTTTGGTCAACTGTCCTTTACCGACACCTCCCATCAGGGCATGTTTTTGTGCATAACAATCCAAAATAGGAATAACCTGTTCATAGATGGATTGCTCACCGCCTAACATCACGGTCAGTTTGCCGTTTTCAGCGCCAGCTTGACCACCTGAAACGGGGGCGTCAAGAAATCTCAGCCCCTTGTCTGCACAGGCCTTGCCAAGTTCAATGGCTAATTCGGCTGATGTTGTTGTGTGGTCAATCAGGATCGCGCCACGTTTCATACCAGATAGCACGCCTTTATCGCCATAAACCACCGAGCGCACATCATCATCGTTACCCACACACATCAATACCACATCTGCATTTTTAGCGGCCAAAACTGGCGTGTCTGCAATGGAAGCGTCTGGATGATTATTGGTTTTTTCATCTAGCCATCTGTGCGCTGTAGAGCCTGTTCGATTATATACTGTTACTGAGTGCTTGCCGCTGAGCACATGTGCGGCCATAGGGTAGCCCATTGCGCCAAGACCAATAAATGCAACTTGCATAAAAGTTTCCTTTTTCAAAGCGTGTTTATCTTTGCTTATCTTTGCTTATCTTTGTTTATTAATTTTGTTTGTTTAAATGCTTGTCGATATACTGCTGAAATTCATTGTTGTCTCGACATTGTACCGTACCGCCAAACAATCCGGTAATGATGGAGATACCTTTTTTAGCAGCATTGGCACAGTCTACTTCAATTTTTCGAAGCGCTGCCTTTAGTAGCGCTTGACGGCATTATCTATTCCGCTTTTATTTATTGGATGTTTGCGGCTTGACGAATCGGTTAATAATGGGTTATTCGCTAAATGACATTCTTACCTGAGGCATTACCCGGTACATAGAGACTATCAGGAGTGCGTGGATAAATGCAGATGCACTAACGAAGGTTTAAGGCTAGCCATTGAATAGCGCTAAATTTGCGTTATCAAAGTTTTGAAGCGTTGGCAGAGCGTTAATAATTTCACTATCACTCAGTCCCCACCATTGCCCCAAACTTGCAGCAAATTGCTCAACGGCAAGCGTGGGTATCTGCCGCCCGTTGCCGGCGTCCAAATCATGCCCAAAGTCAGCGGGTGGCACATCGCCAAATACACTGTTACCTCGCACTGCGCCGCCCATTACAATTTGGTTGCCACCCCAGCCATGATCGGTGCCGTCACCGTTAACGGTAAGCGTGCGACCAAAATCTGAAGCAGTAAAGGTTGTTACATTTTGTGAAAGTCCAAGCTCAATCATGGCTGAATCAAATGCCGAAAAGGCGCCGTCAAGCTGTGAAAGTAGGGTGGGTAAGTCAGCCGCCTGATTGGAGTGCGTATCGAAGCCGCCTATGCCGACGAAGAAAATCTGACGATTGGTTGACAAACTATTTCGAATAGAGATGGTTTGAGCCACGGCACTCAACTGACTACCCAGCCCGTTTTCAGGAAATACTGTGCTTAGTGTGGGGGCAGAAGCGCGCGCGGCATCAAATATAGCGTTTGTTTCTATACCACTTCTGAATTTATTGGCGATGTCTTGTGCCAAAATATTACTACCCTCAAAACCTTGGGCGAGAAAACGCTCTCGTGCAGATTCTAGAAAATTGCGCAAACTGCCTTGTGAGCCGCTAGCGTTTCGCCCATCTAAAATGTTAATACCGGCGTTGCCATTCAGCGAAATTTGATAGGGTGACACCTGTGTGCCGGTGAGGAAAGGCCCGACGCTTGCGGTGGACAGGGTAGCGAATTCTCCCACACCCCCATTTGCGCCAGAGGAGAGCATGGCATCCGCAAACAAACCACCCCAGCCGAACTGTGCGCCTTCTGGTGCACTGGCTTGCCAGATTGACTGCTGGTCGTTATGCGAAAACAGCCGAGGTGGCAGTTTTGCAGAGCCGCTAGCGAAGCCTTGTGCGGTGACCGGCTCGATTAAGGGGCCCACGTTGCTCACAATAGCCGCGCGGTTTTGGTCAAATAAGGCTTTTAATTGCGGCATTTCCGGAGGTAGCGCAAAGGCTCTGCTCCCAAAGGCTGCTTGGTTGGCAAGATTTAGCGGCAATAAATTGTCTCTTGCACGCGCACCATCATACCGATTCAACAGCGATTGGCGTATGCTTGCAAAACGGTTATAAGAGGCTGTGTCGTAGGGAATTAATAGGTCGTGACCGTCAAGTCCGCCGAATAAAAACACGCATACAAGCGCCTTGTAGCCATCAGTTTCTGCCGCATGTGCGGTGAGCGTTTTCGGTAAGCCGAGCCAACCAGCGCCGGCAATTGAAGAGTACAGTGAGTAGCGTAAAAAATCACGTCGAGATAATGGCATCATATTCTCCTTAGCGCTGAATCAGATAGTCGGGGCTGGACATGATCATAGTGACGGCATAAGCCACCAGATTTGCTTGCCCTTCGCTGTCTTGCAATGCGCTTCTTGGATATTCATCAAGCGTTGCAATTAAGCCTTGGCGGGTGCTTTCGGTCATACTGGAATACAAAAGTAGTTCATCGAGGTAGTCAACTAGCGCCGCTGAATCACTGGCCAGTGGCAGGGCCTCACTGTAGTCAGGTACAAAGGTGCTGCGCGCACGATCAGCATCGAAAGACGCGCCAAAGCGCACAAATACCGGACGCATTTGTTCAAGATTCTCAGCTTGAGATTGAAAAGCACCAAATGACAATAAATTGATGTAGCCCGGAATACTGGAGGCATTGACAATTTGCAGCTCTGGCGCGACCAAGCCGGCCTCTGCAGACAGGGTTCCGGGTGCAACATAACCGGGGCGATAAAAATTAAATACCGACGGTGAGCGATAGGGATGTTGGCCGAGTACGCTTAAAGATGAAGTATCATACAGCGCCGATACGTATTCAGGCGTTGTCATGTCGGTTTCAAATGCGCGCATAAAATGGGTTAGGCGCAGCACCGGTTCGCGCACTTTACCAAAGGTGTCATCAGATAGGGCAGAGTCTTGTTCGGTATCTGGGTCAAACAAAATTGCGGAAATTGTGGCTTTTAAATCTCCTTTGCGACCGTCGCCTACCTCTGTACCGTTAGGGAGCGTGAAACGTCCTTGATTGAAAGCGGTGGCAACTCGCTCTACGTATTCAGGGCGTGGATTACTGGTTACAAAGCGCTGAATCAGCTGCTTGGCTACAAAAGGTCCAACGTTGGGATGCGACATAATATGCTCCAGCGCAAGCCTGATGGAGGTTTCGCCATCAGTATTAGCAGCAATGGTATAGTCCAAAAAGGTCTTTTCTTTTGCTGAATGCCGGGCGTTGTTCATATTAAGTGGTTTTGATGTTGCCTCTCTGATTTGTGCAAGCCGCCCAACAAGACTTTGCTCTAAGTCGAGCCTAGGATCGTCTAAGCCGGTAAACACTCTGGCAAGGCCGGTGATATCAGTATTATCATAAACCTCAATAGCATTACCGTTAGCATCGAGCACTAGCGTTCCGTCGATGTTTAACTCTACCAGTCCAAGGGTGAAAAGTTGCAAAATTTCGCGCGCGTAGTTTTCGTCGGGCACACTTCCGGTGGTTTCATCTGCCTTTTCATTGCCTAAGTATGTTAAGTATTCAGCCATGGCCGGTGTATAAGTTATCGCCTGTAGCAGGTCTTGATAGTTGCCAAAGGCATGTTCAGCCAACACGTCTTGGTAATAACCGACCGTTTGCGGAAAGATGCCTAACAAGCCACCGCTACCATTGGATACCACCATGATTTGCGACAATGCAAAAGCCATACGCTGCCTGAGCTGGTCTTCACCATGCACCGCATTGCGGTAAAACACCCAAGTAGTGGCACCCTGATCAAACGCATCTGCAATCATGCCAGAATTTGGGCTAGCCATGTCATAATACTCTTGTACCTGCGATAAATACGGCGACACAGGCTTTTCAAATTGCTCAAGTATCCAGTCTGATGCGCTGGTGTTGAGTAATGTCTCTACATCGCTTGACCTAGGACCAAAAGTCGCCATGGTAAGAAATCGGGAGGTCGATGCTGCATTTGCAAATTTGCCTTCTGGTGTGGGGCTAGGGTCAGGCACAGGGGGCGGCGTAGGCGCTGGTGCAGCTGAAGGTGGCGGGGTAACACTGCCTGTATCTGAATCTGAAGAACCGCCGCCACACGCGCTTATCAATAGCGCTACTAATATCACTAATTGCAAGCGTGATTTGCTCATCTTTCTCTCCCTTATTACGCTTGTCTTTTAACAATTGCACTTCGGATTAAGTGCTTGTTGAACGTAAACCCTTAGGTGGAGAATACTGATACTGACTGGGTCAAGACAAGCGCCAATCGTTATCTTTACTCAATATTTACATTTGCTTGACCCAGCTTTATTTTACCAGTGATTTACTTGGCCTAGGGAGTGTTAAGATTTTGTGCTCTTTTTAAGTTTATGCGCCAGTGCTAATTGTGCTGGTTTTACCAGAGTATGGGCGCGATCTTCCATTTGCCATGACTGCGTAGCACCCTTACTTTAAAGCGTGTTTATCTTTGTTTATTAATTTTGTTTGTTTAAATGCTTGTCGATATACTGCTGAAATTCATTGTTGTCTCGACATTGTACCGTACCGCCAAACAATCCGGTAATGATGGAGATGCCTTTTTTAGCAGCATTGGCACAGTCTACTTCAATTTTTCGAAGCGCTGCCTCTCGCTGTTCAGCCCTTGCAAGCGAATCAAAGTCTGGAAGGTTTAAATCAGGTGATACTTTCTGTCTCATATAGGCCTTTGCTTCCTGTTCAGCCATGTTTTGAATAGCCTGTGCATTTTGCTGCATTTGATAGCGCTGGACGGCATTGTCTATTGCGCTTTTATTGTTTAAGTGTTTGCTGCTTAGCGAATCTGTTGGTAGCGACTTATTCGCATCAGTGTTTGTTGCCGTATTTTGCAAAATTTGAGTGGAAGGTGAGCTTGCAGATTCATTTACGAGGGGCCTTGATTTGCTTTCTTGTTTGACGGTGATATCGCTGGTAGCACTGTTTTGAGGTTCCGCTTGTACGCTATTTTCCGAGCGTGTCGACGAATCCAGATTAGCATCATTTGTCGAATCTTTGAGAATAGGGAAGTCTTGATTCTGTTCTGTCTTTATCTGTTCTGGCTTTATCTCCTCTGGTGTTCGCTCTTGCGAAGAAGGTTTAGGAGTTTCAGGAACCCGAACAAAAATATAGCTTTCTAAAGGCGCGGAGTTATTGCTTGATGGATTTTCGCTAAATGGCACTTTTACCTGATGCATTACCTGGTACATAGAGACGATTAGCAGTGCGTGGATAAATACAGATGCACTAACGAAAATTATCATCCATTTTGTGGTTTTAAGCTTATTGCCAATACTTATAGAAACGGATGAACGAGCCCGAAATCCCTCAGGTTCATCGTCAAGTACGATGGTGTTTATATCGATAAAATGCAAATTAGACAATACACGATAAAAATAATATTAAGTCAAATAAAGACTTAAGTTGTGTGTAAAGGTTCAAGTCAGTGAAGACATACAAGGCGCTAACAGTCTACATCGACTACAGAAATTGAGCAGTTGTCTGGCGCAAAAGAATCATAAATGACATAGCATCCTTGCGACATTGAAATGCCAGAAGTGGGAAGTTGATAGCCGATGAGGGTGTAGCGATTATCTATCCTGGTCTCAAAGTCTGCTTCAATTGTACCCTGCATAAAGTCTAATAAGTTTAGCCGGTCACCACCTTCTGCAATGCTCTCAGGGCACAGGCTACTGTAATGAACCTCTACCTCGCCAAAACCAAAATCAACCAAATATTCAGTTTGAACGGGACTTCCTGTGATGGTGTAGGGATTTACACTTGTGGGCCGCAATCCGCCTGCACGCGCCTTGTTTTGAACAAGTTGCGTCGTAGATTTAATTTGAGAGGCCAGATTTTTTATACTGGCTCGTTTTGCGTCACTACCTAGTTCGATAAATCGAGGAGCTGCGACAATAGTGATTATCCCCAAAATAACAATAACGATAACCAGCTCGACAAGAGTAAAGCCTTTATAGTTTAAAGATAAACCTGGTAGCGAGTATTTTTCGTTTTTTATCATGAACCGATACAAATATTTAGCAAAATTCGCTCAATTGAAGCGCACAGTGAGTTTCTTAATAATATAGCGGCGAATCTACTCAATAGTTTAGCCTTGGAAATTTTTGGTTATTTGCATTCCAGGGTTGGGATTAATTCGACTATTATGGATACATCCTCTATTTGTCCATAAATATGTTGGATTGGTATAAAAATAACACACTGAACTACCTAATTCTTTGCTTTATTTGAAAACAGCTTCATCGATAAAATAAAGAAATAGGGCGCAAAAAATAGTACAAAAATTGTTGCTGAAGTAATTCCACCTAATACGCCGATAGAAATAGCATTTTGCGCACCCGAGCCCGGTCCTGACGCAAAGGCCAGTGGCATGACGCCTAGAATAAAAGTCAACGAAGTCATTAGTATTGGTCTGATGCGCTGCTTTGCGGCTTTTACAGAAGCATCATATGCCGACATACCGTTTTCAAAATTAGTCTTGGCAAACTCTATTATTAAAATGGCATTTTTTGCTGCAAGCGCAATCGTCATCAAAAGACCAATTTGAAAATACACATCGTTGGCTTGATTAAAACTGAAGGTGGTCATTACTGCTCCAAAAATACCAAGTGGTACGGTAAGCATAATTGCCAATGGAATGCTCCAGCTTTCATACAAAGCAGCCAAAGCCAAAAATACCGCTATTACAGAAATAAGGTAGACAATCCATGCTTGTCCTGCAGATTCTTTTTCTTCAAAAGACAAGCCTGTCCACTCTACAGCAATGCCTTCTGGTAGCTGCTGCGCCAATGAGGCTATCGTATTTAGAGCTTCACCTGAACTCACACCACTTGCTGCCTCACCCTGAATTTCAAGTGAAGAGCTTCCGTTAAATCTTGTAAGCTTAGGTGCGCCAAAGGTCCATTCGCCACTTCCGAATTCTGATATTGATACCATTTCACCGCTCATGTTTCTGACATACCAGCGGTCGATGTCTTCGGGCAACATGCGATAAGGCGCGTCGGCTTGGGCATAAACACGCTTGATTCGCCCATCTCCCAAATAATCGTTGATATAACTTCCGCCTAAGGCAGTACTCAGTGTTTGATTTATGGTATCAAGCGATACACCCATAGCTCTTGCTTTAGAAGCATCAATATTAAAGTCATACTGCGGACCAGGAGCAAGACCATTAAATCGTACACGTGTAAGGCCATCATTTTGATTGGCCAACTGCAACAACTGATCCTTGGCCTGATTCAGTTTCTCCTGACCTAAATTTGCCCGGTCAACGAGTTGAAACTCAAAGCCGCTTGCGTTACCCAAGGCGCTTATAGCTGGGGGGACAATTGGAATAATAAACGCGTCTTGTATCCTCGAAAGGCTTGCGCTTGCTTTGTCACTAATTTCAAACACGCTTTTACCTTCACCGCGCTTTGACCAATCAGCCATCTTGATAAATGCAATACCCACATTCTGACTATTCCCGGCAAAACTGAAGCCGGCAGCGGTGAACAAACCTTCGACTGCACCGTTCGTCTGATTGAGATAAAAATCTTCGACCTGCGCGTTTTTTTCCAGTGTTTGCTGTAAAGTTGAACTTGCTGGTCCCGTTATTAATGTAAACATGCGGCCTTGGTCTTCGTCAGGCAAAAATGCGCTGGGTATTTTCAAAAATACGCTTATAGCCACGCCAATTAGCACAACAAAAACTACAGGTAAAACGATGTAACTCGCCAACAGCTTTTCAAGCAAAAATGCATGCCCGGCTTTTAGTTTGCTAAAACCTTTATTGAAGAGGCCAAAAAAGCCTGTATTTTTTTCCTTTTTTCCCTGTTGTAGCACTCTGGCGCACATTGTTGGCGAAAGACTTAATGCAATAAAAAGCGAAATTCCCATTGCAACAGATATGGTCACTGCAAATTGCCGGTATATAACACCCACGGACCCTTCAAAAAAGGTAATGGGAATAAATACCGCCCAAATAACGGCAGTAGTTCCCAATAGCGCGCCTGAAATTTCTTTCATAGCTTCTTTGGCCGCCTGCTTTGGAGAAAGGTCAGAATCATTCTCCAGTTTATTTTCGACGTTTTCAGTCACAACGATGGCGTCATCTACCAACATTCCAATGGCAAGCACCAATGCAAATAAAGTCAGTACGTTAATGGAATACCCAAGCGCATATAAGCACGCAAAGGTGCCTAAAATAACAACAGGAATAGCAATGCCGGGAATAATGGTTGCCCGGGCACTTTGCAAAAAGATATAGATAACCAGTACAACTAAAACAATGGCAATCACCAAGGTTTTGAACACCTCTATGATGGAGGCTTCTATAAATGGCGAGATATCAACCGGGTAAGCGATTTCCAGTGCTTCGGGTATGATATCTTCAAAATCAGTGACACGTTCTTTAACCGCTTTGATCGTCTCAAGTGCGTTTGCGTTAGGTGCAAGCTCTATGGCAATGCCTGAGGCAGGTTGACCATTGTAGCGTCCAATGACTCTGTAATTTTCTGCGCCTACTTCAATGCGTGCAACATCACCTAGTACCACGTTTGCACCGCTTTGATTGACTGTTAATAATATATTTTCAAATTCCTCGACCGTTTGAAGCAAGGATTGAGACGTGATTGTTGCATTTAGCTGTTGCCCGTCAATACTTGGCGTACCACCAATTTGCCCGGTTGCCAACTGCACGTTTTGTTCATTTACTGCTTGAACTATGTCTGCCGTTGTTAGCTGATACTCATATAATGCATCAGGCTGCAGCCATATGCGCATAGCGTGCTGGGGTCCAAATGTGGTTATTTGCCCAACACCATCAACACGGCTCAAAGGTTCTTCCAGGTTTGAGGCCAGAAAATCGGATATTTCATTGCGTCCATACGATTCATCTGTTGAGTAAAATCCTAAAATTAGCGCATAGCTACTTCCGGCTTTTTGCACGGCTAAGCCCTGTCTTTGGACAACTTGCGGTAAAGACGACTCTGCCTGGGAGACTTTATTTTGGGTTTGTACCTGTGCGATATCGGGATCGGTACCTGGCTCGAAAGTTAGTGTTATGGTGGCTTGACCTGACGATGAGCTACTAGATTGAATATAGCGAAGGTTGTCTATGCCGGTAAGATTTTGTTCAATCACTTGAACAACGGTTTTTTCAAGAGTTTGCGCAGAAGCACCAGGGTAGGTAGCCGATACTGTTACCTTAGGTGCCGCTATATTTGGATATTGTTCCACCGGTAACGAAAGGATCGCGAGCACACCCGCACCCATAATGGCAATCGCTATTACCCAGGCAAAAACGGGACGTTTAATAAAAAATGTTGAAATCATTATTTGTCTTCTTTTTCGTTCTGTGGTGCCTTAGACGTAGCGGTTTCCTCTTGAGAAAAGCTTACATTTACTTTGGTTTCAGGACGTAGTTTCATTAAGCCTTCGATTATAACGATATCGCCTTCTTTAAGCCCCTCGCTTACGATCCAGTTATTTTTAAAGCTATCATTTGCCTGAATAGAACGTTTTTGAGCCATATTGTTATTATCTACAATCCAAAGCGTCTTGCTTCCGTCGGGTTCAATACTGACTGCTTTTTGAGGTACAAGAATAGAGGGCTCTTGATTTAACTGCTCAATGCGAGCCTTGACGTACATCCCCGGAATAAGTTCACCATCAGAATTTGGGAAAATTGAACGAAGTTTTACGCTGCCCGTGGCTTCATCTACCGTTAGATCAGTGGCAATAAGCTCGCCGGTTTCAGAATAGGGGATGTCATTTTCCGCCAAAAACAGTTGCACAGACGGTCCGCTACTTGAAGTAGCTTCTGATGAATCTGTCGACGCCTGCTTTTGTTTGCTTTGGACAGCAGCAAATGTTTTCACTTGTTCAATATGAGAAACAGACAGCGTTAAATCAACGTAAACGGGATCAAGTTGCTGTATCACAGCTAAAGCTTCATTTTGCTGGGCAGTGACTAATGCGCCTTGCGTCACCGATGAGGGGCCGATATAACCAGAAATTGGCGCATACATCTTGGTGTAATCCAAATTAAGTTCAGCGCTTTGCACTGCAGCTTCGGCCAAGGCCACGTTGGCCCTCGCTTTTTCACTTGCGGCTTGCGCATCTTCATACTCTTGCTCACTTACCACTTGCGTTGCCACTAAGCTTTTTAAGCGGGACTCCCTTGCCTGAGATACTTTTAATTCAGCCTGAGCATTCTGCAATTGGGCTTGAGCGCTTTGCAGTTCTGCCTCGAATACGGATGGATCAATTTGATACAACTGTTTCCCTTTTTCTACAAAGCTACCTTGCGAAAAAAACAAACCTTCTATTATTCCACTTACTTGCGGACGTATTTCTGCGCTGTTAAAAGCCTCAACGCGCCCAGGAATAGTTGATTGTTCTTCAATCTTTTGCGTTGTAATTTCAATTGCAGTAACAGGAAGTGCAGCTTGGCTTGTGTCAGGGGCACTTTGAGTTTCTTGGTTTGACGTCTGGCTTTGTTCACTGCAGGCAAGTAAGAAGGAAATGCATCCTATGAGTACAATACCTCTAATTGTCATAATCTCTCTCATAATCTCTCATTGGTCAATGTTGAAAGGGTTGTGCGCCTGACGTACGCAATCCATATATCAATTTCTACATCGCAGAGAGCTGACAGATCATTAAATTGCGATAAGTTGTTAGTGCTTTTTTCCGTTCTTGCCATTTCCTCGCATTTACTTTTATTACTCGCAGCCTTACTCAACGATCTAATTTTGGGTAAAGGGGAATCGATTTGGGCTATTTTATTGCTTTGTTTATATTTAGCTGGAGCTTGGGTAGCAGCTTTTATAGCCAGATTAAATATCTCTTTTATAGAACAACGAGCGTTTTTTAAATTAGCCGAAGTAACGGTGCATTCAAGTTATAAACTGCCTCGAAACAGATGGTTTATTGCGCTTCCGATTTGTTTTTTTCTTAGCGTATTTGCTCTTGGTATAACAAGTCTTGGGCTTGGCATCCATAAATTTTATGAATAAGAAACCGAACGAATTGCCGCTGTGCAAAGTTACCAAAAAACAAAGAGAGATAATGAGATAGATGTAACACCTGCGGCTTTAGACAAATTATCAACAGCAGAAGCGTTGCGTCACGCAAAGGGCTTATTTACCGCTTTTTACCACAAGCGCGAGTATGAGCAAAATCAATATAAAGCGCTTAGGAACCTTGATTATTTGGTTGAAAAACGAGACGAGCCGCGCGCGAAATACATTTTGGGTTTAGTGGGTGAGCGTCAAAATAGTCTTCTACTAATAAATGATGCGGCTAATGCGGTAGATGTTTACACAAAAATTTATTTAGCTAGTGAGTATGCTTGTAATGGTGACATAGAGCGAGCCGACGATTTATTAAATCGTTTATATAAAGTTTCGTTTAATCGCAAGGCGAGAGAAAAAATTAACGACATGATGAAAAACGCCTATTCAGTATGAGTGTGATCCCGATATTCGGTATCAATTTGAACGAGACTATTTATTGTAAATCATTGTCAAATTAGCAAGCTTGAGTAGTTTTTTGATCACGTTGCTTTGTTTAAATGAAGAGCCTGCATCTGTTTACCTGCATCTGATCAAAGAAGCAGTAGACTGACAACGAATTCAATCCATTCAAGGATAGTATTGAATGAATACATCACTGTTTACAGATTTTGTAGTAGTCAAGCCTGATCAAACCAGCAAAATTGAATCAGCCGATCCCATGTTGTATGAGCGTCTCGAGACCGATTATAAAGGGTTTAAAGGCTGCCAATTAGTTTCATGCTATGAGTTTGAAAAAGATTGGGACATTTGGGAGATGCATCCGAAGGGGGACGAAATCGTTGTGCTTATGTCAGGTAAGGCTAGCTTGTTTTTTGAAACCGATACTGACACCAGCGAAATGTTATTAAGCAAACCGGGAGATTTTTCTATTGTGCCTAAGAACACATGGCATACTGCGAAGATATTCACGCCGTCTAGGTTGATGTTTATTACACCAGGGGAGGGCACTCAGACCAAAAAAGTAATTACCTAGCATTAGTAAACTAAAATCATATTCTAAAGCTAACGCAGAGAAATATATAGCGCCTATACTTTTTAATTTTGGGCATACCAGTATTCTTATTGATCGATTTCACCTAGTTATCGTTGAAATAAATACAGTAAAAGTTGGAGGCAGAATATGTTTGTAAAACAACCTACAATGGCAGATTTGTTCACTCAATTGGGATTAGAAAGTTCTGATGAAGCAATCGAATCATTTATTGAACAACACAAGGGCTTAAATGAAACGACATATTTGCATCGAGCACCGTATTGGAATGATGCACAAGTTGCATTTTTAAAAGAAGCGTTGATAGAAGATGCTGCATGGGCAGAAGTGATTGATGAGTTAAATGCAAGACTGCATTAATGAAGTCGCAAAACTGACTAATCAATGACGTGAATTAGTCACAAGCAACTCTCTCTAGGATATTATGGTTTTTCGAATTCGGATGGCGAGTTAGCGACTTTTTCTAGTGCGCGCTTGTATCGCATCTTAACAGTGCTTAACTTAAACTCCGTGATATGCGCAATTTCTGAAAATTCTAAACCGCCCACTATCCTGAACACTACGATAGAGCGGTCTTCAACACTTAAAGTGTCCAACCATTTATCGATTTGCTGCTTGCTCTCGTCTACAAGACCTCTTGTTTGCTCCGCTTCCACATACGCTGCTTCATCCACGTCTACCATTTCAAGCTGTTTCTTTCGCAATTTTGAGAGTGCCAAGTTATGCGCAATCTTATATACCCAAGTTTTAAAACTGGCGCGCTCTTCAAAGTTCACAAGATTATTAAATACCTTGAACATGGCGTCACTAACCGTTTCCTCAGCTTCTTCCATAGAGCGTAAGTAGCGATAACATATTTTGACCAGAGGCTTATGATATCGTTGAAAAAGCACTTCGTAGGCTGCTGTCACATAGGGAAGTTGAAGTTTTGCTATTCGCACCAATTCACTATCGTCCATTTGAGACAGCCGATCAGAGACACGATTTAACTCGTGCTCTGTAGTATTCATTAATAGTTCCCTTTATGACTTAGAGCCAAGTCTCACGATAGTAAACTGTTTAGTCAGCAATTCCTGATTGGGAATACTCAATTGTTTTCCGTCTTTATCTTCCAGTAAGGTATTTACTGTGCTGACCATAACGACATTTCCAACAAAATCGTCAATTGTTACCTCATCGCCCGGTAAAATTTGCTCTCGCGCGTAGATACCGGACACAATACTGTTAGCGACTTCTTTGCTACCTAATCCAAGCGCAAGCGCCATTGCAACACCAAAACTGGCAATTAACACGGTAAAAATAGTATTAAGTAACTCTGTTTCCAAATTGAGTTGTCCTACTACCAGCGAAAAAGTAATAAAAAGTACAAAAAATTGAAGAAGTCTTCCTACGGATGAGCCATAGTCAACGCCAAGATTTTCTAATGAATTTTCTACTTGCACTTTTGCTTTTGACGCTAAATAAAGTCCGATTAATGCAATAGCAAGCGCGCCCACAATCTTAGGTAAATATAGAACAAAGTCATCGAGAACTGCAGAAATTCGTTGTAGCCCCAATGTTTCGGATGCTGCCACTAGAATGATCAACACAAAGAAAATATGAAGAACACTACCCACTAACTGAGACGGTGTGGATTTAAAACCAAGTGCTTTCAAAGCCTTTTCAATGCCCAATTTATTGCATAATTTGTTGAATCCAATTCTTTCAACCAGTTTCGCTACCCATTTGGTGATAACTTTTGATAAGTACAATCCAATTAGTACCACAATAATTGTGGCAATTAGGTTGGGCAAGAAGCCCGCGATTTCGGTCCAGAATTTTGAAAGCGCATCTGTGAAAGACTGAGTCCACGCATTAATGTCCATTGTTTTTCCTATCTATTTATGAGTTGTTCACGTAGTTTTTGTTAATCATTTTTTAGCTCATTTAAGTTGTCGCTTAACGTGTTTTCTGTGAAGAACACGTTGCTGTTTTGCTGAATAGGCCGAGGCACCAAGTCCGAGAAGCACCACCCAAACCCAACCCACGAAGATGCTCATTACGTCTTTTGCAGCGCTCACTCGTTTTGTGCGTCTTAGTACTTTTTGAAGAGCAATTTTTTCGTTGCTTGTTTCCGGCTCTTCAGCCCAAAGTGCTTTAAGGCGTTCTTCATTACTCATTTTATTCTCCTAAACAAAAAAGCGCTCCAAGATGGAGCGCTTCGGTTCTATTACGCATTATTTATCAGTATTTCAACACGGCGATTTTCAGCACGACCTTCTGGCGTCTCATTTGTTGCCACGGGTTTATCTTTGCCATGCCCTGTGAACGACACGCGATTGGGTGCTATTTCGCTGACTTGTGTAATGAAATTAGCAACCACTTCAGCCCTTGAAGTTGACAACGCTTTATTGAGTTCATTACTGCCTATCGAATCTGTGTGACCAGACACAACCACAGTGGCATTCGGAAAACGGTTTATGGCATCAGTGATCTTGTTAAGCATCACAAAGTTTGATGATTCAATTTCACTAGCGCCCGACTTAAATGAAAAACCATGTGCTCGAATTAGTACATTGTCACCTTGTCGATAGACCGTTGCTTCTTTATCGGTGAACATCGATTGTACCGCAACAAATCTTGCTGCATCGGCCTTTTCTTTAGCAATTTCCTGCTCACGCAATAATTGAGCTTGCATCAGCGCATCTGCATTATCTTGAGCAAGTTTACTTTCTCGATTCTGTGTTTCAGTCAGTTGTGCAGTCAATACGCTATTGTCACTTGCCAGTGCAGCGATTTGCTCTCGCAAATTCGCCACGACTTCTTTATTAGTATTATTAAACTGCACCTCTTGGTTAATCGGTGAGACAACAGCACTCAGTTGCTCCTGATACCATAGAATTTTTTGTTCTTCATCAAAGTCGGCATTTTCAAAAATAGCATGAATGTCCGCTATCCCTTGAGCTTGGTTTACTAACCATATTGCTCGATTTGAATGAATATTAGCTTTTGCAGTATCGGTTCGATTAACCTCAAGTGTATCAAGCGCTAGTTTTAGTTCATCTTTTGCTTTTGCTACTGTTCTTGGTGCGATATCGTCTAAATCATTCTTTTCAGCATCTTGCACTGCTTTTTGCGCAAAACTAAGCATGTTCTTTTTCAATGCGCCTAGTTCAATGGCTAAATATTGATTTTTAATGGCTTCAATATCGCGGACCGCGCGTGCTTCCTGACCTTGCTCCAACTGAGCAATTGCTTCTGAAAAGTCTGCTTCTGCATCGGCAAAATCTTCAGGAGATACGGTAGATGCATTTACATTTAATGCTTTTTCGCGCGCACTTAGCACATCTTCAAATATGTATCTTGCCTTCTCGGATTGTTGTCTGGCTGCTTTTATTCTGGATACAGCTTCGTTGGCTGCCGCAGTGGCATTGTCTTTACCGGATTTAGCGTCTTTGAGTGCCGTGCCATAGGCTCTTGTCGCTTCTTTCATCTGTTCTGGCGCAAAAAATGCCAAGTTCTCTGCGTTAGCTTTTTGAATAAGCAAATTAGCTTCATTGATAACAGGATACTGCTGGAAAACATCGTTATCACTAACAGAAGGTTGAGTTGCGCAGCCTGAAAGTAACGCCATCGCCAAGCTGATACTGATAATTGTTTTATTCATTAGGGTTTATCCTTACATGGTAATGCCGAAATTGGCATTCACAGGTACTGACGCGGGGTATATCTAAAAAGTCACAACAGAACAAAAAAACCTGTGTTTTTGAACTTAAATTGAAGTGAATTCTACTCAAAATTTGTTGGGGCATTGATTTTTCTAATTCTTTGCTGAATTTTTTGCGATTGCAGTAATGCTGCATCCGCTTACTTTACCTTGGAAGTCAGGTTTACATCGAATGATATTAAGGAATAAATACCAAAAATTGTGACTTTCAAAAAGAAGACAGCGTCTATATACAGTGAGAGTAGGTTAGGGAGACGGCAGCGCAAATGCACTGCCATTTTCGCCGACCATTTCACACACTACGTCACATCAATGACACACGTTCACAGTCATTTAGTTGATGTGACCGGAATGGTCGGCTTTTTAAACATATCATCTGAATATCATACTGTTTCCACAATAGAAGAATGTTATAACACTGTAAATATTCATTCTTTTTAAGTCACTACAGACCAGATATGTTTGTTAAACAACCCACATTGTCCGATTTGTTTACCCAGTCGGGCCTTGAAAGGTCTGATGAAGCGATCGAATCATTTATTAAACAACATAAGGGCTTAAATGAAACGACCTATTCGCATCGAGCACCGTATTGGAATGATGCGCAAGTAGCATTTTTAAAAGAAGCGTTAATAGAAGATGCTGCATGGGCAGAAGTGATTGATAAGTTAAATGCAAGACTCCATTAATGAAGTCGCAAAACTGTCCTAAAAATGGCCTATATCGATATGGAATAAGCTTGCTTGGCTTGCTACAGTTACAAAAAATGGCTATCAGCTGATAGGTTAAACATGGAAAACAAAGTAGATAAGCAGAGAATAAAATTTTTGCGCAAGCAGAAAGCCTGGTCACAGCATCACTTATCCACTTTGTGTAATGTCAGTTTAAAAACAATCCAGAGAATTGAGAAGACAGGAGTTACTTCCTACGAAACCTTGCAAGCTATATCATCAGTTTTTGAGTTACAGCCATCAGATTTGCAGATTATCGAAAAGGAAATTGGACGGTCAAAAACACCTATTTTAGCGAAGCATTTTAATTTTTTGAAACGCAAAAAATTCGTTCTTAAAGGTATTTTGATAGGCGCGATATGTTGCTTCAGCATAGGCTTTATTCTTATAATGGCGCAGAATACTCCCATCCATAATCATCCTCAAAATACAGTCAAGACGCCGAGCGCTATCGATGAAGTTATAATTTATTCAGATACATTCAGTATGTTGCCAGATAAGGTTATAAATTATAAAGGTAATGTACAGATTGTATTTAATGACCATGTTGAAGCCGAGATATTATCTAACGAATATTTGATATCTGAAGGTAAAGAAATTTACAGAGGTGATGTTGTTGTAAAGCTTGGAAGCACCAAAATTACGACTGACTATTTGGAAGTAAACAGGTTCAGCGGACAGGTAATTATTTCAACGGACAGTTTGATGTCTACAGCAATATAGTATTTGTTAAATCATCTACATTACATCGTCGAACAAATTTACATCAGTGT